>JAXMOK010000023.1:0-5258 GCA_034669965.1 Balneolaceae bacterium | reverse complement strand
ATTGAAGCCATTTGCGAGGAGCCTGCGACGAAGCAATCTCAGTATCTTATATCAACCTTCAACCTTATTATAGAGATCACTTCGCTCCGCTCGTGAATGATTATCGTTATTGGAAGGTGAGTCCTGATTATTGTTTGTTGAGTGTTGCCTATTGCATATTGAAAAAGCTCCTCACCTTTCGGCAAAGAGCTTTTCTAAATCTGTTATTTAAAGGTGGGGGAGCTTGTCGAACCCCACCGAATCTATGCCCAAGGTTTTCTCAGGAACCGTAAATTGCGAATGGTTAAAGGTCGATATTCTCTTCTTCGCCCTTATTCTTGTCGCGCAGCTTTTTGATCGCGTACGCGCCACCGGCAGCAGCCAGTAAACTCAGTCCGCCATCAATAGGCGCTTGCGAAGGCGCAGATGGAAGTCCGGGTTGAGCGTGAACAAGGGTTACCATTATTAAAACTAAGAAAACGCTAAATAAAAGTTGAATCGGAAATTTCATGTTGAAAAAAAGTTTTGAGTTGTGAGTAATGAGTTTTGAGTGAGGGGTTAACTCAAAACTCAACACTTTGCACTATTTATTATTTTATAAGAGTCATTTTTCGGGTAATAGTTTGCCCACCTGCTTCCAGGCGATAGTAGTACATGCCGGAGGC
The DNA here is from genome assembly GCA_034669965.1 of Balneolaceae bacterium. Lineage (GTDB taxonomy): Bacteria > Bacteroidota > Rhodothermia > Balneolales > Balneolaceae > HXMU1420-13. The sequence goes on along the minus strand of JAXMOK010000023.1, from coordinate 4,614 downwards.
GGCTCCTGCTGCATTCCAGCGAACATTGTACTGCCCCGCTGATTTCGTCTCGTTAACTAAGGTGGCTACTTTTTGCCCCATCAAATTGTACACGCTGATGTTTACCGGGCCTGCTTTTTGCACGCTATAAGAAATCGTAGTGCTTGGGTTAAACGGGTTCGGATAGTTTTGCTCCAAGGTAAAGGCTGCCGGTGATTCTTCAGATTCGTTAGTAACGGCGGTCGATGGCGTTATTACAATCGCAAATCTACCTGTATCGTTGGTTTCTTCTATTGTAACAGAAATTGGTGTCAAAGCTGAATAAGCCTTATTTGCCTTAGTTTTCGTTTCTGTCGCTTCAAGAATAAAAGTGTATGAAGATTCCATCATTAAATCGATGCTGGTACCAGTGTCGTAATCTTTAAGTTCTATAGACCATCCATCAGGAATGGCACTCATCATTGGCCAGCTAAGGCTAACCTCACCTGACATTGGTACCCATGCAATTTCATCTGTATCCGCATGGAAAGCAGCTACTTGAAGTGCAATTTCTACCGATTCATTTAAATCTTTAGGCAAATTGTTGATGTCGAAACTCTCCCCATCTATGCCCGTGCTTAGGCTTAGATAATCGGCAAAGTCCAGTGGCACTAACTCATAGCCGTCAAAATTATCTTTTCCGAGGTCACCCGATTCATTGAAAGAAAAATAGGTATCATTTTTTAAACCATTCATTTCTGCATTCAAAGCTATTGTTGAAGGAACTACACCTTTATAAAAAGTACCCCCTGAAGATTTATCTGCTTCTTCAATAGAGAGAGAAGGACTGGTAACGCTAGACGCATTTTGTACCCAAAATCCCTGAAAGGGTGTAATTAAGCCATCGGTGAGCGAGCCTGTCGAGCCATTCCAAACTCGGTAACTTCCCGCAGAACCGGAAGCTGCAACATCAGAACCACTTGGAGTACCATAGCTGTGATCGTACACATATACGGTTCCGGTAACTTCGGTTTTACCTACTAAATCCCAATCAATTGTTGATGCATATGGATTACCCACCAAGGTCCAGGCATCGGCACCATCATTTAAAGTAGGTGTAATGGTTCCTGAATTTTCCGTTCCAAAAACTGATAGTAATTTTGGAAAGCCAGCATTTGCAACACTATTATTGTAATCATCATCACTATACACATATACGAGAAAGCCAACACCGGCTGTCATATTTGCTGTTAAATCAGTGGCAGCAGCAAAATTATCGGTGCTGGTGTTGTATAACTGTACATTAGCTGTACCATTGGTGGCATCGGCACCTGTACCAATTCCTTGTGTCCATAAGTCACCCAGCAAGTCATCGTAGGTGTTATTTGAGTTTGGTGTAGACATCATTCTCCAGCCTTCAGCACCAGTTATACTTACAGATGGTTGAAATGTGGTACCATCCAATTTGGTTCCGGGTGAATACGAGGAAGCATCGCCGGTATCTGCCGTCTTATGTGCGGTAAAGGATCCTGTTAAATCCGGACTTCTTGTAATTGATTCATTGTTTCCTCCTTCACTACCATAGGTATAAGTTAAGACAGTATTACCTGAATTATTTTTTAGAATTATAGAATCGCCACCGTTGTTTAAACTCAAACCGCTAGTAGTAAAGACTAATGCATCACCGAAATCACCTGTTGGAGTACCACCTCCAAAAACGATAACAGCTTGTGAAGGTTTTAAAGTTGTTGAAGCAGCAAAAGTATGTTGAACTCCACTACCATCCGAAATAGTCCAACTGGAAATATCAATATCAGTGGTGCCTTTGTTCACAAATTCTACAAATTCATCTGCAGTTGTATTAACTGTTCCATCTCCATTTGCGTCACCGGTTGTGCCATCCGGATCGGCTAAAAACTCATTTAAAACGATTTCTGGAGCTTCGTCGGTAGTTGCAGTAGCAGTAGCGATTGTACCATCCGTTTTATAGTCGATATCTGAATCTGAGTTTGTGTAAGAATAAATTTTAAAGAAGTATTGGGTGTTGTCATCTAATCCTGAAAATGATGCAGATTGATTACCACTTGAAATATTTAAGATACCTGAACCATCACTTGCGTCACTATCATCGGCTTCAGCAGTACCATCTACAGGATTGCTAATTGCTGCGTAACTAGTCTCAGATGCTTTTACCAAGTACCCATCGGGAACAACAGCGCCTGTAGCATCGGTCCATGATAGATCAATTTCAAAATATCCATCAGTTGTTGCTGTAAACGAAGTTGGATGATTTGATGGCTCTGCTTTTACCGAGTATTCTACAACACTGATGTTATCAAAAGTAAATCCATCGCCTGTTCCATTGGCGTCGATTTCTATTCTGATCCCAAATTCGTTAGTAGATGATACATCAATATTACTCACACTTACCGTTTTTGGAAGTTCTGAATCATTTGCATCAGTAAAACTTTCAGCGGTTGAATAGGTTGGGCTTCCTGCAGAAGGGTTTAGCGTATAATACACAGTAACATTTTCACCGGAAGAATTCGCTCCGTTTCCAAGTATACCCAAATCGACTGAAATATTAATCGCAGTATAACTGGTTACATTGATTTCAGGTGAAAACCAATACGCACTACCATCCACATCTTTTCCTGTAAAAACTCCTGAAACGACTTCAAATTGATTGGTAGTACCATCGGTTTCTAATGTAGTACCTACATTGATTGTCCAGCTAACACCGGTTGTATCATAAGTAGTAGTTCCACCTTCAAAACTGGTTCCTGTGGCACCTTTTCCATCCTGACTTGTGAAATTTTCGGAATAAATTACAGTTTGCCCAAAGCTCGTCCCAAAAAAGCACAAACTTATCCCCAATAATAGTAAAATTTGTTTCATAGACCCTTTTTTTCAAGTGAGTGAATTAAAGCTATGAATGTAATAAAGCGTATATAACACTCCAAAAATTCCTTACTTTAATAACTATTATTTTATACAGAATGTGTTATCGACCATTCCACAAGTCTATAAAGTGAATAAGCCACAGAATAATTCATGAGGCTTTTATAATCTTTTCTCACGCTCCCTCTGGAGCTCGAGGGCACATATTCGGTGGGTCAGACAGGCTCACCCATCTGTTTTCAAAACTCAATATCCAACAAGCAATATTCAGGAGTCAGGAACAAGGAGAAAGGAGAAAGGAGAAAGGAACATTCACGAGCGGAGCGAAGTGATCTCTATAATAAACTTGAAGGTAGATACAAGATACTGAGATTGCTTTGTCGCAGGCTCCTCGCAAATGGCTTCAATATTCTTTTTCCGTGGTTTCGTGCTTTCGTGGCGAAAAGAAGTTAGGAATCAGGAGAAAGGAGTCAGATTTCGGCAACCAATAACCATTAACCAATTCAACGAACCATTCACGAACGGAACGAAGTGATCTCTATAATAAACTTGAAGGTAGAAACTAGATCCCGAGATTGCTTCGTCGCGGGCTCCTCGCAAATGGCTTCAATATTCTTTTTCCCTGTTTTGTGCTTTCGTGTCGAGTCTAAATTCAACATTTAACACTTAACACTTAACACTTAATACTTAACATTTAACACTTAACATTTAATTGTTCTTTTGTGGCATTTACCTGATATCAATACGAATAGAAACCGGCACCGGTTTTGTTTCCGAGTTTTCCCGCGTCTACCATTTTGATTAGTAATGGACATGGTCGGTATTTTGGATCTTTGAATCCATCATACAGCACATTTAGGATATCCAGGCAAACATCCAGCCCAATAAAATCAGCAAGACGAAGTGGCCCCATTGGATGCGCCATACCTAGTTTCATAACTTCATCCACGTGCTCTGGAGTTGCCACGCCTTCGTACACGGCAAAAATCGCTTCGTTGATCATCGGCATCAATACTCGATTGCTGACGAAACCAGGCATATCGTTTACTGGTACCGGAACTTTAGCGAGTACTTTGGAAGTAGCCTCAACCACATCATAGGTTTCGTTACTGGTTTCTAATCCTCGTACAATTTCAACGAGTTTCATCACCGGTACAGGATTAAAGAAGTGCATACCAATAAACTTCTCAGGCCGACGGGTTAGAGCAGCAAGTTTTGTAATCGAAATGGAGGATGTGTTACTCGCAAAAATGGTGTGTTCGGGAGCTGCAGCGTCAACGGCGCTCCACACTGCTTTTTTGATGTCTAAGTTTTCGGGTACAGCCTCAACCACTAAATCAACGCCTTTTACACCTTCTGCAACATCCAAAAAAACCTGAATGCTATTGAGTGTAGCTACTTTTTGCTCGGCAGTAATCTTTTCTTTTTGCACCATTCGCTCGAGGTTTTTATCGATGGTAGCCATGGCACGATCTGCAAATTCTTGCTTGGTCTCGATCAAATTTACGGGAATGCCATTCATCGCAAATACATGCGTAATTCCATTTCCCATCGTTCCGCCGCCAATTACTGCTACTTTTTTAATTTCCATATCTCTGATATTCGCTTTTTCTTGATGATTTAGTTGTGGATCAAAGGATCAAAGGATCAAAGGATCAAAGGATCAAAGGATCAAAGGATCAAAGGATCAAAGGATCAAAGGATCAAAGGATCAAAGGATCAAAGGATCAAAGGATCAAAGGATCAAAGGATCAA
>JAXMOK010000022.1:0-23349 GCA_034669965.1 Balneolaceae bacterium | reverse complement strand
AATCGAAAACGGCTCCACTCAGCCCTAGATTATCAAACTCCCTTTGAAAAACAACAACAACTAACCCAAACACAAGCCGCTTAATCACCCTTAACTAATCGTCTACTTTTTTGTTGTAATTCCACTTAGTCCCTTAGTCCCTTAGTCCCTTAGTCCCTTAGTCCCTTAGTCCCTTAGTCCCTTAGTCCCTTAGTCCCTTTGGAACTCTGTCACTGAGTAACTTTGTAACACTCTTAGTCGCCAAAGAACTGTATTAAAATATCATCGAGTTGGGTTCGCCAGGCGCCCCAGGAGTGGCCTTCGTTAACTTCTAAATAAGTGAAATCGAGTCCTTTTTCCTCGAATATCGTTTTCATGGTTCGGGCATCGATGGTGTTATCACCAATAGTTCCCACACTCATGTAGATATTTAACTCATCCACTTCGGTTTCTTTAACCAGATCGTAAATCTCTTCTCTGTACCAAAATGCAGGCGCTTGAATGGCAACGTTTCCAAAAAGATCAGGGCGTGAAAAAGTAAAATAAGTGGCATTTAATCCGCCAAGAGAAGTCCCTAAAATTGCCCGATCACTTTTAACAGGTGATGCTTTGTATTCATTTTCGATAGTTGGGATGAGTTCATCAGCAAAGAAATTTAGGTAGTCTTCGTTATTTCCCATTTCATCCATTCTGCGGTTAAGATCGGGATTTGACGGATCGAGTGGGTTCACAAACACAGCCAAAACGGGTTCAATTTTCCCTTGGTCGATTAAGTTATCCAGCACAACCACCATCGCACCCAAATTGTCATCGCTGTATTCTTGTCCGTCGGTAACGTAAATCACTGGTACATTTTCCGCAGCTTCATAACCATCCGGAATGTAAACCTGATAATCAATATCGTAACCCAAATGCTTACTGTTCATTGTCACAGGTTCCCAAAGCAATCCATTATCAGTATCAGGAGATCGGAATGTAAGAGGCTCCGTTTCGTAATCAGGCATTCGAAGTTCCGAATTTGGTCCAAACCCGCTCCACTGGCGATGTGGATTTGCAGGATCTAAAATCCAGTCTGCTTCGTTGATAGTTAATTTGTAATCAAGACGGGCGTCGGGAGGGAAGCTAGCCGTTGCTGCCCATAAATTGGTGTTGCCAATTTGCTCACCCACAATTTGAATCGATTTATTGCCGCCCCAGCTGTTAAAATCTCCATTCCAACGCACCGATTCGGCATCTCCTTTATATAAAAAAATGACCGTAGAATCGCTTGTGAATGGTATCTGATCAGCCACAGCTAGTTCTTGCCAGAGTTCGTTGGCCAGCTGTTGAGCAATTTCAGCATTTTCGGCTTGTTCAATCTGATCAAGGCGTTTATTTGCCTCATCCACATTGTTGATAGATGCACCGCTACAGTGCAAAAGAAAAGCTGAAAGAAACAATAAGTTTATGAAGCGCATGCTGTTGAAAAGTTGAGTTTTGATTTTTTTATATCTCAAAAATACATAATGGATTCATCTAAACTCTCATTATTTTGGGGATTCATCACAATTTCACTCTTTCATTATGATCGTTTCAAAATTTGGTGGCACCAGCGTCGGAACTTTCGATGCTATGGTGCACAGTGCAAGTATTGTTGCAGATAATCCCGATCGTAAGCTGATTGTAATCAGTGCCACGTCGGGCACTACTAACGATTTGGTAGCACTGGAAAGTCCAAGTCTTAGTTCAACCGAGCGTGAACAATTGATTCATGATATCGAGAATCGACACCTAACCATCATCTCGAATCTTGAAAACCGAAAAGTCCTGATATCCACACTTCAGCGGCAGCTATCCGAACTGAGAGCACATTTAGAGCAATTTGGACGAGATAAACGCTGGAAAGATAAATTGTATGCATTCGGCGAATTGATGAGCACACGCATTTTTACTGAAGTGCTTAAGCAGCATGGAATAAAAGCGGATTGGTTGGATGCACGGAAGATTATCAAAACCGATTCAACCTTCGGTAATGCCGCTCCAGATTTGGCGATGATTAAGAAAAAGGCGGATCAATTTATAACGGGCGATGCCGTGTTCCTGACACAAGGATTTATCGGCTCAGATATTTTCGGCAGCACCACAACACTGGGGAGAGGCGGGAGCGATTTCTCTGCCGCACTTTTTGCTGAAGCAGTTGGTGCCGATCAATTGGAAATTTGGACCGATGTTGCCGGCGTATACACCACCGATCCACGTTTGGTTAGCAAGGCAAAACCAATTCCGGAAATCACCTTCGATGAAGCCGCAGAGCTTTCGGTGTTTGGGGGAAAGGTTCTTCATCCTGCAACGCTAAAACCAGCGATGCGATCTGGAATCAAAGTTCGGGTGGCCGATAGTAAACGCCCTGAAATTCCGGGTACTTTTGTGGTGACTAAAACAGAGAAAGAACCGGTAGTTCGGGCAATATCACTTAGGAAAGATCAAACACTGCTTACCGTAAAAAGCCTGGATATGCTCCATCAGCATGGATTTTTGGCGAAGTTATTTAGTGTGTTGGCAGAGAATAAAATTTCTGTGGATTTGGTGACAACCTCCGAAGTTAGTGTGTCGCTCACCTTAGATACCGCGGTGAAAGCATCCAACAAAGTAGAGCTTACCGAGAAAGTATATCGTCAACTCAATGAGTTTTGCGATGTAGAAGTGGAAAAGAACCTGTCCTTGATTGCACTAATCGGAAATCGATTGAATGTTACATCAGGAATTAGTGGGCAGCTTTTTAACTTGTTGAAGGAGTATAATATCCGCTTAGTTTGCCATGGAGCTTCCGCCTATAATTTGTGCTTTTTGGTAGATGAGGATAAAGCAGAAGAAATTGTTCAATTAATCCATAAAAAGTTTATTGAATGATATATATTTGAGGAAAATTAATCATCTAACCTTATGTATGAGTTTTAATATGAAATCTATTTTAAGCTTGTTCCTAGTACTTGGAATTACATTATCAGCTTCAGCCCAAGAAAATGATATAAAGGCAAAACCCGGTCAAAAAGCGATAGAGATAAATACAGCTCCATTTTCATCTAGCCCAATAAGAGTAGATCGGATAAAGATTCGCTCGTTTATTGAAAGTAATAGAGTTAACAGATATGGATTTACTTTAAATACAAGGATTCAAAGTCCTGCTGAAGATGTAACTCAGAATGTAGTAGAAATACAGTTTGCGCCGGGTACTGAAAAGCATAGAGATATTACTGATAGATTTAGTGCTTATACCGGATTTGAAGGGCTTTTTGGAGCTAAGTTTTCTTGGTATAAAGACAAATCAGATTCTCAAGATTTACAAATTTCAGGAGCAATCGATAATGTTGGATCAGAACAAGCCTACCTCCAAATTGGTGGTAACTTTCTAATTGGTGCGGACTACTACATAGTAAAGAATTTATATCTGGGCGTAGAACTTGGGTATGGTCTTATTTACACTCATTTCTCTGATATAAAGGTTAAAGTTGATGGGGACGAAGTAGGTGAACCAGAAAAAGGAGGTTCCAGTTTTCAACTGGGTACTACATATAATAACATGTTTCGACTTGGTTTTACGTTTTGAAAAATCTTGTACTAATAAGTCTTTTTTTCGTGATTAGCTGTAGTGGTGGTGATATTGGGGTCACGACTTCTCCAATAAATCAATTCAGCGAACGCGCTACGTTTACCAACTTCTCAAATATCCGGGAAATCTTATTTTCTGACACTAATGAATTTTCAGTGAGAGAAGTTACTCAATTCACTGAAGTTTTAAATACTGATAAAGCTAATATATCTATTAATAATAGATATATAGAATTTCAGAATATTCAAGTATTTTTAATAGCTGAAAATTCTGAACAGTACTTTACCATTATAATTCTTGCACATAACTCAGATAATGTAACAATTGGTAATAGTAACACACTACCTGAAGAGTTCATGTCTATAAATTACTTTTATGATTCTGTTATAGAAAGATCAGAATTTATTGGAATTAATTATCAAATGGGTGATTTATTGTATTTGAGCATTTTGGAATCAAAAGAATTCATTATGACTTCAAATAAAATTGAATACTCATTTAACGGAATTTCAATGGATTTATATAACTTTGAGACTTCAGAATTTTATGAAAATGAAGCTATAGCTTCCGGAATTTTGCGTACCACGAGTTACCGAATTGAACAAGTTTCTTTTTGATTAAAATCAAAATCCTAGGCACATTGGGTGATACATTTCTTTAATGATTGCACGAAAATAGGCTAATTTTTTTTCAATAATAGTAGCATCAAATTGCGCAATCTATTTGTCGAAATTAAATAGTGTTACCTCATTCCTCAAACCTCACTCCTCACTCCTCAAAACTAATTTAACCCATGAAAGTCTCAGTAATCGGAACAGGAAAAACGGGCAGTAGAGTTGTAGAAATGCTGGGCGATCGTTTGCTAGATGCCTTCGATGAAACAAATCCGCCAACGGTAGAGAAACTCAAAAAAGCAGATGTGGTGATCATTTTCGTACCGGGCGATGCTGTACCTGAACTGTTGGATATGGTTTTGGCTTCCGGTACTCTCGCTGCATGGGGAAGCACAGGCTATGAATGGCCAGAAGATCTGAATCGAAAAGTGCAAACCATGCGAACACGTTGGGTTTTGGCCAACAATTTTAGTTTGGGAATGAATCTGATCCGCAAAGCAATTGAAAGCATGAGTGCTGGAGCGGATGTATTAAAACAACCGGAATTTTCGATTCATGAAGTGCATCACATCCACAAAAAAGATGCTCCCAGCGGTACGGCAATTTCCTGGAAAGAATGGCTGAACAAACCGGCTGAGATTACTTCGGAACGCGTTGGAGATGTAAATGGAATCCACGAACTCACCATTAAAACAGCAACCGAAGAAATCACGCTAAAGCATGATGCGCTCGACCGGTCAATTTTTGCGGAGGGCGCGATTTGGGCGGCGGAACAATTGGTGTCAAATCAGCATTTGAGTGAAGGAGTGCATACCTTTGGTGAACTTTTTGATACTGTAACTAAAATCACATCATGACCACAGATTTTCCACTTTGGACTGCCGTCGTAACCCCAATGAACGACTATGCTGAAATCGATTTCGGGAGCTTGGAATCAGTGCTGAAAGAGCAGGAAATTGCGGGTAATGGTGTGCTTATATTGGGAAGCACCGGCGAAGGATTAAATCTGACATCCGAAGAAAAAGAAGAGATCGTAAAGTTTACGAAATCACTACAGTTGGTAGTTCCGGTAATGGTTGGAATAGGTGGATTCAATCTCGAAGCTCAAATCGAATTCATTAAGTTTTGCAACGATCAAAACGTAGATGCGTTGCTTCTTGTAAACCCGATTTATGCAAAACCAGGAAAAGAGGGGCAATATTCCTGGTTCAAATCGCTGATGGTTGAAACCGATACGCCGTGCATGATTTACAATGTGCCTTCGAGAGCGGGTGTAAAAATGCATCCCGAAGTACCCGCAAGATTGTTCAGTGAATTTGGCAATTATATGGGGCTAAAAGAAGCGAGTGGAAGTATTGAGGAGTTTTCAGCTTTTCGCGATGCAGCTCCTGATGCGCCATTGTATTGCGGCGATGACAATCTGATAAAAGAATTCACAGCACTGGGAGCTGTGGGACATGTTTCTGTGGCGTCGAATGCGTGGCCTTCTCAAACAAAAAAGTACCTGCAATTAGCCTTTAAAAATAAATCGGAAGAGCTTTTTGAGTATTGGGTAGCCTGCGTTGATTTACTTTTCGATGCTCCAAGTCCAACTCCGGTAAAAGCCCTGTTATTTCACAAAGGGTGGATTAATTCTGATCAAGTTCGTCTGCCTTTGGTTAAGCAAGATTTATCCAACGAAACCGAAGAGGCGCTCATTGAAGCCGATCGGAAAATTAATCAATGGTTCAAAAGCTTAAACTAAATCAAACTTCTTGCATCCGATAGTTTTTCAGTTCAACCCCGTTAACATCTTTTCGGTTTTCTTTGATTTCTTCAAAGCCTTTTGCTTCGAAAAAAGGGCGTGCGGTAATACTTACATCAGCTTGTAATTTATAGAATCCTAGACGTAGCGATTCCAATTTCAGAGCATCATACAATTCTGTAGCGATTCCTTTTCTTTGGTGATCTTTATGCACGTACAAAAAATCCAGATAATCGCCATTATCTAAGGCTGCTAAACCAACAATTTCATCATCTAGAGTGGCAACAATTGAATGTTGATAAGTGATTAATCGGTTCCATCGATCTTTATTTTCGATGGTTGAAGTCCACGCTTCAATCTGATCTGTCGAGTAATCACTCGAACATGTACTGTTAATGGTATCTACAAAAAGAGCTTGTAGCTCATCTAAATCTTCGGGTTCGGCTCTGCGTAAGGAAATATTCATTCCAGATAATACTACTCAATTCTGGTAGTTGAAAATGCTAACCAAACATTTCATTCTTTGGTAGCAAACTAAATGAATGTGTTTATTTCATTACCGAGATACGCTGCTCTACATTCCCATTGTGTAATTGAAGATCTACTTCAGAATCACCGGTAATTGAAGTTATTTCACCATCTTTAAAAAATCTGACCGCACGTTCACCGTCAATAGTTGATGAAAAACTAAGTACCAATTTGCTGCTTTTATTAAAGTGTGCATTATCAATAATCATCTCATACTCGCGATAAGAACCCATGCTGTAGGTGTTCGACATCCACCCAAAACGTGCATAGAAATCGTGGATCGAAGTAACCCCGTTAGGGTGTAAATCATCTCCCCACGAGGTAGGATCACGGTAAATCCATTCAAACGCTTCCGATTCTGTTCGATACATAGTACCAGTTGATTCATAGTTAATTTCACCCAAAGCGGCAGAGGCATGAAAGACTTTCAAATACTCGGGATCGATGATATAAGCATTTAAAATGGTGAATGAATTTGATCGAATAGCGATATAGGTAAACTCAGAATTCTTTTTAATACTGAAGTGATCATGTTCCAGAATTTTTTGCATATGAGTTGTATCTGCCAGCTCTTCGTAAGTGAAACTACCATCAACAGAATAGATTTCGGGCAAATGATTTAAATCTGTCCATTCTAAATATGGAAAAACACTCGTAAGTGTGAGTAGTAGGTAAACAAAGTACATAGTAGTCCGAAAATGTGGATGTTAAGTTAGTTCGAGTTTAAACCCGTAGACTGGAAACCCTTGTTGGCTAAAATCGATGTCGACATAACGTTCAAATCCGATGCGTTCGTACATACCCCAGGCAATTTTCATGGCTTCTGTAGTGTGGATGATCATTTGTTGATTTTGATCTGCTTTTGCTTGGTTGATGCAGGCATTTATCATAATGTTTCCAATTCCCTGTCCTCGAAAGGCTGAATCAACAGCCAATAGCCGAAATCCGGAAGCATTCTTAATTTGTGTAGCCGTTCCTCCCGACCCGTACACACTCATGTCGCTAAAATAAATAACCGCTCCGGCGATTTGTTCTTTCACAACGGCCACATATAGTTTCGTATGCGGTTGTTTGGTCAACTCACCCACATTTTGTAGCATTTGATAATATTTTGGTTGCTCTTCGGGGTCAAAGAACCCATCCAAGTTCGAATACACTGCAACCATTAACGAGCCAATGGTTTCAAACTCGTGTTCTTTTGCTTCCCTGATAATCACTTTCTCCGTTGTATTATCAGAACCCATACCCACCTAAAATCTTTAATTGTTGACCTTTTTGTGGATTACCATCTAACAGTGGCATAGCGGTAGAAATCAACTCACGAACGCCATCTATCTGCAACGAATTATCGTGATCTTCTTTGGAATCCCACACTTCGGTAACCCAGACCAAATCGTTTTTTTCAGCATCCAAACTTATTAAATACATATTACATCCTTTCGCCGTCGACATCATTTCGGCGGCTTTTAACAATATTTTTGCCAGATTCTCTACTTTTCCTGCTTTGGCTTTTAATGCGCCTTGAAGTCCGTATTTATTCATGATGTAGTTGCTTTAATGTTATTCACCTTTTTGATAATAACGAATCCAATCAACATACATGTGAACCGGAAATGGCGTGGTGTCATCCGGACGACCTGCCCAGGTTCCGCCAACAGCAATATTCAAAAGTATAAAGTAATCGTTATGAAATTCGGAATACACCTCGTCGGTGATTGGGGTGGACGCATATTGATTACCATCAACCAACCACTTGAGTGAATCCGCGGTCCATTCCAGTTCAAAAACATGGAAATCATCAGAAAATTTACCCATGGGCAGTTTGTAATCTATGGCTCCCATCATTGCGTGCTCGTTATTTTCGTTGGCATAGTGGATGTTAGCTTCAACAACAGCCGGATCTTTTGAACCATACATTTCTAAAATGTCAATCTCTCCGGATTGGGGCCAAGGGGTGTCGCCTCCGTTTTCGTTAATGTTGGTGCCAAGCATCCAGAAAGCCGGCCAGATTCCTTCACCATCAGGTAACTTAATGCGAGCTGCAATCTTACCGTATTTAAAACTTTGCTTTCCGGCGGTATTTAAACGTGCTGATGTGTATTGATTTACGCCATGTTCGTTGGATTCGTGAATAGCACGAAGAACCAGCTTACTATCTTCGATGTAGGCATTTTCCCCACTATCGGTATATCGCTGCCATTCGTCGTTAAAACGACCTGCCCGAACCACTTGCCGATTCCAGTTTTCTGGGTTTAGTGTTTCACTTTCAAATTCGTCGGCCCATACAAGTTTCCATTCTGTTGAATGATTCATTTTTTGTTCACTTTGATTGCAAGCAGTAAAGAAAACGATGGAGAAAATAAGGATTTGGAACACATTAAATGGTCGGGTCATTTTCCTGCTGTTGATTAATATTTGGTGGCAATAGTAGCACTGAAATAGATGAAGGGCAACGAACAAAAATTCTATGGAAAAATAAACGAATTAATGGTTTCTTTTGAGATTAGTGAGTGAGTAAGGTTATCTTTGAGACTCACCAAAAACTCTGCGCATTCATGCGACTGAACCTTTGCTATTAAAAACATGACTCACGAAGAAATTTTAGATCAACTTGAAGATGGAACCGTTCGCTCTGCTATCCCAACCGAGGATGGAAATTGGAAAGCTAACATCGAGGTAAAAGAAGCGATTTTGGAGGCGTTCAAAAATGGGGTGAATGCGCAGTTCGAAGGCGTTTATGAGGGCTTTGTTGATAAACACAATCTGCCGCCTCGTTACTTTACACCAGAAGATGGCGTTCGTTTAGTTCCGGGTGGATCTTCGGTACGTCGCGGAGCGTATGTAGCAACTGGAGTGATCATCATGCCACCGGCTTATGTAAATGTGGGTGCTTATGTGGATGAAGGTTCTATGGTTGATAGCCATGCTTTGGTTGGTTCGTGTGCACAAATCGGTAAGAATGTGCATTTGTCGGCTGGTGTTCAAATCGGTGGTGTTTTAGAGCCGGTTGGAATGAATCCGGTAATTATCGAAGACGATTGTTTCATCGGTGCAGGAGCGGTAATCGTAGAGGGAATCTTGGTGAGAAAGCGGGCTGTGATTGCTCCGGGAGTTACGTTATCGAAATCAATTCCGGTGTATGACGCCGTAAAAGAAGAAGTAAGAGAACGTGGGGCAGAGATTCCGGAAGGTGCGGTTGTAATCCCAGGTACCAGACCGATGAATAGCGATTGGGCAAAAGAGAACGGTTTAAGTATGGCTTGTCCGATTATCGTGAAATATCGCGACGAAAATTCGGATGCTTCGCTCGAACTTGAAGACGCGCTTCGATAGCAAGTAATTGAACACAAATTTATTGAGCTCAAATAGCTTTATTGATTTTATAGATTTTAATAACTGGGTCAAAGGTATCCATCCTTTGATACTCGATATTCGGAATCGAATTCAATAAACCTTCCATATACCCATTGTTAGCATATTGATGAAAATGAACATAATGGCCGGTAAATCTTTGATCGAACCAAAGGGCTGTTTTCTGCCAGAAAGTATTTGGTTTACTAAATCCACAAATTATTGCGGTTTTTGTGCTGTTAACCTGATTGATTAACAGTTGCCGACTCTGTTCCCACGGCAAAAGATGGAATAACAAACTTGCAATAAAGTAATCTGTATTCTTCTTGAATTCTTTGCCGTTTAGTAAATCTGATTTTCTAAACTCTAAATGATGTAATTGCTCTTGTTCAGTTCTGTGTTTAGCATAAGCGATTAACTGTTCTGATATATCTATGCCTATACCTGACTTTATTTTACCAGAAAGTTTAAAAAGTAAATCTCCATTTGCACAAGCAAACTCAACTACAGTACAGTTTGGTTCAACCAGTTCTACAATTTGATATCGTATAGGTTGGAGGTATTTATCAGTGATGCTTGCTTTAGCAATTCCTTTCATTCAAATGCTTAAAATTAGTGCTTTTAGTAATTTTTAGAACTACGAAATAGAGCACGGAATATTTGAAAATTTTGTGCTTTACCTGAATATTGAGGCTATTGAAAGTTCGAATGAAGTAATAAAAGGTCTATGTGCACATAAATTTAGAACACCCGAACATAGCCAACATATGGCAATGCGGGGATATCATCGGCAATTTCTGGGATAACAATTGCACCAATATCGAAAGCATTTTTGTTGGAAAGAATTCGAATACCATGAATTCCAAAATAACTGGATTCGGGCAAGAAATAGTTCTCGGTGAGTAAGGCAATGTTGTTGCTAATTCTGTGTGTGCCTGACAATACAATAACCGGAGTATCTGTGACCTCTCCATCGGCTAATCCGTATCCTGCTGTTAATGAAACATTGCTTTCTGATTGCCCAAGCGTAAATACCCCGTAACCTAAAGTGGCGGAACCTTCACCGGCTAATCCGGCGGTAAAAAACCCACCACCAATATGTACATTGTCAGATACCTTAAAGCCAATTTTTGGGGTCAAAAACCAAATTGGTTCTCCCGATAAAGTAGAAATGAATTCAAAACCGCCTCCGATAGAAAAATTTTCTGTCAAGCCGTAATTGAAAAAATTAGCAGTTACCAACACGTTCTGATAATATTTCTTTCCTTTTTTTATCGGGATGGCAGAAGGACCAAAAAAATATCGAGTATCATGCGGGTTTTCGAAACTGTACTTACCGGTGTACTCATCGTCAACAATTGAACGGACATTGGCGGCTATTAATGATAATTCGCCATTTACAGTTTTTAGAATAATTCGATCACCGTCTTGCGATACGATTTCCCCTCTAAATTCATCACCATTATTCATGGTTATAATCACTGTTTTGGGCTTCTCTTCGGTGCTTGTCTCGGTTTGTGCATATCCGATTGAACCATTGAAAGAGAATAAAATGAACAGAGACAAAGTGAAAACTAGATTTTTCATAAGTCAAATTTTAAGTGTTAAAGCAATGCCTTCAAAAGCGAAAACTTATCGTACACCAACAACTAAAGAAGAGTTTTAAATAGTAGCGATTAAACGGGAAACAACAAATAAGCCACAAATATTTAGTTTTTGAGGAATCATAACCCCGATAGTTTGATTTCTCATCAACTATAATCAGCAAGAAGAAAATTGGTTAGGTTTACCAGTTTAATAATGTTGAAACTGCTTTCGCGAATTCTAAAAGATTAAACTAACACACTTAACACTCATGCGAGCTTTGGATTCATAATCACTAGCAAGCATATAGGTTGGTTCAACATTAATAGAATCTGTTTCACCACTACTCCAAATATGGATTCCGACTAAATGCCGTTGATTTCCTTTATCAGGTTCTCTGAAAAAAGGTTTTAGTGTATCAGTAGAAGTCCAATAATAACCCATACTATTTTCGAACAGAACAGTGTCGGTTCGCGCAAAGCCTCCTAGTTTAAGTCCAAAGTATTTGAGTGATGTAACAGGTACTATTTTGCCATCTCGAGTATTTACTTTACCTGAAATTTTATCAATTAATAGTTTCCATTCACTTACACTTGGGAGGTAAAATCCTTTTGGACAGGCATTTAACGAGGAGTTAAATGTATAATAAACCTCGTCATTATTTGGATTTGAATAAAAAGCAGAATCCGGAGAATTAGGATCTTTAAATTAATATCTGAGGTTTTCATTTAACCAAGTTCGGCCATCTATTTTAATAGTTTTATAAGATGCCCCATCTCTGGAATCGGTAATAATTGACCCACTAATAACGAATACGATAAGTGTACTTGTGAATAGAAATACTTTCATACATACAGTTTTTGATACAAAACTAACCCGACATCTTTAGATCTAAGAATGGTAATAATTCTAATTAGATTCTAAGTGTTGAGTTTTTACGATGCGTTTTTAACGGCAATATCAAAAGACTGTTGTGCCCATTTCGCAAGTTCTGTTTTATCGTCGAGTACATCTTGGGGTACTTCCCAATAGGGCATGCCTTTCTTTTTCTTTTCGTTGAAATAAGGCTTCATTCCTTTGTCTTCAAATTGCTGTTTATTGGATTCGTCCACTTTTAATCGAAATGTATCACCGCCAATTTTGGCGAACATTAACCCATCTTTGAAAATCCCTATGCCACCAAACATTCTCTTCATTTCAACTTCACCAAAATCCGAAAGTTGGTCTTCCACATAGTTCGCAAAATCTTCGCTTACTACCATCGCTTAATCCTTAGTTTTTAAATGCTGTTCCAGTCCGTTGAGCCCATTTTCGAGTGTCTTTTTCATTTTGCCTTTCATCAAGCCACTAAGCCAACCCATGGGTGATTTCATCCGATACCAAAACTCTTGAGTAATTTCTGTCTTGCCATCAACCTCGGTAAAATGGAACGTACTTTCCAGAAATCCCATCGGTACCGATGACTCAATAAATCTTATTTTAAAGGATTTGCCTTCTTCCCACTCAATAATTTCTTCTTTGATGTACCCTCTACCCGGGAAGTTGCAATGCCGTTTAGTGCCAACACCACTCGTTTGATCAGAGTCAAAGTTAGAGCTGGCAATTTCCGGATTGTAATCGGCCACCTTCCCAAAGCCAAGTGCCACAGTTTCCCAAACGTCAGACAATGGTTTATTGATGGTTTTATTCACTTTGAGGTAGATTGGAGTTCCCATAACTAAATGCCTGATAACAGATTGAAGTTGATCACCTAATAACTATAAACAAATCGTAAGTTCAAATTTATTAATACGGCAAGGATCTGTGACTATTGAGTAATTCTCTAGTGTACAAGTACTCGATCACTTGCCCAAGACACATCACAATAGGCATCATCTATAAATTCAGATTTATCCTTGTATATTCGCCCAAACTATTGGCTATGCGAACATTAACAATTCTACTATTACTCGGATTTCTATTCGGTTCATGTGATCGAAATATGGATCCATTAACACAAATTATTGAAAAAGATGATCAGCTAAATTTACTGGCCTCGGATCCATATCACGGCGTTCAAGTTATTTACACTCAGATCAAACGTGATAGTTCAAATCGACCCATTTTCAATACGTACAGTTATAATGTGGATGAGAATCGATATTTCTATCCGGCCAGCACGGTAAAACTTCCATCGGTATTAATTGCCTTTGAGAAAATGAAAGAGCTGGGAATTCCGATCGACGCAAGAATGGAAATCGACAGTGCATATTCTCGCCAATCAGTTGTCCGGGTAGATTCAACCGCACCAAATCTAGCGCCATCGGTGGCTCATTATGCCAAAAAGATTCTGCTAGTTTCGGATAACGATGCCTACAACAGATTGTACGAGTTTATTGGTCAAGATTCGTTTAATGAGGTCTTATCAGGAAAAGGATATCCGAAAACCAGAATCAATCACCGGTTGGCGATTTCGAGAACTGCCGATGAAAATGCACGCACCAACCCGATGCGGTTTTATGTAAAAGGCGAATTGGTGCATGATCAAAAAATGCAGATTGCCACAGGAAATTACGCTGCCAAAGAACCCATTTTACTGGGCGAGGGCTATTGGAATGGGAGCGAGGTAGAAAAAGGACCCTTCGATTTTACAGCTAAGAATTTCTTCCCGCTCACCGAGCAGCATCAAATGATAAAGGCACTCATTTTTCCAGAGGAGTTTCCCGAACATGCCTTTGATATCAGAGAGAAAGACCGCGAGTTAGTGCTTGATTATATGTCGATTTTACCAAGAGAATCCGACATCGAAGCGTATCAGGATACTGCATATTATTGGGATGCGTATGTAAAGTTTTTGATGTACGGATCGAAGAAGGGTGTCGAAATTCCAGAGCACATCCACATCTACAATAAGATTGGCGTGGCTTATGGTTTTACAACTGATAATGCATATATAATTGACACAATTAATAACATTGAGTTCTTTTTAAGTGCGGTGGTTCATACCAATCCCAACAAAATTTATAACGATGGAGTGTACGATTACGAAACTGTTGCATTTCCATTTCATGAACGATTAGGGAGCTTGATTTATGAGTATGAGCTCAGTCGCAAACAGAATTAAAACCTTCATTTATACACTTACTGCCTCAATACATTATGGACCAGCCACATATTTCGGGGAAAGCGGTAATCCTCACCGCGGGTACATTACACACCATAAATGCCAAAACTGCTCACGGTTTATTACGCGTTTCAAAACGCTTTGAAATTATTGGCGTAATCGACGAAGAAAACGCCGGTAAGGATGCCGGTGAAGTGGTTGATAATAAGCCGAATGGTATTCCGGTTTTACCTTCCATCTTGTCGTTTATCGAGCTACACGAAAAGCCAAAATATGCCATTATTGGCATGGCAACGAAGGGGGGAGTGTTACCGAAAGAGTTCTATCCAACGATTAAAGAAATTCTTTCGCTGGGCATACATGTGGTTAATGGATTACATCAACCCATTTCTGAGATCGAAGAATTTAAAAGTGTGGCCTACGAACACGGCGATATTATTTACGATATCAGAAAATCAAAACCATTTGGCGAATTACATTTCTGGACGGGTAAAATTCAAGAAATCACGGCTACTAAAATTGCAGTTCTAGGAACTGATTGCGCATTGGGGAAACGAACCACCTCGAAAATGCTGGAAGCCGAGTTAAACAATCAGGGCAAAAAAGCGGAAATGATTTACACCGGACAAACCGGATGGATGCAAGGCGCAAATTATGGATTCCTGTTTGATGCTACTGCCAACGATTTCATTTCCGGCGAGTTAGAGCACGCCATGTACGAATGCTGGAAGAATGAAAATGTGGATATCCTGATTATGGAAGGTCAATCTGGACTCAGAAACCCCAGCGGTCCTTGTGGCTCCGAATTTATTATTTCCGGTGCAGCCGATGGTGTAATCTTACAACATTCGCCGGTTAGAGAGCGGTTTAAAGGACTTGATCATTATCCTGCTGCAATGCCCGACATCCTAGATGAAGTTGAGCTTATAGAAAAAATGGGTGCACCTGTAATTGGGTTATCCATTAACACCCAAGATATGAGCAAAGCCGAAATGGAACCCTATAGAAGTAAATTGGCCACCAAGACCAATTTACCCATAGTTTTTCCATTTTTTGAGTCCATTCAACCTTTAGTTGATGCGGTTCTGAATCTCAAAAAAGGAGCGTAATGAGAATCAAAGAAGTAAGAGTCTTTGCCAAGGATTTAGGCACCAGCAGACCCTACAGTATTTCGTATAAAACGGTTACGGAAGTAAAAAACAACTTTGTCGAAATTGAACTGGAAGACGGGACGACAGGAATCGGGGCTTGTAATCCCAGCGAAAAAGTTGTGGGCGAAAATGTTGATCAAGCTCTGGAGCATCTTCAGAAAGCCGATTTTGGTTATTTGATCGGTTCTGATATCCGTTCTATTCAGGGATTGTTGAAGCAAACTCAAACGATGTTTGGGGATCGCCCGGGATCGCATGCCGCAGTGGATATTGCTTTGCACGATGTATTCACAAAACACTTGGGAATTTCTTTAGGCGAGTATTTTGGTGTTGCCCACACATCGATGCAAACATCCATCACCATTGGAATAAAAAATGTTGAAGAAACGCTCAAAGAAGCGGATGAATATCGCCAAATGGGGTTTCGATGCCTGAAAGTTAAGACCGGGTTAAGTGCCGAAGAAGATGCCGAGCGAATCCTTAAAATAAATGAAAAATACCCGGATTCTGTTCTGCGAGTGGATGCAAATCAAGGGTATAAACCTGCCGACTTAGAACTGTTTGTAAATAAGGTTCAATATGTTGATCTGGAGCTGATCGAGCAGCCATTTCCCGTAGATCAATTTGCCGATTACTCGAAAGGATTAGCATCAAATGTAGCTCAATTTTTAGTGGCTGATGAATCTTGCCGAAACCCGAAAGATGCACTTTATTTAGCGAACGAGGTCCCAAATTGTCCGATTTTTAATATCAAGTTGATGAAATCGGGAGGGCTTTTTGCTGCGTCTCAAATCGCATCTATTGCCCAACACGCCGGCGTTGATTTGATGTGGGGATGCAACGACGAGTCGATTGTAAGTATCACCGCGGCGATGCATCTAGCATTCAGCTACCCGCACACCAAATACATTGATTTGGATGGGAGTTTAGATTTGATCGAAGATGTAGTTGAGGGTGGTTTCGTAATTGAAGAAGGAGTGATGCGCCCAACCGGTGGCCCAGGACTTGGAGTGCGGCGAATTACGAATTAGGAATAAAGGATTTACGAAGTGGGAAATCTTTTTCAGTTTTTGTAGGCAGTTTCAGGCGAGTTTAATCAATTGAAGTCTAAAGTATTTCAAATCTTTATTTCTAGATTGCATTGATTTGTGATGCAATTCTTATACTATTCATCGAACCCAAAATTTTTAGCCCATCTTATTCATTATGCGAAAATTCCTATTTGTTACCTATTCCGGCTTAATCACAGATACCGCTTGGCGAATTAAAATGGAAGGCAACGAGGTTAAGTTTTATATCCGAGATTCATCAGAAAAAGAAATAGGCGATGGATTTGTTGAGAAAGTGGATCAATGGGAAGAACATGTAGATTGGGCAGATGTAATCGTGTTCGATGATGTGCTTGGAATGGGCACTTGGGCAAAAGAATTACGCGAGAAAGGAAAAGCAGTTATTGGCGGAACTCCCTACACTGATATGTTGGAAGATGATCGGGAATTCGGTCAGGATGAGTTGAAGAAATATGGAATTAATATCATCCCAAATCAGAATTTTACCTCGTTCAAAGATGCGATCATCTATGTAAAAGCAAATCCGGGGAGATATGTGATTAAGCCTAGTGGTGAAGCGCAGAATTTAAAAGGACTGCTGTTTGTTGGCGAAGAAGAAGACGGTAAAGATGTGGTGCAAGTTTTAGGCGAATACGACAAAGCCCTTGCTGATGTAATTCCTTCGTTTCAGCTTCAGAAACGAGTTACCGGCGTCGAAATGGCGATAGGGGCATACTTTAATGGGAACAAATTTTTAGAGCCGGTAAACGTCAATTTCGAACACAAAAAGCTATTTCCCGGAAACCTTGGTCCTTCTACCGGAGAAATGGGAACAGCCATGTTCTGGACCAATTCGAACAGGATGTTCAACAAAACACTAAAAAAGTTTGAAGCTAAGCTGAAGGACGAACAGTATGTGGGCTACATCGATTTAAACTGTATTGTAAACGGAAATGGGATTTATCCGCTAGAATTTACTGCTCGCTTTGGCTATCCAACCATATTCATTCAATCGGAAGGTATTACGATGCCAATGGGTGAGTTTTTTGAGAAATTGGCCAAGGGTGAGGATTTCAGAATTAAAACCAAAACCGGTTTCCAGATGGGCGTTCGGGTTGTGGTACCGCCATTTCCATATTCAGATCCGGAAACTTTTAAGGTGCGATCGAAAGACTCTGTGGTCTATTTCAAAAACAAAGTGAAGCCCGGCGCCGATGTCATGCGGCAGTTCGATGGCGTTCATTTTGAGGATGTTAAACAAGTAAATGGCGAGTGGTTAGTTACCGGGAAAAGTGGAGTTGTGCTCACCGTAAGTGGTTCGGGGCCAACCATGAAGCAAACCCAACAGCAGACGTATTCACGGGTTCGATCAATCAACATACCACACATGTATTATCGCACCGACATTGGCAATCGTTGGTTCGAAGACAGCGATAAGCTGCATAATTGGGGATATCTACGAGAGGCGTAAGAATTACGAATTAGGAATAGAGATTTAGGAATAAGTGGTGAAAGAGCATTCAGAAATACTAGTTTTTATTGTTGTACAAATTGATTGCTATGTCACTCTTCGAATAAGAAATCAATAATACGATCGCTTATTAAACGGTTACCGGTACTCCGCGCATCTCCAAGTTCGCCGGAGTTACTCAAAACAATGATTGTTAATTCGTGTTCTGGATAATGCCTAATAACGGCATTATGTCCCCAGCTTTCACTTCCGCTTGTCCAGATTTCTTTTGAATTGGTGGTTGCATTGGTTCGAGAATAAAAACCATAGCCAATTTCGGTACCAGATGAAGTAGTGTAATAGCTGCCAAAGAGTTTTAACTCATTGGGTTCGCTTAAAATGCTTCCATTATTGATGCTATTCCAGAATGCATGCAAATCTTTGGATGAAGAATACAATCCCGCCCCACCAATCCATCCCCAATTCCGAAATCCTTGTTGACTTGATATATCTTCAGGAATATGGGCAATATGATGTGAATTTGATTTTTGATCCCAAAAAAGGGTGTCATCCAAACCTACTGGTTTCAATATCACGTTATCGATGTATTGTTCGTAAGTCAAACCTGATATTTCCTCAATAATCATCGCTAAAAGTTGAAAATTCAGATTCGAATAACTAAAACCATTTCCAGGTTCAAATGTGAGATCTTGGTCAAACAGAAGTTTTAATGCTTGGTTCTTTTCTTTGATACCATCTAGAATGTAAACTTGATCAAAACCGCTTGAATGACTCAATAGTTGATGGATAGTAATATTCTTTTTGTCGGGTGGCAGTTCGTCGAAGAATCGATCAAGGGTGTCACTAAGATTGAGTTTGCCGTCTTCAACAAGATTAAGAATTCCAATAGCCGTCACCGATTTTGATATAGAAGCAATATTAAACACAGTTTTTTCAGTTACCGGTGTTGTGTTCTGGGCATCAGAGAAACCATAATATTCATCGTATAGCACTAAACCACTTTGATCAATGAGCGTGCTAAATGCAAAATCATTACCATATTCGGTAGATAGTATACGACTCAACTCTACAGTATTAATTGGTGCTAAAGTTTGAGCATATAGAGTTGTTGAGTAGAAAGGAATAAATACTATACCAATAATGCTAAATAGGGTAAGTTTAATTTTCATAATATTTTACCCTTCGTCCAGAATACGCATATATTTTGCCCAAGGTCCCACTTCAGCTATATACTGCTTAGCCATCACCCGCGATATTTGTGCAATATGTCCCAGATCATGAACCACCCAGCTTGATAGTAATTCGCTTACCGTAACAGAACCAAATTCAGGATGAATTCCGGTTTTTTCTAGATCTTGATGGTTGAGTGAAAGAGCTTTCAGTTCTGCTAAGTTTTGATTTCTTAGTGCTTCAAATTCGTCCAGAAGCACAGAAACAGGAGGGTTAGTTTCTTTATTCAAATGGGCAAATCTATCGAAGGGTTCGAAGGTTTTATCAGGATCATCACTTAAAATAATTCGAAGCCGAACCATCCAGTCAGTATTTTCGCCTTCAATTAGATGTCCTAATACCTCGAACGGAGTCCAAGTTCTCTCGCCTTCATTTCCGTATAACCATTCCTCAGATAAATCTTCTAAAAAATTTCGTAGCACAAATGGTGTACGCTCAAGAATTTCGAGTGATTTTGTAAGAGAAAATACCATTAGTGAGTCATTTTGGTTTCTTCGTTAACAGAAAATGTTAAGACCTAAACAAGAATCCGTTGAACAAGTCTTGATAGGTATTTAATGCTAATCTTCACCTAAAGTTTGATAATAATCACCAAGAATACGTGATACTAATGGTTGATAAAATTCCCAGAAGAAACTTTCACGTTCATTAGCTACTTCGTCGTAAAAAAGAAACCCAAAAAACTGTATATACTTAAGCCGACTCCTTTTCATAGTAACAGGATTATCTGCAAAATCACCTGCAAAATAGTAGTATGGTTCATCATTTTTGCTCTTTATTACAGCAGGAAAATGCTTCGGAATCCTCCATCTTTGTAACACCGAATCTCCTAATGCATTGGTATCTAATTGATAGCGTGAGATGATTTCATTGTCGTTTGTAGTTTGTATCACATCAAACCAAAAAGGGTATTTCATTTCATCAGCTATACCGTAGTAACGCACATGCTCATTATCGGTATAGATATAGGGGAGTTCAATGTTCAGGTGGGTCTCGTTTTCGAGGATTACCACACTGTCGCTATTGCTTACAAAAATGATCCCGGATTTTTTAAATGGCCATTTACCATCATTTTGATTTTTGTAATTATTGAGAAGCCAGCGAGGAAGCTCTCTGTTTATGGTGGAATCTAAATTTTCGATATATCTTCCTGTCCAGCCCGTCCACTGTATATTAAAACCCTCTTCATATTTCTTTCGAACAGAATAAGAAGTAGGCGACGCTATGATGTTAAACTCATTGATAACCAGTTTCTTCTTTTCCTTGAACTGTAAAAGGAGCTCTAATTCTTTTTCATGGAGTCCACCATACATAAGAGAGCTTCTTTCCCCAACTCTTCCGGGCATTTCATCAGCATTCAATTCTGGATATTCATTATCCCATTCTACCCTATAAACCCCATAAAGATCTGCATAGTACGCCATATCGTACTGATCAGAGATAACATCTAATTCATCAGTAGTTAGAGTATCAAAATTTGATATTGTATAGTCTCCTTTTCCGTCCGGAAAAAAACCATGATAATCGAATTCGGGTGAATAAAATGAACTATCTGAGTTTACATATTTATCATGTTTAAGTACCCAATTGAGTGAAAGGTGTTCTTGATAAGTCTTATTAATAACGGTCTTATCCAAAACAAAGATATTCATGGGCTTAGTTGGGGTAAGATGCCAAAGACCCAACATAATAAGTGGTGTGCATATGAGTAATAAGAATACGATGATCAGTAGTATCCAGAATGCTTTTTTAATTTTCCTTTTTCGTTCGCTCATTATTTAAAGGGTAATTGTGATTTATTGAAATCAGATAGGTGGATAAACTTCACTAAAACCCGACTATTCTCAAAATGAAATCATTACTCAAATAGTAAGAAGCCAACGCTAATTGTAATTAAACTGCGAACAAAATACAGTTGACTGTGTTGCAATGTTTTAAGCGATATAAACTAATGTACAAATTCGTTAAACAGCCAACGCTTTATTTGCAACAGCAAGGCCTTTCATATACGCCTGAACCACAGCTTCGATGGTGTCGGGAGAAGCGCCTTTAGCAGTAAAGGTATGATCTTCTTTTTCTAGAACCAGCGTGGCAATTACAAGTGATTCGGTATCAGGAGAAAGTATTTCTACCTGATGGCTTTTAACTTCTAAAGGTAAAAATGCATCAGTCTCTGCTTTGATGGCAGTAAGTACTGCATCCAGTGGCCCTACACCTTGATCTAATGATATGATTTCTTCGCCATTAGGAAGCCGTAGTTTTACAGCAGCACTAACTAAGCCGTGCATACGCATAGTAAGTTTATAATCTAAAACCTCAACTGGATAATCTAGCTTGGTATCTTCTTGATAAATCAAGGAAGTAAGCGCTTTAATTTCTTCTTCTTTAAGTGTTTTCCCTTTTTTACTATAGCTTTGAACATATTCGTTGTACAAACGTGCGTGTTCATCATCTAATGCAGTATTTCCCATCAGCATATCTCGAGATTGCCCCCAGCTACGGCGCTGTAAATCAGAAAACCCAGAGTCGATATATTGTTGAATTCGTTCTAATTTTGGGGATAGAACCGGCGATGAAAGCGAGTATTTAGCAACAACCTGTGCACTTTTTAATCCGGTTCCTGTAAGCACAAACAAACACTTTTTACCTTTAAATGTTTCTAGGTTATTTTTGAAGCACGCTAAGGGTATTGAACAAGCAGGTTCGGTAAAAAAACCTTCCTGAACAGCCATCTCTTTCATAGAACTAAGCAGCTCATCTTCGGTGGCTGTGAATGCCAATCCATTTGTTTCGTTGATGCCTTCCAGCACCTTGTAAAAATCAAATGGATCGCCAACAGCTACCGCATCAGCCATAGTGTGAACTTGATCTTTAACGATTTTCTCTTTTTTGAAAATACCTTCAACAACGGGCGAACTTTGCTCGGGTTGTACAGCTACAAAACTTGGAATGTGATTGATTTCTCCAGCAGCTTTTAATTCTTTAAAGCCTTTATATATAGCTGCGAAGTTCGTTCCAGCACCAATCGGCACAAAAATGTAATCATAATCGATAGGGCCTTGCTCAAATAACTCGTACGAAAAAGTTTTTTGCCCTTCCTGTCGGAACACGTAATCACCGGCAAGATAGTAATTGCCTGATTTAGCAAACTCTCGACAAAGAATCTCGCAGGTTTTGAAATCACCTTTTATTTTGATGATAGTTGCATCGTAGATAGTAGATTGTGCCAGCTTAGCTTCCGGAGTTTTTTCAGGTACAAATACAAAGCACGGAATCTTAAAATAACAAGCATACGCGGCAACCGATGCTGCCATATTACCTGTAGATGCCAAACAAATAGCATCTGCACCCAGTTCAATTGCTTTAAGCACTTCAACATAACTGCCACGATCTTTAAAACAACCGGTTGGGTTTTCGAACTCAAGCTTTGCATACAACTCCGCGCCATACATTTCCGACAGACGACTCAGGTATTTTAGCGAAGTTCGATTCGTCTTTAAAGGATCGGGGTGGATCTCTTTAAGTGGTAACTGAATCTCTTTTCGAGCTTCGTTATACACTACTTCTAAAACGTTACCGCAACTTGTGCAGTACGTACTTGTCTTCTTTTCATCGTTGATCGTGCCGCAAGAAATGCAGCGTACTATGTAGCCGGTGTGTGGACTTGTCATGGAGATTTTCTGTCTGATTACCCCCAAAGTTACGAAGTATTGGCATTCAAAAAACAGTTAAAAAAAGCGCTTTTTTAGAAAAGGGTAGAATCTATTCAAATCACCTCACATTAAATTAACGATGCTGGTAATCATGCAAAAATATTGTTTTTTTCACGTTGGAATTACAACAAAAAAGTAGACGATTAGTTAAGGGTGATTAAGCGGCTTGTGTTTGGGTTAGTTGTTGTTGTTTTTCAAAGGGAGTTTGATAATCTAGGGCTGAGTGGAGCCGTTTTCGATTGT
>JAXMOK010000021.1:0-28962 GCA_034669965.1 Balneolaceae bacterium | reverse complement strand
GATAGCTGCGGGTAACCACATCCAATTTAAATTCTTTAGTAAATACGCGACGTTGATTCATAGTTCTTTTGAATTACAGCAGCTAATATACCTTAACTCACTGTCTACTAAAATGTAGTAAGCCCAACTCTTCTCATCCTCATACTCATACTCATACTCATACTCATACTCATACTCATACTCATACTCATACTCATACTCATACTCATACTCAATCTGATTACCTATTGCTAAAATGTCTTTAATTCCTCGCTGTGATTTGAACTCTTTTCGAAATGAATTAGATTTCGGGTTCCCCTAGAGTTGCACAATTAATGCTGTGATTTGAACTCTTTTCGAGATGAATTAGATTCACTACTAAAGTTTGGAGGCAAAATCACATGCTGTGATTTGAACTCTTTTCGAGATGAATTAGATTATAGTGCCAATCAAGCAGGGTGGAAGCCATGCTGTGATTTGAACTCTTTTCGAGATGAATTAGATTTGCAGATTTGCACATACACAACGAAAGGGAGCTGTGATTTGAACTCTTTTCGAGATGAATTAGATTTTTAACATTCAAAAGAGCCGAAGGAGAAGTGCTGTGATTTGAACTCTTTTCGAGATGAATTAGATTGTACGTTGCTTCGTACACTTGTCCCGGACGGCTGTGATTTGAACTCTTTTCGAGATGAATTAGATTGCCGTAACCATGATAACATTATGCCCTTTTGCTGTGATTTGAACTCTTTTCGAGATGAATTAGATTACCTGTTTTATAAATGATTGCAGATGTTACGCTGTGATTTGAACTCTTTTCGAGATGAATTAGATTCATGATTACAGTTGAGAAAATAGAAGAACGGCTGTGATTTGAACTCTTTTCGAGATGAATTAGATTTAAAGGCTATTTGTACCAAAGAAGGGAGTCGCTGTGATTTGAACTCTTTTCGAGATGAATTAGATTCTTAAACTTCTTTTTCTTAGGTGGTACGTTGCTGTGATTTGAACTCTTTTCGAGATGAATTAGATTAATTTGTTTCAGATATAAAACATAAAAACCGCTGTGATTTGAACTCTTTTCGAGATGAATTAGATTCGATTCGGTTAAAACGTATTGCCCA
This sequence comes from Balneolaceae bacterium, assembly GCA_034669965.1. GTDB lineage: Bacteria > Bacteroidota > Rhodothermia > Balneolales > Balneolaceae > HXMU1420-13. The sequence continues at coordinate 27,859 of JAXMOK010000021.1, read as the reverse complement.
CACCGCTGTGATTTGAACTCTTTTCGAGATGAATTAGATTACCCGATTATTACTGGCTCATCAAATGATGGCTGTGATTTGAACTCTTTTCGAGATGAATTAGATTACAAGCAATTAATTGTAGTTTTGTGTATATGCTGTGATTTGAACTCTTTTCGAGATGAATTAGATTCATCTAACGCGGTGAGTAACTCGTTCTCGGCTGTGATTTGAACTCTTTTCGAGATGAATTAGATTGTTTGTTTGCCTCTGAGTTTGTAGTCAATCGCTGTGATTTGAACTCTTTTCGAGATGAATTAGATTCGATTTTATATTTGAGGTTCTTAGCGCAACGCTGTGATTTGAACTCTTTTCGAGATGAATTAGATTGCTTACTGTTTTTTTGGGTTTGTCGATCAGGCTGTGATTTGAACTCTTTTCGAGATGAATTAGATTTTCTCGCGTAATTGTATGCAGACCTATACGCTGTGATTTGAACTCTTTTCGAGATGAATTAGATTAGGTTCTGTTCAAGTAATTGCATCCCAATTACTTGTTCAGTTCCAAGTCGGTAAAAACTAAAACATTTGTAATTGCTTGGGCGCATTTTCAGTAGGTTTTCTTCGCCTTCCGCGAAATATTTTCATGTTTCCGAATTGCTTATCGGTTATTCGAATTATACGAACTTCCCCATCGGGTGGTAATATTTTTTTTACGCGTCGCTCATGAACATCTGCATTTTCTCTGCTTGGGCAATGGCGCATGTAAACAGAAAGTTGCATCATGGTAAAACCATCTTGTTTAATACGTATTCTAAAATCATTCGCTTCCTTTCTTGCCGCTTTTGTATCTACCGGTAAATCAAACATTACTACCATCCACATGGTATTCATCCCCCCAAATATGTAACTCTTTGCACCCATTATTCCATCTTTTTTGGAAAAGCGATGTGTTGTCTTTCTTTTGTGTAGCACCCCACCAATGAACTTGCCATAATGTGCAAGCTTTCCAGTAACGGATATTTCATATCATCAACAATCATATTAGTTGTGAGTAATTCTAACAATGGCTTTTTAGTTTCTTTCGAAATTTCAATTTCTAAAGATTGATTTGATAGGTATTGATCATAAACTACCGAGTCTACCAAAGGTCTAAATGGCTCCATTAAATCGTCAGCCAAACAATAGGGGTTGTATTGATTATGATGATGTAGCCCCATAGAAGGATGTAAACCTGCAGCGGTTATACTACGGGCAACCGCGGCTCTAATTATTGCATAGCCATAGTTTAGCAGCGCATTGATATCGTTCAACTTATAATTTCGTTTAAATTCTGAATCCATGAACAACGTTTTCCAATATTTTTTAGCTGCTCTCGCTTCTACATTACTTGGGTCGCCGGATTTTACTTTTTTCATTAATAATTTCAGCCCATCGTCTTTACCATGTTTTTGAATTAAAACACTAGATTGTGCACTGATTTTTTCTCGAACCACTTGTTGCCAAAGTCGCTTCTTTAATGGTTTTTTTACTTCTGCTTGTATCTGTAGACGTGCTTGATGAAGTTGATTATCTTCAAAAGGGAGCAATAATCCCTCAGGCATATGTTGACGATTACAAAACAATACTGCCACATTATTTTCCAATAATTCATACATCAATTGATGAGTATAGCTTATGGCAGGGTTTGAAAGTACAAGCAAGCCCATGTCTTCTACCGGAATTGAATTAGTTTCCCCATTCTTCTTTAAAAGCATTTGTTTATGCTTGATTGATAAATGAATAGGGCCACTTGATATTTCTACGGTTCGTTTAATCATTGATCGGAAAGATTTCACCTATTGGTGATATGCTCACTTTCTCTAAGTTCAATTTTGAGGCAGCTATCCTAAGTTTATTGTGGTCATTTGAAGAATTGATACTTTTTATGGTCACTCTTTTATCAGATTCTATAATTTGAACAGTATATAACTGCCCATCATCTAAATTTAAAACGGTATCCTTTTTACATATCCAATATTTAAATGTATGATCAATCGGTCTATACTTTTTATCAATAACAGGTTCACCATCTTTTAATCGCCGTGCCGCTTCAATAAGTGGAACTACAAAACCAACTTGTATTGAATTCCCTTTTTTATCTTCCGTTTCATAAATGGCTATATGATGGTTGTTCCCATATTTAGCATGTTTAAACAATTTTCCATCTTTGTCAGTAAATGAATGCATTATTTGAGGTATTTTTTCTTCTAACAACCTCACTTTCCTGATTGGAACTTTTGCTTTTTCTGATACAATGTAAGGCGGATCTGCCTCAAGACTTTTTATCGCATTTGCCTGACTTATTCCTGCATCTACTCTTTTTTGAATAGTTTCATTTACTATAATTCTAATTCTATTATCTCTTATCGATTTTAGATCTTTAGTAGTTAAAGTATGCACTGGTTTCCGCTTTACCATCATGGCTTTATTTTTTGGGGCCTTTTCATTCGTTAACCCATAAAAAGTTGCTTCGTGTAAAGCACCGGATACTTTTCTATTGACCCTATGAGAAACGGTTATATCGTTAATAGACCGTTCGACATCTTTTCTAAAACTTGGCCAGGGATGGCTTAACCAAATACGACCTACCATTCTTTTTTTCAGTTCTGCATATTGTTCTCTACCTGTTTCTTCTAATGTTTTCCATTCATCTTCCCCAAGTTTTTTGTTTTCGTCGCTCAATCGTTTTAGCATTGATCTCGAAGTAAGGGCAACAACAATGGCATCTACAGCATGATGGCGATGGTCGTCACGACTTTTCATCTCTTCCATTTCAGGATTTAGTACACCGTTTAATCCCCAAATATGTCTCAATAATGATGTTGTTTGCCCTTTTACTACTTCAACATCTTCGCAGGCTAATTGCTTTAAATACGAACTCGCTTCTTTACTGATATATCGGGTATCATTTAGTTGCCTGCTTATAAATTGTGACTGATCAACCGATTTTTGAATAAATTTCTTTCTTTTATTCCAAGGCAATTTTCTAATTCTTTGCACTAAATCGTCTTCTGATATTAAGCCTGCCTCTACACACTCCCAGGGTGTACGATTTCCTTTTTTTCGATTGAAATCAGCGTCGCATAATGTTTTATTAGCAAATGAATCATCCAATGATCTGCTGAATGGAATAATATGTTCAATTTGAAATTCACCGGTATTAAATGCTTCAGCCGGAATAGATTTATTGGTGTATGGACATATTCTTTCACATTCTTCCCATAATTTAAACCTGAGAATGTCATTATAGGTGGGTTCTTGTATTTTGAAAGGAGCGTTTTGTAATGCCTCTCTAGCTTTCTGGTTTTTCTTTTCTAGCTCACGCATTTTCTTCGTCATTTTTTGGCGACGATCATAGCCCGCTTTAATATCCCTTGTTAATTCTACACGAATTTTGTCAGGCATACCGTATACTCGAATAATCCCATTGATCACTTTTCGCAATTCTATCAACGCATGGTATACCACCGAATTTTTAATTTCCGGTGGCATGGGAAGTTTGGTTAACTCACCTTGTTTTTTCTCAAACAGATCATAGCATGCTTCAACTATTGCAGTACTTTCTAGTTTTCCTTCTTTTAGGTAGGGCAGTAATTTTTTAACTGCTTTTTCTGAAAAACTTCCATAATCACTTTCTAATTTTAAATGACTTATGGTTCTAGCTTGTTCATGGGTTCTTCCCCATTCTTTCATCGCTTTCTCATAAACCTTTTGAGGATCATCAAAATGAATTAATACGTAGACAATATAATCTTGAAGTTCCCTGTCAAGTTTATACCAATCATTACCAAATGCTTTATAATTTGATAGTCGGTAATTAGAAGTATTGCCCTTTAAGTTTTTCCTGTCACCTCGTTCTAAATTAAAAGTAACATTTGAGTTTGCGATGACATCATTCTTAATTAATTCACTTTTTAATGCTTTAAAACTTGCCTCTTTACGAGTGTTGAGATAATCAAATAAATACTCTTTGTCTTTTACTGTTAAAGTAATTGGCATACCATTCTCGTCTGCCATTGTTAGATTATTCAGTTCTTTCCTAATTCTAAACTCTTGAAACAGTAAATGAGCTTTTGGAATCCTCTTTTTATTCTTCTCCAAAGGGCACTTACCAATTAAATGCGCTTGGGATTTCAACTTCCGCTGATAAAAGATGGTCTGATAAATTTGGTCTCTTAACGATTCTGTTAAAATTTCCGGGTGATGATTTTGTTGAGCTTCCCAAATTTTATCAAACTCATCAACGAACATATTTCGATGGGTATAGTTGTTTCTAATCCTCCAATCATCATCTGATGGAGTTTTTTCTTCCATTCTGTGATTTTCGATTATTTTGAAACAATACTCACCATAAGTTCTTGCATCATACTTATTCATCAGAGTTTCTATTTTCTTGATGCCTTTACTTACAGCCCCATCTTTATCTTCACCATCTTTACGATTACTTTTATACCCTCTGTGCTGGTTTAAGTGATAAAATGCTCTTCCCAATTCCTGAAGAGTAACTTTTTCATCAAGCGCTTTCGCTCTAATTAAATAGGGATTTAAACTAACCCAATCTTCAGATTCGCCTCTTTCAGGAGCTAATCCATTTTTAAAAAGTAGGTTGTACAGTTTTTGCTTTCTTCTGGATCTTCGGTCTCTTTGTCTTCTTATAGATCGCTTCGTACCACGATCCGATTTTGCAGATTCGCCAGGTGCCGCTAGGGCTCTTTCATTGTTTGCCTGAAAAATTCGAACCCCGCTTTTTAGAATTTCTCCTTCGTTATCATGTTGCTCAATTAAAGACCAGCCAATTGATGCTACACCTAAATCAAGACCTAAAATTTTAGTCATCTTCCCCGTATTTGATTTTAGATTTAAATACTATACATTTGAGTAATTCATCTCGAAAAGAGTCTTTTCACATCAAAGATGTCATTGAGACTCTGCCGGCTCTGCTCAAACGAGTATCCTTAAACCCCGCTTCTGTGGGGTTTTTTATTTTATAGAGATAAGCTATTGAAAACGGGAAAAATGTCAAGTAAAATTATACACTCAAAGTGTTAATTTTTATAAAGCTCGCATTATATTTGGAGTACTATCTACCCTTCTTCCCCGTACTCAATCTGATTACCGAGTAGATACCCATAGGGTTTGAGTCCGTCGATTTCGGTAAAAATTACTCGTAGGATTCCGATCAGCGGCACGAAAAGAATCATTCCCGAAATCCCCCAAATTTCACCACCAATGATTAACGCAAGCATCGCCATAAAGGGATTGATGGCTACTTTGGAACCCACAATTCGGGGTGAAATGAAATTACCTTCTAAAAACTGTACGGTTCCAAATACAGCAAGTACCAGCACGGGAGTAAGTAAATCTTCGCCCAACAATAGCGCAAATAATAACGGAGGCAGAGCACCTATAATAATCCCGATATAAGGTATGATCGCCATCAGCGAAGCAAAAACCCCAAAGAAAATGGCATGTTCCAAACCAACAATCATTAATCCTGTGGTATTAAGTACTGCAAGAATTCCAATTACCGTAAGTAGACCGACCAGATAGTTTTGGGTAACATCCTGCACGTTATCGAGCACTTCGTCGATTTTGGAAGGGCCTTCTTTGCGTTCAAACAACTTCCTGAAAAAGGTTTGGTACATTTCTTTGTAGTACAACATAAAGAACACGAAAATGGGCAGTAGCGACATCAACGTGAATGTACTGGTAGTGGCGCCGAGTATAGAACTCACATAACTCCCACTGCGATCGATAAGGTTGCTGAGCCCCTGTTCCAGATAATCGGTGCGCTGCTCTTCGGATAAACCTACGGTGCCTTCCAGAAACTGAATACCTTCGGCAGTTACTTCTTTTAAGCGTTCGGTTACTTCGGGCACGCGTTCGGCAAATTGAACAAACTGTGCTGAGATTAGTGTGATTATGCCGGCAAAAATGATTAGCACCATCAACATTGTGATAATAATACTGAATGCTCGTCCTACCTTCCAGCTTTCTAGTTTTTCTACCACTGGATTTAACAGCATGGATAAAAATGCTGCAAATGCCAACGGCATCAATATGAATTTACCGTAGCTTAAAATTACAAAAAGAAGTGACAGCCCGATGAGTATCACCGAAGCTTTTAACCAAAATGGATGCTGTGTTTTTTGTTTTACAGGATGATGCCTCATTCGATAATTTTTACGTATAGGTTAAATTTTGCACGATTCAGTTGTTGTTCGTCTCCCAACATTCCTGATAGCGAGTCGAACACTAGGCGTAAAGATAACCACTCGTTTTTACTTTCAAAGGTCATTTCAGCTAGCGGTATATCTTTATAATTATTTGATGGGGTTATTTTATAATCGAAGGCACCTAGGTCTTCTAAGAGTGAAATTCTTTGGGAAGATTTGTCATCGTGATCTAAGATAATTTCAATCTCGTAATCATCAGGATTAAATTGCACAAGTAGTAGATGCTCGCCGATTGCGTATTCTTTGTTTACATCAACCACATTTAACAGAATGTTGTGAATGTTAAAATCGTAACCATTAGCATTTTCTTGAACTCCTGATTCCGCCGAAAACTCGAAGTACCTACTTTCATTTAGATATTCTGCCGTTACCCAATCATCGGTAAATTCGATATTAATCGAAGCCAATAGTTCGGCAGGATCATTCAAGCCGGGTTCATAAAATCCCATCTGTTTTTGATAGGTTTCATCATTCACAATCAATCGGATATCATCCTCGAAAAAGGGTTGGAAAACAGCTAATTCATGATGATCTGAAACATACTCTACGATCGAGCTTAATTCTTTTCTCGCTTCAAGTGGGATTTCGTCACCGGCAGCTACTGCATATCCATTTTCAGAAATCATCCCATGCTCATTCAATATTTGCACAAACCGATCAACCTGACTGCTTTCTGAAACAGAAAAAGCACTAAACGGCCCAAATGCAGTGCCAAGGGTTATCACACACAATGAAATTGGGATCATCATAATGCTTTTTGATTTACTAAGCGTGAAATACGCAACCATGATGGAAAGCCAAACACCAAGTGTTGCTACAATAAAGCGGTTGATGGTAACGCCGTAATCATCGATGCGCACCCATATCGAAAAGAGTAACAATAAAACGAGTGGAATAAGTGCACGATAGTATCCGGTTGAAAACCATTTGATCCATTGCTTGTCGGAATCTTCTTTAACGGGGTGTAGCAGCAGTAACGATAAGACACCTACAATCGAGAAACTTAATACCAAGTAGGTAACCCATCCATTTGGCAAGTCCCATTCGATGATAATCTTGGCGAGGTATGCATAGAGTATCAAAATATACGCTGTAACTAACGGAATAAGTACAAACTGAACAAATACCCGTAATCCTTTTGGATATTCGATAGAATTTGAGCGAATCGATTCTTTATCAGGTACACCCGCCAGAAAAAACCAGGTATTAAAAATCCCACCTAGAATAAAAAACAATGTAAGATAGGTTCGATCATCGATATCAAAACCGAGTAGCACATCTAGCGCCACAAGAGCCACCGACAATCCTATGTACAATACCCCGGAATAAATTCCCGAAAGTAAAAATCGAAGAAATATAGTTTTATTGTACTCCCAAAATTGATCCACCGAACCTGAAGATACAAAGGGCGCAAAAGCTGCAAATAAGTGTGTAATTACGAAAAGCATGGCCATTCGGTACCAAATATAATACGAACCTTCAGTCAGATCTTCTCTAAGCACATAAAAGTAGATGATTAGTAAAATGCCGGCAGTTAGATTAAAGCCCAAACGCATTGGCTTCGACCATTTTTGTTGTTCAGCAAAGACTGCACACGCAAACATCCAGGAAATTCCAAGAAAACCCACAAACATTAACTTAAACACTAGTGGGTTCGCCTGTTGAACATCATACGATTGATAAAAATACCATACGGCTGCAATTGAGGCGATCGAAGCACTCAGCAATACAAACGGAAATCGTGCTAAAGTAAGGTAGGCATCATCCGCTATTTTTTGGATGGAGGGAAAGGAGATTTTCATAGCAAATAGTTTGTTGCACACCATTAAGTTAGCACAATAACTATGCGATTCAACCTTATTACGGCTGCAAATCGTAATTAATACGATTTATTTCAATACCTAGTGAGTCGTATTCTATCCATAAGCCGGCTTCATGCCAATTACGAAACTGACCTTCGGCTTGCAATTGCCCATTCGTATACCATCGTTTTACTGCACCATTGCCTTTCACTCCACTCGGACGAAAATAACTGGGTGAACCATCCGGGTAGTACGAAAGGCTCATCGTATCTGTGCGAATGGTGAAGTAATCGATCTCTCCACTGATTTTATAATAAGTGGTTAAACTATCTTCTTGAATTTCCCGAGGTTTTTGGGTGGATGGATTGTAGTGCACATGCTGATCTTTATTCCATGCTATCGAACGGGCTCCATCCGAGTTCCAAACAATACCGGATTCTTCTATATAATTGGAATCCATCCCAAGTTGCCGATTAGGATGCCAATACCGTAAGCGATTGATATAACCGTCTTTAAATATTGCTTCCAGATTATAAATACCCCAATGGAAGGTGCGAATGTAACCGCTGTACGCACTCCCATCTTTGCGATAAGTGAGAATGAGTGATCGATCCAAAATCTCGTAGGTATTGGATCCATTGTCTGAGCGGTTGGTTATAAAAAACCTCGTGGGAACAGGATCACCATCTTGGGTCCGAAAAATCAAATCCGGATAGCCATCAAGAAAGTAATGATCCGGTTTGGGTTGATGAACACAGCTCACCAACCCAATCATCAAAACGATTAATCCGAAAGTAACTGATTTATTGATCGTAGGAATATCCGTAAGTCTGCTCAATTTTTGCTTTGTCCATAGTTTCAACGCGCACGGTCATGGGAATATCCTCCAGTGGACGATCTGCCTGACCTGTTGTTTGAACGGCAATACTATCTACAATATTAAGGCCAAGAATAACCTCGCCAAATACGGTATAATTACCATCTAGAAATGGTACTCCTCCAAGCTCGTTATACATATCCCGCTGTACAGGAGTATAAGTTGTTGGAACATATCCATCAGTTGCAATAGGCTCAATACTGGCAATAGTTGCTTCAACACTATCAACCAAATTCGATTGCATATACGTTCTCAATTGATTTAATAATTCTTCCTGCTCGGGTGCTTGAACATATTCGCGAATCATATCTTGGCGGGCTAACTCATTGCGCTGAGCTAACATTTGATCTAACTCCATGCTCTGCACAGGACGGCCATGCACAATGTAAAATTGTGATCCGCTGCTTCTGCGTTCCGGATTTTGCTGATCTCCCAATCTAGCAGCAGCAATCGCTCCTTTTTTGTGAACCAGTTGATTGTCGAATTCAGCATCCAGTGTATATCCAGGGCCGCCTTGTCCATCGTCTGCTGGATTATCATCTTTCGAGTTTGGATCACCGCCTTGAATCATGAATCCTTGAATTACACGATGGAATTTGGTGCTGTCGTAGAAGCCTTCGTTAGCTAATTTTAGAAAATTCTCTTTATGGATAGGGGTTTGATCGTATAGAAGAACATGCATATCGCCAAATTCTGTAGTAATTATTGCGATATCATCTTTTTGTGCGGGATCTTCTTCGCTGCTGCATGAAACAAATAGGAATACAGTTACAGCTAGCAATAAAAGTTTTTTCATCAGGGGTTCTTTTAATTTTATGTAAATTTGAAGCGCTTAAATTACAAAAAGAACCAAACACTTTAACCTGCTTTTCACATGCATATCGATCATATTGGAATTGCCGTTGCTGATTTGGAATCAGCCGTAAAAACTTACGAAACCATTTTAAACTCACCTTGCACTAAACGTGAAATTGTAGAAAGCGAAAAAGTGGAAACGGCTTTTTTCCAAACCGGTGAGTCGAAAGTAGAATTATTAGGTGCTACCAGCGAGGATTCGGTAATTGCTAAGTACATTGCAAAAAAAGGACAAGGGTTACATCATGTTGCCTTTGAAGTTAACGACATTTACGCCGAACTGGACCGCTTGCGTGAAGAAGGTTTTACGGTGCTCAACGAGCAACCCAAAGATGGCGCCGACAACAAACTAGTGGCCTTTGTGCATCCCAAAGACAATGCCGGCGTGTTGGTAGAGCTGTGTCAGTCGAAGAAATAGTAGTCACAAATTAACCTGATTTCGCTTTTCCAGAAATTTGGAAGGTGAAAGTGAATAATACTTTTTAAAGACTTTCGAAAAGTAAGACTGTGACCTGAAACCCGACTGTTCGGCTGCCTCGGTAATGGTCTTTTCTTCGTCTACTAATAGCTCCACTGCTTTTAGTAGACGCACTGAAAGCAGGTATGCATTGAGCGATTCATCCCTTTCCTTTCCCCAAATTCTATACATAGTTGATCGACTCATTTTCACTTTCCTGGACAAATCGTCGAGATTGAACCCAGGGTTTTGATAATTTTGATGTATGCATTCTGTTATGATCTCAACTTCTGATTTTTTCTCTTCAACCTCCACTTCGTCAGAAACTTGTATAGCTTCTTTTAGATTTCGTTTTATAACAATCCATCCAATTAGAGTTGAAAGAACGAGCATCCCCATCACCAATCGAAACCAAGCCTGATTCACCAAAGGGGTCTCCCGAATCAATGTGAGGGAATAAACGGGCTCTTTATTTGGGTATAAAGCAAAATCAACGGTTGCAGCGCCACTTCGCAGTTTAACCGGAATTGTAACACCAGCTTTTTCAGATAGCTGCCAACTCTTATTGTTAACTGAATACCAGATATCTGACGTGCTGTTCTTTAAAGTATTAATGTGAGCAAATTCAATGCTAAATGTATTATTCCAACCACTTAGAATTACTGAATCTGTAGAGGTCCAGATTTCATTCTCACGCTCGTTAGAAATTCTTCGCACATAAAAATTCTTATTAGTTACCTCTTCCGGTAAAAAATTTTTAGGGTTAAAACTCACTAAACCTGATTGGTTAGTGAACCATACATTCCCATTGTGATCAACTAAGCCTGTGTTTTGTGAACCACCATTGAACTCTCGATTTATTAATCCGTCTTTTTCAGTAAATAATTTAAACGTTTTAAGTGCGTCACCATTTCTGGCGGCAGCCTCAAGTGCAGTTAAACTAATTTGTAACAAGCCATCATTGCTGGATACCCAAAGCTCATCATCATCAATTTTTAGAAACTTGTGAAATCCGGTATCCGGTAATCTATTGTTGTAATCAATCTGTTTTCTATCCTTAATCACACCGTTCTCATCGAGGATGTATCGAACGAGGCCTGAACTATAGGTTGCAACCCAAAATGAATTTGGTGAGGTGAAATAAATATCCCGAATGTGTCTTGGATCATTTTCGCCAAAAAGAGGTTTTACAATCCCGTTTTCATATACATATAATCCATTTTGTTTTGTACACAGAAAAACTCTTTCAGTAAAAGGATCGGCAACTATTCTTTGCACACCCTCAATCGAGCTCCCATCCGGTGCTTTAATTGCCGTCACAGATTCTTCATCCATAACATACAATTCCTCTAAAGTTCCAATAAGAATTTCGCCGTTTTCAAATTCATAAATGCCTTCGGCAACATTTGTAGTAGCCCAGTTTAATTCCTGTAATTGTGGAATGTTTATAATTTCATTGTTTTTGAAATAAACAGGCTTCTCTCCCCAGTTTGAAATAATCAGATCTCCAGTCGATAAAGCTCCCATCATTCGAATGGTATTATTTGGTAACGCGGAATTTTTGGTTGAAATCAGCTCAGAATTTTTTTCTACTTCCATAAACCCAAACTCAAAACTACCACCCCAAATGCTTTCATCTTTTTCGACGACCGAGTAACTGTTTACTAAGCCGGGCCAAGTGAAGTGGGTGAAATAGTTTGGTTTGATCTGAATGATTCCATGTTGGTCGGATGTCAACCAAATGCTTTTACCATCGGTAGTTGCATCTACAATTTCAACAGTTGGTATAAAAATGGGGTTATCATCTACCCAAACCCCTTTTGATGTGATCAACAAATTATCAGTGAACTCCTCTAGTATACTTTCATACATCAGGCCTTCTTCATTCCGAATATTAATTATTTGCGAACCTGATTTTTGTATGAGACGTTGATTTGATGATATTACATTAAAAAGGTCTTTATTTAATTTTTGATGATACACTTTTTCGTCTGGATTACCTTTAAATCGATAATCCTCACAATTTGTCTCAATGGTTATAGCAACACACTCTATACCCCCATTACCGAAAATCAGTAAAGCATTATCCAGGTATTCTAATCTGGCAAAATAATTCACATCTACGAATTCAAAATCTGTAATCAATGTCGACTCATCTGATTCGTCAAAACGATAAAGTCCCTCACTTGATATAACATAGATTTCTGAGTCAATCATCTCAACATCCCAAATAGAACCTTTCGCATTGTGATGTTCACCCCTAACTGTTAGTTCCCGATCGATGGACAATAGTTTTGTATCTGTTACAACTGTCAGCCAGTTTTCTTGTTCATCTATTGCTTTAACAATAATCGGCTCACCCGACTTAGGATCCCTAATTATAACTACCTGCTGATTTACATTTATTACATACAAGTGGTTCGACTGATCTTGAAAAAACACTTGACCATACGGAGTTTCAATAATTTTAAGAACCCGCTCAGAAAGTAACTCAGGAGCATTCTCTGTATTTACTAGATCCCAATTGAAACCATCATGAATTATTAATCCTTCATTACTTGCAGCATACAAAATTCCAGATTGAGACAAGTGAATATCAGTTACTGTGTTGGTAGGCAGCACATCATCTTTGGTAAATTTATTAATGATGTAAGTATCTGTAAGTGCTGTCTCTTGATAGGCAAATGTAACCGGTGATGTCAACAGAATTGTTGTCATCAACATTAAATTTAATATTGTCTTATTTAAGCTTGTAATCATAGAAGATAACCGAACCGATATTACATGTCCTTCATTGCCAACAATCAAACTGAGTAACAGTTTCTACCGGTTCGACTGTAAGTTTTAATACTACAAAATCGTCATATTATTTCAAAAACACCCTTAGAGACCCCTAACGAGTATTTTGAGACGATTTTACACATTCCTCATTCGGATAAGTTGTTTATAATATTGAGTTGCCCATCAGTTAGGTGTTTTTCATAAACGCTATTTGAAACGAATTTACATATCAGACATTTATAAAGCGATACGCTTGGTTCGATATTACACGATATTGAACAGATGTTACATTTGAGCTTTAAACTACTCTGCGTATTCTTTCGTTGGTTCTCTTGAGGGGGAGAGTCCATCTATTAAATCAGAATACGTTGGCCTTTTCGGGTCTACACAATCATTTAAGGAGTTTCAAAATGATAAATTTACGCTTCTCTGCAGTTCTAGTATTAGTAGCTGCAATTACACTCACGGCTTGTCAGGAAAATAATTCAATATCCGGACCAGAAAGCACTGAAGAAGCAGTTACATCTGCTATCTCAAAGTCAAAAGCAACAAATTTGCTTAATACACAAAGCTCTACTCAAACAACCGTATTGTTGGATGCCGGGGCACATCATGTAACAGCGTATTATCCACAAGATGGAAATTATACCTCTTGGGCAGATGGAAAATATCCTAACAGATCAAATTATGGGCTCTATGTGGATGAAGTTCTGGACGGGTCTGTGATAGACTTCAAATCCGGGGATTATACCAACTGTGTATTAAATGCAGATGGCACAACCACCTGTGTTGGTTATCTTGGCAACGAATTAAGTTATAATGGTCAATTTGGTCCGGCTGTTAGTTTTGATGTTGGCTATGGACAATCTTGTGTTATTACCGGTGATGGGGGAATTTACTGTTATGGAAGCTCTCTAACTGGTACAAGTTGGGCAGAAGCATACCACCCTGCACATGCAGAAGAAGGTGAAAGTATTCTAGATGGCGCAAGCTACCTACCCGAATGGATAATTATGTCATCATACGCAGTCTGTGCTAAATTTGATGTGGGTAACGAGAGCAGTCATTATTTATATAATTCATTAGCATGTAGTGGCTGGAATGTAACAGAACCAATTTGGCAAGTTGAAGGTACACCTTCACCAAACGGAGAAGGTCATTATGCAATGTGTATTCTTACCGAAGAAGGCAATATTGATTGCATGAACAACACACATAATAATGTTGGACAAACAGCTGGTTATTATGGGGGGGATGTGATTGCTTTTGATGCAAATTTCGATCAGGCATGCTATGTTAAACAAAATGGTGATATTGGATGTTTTGGTAGAAACACCCATAATGGTATAATGAGTTTCACGGGGGTTAACGCAACAACGGTTTCAGTATCAAATAATAACGATATCTGTTACGCAACTGCATCAGGAGATATCACATGTACCCGAAGTACACCCGATGAGTATGGTTCTTCAAATACTGCCCCAGTAGCAAATGCAGGCTCTGATCAAAATATTGAAGCAACCGGAGCTACTACTTCTGTAACATTAGACGGCTCAGCTTCTTCAGACGCTGATGGCGATGCTTTAACCTACAGTTGGTCGAATGGAGCAACTTCAGCAGTTACTACAGTAGACCTTGGCGTGGGAACACACACTTTTACTCTAACCGTGAACGACGGTACAGAATCATCCACCGATGAAGTAACCATTACAATTACTGACACTACTTCACCTGATCTAACTTTTACCGCTGAAACCAATTCATTATGGCCACCAAATCATAAAATGGTGTTGGTTGTTAGCGGAATAAGCGCAAATGACATAGTTGATGGCGCAACTGAGGTTGTTATCACCGTTACCAGCAATGAAGATTCGAACGGCAATGGCGACGGTAATACCGATGAAGATTATAATATTTCAGCTAACCTGGATGGCACCTATGATGTATATGTAAGAGCTGAACGTTCCGGTAATGGCAATGGTAGATTATACACCATTTCAATGCAAGCTATGGACTCCATTGGTAACACTACCGGAGATTCTGTTGAAGTATCTGTTGCCAAAAATAAGGGTAATGGAAAAGCTAAAAAGAAGAAATAATCAAATTGTTGACTAACTAAATTTAGTTAGTATTACACTACCTAAAAGCAGCCCGTGAAAGGGCTGCTTTTTTTTAATAGTTTTTATCGTTAAAATAATTTAATATGGTTTTTTCGCACTAACAATCAATAAATAAACGTGGGGTACATCTATGGCTACCAATAATAATTGGTACAGAGCATTACTATGTGTTCTTGTCATTCCAATTCTAATAATATCATGTAATAAACAAAATTCATCTCCGCTAGCTCCGGAAATGGATATTGAGCAACCTGAGCTTTCTGCTGAGGCAATCTCCGAAGTGATGACGCCTGAGGAAGTCAGGGATCCGATGGGGACAAATCCATTAAACATGGATCACGATCCAGAAGATTTTAGGGTTACTAATTCTTCAAAACTAAAAACATCTACTTCTGGCTTTGAAATAAATGAACTAACACCCTACACTACTTCAGGGTACCAGTATAGTATCGCACTTAGTATAAGTAATACGGGTTATATAATAGGTCAAGTTTATACAGGGACTGAATATAGACCAGCGATTTGGAATAACAATCAACTTACTTTACTTGATAAATTACCGAACCACAATAATAACGGCTATGCAAATGATGTCAATGATGCCGGACAAGCTGCAGGTTACAGTTCTTCTTCAAGTGGTTATAATCATGCAGTTCGTTGGGAAAGTGATGGTTCTGCAACAGACCTAGGATCATTAGCCGGGTCAACTCATACTTATTCAATGGGTATGAATAACAATGGCCAAATTACCGGTTACACCTATGTACCCTATGCAAACAACAACTACAAAGGGTTTATTTGGGATGAAGTGAATGGATTTGTTGACATTGGATTACCAAATTCAGAAGCATATCGAATTTTCCCAATGGCTATAAACGACAATGGCACAATTGTTGGATATTACGATGCGTATGACAGTAATAATCAGTGGTATAGAGGTGCATTCACCTGGAATGAAAATGACGGATTTACCGATTACTTAGGTTTTGGACTGGCTACTACCAATAATATGAATGTTATACCACGAGATATTAACAATAATGGCCAGATTGTAGGAGATGCATATAACCTTGTTGATCACGAAAACGGAGCTTTCTTTTTTGATCCTGTTTCCGGGTTTACCAGCTTAAATAGTGATGGAAATTCTAATACTTATTTTTATGCGCATGGAATAAATAACAATGGCATTGTTATTGGTCATTCGAGAGGGTTTAATAATGGTAATTATTATACCGCAACTCAATGGGACGAACTAAATGGAGTAATTGATCTTGGATACCTTAGTCCGGATTATTCTGCATATAGTATTGGTCGGGATATAAATGACAATGCCGAAGTTGTCGGATATAGCTACTCCGAAAATAATTACCTAGCGGCAGTTATCTGGAATGGTGATGGATCAGGTGGTTCGGGGACAACCAATAACACCTATTTTAGTGATTCCGGCACTATGACCTGGGATGCAATACTACCAAGCACCGAAGATCCAAATTGGGTAAATACCGTTTGTTATCAAGGTAACGACTTTGGCCTGAATGCAAACTGGGTTAACCCTCACAATGCTTTTGTAGTAACTCAAGATAACGGTTCAACACACCCATGGGATAATAGCACATTCGATGCCGAATGGATTAACTCTTACAATAGCATGAACTCATCTGCTTCAAATGGACCCGGCGGACATAACTGGTCGAAGTATGAAACTCAAGTTTCCGGTAATGGAGATTTCGTAATTCAATTGTTAGCAGATAATTGCTCTTGGGTATATTTAGCTGACGAAAATGGTGACAATCCACAATTAATTGGTTACCAACCTGCTGTAAGTACTCCCGGCGAGTATGGAGTTACTTTAGATGGAGATCACACCCTAACCTTCGTAATTTTTGATGGTGGTGGATTAGCTGGTGGTAAATTCAGATTGGAAACTACGGAAGACTTTGGTGGCACTCCTCCTCCACCAATCGATCTGAACACAGCACCTGTTGCAGATGCCGGAACTGACCAATCGGTAGAAGCTACTGGAGTATTAACATCTGTAACTTTAGATGGCACCGGTTCTTCTGATGCTGACGATGATCCACTAACTTTCAGCTGGACCATGGATGGTAATGAAATTGCAACCGGCTCGGCTCCTTCAGTTGATTTGGAACGAGGCAATTATACAATCACATTAACTGTATCAGATGGTGAAGAAACCGATTCAGATGAAGTTTCGATTGAAGTATATAATACCGCACCTGTTGCTGATGCCGGCTCCGACCAATCTATCGAAGCTACCGGACATACCACATCCGTGCAATTAGACGGCTCGGGTTCTTCTGACGCCAATAATGATCCATTAACTTACAGCTGGAGCCTAAACGGTTCTGAAGTGGCTACAGGTGCAACGCCATCGTTAAATTTGGAAAGAGACACCTATACCTTTGTATTAACTGTAGATGATGGTTATGGCGCAACTAACTCTGATGAAGTAACAGTTGAAGTTTATAACACTCCTCCGGTTGCAGAAGCAGGATCCGACCAAACGTTTGAAGCAACAGGACCAACATCACCGGTTTCAATTTCAGGAAGCGGCACAGATGCTAACGGCGATGCACTAACATTTAGCTGGAGTCTTGACGGTAACGAAGTTGCCACTACTGCTGACGCAAACTTCGACCTTGCACCTGGCACTTATGTATTTACATTAACTGTAGATGATGGATACGGCGGATCCGACAGTGATGACGTAACAGTAACCATCACCGACACTACCGCTCCTGATCTGACTTTCACTACCGAAACCAATTCATTATGGCCACCAAATCATAAAATGGTTCTCGTTGTAAGTGGAATCAGTGCATATGACATTGTTGATGAAGCTACCGATGTTGAAATCGTAGTTACAAGCAATGAAGACGCGAATGGAAATGGAGATGGTAATACCGACGAAGATTATGAAATCTTTGCTAATCCAGACGGAAGCTACGACGTTTACGTACGGGCAGAACGGTCGGGTAATGGTAATGGAAGAGTATATACTATTTCATTCTCAACATCTGATGTTGCCGGTAACTCATCTGGTGATACTGTAGAAGTATCAGTAGCTAAAAGCCAAGGCAATGGAAAAGGCGGTAAAAATAAATAAACGCTAACTCCTTATTTTTAACTTTGAAAAGGCATCCAGTTATGGATGCCTTTTTTATGTTTTATTCTTAATGAACTCTAATATCACACTTCAAATTTTTAGCACTGTTTTTTATCCACTTACAGTACGTGAACCGATAATACATTTGATAAGAATCAAATCGGGCGTAGTTTTGTCAAGGTTCTCTTGAGGGGGAGAGTTCACTTTTAATTTCGAATACGTTGGCCTTTTTAGGCTACAAATCATTTAAGGAGTATCAAAATGATTAAGTTACGCTTCTCTGCAGTTCTAGTATTAGTAGCTGCAATAACATTTACGTCGTGTCAGGAAAGCAATTCTATATCCGGACCTGATGTAAATAACGAAAACTCATCGGTTTCAAAATCAAAGGCTACCACTGCTTTCAATTCAAGTAATTCAACTCAGCCCTCTGTTCTCTTAGATGCAGGCGCTGCTCATGTAACTGCTTATTACCCGAATGAAGGTAACTATGCCTCTTGGTCAGATGGAAAATATCCTGACCGATCAAACTACGGCCTCGCTGATCATGAAATCTTAGACGGCAGTATTATTGATTTTAAGGCAGGTTACTATACGAATTGTTTTCTAAATGCTGATGGCACTACCACATGTGTTGGGTACCTTGGTGATGAATTAAGTTATAATGGTTCTGATGGCCCTGCCATAAGCTTTGACGTTGGTTACGGACAAGCCTGTGTAATTACTGCAACTAATTATGAAATTCTATGTGCAGGATATTATTTAACAGGTTCAAGCAACTGGAATGTAATCTATTCTGCGGAAATTGATGAAAACTATACAGGGGATCCAGAATGGTTGACAATGTCTGCATATGCGGTTTGTATTAAAACTACAGATTCTACTGCTTTAAAATGTATGGGCTGGAATGTTGGAGAACCCGAATGGCATGTACAAGGAACCCCAACTCCAAATGGCGAAGGTTCTTATGCAATGTGTATCCTTACCGAAGAAGGCAATGTAGATTGTATGAACAACTCTTATAATGAAGTAGGCCAAACTGCTGGTTATTATGGTGGCAACGCTATAGCATTTGATGCTAGTTTCGATCAAGCTTGTTATGTGAAAGAAAATGGAGATATTGGCTGTTTCGGTAGAAATCTATTCGATGGAACAATGAGT
The DNA here is from genome assembly GCA_034669965.1 of Balneolaceae bacterium. Taxonomy (GTDB): domain Bacteria; phylum Bacteroidota; class Rhodothermia; order Balneolales; family Balneolaceae; genus HXMU1420-13. The sequence continues at coordinate 8,423 of JAXMOK010000021.1, read as the reverse complement.
ATACCTGGGGCTAATGCAGTAACAGTATCGGTTTCAGGAAATAACGACATATGTTATGCTACTGCAAACGGAGACATTACCTGTACCAGAAGCATTCCTAACCAAGGTACACCTGCAAACACTGCTCCAATAGCTGATGCCGGCACCGATCAAACAATCGAAGCAACAGGAGCTACAACAGCTGTTACGCTTGATGGTTCAGCTTCTTCAGACGCCGATGGCGATGCTTTAACCTACAGTTGGTCGAATGGAGCAACTTCAGCAGTTACTACAGCTGACCTTGGTGTGGGAACACACACTTTTACTCTTACCGTGAACGACGGTACAGAATCATCATCCGACGATATAACCATTACGATCACTGACACAACTTCACCTGATCTAATCTTTACCACCGAAACCAACTCACTGTGGCCACCAAATCATAAAATGGTATTGGCCGTGAGTGGAATAAGTGCATCTGACATTGTAGATGGCGCAACGGGCGTTGACATCACCGTTAGCAGTAATGAAGATTCGAACGGCAATGGCGACGGTAATACCGATGAAGACTATGAAATTGTAGCAAATCTGGATGGCACGTATGATGTATATGTAAGAGCTGAACGTGCCGGTAATGGCAATGGTAGATTATACACCATTTCAATGCAAGCTATGGACTCCAGTGGCAACACTACCGGAGATACCCTTGAAGTATCGGTTGCAGGAAATCAGGGTAACGGGAAAGCTAAAAAGAAGAAATAATCAAATTGTTAACTAACTAATCATAGTTAGTATTACACTACCTAAAGGCAGTCCATGAACCGGCTGCCTTTTTTTTATTTATGGAAACCTTTCCATCTTTCTTATACTCAGAAAAAAACGATATGTACAAGAAAGCAGGTTTAGCTCCCGGCACCCTCCTCTACACCGGTGATCATACAGATACTCCTGTTGCAGTTGAAGCAATTCAATACAACCCCGAATCATTTATTGAAGAACCCATAGATAATCCGGCTGCTGTTTATTCAGCCATTCGGGGCGATAAAGTGAATTGGTTCAATGTTACCGGATTACATAACTCAGAGATCATTGCAGAAATCGGTAAGCAGTTCTCAATTAATAACCTGGCCTTAGAAGACGCTCTAAATACCAGCGAACTTCCTAAAACCGAGGAATTTGAACATCAGTTGTTCATCACGCTTAAGATGATCAAAACTAACGGAACCAAGATAGAAACAGAGCATATTAGTCTGGTTCTAGGTGATCATTATTTACTAGGGTTGCAGGAAAAGCCGGGTGATGTTTTTGATGGTGTCAGAAATCGGCTTCGAATATCTTATGGTAAATTCAGATCCAGAGGTCACGATTACCTGCTTTATGCTCTGCTGGATGCCATTGTGGATAATTACTTCCTGGTTCTTGATGAATTCACCGGAAATATTGATCAGTTGGAGGAAAACATCTTTAATGATAACGACAAAAACACCCTAAACGAGATCAACGAGCTAAAGAAAGAGCTCATTCAGCTTCGCAAATATATGGTGCCGCTCGACCTGGCCATTCAACATATCACCAAACATGAATCTGAATTTATTTCAGATGAAATCTCCCATTTCTTTGAAGATTTAAAGAACCATCTAAATCAAATTGTTACTCAGCTAAACGATCATCGCGACGCTCTGAAAACCCTCACCGACTTACACATTTCATTGCTTAGTAACGAGATGAACCAAGTAATGAAGGTGCTCACTATTGTAGCAGCAATTTTTATCCCATTAACTTTTCTAGCGGGTATTTATGGAATGAATTTCCAGCACATGCCCGAGTTGCAATATCCCTGGGCCTATCCATCCTTACTTGGTTTAATGTTGATTACTACTTTAGGACTAGTCGCATTTTTTAAACACAAAAAGTGGTTATAGTCTAAATGAACAACCATTTCTTTCGAGATCTTCCTCATCTTCAAACCTTTGATGAGATCACTAACCCCGAAGTTTTTCATCACGTACCCGACGATTGGTACGTGGTTTTATCCGATGTGGTTGGAAGCCGGTTAGCCATTCAGCAGGGGAAATACAAAGAAGTAAATACTATTGGTGCTTCGTGTATTGTAGCCACCATCAATGCGCTCGATGATCTTCAAGTACCCTATGTTTTTGGGGGAGATGGTGCCAGTATCTGCATTCCACCAGAGCATCTTAATACGGTTAAAAATGCCTTTCTCGGCACAAAAAAAATGGCTGAAACAGTTTTTAATCTAGATCTTCGAGTTGGAGCTATACCTATTGCTACAATACGAGAACATGGTAGCGATGTGTTGGTTGCTAAAGTAAAACTGTCTGAATTTCATCAGCAAGCTGTATTTGCAGGAGGTGGCTTATCGTATGCAGATAAACTTCTTAAAGAAGAAGGAACCAGCTATTTGATAGATCTTACAGATGATTCTATTGAAGCCGATTTTACCGGTTTAGAATGCCGATGGGATCGGGTATCCCAGGATGGAAAATTGGTAATATCGTTATTGATTAAATGCACATCCAGCGAACTAAACTCAGTGAAAGAATACCGGAAAATTATCCAGAATGTTGAGCAAATTGTTAGCTCAGAACATCCCATAACTGAAGAGTCATTAAAGTTTAGCTTTAATCCTTCTTGGCTAAAAAACGAATTTAAAACTCGGACATTCACCAAAAATACCTTCGATCAGCTGCTCTACATTCTCGATTTGTACTATAGAATCGTGATCGGCAAAATATTGATGGCATTTAATATCAAGACGAACAATTTTGAATGGGGAAATTATAAACCCGAACTTGTAATGAATTCGGATTACAAGAAATTCGACGACATGCTCCGTGTGGTTTTATCCTGTACGAAGGAAGAAAAAGAAGCCCTTATTCATTATCTCGAAGAATTGGAAGCCGAGCAATCATTTCAATATGGAATTCACATTTCGGAGGCTGCACTTGTTACTTGTATGATCAAAGAATACTCCGGTTTGCATTTCCATTTTGTAGATGGCGACGACGGCGGATATGCCATGGCCGCCATCGATATGGCTTCGAAATCGTCCTAAGTTTTATAACTCAATAACGATCGTAGCGCTTTCAGCCGGGTTCCAATCCACGGTAAAACTCAATCTTTGATTGTCCCAATTCCAAGAGCCAACAACTCGCTCTCCGTTAAAAATTACTTGTATAGGAGCACGTTCTACATTTCTGATCACAAAGTTTAGTGTTTTGGTTTGAGGATCATAATTCTCTCCAATTTCGGCGCCGATTGTTAACGTGATATTCTCTCCGTCAGCCTCAGCCACAATGTTTATCAATTCAAATTCACCGGCTTCATATGAGCCAAAGGTAAGCCCGTCGTCATTATAAACGGTTGCAGTGGTAGCGCCTGCATCCGCATGATTGAAATAATGGAAAATCAACTCATTACCATCGTATTCTTTGGTCGATTGCAAGGGCTTAGCTGTTGGGATGATTGCCCCCGCACGAACATAAGTTGGGATTGATTCTTTTTTCGTAGATATGGTATGCGATCTTCCACCGGCAATAAATTTATCGGTATAAAAATCGAACCAACCTACTGCTTTTGGCGCGTAGATTTCGATGGATTCTTGTCCCGGATTCATGATGGGTGCAATTAAGAAATCATTGCCCCAAAGATAAGCGGTATCATAGTCAAAGAGCTTTTCATTTTCCGGTTCTTCGAAGAAAAGCGGTCGCATTAAAGGGGCTCCAGTAACGGTATTTTCCCAACTTAACGTGTAATTATACGGCAACAACTGATAGCGTAATTCGATGGCTTGCTTTGCCAATGCTTTGGTCGAATCATCCCAAAAAACCGGTTCACTTGGAATCGCTTGATCAGCGTGTGGACGGTATATCGGCTGGAAAACTCCGTATTGCATCCAACGTGAATACAATTCGCCATCAACATCTCCCGGAGTAAATCCTCCCAGATCGGAATGCATATATGCAAGCCCTTGCATACTCATTTGAAGTGCAATTTCAACTTGGCTGCTCAGCCCATCCCAAGAGCGACTTACATCGCCCGACCACGGAACCAACCCATAACGTTGAGAACCCGAGTAACCGGCTCGCATCAACACAAATGGACGGATTTCATTATCATACTCGCGAAAGGTGTTGAATACTAAACGCGCCCAATCGTGCCCATAAATGTTATGCACTTCATCGGCGGTTCCTGTCTCGTGAATCACATACGAGGGATGTGCTTCGGGTTCACCTAAATCGCCCCACATTCCGGTTACGCCTCGTTCGAAAAGCTCCAAATTGATGTCAGAGAACCACTCGTACCCTTTTTCGCTGTAAATGTCGATGATACCCCCTTCACCAAAATAGAATTCAAATTCTGCAGCTTCTCCTGTCGAATCAACTGCTAGAATATCCTTCTCAATGGCTTCCTCCCAACGTGTAGATGTTTTAAGAACAAAGGGCTCTGTAATCAGGATTGTTTCCACATCTTGCTCGCGTAACTCACGTATCATTCGATCTGGATCGGGGAATGAATCGGCATAAAACTCGAGGTTACCGAGGGTGTATTGAATTTCCTTTCCAAACCAAAATAAGTCGATGATTACTGCATCCACCGGAATATCATCTTCTTTAAACTTCTTGATGGTTTCGAGCACTTCCTGCTGGCTATGATATCCAAATCGACTGGCAAAATTGCCTAGCGCCCATTGCGGCAACATCGGCTGCTTCCCGGTTAGTTCGGTGTAGTTGTTCATGATATCGAGCCAGTCATCCCCTACAACCAATTGATAGGTTTTTCGCCCGCCAATAGTCTCATACTTTAAAGTATTATCGCCTTTGCTATCTAAGTCGATAAATCCAATCGGGGCGTTATCAAAATGCAGGAGGTATTGTTTTGATGAAAGCACTACCGGAATAGCGTAATTCAACTGCTCACTATAATTGCTGTAGCCGTATTGAGCTTTGTTGTATAGAGGGAGTCGGTGTCCGCGACGATTCATGCCCAGCGCCCGCGATCCGGTACCGTACAGCGCTTCGTCATCAGTAATACTAAACTCGATAGCATCCAACGAATCTCGCTCAAAGCCTGCGCGCTCTGCTATCACCTGTTCTCCATCGTGGAAGTAAGTAATCCGAAAGGGATCCTTGCGAATTTGTACAGATAATGCTTCAGTCTCAATAGAAATTGAATTGCTGCTTTCTTCTACCTCAGCAATTTCGATATCCGGCACTTCCATTACCACGGTGTGTGAGCTGTCGATGAGAGGTTCTCCTTCGGGAATAAAATGTACCTCGAGTATTTCCGGCGAGTAAAACTGAAAGAGGTATTCACCATCATCAACTGTCACAAAATATTGATTTCCAGAATGTTTGAAATCAACAAAGTCGCGGTTTGAGTAGCTTGAACAGCCAATAAATAGAGTGGTAACAATGAACAGAGTGAGTATGCGCTTCATAAATAAATTCAGTTGAGAGTGCGCTTAAATATAGGCGAAACTTTGTATTGATGATAAACAAGATGTGCAATGATTGGATGATCGAATTTGCAAATTACAAAGCATCATCAATTTTTTCTATCAGCATCGTGGATAGAATCGAAGTGGGAATCGGAACTGAATCCAAGCCTAACTCTTTAATCATTAAAGACAAACAAAAGTATTAATTAAACAGAATCCTACTCAAACATGTTATTTACAGAATTTTCACTCAATCATTTATCATTAAAAAACAGAATGGTTATGGCGCCATTAACCCGTAGCCGAGCCAACCAAGAACATGTCCCTACAGACATAATGGCTACTTATTACGGGCAACGTTCGGGGGCAGGGTTAATCATAACCGAGGGAGTAGGACCGTCGCCCAATGGAGTGGGTTATCCTAGAATTCCCGGCATTTATAACGATGAACAAACCAATGCCTGGAAAAAAGTGACCGAGGAAGTTCATGAAAACGATGGTAAGATAATCATGCAATTGATGCATACCGGACGGGTTTCTCATCCACTAAATTTACCGGAGAATGGAAAAGTCCTGGCACCAAGCGCAGTACAGCTCGAAGATGAGCAAATGTATACCGATCAGGACGGTCCACAGGATTATCCAACTCCTCAAGCAATGAGTTTAGGCGAAATTGAATCTACGATAAAAGAATACGTAGATGCCGCCGAACGAGCCATCGAGGCAGGTTTTGATGGAGTGGAACTTCACGGTGCTAACGGTTATTTAATTGAACAATTCTTATCGCCAAATACCAATCTTCGAGAAGATGAGTACGGGGGTAGTATTGAAAACAGAAACAGATTTGCCCTAGAGGTTGCTAAGGCAGTAACTAATGCAATTGGCGAAAATAAAACTGGAATTCGACTATCACCATACGGTGTATTTAATGGTATTAAGCCTCATCAAAAACTAGAGGCACAGTATGAACAATTAGCGAAATCTCTGAATGAACTCGGACTTTCTTATATCCATATTGTTGATCATTCAGCCATGGGTGCACCCGAAGTGCCAATAGAAATAAAGCAAATCATTCGAGATGCATTCTCAAACGGAGCGATCATTCTTTCTGGTGGCTATACCTCAGAGGAAGAGGCAAATGAAGATTTAGAAGACGAATTGGGTGATTTAATCGCTTTTGGCAGACCCTTTATTTCAAATCCCGATCTACCATATCGATTAAAAAATGATCTTGAATTAGCTGATCCGAACCCTGAAACTTTTTATACTCCCGGTCAGGAAGGATACACTGATTATCCAGAAGCAGAAGTACTTGAACATGCTTAAATTTGCATTTTCAAACTAATTTCGAAACCTGATTTTTTAGTCGGGTTTTTTTATTCGAAAAATAATCGCAATTAAACGTCTGATTACTTCACTGACTTGCCAAAGACGACATTAAATAGGTATCGATGATATTTTGAAGGAATGTTGCATCTTGATCATCCTGAATGGTGAGTTGAATTGATTCTCCATGGTGATCAACCGAATATACACGAGTTTGTAAATAGGTGGCTTGTTTTCCGGTTAGAAATGAATAAAAAATACACGCGTTGAAATAGGTTCCCGTAGAGTTTGGGTGACTTCCATCCGGATCAAAAAGACTAAGCGCCGGTCTTAATTCTCGAATCTTTTGCCATAAAGTACCTATTGGAACTTTTTTCATCATTGCTTCAGATGCTAGCTCATCATGTGCTTTAGTTATTAGGTCTTGCATAAATGGGTTTTCTTCACGGGCCCATGTTTCAAACAACAAAGGCGTTGCCCCAACAGACCTTATCAATTCCACAAACTTAAGCCCATAACTCATAAATTGATCCAGCGAATCAATACTACTTCTGCTTTGATTTTGCAGCACTACTACATCCCATTTTCCTTTAATTATCTTTTCTTTAGTGGAAAGATTATAGCGCCCATGCCAATGATCAGAGAGTGAAGCTCCGCTTGCCGTTGAAGTACGAGTTGAAATATAGGTATCACCCGAAATTGATAAACCTTCAATAATTTGAGCTAAGCCCCAATAATACGTGTAGCTGTTGCCCATGAACAATACATATAGCGTATCAGCTGTTTGGTGACTACGAAACTCATCAGCAAAAATTAAAATTCCAGACGAACTTCTAGCAATTGCATCGGTCGGATTGGCAAGACAAAGTAGACAAACAAGCGAAAATCTCTTCACGGGCGTACAAGATTGCTAATAACTTATATTAAGCTCGGCAAGCATCCCTCTGATGGCTGAATGTAATTTAAAACTACCCTAAGATCAAGAACGTAAGGGCTTAGACCAACCGACTAATTATCGTCGTCTTCAATCTTCATTTTTTTAACGGTTACTCTAATTTCACCGTCTTCCGTGGTATCAGATTGTACATCTACCGTAACATTTCCGTCATCCATATCAGCGTCACGGTAGAATCTCATTTCATGTTCGCCCATCTGTTTTCCATCTTTGATGATGATCTCGTGCTCTCCACCACCCATATGTAAGCCCGAAGAGCTATGCATTGGGCACGAATGTGAGTTTTGTGAACCCAACAAATACCCTATCAATCCAAAAACAACCGCACAAAGTGTAAAGGCAAACCAATTTTTATTTAACATTTCCATAGAGTTCTAAAGTTATTTTGATTTAATAAGTCAGTCAGCTTTTGTCTGAATTATTACGATGGTAATTTTTTTTCATTCAGAATACAAATACTTACGGTAAGATAACTCATGCCAAATTTTACACCTGAGCTACATTATTCCATTCTCATGAATCGAAATAAAAAAAACCTCAACCAAATAAATCTGATTGAGGTTAAACTGGTCGGGACGACAGGATTTCCCCAATGGGATTCCTTCGGAAGAACCTGCGACTCCTTGGCCTTACTCTGAATACCTAATCCTACTTAACTTCGCACATGAGTCACTCTATTCCATTCTCATGAATCGAAAT
>JAXMOK010000020.1:0-37547 GCA_034669965.1 Balneolaceae bacterium | reverse complement strand
TGTAACTCTGTAACTCTGTAACTCTGTAACTCTGTAACTCTGTAACTCTGTAACTCTGTAACTCTGTAACTCTGTAACTCTGTAACTCTGTAACTCTGTAACTCTGTAACTCTGTAACTCTGTAACTTAGTCACTTTCCTACCCCAACCCAACCCGTTCAAAAATTGTATCTACATTTCGAGTATGATGTTTCAGGTCAAACGCGTCGTCAATTTCAACCTGCGTCAAGTTCGACATGATAAAGGCATCAGCTTCAACAATGGGTTTAAACGGCATCTGATTTTCCCACGATTGCATCGCCAAAGGTTGAACGGCATCGTAAGCCTGCTCACGAACCATTCCTTTTTCGATAAGCTTGTTCAACACCCGTTGCGAAAATACTAATCCATGTGTTTTCCAAATATTGGCTTCCATATTTTCTTTGAACACCACCAATCGCTCCATCACATTGGCGAAACGATTGAGCATGTAATCAAGCAAGATGGTTGCGTCGGGAAGGATAATACGCTCCGCAGATGAATGCGAGATATCACGCTCGTGCCATAAAGGAATGTTTTCGAAAGCGGTAACCATATAGCCACGAAGTACACGTGCACAGCCAGAAATATTCTCTGAGCTTATGGGATTTCGTTTATGAGGCATACTCGACGATCCCTTTTGCCCTTTTCGAAACGCTTCTTCGGCTTCGCGAACTTCACTTCGTTGAAGATGTCGAACTTCCACCGCCATTTTTTCTAAGGTTGATCCGATCAAAGCCAATGTAGACACATAATGCGCATGGCGATCACGTTGCAGAGTTTGTGTAGAAATAGGCGCCGGAGTTAATCCTAATTTCTCGCACGTATACATTTCAACTTCCGGTGGGATGTTCGCAAACGTACCAACCGAGCCGGATAACTTCCCAAATTCAACATCGGCAGCGGCTTTTTCAAAACGCTCTAAATTTCGTTTCATTTCGGCATACCAAAGTGCACACTTTAACCCAAAGGTTGTAGGCTCGGCGTGGATTCCATGGGTACGCCCCATCATTACGGTATATTTGTGGGCTTTTGCTTTTTCTGCTAATACCGAGATAATCCGTTCTAAATCATCTTTGATTATCGCATTTGCCTGTTTTAACCGAACGCCCCAAGCGGTATCAACCACATCGGTGGAGGTTAATCCATAATGCACCCACTTTTTCTCGTCGCCTAAGCTTTCCGAAACGGCACGAGTAAACGCGACAACATCATGCCTTGTTTGCTCTTCAATTTCTTTGATACGATCTAGTTTAAATGTGGCTTTTTCATAAAGTGTATCCACATCTTCCATCGGAATTACCCCAATTTTAGCCCAGGCCCAACAGGCAGCCAGTTCTACATCCAGCCAGGCGTTAAATTGATTTTCTTCGGTCCAAATGCCCGACATTTCTTCACGTGCGTATCTCGAGATCATAATTGCTTTGGGTTTTAGATGTTCGGCTCAAAGATACAGTTTTGTACTTCTTCATGTATGGAGTTTTTAGCTGAAACGCTTCTTCTCTTCGCTTTAAAAAACTCCTTTTATAAAAATTAAATGAATTAAGTATAAAAGCGTTTTCATCTGTTTTTATCAGTCAAAAAAGCGCTTTCACTTATATATATTATGCACTATTTCGTTTTATATTGATTTTTTTTGTTTGAATTAAATTCTCGCCTAATTAATTTAACACCGAGAGCTATCTCACCTTACTCATCATTTAAAAACAAATCAATGAAGTTCAGAACTAAAATAATTCTATGCGTTCTTGCTCTTATGACGCTGAACTCAGTGCAGGCTCAGGAATTAGCAGCAGAGACAGTACAAAACAATCTTAATTATATATGGACCATCATCGCGGCGTGTCTTGTATTTTTTATGCAGGCAGGCTTTGCTATGGTAGAGGTCGGTTTTACACGGGCTAAAAACGCCTTAAATATCATTATGAAAAACGTAATGGACGTCTCGGCGGGCGGACTTGCCTTTTTCTTTGTAGGCTTTGGGCTGATGTTTGGAACCTCAGCCGGTGGCTGGATCGGAACCGATGGTTTTATGCTGATGGATATCGGCGATTACTCGGTGGAATGGTCGTATACATTTTTCTTCTTTCAGGCCGTGTTTGCGGCAACTGCGGCCACTATTGTATCCGGAGCTGTAGCGGAACGAACCGCATTCAATGCGTATCTCATTTTCTCCATTGTTATTACGGCGCTTATCTACCCGATTTTTGGCTCATGGGCATGGGGAAGTTTATTTAACGGAAGTGGTTGGTTAGAAGAACTTGGCTTTATCGATTTCGCCGGTTCTACCGTCGTACATTCGGTAGGCGGATGGGCGGCTTTAGCCGGAGCTATTGTCGTTGGTCCACGCGTTGGTAAATATCTGGATGGAAAGCCTCAAACAATTAAAGGCCACAGTTTGCCAACGGCTGCTTTAGGTGTATTCATCCTATGGTTAGGCTGGTTTGGCTTTAACGCCGGTTCAACAACCACAGGCGACACTTCGGTAGCATTGATCGCTTTAAACACCTTTTTAGCCGCCGGAGCCGGTGCATTTGCAGCTATGGTGATTACTTGGGTGACAACCGGGAAACCGGACGGTGCTGTAACACTTAATGGTGTACTTGCGGGTTTGGTGGGAATCACCGCCGGATGTGCAAACTTATCACCAACTTTTGCCATTCTTGCAGGAGCAATTGCCGGTGTACTTTGTCATTACTCAATGCTATTCATCGAAAAATATGTTGATGATGCCGTTGGTGCGGTTTCGGTACATGGCGTTTGCGGTGTTTGGGGAACCTTAGCCGCCGGTTTATTCGATTCAGCCGGATTCAGCTGGTCGGTAATGGGCGTACAAGCCATCGGTATTCTTGCCGCCTTCGCTTGGACATTCCCTGTTAGCTACCTCATATTCAAGGGGATTGATGCCATCATTCCACTTCGTGTAAACGGAGAACTCGAAGAAATGGGACTGGATCTTCACGAACACGATGCCGAAGCTTATCCGGAATTTACCCCTGAAACTGCTGCATTGGCATAATACTATTCACTCAACAATCACCGAAGGTAGATTCTCACTCAAACTCCCTTCGGTGTTTACATATCACTCACAAATTCACTCATCATGAAATTATTTAGTAAAATTACACTCCTCATCCTGGCATTTATTCTTGCCGCGGGCAGTACCAAATCTACCGCACAGGTTAGCTTTGGAACCGATGTTGTTAGCCGCTATGTGTGGCGTGGTATCGATTTCGGACAATCGTTAAGCATTCAACCCGGTATTGCCTATGCAAGCGGAGGTTTCGAAATAGGCGCGTGGGGTTCTTATGCAAATACCGGTGGTGGTGCGAATGAACTCGATCTCTACCTATCGTACTCTGTTGATATAGACGAATCATCGTCGCTATCATTCGGGTTAACTGATTACTATTTCCCCGCAGCACCGGGAACGTTTACTACCTTCGATGCGGATGGAAATCATGTTATCGAACCTTTTGTCAGTTATTCCGGAGCCTTCTCTCTCTCGGCTTACATGAATGTGCTGAACGATCCGGATAATTCAATCTACCTAAGTGCTTCTTATCCTTTCGAAGTGGAAGATGTAAGTTTAGAAGCGTTCATAGGTATCGTTCCTACCGAAAGTGCCTGGTATGGAAATGCAGATGCTGCCATTCAGGAAATTGGGTTATCCGCTTCTAAAGAGATCAAAATTTCAGAAGCGTTTTCATTACCGGTGTTTACCAGTTATGTAATCAATCCTTATCAGGAAGTTAGCTTTTTGTTTTTCGGATTTTCTCTCTAAACAATCTCTGACTGCACGAAGGGAGCTCATTGTGGTGATGAGCTTCCTTTTTGTAGTTATTTTTTTGGAATTTTTAACACGGCCCCACGTTCAATCCTATCATCCAAGTTTACCTGATTTAGAATGGCTACATCCAAAGGATCAACTCCCATTGGTAAATTTTGAGGAATCAAATCTGAAAAGATCCCGCTCTGACGAACTCGTTGTAGTTCAATTCGTGCTGGCTGAACGTTCAATACAGCAGGATCACCTACCGCATCGAATGAGGTAAACACTTCGCTAAATGCATTGGCATAAGAACTAAATTGATCGGAGGTGGTGTAGCTTAAAAAGCGATAAATGTTACCGTCGTAGCTAATAGCACTTACCTGAATCGTTATCTGTGCTCCATCTTGAGTGGTGGTATTAACCAAAGCAGTATGCCCGGAATACCCATTTACAACGATTTCATTTTGATTCTCAAGATTGATCCCTTCCTGGCTTGTAAAAGCATTCACCGAAGACTTTGGATTAGGGTTTTCACCATCTATACTGAATTGCACAATGGCGTCTTGACCTTCGTTGAATAAAATTACTGCAGAAGGTTGATTCGCCACCGAAAAACCGGCTGGTACCGCAAACTGGAATTTTAATTCGGGATGATAAAAGGTACTGCCATCTACATATCCTTCGCGTGGGTTTTCACCATACATCAAATCATCAATCATATTCATATACTCAGATCGGTTGATGATACTTTGCTCGAATCCTTCGGCCTCCCATTCTGCGGCAAGTTTCGGAATATTTTCTTCGCGCTCGCCCGGATCAGGGTGCGACGATAAATGCGATGGGATATCAAAGCCTGCTTTCTCGCTTATTCTTTTTAACGAAGTAAAAAACTTGCCACCTTCGGCTGCTTCGTAACCTTCCATAGCTGAATACTCAACACCAAGCTGATCCGACTCTCGCTCGTCATCACGTCCGTATCGTAAAAATAAAAGTTGAGCAGTAGTGCCACTTAATTGTAGAATCTGCCCACCATCGTAACCCAAGCTTTCGCCAATTATGGCAGACCCAATCACCGCTAGTTGCCCGAACTGTTGATCTGCTGCTCGTTGGGATGCATGTCGTGCAGCAACATGACCAATCTCATGCCCAAGTACCACCATCAACTGAGCTTCGTTATCCAGATGTGAAAGTAAGCCTCGTGTCACATACACGTAACCTCCTGGAAGTGCAAAGGCATTTACAACCGGACTGTTGAGCACTCGAAAAGTGAAGGGCGTATTTCGATATTCTGCCGGAGTGTCTTCGCGATTAAAGTGGCTCACTTCCAGTAATTCCTGTCCCAAGCGATCAACATAAGCGGCCAATTCCGGATCGTCATACAAACCATATTGTGCAATGATTTCACTGTCGGCTTCTTTCCCGATTTCAAGCTCTTGCTCCCAGGTGTAGCCATATACGCGCTTATTACCCGAAACCGGACTGGTTTGTATGGTTACACAACTAGATAAAGCTACTGCAACAGCTGTTAAAATGATTAAAAACGATTGTTTAAAAAGTTTCTGTATATAAGTCATAGTTGAAAAATCTTTTTGTAACATCTTAGAATATAACTACTCAATATTAGGTATATAAAGTATTGGCTAATTTTTTTGGGGTATGGAACAAAATAACTTCAAGCTTTTCGAAAAAGTTAATGAGACTATTCATGATTTATATGATTTTGTTCTTAGATATTTAGCAACAATTGGCTTATCAATATTTCGTCCAAAAATTTTTCTCGAAGTTGTTGACTCCGAGGCACCATTCAAACGAATTGTTAGGCCTTACAATTTCATCTTATTCAGTTTCATTTTATTGGTTATTGGAATTGAGCTTGTTAAAGAGCCTATCATATCCCAAGAACAACAAATAATTGAAACACTAAACCAGCAGCAACAAGAAAATTTTGATGAACGAGAATATCAATTAAATCAAAAAACTGAGGAATCAACCGAAGTTACTGAGAAAGCTCAACTCATTGATCAGATCTTGAATCTGGATTCAACTTCTTTGATCAGCAGATTTTTACCTGCACTATTACTCTTCATATTAATTTCAAAGTTCATTGAAACTGCTCTATGTAAAGCATTTCATGAAGATACCGAATATGGATACGTGTATATATATGGAATTGGCACCAGTTGTTCCGTTTTTTCCTTTTTGTTGATGATAATACATACAGGAAATGCATTTTCCTGGCTAGAAAGTGCATCTATAGAACTGTTTGCCGGATTGTTCATTTCGGTTTTCTCGATATCATTTAGCATGATCGTTTTCCCTGCATTTCTGATTGCCCGTGCTCTCAAAGCACATCAAATCAAATTCTTACGACGTAGTTTTGTCTTTGTGATTCTTACTTTTTTCAATTTTGTGATTTCTACAACATACATTTATTTGCTCATACCCGAAGAAGAAACCACACCAACTACCACTTTTGAAGAAGAAATTGATGAGGATATCATGTTTGATTTAAAATCAGTGAATAAAACAGCTGATGGAATCACTTTGTCGATTAACCACTCATACCCTAATGCTTATACCTTCAATCAGAATACCCATTCGTGGATTAATGCCGTAAATTTTTTGGAAGAACCTACAGTCGGATTATTCAGTTCATCGGCGTCATTTTCAAATAAAGGTAGGAGTGATGAATCCATTCGATTGAAAAGTTTTATCGATTATGAACTAAACCTTTCAGTCTACGATTCTTTGGATTTAGCCGTGTTCGACTCACTCTATGCGATAAATGACTACTTTGTCATTGAATTGCAGCTTATAGATGAGGAAGGACTTTTCAAAAATGGAATTATTGAGATAAATAATCCGGATTCTGATCTAGACGATATTAACTTCTCTGACTAGCTCTATCCCAAATTTTTTCTGGATATCCTGTTTAATACGATCTGAAAGATCATACATTTCTTGCCCGGTAGCATTCCCATAGTTTACGAGAACCAACGCCTGCTTTTCGTGCACTCCGGCATCTCCCACGCGATGCCCTTTCCAGCCTGCTTGATCAATCAACCATCCAGCCGGAACCTTAACCTGATGTTCTGTTACCGGATAACCGGGAATTGAAGAATACTTCTGCTTTAGTTCATTAAACAGAAAAACATCGATAACTGGGTTTTTAAAAAAGCTTCCATTATTACCTAATTCGTTGGGGTCGGGCAACTTACTTTGCCGTACTTCAATCACAGCCTCACATACTTGAATGATGGATGGTTTGGTGATTCCTTTGATCTCAAGAACGGCTTTTAGAGCACCGTATTCAATATTTGGAATGTGATTTTTTGCCAATCTGATAGTTAGAGAGGTAATCACAACCTCGCCTTTCAGATCTGATTTAAACACACTTTCGCGATAGCCAAATTTACACTCTTCATTCGAAAATGTGTTGGTAGTTTGAGTTTCAATCATCCATGCTTCAAGTTCTACTAACACTTCTGCTAACTCGGTTCCATACGCCCCAATATTTTGAATAGGAGCCGCACCCGCTTTACCCGGAATTAAGGCTAAATTTTCTATTCCACTCCAATTCTTCGAAACACAATACATCACCAACTCATGCCAATTTTCACCGGCTGCGATCTTTAGTAACACGTGATCTTCTGTTTCTTCAATGATAGAAACTCCTTTCAAGTTGATGTTCAGAATCACTCCTTCGAAATCATCTACAAACAGAATATTGCTACCACCTCCAAGAATTAAAAATTCGGTATCCTGCTGCTTAATAAACTCAAATGCATGTCGTAAATCGTCGATCGAGTGAATATCGATGAAGGTTTTGGCTTTGGCAGAAACATGCATGGTAGCCAGATCTGCAAGATCTACATTGTGTGAAATACTAAGATCAGAGTTCGACATTATTCAGGATTCTTCAACCTGTTTGGGTTCGGTAGCGTCGTTTACTTTCACTCGCACCTTTTTGATCCGATTATTTTGAACCGAATGCACAGTCAGCTCCAGGTTTTTAAATGTCATGCGCTCCCCTACGGTCGGTAGATTCTCGGTAGTGTGATAGATTAATCCACCCAATGTCTCAAACTCATCAGAATCACTAGTAAGCTCGCAT
This sequence comes from Balneolaceae bacterium, assembly GCA_034669965.1. GTDB lineage: Bacteria > Bacteroidota > Rhodothermia > Balneolales > Balneolaceae > HXMU1420-13. The sequence continues at coordinate 29,644 of JAXMOK010000020.1, read as the reverse complement.
TCCAGAATATCCTCCATATCATCGAGGTCGATCTGTGCATCAAAAATATAAATACCGGATTTGAATCGCGTGTATAAATCGGGGTCTTCGCCTTCTTCGTCGATAATATCGCCTACAATTTCTTCTAAAATATCATCCATGGTAATGATGCCTTCCGTACCGCCGTATTCGTCAACAACTACGGCCATATGCGTTTTCTCTTGTTGAAAATCTCGAAGCAGATCGTCCAGTTTTTTAGTAACAGGTACGTATAGTGCTTTTCGAGCAATATTTTTCCAATTAAAGGCTGGTTCAGTTTCTACTTCTTTTAAAAATGGAAGCACGTCTTTGGCATAAATCACCCCTAAAATCGTATCTAAATCATTGTCGTAAAGTGGCATTCGCGAGTAGCCTTCTTTTTTAATCAAAGCCAGCACCGATTCCAGTGAATCGTCTACCGAAACTCCCATTACATTTACTCGGGAGGTCATAATTTCGCGCACGGTAGTTGTGCCGAAATCAATTACATTTTCAATAATTTCCCGTTCATCTTCCTTGATCGACCCTTCCTGCTCCGAGACTTCCGCCATGGTTTTAATGTCATCGGAAGTCATTTTAGAGGTGGGTTTCGGTAAGTGCCGTTCAAGTGTTACAGCACTTTCTGCCAATAGAACCGCAATGGGTTTCAATAACACGTACAACACAAAGATCAAACTGCTTACCTTTCTGGAAACCCCAAGCGGATCGTTTATAGCAATCAGTTTTGGGGTGATTTCGCTCAAGATCAAGATGGCGAAAGTAAGTACTATTACTTCGATGGTATACACCAGAACTTCTGAAAGTCCAATTGTGCTAAGCAAACTACCTGTAATCACCGCAGCCAAAACCGAAGCGATTATATTTGAGAATGTATTGCCAATCAAAATGGTGGCCAACAATCGCCTAGGTTTGCTTAACATCTGCAAAATTCTGAGATCTGCAGAGTGACCATGTTCGTCTTGTTGGAGATCTTCAAGACGGGTAGAAAGAGAAAAAAAGGCAACTTCTGATCCTGAAAAAAAGGCGGAAAATATTAACCCAAGAATCATAATTACAATTTGTATCGATAATACAAATATGTCTACATCGCCGCCGGGTGCCAGAAAGCCCAAAGCATTTAACAAATTCAAACTGGTATAACTAAATGGATCTTCGATATAGGTGCAATTGTTTGCGTTTCGGCAAATTTAATCAGGCTAGCGGTGGGTACAAAATAAAAAAAGCGACTATCTGTTAAGACAGCCGCTTTGTGATATTCTAACCGGAATGAATTAGAACGGCAGATCATCGTCCATGTTATCAAACGAGCTGTCGATTGGCGTTGCGCTCGACATTTGAGGCTTTTGCTGTTGCGGAGCCTGCTGATTTTGATTCTGGTTTTGATTGCGATTCTGATTCTGGCTTTGCGGACCGTTATTATTTCCGCTTCCTTTGCTATCAAGCATTGTCATTTGCAATGCTTTTACTTCGGTGGTGTATCGCTTTTGGCCTTGGTTGTCTTCCCATTGGCGCGTTTGCAATGGACCTTCGATATAAATCAACGATCCTTTGTGTAAATATTGCTGGCAGATTTCTGCTAATCGTCCCCAAGCTACTACTCGGTGCCATTCTGTTTTTTCCTGAACTTCGCCATTACCGTCTTTGTAACGCTCGCTGGTTGCCATATTAAGCGTAGCAACTGCGGTGTTAGATTGAGTGTATCGAACTTCAGGGTCTTGGCCTAGTCGGCCGATTAACATTACTTTATTTAGTGAACTCATTACGTATCCTACTGTCTATAATTATTGTTTGTTTGTAAGGTAAGACGCCTGCCAATTCAATTCCTTACAAAAAAATTTTTATCGTTCGTTCTATCATTAAGTTTTTACTTAATGATAATTTTTTGTGGATAAGTTTTAAGGTGCTTTAGCCGCTTTTCTGTGCGAAAATTTGAATCGAAATAAATTTCTGACTTTTTTAAGAGCCTTTTCTTACCAGAATCAATTGCTTGTGGTCATCCTTTCGAAGATCCAGATAAAACTCCCTTAACTCGTTATAAAACTCAGGCGCTATTTCTCGCTCTTTCATTTCTACCGTTCTTGTAAATAAAAAAGAATTAGGTCCTTTTTGCTCCAAATGCTGATTGTATTCAGCGAAATCAAAAGAAGGATTTGAAAACAATGGCTTCGATTCAATCTCAAATCCTTCTGGAATATGGAGCATCACCGAATCTGTTTCAGAATATGGATATCTAAAGCGGATTGGCAAATTTCGCTCTGCCACTTCTTTAAAATTAATGCCCGTGCGATTTAGCTTATTAACCGGAATGTAAAGTCGTTTACTGGATGTCTTTGCGTAATCGTTTAGCATACCTGAAAAACTTATACTTGAAATTTCTTTACGCGAATCTACCCCGGTGAAATCAACTTCATCGATGTTCGTATTATCCGATGGTAATATATCCTCCAACCACTCGGTTTTCTTAGCCTCACTTACCGACAATAGTTGATGTAAAACCCTTGTTTGTGAAGCTCCGTGATAATTTAACTCTCCATCAATTTGAGCAACACCTTCTTCATCAATTTGAATTGTGTAAACACTTACTTCTTTGTTGTTATTATGTGATTTATCAGGTGTGCTTACTACCTTTCCGCCTTCAACAGAAACCAGCAGTGCCTTTTTTGAGTAACCATCGCCTAGGTTGTTTGGTGGCAAATACTTACTAGTGCATTCAAGCCAAATTTCCTCATCGTTTTCGAGTGTTACTCTTAGAACTACATGATTAAACTGATTGCCGGGAAATTCCTCGATTAAAGGTCGATCGTTCGAGGCATTTATTAGCACTGCATGTGCATTTATACCCACATATTCTAATGCAGCTAACATATAATTAGTTAGTGCTTTACAATCTCCATAACTGTTATCGAAAACAAAATCTGCCGGAAATGGCTTCCAGCCACCAATCCCCAATTGAATGCTTACATATCTGTTTTTCTCTTGTAGATAATTAAATAAGATCGAAACTATTTCGAGTTCATTTTCTACTCCAGCTATCAAAGCATCGATTTCGGCTTTAGCAGCTGGCGGTAATTCGCGGGTCTCTGCCCCTAAATCAAAATACCATTTCCCAAAAGTCTCCCACGATCTGGCATCACCAACACTTCCTTCAATTTCGAATTCGCCCGGTGCAACTAACATATGTGGTAAGTTCTCTAGAACCGACGAATATGGCTCCGTTTCGATAGCAGGATGATTGTTAAATTCCCAATTGTAAATCTTTGCATCAACAGCATCTTCTACCTTCGCCACGGCATCTAATTTTACAGGATGTGTTCGTACTCCGGTACTGTGATCAACAATTGTGAAACTTGATTTCACTACCGATTGATCAGGTTGAATGGGATACCAATCCGGGAGATTTAAAGTGCCAAAAAGTGTTTTCTCGATCTCATATTCTATGGTGTATGGATAGGTTGGGTGATAGAATTCAAAGACTTTTACCCGATTATCAGAAAAAAAAGAAACCCCATCGTTTACGCTATAATCTCTGGCGTCACTGATTTTAAGTGATTTAACTACTTGACCATTTTTGTTGATTAGCTGAGCATTCATATATTCAATTTTACTTAGCTGATCATAAAACTCATACACCGCCGCGTATTTTTGATGCTCTTCGTCGTGTATGGTAATTGCCACACGCTCCCGATACGTAGCTTTCGACCGATCGTGAATTATTAACTCAATATCACTTTCTTGTATCGTTGAATAAGCACCATCCAATAATTCTTTATCAATCTGCGAATAATCCTGGCTTGCAAATTGATATTTGAGAGCAGGCGAACCACATGAAACAGCTATTATTAATACACTTATATAAATATATCTCATGATGCTTTTTTCAATACTATTTGTTCAGCCTGAGTAGCTACAAATTGGTTATACATATTCTCTTATTCTGTATAAAAAAGGCTTTACAACTTAGTGAATACAATATTCTCATTGAGACTTTCTACCATTTGATCATACATCCCTTTCAGTATCTCATATTCCTCTGGCATAAATCGCATTTTGTCAATTTTGAGGCGATAGTTTAACGAAATCGTGTTTTCTTCTGCTTTGATAATTCTGCGGAATTCACCTGCTCTGCCGGGCAAGCGATATAGAACCGGTTTAGGCAGTTCATCAACCTGCCAGTTTTCGGGGAAGGTAATCGTCATTACGATGCTTTCATCGAATGGATAATTGTAATCAACGGGATACGTTCGGTTTTCCAGCTTGAATGGATTCGCCGACAAACGATCCATAATCATTGGATTAAAATAGAATGTAGAATACCCGCCAATTCCATCGGAAGTGATTTCAAATTTAAAATCATATCCATCCAGAACCTCTGCACTATTCACAGTTAGGTTTGAGAGTTCAAAACGAGTTTCCCTACCAAAATAGTCATCAGAAAGTGCTTGTTTAAAATCCTCACCTGAATGCAGTTCATCTATATTAACCGCATATAAACCTTTAAGCTGAGTTGAAATCTCGCCGCGAATACTATCATCTGCAATTGAGATATTCACATTTTTAAATGATGAGTTTTTAACAATTTGGTCGATCGGTAGCCATATCAATTGATTCGGATACATCATTAAGCCCTGAGTACCCAAGATGTTAAATGGTAAGATATTGTAGGGCCGAGCTGAATTTTTTGGATCAAGCAAGTAGTAATTACCATCAACAGCAACGTAGGTAATAGTCGAATTAAACTGCCGCTCTTCGGGAAACAATCCTATTATTTCACCATTTGCAGCAGTACTTACCAATACGGGGTGCGCTTCGAAACCAGCCTCTCGCAACATTTGAACGAGTATAAAATTCATAGCTGAGCTGTGGGCAATTCCAGCATTGTAATACTCATCAAGGCCTTTATCCATGTATAACCGATTGCTAGCATCCCACTCGATCTTATCTTGAACATGATTGTATATCGCAATCATTTTATCCAGATTATTACTAACTCCTTGCGTGGCGGTTTTGACTGCATCACTCAACGTACGGCTACTTTTCAGGCGATCGCCATAGTTTCGGTATTCGTCTAACCTATCCACTACTTCTTCCCAAGTTTCAATAACTCTACTTGGCAATTCTCCCGGAAATTCTACCCCGGCTAGTTGATATCTTACATGCGCCAAGTAATCGATTTTTGCTCGCATATAAGGCTCGGTCTTTATTGCTGGTATGTCTTTCATTACATACCTAGTTTTAAGTCCTTCCACCATAAAATCTTGCATACCTTGGTTTGAGCTTCCAGCATTTTGCTGTCCGGCTCTTACACTTGGTCCGGCTGAAGGTCTAAGAGTATATCGTTCGTTATACTCTTTACTTTCTTGGATGTAATACTCCTGATAACCTCTTGTAACTGTAAGAAATTTAAAGAACTGAGGGATTTTGGTATTGTATTCACTCCAAAGTGTTGGGTGATCTCCCTGAAAAAACCAGTCTGGAAAATCGATCGGATTTTCTGAGCTCTTTTCATATTCGTATTCGATAATACAACCCGAGCGAACGTTTGGTATAGAAAATTTTAGTTCAGCCCAGTTGCTACTAGAATTTTCAGTAAATGTATCACCTTTACCTAATCTAGATTCAACAATTTCATTTTCATCGCTTAAACAATACGAGCTCGCTTTCAAATTATTCACCTTTTGCTCAGAATCACCTAAACGATATCCTATACTTACATCCGCTAAATCAAGTGCATCATCGGTTAGAATTTTACTTCGCCGATGAACCTTAGTTGAAAGCTGAAATAAGCCATTGATATAATTCAATTCTGATTCACCAACCTCGAATAACACCACCGCACTGGCGGTACTATCGAGTTCATACACGGCCATCTGTAAATCTGACCGTAGAATGTCACCAAATTTCTGAACTTGCGCCTGAATTGGAAAAAAAAATAATCCCCAAAATAAACCCCCAAAAAATATCTTCATCTACTTCTAACTAGTTAAAATTTATTTTCAAAGAAATAGATTTCTTATTCATAAGTCAAAGACATTTTTTCCAATATCATCGCTCAGCAGTTTGAAATAAGCATCAATCTCTTTTCAAATTGTAACACTACAACTGCATTTCCCCTCTTACCCTACGACGCCAAGCGTCGATAACAGGAGCATAGAATTAACGCAGTTTCATGAATTCACCTCCAACCATTACTCACACACTCACTTCACAAAGCACCGGTTTGCCGGCCTACACCGGAAACTGGGGTAAAGCTCAGGCGGCACATTTAGTGCGCCGAACTCACTTTGGCAATAAAGTAAGCGACCTCAATCGAATTCGTTCGTTCAGTACTGCAACCGATGCAGTTCAAACTTTGGTTGATGAAGCCAAAAACGCGGTACTTCCCGATGATCCGGCTTGGTTTGCTAATAACAATTCGGGCAATATTCTGGATATGTACGACATTCAGTTTCGTTGGATGGATGCCATGTACCAGGGAGGCTTTCTCTCAAAAATGTTACTGTTTTGGACTAATCACTTTGCCGTATCGTATCAAAACATGAACAACTTGCCCGGCAAGGCTCCAAACAGTTATACCAGCCACATGTACAAATACGTGAAGCTGTTGCAAACCGATGGATTTGGCGAATTTCAATCGTTGGTGAAAAAGGTTAGCAAGAACTCAGCAATGTTGTACTACCTAAACAATTACAATAACCGAGCCGGCCAACCCAATGAAGATTTTGCTCGCGAATTACTTGAGCTTTTCACTCTAGGAACTACCGATAAATCAGGGAACGCAAATTACAGCGAATCAGACGTGGCTGAGGTAGCCCGTGCGGTTACCGGCTGGAGAGTGAACGATTCCAATTTGTCCGGCTTTTTTGATGATGAACGCTTCGATCCCACTGAAAAAAGCATTTTCGGAGTACAGGATAATTTTACCATGGATAGTGTGGTTGATCTGATTTTTGATCAGAAACCTGAAAAAGTGGCGTGGTTCTTATCAAAAAAACTATACACATTTTTTGTAAGTGCAGAACCTGAAGATGAGCCTATTCAACAATTGGCCAATTATTGCCTTGCCGTAGATTTTGATATATCTGCAGTGTTAACAAACCTGCTAGCTTCTGATCATTTCTATAAACAACGGTTTCTAGGAGCACGCATCAAAAGTCCGATTGAAATCTATCTTGGATTTCTACGACAGTTCGAAATTGTGCCCACCGCTGAAATTAAAGAATTTATCCGAGTGCAGATGCCGGAGCTTAACGAAGAGCTACTCCGCCCGGAAAGTGTGTTTGGATGGAGTGGCTACAATCCACCCGATTCTGATGGCACACCGGGACATTTCAACTGGTTGAATACAAATCTACTCCCTTCCAGATGGAGCACCATCACCGATATGATTTACGGTAATAATGGCGCGGGCGACATCTACAATCCGATCAGAATTGCAGAAAAAGTATCCGATCCATTAAATCCATTTACTCTTGCCGAGGATATTGCCGAACACTTACTTTCGCTTCCTCTCAATCAAGTTGGGATTAGAGAAGTGGAAGAAGATTTTGCCGGAAATCCAGACTACTCCCCCGATATAAGTGGTTTTCCCGATTACAAAATTAACTTATCAAAGATTTTGCTGGGTCCCATTCCCTGGTACGAATGGACCGCCAATACCGATAACGACGGTAATTTATATTACGATGATCACCTTGCTGAAGCTCTTCGGCAGTATGTGGCCTACATCATACAACTACCGGCTTATCAGTTAATTTAAGGGAAACTCAGCATGTGCAATCATCATAACAATTCGCAAAAAAACCGCCATGGTAGTAGCCTTGAACATGGCAAAGCTCACGAAAAAGATCATCAATCATGGACTCGTCGCAGTTTCCTTAGTTCATTAGGGATTGGTGCCCTTGGCTCGGGGTTGATGTTAAGCGGCATTCCTGTAAATGCCATGGCGCGCACCAAATTTCTAAACCGACTTGCTTCAGCAAATACCGATCGGGTACTTATTTTGATTCAACTTGGTGGCGGTAACGACGGCTTGAATACCGTGATTCCCGTCGAAAACGATGTGTATTTCCAAAAGCGACCAACCATAGCCATATCTAAAAATGAAGCCATTTCGCTCAGTGATGAAATTGGGCTTCACCCGGCAATGAGCAACTTATCGCCCATGTGGAGTGAAGGGAATATGGCAGTTTTCAACAATGTAGGTTACGAAAACCCCGATCGCTCGCATGCCCGTTCAACCGACATCTGGACTTCCGCCAGCGATGCAAACCAAATGATGGGCACCGGATGGGCCGGACGTTTTCTTGTGGAAGATAATCCTGATTTTATAGCCAATCCTCCTGAATTCCCGTTGGGCGTTCGAATTGGAGGCTCCTCGACCTTATTCCAAAGCGAGTTTGGGAATTTAGGCGTTACTTTTGGCGGAGCTTCACAATTTGCACAATTCCTGGAACAAGGTGGTTTTTATAACGAGGAAGACACTCCTGATAATGACTTTGGTCGATCGCTTTCATTTGCTCGAAAAATTGCGAATTCCTCTTTTCGCTATCTCGAATCCATTCAAGAAGCAGCCGACAACTCAACGAAAATGGGCGAGTATCCGAATTCTGGACTATCGCGAAGTCTTTCGGTAGTGGCTCGGTTAATTAGAGGTGGGCTTCAAACCAAAGTATTCCTTGTTTCAAAAGGTGGATTCGATACACATAATAATCAAGGATCTACCGAAGGCGGTCATGCTAACCTACTTCGGGATGTGGCAGATTCGGTTCAAGCTTTTTATGCTGATTTAGCATCCGATGGATTGGATGAACGTGCGCTTACCATGACCTTTTCTGAATTTGGCCGAACCTTAGATGAAAATTCTTCGCAAGGCACTGATCATGGTTCCTCGGCACCGGTAATGGTTTTTGGTCCGGTGAATGGTGGTATTTACGGCGAACATGCCGATCTAATCGATCTCGATCGTTCGGGTGATCCGGTTTACGGCATGGATTACCGAAATATTTACTCCAATATCCTCAATAATTGGTTTGGTTTGGAATCGGCGAGCATGAGTGCCGTTTTGGAAGGTGAATACGAAGATTTGGGTTTCCTGAATGTTTCGACAGCAGCATCGCCAAGTAGTAAACCTATAGCGTTTAAACTCCATCAGAATTATCCAAACCCTTTTAATCCTGCTACGGTTATTCAGTTCTCGTTACCAGCCTCGGTAAATGTTCGGCTACAAGTGTTTGATCTAAACGGGCGGCTTATCCAAACTCTGGTCGATGGTAATATTTCGGCCGGTGATCATCAGATTCGTTTTGATGGCAGTAATCTCGCAAATGGCACCTATGTTTATCGATTAGAGACTCCATATGGTGCCGCTTCAAAGAAAATGACTTTAATCAAATAATTATGGAAAAACGATTACGATTATTTGCTCTTATCCTTTCGATTGTAAGTTTGATTGTACTTAGCAATTGCGATGCCGTGGATGCAATTAAAGGCTCCGATAAACCGGAACCTGAAATCGAGGTACCCCAAATTGAAACACTGCATCCGGTACTTCTAAACGGTAAATGGGGCTACATCACCAATAATGGCGAAATTTCGATAGCTCCAGAATTTGATGAAGCTCGTGAATTCACCAATGGCTTGGCTGCAGTAAGGCAAGGCACCGAATGGGGATATATTTCGGAAGAAGATGGCACTCTTCAAATTCCAATTCAATATCGGGTTGCCGGTAATTTCGAAAATGGTTTAGCGCCCGCTCAGCTTCCGAACGACTTATATGGCTTCATCGATGTAAATGGAAATTTTGTAATTGATGCCCAATTCGATTTTGCGGGCTCATTCAACGAAAGCCTTGCTCCCGTGCGTTCTGATGGACTCTGGGGCTATGTATCTACTGATGGAACCCTTGCTATCAACCTGGAATTTTCCGATGCCAGAGCTTTTTCTGATGGTCTTGCTGCCGTAGAAACTTTCGAAGGATGGGTGTACATCGATTCGGTTGGAACCGTAGCTATCAATACCGGATTTCAGGTTGCTGCTGCAGGTAACTTTGCACAAGGCTTAGCTCCACTTCAAACCGGCGATGGATGGGGATTTATCAACGAAAATGGTGTGCCTGTGATTAATCCTAATTTTACACTAGCCGGTTCATTTTCTGAAGGATTAGCGTGGGTGATGGAAGACGAATACATTGGTTTTATTGATGTTTCGGGTGATGTAGTAATCCCCCTTCAGTTTGCTGAAGTAAAAGGCTTTACGGAAGATATGGCTGCTGTTCGCTTAAGCCGAGACTGGTATTACATCCATAAAAATACCGGCACAATTGCTTTCAATACGCCATTCGACCACGCTGAAAGTTTTAATAACGGAATTGCCCGAGTACGCATTGGCGATGAAGAAAATGCTCGATACGGTTACATCAACAAACAAGGCGAATACATTTGGTATCCAACGCGGTAATATGATCATGAAACGACTATTTATTTTTTTAATCCTAGGTTTATTGTCTGCTTCCGCTTGCGAAGTAGTTGACGGCATTTCTGATAATGAGAATATCGAAATCACGATGCCTATTGCAGAAGTTGAGTTATTTCCCGTGCTGCTTAACGGCGAGTGGGGCTACATCAACAAAAATGGAAAAATGGTGATTGAGCCACGTTACCAGAATGCCTACGAATTTAGCGATGGGTTGGCTGTTGTTCGTGAAAGTTGGCGATGGAAATACATCGACGAAACCGGCGAACAAGCATTTGAAGGTGACTTTGAAGATCTTAGAACGTTTAGCGAAGGCAAAGCCGCTGTTCGGGTTGATGGCCGATGGGGGTACATCAATCAAAATGGAAACTTCATTATTAATCCAAGATTTCGTGGAGCTACTCCATTTTCAAACGACCGTGCCTTTGTTCGAAGTTTGGATTATCGGGATTACTTTTACATTGATGAAATGGGCAACCCGTTGGATGCCCTAAATATGCCGGGCGACATGGATTTTATTGAAAGTGGAAGCTTTCAAGAGAAGCGAGCGCTTGTGCTGGAAGATGGGTTATATGGCTACATCGACCCAACCGGTAATACCGTCATAGATTTGCAATATTCCGAGGCTCTCCCCTTTTCTGATCAGCTGGCGGCTGTGTTGATTAGCGATCGATGGGGATTTATCGACACAACAGGCACCATCGCGATTTCGCCACAATTTGTAAGTGCTGGGATCTTCAATGATGGTCTTGCCCCGGCTCGAAAGAACAGTAATCATTACGGTTTTATCGATAAAACCGGTGCTTTTGTCATCTCAGAACAATTTGATGAAGTGCGAGCCTTTTCGGAAGAATTCGCTCCGGTTCGAATCGGGGAGAAATGGACCTTCATCGATCTTCAAGGAAATCAAATCTCTGATGCTATTTTTGATGAAGTTGAAGGGTTTAATAAAGGCCTAGCCAGAGTGATTACTTATACCCTGAATGACGAAAACGAGCTTGAAGAAGAAATTGGATATATCAATCAAACCGGGAATTATGTTTGGTTTCCAACTCAATAAATTTAGTTGACATACACTGTAAGTGGGAGGCGCCTCAGGGCGCCTTTTTTTATGGAATGGATTTTGTCCCCAATTTAGGTTTCTATTTGTTACTATCGTATAACACTAAAATCCTAACTAATTGGGTACTAATATGATGAGAAAAATTACACTTCTATTACTTGTATCGTTTTTTTCTGTTTCAGCCCTTGCGCAGCTTTCTATGGGTGAGCGTGAATTTGTGGCAAATTATTTGATGGCGTCTCAACAATATATAATCGAAGCCGTTGAGGATCTCGACGACCAAGCTTTTAATTGGAAACCAGCAGATGGCGGATGGTCGGTTGCTAATTGTTTGGAGCACATTTTATCAACTGAAATGGCCTTTCATGGCATGGTTCAGGGCACTGTAAGTTCTGGAAATACTGATACAGATTTCGATAATTCTATGGCTGATGGGGTGTTTATTGGGAATTTAAACAATCGTGGAACAGCCGTTACCACTTCTCCTAATTTTGAGCCATCGGGTAAGTGGAGTTCAAAAGCCGAAATGCTAGCTGCATTAGGAGAATCGAGAATGAAAATGGTGGAATACCTAAAATCTACCGACCACGATTTACGCCATTATAAAATGGAATTACCGATTGGCACTGTTGATGCCTACCAGATATACTTGTTGGCAGCCGCACATGGCCAACGTCATACCAATCAAATGCTTGAAGTTTTGACAGAAATGGAATCGATGTAAAGTGATAATTTGAAACCGTTGACTAACACAAAAGCCTCGTTCCTTTATAGAATGAGGCTTTTTTATTTAGAAAACTGAGAATAAAAGCTACCTATTGTTTTATAGAATCAAAAAAAACGCACCGACGGAAACCATCGAGGCGCTTAAAACACGTTCAGTTTTTTTGGTCTAACGACTCTTTTTATCCGTCAAAGAACTAACGCCGGGAAGCTCTTTTCCTTCCAGAAATTCGAGACTTGCTCCACCTCCGGTTGAAACATGAGAAACTTTGTCGGCCAAGCCGGCATTTTTAATTGCTGAGGCTGAATCGCCACCACCGATAATGGTAGTTGCACCAAAGTTGGTGGCTTCCACAAGTGCTTCGGCTACGGCGTTGGTTCCGTCGGCAAAACTTGGCATTTCGAACACACCCATCGGACCGTTCCATAACACTGTTTTTGCTGCTTTGATGGTGTTTCCAAAAGCAATTGCGGTTTGCGGACCGATATCCAAAGCTTGCCATCCATCTTTAATTCCATCTTCATCAACCACTTCTTGGTTGGCGTCGTTATCGAAATCATCGGCAATTACAAAGTCGAAAGGCAACATCAAATTTACGCCGGCTGTTTTCGCTTTTTCCATGAGCGATTTGGCCGTATCCACCATTTCTGATTGCAGCAACGAATCACCTACCGATTTTCCGTTGGCAACTAAGAACGTGTACGCCATTCCGCCACCAATGATGATGGTATCCACTTTCGAAATTAGCTGTTCAATGACCGGAATTTTATCCGAAACTTTCGCACCACCTAAAATAGCCACGAACGGACGATCAGGATCGTTGACGCTGTCGTTCAAGTACTTGATTTCTTTTTCTAACAAGTAGCCTGAAACTGCCGGTTGCAGATAACGAGTTACGCCCGCAACTGAAGCGTGAGCACGGTGCGATGAACCGAAGGCATCGTTCACAAACAGATCGGCATGAGCGGCTAATTTCTTACTGAATTCTTCGTCATTGTCGGTTTCTTCTTTGTAGAATCGAACATTTTCAAGCACTACCACTTCGCCCGCTTTTGCCGAAGCAATCACAGATTCAGCAGCGTCGCCAATGCAATCTTCGGCAAAGTGAACCGGGGCATCTATCAAAGTAGCTAAATGATCCGCAACGGGTTTAAGGGAAAATTCCGAATTACGCTCGCCTTTTGGCCGACCAAGGTGGCTGGTTAGAATTAATAATCCACCGTTTTCCAATACGTGATTTATGGAAGGTAAAGCAGCTTGAATACGGTTATCATCAGTGATTTTTCCGTCGATGATGGGCACGTTAAAGTCTACCCGCATCATTACTTTTTTACCGTTTACGTCGATATCGTTGAGAGTGAGTTTTGCCATTTTTGTCTTTTTTTAAATTCCTTAGAATGTAAGAAAGTATGTATTAAATCTTTGTTGAACGCTTCTAGTGTATAAGGTAATAAATCTACGGCCCTAGTATAAAGAAATGATACATTGATCGACTGACTTTTGCTGCCCGATTCCCTACCTTTTGCGGCATAACGGAGTAAGGAAAATGCGTACAATATATTTAGATCATGCAGCAACCACCCCTCTCGACAAACGAGTGTTAGAAGTGATGCTGCCTTACATGACTGAGAATTTTGGAAATGCCAATTCGGCTCATCATTTAGGTCAACAAGCCAAAGTTAAGGTGGAGGATGCTCGAGAGAAAGTGGCTCATTTGCTCAATGCCGAGCCCGCTGAAATTATCTTTACAAGCGGTGGCACCGAAAGCGATAACGCAGTAATTAAGGGTGCACTGGCCCTTCAAAAAGGAAAGAGCGAGATCATCACTTCTGAGCTGGAACACCATGCCGTGCTGCATCCCATCGAAATGGCCAAAATGCAGGGTTTTAAAACTGTATTTGCCGAGCCGATCGATTGCGGAACCATCACAGCAAAATCTGTTGCTGACAAGCTGAGTGACGAAACTGCACTGGTTAGCATCATGCATGTGAATAACGAAATTGGTTGCGTGAATGAGATTAAGGAAATCGCAGCCTTATGCCGTGAGCGTAATATTCCTTTTCACTCGGATACGGTTCAAAGTCTGGGCAAAATGCAGGTGGATGTGAAGAATCTCGGTTTGGATTTTCTAAGTGGAAGTGCCCACAAAATTTATGGTCCGAAAGGCATCGGCATCATGTACATTCGCAATGGTTCGCGCTGGATGCCGTGGATGACCGGTGGCTCACAGGAACGCCGTCGCCGTGGGGGAACCCTGAATGTACCCGGTGTGCTGGGTTTTGCTAAAGCACTGGAACTAGCGCACGATGAGATGGAAGCGAACACCAATCATTACAAAAAACTGCGTTCTCTGTTGATGGATCAACTCAACGAAAAGTTGACTGCTTGTACCTATCGAATAAACGGAAACGAGGAAAATGGCGTGCCGCACATCATCAATATTTCGTTTATGGATGAAGAAGGTCGTGGTGTGGATGGCGAAATGCTCCTACTCAACTTAGATATTGAAGGAATTTGCGTTTCCAACGGATCGGCGTGTACTTCAGGCGCGATGGAACCTTCGCATGTACTTACCGGCATCGGTTTGCAAGATGGCGTTGCCAAATCGAGTATCCGAATCAGTTTCGGGAAGAAAAACACCGAAGAAGATGTTCGCTTTTTAGTTGAAAAGCTCGATGGTGTGTTAACCCGAATGTTCTCATTAGCTTAATGAAAAGAGTTGCTGTTTATTGCGGATCACGCGTACCGAAAGATCAAGAAATTGTGGGGCTTGCCAAAAATCTGGGGAGCTTTCTAGCCGAGCATAAACTAACGCTGGTTTACGGTGGTGGCAAAGTGGGAATCATGGGCGTTATAGCCGATGCCTGCTTGGCAAACGATGGTGAAGTGATTGGAGTGATTCCTACTGCCATCAAAGAGATGGAGGTTGCACATACCGGAATCACCGAACTGCACGAAACGCAAGACATGCACACCCGCAAAGCGTTAATTGAATCTCTCTCTGATTTATTTATTGTGCTACCCGGTGGGTTTGGAACCTTGGATGAGTTTTTCGAAATCCTGACCTGGCGCCAGCTTGGCTATCATAATAAACCCATCCTACTTGTTAACAAAAACGGATATTTCGATGGTTTGGAGCAATTTGTTGAGCGAGGCTTAGAGGAAGATTTTTTGCGTACATCCATCCATGATTTATTCACCATCACAACAAATTTCAACGATACAGCTGAAATGATTCGCTCTGAATTAGAGTTTTAAGAGTATGAATTATTTACAATCTATCATCGCACTTTTTGTTGCAACTCTCATGCTATTCAGTCTCAATCAACCTAAACAAACATTGGAAATTGTAAATCCATTACCAGATTGTCCGTCTACCCCAAATTGTGCGGTTGCAGATCTAACCTTCACCACCGATTCAGCAACAGTTTTAAATGCTGCCGAAACTACATTTCGTGAAATGAAAGCCCAATTGATAGAATGGAACTCCGACAGTACTCAAATCCATGCCGTATTCAGAATTCCAATTTTTGGGTATCAGGATGATGTACACGTAGCGGCAGTTCCAAATGGCTTAGAAACAAGATTATTCGTGCGAAGTGCCAGTCGCGAAGGTACTTGGGATATTGGCGTTAATGGTCGACGAGTGAAGAAATTTACCAAACACATAAAAAATCATCTCTCAAACTAACTTATAGAATGAAAAACTTAACGTTATCGCTGGGTATACTATTAATCATACTTGGCTTAGCATCGTATTTTGGAACCGGACAAGAAAGCATAACTGCATTGATTCCCGCATTTTTCGGGCTTGTATTTACAGGCTTAGGCGCATTATCCGGGATCGAAAAAATCAAAAAACACGTAATGCACGTTGCTGTGTTACTTGCAGTTTTGAGCCTTTTTGGCGCTGCAAGAGGAATTCCGGGCGTGATCGAAATTATAAACGGTGGCGAAGTTGAACGCCCTGTTGCTATATATGCTCAAGCAGCTATGTTCACTATGTGTTTAGTGTACATTATTGCGTCAGTACGTTCATTCATTGCAGCCCGCCGTTCATCCCAATAAACTCAAGCGGTATCATCTTGAAATATTTCGTTGATTTCGTCAGCATATTTTTCAGCAATAACCCGACGCTTTACTTTAAGCGTTGGGGTTATTTCGCCGGTCTCAACAGTAAACTCGTTTGCAAGCAGTCGGAAATCTCGAATCTTTTCGTGTGAAGCAAGTTGCTTCGAAAATGCCCTCATTTCTTTTTTATAAAGTCCCACTATCTCATCGTGTTTAATGAGTTTTGCTGGATCTTTTTCTTGGATACCATTTTCGCGGGCATATTTTTGAATAGCTTCAAAATCTGGCACAATCAGAGCAGCCATATAATTTTGTGCTTCGCCAACAACAACTAATTGATCGATCCACTTACTGGTTTTGAACATGTCTTCGATCGGTCCAGGATAAATATTTTTACCACCGGCATTCACAATCATATGTTTAATTCGATCGGTGATTTGTAGATTACCTTTAACGAATCGTCCTACATCACCGGTATGCAACCAGCCATCTTCATCGATCATTTCCTTTGTGGCTTCATCATTTTTCCAGTACCCTTTCATATTATTAGGGCCACGATTCAGAATCTCACCTTCTTTACTTGTCAAATCACAAGGATAATCCTCACCGCTGATTTGAGCAATAATTTCCCCAGTATTTAAGTCTTGAATGCCAATAGTTACGCCTGGGATAACTTGCCCAACTACACCTACCACTTCATTACCAGGCTTATTTGCAGCCATCACAGGCGATGTTTCAGTAAGACCATAGCCCTGCAAAATGGTGAGCCCTGCACATCGGAAGAATAAATCGATATCCGGAGGTAAAGCAGCACCACCAGAAACAAATAGCCGAACATTGCCACCGGTTCGTTCTTTAAGTTTATCAAATACAAGTTTATCGGCAATCATTTTTTGCAGCGAAACTAAACCGCGCTGACCTTCGGAATATTTTCTACCTACTTCTACCGCCCAATTGAAAATCGCCTTTTTCGTATCACTGCCATCCTCTACACTTTTGATGATGAGATTGTAGATTTTCTCGAATAGTCTAGGCACGCTAATCATTACGGTTGGTTTCACTTCCGGCATGTTTTTCGAAACTGTATCTACACTTTCGGCATAGTAAATTTCGGCACCGCAAGAAATGATAGCGTAATAACCACCCGTTCGCTCAAAGCTGTGACATAATGGTAAAAATGAAAGCGAGCGATCGGTATGATCCCAAAAAATGTGTTGTGTAGCAGCTTTCACATTACTAATAATATTGTGATGTGTTAGCATAGCGCCCTTTGGATTCCCGGTGGTTCCGCTAGTATAAATCAACGTAGCGATGTCTTCCGGCTCAACTGCATTCGAATATTTGTTGATCGTTTCTTTATGCTTTGGATAGAGTTTAGCGCCTTCGGCAATCACATCTTGAAACAAATTTAAATAATCGTGTTCGAGGAGAGATTTTATTTTGGGCTCATCAAATGCAATTACTTCTACTAATTCCGGACAGTTTTCAAACACTTCAGCTGCTTTTTTAATCTGTATACCCGTGGATACGAAAAATATTTTAGTGTCTGAGTCTTTTAAAATGTATTCGCATTGTGCTGGAGGCAACGTTGTGTACAACGAAACATTAATCCCACCGATTAATTGAATGGCTAAATCAACTACAGCCCATTCGTATCGGTTCTCGCTCAAAATGCCAATTCTATCGCCTGGTTTAACGCCCTTTTCTACTAAATATGCAGCGACAGATTGTACGTCGTCGGTAACCTGATCCCAATAAACAGGCTCATAACTTCCTTTTGGATCTAGTTTATGATGAAATGCTGCTTTCTGTTTACCGGCATATTTTTTCGATAAATTTTTGAATAACTCGGTGAGTGTTTCAAAAGGTACAATAATTGGCATGTGCTGTTTTATTTATTCCGATTTCCCGCTGGGAATATAATATTCTTAAAGGCAAAAGCACGAGTTTCATAACCTGTGTACTAAGTCGTATATTCGAAAAAAAAAATTTAGCATGGCACATCCCGCACACGAAGATACAATTGAGCTTGTAAAAGAGATTTTCAGATCGTACCTGAAAGAAGGAAATCAACGACAAACTCCTGAGCGCTTTATGGTTTTGGAAGAAATCTATCGCGCCGATGGACATTTTGATGCTGATGATATCTTTTTTCGGATGCAGGATGGTGGAACTCGCGTGAGCCGCGCAACGGTGTATAACACTCTAGACCTATTAGTGGAATGTGGGCTGGTTCAGCGCCAACAGTTCGGGAAAAGTCAGTACTACTACGAGCGAGCGTATGCTTATCAACAACACGATCATATAATCTGCAACGAATGTGGGCATGTGCTAGAGTTCTGTGATCCTCGCATCGGTGAAATTCAGGATTTGATTGGGAAGATTCATGGGATTGATATAGAATCGCATTCCCTTCACTTTTATGGTAAATGCCGTGATTTAGAATCCTGCGCTCATCGAAAAGCTAACAGCGGGAAGAAGGATTTGGTTAAGTGAGACGTGAGATTCTGCCAAAGTACTCATAAACCCAAATCAAAAAATGATTCCTTTCTCCTGAATTCTTTTTTCTGTCAACCTTTCTCCCGATTCCTGATTCTTTATTGCCACAAAAGCACAAAAACACTGAAGCTTCTCGACGGTGAGTGAGCTTGTCAAACCCCACAGGATTTAAACCGAGCTCAGATGCTCAGCGAATAACATCCTCCATCCCGACTATCCGTCGGGAACCACCACCGTCAAAGGAGGACTTACTGCTGTATAACAAACATTCGTGAATCGTTATTCGTAATAGATTTCTTTCTCCTGATTCCTTCTTTACCCTTCTCCTAAGCCTATCCAGAGATATACGTTTCGGCGATGAATTTTCGAGCAGCTAAGCGACTTCCCCACCACCCCATCAATAAAGAAAGCCCAAACATAGCACCAGTTAGAAAATACCAGGCGCCGTAAGGCCAGCCTAATAATCCCATTTCAGGCAGATACAATGGAAGCATAAATTCGAATATGAAGAAAATACAGCCCACAGATAATATTCCGGCTACAAAACCCTGTAGAATACCTTCAACAATAAATGGACTTCTAATAAATTTGTTAGTGGCACCCACCAATTTCATAGCTCTAATGAGTTCTCGTTTTGCGTAGATAGTGAGCCGAATGGTATTGTAAACAAGAATTACGGCGGCTAAGAGAATCAAAATCCCTAATCCAGCCCCTAACATCGTAAACAAATTAAGGTTAGTCTCCATCACACGAAGAAGTCCTTCGTTATATTTTACTTCGTCCACTCCCCGTTGGTTTAACATCATGGAAACGAAATTCGAAATCTGATCGACACCGGCTTCGGTATCTACTTTTACCTTAAAGGAAGCAGGTAGAAAATTTAAGGCCACCAATTCTTCCACACCTGGGCCAAACTCTTCGCGCATAATGGCCGAAGCACTGTCTTTTGAGATATACGTTACCTCGAGCGTTAGTATATTTTGCTCAAGCGTTTCTTGAATGTGCGCGCGAGTATCGTCATCCACATCAAAAAGAAAGACCTCTACTTCGATCAACTCTTTAAACGACATGGCCTGCACGTACACGTTGTAAGCCACTCGCGATAAAATTCCCAGAAGTAATATTGCGATGAATAAAGAGATGATAGAGGTGGTAGCAGCAAGTTTTGCGCGTTTTATTCCTGCAAATCCTTCTTTAATAACGTAAGATATATTCATTCTTTAATTTCTGAATTGTGCCCGGATCCCAACGATTAAACGTCGCGCCGGCATAGGTAATGTAGCCGCTTCAAAGTAGCCTGCTTGGCCAAATCCGTCAAGTACATTTTCCCATCTAATTAACACCATAATGGAGCGCACTCTAGCAGATAGTTCGGCATCCACTCTGAAATAAGCAGGGATTTCTGATTCTTCAAGAGCAGCGTTTTCCCAGTATTGAAGTTCGGTGTTAAACAATCGTGATCGATATGGAATTGGTGATAATGTTGATAACAATCCGGCTTTAACGTAGGCCGCTCGGTCGAACATATAGCCTTTGATGTATGCATTGTTTCGCAACCAAACCTTGAAATCGTGCTTGTTATTGGCATCCAACACGGATGTTGGAGATTCGGCAGTGAGTGCGTCCATCGTTGCGGATGAATTTATTTCGAATCGACTATTTTTGAACTCACCAAATACAGTGCCCGATATTTTGTTGAAAGAATCAGAGTTTACAAACGTGCTGTCGATACCAATATAAACCTCGTTATTTAACAATGCATACCTGCCCGAAATCCCTGTGGTTAGATTTTCTGTGATCTGCAATTTCAGCGATGGAGAGATCGACAAACCTTTAGTAGGTTTTAAATCCGCATTGCCTGAAAAAGTGCTACTATTCCAGTAAAGTTGTTGAATGGTGGGCATCCGTTGGAAATAGGCTCCTGTTAAACTGTAGTGGGAATTCGCCCATTTTAATTTTGCTCCTCCACTTACATTGAAGCTTTGGTACCCATCAAAACGGTTGCTTAACTGATTATTAGAAAAAAGATGTATGCGATTGGTTATCGGTAAAAGAACATTTGCATTTGCTGTAAGCTGATTCCAATTGCTTTTACTAAATCCACGCCGTTCTTTAGTGTAATGTGATTGAAGTTCAGCGCTTCCTTCCACTTTTAACTTACCGAATGTAGATTCTGCGACTCCTTTTAATCGCCACGATCGTAAATCCCAATTTAGTGTATCACTATCAAAAGGTAATTCGAATTCATTTTTTGTGTGATAGGCTTCAATCTCATACTGCTGAGTTGAAAGTGAATCAGGACGGGAATAAAGTCCAACTTTCACATCCCGACGAAGCACATTTGAGTCGTAAATTGATTTGTTCGACTGGCTGCTAAATTCACTATGTGCAAATGTAGTTGGATCGCCAACAACATATCCAAAAGGTTCTTCTCTTTCGTATTGATTGCGCATCACTATGGCGCGTAGTTGCAAATTTTGGTTGAGGTAATGATACCCTTTCGCCATGATTTGACTTCCCTGCACGTTATTTTGAGGAAAACCTCCACCATCTCTTCGATCCCAGAACGAAAGCTCCACATTGGTTTTCTCAGAAAAATTCTGTGTGACCATAAACTCGAGATTACGGTAATTGAAATCGGCTTCATCAAAAGTAAGATAGCTCAACGGTTTGACGATATAATAATCCCTCATGCGAATGTTGGCTTGATAATTCCCAGCCTGTTGCACCCACATTTCGCTCACTTTGTACGCCGGGATGAAATTATAATTAATCAGGCCGGTAATGGGATTATTGAGTGCAATGCCATTCAAATTCACTTGCTGTTCCAACGGTCCGTATCCGTTTATATCAAAGGCGTCAATCCTGCCATTACTCCCCTGCCGGTAGGCAATTGTGTTTGGTTGATATGCCAAAAAATCGCCCCATTGCGCCCAATTCTGCCATCGAAGTAAACTGTCGTTAGTAATGTTTTGAAAGCCAAATGGAATCGGTTTTTGCCACGGCTCAATGTATATAACTACTCTTTCTGTGGTATCAGTTTCGGCAAATTGGCTGGGATCTGCGAGAATTCCATCCGGAATTTGTGCTTGCAACAATCCACTGATGCCACACAGAATAATCAGAATGATAAAATAACTTCGCCGTTTCAAGCCGTCTCTTTGGTTAATGCGTAAGGTAACTCTTCAATACCTGATAAAATACGGCGTATCAATTCTAAAGCCATCACGGTTGTGCGTTGTTTATTTACCAGGCGATCTTTGGTTAACAACGCTTTTACTGCAAAATGTTGTTCACTGCTGTAAAAGCCAATCCACACTGTACCGACCGGTTTTTCCGCGGTTCCTCCTCCCGGACCCGCAATGCCCGTGGTGGAAATGCCGATGTCTGCGCCCAGTTTTTCCGCCACGCCTTTAGCCATTTGTAGTGCAACTTCTTTACTAACTGCTCCAATCGTTTCGATGTCATGCGGATTAACGCCCAACTCATTTATTTTAACTTCATTTGCGTACGAAACCACGCCCCCCAACATATACGCACTGCTTCCGGCAACGTCGGTAATGGTACTCGCAATTAAACCACCGGTACAACTTTCGGCAGTTGCAATGGTTTTATTTTGCACGGATAAAATAGCGCCAACACTGTCGCTTAACGAGTGATCTTTCACATCACCATAAATATATTTTCCGGCTTTCTCGCGGATTAACTCTATCAACTTAGCCGAATTCGAAATTGCTTCTTCTTTCGAGTCTCCTTTTCCAGTAATTCGCAAAGTAACTTGTCCGAAGGATGGTAAAAACGCCATCGAAACATGATCGTTGAGAAACTCGCTTAGATCGCCCAAAATATGATCAGACAACGTGCTTTCTCCAATTCCTGCCGTTTTCAAGTATTCGGTGTGGATGTATCCAATGGCCTTGGTTTGCTCGCGTAATTTGGAAGCAACCCGACGTTTCATCAGATATTTCATCTCGTAAGGCACACCCGGTAGCACCGCTAAATAACAATCCTGCTCATGAAACCACATTCCCGGCGCCGTTCCCGCTTTGTTAAAAAGCACCTCGCAATTTTCAGGCACCATCGCTTGCCAGACGTTCGACTCAGAAAATGGAATATTCCGTGAGGCGAATAATTCTTTTATGTAGCTGAGAACCTCCTCATCTTGGCGCATTTCTACACCAAATAATTTTGCAATGGTCGTTTTGGTAATGTCATCGTGGGTAGGACCTAAACCACCGGTCGTGATCACCAGATCAGCTTCCTGCATACATTGTTTGATGGTATCTGCAATAAGTTCTGCATCATCAGAAATGGTATGCACGCGTTGCACATCCACTCCAAGGTCGTTCAAAAACTGCCCCATCCAAGAAGCGTTGGTGTTTACGGTGTCTCCGATCAGTAATTCGTTTCCAATAGAAATAATTTGAGCTATCATTTTTCCAAAATAGTGCTTTCGCAGATGCAATTGCTAACAAACTCCAATCATTATTACTAGATTTACTTAATCAAGTAAAAAATATTCCTATCTTTGGGCATGCATAAACTTCCAAATATTCTTAGCGGGATCAGAATGGCGCTGGCTCCCGTTTTTTTGGTTCTTTGGTTTCAGGACGATTTCCTGTATAAGGCCATTGGTCTGGCTGTGTATATCGTTGCGGCTGTTACCGATTACTACGATGGCTACTTCGCTCGAAAATATGAGGTGTATACCGATTTCGGTGCTTTTCTCGATCCTCTGGCTGATAAATTTCTCACTTTCAGCGGGTTCATCGTTTTGCCATTTATTGCTTTGGATCAATTTCCTTGGTGGGCGATCGCATTAATCATAATTCGAGATACGGTTATTACTGTGTTGCGCGTGTACATGAAACGCAGAAAAACAACGATGGTTACCCGGTTTACTGCTAAAATTAAAACAACTATACAAATGATATTCCTTTATATGGGATTAGTAGTTGGGTTATTTCAAGGCGTAGATTTTTTCACTGGAGAATGGGTTACATGGATTCTTAGCACCGACATTATGCTCTACTTAATGATTTTTGTTACTTCAGTAACGGTTTATTCAGGGCTTGAATATCTGTTTGTAAATCGCATGCTTATTATGAAACCAAAATCCGAATGAAAGCCCTAAAGTTATTCATTGGCGCAGGATTTGGTTCCGGTTATGCACCTGTTGCACCGGGCACTTTTGGTAGCTTATTCGCTCTCGTTCCTGCCTACTTTTCGCTGTCACATCACCCCATTTATGGTCCTATAATTTGCTTGATCGTTTTTAGCTTACTTTGTTTTTGGGTAGGTAAAACTTGTTCTAATGTGTGGGGCCCCGATCCTGGAAAACTAGTAATGGATGAATTTGCAGGCCAAGCTATCGTTTTCATTTCTTTTTCTGCCACTTTCGACAGCCGCGATTGGGTGTGGATTTTAGTGGCATTTGCGCTGTTTCGCTTCTTCGATATATTAAAACCATTGGGTATAAATCAGATCCAAAAATTAAAGGGAAATTGGGGCGTTTTACTCGACGATATACTTGCAGGTTTTTATGCGCTTCTATGCCTGAAATCTCTTATTTTTCTGGTTAATTATTTTTCAGGTAGTTAAACACACCTTATCTGAAAGCTGTACAATAGATTTATGATTATAAACGAAGAATTTGCACGAGAATTAGCGGCTCATTTACTTGAGATCAACGCCGTAGTGTTGCGTCCGCAAGAGCCGTTTACGTGGGCATCAGGATGGAATTCGCCCATATATTGCGATAATCGACTAACTTTACATCATCCTGAAATAAGAAAGAAAATTGCTGCCCAAATTACCGATTTTGTTTCATCTAAATATGCCGATGTGAATGTGATAACAGGCACAGCAACCGCTGGTATTCCGCACGCAGCATGGGTTGCAGGCGCTCTGGATAAACCCATGGCTTATGTTCGGGCAAAACCGAAAAGCTATGGAATGGGCAATCAAATTGAAGGTGGGGTAGCAAAAGGTGAGACTACCGTTGTGATCGAAGATTTGGTGTCAACCGGTGGAAGCGCAATTTCAGTTATTGATGCTCTGCAGTTTGTTGGTGCTAAAGTTGATGCGGTAATATCCATTTTTACTTATGGCTTTGATGTAGCCACCGAGAATTTCGAAAAAGTAAATGTTCCACTTTTCACCCTTACCGACTATACAACGTTAGTTGATGTGGCCATCGAAAAAGGATTTGTTACCGGAGCCGATTTAGAGCTGCTTTCGAGCTGGCGTCAAAATCCAGACATCTGGGCAAACTAGTTTAATTTTTAGAAGAGGTATTACTTTGAGTAATAAGAAGTTTTTTATTGAAACTTACGGTTGTCAGATGAATTTTGCGGATTCTGAGATCGTGAATTCTATTTTGATTGAAGATGGAATGACAGCGACGAAAAGCGCTGAAACTGCAGATGTTATTTTGGTAAACACCTGCTCGATTCGTGAAAATGCGGAAACTAAAGTCTGGAATCGACTTAAGGAAATTAGATCGCTTAAAAAAACCAACAATGACCTTACCGTAGGTGTATTGGGTTGTATGGCCGAGCGTATCAAAGACAAAATTATCGAAGAAGAACAGCTGGTTGATATTGTTGTTGGTCCCGATGCCTATCGTGATATTCCTCGATTGCTTGCCGAAGTTGATGACGGTAGAAAAGCAGTAAATGTGTTGCTTTCACTTGAAGAAACCTACGCCGATATTGCTCCTGTACGTACTACCGGAAATGGAGTGTCAGCTTTTGTAAGCATTATGCGCGGTTGCGACAATATGTGCTCATTTTGTGTGGTTCCATTTACTCGTGGCCGAGAACGAAGCCGACCGATGGAAAGTATTTTGAAGGAAATTCGTCAACTCAGTGATGAAGGATATAAAGAAGTTACCTTACTGGGACAAAATGTAAACTCCTATAAAGATGGTGAGAATACGTTTACTGCTTTAATGGATGCGGCAAGCCTTATCAATCCTGAAATTCGATTCCGATTTTCCTCGCCACACCCGAAAGATTTCCCGGATGATTTACTGTACTTGATTGCTGAGCGTCCGAATTTGTGTAATTATATACACATTCCGGCACAAGCCGGCTCCGACAGTATGTTAGAGCGAATGCGTCGCCCTTACACTCGCGAGCAGTATCTGGATCTGATCATAAAAATGAAGCAGATCATACCCGGCCTATCTCTCTCAACCGATATTATTGCAGGTTTCTGTGGCGAAACGGAAGAAGAGCATCAACAAACAATGTCGTTGATGAAAGAAGTGGAATACGATTTGGCGTATATGTTTGCGTATTCTGAGCGCGAACGAACACTTGCTTATCGTAAATTCGAAGATGATGTGCCCGAAGAAGTTAAGAAACGACGCTTAACAGAGATCATCAATCAACAAATGGAAATCCAGAAGCAAAGAAATATGCTTGAACTTGGTAACCGTCACCTTGTGTTGGTTGAAGGGACTTCAAAGAGATCTGATGAACAAATGAGTGGGCGAAGTGATACGAATAAAATCGTGATTTTCGATCGTATGGATTTCGAAAAAGGCGATTATGTGGAAGTTGAAATTACTAGTTCAACATCAGCTACTTTAAAAGCCAAGCCAATTAGAAAAACTACGATAGTGGAATATTACGGAATGGCCGTAGAAGCATAAGTGAATCGAGTTCGAGCACACATTTTTATCTTTTGCCTTGCTTTAAGCGCATGGATTATAGGTGCGAATCAATCCGGTTTTGCTCAGGAATCTGATAAAACTATTCTAGGTATTTCCATTCCTCAAGGCACTGCCGAACAGCTGATTATAAATCAACTTCAGGAATACAAAATTCTAGGTATTCGTGTAATCGAAGTTCAAGACCCTGTTTCTAACTCCTTGATTAATTTACTGAATGTAAACGGATTTCAGGTATTTGTTAGAAGTAGCCTCAAATTCTTGACACAATCGGAATTGCAGGACGAAAATACGCTCACAGAGAATTATCAGCCGTTTGTACAGCGCTATTCACAAAACCCGAGGGTACAGGCATTTGGAGTTTTAAACTATAGCCAAATCAATTCATCTCGCCAGTTAAAGTCATTTCTTGATTCATTTCCTGACTCAGTATCGGCTAATCTGTACCAACATCACACAGAGCCAAATTCAAGTATTATATCCATACTTCTAGCTAATAGTAAGGTTGATCAAAGAGGTTCTTATTTTTATTTCGATGAGGGGTTAGATCCAACTGATTTAGCTTATTTCTCTTTGCTTATCCATCAAAGAGCTTCGCTTATTTTAGTAAATAGTGAATGGCTAAATAGCGCATTATCAGAATCGAAATTGTTCAAAGAATCATTGATCGCTTTTGCAGATGGCGATGAATTTTTGTTTCCAACTGAGCAAACGAAAAACTATCCGCAGCCATCACAATGGCCGGTAGTATTTTTAGTGTTAATCTGGCTCAGTTTAGGCATTCATATTTTACTAGTGCCCACTTATCGACCGCTTATTTTTAGGTATTTCACTTTTCATCGCTTTTTTGTTGATGATGTGATGCGCTACCGAGAAAGATCTTCTGTTTCTGGAATATTTCTAATGATTCAGCATGCTTTTTTATCCGGATTGATGGTGTACACATTTTGTTCGCAAACGATCTCAGAAATAGGATTACAAACCTTCTATTTCCATTTACCTTATGCGGCTGTGTTTGGGCAAAACTATTTTTCGATTTTTGCACTAACTGTTCTGATTTCCGTTATCGTACAGTTCGTTTGTTTGATCTGGATTTATCTGCCTAGCAAATCTTTGAATCATTTTAGCCAGGCAATTAATCTGTACACCTGGGTTTTTCATCTCGATTTTCTGATTGTAAGTTTCGGGCTGCTTAAGTTGATTACCGGCACATCAACTGCACTGATTTCTGTTTTACTAGCCATGCACTTCGCAATCTCGATACTTGGTTTTTTCCTTGCCACCTACGACAGCTCAAAGTATATCATCCGCGGTCGTTTTAGTTATATGGCATCTACCTTTGGGCTATACCTATTGTTGACTATAATCTTTATTGTCCTTTTTCATTACAGCGGTTACCCATATCAAATTCTAGAACTTGCCATATCGCTTTAGTTTGGCAGGCTTAGCTTTCCTAAATGGATATTTGGTTCACTTTCGATTTCAATTCCATGCTCCTCAAACCATCTAAATCCTAAAAAAGCCATTAAGGCTGCTTCTTTCGCATCACCCGTGATTCCAAATTTGTTGGCATCCATAAAAGTGGCTTGCGGAAGCTCTTTTGTTAATGCATCCATTAATGTTTGATTATACACTCCACCTCCGCTTACAATCATATCGAAAGGTTTTTCGCCAAGAAGAGCATCAACTGCTCTAACTATTGATTTTACCGTTAATTCAGTGAGCGATGCCACCAAATCCGTTGAGTTAATTTTGATATCATGGCTTTGCATCAGGGCTTCAATAAGTTGGAGATTAAATACTTCCTGTCCGGTTGTTTTGGGGAAATCTCTCCTGAAAAACGGCTCCAGCAAAATATACTTTACCAATTCAGAGTGGATTTTTCCCTTTGCGGCGATTGCCCCACCTTCATCAAAAGATTTGTCAAAATAGGTGAGCATTGCCTCGTTTATAAGCGTATTTGCCGGACCAATATCTGTACTTATAATTTTATATTCAGATTCACTTGGCGGGATGATCGTCATGTTGGCAATCCCTCCCAGGTTCAGCGCAACTCGAGTTCGCGAGTTATGTCGATACAAGAATTCATCCAAAAATTTGGCTAATGGTGCACCTTCTCCACCGGCTGCGGTGTGCTTTTGCCGAAAGTCGGATAGCGTGGGAATCCCTGTTTTTTGTGCGATATGATCCCCATCTACACATTGAAACGTTGTTGATAATTCATTTCCAGGCTGATGGTAAATCGTTTGACCATGGCTCGCAATCAAATCTACATCCTCTTTGTCGACTCCCCATTTTTCGAGGTAACTTAGAATCTGATTTGCATAAAAATGCGCCATTGTTGTATGTAAATCGCAAAGTAATGGCATCGAAATAGTAGATTTACTTCGCAATGCTAACAATACCTTTTGCTGCTGATTATCGTATTCAATGGTGGCATAATGCTCTACCTTAATGGAATTCTCTGTACATTTACACAGCGCAATATCAAGTCCATCAAGTGAAGTGCCGGACATTAATCCTATAATAGTTCGCTCTTTTTTTTCGGCGATTTTTAAAAGTCGGTGAAGTTGCTTGTTCATACCCGAAACTCGGAGTATTTTGCCTGCCAATCAAATCCACTTGTTATGAGCGCTCCCGAAGAAATCGACTACGATGCTTACGAGCACGATCTCGAAGTATTGATCAAAACCATAAAAGAAAGTTTTGAAAGCACAGATGCCGAATATCACATCGATGAGATGAACGAAATTCTGTACATCAAACTCGAAGGATTAGAGGATTATTCTCAAAACGAAATCGTAGAAATTGCCGGCCCAATCCTTGACGAACTGGATATGGATTTTGAAGAGATTATCTTTTTGCCTTTCTGAGATGTGAGACGTGAGACGTGAGATGTGAGACGTGAGACGTGAGACGTGAGACGTGAGACGTGAGACGTGAGACGTGAGACGTGAGACGTGAGACGTGAGACGTGAGACGTGAGACGTGAGACGTGGGCTTACTACATTTTAGTAGACAGTGAGTTAAGGTATATTAGCTGCTGTAATTCAAAAGAACTATGAATCAACGTCGCGTATTTACTAAAGAATTTAAATTGGATGTGGTTACCCGCAGCTAT
>JAXMOK010000019.1:0-49186 GCA_034669965.1 Balneolaceae bacterium | reverse complement strand
TAGTGTGGTTGGCTCTAAAATGGAGCGAAAACCATGATGCTGATTATAATGAACGTTGGCTTGTGTTAATCGCCTATATGTTTGGTTTAGCAATCGGGGTTCACTTGTTGAATTTACTGGCGCTATTTTTTGTAGCGTTGATTGTGTACTTCAAGAAAAGAGATTTTACCCTTCTTTCATTTGTTATAATGGGCGGTATTGCCGTTCTATCCTTCTTTTTGGTGTATCCATTTTCGATACAATACCTCCCCGATTGGGCCGACAAAATTGGTGATGCAACCTATGGTTTAATTGGGCCATTCGCTTTTGTATTGATCATCATCGGATCACTCTCGTTAGCAATTTACTACACACAAAAGAATAAGTATAGGCTGGCAAATATTGCATTGATTAGCTATGCCATGATTTTAATTGGTTATTCAAGTTATTCGGTAATCATGATTCGTTCAATTGCAGATCCTCCGGTGGATGAGAACGATCCTGAAACCGTTGAAGCATTTGTTAAATATTTGAAGCGCGAGCAGTACGGCGACACTCCTATTCTTAAAGGCCGTTATTATGATGACGCAACTGCACAGATTTCTCAGGACGAAAAATTCTTCCCGCGTCGCTATTCAAGCGATCCACGGCATATGCAATTTTATGCTCGTTACGATAGTGATTTAGAGTACTTCTTCTCACATCAGGTAAACCACATGTATGTCCGGTATTTCAACTGGAATTTCATTGGTCGGCAAGCAGATATACAAGATGCAGGTTGGCAATCGGGCTTTGAAGATGAACGCTATCCGGAAAATAAAGCGAGTAATGCTTACTACTTTATTCCATTCTTGCTTGGTGTGTTTGGCCTGATATACCATTTTACGTCCGATTGGAGGCGGGCATTTGCAGTCTTTGCCCTCTTCATTGTTACAGGTTTGGCGATCATCGTCTTCCTCAATCAAAGTCCATATCAACCCAGGGAGCGAGATTATGCCTATGTGGGCTCCTTCTTCGCCTTTGCAATATGGATTGGTATGGGAGTAAGCGGTCTGATCGAGATGCTAAAAACCTATACCAAAGATAATTCTGCTATCAGTTATGGGGTTATTGCTTTGTGTCTGCTAGGCTCGCCGGTGCTTATGGCCGTTGAAAACTGGGACGATCACGATCGTTCCGGCAGATATGTGGCTCCGGATTATGCCAAGAATTTATTGAACTCATTAGCTCCAAACGCCATTGTTTTTACCAATGGTGATAATGATACCTTCCCTCTTTGGTATGCACAAGAAGTTGAAGGGGTTCGTACCGATGTTCGTATTGTTTGTTTAAGTTTATTGAATACAGATTGGTACATCAAGCAGCTAAAACATCAGTGGTCGCACGAGTCAGCTCCACTACCAATCAGCTATACCGACGAAGAAATTGATCAGATTACGTCCAGAATTGATCGTTGGGAACCTAAGAACATCACGCTACCTGTTGATAAAGAAATGTTGAAACGAGCTTTCTCAGAGGATTATAGGTACAAAGAAGCCATTGGTGTTAAACCGGATACTTCTCTGCAAATTCTGCAAACAGGAACCGATTTCGAAATGCCGGTAGATTCGCTAGATAATCAAATGAGCTGGCGTGTAAATGGTCGTTTTTATGGTAACGATGCTCAAGGCAATGGTATTTATTATATGCAGGTTCAGGATTTATTAATTCTGGATCTATTGCAAACGAACAACTGGCTCCGCCCAATTTATTATGCTAATACCGTTTCTTCGCAAAGCATGTTAGGAATGCAGGATTATTTCAGAACCGAAGGTAAAGCGTATCGCATTATTCCAATGAAAATGGAAAGTGAATACACGGGCTACATCGACACTGAAATCCATACGCGCCGTTTAAATAACTTCAGCTTCAAAAACTGGAATGATCCTGATCTTTATTTAGATGAGAACATCCGAAGAATGCTAGGTAATTACCGCTTTAGCTTCCTTCAACTGTCGGAAACTTACCTTGACCGAGGTATGCCGGATAGTGCTGCATATTGGCTAAATCGAGCCGAGGAAATGATTCCTTTCCGTGCCGATGAGGAGAATTACAATCTACAGGCATTGTTTGCGGTAAATTATGTTCAACTTGATATGCTGGATAATGCTCGCCATGTAGTTGACATTATTAAGCCAAATATAGTGCGTGATTTCACTCGTAGTTATGAAGCATTTTTACGCGCAGAATCAGAGTTTCAGGATTTAAACGCAGAGTTTGAAGAAGCTCGTAGAGAAGGCCAAATTCAGGCTCAACGCAGTTTACGTCCTCAAATTAATGCAACCTACGAACGCCGACAGAGCTATGGCGATCAAATGATGCAGGTGCGTCAATATTTATCGATTGCCAGCTATGTGCTGTTCAAAATCGGTGAAGATGCCGAAGCTACCGAATTAGTAAGTTTAGTGAATGATGCCTTCGAAGGCACTCCATTCCCTACTTTACCATCAACTGTTGAAGAAAGTGAAATGGAAATGCGTAGATACGGTTTAACTAACTAAGCATTTTTATATATTTCGCCGAAATACACCATTATGATACATCAGTTTACTAAAGACAATATAGAAGCCATCGGCACTGTTTTAGGCGCCACGCCCAAGCCGTTAGGTGATGATGTGTACCGCATCGAGGTTAAAAACGAAGAAGAAAATGCCAAGCTCGCGCTCGAAATTCATCTTGGATTAGAGGCTAATGGTAAACAAATGAACCTGGTTTCGGTTTATTCCTTCAATACGTTTTTACAATTGCAAAACTGCACGGCTTTTATCGCAAGCGATATTCTGGAACAAGTTACCTTTTTCGGTAAATCAGGCGATAAAACATCCGGCTTGATTGTTGATAAAGCAGCAGGCTGTAGTTTATACGCTAATGTAGATGAGTCTATCATTTCGGGCGATTTTACAGCACTACCGGAAGATCTTATGATGTGTGGTATTGCGCTTTCCCTCACCGAATCGATGGACGACGACCTAAAGATTTGATCGATGGAAGACCTCCATCCTATTCAATTATTTAACACCAGTGGCATCGAGATTCCAATTAGCGAATCTGATGCCATTTTTTTATTGGATGCGGTAACAAATCACTTCGAAGTAGATTTCGAACTCGTCGAAGTTGTTTATGTGGATGAAGCTGAAATCAAACGCATAAATAACGAATACCTTTCTCACGATTATATAACTGATATCATCACGTTCCGCCTCGATGAACAACAATCCGATTCAGATATCGAAGGCACCATTTATTGCTGTGCTCAACGGATTGCAGAACAAGCCAAGGAATTCAATCAAAAAGAAAAAACAGAATTTCTACGTGTTCTTGTACATGGTTTGATTCACCTCAATGGCTACAACGATCAAACCCCAGAAGAAAAACAGGAAATGACACGGTTAGAAAATCATTTTCTTTCGAAGATGGAATTATAGGTGGGATTCATTAATTCATTTTTGAATCAATTCATGAATTGGAAAAACGGATTTGAAATAAAATGCACCAATTCGTGAATTGACTAACGAATTAAAATAAAATGGACCAATTCGTGAATTGGAAAAACGGATTTGAAATAAAATGCACCAATTCGTGAATTGGATAACGAATTAAAATAAAAAGCACCAATTCGTGAATTGGTGCTACTGGGGTAAATTCTACAATATTTAAATGGCGTTACGGTTGTACATTGATTAATTGCCCTGATAATTGTAACAACTGAACCTCTGCTCGCTTGGCCTGCACTTTTAAACGAACAATGTTTTGCTGAACACGCGAAACTCCCAATTGTGCTTCGCGAAACTGTGTATTTGTGATCTGACCTAGTTCAAATAATTCTTTACTCCTCTCGAAATTCAATTCCGCAGTTTCAAGATTTAGTGCTTCTTTTTCTACTAAAAACAAGTTGGTTTGATAATCCTGGTACAAGTTCATTACATCGCGCTCTAAGCTCTTCTCGGCTAATTCAAGAAACTCCTGATTGTTTTTCATTGTAACCATTGTATTCTGGATTTGAGTCTCTCTGCGAAAGCCGTTGAATAGATTCAAACTCAGCGAAATCCCCCCGTTGAAACCTTTCAACTCCTGATATTCGAATTGACCGGCGTCTAATTCGTTTTTTGTGTAATTGTAAGCTCCACTTAACGAAACCACCGGAAATCTATCGGACTTAGTTTGCTTTAGTTGTAATTCAGCACTTTCTGACGCCAATCGACTGATTACAATAGCGGCATTGTGTTGTCTTGATTGCGCAAGAATCTCATCAAGTTTCATAGATGCGTTGATTGAATATTCATCAGTCAAAGAAATATCGTTTGATGGAGAAGCTCCTAATTGAATCAATAACGTGCGTTTGGCATTTTCTAATCGAGCTTTCGATTGCACATAAATAACGCTGTCGGCATTTAAATCAACTTGAGCAGTAAGCACATCCAATCGCGTTGCGTTACCAAAATTAAATCTTTCGCTAACTCTCTTAAATCGATCATCAGACCGTTCGATGGATTCTTCAGCAATTCTTAATGATTCGTTTTCGAATAATACATTTAAATACTGATTGATGACCTGAATGAGCGTTCCTTCGATTTGAAGTCGGGCCGAAACTCCGGATTGTTCGGCTAGATTTTGCAAATTTTTGAAGGTGTAGTAATTCCCAAAACCATCAAAAAGCACATAATTTGCAGCAATAGATCCCGATAGCGAGGTGCTTCCTGCATCCGAAACGTTAATATCAGGTTGGTTCCCGGGAAATCGAATTTCAGTATCCTGCACTGAGCCGGTATAAGAACCGGAAGCTGTTACAGTGGGCAAGAAACCGGCATTTCCTAAGCTGGCATTGTTTTCAGCAATTTTAACCGTCCGATTAGCCACTGAAATATCATGATTATTTTCCAGAGCAATTTTAATGGCTTCTTGCAACGATATCGCTCGATTTGGAAGCGTTTGATCCTCTTGAGCAAACAATGCTGTGTTATAAAAACAGAGGACGAATAGTAGAATTATGTACTTATTCATTTTCTTTCTCCCATTCAGTTTCAAGGTATGCAGGTTCAACTTCTTCTCTTTTAATAGTTAATTTTTTGCCTTCCCAAGCCCAAGTGCGTAGCCATTTGGTGTTCACTCTCAAATTATTCGCTATCAACAAAAAGGCTGGTAAAACCGAAAGCAATAAAAATGTACCTACCAACAAGCCATAAGCAATGGTGATGGCCATCGGGATTAAAAACTGTGCTTGAAAACTCTTTTCGAAAATTAGTGGTGCTAATCCTGCACAAGTGGTTGCTGTTGTTAGCAGAATGGGTCGAAAACGAGATCGACCGGTTTCAATCAAAGATTCTATAACATCCTTTCCTTCGCGAATGGAATTGTTATAGGCATTTATAAACACCAAACCATCGTTCACTAAAATCCCGATCAGTGCCACAAATCCTAAAAAAGAAAGTAAACTGATTTGAAAGCCATGGATGTAGTGTCCAAACGCCATCCCAATGATACCGAAAGGTACAATACAATAGAGCACAGCGGCTTGCATAAATGACCTGAAAGTGAATGTTACAATTGCGAATAGCAATATCAGTATTGCAGGTAAGGCAAATTTAGCTGAGTTCGCAGCTTTTTGAGTCTCCCGAACTTGCCCCTCAAATTGGTAGGTAACATTTGGATGAGCATCTAAAACCGGTGGTAAAGCAACATTTTCAACTTTGCTTAGTGCTTCGGTTCCAGATACATCAAGGTTAGCAAGCTCAGCCTCTACCCTAATTTCTCTTTTACCATCGCGGTGATTTATGGCCACCAATCCATTTGTAAACTCGATATCAGCAAGCTCTCTTAGCGGATAAGAACCCCCGTTTACCGATCTGATTCTCATATCCAGTAGCTGGCTGATATCCCGCCGGTCTTCCAACAGATAACGTGTCCATACTTTAACTTCAGTAGTTCCACGTTGAAGTCGCTGTACTTCGTTACCAAAAAATGCATTACGTACTTGTGCAATTACATCTCGGTTTGTAAATCCAAGTGCATAGGCACGATCTTTTAATGAAAGCTGAATTTCCGGTTGGTCTTCGTTGTCGGTATCGGTGATATCACGCAGAATATCTAGCTTTTGCATTTCCGCAATCAGCATTTCCTTTGCGCTCCTCAATTCTTGGAAATTATCGGCTGCAAGCGAAACCGAAACGGGCTTCCCAAATGGATTTTGGGACACGAACGAAAGTAGAGTCGCATCCGGAATTGGTCCAACTGCTTCTTTGATAGCCAGCGATAGATCAAAACTTTGAATCTCACGTTCTTCGGAAGGAATCAGGTAAAAACTCACGCTGGCTCGATTGCTTCCCGGTCCTATTTTAGAAACGACGTTTCGTATATATCCTACATCATCGCTCTTTCTCTTTTTGTATTCTTCATTTAGCCTAATAGCTCCCTCTCGGATTTGTTGAACTCTAAGTTCTGTAACCGATTCTGACGTTCCTTGAGGCATTTCCAGTGTAGCAGTAACCGCATTCTGCTCGATATTCGGAAAGAATGTAGTTTTCACATATCCACCGGCAATCGCTCCAAATGTGATAATTAAAAAGCCCAAAGCCGTTAGCACCATAAACGTTTTATTTTGAAGCGAGAACTTTAAAAATGGAACGTACAATTCATCACGAACATAAAATAACTTCTGTTCTAGCCAGTGTTGAATACTTTTGTCTTCTTTGTCGGAATCTTTGTGCAAATCTTTTGAATGTGCAAGGTGAGCAGGTAAAAACAAAAACACTTCGATTAACGAAACGAGTAAAGCACCAGCTACCACAAAGGCAATATCACTAAAGAAATCACCAAGCTGACCATCCACAAAAAAGAAGAAACTGAAGGCGATACTGGTGGTTAAAATAGCTGATGTAACAGAAGGAACCACTTCCAAAGTACCTTCAACAGCGGCTTTAAGTGGGTGCATCCCTTCTTCGTATTTTTGGTAAATATTTTCGCCTACAACAATCCCGTCATCTACCAGAATCCCGATTACAATGATCATCCCAAACAGAGAAATAACATTTATTGTGATGCCATAAAAGGCTGCTAACACAAACATCCCGAAAAAGGAAATTGGGATGCCTAAAGCCACCCAAAATGCCAATCTAATACGTAGGAAAAGCCCAAGCAGTATAAAGACAAGAAATACTCCAAGTAGTCCATTATCGCGTAATAGTTCAATCCGTTCCACCAAAGAAACGGTTGCGTCATTAACTAATACTGCTTCAACTCTACTGTTATCTGCATTGAATTCATCGATGTAGGTTTTTACAAATTCGGATGCAGCTAAAATATCTTCTTCGTTGGTTGTAGTTACAAAGATGAAGACCGCCGGTTTGCCATCAAGATAGCCTTTGTTGGTGTTCTCGTTAAAGGTGTCTTCAATACTAGCAACATCCGATAGCTTTACGATAGTACCATTCGGTTCACTTTTCACTACTATATCATTAAACCCTTTGGCATAATAGTTTTGCTCATCAACCCGAATGGTGAACTCCCTTCGCTCTCCGCGTAGTATTCCGCCTGTAATTCGTACATTCGATGCAGCTACAGCTCGGCTGATATCGGCGAACGTTAGTCCATAAGCACGCAGTGCATTTTCGCTCACCCCTATCTGAATTTCCGGTTCGGTAAACCCACTTAGTTGAAGTTGAGACAATCCGTCGTAGGCAAGTAACGCATCTTCAAATGCATCGATGGTGCTTTTAAGTGTGGTAGGAGAGACATTGCCAACCAAAGCAATTTCACCCACCTGGTTGAAAGGTTCTTCTTTAAAAACTACAACTCGTTCAAGTCCGGTTGGAAATGCAGAAATTCGATCCACAGCGTTTTTCACTTCTTGTAATACCACATTCGCATCTTGTCCGGGCAATAATTCCACTCGCACATTCGCAAAATTTTCTTGAGAAACTGAAGTTACCCGATCTACTCCTTTCGTACCTTCCAAGCTTTCTTCAATCTTGAGAACAACGCCTTCTTCTATTTCGATAGGTGAAGCACCGGGATAGGTGGCCTCAACAATAATGAATTGTACCGTCCTGTTCGGAAAAAATGTTGAGGTTAAACTGGACGCTGCTAATACTCCAAAAAGGATAAAAAGCAGTATACCGAGGTTTACCAGAATCACATGTTTGGTAAAATATTGAATTAATTTTCTCATGATTACCCCTAGTTACGAACCGGAACTACGCTGCGACCTTCAAAAGAAGCATCACGGAATTCGTCGATTACAAGTGCGCCGTTGGGTAAACCTCGGACGATCGTGCTATCCTGCTCTGTAGTTAGGATT
This sequence comes from Balneolaceae bacterium, assembly GCA_034669965.1. Taxonomy (GTDB): domain Bacteria; phylum Bacteroidota; class Rhodothermia; order Balneolales; family Balneolaceae; genus HXMU1420-13. The sequence goes on along the minus strand of JAXMOK010000019.1, from coordinate 40,875 downwards.
TCAATACTGCGCAACACCGCTACATCCTCTTCAACAACAAACGCCAGATCATTTCTAACCAAGGCTTTTGTGGCAATTTTATCGGCATTTTCAAAGGTTTCTCCGTCGATGGAGCCCGAAACATATTGCCCCGTCAGCAATCGATCGCTGTTCACTTTTAAATAAATCAGTAAGGTTTGAGTAGTTGGATTGATCCGAGCGTTGATTCGAGCAACTTCTGCTTCAAAATTGGTAGCATGATCACGATCAAGATGCAGCGAAACCTTATCACCGGTTTTAATAAAAAATCGATCAGATGCATTGATGGAAGCTTCAATTTCGTAAGTACCGGTTTGAGTGAATTGACCCATCGGTTGGTTTGGACGAACCAGCGTTCCCGTTTCCAGCAAGGCTTGAGTTACAACTCCATCAAATGGTGCAGTTATCGTGTATTTCGATAATCGGACCTCGCTTTGTTTAATGGTATAGTAGTTCGTAAGCACGTTTCTGGCCGACAAAAACAGCTTAAATTGTCGGTTTTCTGAGGATGGCAATTCTGCCAGAGGCTCGTTTACATCCATCGAATTTAAATAATCCGACCAGCGATCGAACTCTTTCGGGTAATCAATTTTGATATCTGCCAGAATTTGCGTGAGTAACGATTGAAACTGCGATTTCTGGCTTTTCAAAAGCTGTTGTTGTTCGCGATCATCTACATTTAGGATAATCTCCCCTTTTTTGAACGCTGTGCCTTCTTCAAAATCCCGATCTCCATCGATCAAAATGCCTTGCACTTCGGCAAAAATCTGAACTTCGTTTACCGGAATGACACTTCCTGTAAACTCGATATTAGCAGTTATAGTCTCGTTTTGGATTTCTTGAACAGCTACGCCAATTCCATCTGTAGTGCTAATAACGTTTGATTGTACTTCTTCGGGACCGGTGGATAGGAACCGAAACAAGAAGATGGCTCCTACAAAAAGTGCGATGCCGATAATGATGGATAATTGTCTGAATTTCATGAGTGAGTGGTGTTATTATTTTCAGCGTTTACCGCTTCTTCGATGTTCCTAAGCAGTGTTTGCAGTTGATTGGTAAGTTCTTTTCGTTGATCTCCAAGTGATCCAAAAAATTCCTGTTCGGCTTTCATCATCACCGGAAATACTTCATTCAACTTTTGATTACCTTGTAGAGTTAATTCCAGCACATTTACTCTGGAATCGCGTTCTGACGACTTTTTAACCAGAAAACCAGCTTCTACATTCTTCTTAACCATTTTTGATACCAACATTCGATCTATTTTGATGAGATCGACCAAATCTTGTTGAATTACTTCATCTTGATTTTGCCTTAACCAGCGCGTTGCTACTAAAGTAATGAGTTGGGTGTGCGTGAGATCGAAATCGCCCACAATTTTATTTACATGCCTAACCCATTGCATATTCAGTTGCCAGAACAGAAAACCAAGCTTCTCGTTAGGCACGGGCATTTCAGAGTGTTGATTAAAATCGGACAGATTTTGTTTTGTTGTCATGACTACAAACTAAGGCAATTATGTTGCAACGACAACAATTAAATTCAATTCATTCCATTTAATTTCATTCGCAGGAAATTTTTTTTCAGTTCACAAATCCCTTAACATAATCGAGTAAATATCGTAGCGGGACCAATGGCAGAGATCGAAGAAAAAAACATCATCAAAGAAAACAGTAAGAAGTATGCAGGGCAGCTTTGGAGCTTGATAATCGAGCAAGTTGAGCGACAAAGTGCACAAAATGAAGAATTACCTGCTCACCTTGCTCCGCCCAAAAAAGAATCGAAACACAAATGGTTAATTAACCTTTTGTTCTTTTTCCCGGTACTACTTTTAGGCGGATTTATCACTTCATTTTGGTGGGATTTTAATGGATTAAGCACCACAATTTTTGGGTACACCATTGTTTTTGAAGGTCTCTTAAAGGTGCTCACAATCAGCGGTTTGATTGGCTTTATGACCAACTGGGTGGCTATTAAAATGCTGTTCCGTCCTACCCATCGTCGCCCGATTCTAGGGCAAGGATTAATCCCCGCACAAAAAGATAGAATTGCCTATCGCTTAGCTCGTGCTGTGTCGGAAGATTTGATTAACCCGGAGATTATCAAAAAGAAAATTCATGAATCGCAGGCGATTAGTAAGTACCGGGAAAAAGCCACCGAATACATTCGCAAAATCATTGATGATCCTCGGTTTAGAACAGAGTTAAAAGTTTTGCTGGTAAGCTATGTTGATGAAATGATGGCTGAGCCTGAAGTACGTGCAAACATCGCTAAGAATTTAATCAATCAGATCAATTCTGCCATTGATCAAAACTCATTTGAACGAGTAGCATTAAGGGCTTATTCCTTTTTTAAGGGACAAGAAATGCAAGATTTAGTTGAGGAAGCACTGACAAAACTTCCATCCGGAGTGGAGCGGGGATTAGATAAAATGGATGAGTTTTTAGACACCCTCCCCGATCGCATCGAAGAAAACAGCGAAACCATCGAAGACCTCGTAACCAATATGTTGTATCGCCTCATTAACCAATTAGATGTGCATGCGTTGGTTGAAGATAATTTGCGTCAGTACGATGAAAAACGTATCGAATTGCTGATCAAAAACGCCTCAAACGATCAGTTACAATACATTCAATATCTAGGGGCAGTCTTAGGAACACTCGGCGGATTTATCATCTGGAAACCGATTGCCAGCCTGATAGTACTTGCCACATTTATACTTTTAATTTATGGCTTGGATGTTTTGCTAATCAAAACCAAAGTTTCTGATTAAACTTATTATCTTCAGCGGATAAATTTCCATTTCAAAAAGATTTGCTGTCTTGAAGATTTTACAACAACTACGTATTCCATTTTTCCTTTCTGTGTTTGCAATCGTAATTGCAAGCTGTTCATCAACCGGAGAATTAGCACAAAATTCAGCTCCTGAACCTGCAACAGAACCGACAACTGAGGCCACAGAAACCGAAGCTACTGAAGAACTCGCCCCAACCGAAGACTGGCACCTGCTTGCCCCCACCGCTGATCCATTCTACGGAACCGGCGTTGAGTTGGCCTACGAAGATTTATTAAAGAATAAGCAGCCTAGAAAAGAAGTTATTGTTGCCATCATTGATTCGGGAACCGATATCGAACACGAAGACCTTGCCGAAAATATTTGGGTGAACGAAGATGAAATTGCCGGAAATGGCATCGATGACGATGGAAACGGTTATGTGGATGATATTCACGGCTGGAACTTTATTGGTGGCCCTGATGGATCGCATGTTGTGGAAGACACCTACGAAGTAACGCGAATTTACGCGTCCATGCGTGATGACTACGAAGGTCTAAATCCTGCCGACCTTGATGAAGAAGAATTAGCAGAGTTCAATTATTATCAAAAGATAAAAACCGATTATATGGCTGAGCGAAATGAAGTTCAGTCCGTTTTGCAAAACATTACCGGCTTTGAACAAGCAATTATGGGTTCGAAAAGAGTATTTGGAGTAACTCACATTGATTCAGTTTCTGCAGCCGATCTTGAACCCGATTCCAACGATACTCCACTCAAAGCTCAGGCAAAGCAAGTCTTGAATTACGTGAAAGAAGTTGGACTAACCGAAGATGATCTTCAAGAAGCAAAAGAACAGTATCAGACCTTGGCTGAATTTGGAATGAATCCTGATTTTAAGCCAAGACATATTGTAGGCGATGATTACGAGGATTTATCCAACCGATATTATGGTAATAATGATGTTGCGGGTCCACGTAGCGATCACGGAACTCACGTTGCCGGAATCGTAGGTGCTATCAGAAAAAACAATATGGGAATGGATGGAATCGCCGATGTTAAATTGATGATTTTACGCACGGTACCTATGGGTGATGAACGCGACAAAGATGTAGCCAATGCTATCCGTTATGCAGCAGAAAACGGAGCTGACATCATGAACATGAGTTTTGGAAAAGGATATTCCCCACAAAAAGCATACGTAGATGCTGCTATTCGTTATGCCGACAGTTTAGGAGTGTTAATGGTGCACGGTGCCGGCAACGATGGCGCTAATATCGACACCACCGACAATTTCCCAACCCGAACATACTTAGCAGGCGGAACAGCCAATAACTTTATGGATATAGGAGCATCATCCTGGGAAGATGGCAAAGCATTACCGGCAGTTTTCAGTAATTATGGTGCCACTAATGTTGATTTATTTGCCCCTGGTGTAGCCATCTACTCCACATACCCCGATAATGAATATAAAGCAAATGATGGTACCAGCATGGCAGCACCCGTTGTTTCAGGCATCGCAGCGCTAATAATGGCCTACTACCCCGACTTGACCGCCACTCAGGTTAAAGAAATTTTGATGGATTCATCCACTAAACCGGAAGTTCAAATTGTGAATCAACCGGGTAGCGGAGAAGAAGAAGTTTTAGTACCATTTTCTGAATTGTCTATCAGCGGTGGTGTAGTAAATGCTTTTGAAGCTTTAAAAATGGCGGATCAACTCAGCGATTATTAATCTATAATTACAAACATTGGCCACTTACGATGCCGTTATAGTTGGATCGGGTCCGAATGGGCTCTCAGCTGCCATCCTGCTTGCTCAGCAGGGATTAAAAGTTCATGTAATTGAAGCGGAAGAAACCATTGGCGGAGGCACCCGAACCAAGGAATTAACTGAACCGGGTTTTTTGCATGATGTTTGTTCGGCCGTTCACCCAACTGCGGTTTCTTCTCCTTTCCTTTCCACCCTTCCACTTGATGAATATGGACTGGAATGGATTTTTCCTGAGGCCTCGGTTGCCCATCCTTTGGATGAGGGTAACAGTGTTTTAGGCTATCAATCGCTGGATAAAACTCTTGAACAATTGGGTAAAGATGCAAAAATGTATAAGCGTCTTTTCGGCGATTTTATTGAAAACTGGGACTCAATCAAGCATGATTTATTCGGGACATTACGAAGTGTAGAAAACCCACTTTCGATGGCGCGATTTGGGTGGTACGGTTGGCTCTCGGCTAAAGATTTAACCAACTCCCTATTCAAAAAACAGGAGGCCAAGGCGCTTTTTGCAGGGATGGCTGCCCACAGTATTCTTCCACTCGATAAACTGTTTTCAGCCTCTTTCGGTCTAGTGCTTACTACTTCGATGCATTCCGTTGGCTGGCCAATTGCCAAGGGTGGCTCAGCGACCATCACCAACGCAATGGCTGCATATTTTGAATCACTTGGTGGCTCCATTGAAACAGGAAATCGGATTACTGACTATGCCGAAATTCCGGATGCAAAAGCTGTACTTTTTGATCTCACACCTCATCAAATCGCTAAAATCTGCTCTGCACAATTACCGAATGCTTATCGCAAGAAGTTAAACAAATACAAATACGGACCGGGCGCTTTTAAAATTGATCTGGCGGTTTCGGAGCCAATTCCTTGGCAAAACGAAGCAATTGGCAAAGCGGGCACTGTTCATCTAGGTGGAACATTCGAAGAAATCGGTTATTCAGAAAAGGAGATTTGGAAAGGTAATCACGCCGAAAAACCTTATGTGTTACTATCTCAGCCAAGTATTTTTGATGATTCACGTGCTCCAAAAGGTAAGCACACGGTTTGGGCATATTGCCATGTTCCGAATGGTTCTGAAAAAGATTGCACAGAAGAAATTATATCTCAGATTGAACGATTTGCTCCAAATTTTGGAGATACAATCATATCGAAACACACTATGACCGCAGTTCAAATGAACGATTATAATGAGAATTATATCGGCGGTGATATCAACGGCGGAGCGCAGTTTTTTAAACAGCTTATTGGCCGACCGGTTCTAAAATGCAATCCGTATAAAATCCCATTTGAAGTCGCCTACATTTGTTCATCTTCTACCCCGCCAGGCGGCGGAGTGCATGGTATGTGTGGATATCATGCGGCAAAATCAGCCTTGAAAAATGAATTTGGGATCGAAGCATGAAAAAACCTGACATCCTTAAAAACAATTCGAAAGAATTTAATCAGCCACCGATCGAACAAGCATTTACGATTCCTTCGGCTTGGTATCACGATCAGGAGATTTTTGATTTTGAGCGGGAAGTACTATTTGCCCGAAACTGGCAATATGTGTGTCACCAAGATCAGCTAAAAGAAACCGGTGATCTTGTTCATGCAACTATTGCAGGAAATCCAATTTTGGGCATTAAAACCAAAGATGAAGGAATTCGTGCTTTCTACAATGTGTGTAAGCATCGTGGCGGCCCTCTTGCGGTAAAAAAAGGAACCACTACCGTTTTGCAATGCCAATATCATGGGTGGACGTATCTCACCGACGGAAGTTTACGCGGAGTTCCTGATTGGAATCTGGTTGAATTATTCGATGAAAAAGACTTCGGCTTAGAACCCGTTGAGCTATCTTTTTGGGATGGATTAATCTTTGCTAAAATAGAATCTGATGGACCAGAACTACAGCAAATAGTTGAAGGAATTTCCGAACGGATTGCTCCATTAACCTTGGAGAAGCTTCAGTTCTATCGAGAAGAAGTATACGATATCGATTGTAATTGGAAAGTGTATGTAGACAATTATCTGGAGGGTTACCACATCCCTATCGTGCACCCTGAGCTAGCTAACTTATTGGACTACAAGAACTACGTTACAGAAGCTTACCCAATGTATTCGCTGCAGCACAGTCCTTTTAAAAGCGAAGACAATGTCTATCAAACCGAAGAAGGCGAAGCGTTTTATTACTTCCTCTTCCCGAACATGATGTTGAATATTTTGCCCGGTAGATTGCAGGTTAATCTTGTTGAGCCGGTATCTACCAATCGATGCAAAGTGTATTTTTGGTATTTCTACGATGATATCGAAGCCAAAGAAAAAGCCGGAATCATCAAAGATGATTTAAAATATAGCGAGGTCATTCAACAAGAAGACATCGAGATATGCGAAGCAGTTCAGCGTGGTTTGCAATCCAAAGCTTATGATAAAGGCAGGTTTTCGGTGAAAAGAGAACTGGGTGTGTATCACTTTCAAAGCTTGTTGAAGAAGCAGTTTGAAATGGGAATGGATTTATAAATTCCAAAATCCGGTGAGTTAAATTCCAATTGTCAATCGATCAAATTTCAAACAAATGGTAATCGACAAATTGCAATAATGGAATCCGGGAATTTTCTAGCCACAAAAGCACTAAACCACGGAAATTGTATAAATGTGAAGGGTTGAAACCCTTCACTTGGCAAAATTGAAGAAATGAATTACACCTCACCCAAACCTTCTCCTCAAGGAGAAGGCTTTACATTCGATCTAATGCAGATTATTAGCTCGAACAATACGAATTATCATTTCGAACTGAGTGTGAAATAGATTCGAAAATTACAGCCAATTGAAGAATCTATTGTGTCAATAATTCCCCTCCGTCGAAGGAGTCGGGACGGGGTGGTTTTTATTGCTACAAAAGCACTGAACTACGGAAAATTGTATTCGCGTGAAGGGTTGAAACCCTTCACTTGGTAAAATTGAAGATTCTGATACATCAGCAATTCCCCTCCGTTGAAAGGGTGGCTCGACAGTTCCTGAGCTCGTCGAAGGAGTCGGGACGGGATGGTTATTAAAAGCCATGCCTTTTTATTCAGCCAGATCCCGGCCTTCGCCACGGGATGACTTATTCTACTTTTCTCCTGATTCCTCTCTCCTTTTTTCCTTCTTTCCTTATTTATGATTTTCAGGATCGAGCCAGCGCAGCGTTTCCCAGCGGTACATTCCGGAATTATGTCCGTCTACCCAGGTGATTTGCAAAGCATGGTTCCCTACCGCTTGTAAGCTTTTAATATTCATACGTGGCGGATTTTGAAGAAAAAACGCTTGTGGTTGGAAGTTTTGCATGTTTTCATGTCCACCTCGGCACATCACACACGGACAGTTTTTTCGAAGTCCATACAACGGATATCTCGACGTTTCGCCATCTTCCCAGGTAATCTGTAGAATCTGTTCTTCATTAAATACATCTATTCCCACTGCCGTAGTTGATTCGTCCATGAATGCTTTTTATCGTTCCAAAATGGAAAATTACGAAATGCTTTGGATAATAATCACCGCAGGAATCACTTTCTTGGTCAGCGGATACTTTGGCTTTATGCGGCTACTGTATCTCTACCAATTAACACTTCGGAATGTAGCAATTTCAGCCATTTTAGGGCTCTTGGTCTTCACAATGTTGATGATTCTCTATCGCTTTGAGTTTATGAGTGAGCAAGTTGGGGCTGCAATTATTACTAATGTATATGCCTCGGTAGCGGGTTTTTTTGGAGGCGCAGCCATCAGCCAATATCAAACTAAAACTACTGCAGGCAGCATTCTATACTCAAATCGTACATTTTTAAGTGATCATGCTTCAGTGATCATGGCAATTGGCGTAATTTTATTTGGACTATTCCGCACGTCATTGATCAATGATTTACCGGTCACCCCTATCCGCTTTTCATCAGGTATATCGTTTATTGCGTTCGGTTTTTGGGGGATGACACTCCGATTAGTTCCTGAGTTTCGCCAAAAAGGAATCATCCTGCTTGATGTTCTTATCGAATGGAAAGAGTTCCTGAATTACCAATGGTTTTATGAGGAAGTCATCGAAATTGAATACGAACAAGACGAGACGATCAAGTTTTTTACAACACACATTCCTCCCGAAGATCAATTGATTATTGAAGATGTGCTCCGCGCAAAAATGAAAGAGAAGGTTGAAAGTGATAATTAGGAATTAGGAATAGATCAATTAGGAATACTTGATTGTACATTTAAGTCAATTCATCCTCAATTTTGATTATCTTTATTCGTAATTCTTAATTTAAATATTCCTAATTACTAAATGGCTAGCTTAGATATTGTAAACGAGATTAATGCTCAGGAAGTTGATAATGCAATCAACAATACGCTAAAAGAAATCAGCACCCGCTACGATTTTCGTGGACTTCATTCTGAGGTGACTTATCACAAAAAGGAAAAAAGAGTGCATCTTGTTGCTGCCGAGAGCATGAAAATGCAAGCCATAAAAGAAATGCTGATTCGCAATTTCATCAAACGTGGGATCGACTCTAAGGTGCTTGAGTTTGGAGATGAAGAAGGCACTTCTCAAGGTCACGTAAAAATGGATGTGGCACTAAAAGAAGGAATTAATCGTGAGCAAGCGAAGAAAATCGTAAAGGAAATAAAAGACCTGAAATTTAAAGTGCAGCCTCAGATCCAAGACGACCAAGTTCGTGTAACGGGCAAAAAGATCGACGATTTACAAGCCGTAATCGCTCACCTCAAAGGCAAAGACATGGGCGTTCCGCTACAATTCGTCAATTTTAAGTGATAAATTTTAAGTTTTAAGTGTTAAATGACATTCAAAATAAATTTAGCACTTAAAACTTATCACTTAGCATTTATCACAAGTGGTCCAGCTCAACCATAATGCATAGGTTTCGGACGTAAGGAATCTCGGCGCGTTCGGCCACCAATTCAGCTTCGGATGAAGAAACATCCAATTGCGTCCACACTACAGGGTTTTGTCCGGTTGCTTGCTTCCATCCTGCCACTTCATCTACCACTCCCTCGGTGTAACGCTTATTACGAAACACATTTACGATATCGATCTGCACAGATTCAGGAACATCTGCCAGCTTTGGAAAACACCGCTCGCCTAAGATTTCCTTCTCAACCGGATTAATCGGAATTACGGTATAACCACGCTTCATTAAATACTTGGCAGCGTAATTACTTGTTCTGTAGGGATTAGCAGAGCATCCGATTACAGCCACAGTATTGGATGTTTTCAATACTTCCTGAGGATTTGGGCGGATTAGATTACTCATACTAGATTAACTATTGTTTTAAAGGATGCTTATCTTTAAGGCTGAATTTAAACTACTCAAAATAAAAGGAATATTTTGTCAACAATTAAGAACGGTGATACCGTTAAAGTACATTACACTGGAACATTAGAAGGCGGCGAAGTTTTCGATTCATCAGTAAATCGCGATCCCCTTCAATTCACATTAGGTCAAGGTCAACTTATCCCGGGATTTGAAAAAGCTATTATTGGCTTAGGTGTAGGTGAATCAACTACTACCAACATCCCATCTGCCGAAGCATACGGCGATAAAAACCCAGAAATGGTTGTAACCGTTGAGAAATCTCAGCTTCCTGAAGACATGGAACCTGAAGTAGGCATGCAACTTCAACTTAACCAGCCGGATGGCCAGGCAATTCCTTGCCAGGTTACTAACGTTGAAGGCGAGCAAGTTACTATCGACGCTAACCACCCGTTAGCAGGACAAGATCTTACGTTCAACATCGAAGTTGTTGAAATCGCTTAATCAGCGCTCAACAAAACATTTTCAAAATGGCAGGTTTCGATAGGCTCAGCCTCCATTTTTAGTTTTATTGAAGGATCCTGAGCTTATCGAAGATCCTTCATCTTTTTTACTCTCTTCTTTTTTATTCACAGCTCATAGCTAATTAATGGCCGACTTTACCCAATCTTCTACCATCTCCATCACCTGCCCTAAAGGCATGGTTCCCTTTTTAAAAACCGAATTAGTGTTGCTCGGATTTATTATCCGTAAAACACGTCTTGCCGGTGTAGAAATTGAAGGCACCCTCGATGACTGTATGTTCCTGAATTTGACTCTGCGTACAGCACATCGAGTTCACTATCAGCTGAAAGAGTTCAAGGCTAAAGACGCCGATGAAATGTCTGAGGCGTTAAAATCGATTCCTTGGGAAGAGTATATCGACAAGCATGGCTATGTGAGTTTAACTTCATTCATTAAGAATCGAACTATTACTAACTCACAGTTTGCTAACTTGTCTGCTAAAGATGCTATTGTTGATCGCATACGATCCCAAAAAGGTGCCCGACCCGATTCAGGCCCAAAACTAAATCAAACGGTAGTTTTTCTCTTTTGGAAAGATGACGAAGCCGCGATTTATTTAGACACTTCGGGTGAGTCTCTAAATCGTAGAGGGTACAGAAAGGCATATCATTCAGCCCCTATGCAAGAAACTTTGGCTGCGGCAATCATACTTGCAGGAAAATGGGAAACCGACTGGCATTTTGTTAATCCGATGTGTGGTTCGGGTACACTTGCCATCGAAGCAGCGCTAATGGCCACGCAAAAAGCCCCGGGTTTACTTCGCCCAAATTTTGGCATTAAACATATTCTTGGCTTCGATGAAGATGCCTGGAAAAAGCTCCGATCGGAATTAAAACAAGCCGCTGTCAAAGAACCTCAGGGTAGAATTATTGCTACCGATCACGATGTGAAGGCAATTCAAGCTGCCAAAAGAAACGCTCAAACTGCCGGGGTAGATCATCTTATCGAATTTAAATTATGCGACTTCAAAGATACCGAAATCCCTTACGGAGATGGTGTAGTTGTATTCAACCCACCCTATGGCGAGCGTTTAGAAGGCGGTGCAGATTTATCACCTTTATATAAATCCATCGGTGATTTCTTTAAACAAGATTGTTCCGGAAAATGGGGCTATGTGTTCACCGGAAATATGGAACTCACCAAGAAAGTAGGACTGAGAACTTCTCAACGGGTTGAGCTTTACAATTCAACCATAGAGTGTAGATTGCTTGAATACGAGTTGTATTAAGGACAAAGGGACAAAGGGACAAAGGGACAAAAAAATATACTTATTTCAGACCCTATCTGACATTCACTTTCAAACGATTAGAATTTCTATCTCATTGGAAATGTGTTTCTATTCCGTTATTCTTTTTTGAAATCAAAATTAACTCGGGGATATGAAATCATATTATATATGCATCATTTTGGTTATGATGCTTTTCCAATCTAGTGTTATTGCTCAAGAAAAGGACGGCGTTTATTTTACGGGAACGTATTTATTTACGAATAGCGCAATCACTTTAGATAAGTCTGAGACGATGTTAGCTTGGAACATTTATGGTCCGCAATATCTTCGTGGCATAACTGAAAATATTCAAGTTGGCATTACTACTACATGGCTTTTTAGTCCTTTAGTGTTCGAAGCTAAAGGAGCTTATTCCATTTCGGAAAAGCTTCATGTTGGCGCAACAGGAATCTGGGGAGTTGAATGGATCGATGAAGACCCTGTACCTGCTTCTTTGGTAAGTGCTACTATCACTTTTGGGGATACCAAAACCAATGTTAGTACCACTCTTTATGGCATTAAACTAACCGATAATGAACTCGATTCGGGTACTCTTTTCAATATTTCAGCTTATCATAAACTTAATCGCAATCGAGCAATATTCATCGAATCATTTTTTATTGATGTTGCATCCCGAGATGTTGGCCTTATTTTTATTCCAGGCATGCAATTCTTAACCAAACGAAATCGCATGTTAAATGTGGGAATAGCGAATATCATTTATGAGGATGTTTATTTACTTGTTCCCCTTCCCTTTCTACAACTTCAGGTTCCGTTTAATTGAGCTAATTATACGATTCGTCACAATATAAAAACATCTTGAAGGAGTAGATGCGACTGAGAATTCTACTCAGTGAGTTGACTGCAACTCACCTAGACCGCTCACTTCGTTCGGAATTGAATTCGTCAGATAAGAATCTACTGCCTAAAAACTAAACTTTATTCCAGCCATCAACATACGTGGCAAACCTGGACGTAAACCGGCAGGTCTTCGTGATACTAGGTATGTTGCATCCGTAATATTGCGAGCATCCACAAAAAACTGGGTAGTATTGGTAATCTGGTAATTTGCCGATATATCCAGCAAAAAGTAAGAATCTGTATTTGAGACCATATCAATATCTTCATTACCGGCAATGGTTCTCATTTTTCCGGTAGCAAAACCATTGATATTTATCTCTGCTTTCTGGTAAAGAACACTCACTCCAACATTTAATTGGTGAGATGGCAAATATGGCATCTTATCACCTGCTTCTACATTACCCCACGGATCATAGCTACTGTCAAATGAATTCTGGAATTCCGCATTTGTATAGGTATAACTTACAGAAATGGGTATTTGAAGATCCGAAATAGCTGAGGTCAAGTTAGCACCCAAAGCAAATTCAGTACCCATCACGTTTACTTCTCCTGCATTAAACTGATCGGTTGAACCGGCTCCACCACCAGCTGCTAAATCTGTTCCGAGTAAATTACTGTAATCATTATAAAATGCTACCCATTCAACATTCAATTTTTGTTCATCATCAAATCGAATACCAAATTCGTAGTTAATGCTCTGCTCCTCGTTGGTTCCTGCAGAAGCTCCCGGACTTGGCGGCGCAAAACCTTTATGAATACCTCCAAACAGATTTGTAGAGCCATTCAATTCGTAATTCACTCCGATACCGGGAATCAACACACTTAACTTGTTTTCTTTAATGGCCAAATCAGAACCTGTTCTCGCTGGATCGGCTTTACCATAATCTTCTCTTTGTAAAGTGATGTTCTCGAATCTAAGTCCCGGAGTAAATTTCCAATTTCCGGTTGTAATCACATCTTGTACAAAAAATGCAACTGCTGATGCCGATTCTATTCGGTTACTTTCTGTGCCCGGCGTTCCTGCAGAATTTTGAATCATTACCCCTTCAGTCATTGAATAGCCATCCACCCATTGAAAGCGATCCATCCCATCACGGTGATAGCGAACACCAACTTCCAGCTCGTGCTGATGTTCAGCTGTTTCGATAGCAAATCCGGCAATGGATTGAATTCCGGTTGAGTAATATTCTCGGTTATTTGCTTTTACAGATAAGGCATTTTCAGCACTTGAGCTACCTTTAATGATATTATAGGCCATGGAATTTGCGGTAGGATTATCTAAAATTGTGCTGATACTTGTTCCATTCACTTTATCAAGTTTGTACCAGTTTCGGTTGAACTCGTTATGGTAAAGCGTAGTAGTGATATCGATATTTGCACTGAGCTGAGCAAAGTGCCGTAAAGACAGCTGCTTTTGATCTGCTTTCATCACATCTTCCTGAGATGCCGCATACCGACGGTATGGCGTGCGCTCGAAGTCTGCCTCCGTTAACCCAAGATAAGTTTCGTCCGATCGCTCATCGTAATACCCGATTTTAGCTTCCAGCTTTTGAAAACGAGCCGCATCCGCATCGGTTTTCAACATAAACTTTGCAAGAATATCCGACACTTCAAATCCCGTGTCTCCGTTATTATCTAGCTCTTTAAAACCGTCATTTGTTTGAAGACGTGACTCAATTAGATACCCAAAATTATTGTTGCTGTTACCAATGCTTGCCGCAAGTTGCCTGCTATTAAACTGCCCGGCACTTAGTTCAGCTTTCCCAGAAAAATCATAAGGAATCCGTGTGGAAATAAAATTTATAGCCCCACCTGTGGTATAAGGACCGTATTTAATCTGCGACGAACCTTTTCGAACTTCCACAGAACTCATTCTGCTAACCGATGGGAAATAATACGCTGCGGGAGCGGCGTATGGTGCTGGGGCTATCAATACACCATCTTCCATTAAGGTGATTTTAGATGATCGTTCGACTCCCGTTCCTCGTAATCCAATATTGGGGCGTAATCCAAATCCATCTTCTTCTTGAATATATACGCCGCTTACGGTTCTTAGCACTCGATTCACATCACTATAGTTATGCTTTTGCAATTCGGTGCGACCAATATATGCAGCAGATCCCGTGGTTTTTTCCAACCAACTCGGTTTTCCTACCACCATAATCCGTTTTAATATAATACTGTCATGTACACTTAAACTGTCATTTTCTGTTTGTGCTAATACCCAAGATGTAGATATAGCAAGTACAAGAATCGGTAGAAGTATTTTCTTCATTAATTAAATGCAGATGTGATTTTTATTTAGAACAATTCTAAGTTAAGAGGATTAAAACCTGTGATCAATACCTATTTTGAATTAATCTAAATAAAAATAGAGATGAAGATTTGCCACAAAAGCACTATTTGAATTAAACCTCATCCAAATCTTCTCCTCTAGGTGAAGGCTTTAAATTCGATCCAACGCAATGGCTGAAACAATTCAACTTGGTAAAATGAAGAATCGAAATTTAGTTAACTAATTCCTCCCCGCTGGAGGGGTACCCGACGGTTCCTGAGCTTGCCGAAGGTGTCGGGACGGGGTGGTTCATATTCGACACAGAAGCACTAAATCACAGCAGCTTTATTTTAACGAAGGTTTAAACCCTTCTTTTGGGAAAAGACTAGGTAAGAGATATTTCAAAGTGAGTTGATTAAAAATTCTCTAGATCTCTCACTTCGTTCGAGATGACAAAACTCCCCATCTACTTTCAAGAATTTACTAAGACATGAGCCCTTCTTATTTTTGTCATTTCGAAGGAGCCGGCGACTGAGAAATCTACAATGTGAGTCGATGGATAACACTATAGATCTCTCACTCCGTTCGAGATGTCAAAAAAATATGTCCGAGTTACGAGAATTACGCGGTTTAAACGATCATTTCCATCTTGAAGTTGGCAACAAGCTGAATTAAGATTATTATAAATCTGATAAGCTATAGGTGCAGTTTTTTACAAGGCAACTATTTGAAATTATTTAAGATTCAACCCAGTTTTTTTTAAAATGAGAAACATATTTACTAAAACTAAAACTGTTTGGTTTTCAATCTTAATAGTTATTGCTCTTGTTTTTATTTCTAATAAAAAATATCAGTATCCGTCAGAGTATGAAATCAATCAAAGAATCAAATACTTAAATCATGTAATAGCTCAACCATTAGATAAACAGTCTGAGATTTTATTACTAGGCGATGTAAATTTTGAATGGATTCTATTTACCTATGCTTACAGTACTTATGCACTATTCAATTTGGTTGAAAAGGATTCTTCCTATTCGGAGACTTATGTTCCAATTATTAAAGTAGCTATTGAAAAAACACTTCAAGAACCGATTTATTCACCATATAACATTGATAGCGAAAAACTTTTTTCAGACTCCATCCCGGATTATTCTGTTCTATATTTAGGACACTTAAATCTAATGTTGGGGAAATATCGCCAAATTTCATCTGATACTAGCTATAATTCACTGCATGATAGGATTTCAAAATCTCTCTTTAATAGATATCTAGATAGCCCTTTTTTAAACCTAGAATCGTACCCTTATTCTATTTGGATACCAGATAATTCTGTAGCAATTACTTCGCTACAATTGCATAGTAAATTAACCGGTAGCAACTATAATTCAGTCGTTGATAAATGGTTAAATAGCTTAAAAGAAAACTATATAGATCAAGATACTGGTGTGCTGTTTTCAATGATAAACCCGCAGAATGGTTTGCCATTTGAAGAACCACGAGGTTCAATGCTTGGGTGGTCGATAATGTTTATTTCTAGTATTGACCCATCATTTGCCAATGAACTTTACCTCAATTATGAAAGTGCATTTAGTACTAATCTAGGAATACTTCAACTATTTAAAGAAAGGCATAATGACGCAAATACAAATTTTGGAGACATCGATTCTGGTCCGATATTTTTCGGTTATAGTATACCTGCAAACGAATTTGCTTTTGCAAATGCCTTATTCGCAAATGACTTAAAAACCGCAAAACGAATCGAACGTTTAATAAACTTAGGTACTTCTAAAGATTATTCTGAAACAGGATTACGATATAAATCACGTTTTATAGATTTTCAAATTAGTCCGATGGCTGAAGCTTTGGTATTATTTTCACATACGAATCATTCTTATTGAAAAAATTAGAATGATTCATTTATTCCTAATTGATAATTCTTAATTGATAATTGTTTTTCAAAACTTACTCCCTCTTATCCAGGTATCAGAACGCTCCCAACTTGCTTCAAATTTAGATATTAGTTCAGCCTCTTCAATTCCTTGACCTTCCAGCGCTTGAAGTAACCCATAATACGACCAGCCGTTGTTTGGATGATCCTCCAGCTCAGCGCGATATACTTCTTCGGCTTTATCGAAATCACCGATCTCGAGAAAAGCCGCTCCGAGCCAATGTCGGGCTGCAAAAGGAATCGGCTCGGGTTCATCGTATTGCAAACCATCTTCGATTTCAACGGCTTGTTCAAAACTAGCTATCGCTGCATCCATATCGCCTTCGAGCCAAGCGATTTCACCTCGTAAGATTCCAGCTACTGTACCTAAAAGATCTTTACCACTATGAAATCGAAATCGTGCATTCGTAGAATCCGCTAGTCCAGATAAACGATTCAAATACACTTTAGCGGAATCCATCTCGCCTTCTTTTGCAAATGCGTATCCGAAAGAAAAGTCCCAAAATCCAGCCTGTACTTCATTAGAAGGTCGATCTGTGACTTTTAGCACTTCATCAAAACGGCCAAAACGAATCAACGTCATCAATTCATACATTGGCCTGCCGGTGAGTTTTCTGTAATCTCGTCCCGCTTGGGTGGCAATACCACTTTGACCGTCCATGGACGCCGCAAAAGCCAACATATGCAGATTATGACTCGGATAAATGGCGAACCCCTCTCCTACGGCCTCTTTTTGATCAGAATGCCACGCCATAATGTTTGCCCGAACGGCATCGCCCCAGCGACCAATCTCGTTCCACGTGTGCGATGGCATATGATTAATGTGGCTTGCTCCCGGAATGGAAGTGCCTATAAATTCTGAGCAAGCTTCTGCTTTGCCCGGGTCGGTAGTGGATTCTGTAGCATGAATGTATAAATGACAAGCTCCCGGGTGCTTAATGTCTTTCGCTAGCACATCTTCCAAAACGGAGTGAAGTTTAATCACATCAGGATCATCCAATTCGCGTGTTCCACGTCGGGGTTCAAGTAAAAACAACGCTTCTCCATAAAAGGTGCCCGCTTCCAAATCGTTGGGATATTTCTCATATAATTCCCGTGATGCATCAGCATAAAGTGTATCTAAACGAGCTTGATGGTCTTCATCATAATCTGCGGCATAACGAACGGCCATTGCCTCAATAAAATCTTTCTCTTTTGGGGATGCTTTTCCATCGTTGGCTAATTCAACGGCTTTTTGGATTGCCGCGTATGCTTTTGGTGATTCGTTGGCTCGCATTTTCCCATTCAAGTACGATCCCCAAGCCCAGGCTTCGCCCCAGTAACAAATGGCACAATCAGGATCTGCTTTCCACGCTTCCCGAAACGATCGAGCAGCATCTTGTTTAGTAAAGGCATACATCATTTGATATCCTTGATCAAAATATCGCTGTGCCATTTCGTTATCGGATGAAATCGGTTTATGAAAATCACCTAAGGCTTTTTCGTAGAGCGGAAATTGTTCCTCGAACTCAGGTGGATAGGTTACTTCATTAGTTTGGGCACAAGAAGAAGTTGAAAACGAGATGAACGAAGCGATCAAAAACAAAAAGACTCTATTTTTCATAGGATATATTTTTTGAGTGAAGCTAGAATAAAACACACAGGTCTGCAATTCGAAAATCGAGCCAAAAAATGCTATCATCAAGCATGTATTACGCAGAATTACACATCAAAAATATGGTTTGCGGTCGCTGTCTAAAGGTAGTGACAGAAATCCTGGATTCCTTCGATTTCGAAGCTGCTTCAATTGAACTTGGCAAAGCATACATAGAATCTGAAAAGCCGATAGATCATTTAAAAATTGCCAACGCTTTAGAAAATGAAGGATTTGAGTTGATTGATGATGAGCAATCTAAACTCATTTCGATGATCAAAACACTGGTGATAAATTACGTGCATGAGGAATCGAGTGAGATTGAGCAATTGAATATTTCTGCTTTTTTGGAGCAGGATTTAAATAAAAGCTATTCGTATTTGAGTTCTTTGTTCTCTAAAGTAGAAGGGCGAACTATCGAGAAGTACGTGATTTTGCAGCGTATCGAGCGTGTTAAAGAGCTTTTGGTATATGGCGAGAAAACCATCTCTGAAATCGCCTGGGAACTTGGGTACAGCAGCTCGCAATATCTATCCAATCAGTTTAAATCCGAAACGGGCTTCACTCCTACTCAATTCAGAAAGCTCATGGATAAGCCACGAAAGGCGCTGGATAAGGTTTAGGACTCGGAATAAAGGGACAAAAGGACAAAGGGACAAAGGGACAAAGGGACAAAGGGACAAAGGGACAAAGAAAAATGTTAATTTTTACTCGATTCAAAGTCCTGAGGTTGTCGTAATGATAGATTTCTCACTACGTTCGAAATAATAATTCGTTTTTTTCGAGCTAATAATCTGCTTTTGATCGAATGTAAAACCTTCTCCTTGAGGAGAAGGTTTGGTTGAGGTGTAATTCATTCCTTCAATTTTACCAAGTGAAGGGTTTTAACCCTTCACGCTTACACAATTTCCGTGGTTTTGTGCTTTCGTAGCATATAAAACCACCCCGTCTCGCTTAGCTCGACACCCCTCCAGCGGAGGGGAATTAATTATTAATTCAGTTTCAATATTTTACCAAGTGAAGGGTTTCAACCTTTCGCATTTATACAATTTCCATGGCTTTGTGCTTTCGTTGCAACCAAAAATTCGAACAATTTTCTTACCGTCGTAAATATATTATTTGCGTTATAGCATCGTAAAAAATAGATTGCATCATTATTCATGCATGTTTACATCATTATTTATGCGCACTACTATCGACATTCCTGAAGAATTACTCAATGAAGTAATGAAAATTACCGGAGCTACTACGAAGAGTCAGGCTGTAAAAGAGGCTCTCGCCGAGCAAATCAAAAGAACTAAACGTCAACGATTGATAACCCGAAAAGGCACTATCGATTTAGATGTAGATCTCGATTCGCTAAGAAATAGAAGTTGATGGCAGTTTATCGTGTTTTGGTAGATAGTTCGGTTTGGATCGATTACTTCAAGAATGGAAAAAACGATAAACTTGATAAACTCATTCAGGAAGATTTAATATGTACCAACGAGCTCATTCTAACTGAATTAATTCCTTTTCTTATACATCAAAACCATTCAGAAATTGTTGAAGAGCTTTTAGCAATTCATTGTATTCCATTTTCGATAGACTGGAGTATTATTCGTGATTATCAAACCAGTAATTTGGCTCAAGGAATTAATAATGTTGGGATACCAGATTTAATAATCCAACAACAAGTAATCCAACATAAGCTCACGCTCTACTCATTTGACAAGCATTTTCAATTAATGAAAAAGTACCTGAGTTTTGATTTAATGGTTGATTAAAGCGAAAAAGCTTTCGTCTTGAGAATTTGGTTTGATCGATTACTTTCACTTTACCAAGTGAAGGGTTTCAACCCTTCACATTTATTCAATTTCTGTAGTTTAGTGCTTTCGTGGCATATAAAACCACCCCGTCTCGCCTTGCTCGCCACCCCTCCAATGGAGGGGAATTATTGAAACTATAGATTCTTCAAATGGCTGTAATTTTCGAATAGATTTCACACTCTGTTCGAAATGATAATTCGTGTTGTACGAGCCAACAATCGTCAATAAATCGACTGTATAGCCTTCTCCTTTAGGTGAAGGTTTGGATGAGGTGTAATTCATTTCTTCAATTTTACCAAGTGAAGGGTTTCAACCCTTCACATTTATTCAATTCCCATGGCTTCGTGCTTATGTGGCCCAATTCTAATCAAACTACACAAGAAATCGAAAATCTTGTACAATCTTTGTTATCGAAAATCTGGAAATTCAGGTCGAATTCAATCATCAAAAATAATGAAGAAAACGTACAAAGTGGATGGTATGTCGTGCAATGGCTGCCGCGAACATGTAGAGGAATTACTAAATAAAGTAGACGGCGTTAATGCTGTTTCTGTAAATTTAGAGACAGCCGAAGCAGTGGTCGAATCGGAACAGGAGTTAGAACTTGAACAACTTCAACAACCGCTGGTTGAAGATGGTGGAAATTATCACATCCGTAGAACCGATCAGGAAGCACCTCAACAGAAAGAAATCCCGGAAGAAGCCAAAACTGGCAAGTATTACTGCCCTATGCGCTGTGAAGGCGAAAAAATGTACAATCAACCGGGTGATTGTCCGGTGTGCGGAATGGATTTGGTTCCTGAAGTAACTGATAATCTGGAGGAAAATGAGCAGGCAAATTATCAGCGGTTGAAAACGAAACTGTGGATCAGCATCGCTTTCACTCTTCCAGTATTTGCAATTGCGATGTCGGATATGTTTCCAAACAATCCACTTTATCGTTGGCTGGATGTGGGAATCTGGAACTGGATTCAGTTGGTTTTAACACTCCCCGTTGTGTTTTATAGCACACGAATGTTTTTCGAGCGAGCATTTCGATCCTTCAAAACCATGAACCTTAATATGTTCACACTCATCGGCGTAGGTGCTGGTGTGGCTTGGGTTTTTAGCGTGATAGCCCTCCTTTTCCCTGATCTCTTCCCACCGGAGTTTAAAAACGAAGCAGGACACGTACATCTCTATTTCGAAACTACCGTCGTAATTCTAACTTTAGTGCTGGTTGGACAAGTCCTGGAAGCCAAAGCACATTCACAAACCAATCAATCCATTAAGGCTTTGTTGCAACTGGCTCCGAATTCGGCGGTTCGCATCAACCAATCAGGAGTGATGGAATTCATTTCTTCAGATGAAATTCAAGTTGGGGATCGCCTACGAATCAAACCGGGTGATAAAATTCCTGTGGATGGTAAAATCGTGGATGGAAAGGCCATTATCGATGAATCCACGATTACAGGCGAGTCGATGCCGGTGAGCAAAAACGAGGGTGATTCCGTGACGTCAGGCACCATCAACACTTCTACTAGTTTTGACATGATTGCCGAAAAAGTAGGCAATGAAACCTTGTTGGCGCAAATCATCGAGATGGTGAAATCAGCGAGTTCGAGTCGGGCTCCAATTCAAAACCTGGCAGATCGAATTAGTTCATATTTCGTGCCGATTGTTTTGAGTATTTCAGTTGTCACATATGTTTTATGGTGGCAATTCGGCCCTGATCCGGCACATGTATACGCACTCGTAAACGCCATTGCCGTTTTGATTATCGCTTGTCCGTGTGCTTTAGGATTAGCAACTCCGATGTCGGTTATGGTTGGAATGGGCAAAGGTGCACAATCAGGCGTGCTCATCAAAAATGCAGAAAAACTTGAGCAGCTCTCAAAAATGGATGTGTTGGTGGTTGATAAAACCGGAACGTTAACCATCGGTAAACCTGAGATTCAATATATCAGAGTGTTGAACGAGGACTATTCCGAAAATGAATTACTAAAGATCGCCGCCTCACTCAATTCCCATAGTACACATCCGTTGGCAAATGCTTTTCAGCTGATGGCCGAGGAGCAAGAAATTGAACTCATTGAAGCAAAAGAAATTGATGCCGAATCGGGTAAAGGAATTCAAGGAATAATTGATGGCAAAAATGTGAAATTAGGAAACGCAAAGTTTGTAGAAACTGATGAATCCATACATGATGGTGATAACGGAAATACCATTTCGTGGATCAACATTGAAGATGAAGTTGTTGGATATTTTACCATAAATGACACTATTAAAGAACTGGCTAGCAAGGCGATTAAGGAATTACATAAGAATGATATCGAAGTGGTAATGCTAACTGGCGATAATGAATCATCAGCCAAAAAAGTTGCCGAACAGCTAGGCATCGATCAATACAAAGCACATTGTTTACCCGGGGATAAAATCGACGAAGTAAAGCGTTTGCAAAGTAAAGGAAAAATAGTTGCCGTTGCCGGAGATGGCACCAACGATGCCCCCGCCCTTGCTCAAGCTGATATCGGAATTGCGATGGATACCGGAACCGATGTAGCTATCGAATCGGCAGATATCACCTTGCTAAAAGGCAATATTATGGGCGTTGTAAAAGCATTACAACTCAGTAACTCGGTGATGAAAAACATCTACCAAAACCTGTTTTTTGCCTTTATATACAACTCTGTGGGCATTCCAATTGCTGCGGGTTTGCTCTACCCTATTTTCGGATTATTACTTTCACCGATGATTGCAGCACTGGCCATGAGCTTCAGTTCGGTTTCGGTAATAGCAAATTCTTTGCGTTTGAAATCAGTCTCTTTAATTGATTAACTTCGATACTTGAAATCCAACCGCATCATATCATCTTTCTCTGGAATACTTAGCGCAGTTTTAATACTGCAAATAGTACTTCCTGTGCTTCTCAATTGCATTACCCTTGTTCATTGTTCCACAAAGTCAAACATGCAAACTGAACATTCAGAAATGATGGGAATGCATGCTGATTCGGATGCAATGGACCATAATTCTGAAAACCAACATTGTAATACAACTGAGTTATCGGATTTAACCTCCATCACAAACCAACACATCGAAGTATGTGAGTGTGATAAACAAATCGGTTCGAATTCTCAGTTTGTTCTCAGAAATTCACCTATTATTTCGCCTGATTTTCGTAATCAGCTTGTATTCGAGTTCATACCTCAGAACTCCGAAACATCGAAAACAGCTCGAATTTCCACCTTTCTATTCCCACCTCCCCCCGACCTAGTGATTGAGTTTGCACATTTATTGATTTAGCACCTGCAGTTTATTTCGTTAACTGCACCTACAATTATTTGTTTAAACTTATATGAAATTATTTTTATTAGTTTTTCTTGCACTAAGTGCAATGCCATTATTTGCCCAAGATTTTATCCCAGAAATTAAAGGCGACAGTATTATTTATGACCTCACGGTAAGTGAAATCGAGGTAAACATTACCGGCAAAGCCCGTTCGGCAATGACTTTTAACGGGCAAATTCCAGGTCCTACCTTACGATTTAAAGAAGGAAAACATGCCGTAATACGAGTTAAAAACGACCTCAAGATGGAAACATCGGTTCACTGGCATGGTTTGTTGTTGCCCAATTATATGGATGGTGTTCCATACCTAACAACGCCTCCAATATTACCTGGAAAAACCCAGCAATACGATTTCCCACTCATTCAATCCGGCACCTACTGGTATCATTCGCACACCGGCTTTCAGGAACAACGCGGTGTGTATGGTAGCATAATTGTAGATCCTGCAGAGCCAACTTTAGAGTATGAACACGATATAGTGTTGCTACTCTCTGATTGGACAGACGACAATCCAGCACGGATTATGAAAAACCTGAAACGTCACAACGAGTGGTATGGGGTAGAAATTGGAAATGCGCCTTCTTTGGTTGATGCGATTCAATCTAATACTGTTGGTTCGCAACTAAAACTCTGGAAGATGAAAATGCCGGGTATGCACATCTCCGACATCCCCTACGATGCTTTTCTGGTGAATGGACAAGAAGAGATCAATTATGAGCAATTTGTAGCCGGTGATAAAGTACGTATTAGAGTGATTAATGCGGGAGCTTCGAGTTATTTCTGGCTTCAATTGGCGAATAAGCGCCTAAATGTCGTATCCGTAGATGGAATCGACATCGAAGCATTTCATACCGATAAAGTGCTTATTGGGTTAGCACAAACCTATGATTTTATTGTTGAAATTGAAGATGGAAAATCTTTAGAGTTTAAAGCCACCGCACAAGATATAACCGGATCGGCAAGTGCTTTTTTAGGATCAGGTGAAAAAGTTTTTGCGCCACAAATTCCGAAACCTGATTATCAAGCATTAGGCAAAGAGATGGCCGAAATGCATGCTGATGATTCTCATGATATGAGTTTAACACCTGAAGAATCGGGCGTATTGTCTGCCAATCCGGATTTTGATCCCCACGCTCATCACACCATGGATAACGAAATGATGAATCATGAAATGAAGAATGATTCTGAAGATCATTCCGGACATCAAATGGAAGCAATGACCATGGATCACAGCGAGCATCAAATGCATTCGAAGGATCCATCCGATCAAATGATTATGTGGGATGTGGGTTACGATAATTCCAAAATAAGAGCCAAAGAAAGCACCGTAATACATGCTGCCGATTACATTCGATCGTTGGTGTTTAATCTCACCGGAAATATGTGGCGTTATACCTGGAGTATCAACGACACACCTTTGTCCGGCTCAGAAAGCATTCTTATTAAAAAAGGAGAACTAGTACGAGTAACACTTAACAACACTACCATGATGCATCATCCAATGCATTTACACGGCCATTATTTTAGGGTTCTAAATGGTCAAGGCGAACGATCGCCATTATTGCATACGGTTGATATTCCACCAATGAGTAGAATAACCATCGAGTTTGAAGCAAATGAAGAAAAAGATTGGCTGTTTCACTGTCATTTATTGTATCACATGATGTCAGGCATGACTCGCGTTTTCAGCTACGAAAACAGTGTTCGAGATGAACGCCTTGCGCCCTTCCCGGTTGCAACCATGTACAAACATGATAAACATTGGTTTAACTGGTCGGATCTTTCTCTTCAAAGTAATTATGGGAGATTTAACAATACTTTTTCTAACATCAACAGCGAGGTGAATTCTTCCGTAAAATATGGGATCAATTCAGAATTCGAAGCAATGGTGGATTACAACTATTTTGTAGGCGATTACTTTCGCGTTTTTGGAGGAATTGAAATTGAAGGTGAAACCGAATCCAACTTAGAACTTGAAGAAACTTCCGCTTTCCTGGGTGTAAAATATCTGCTTTGGTATGTATTAGATGTCAATTTTCGAATTGATCAAAAACTACAGCCTCAATTCGGTTTCGATTCGCACATTCCTATTACACAACGATTAATGCTAAACAGCCATGGCGAATTTAAACTAGCGTCCGACGAATCATTAATTAATTTTGGGGAGGAGTTTGATACAGAATCAGAATACGAAGTTGGGCTAGAGTACCTGCTAAACGAATGGTTTTCGATCACAGCTACTCATCATAACCATTTTGGTACTGGAGCTGGATTGAAGGTTAAGTTTTAAGGACTTAAGTGATGGGCGTTACTTTTTCCGAATTATCGTTACCCCATCACGAATGGGTAAAAGCACAGTTTCAACGCGATCGTCGTTTGCAACAAACTTGTTAAAATCGGCGATGGCTTGTGCTTTTTGATCTAATGGATTGAGCACAGTGCCATCCCATAACACATTGTCGGTGATCAATAATCCACCTGATTTCAACTTTGGTAATACCTTTTCGAAGTATGACTGATAGCGCAACTTATCGGCATCCAAATACACAAAATCGAAGGTTGTATCGAGCGTATCGATTAACTCATTGGCGTTTCCTTTCATCAGCGTGATTTTCGAATTCTGGGCTGAATCATTAAAATGCTTTTTAGCTAATTCCTGATACTTGAGATTCATTTCCAAAGTTGTCACCATTCCACCGTCCGGAAGCGCCTCAGCCATTTTAATAGCCGAATAACCGGTGAATGTCCCAATTTCGAGCACTTGCTTAGCCCGACTGATTTTAATCAACATTTGAAGCAATCCACCCACCAGCGAACCGCTCAACATATCAATGTATTCGAGTTCTTCATCACTAGAAGCGATTAATTGTTCTAATTCTTCCGAATCTTGTAAGGAATGCGCAGTGGCGTATTCATCAACTGCCGGATCAGTAATCTTGAGAATAGGTTTTCCACGATGTTTTTTCATAATTGGAAGATAAGACGTTGTGCCCTATCATCACCAGAAAAAGCATTGGATTTTATTCCCGCCCGTGAATCTCGTTTTATGATCTGGTTTTTCACCCATTTCACTCGTTTGTTGATGAGGTTGAAATTTAAACACGTTCATGTGCTCAATTCATATTCACCGAGTGGAAAAAGCACCGTGTATTACTTAAACCACAATTATTGGTGGGATGGGTTAATTCCTCTTTATCTTAATCATAGGCTGTTTAAACAGCGTGCACGTGCTTTTATGGAAGACAAACAAATGAAAAAGCATCGGTTTTTTTCAAAAATTGGCGCGTTTTCTATCAATCTGAGTGATCCAAGATCTGCTATATCTTCGCTAAGATTCGCCATCGAAAGTTTATCACAATCAAATTCGGGCGTGTACATTTATCCCGAGGGCAAAATAGTGCCGCCTGCTCCGAAAGTTCAGCCATTTAAAGGTGGACTGGCTTGGTTAGCTCAAAAATGTCCGGATATCGACTTTGTGCCGATAGCCATTCATATCGATCATTCGAAGCAATCTAAACCTGAACTTTATATGATGGTTGGTAATCCAATAAAGTCGGATTCAACACGTACCAAAAACGAATTGACAAAAGAATTTGAAAAGGAGCTCAACAGCTTGATGAGTGATTTACTAGATCAGATTTACCAAGTCCATTCGTAGAAAACCTTCCATTTTTGCACCCAATGTGCTGGCTCACGTAAATACCGTAATCGCATGTGTACCATCCACCAATACTTTTCATTTTCTATTTTTTTAGGATGGATATACTCACTGATTCCAATCTTCGTTTCAACTTCATCTGCATTGGTAAATTCCGCTTCGGCTATAAACCGCTGATAAAACGGGCCGTTGTCTATCACTTTCTTTTGGTTGATTACTACACTACCCAATACACCCATCAATTTAATCTGCCGATAGCTTTCTAAGCCTAACCAGTTCTTCTTTAATCCAGAGAGTTCAATCTTATTTAAATGTCCGGCTATTTCTTTGTTGTCGTTCGAAATCAGCCATGCCTGATGTTGCTTACTTTCATGCCCGTTCATGATGTAATACACTAGGGTGTATTGTTTAAAATGAACCCTCCCCCAATACCAATCTTTAAAGCTTTTGCTCATCGGTTCGAAGCCGATGTTGTGGTCGTGATATCCATCCCCATGAAAGCCAATGTGATAAGAGTCAGTTTTACCGGCAATTTTAACCGAACCAACTACTTTAGCACGGGGTAATAACAAATTCCATGCGTGCTTGTCGCCCGGGGCTTCGCTTTTGAAGAGCGAGTTTTCAGTACGTTGGCCAATAAATTTCAGTTTACCGGTGATCGAGTGCCCTGATTCCAACGTTTGATTTAAATTTATTTCGTACTCGAGCGAATCTTCTAAAACCGTTCTATGAAACGCACAGCCACCGATAGAACAGTGAATATCTTCTTCTACATCCCACAAAAATTTAGATTCTGGGTATTCCTGAAAGCTGTAGAACTCCGGTTTGCCTTGTTTATAAACTGAAATACTTATCGCCGGATACTGTTTCGGATCGTAAGAATACGATCCTCGTAAATAATTAGTACTGAACGGATTACCTTGGTAGAAAATGATTACAATCGACCATACTTTATCCGCCGAAAGTGCATCGAAATACCACCATTCGTAACTCTTTTCAGGTTTTTCAAGATTGATATATTCGTCTTCGGTACTTGTGGAAATGTTCATCGTTAAATAAACGGTTATAGATGTGCTCTGTAACCCAGAGACTACTAACTTAATTCATTATGCAACTGATACTTTTTGCCGCATTGTTTTTCATGATACTCACCACTTTTGTGTTGATCAGAAATCGGTTTGAGTTTACATCGATCGCGGCACTACGGCAAGATACTATTTCCAATAAAAAAGTAAGCATATGTATTCCGGCCAGAAATGAAGAAGCAAATATTCTCCGTTGTGTTGAAAGTGTATTAGCTCAAACGTATCAAAATTTAGAAGTATTGGTGCTAGATGATCAATCTGAAGATCGAACTCCTCAAATTTTAAAAGAATTATCGGGTACGGATTCTCGCTTAAAAGTACTTTCAGGTCAGCCTAAACCTAATGAATGGCTGGGTAAACCGTGGGCATGTCACCAAATAAGTAAGGCAGCAACTGGGGATATTTTTGTTTTTATAGATGCAGATGTTTGGATTGAACCAGGCTCAATTGCGAATGCTGTTCATGCACTAGAACATCACGATGCAATTACAATTTGGCCACAACAGATAATGTACTCGTTTTGGGAAAATATAATTGTCCCTACAGTCTATTTTTCGCTGCTTACGCTACTTCCAGCAAGTTACGTTCACCGGTCCCCCCGTTGGATGCCAAAGTTTCTGCAACCATATCTCAATCCTAAATTTGTAGCAGCTTGCGGGCAATTTATCGCATTTAATAAATCGGCGTATCAACAAATTGGCGGACATCGGCGAGTTCAAAATCAGGTAGTTGAAGACATGGAATTGGCACGAGCACTAAAAAACTCAGGATTAAATATCAGAATGTATAATGGCATAGATGCGGTGTATTGCCGGATGTATACTTCGTACAGCGAGATTTGGAGTGGTTTTCAGAAAAATTTCTTGGCAGGATTCGGAAATCCTTTTGAGTTTATCTTTATGGGAATCGTTCATGCGCTTTTCTTTTTGATGCCTATTGTGACTCTCATTACCGGACTAGAATTAGGCGACAATACTACAGTTTGGCTATCGGCAATCATTCTTGCGTTGTTCACTATACAACGCTTCATTTTAAACCAATGGTTTGGCTGGAACAAGCTTTTTGCATTCATGCATCCTTTAGCTGTTTTGTGGTTCCAGATTTTAGGAATTTCTTGTTTATATAATAAAGTTTTTGCTAGAAATACGCGCTGGAAAGGTCGACCTGTTTAATCTTGAAAAACCCCGGCTTTTCATTTTCATTTTAGAGCACAGATGAACATATTTGAGTCAATGGAAATATTGGTGGAGAAATATCTTAGATATCTAAAAGTTGAGCGAAATGCCTCTTCACACACTATAACGTCCTATCAAAATGATCTTTCCGGTTTTTTAGCTTTTTGTAGCAAATCGTTCGACGCACCCATCGAAAAAGTTAATGTGCATGAAGTAAACCGACTCACAATCCGATTGTGGTTAGGTGACTTGTCGGAGGAAGGTTTGGCTAAAAGTTCCATCGCCAGAAAAGTAGCCGCCTTGCGTTCGTTTTTTAAATATTGTTTTAAACGCGGACACATCGAAAAAAATCCCGCACATCTGCTTATCGTACCAAAGAAAGATAAATCGTTGCCAAAAACCGTTACCCAATCGGATTTAGAACGATTATTGGACGCTGTGGACACTTCAACTGTTAAAGGATTACAAGATCGGGCGATTCTCGAAGTATTTTATGGCACAGGAATTCGAGTGAGTGAACTGGTAGGATTGAATATTACCGACGTAGATATCCGATCGAAACAAATTATTGTACATGGTAAAGGAAATAAGGAACGAGTAATACCCCTTGGCGATACCGCCATTAAAATCATCAAAGAGTTTTTGAAACTACGCACACAGTTATATGGAAATCGAACGGACTCTGACGCTCGTAAAGCATTATTTATTGCAGCAAGCGGGCAGCGAATTTACGCCCGTGGCGTTCGATATATGGTAGAACGATATCTAAAAAAACACAGCGAAGTCACCCAAAAATCACCACATGTGCTACGGCATAGTTTTGCTACTCACATGTTGGATAATGGTGCAGATATTCGCATAATCAAGGAGTTTTTAGGCCATTCAAATCTAGCGTCAACGCAGGTTTATACACACACCAGTGTAGAGCGGCTTAAAAACGTATACGAACAAGCACACCCAAGAGCAAAATCCTAAGGAGGAACCAATGAACGTTACATTTACAGCACGTCATTTCGAGGCAAGTCAAAATCTAAAAAACTACGCCCAGGACTCTGTTCAAAAACTAACTCAATATTTCGATCGAATAGTGAGTTGTAGTATAGTGCTTGCCCCAAATGCAGACAACAACGCCCCACAAAAGGCAGAATTAATTGTAAAGATTCCGAATAAAACACTTACCGCTGAGGTGAGTGCCGAAGTGTATGAAAAAGCCATTTCGGAAGCAGTCGACAATCTTTCGCGCCAATTAAAACGATACAAAGAGAAAAAATTCGCGCATTAAATTATGCCCTTTAGTACCCAACCACCGATTCCGATTAAAGAGAAAATCAGCGTTAATTTTATCGTTGAAAAACTCCGGAATCGGGTAAACATCAATATAGTGAGTTGCGCAGCAGAAGATTGCTGCGCAGATCGCTATGTTCGAGAAGCAGATTTACATCGCCCGGGATTAGCACTGGCTGGATATGTGAATCTTTTTACCTACCAGCGTATTCAAATTATTGGGAACACCGAATCTCAGTATCTAGAGAATAAATCGAAAGAAGAACAAATCGAGGCTTTTAATAATCTGATGCAATTTCAGATCCCGGTGATATTTCTTACGGATGGGAATCTGTTACCCGATTATCTCCTCGAGTTAGCCGAAAAAGCAGGCATTCCAATTTTCCGAACACCCTATGAAACCACTAGGTTCATGTTTTTGCTTCGTGATTTTTTGGATGACCAATTCGCATTGCAAACCGTGGTGCATGGCGCAATGGTTGATGTATATGGTATCGGTATACTCATCGTTGGGCGATCAGGAATCGGAAAGAGTGAAGTTGCTCTTGATTTGGTAGAACGTGGACATCGTTTGGTAGCAGATGATGTGGTAATGCTCACCAAAAAAAGCAGCGTGTTAATGGGTGCCGCTACCGAAATTAGCCAGCATTTCATGGAAATTCGCGGTTTAGGTATTGTGGATGTGATGAAAATGTTCGGTATTAGATCGGTACGTTATCAAAAAAGACTGGAAGTGGTAATGGAACTTACCCTTTGGGATGATAATCTTGAAGTAAATCGCACAGGGTTGGAACACGATTCTGTTTCAATTTTAGATGTAGAAGTACCACTTATACAATTACCAATTACACCGGGTAAAAACATTACCGTTATAGCCGAAGTTATTGCCATGAATCATTTATTGAAACATTATGGTTATGATGCCGCGCAAGCTTTTCAAGATAGAATTCAGAACAAAATTGCTGAGAAGTCAGGTAACCCTGACGAAACTATGAAGCGTGCAATCGAGTATTTTGAAGGAGATATTGAGTAACATTTTACAAAACTTCCCCTCTTTATTTAAGTGCTAGCAGTTCTTATATTTTGCGGTTGGAAAAAGGAAGGCGATGTCGATAAAAAATCATTATTACTACGACGAGGACAAATGCGAGTTTATACCTATTGAGTATAAACGCCGTGAACAGATTTTCTATAATCTAGCAATTTGGATTCTCAATGGAGTTGTAATTGCCGGTTTGGGGATTATTATTCTCTCTACTAAAATCGGTACACCTACCGAATTAGCTCTTCGTGCTGAAAACGACGCCCTCTTTGAACAACTTGAGCTAACAAAAAATACCATCGTAGATCTGGATATTAAACTTGCCGAAATTGCAGATCGTGATAACGAAGTATATCGATCCATTTTAGGCCTAGCTCCTATCGAAGAAGATGAACGACAAGTGGGCGTAGGTGGGTCTGACCCGTACTCGGATTTCGACATGTACACCGAATCTACCGCAGAGCTGCTTCGTTGGACGTCAGAACGTCTAGATAAATTGGAACGTAAGATTGGCGTACAAAACCTAAGTTTCGAAGAACTGAAGCATCAATACAATGCCAACAAAGAGAAAATGAGCCACATCCCTGCCATCAAACCGGGCAGTGGAATTTTACTAAGTGGATTTGGAATGCGTGACCATCCAATTCTAGGCTACCGTCGTCCGCATAATGGATTAGATTTCAGAGCCGATATTGGATCACCTGTTTATGCTACTGGTGATGGACGAATCAAATATGCAGGTAGGCAAGGTAATCTTGGGCGAATTGTAATTATCGATCATGGCTTCGGTTACGAAACAGTGTATGCACATCTTTCAGCATTCGAAAGTGGAATTCGATCGGGTGCCGAAGTTAAACGAGGACAGCAAATTGCTAAAGCGGGTGATTCCGGTCTGGCTGAAGGTCCGCACTTGCACTACGAAATCCGGCTCAATAACCGACATGTGGATCCACTTTACTACCTATTTGCAGACACCTCGCCCGAGGAATACATGATTTTCAAGCAAATCTCAGAGACGAATACCAAATCGCTCGATTAAGCATAGTAAATTTTTTTACTTTATTTCATTTCTCTAAATCGTTTCTTTAACACCAAATTTAACTACTTGGTACTATGAAACGATTTCTACTCTTTTTTCTGCTTATTCCCTCTCTTTCTTTCGGCCAAACCGAAATCCCGGAACACATTCATACTCATGCCGATGAACTCATTAGTGCAGCAATGGGCAGTTCGTTTGGCTGGGAACGTTTAAATCATCTGGTAGATTATTTCGGTCCACGTTTTAGTGGTAGTGAGACGCTTGAAAATTCCCTTGATTGGATTGTAGAAGAAATGAAAAAAGATGGGTTTGATCGCGTGTGGACTCAACCCGTAAAAGTTCCGCACTGGGTTCGAGGTGAAGAATCAGCCACATTGAAGGCGCCCATTGAACGAGATCTACCAATGCTTGGCCTAGGTGGAAGTATCGGTACACCGGAAGAAGGCATTACCGCTGACGTGCTGGTAGTTAGTAGTTTTGAAGAACTTGAAGCTCGCAGCGAAGAAGCTGAGGGGAAAATCGTTTTGTTTAACGCCCCATTTACCACGTACGGAGCAACCGTTCAGTATAGAATAAGTGGTGCATCGGCCGCAGCTAAACATGGCGCTTTGGCGTCGCTAATAGCCTCGGTTGCATCGTATTCCATTCAAACGCCCCACACCGGAGTAATGCGCTACGAAGAAGGCGTTCGAAAAATTCCTCATGCTGCTATCACTGTGGAGGATGCTCAAATGATTCACCGATTTCAGGAACGTGGAGAATCCATCGAAATAACCTTGAAGATGGAAGCCGAAACCCTGCCTGATGCCGATTCAAGAAATGTGATTGCAGAAATTAGAGGGTCAGAATTCCCGGATGAAATTATCGTGCTTGGCGGTCATATAGATTCATGGGATGTTGGTCAAGGGGCGATGGACGATGGCGGCGGATGTGTGGCTGCCTGGGAAGCGCTACGATTGATTAAGCAACTGGGATTGACTCCAAAACGAACCATTCGCGTGGTGCTGTGGACGAACGAAGAAAATGGCCTTGCCGGTGCTGAGGAATACAAACGATGGGCTGAAGAAGATGAGAAATCGCTTGATAATCATGTGCTTGGGATGGAATCTGATGCAGGCGTTTTTGATCCCATCGGCTTTGGATTTACCGGAAGTGATGCTGCATTCGATATTCTTACTGAAATTGGGACTTCCCTCAAAAAAATCGACTCCGGTTTAGTAACAAAAGGCGGTGGCGGCGCGGATATTGGTCCGTTAATGCGAGCTGGAATGCCGGGCATGGGCTTGCGCGTGGATGGCGAAAAATACTTTTGGTACCATCACACTGATGCCGATACGATCGACAAGTTAAACGAGCAAGATTTTAACGAATGCGTAGCTACTATGGCGGTTTTTGCCTATGCCGTTGCAGATTTGGATGAGCGATTGCCGAAATGAAATGGGGCACCTCACCCCGACCCTCTCCTGCATCAGGAGAGGGAGCTTTATTATGAGATGCATGCAAGTACAAGAGTAAGGTCATTCTGATCCGCCGAATGGCGGTGAAGAATCAACAAGGCTTTGATTTTGGAAAAATTTACTATCGACTTCCATTCACGTGCGGAGCGACGTGATCTCAGTGTTTATAACTCATAACTGAGATTGCTTCGTCGCAAGCTCCTCGCAAATGCCCTCATTTGAAATACTTGATTGAACCACTGGTTTTCCTCCTCGCTACCAATTACGCGCGGAGCGAATAAGACCTCACCCCGACCCTCTCCTGCGTCAGGAGAGGGAGCTTTATTAGTAGATGCATAACAAGAATTAAAAAGTCATTCTGATCCGCCGAATGGCGGTGAAGAATCAGCAAGGCTTTGATTTGGGAAAAATTTACTATCGACTTCCATTCACGAGCGGAGCGACGTGATCTCAGTGTTTATAACTCGTAACTGAGATTGCTTCGTCGCAAGCTCCTCGCAAATACCCTCATTTGAAATACTTGATTGAACCACTGGTTTTCCTCCTCGCTACCAATTACGCGCGGAGCGAATAAGACCTCACCCCGACCCTCTCCTCAAGGAGAGGGAGCTTTATTATTAGATGCATACCAAATTAAAAAGTCATTCTGATCCGCCGAATGGCGGTGAAGAATCAGCAAGGCTTTGATTTTGGAAAAATTTACTATCGACTTCCATTCACGAGCGGAGCGACGTGATCTCGTTGATTTAGCCTTAATCACAAGGTTGCTGCGTCGATGCGCTTCCCCTTCATATTCGTTATTCCCGGGCTCCTCGCAATGACCACTTCAGTGTCAATCAAAGTCCGTCATCACGAGGAGGCATGGTTTTGTATTGGATTCGTTTGTTCTCGACGACGTGATCTCGTGGATTTAGCCACATACACAAGATTGCCGCGTCGATGGTTTCCCTATCGTATCCGACATTACCGGGCTCCTCGCAATGACCGAGTTAAAATTGGTGATAATTTTCTGGTAAAAGATCCTCAAACAAATCTCTCCATTCCGGGTTTATTGAATTTATTAGATCAATTTTTTTCTGTCTAGAACCCGCTTTTATCTGCTTTTCTCGTTTAATAGCGTAATCAATGTCATGTGGACCTTCGTAATAGACCAACTTATCTACATTATATTTCTTAGTAAATCCTTTAATCATTTTCTTTTTGTGTTGAATCATTCGATTTATCAATTCTGTTGTAACTCCAGTGTATAATACTTTGTGGTGTTTATTTGTCAATATGTAGACATATGCGTCTTTAGAATTCATAAAACTATCGTCCTCGTTCGTAATTCATTCCGGAAGCCTGCCTGCCGGCAAAGGCAGGTTCCAGCTTCCATTCTGTTTTCTCTACTACTGACCAACTAGGCCGTATCTACGTACTTTTGCCATGATGCAAAAGTACCCAAAAATCTAGGCTACGAATTCTTGGCGGGTTCGTGAACCTCTTGCTGAATAATTCCAATGGTCTTCGTTCTACCGCTACATTTTATAGATTTCCATCCTGTGTGGAATTATTCACCGCAAGCGGTCGCTTCAAGGTTCATCTCTCTATTTCCGCCAACAATTCTAAGGCCCTTTTTGCATCCTCCATCTCGCCTTTTCTCATCAATAATTCTAATGCTTTTTTAAACCGTCATCACGAGAAGGCTTGGTTTAGTATTGGCTTCGTTTGTTCTCGACGACGTGATCTCGTGGATTTAGCCACATACACAAGATTGCCGCGTCGATGATTTTCCCTATTGTCTCCCGACATTACTGGGCTCCTCGCAATGACCATTTCAGATTTAAACAAAGCCCGTCATCACGAGGAGGCTTGGTTTAGTATGGGCTTCGTTCACCTTCGACGACGAGATCTCGTGGGTCTATCCACATACATAAGTTTGCTGCGTCGATGCGTAACACATCTTATTCGTTATTCCCGGGCTCCTCGCAATGACGGGAGTAACTGACTTATAGCACATCCACCGGACTTTTGATATAGTTACTCCCTTTGTTAAGTACATGGGTGTAGATCATGGTGGTTTTTACATTGCTGTGCCCAAGCAACTCTTGAACGGTACGGATGTCGTAGCCTGATGCCAGCAAATGAGTCGCAAAGCTATGCCTAAAAGTATGAGCCGTTACTCTTTTGTTTATCTCTGTTTTATTAACTGCTTCTTTAATTGCTTGCTGTATTTTTCTTGGCGAAATATGATGCCGATGAATCAGGCCGGATCGAGGATCTTTTTTCAGGTATGGTGAAGCAAATATATATTGCCACCGAATGTTGAATACCTCTTGTTTGTATTTTAGTGCGAGTGCATTAGGTAGCAATGCATGCCCGTGTCCCTTTTTCAAGTCGATGTTGTGTTGTTTTTTTGTGTTTCTGATTTGTAGCTCCAACCCGGATTTACATATCTGAGGGCACATTACCCGCCGATCTTTGTGTCCTTTACCCGAGCGCACAATCAGTAGCTCATTTTCGAAGTCGATATCTTGCACTCGCAAACGCAGCACTTCAGATATCCGTAAACCGGCACCATACATCAACTGTACAATTAGCAGAGAAACATCCTGAAGATTATCCAATATTTGGCGGACCTCTGTTTTAGTGAGTACAACAGGGATTTTGATTGGTTTTTGAGCTCGTTCGAGCTTATCGAGTTTTAATCTGGGTTTATCCAGAATTTCCTTATATAGAAATACGAGAGCAGAGAGCGCCTGATTTTGGGTGGATGCAGCCACATTTTTCTGATTTGCCAAATAATTCAAGAATACTTCCACCTCGGCACTTCCTAACTCATTCGGGTGAACCGTTCCATGAAACTTAATATATCTAACAATCCAGCCGGTGTACGCTTGTTCGGTTTTATAGCTGTAATTCAGCCGTCTGATTCGTTCCCTAACTTGTCCGAGTAATTTACTTTTCCCCATAGTGTTGATCTTTTTGTTGATAGTACTATCTTGTAAGAACACTGAGCGGGGAATTCCTTACAAAAAAGTTTTGGAATGTTATCCGAAATTGAATTCGTCTTTGCTCAGAAAACTGGCGATTTTGGGTTTTGATAGGCCGCTTTTCGAATGTTATCCGAAATTCAGGGAAGATTATCCGAAGTTCAATTTCGCTTAATAATATGTTATAGAACCTAAGAAGCTAGTTAATTGAAAATTTATAAAATCAGATCTCAATTTCAGTGGAAACGGTTTTCTGACTCGATTTTCTTTTTAGTTGTTTCAATTGGTTCTGGTATTTATTTCTACTTATCAAATAATGACGGTTATCTATTTTCTGCACTATTACTTATCCCTGTCATCATTTCTGCATCAATACATTATAACTATAGAAAACACGACCTAAACAAAAAGGTTACGATTGACACTGAAAAGTCAATCCTCACCTTTCATACAGATAATTATTCTAAGCAGTTTAGTTTCAATCAGATTAATAAGATCATTTTTTTTCGTGGTAGAAAAGACAGATTTATGGGGGCTTATACTTTGCCGTTTAGTAACTATCATTTCTATGAGTTTATAACTGAAAATGATAGCTTCATTTTGACAAATCTTTGTTTTGATGAAGAGGTTTATGACTTACCTAGAGCTTTGGAAACTAGAATTCGTTTTTTTAATTATATACCAAAAAATTGAAATCAGTAATGGTTCTATAACAAGCGTTTCAAGCGGACTCGGACGGGGTCCCGAACTTTAATTTTAATAATTCGGCTCGCCGCTTAAACGCCGGGTCGTTATGTAACCATCTAACACACTGCTACTTTTGATATGAATGAGGAAAGCTTTGCTCAGCAGAATTTTCAAAACAAACGAGTTATTGTTTTCCAAGCTTTGGTAATAGTCATATCAATTGTTCTCTCATTTTTTATTTGGTCAATTAAAGCAACTCAAAATTCTGTCTTTGGAATTGTTGGAACTGGCTTAATTGTAGTCTATGGAATTCAATTTTTCGCTGCACTGACAAGCTTTTTCATATTTCTTAAATCCAACAAAACAAAAGTAGCTACATTTTTAGCTGTAATGATAAATCTAGTGGGAGGTTTTATAATTAGGTGGGTTGTTCTTTAAGTAGAAAGTGGTTACATAACAAGCGTTTCAAGGCGGACTCGGACGCGGTTCGGGGCCTTAATTTTAATAACCAGACTCGCCGCTTAAACGCCGGGTCGTTAGCGCCCGATCAATACATATGACAAATTTTTATGTAATAAGCCCTTCTACTCGGAGGATTGATCTGTTTTATGAAGTGATTGAACCATACAACGATGTGGAACTTTTTAACTGTACTACTTCCCTTTCCTCTCCATTGCCAATTAAAAAATCTCAGGGTTATTATGAAAATGATGTTATAAGGCTTCAAGATCCGTTTAATTTTTTGATTTCTAAACGATTAAAAACTTCATTGTTGTCATCAGGTATTACTGGATGGAGAACATATGATGTTGAAATAGATGGAAAACTCAGTGAGAATTATTCTGGGTTTTGTATTGAAGGTAGATGTGGTTCAACATTGAGACCAAAAGAAAAAGGCTTCTTCAACGGAATTAAATTTGAAATAGATACTTGGGATGGAAGCGATATTTTTATCCCAAATGACTCATTAACTATATTTTGTACACAAAAGGTTAAACAATCAATTGATGAGCTGAACCTTAAAAATATGATGGTTCAAAGAATTGAAGATTATGAATGGTATAATCCAAGAGTGCGCTAACAAGCGTTTCAAACGGACTCGAACGAAGTCCCGAACTTTAATTTTAAACTCCAGACTCGCCGCTTAAACGCGGGGTCGTTATGCTTCTTGTAATTAGTTAACAAACATGCGAGAATTTTGGTCGCTTCTAATATCACTAACAATTCTTGGAATCATTATCTATGTCCAAATAAGAAACCAAGAAGTTTGGTCTTATTCTGGTCCTCTTAAAAAAGAAGATCATCCATATGCATATCGTATTTTAATTGGAATGGAGTCTATACTTTTTGGTATAGTTCTAATATCAATTATTGATATGTTCCGTTAACCACTACTAAACAAAAGCATAACAAGCGTTTCAAGTCGGACTCGGGTCTTGGCTCCGCATTTCTAATTTTCAGGTAACTAATTAATTCTGTTACTTTCACAAAAACCGAAAACCCTCGCCGCTTAAACGCCGCGTCGTTATGCAACATACTTCGATTTCGAATAAATGACGAAAAACAGATCTCTCAATTTTTCAACCAAAATAAACCTCGTCAAAAAAAGACCAATTCTTGCTCAATTTGGGATTTTATTCACTTTGATACCCTTATTTATCTTACTTCCTATAAGTTTCATTTTTTCATCGTTAAGTGATGAAGCTCCAAGTGTTGATTATGATTCTGTATTAATCGACGGAACATTAGCAGAAGGAGTAATAACTAATATTGAAACACAGTTCAATGTTACTATAAATGAACAACATCCATCAATTTTGACTTATAGTTATTTAATTGATGGAATGAAAAAGGAATCAAAAGTAAGTACATTAGAGCCAGCAAAAGTAGTAGCATTGCAAGTCGGAGATACGGTTCAAATAAAGTATTTAGAAAGTGAATCCATCATTGTAGGTTTCAAGCCTTATTCTTTTCCCATTGGCTTCTTCTTCCTCATTCCACTACCCTTTCTTTTAATTGGTATTCCTTTTCTAGTCATTCTTATTGTTCAGGTTACTAAAGAAATCGCTCTTTATAAAAATGGAATAATAAGAGAAGCGGAAATTATTGCAATGACTCCAAACTCTGGACTACCATTCACAAATTTAGGTCAGTCTGTAACAGTTCATTACCTTTTCAATTCAAAAAATGGAAAAAGGATAACTGAAAAATCTAAAACAATCGATTTTACGATATTAAGTGATAGAAAAAAGGGTGAAAAAGTTAAGATATTGGTTTCCAGAAATGATGAATCAAAATCTTGTTTGTATCCCGAAATTGTTGCAATCGAAAATAATTGGACCAATTAAAGTGTTGCATAACAAGCGTTTCAAGTCGGACGCAGGTAGAGTTCGCACTTACACTTGTAGGCAATAAAATAAATCAGTTACTTCAACAAAAACCGAGAACCTGCGCCGCTTAAACGCAGCGTCGTTATGTGGCTTACATTAAATGTCTAAATCAATAAAGATAATAGCTTTTACTTGGGCAGTCATTACTGTCATAGCAATAATAATTTCAAGCTATGCTTTAGTAAACACACAGGTTTCACTCAAATACATGTTTGAAGATGCAGCGAACTTAGGGTACGATCATCCAGCAAATGTTCAATGGATTTTTGCTGAAATTCAATTACTTAAAATCTTTATTGGATATCTAGTCTTAAACTTAGGTGCTATTATTTGGTTCATTTTTAAATTCAGAAAACAGGATAATGGCCACATAACAAGCGTTTTAAGCGGACTCGGACGGAGTTCGGAACTTTAATAAATCAAACCAGACTCGCCGCTTAAACGCCGGGTCGTTATGCAACCAAAAAATCGAATGAAAATTTATTTTATTTCTCTTTTAATAATAATTTGTACTTGTACAAATTATGAAGGGAGTAAAGAAAGTATCGCATACGAT
>JAXMOK010000018.1:0-61349 GCA_034669965.1 Balneolaceae bacterium | reverse complement strand
ACCAACCATTTACAACACCAAATTTTTACCACACCATGAAAAACGTTAAATCTCTATTCGCCCTACTTACTCTTGTTGCTGTTTCTTTTGCTTGCGCTCCGGTTGCAGAATCTCCCATTACCGAAGCCCCTGCTTCTCCTTCTGAAGTGACCGTTGATGAAGCCGCTTTCCCTTGGACCGACGACGCCAACAACTGCTGCGGTGGAAAGCCGATCCTTACCAAGCCAAAAATCTAATATTCAACTCCATTGCATTTGTAATGATGGTCAATATCTTTGTTTATGATATTTATTCTGTTTCTATTATTGCAAATAAACCCACCGGTAGATTTATCCAATAAAATAAATGAGCAAATTGAGCTCTATATGTCTGAAATTGACGAGGGGAAAAACCAGACATTAAATTATTGGGCCTTAATTGAACTTTATTATTCATCATGCGATACACATTCACTGTTACGAAAACGGATATCAACTTCTAGTTCGATAGTATTAAAACGTTATTTCAGTAAGGGAACATGTTCAAATAATGAATTTGATTTCACAAAGAATGAACTGCTTAATGAAATAAGTTTATCTGAGAACTTACCAGGTCTTGTTGCTTATCAATCGATAACCAATAACGATACTACTATTATTAATAGATACTTATCAGAAGTTGAAAGGCAAAATTTGATCTTGGGTGAACGAGATTTACTTCTCTTTAATAAACTGATTGATAATGAGGGAATACAAATAAGTGATATTCCAATTAGTTACCGTTCTTTAATTATTTATGAGATTGTTTTTTCTTATCAACAAGAAAAATATTTACTCCCAAATTCGACGCTAAATTCAACCTTACTCAGCAGATTAAAGAGTAATAATGACAACATAAACAATTCACTTTTAGAGTCTGTCGAAGCGTTTATATTATTTCAAGAGAATAAATATCAATTATTAAGTTCTTTTACCGAACACTTTGTATCGGATCAATATTTTCCAAATTCTCAAGAACGTATCCGACATATAAAAGCGACTTCATTTGCCAGCTATTCGATTGGTAGATATGATAGATCATTAAAATTACAACGTCATATTATTCAACCAATTTCAGAGTATTATCAATTGGAAGATGAAATTGATGAATCAAAATTTACTCAAGCCGCGAATCTATTATCATTAGGTAAATTTACCGACGCTAAAATCATCTTTGAGGAATTACGTGCCAACCCTAATTCCAATGTTAATAGTGCAGAATTGTTTAATAACCTAAGTGTATGCTATTTACGTTTAGGAGAAAAAAATAAATATATAAACTACCTATTAGAAGCATATGATGAAGCTTCTTTACAAGATAAACATATCGTTAAGCTTACTATTCTTAGCAATCTATTTTTCTATTATTCTAGTATTGGGGATAAAAAAACAGCTCTTGAATATTTAGATTTAGCTGAAAAAGTTGCCATTGAAAGTAATGATAACTATCAAATTGCCAGTATACGTGCTTTTACAGGTTTATTTTATTGGCAAACTGAGAATGATGCTAAAAGAGCTTTAAAAGAACTAGAAATAGCCTCAACTGTATTTAATCCAGCTAAGGATTTTTTCGATTACTCGAGAACTAAAAAAAGCATTTCACAAATATATATTGAGTTAGATTCTTTGCCGAAGGCAAAAGAAACATTGCTAGAATTAAAAAATGCTTCTTCATCTAATACTAATAAAATTGCTTATTTAGAATCATTAATTGGCCTTTTAGAGATAGCATTAATTGATAATGAATTTGTAAATGCTGGAAATTTAATAGATGAAATTGGATTATATACATTAAATGATCTAGAATTTAGTACTGTTGTAAAATTCAATACTCTTAACGCCAGATACCAACTAAAAACCAAAAATAACAGAGTTGCTTATCAAAGTATAAAGCCAGTCATCACCCAGGTTCTCGATCGGGCTAGAACAAGCATCGATACTCAAACTGGGTTCTGGGTAAAAGAAAGAGAATACGTTACAGCGTTTAATGTTGCTTTAGAAATTTATATCGAGGATGGCAACAATTTGGAAGCACTTCAGCTATTGGATGAAATCAAGACTATAAACGATGTTGCTTTATACAACAGCCCAATTCTGCGTGCAAATAACCTAAGCGAAGAAGATCTTGCTAATGATCGAATCTTAAATGAAGAAATTCAGAATCTCAGAACTAAATTTCTAAATGCTTCTACTAGTAGCGATCAACTGAAAATAAAAACCCAAATCGATCAACTTGCTGCGCAAAGAGAAGAAATATCCAATAAAATAAAGAAAGAAGACATCAACCGATCCCCTATATGGAAAGTTGTGCAGTCGATTAGGCCAGACCAGCAATTAATTCATTTCACAGAAGTTGGCGATTTATTATATATCACAACGGTTGCTAATCAACAGGTTAATATTCGAACTATCGAATTTAAAAGCACAGAAAAAGCTCTGTTCGATAATGTTGCTAATAACATTGCAATGTCTGAGACAAATCTGAATGATTTATATCTCATCTATCAAATGCTAGGAATTGAATCTTCTATTGATATAACTAAACAAACACTGGTAGTAATACCCGACAATTACTTATATCGCATACCCTTAGACATTCTTCCAACAATACCACCGGCAAACAGTACTAGTTATGGTTCTGCAGAATACTTAATCGAGAAATTTGATATTGAATATTTTGGATCATTGCACGAATTCACAGAAAATTCAAGGCATGATTTTATGCCTTTCGAACTTGATCTTTCAGTGTTTGCAATTTCGGATTTTAGTGATTTTTCTAGCTCAATATTACCATCATTACCCTTTGCAACACAGGAAGCTCGAAAAATCAACGATGTACTTCAATCTTTTGATGAAAAATCAATTTTCTTAGAAAAAGAGGCTACCAAACAGAATTTCATCGATAAAGTCAGCGAAAGTAAAATTGTACACATAGCTACTCATAGTGAAGTTTCTGAACAGGATCCTCTCTTTTCAACCATCTATTTAAATAGCGACGAAGACGGTGGTTCAACTAATGCATTGTACGCTTACGAATTATTTGATAAGAAACTAAATAGCGAACTTATAATGCTTAATTCGTGTAGCTCAGGATCTGGTGAATATCTTCAGGGAAGTGGCATTATGGGGATAAACCGTGCATTACGTTATGCCGGAGCTAAAAGTCTGGCGCTTAATCTTTGGGCTGTAAACGACAAAGTTGCTTTCGAATTTGCAGGCGCTTTTTATGAGGCAATAAATGATGGCAAATCGAAATCACAAGCTATGAAAGAAGCTAAACTGTTTCTGCTGGAATCAGGTAATGCTAATCCGCATTATTGGGGGGCATTTATGTTAACTGGGAATCAAAGCCCTATAACAAAAAAACCGGCTAATGCCGGTCTTC
Organism: Balneolaceae bacterium; assembly: GCA_034669965.1. Taxonomy (GTDB): domain Bacteria; phylum Bacteroidota; class Rhodothermia; order Balneolales; family Balneolaceae; genus HXMU1420-13. Next base: position 57,947 of record JAXMOK010000018.1, on the reverse strand, counting down.
TGTATCCAATATTGATTCTTATTATTGGTTATATATCCTATTATTTGCGTCGTACTTATACTATCTAACTTTATTTATAGCGCTTAAGTAGCTTTCCGCAACACGGCTGTATTGTCCGTCCAATTCCAAAGTTTTCTGCAATGCTTCTTCAGCTTCAGTTAAGCGGTCAAGTTGTACGTATGTATTGGCAAGATACCAATACCCCTTTTCCAGGATCAATGTATTGATTTCATTTTTATCTACCACATTTTGGAAGCTGTCTAAAGCATCAGAATAATTTCCATAATTATAATGAATAGAGCCTAAACTCAGTGAGAGTAACGCTAATTCTTCCGTATCAGATACAACGGCAATCTCATTTTCGAGTAACGCAATAGCTTCTTCGGTGTTTCCATCATTGGCTAAACGAATAGCAGTTTTTATTACTTCGTTGTTGGTAATAGCCGGTGAATCATTTGAACTTCGATAGGTATCGTATTCGATCCAAGCGATGGCATCTAATTCTGCCAGATTATTGGATGCTGTGTAATTTAGCACACCAATTACCCCAATTATTATAGCTATTGCTGCAGCCACACCATACGATGCAACTTTCCGCAATTGATAAGTGGGTGTAAGATTTTGAGATTTGCGTCCCTCTTTTATTACTTCTTTTAGATTAGCTACGCTTTTCGCGTAATCTAAATAGTATTCGTTTTGGATAAGTTCTGCCCAAAGTGCATCAATTTGCTCTTCGGTTAGTTTTCCATTTATGTAAAGATCAATTTTCCTCTCTAGATCTTTATCAAAATTACTTTCGATCATGATATTTATCGTTCAAGTGATGATTACTACAATTTATTTTATTTGAAAAGGAATTGTAACGGTGAGCTTTATACCTTGAACTACTCTGCATGGTTCTACTCTATACCCTTATTCTGCAATTCCAACAACTGTAACAGTAAACCCTCAGCTACATTTTGTTGTTACCATAATAAGAGCATTCTTTTATGCTTTTGTTACAACCTGTTCAAAAAAAAATTCAAATATTTCGCACATTCAATTGTACGCCTGTAACTGCTTGCTACACATATAAGAGTAATTTACTCTCAATTAATTTCATTAGAAATGACTAATAATAAAATCAGTAATTCAACCATCATTATCTGCACAATTTTACTTTACTGTGCGTGCAGTAGTTCAACACCCACAACCATCCGAGGCACTATTGATTATTTAGGTGAGGCTGACTTCTATCTTGAGTTTAAACCATTGCACTATAAATACTCCGAAAAGAAACAGATTCCTTTAGTAATCGTTGGGACAACATTTGAAACGAACTTAGAAGTGGACGAACCCCATATTATTTATTTGGGAATACAAGACGAGAAGTATCCAATTTATATTTCACCTGGTGAAGAAATTACTGTTAAAATCTTAAGAGCTGATTTTCCCGAGAATGTAGTAATTGAAGGCACGGGAAAAGTGGCTAATGAAGCTTACAAACAATTTCTAGCAGCAACAAAAGGTCTTGAAACGGAGATTAAAGCAGAAATGGATAAATTTAAAGTTGGTGAACAGAACACTGCTCTTGAGCTTAGTTCTAAGAAGGTTGAACTGGCAGAAACCTATTTAAAGGACACCTATTTTAACGATCTATATCTAAAAACTTTAGGTGAAGATCTAGTAATTAGGCTTCGAGCTATCGAATACTCAGGCCGGCATTTTCCTAATTTCGATTCAGATATGGAAAGAGTAGAACTTTTCGAATATGCTAAATCAATCAATTTCTTTACGCTTCCTGTTCTTGAAGCTCAACGTGCCGGCATTCGCGATTTCTCTCATTATTACTCGCGAACTTTCGGGATTTATGATTCTGTAAATCAAGCATTTGGCACCACGTTAGCCGAATACGACATTAAACAAGTTGCATACGAAGAACTCAATAAAAAGCGCGTGCAAGTAATAGAGCATATTGAGAATGTGGACGCTCGTGCATATGCAGAGCTTTTTCTTGTTGCAGAACGCATTGGAGAAATTCCACTCGAAAAGGCTACTCCGTCTTATCAAAAATATCTTAATGATTACGCTGATTACACCGAGTACACATCCTTTATAACTTGGTTTTACGAGGAAATAAAAAGTGTGTCGCCCGGGCAACCCGCAGTTCCCTTTTCTCTACCTGATAGAAATGGCACAAACTATACTATGGATGACTTTGCCGGAAAATATGTGCTGCTGGATTTTTGGGCCGGATGGTGCCAACCTTGCCTTGAAGAGTTTTCGCATATGAACGAGATCTACGATGCTTATTCTCGAGATCAGCTAGAAATTGTAGGTATATCCACCGAGGTTGATAGTTTGGTTTGGATTTACGACATCGAACGTTTCAACAACCCTTGGCCACAATTATATGGTGGAGACGGTTTCGATCAAGAAACGTTTAAAGGTTATAAAGGAGGTGGGATTCCATTCTATATATTAATTGATCCATCAGGAAAAATTGTTCGATATAATGATATGCGACCGTCCTTTAACTTCACTGAGGTTTTGGATAGTTTACTCATTCATCATCAACCCCCAAATTAGTCACCGAATGATACGTATTGCAGTATTTGTACTGATCATCTGCAACTTAGCCTGCTCAGCTCCATCAAAGCAAAAGAATTACGAAACGAAATATACCAACCAAGAGCTCGGTCAATTATTAGTGGTAGGATTTCGTGGAGCTGAAATCAATACTGAAAGTCCAATAGTAAAAGACATAAAGGAATTTAATCTAGGTGGAGTCATCCTTCACGATTTTGATACTGAAACCGGTGAATTTGGCAGAAATATTGTTGATGCAAACCAGCTTCTTAAGCTTTCCTCAGCATTGGTTGCATATAGCCAAAATCCACCTATCATAGCCATCGATCAAGAAGGTGGAATGGTATCACGATTGAAAGAAGAATATGGATTTCCTCCTACCAAAAGTGCTGAATATTTAGGCTTTATTGATGAAGAAGACACTACCCGGCATTACGCTCGAAGTATTGCACAGGAGTTTATGGTGGTAGGTGTAAATACTAACTTTGCACCGGTTGTTGACATAAACAATAATGAGGGAAGCCCCGAAATTGGATCCAAAGAACGCAGTTTCTCATCCAACCCAGACAAAGTGGTTGAACACGTAGGCTATGTGCTGGACGAATTCGACAAAGAAGGGATTTTATCAGTAATTAAGCACTTCCCTGGCCATGGCAGCTCATCAAACACAATATATAATGGCTTTACGGATATCACTGAAACATGGTCACACGAAGAACTTGAGCCTTTCAAAAAATTAACCGAAAACCGAACCATTCACGCGATGATGGCTGCTCATTTGTACAATGCCAACATCGATTCGGTTTGGCCGGCAACCTTATCCGAAAAAACCATTCAAGGCTTGTTGCGTGATTCACTTGGCTTTGGAGGTGTTGTTTTTGCAAACGATATGCAGGATGAAGCCATTATAGAGCAATTTGGATTGGACACTGCCATCGAACAGGCGTTAAATGCAGGTGTAGATATGTTAGTGTTTAGAAATAATGCTGAGTTTGATGAAGACATAGCTGAACGAGCGATAACTATCATGCAAAAAGGGATTGCCGAAGGTCGTATAAATGAAACCAGGGTAGATAGTGCACTAGCACGTGTTGGTCGCTTAAAAAAGAATGTGATTGAGGATTTATGCACATGCCTGACGTTCTAGCATCCATTATCACTAAAACCGAACAGTACGTTCGAAATGAACTAGAAGGTGAAGGAAGCGGGCATGATTGGTGGCATATTCACCGTGTAAGAAATACTGCATTAATGCTTGCCGAAAATGAGCACGCTGATCTGGTTGTAGTTGAATTAGCCGCATTACTTCACGACATCGCCGACCATAAATTCCACAATGGTGATGATACAGCTGGACCGAAAGTAGCAGGGAAATGGCTTGCTGGTTTATCTGTTGAACCAGATATCATTAAACATGTGCAGGAAATAATTCGTGATTTATCTTTCAAAGGAGCCAAAGTAGCAACTCCAATGCGTACGATTGAAGGAAAAGTAGTTCAAGACGCCGACCGATTAGATGCCATTGGCGCAATCGGGATCGCACGAGCTTTTGCTTATGGAGGTCATAAAAACCGCGAATTATACAATCCAGAAATATCAACAACTCAGCACACCAGTTTCGAGGCATATAAAAATGATGCAGGCCCGACTGTAAATCACTTTTACGAAAAACTCTTCCTCTTAAAAGATCGAATGAATACCGAAGCCGGTAAACGAATTGCTCAAGAACGCCATGAATTCATGAAAGCCTATATCGATCGCTTTTATGCCGAGTGGAATGGCAAAGCTTAATATTTCGCTCTTGAGTATCAGGCTTGGATTCAATACTCTCTAACGTAACTTCAGATTACTATTAAAATGACATTAACACAGCTCTCTTACATCGTTGCCGTTGATAAATACCGCCATTTTGCAACAGCGGCTCAAAAGATTTACATCACTCAGCCAACATTAAGTATGCAAATCCAAAAACTCGAAGACGAACTAGGCGTGCTTATTTTCGATCGATCTAAATCGCCTGTAATTCCTACCGAAGTTGGTACTAAAATCATAGATCAGGCGAAAGTAATTTTAAGCGGTGCTAAACACATTGAAGATATTGCCGCCGTTGAAGATGGTGACCTGAAAGGTTCTTTTAAAGTTGGGATTATTCCGACAATTGCTCCTTATTTAGTCCCGCTATTTTTAAAGGCTTTTGTGGATGCATACCCCCAAATTGAACTTACTTTTGAGGAAGCACTTACGGCCGATGTGTTAGAAGGCTTACACGATGATGAGCTTGATGTTGGGATTATTGCGACCTCGACCAACAACAATTTGTTTGAAACCGAATTATTTCAAGAGCCCTTTTTAGGCTACGTTTCTGTGGGACATAAATTTGCAGGGAAAGAGTTACTAAGCCTTGAAGATCTATACGAAGAAAATCTCTGGTTATTAAATGAAGGACATTGTTTTAGAGATCAGGTTATGAAATTATGCCGCAAAGAAAATCAAAAACTTAACCAAGGTAATGTAGTTTTTGAAAGTGGAAATCTAGAGACATTAAAGCGACTTGTTGAACAAGACTTTGGGGTAACTTTGATGCCATTTTTAGCAATGGAAGACCACGATACCCGCTGTGCAACCGGTGTTATAAAAAAATTTACTGATCCTATTCCAACTAGAAAGATCAGGATGGTGTACAGCCGTGAGTATTTAAAAAATAATCTAATTGAAGCCTTAGGTTCCACTATAATGAACACCATTCCCAATTCGCTAAAAGGTCAAAACTCTGAGTTATTATTAGACTGAGATGAGCCGAATTAAAACATCGTTTGATATTTTTTCGAAGCAGGGTTTTAAGTTTCTGTTTCTTGAACTAATTATCGTTTTCTTAGGCGTTTATCTGGCTTTTTTATTTCAAAATTATAATGCTAAACAACACATTGAATCCGAACAAAACAAAGTGTTAATAGGGCTGAAAGCGGAGTTGGAATATTTCCGTTTATTCTTCCCCGGCTTTGCAACAAATGCCGAACGATTAGTTCAAAACTGGAATGAAGTCTATGCTACTGATGGTTACGATAATTTTTCTAATTGGAGATTTATTCAACCTCAATACAATTATACGGCTATAGAATATGCGTTAAATGTTGATGCTGATGTTGTTGATTATGAATTGAATTCGAGTGTGGCTGAAGTTTATCAAGAGTTATTGAAATTGCGCCATGCAGAGCAACTGATTACAGAAATTGCAATGAGTTATCAAAGCCTTCCCAAAGGTACCATCAGCCAAGAAAAACGGGCGTTAATTAATGCACACAATCTCCAGAAATTTAGGCTGTTCATCGACCGCAGCGTTGATCGGCATCGAATTCTACGACGAATCGGTGAAATCTCCGATAAAATTATGCCCGTAATTAACACCCGCTTTGAACCGGAAGAACTCAAATCTATCGAATTAGAGTTAATTGCTAAACAATTTGCTATCTCGAACTCGCGTCAAATTGATGATTACTTACCATTGTTATTACAATACTTTCCTTCCCTTAGCGAAGACGAAATTCGCGAAGCTTTAGCTAACAAAAAGTAGGTTCAGATTTAATATTTAAGGTAGGTAAGAAAGACCTCTCCGAAGTTTCCACATAAAGTATTTTTCGAGGAATACTTTAAAGAAATCGAAAATTACATTTGGGATCATAACCGCAAAAAATCTTGGCTTAAACAGTGAATTACTAATTATAATCACTTCTTTTTCACCGGCATCCATAACACATAATCCGGGAATCTCACCCCAGGCTTTTTCTTTCAGTTTTCCAGTGCCTTTGATAGTTTTAATCACATTTTCCGCAACAATTTTACCGGTAACGTCGCTTGGATAGCCGGTTTTAGGTACGCTAAACGGCACCTCACCTTGTTCGAACGGAGGCGCAACATTAACTGCTAGTCCAGCTGCCCAAACGTTTGGTAACGATTCATGACGATAGGTAGGTAATGTCGGAATAAATTGATTAGCAGGACAATTTAAACCAGGTGAATCTTTAATAAAATCTACTCCCGTAAATGGGGGCATCAGCATCTTAAATTCTGATTGAATTACAGTCTCATCACTTAATATAACTGACGTTGCAGTAACCTCTTTGACCCCAACTCCAGTATGATACGTAATATGAAACATATCCATGAACTTTTTTAGCATAGCTTCACCTAAAGGCATTCCATCAATGCCGAAATGACCTAAATATGGCTCAGGTGTAACCCAATGCAATTCTACTTTCTTGCGGATCTTCTGATCTCGTAACCATTTTTCGAGATTAAAAAGAAACTCGTAAGCAGCACCCATACATCCTGCACCTTGTGTTGCTCCAATTACAATTGGACCCGGCTTTTTCTTGAATTCTTCCAATTTTGCACGAGTACTCATTGCACCGGTTGGCGTTCCAATATACATGGTGTGTTCTTTCAAACCGGGAACTGCATCGAAACGAACTTTGGGGCCGGTCGCAATAATTAGATGGTCGTAATTGTACTTACCTTTTTTGGTGTAAACTACCTGATCTTCGGTATTTACACTTGTAGCGGTATCAAGAACAAAATTAACCCCTTTTTTTGATAACACTTTCTCGCGAGGCACTACAATATCCTCAACTTCTCTTCTTCCAATGGGTACCCAAATTAATGATGGAATGTAAATGAAATCGGGATTTCTGTCGATTAGCGTAACGTCAACTGCCTTCCCTAGTTTTCTTTTTATTTCCATGGCTGCTGTTGATCCAGCAAAATTACCACCTACAACTAATACTTTCATATCTAACCTCACTCAATTAATGTTGTAACACTAATTAATTAATAACTTGTGAAGTTTTTATGAAATTCGAACTTATTTATCTCTTATCAGGCGTAGGCTAAGCATATTTTTATTAGCACATTGCGATTCTTCGAATGATACTTTCTTATTAGTTTTATTGAATCTTAAGTATCTCCTACTTTTTGGACGACTCGTAATATCATTGTAACTAATTATATCAGAAGTCCAGTAAAAACCACCGTTAAATACACGCAATGCCTTATTTTGTTCTATAAATTTTTCCAAAGTCTCTTCAGAGATTTTCTTACTACCAAATCCGCCCATCAAAAATTGCATATTTAAAGTAATTTCTTTCCAGGCATTAGGTTTAAGAAATGAGAAAAGCTGAATATAATCTTTCTTTGAGGGCACTCGCCATTTTTTATACAAAGCGCTCACTTGCTCAACCCCTTCGTAAGTGTATAATCTGCCAATGGTTGTAACAGGATTACCATTCAACATTGGAAAGCCACACTCAGCACCTACATCTATTGAGATATTTTGTTCACACCAAACCTGATTGCCAACTTTTATTCCTTTTAAAGATTCAATCTGCGCATCTAAACTTCTTTTCGTTTGTGCAATCTGTTCAACTAATTGTTTTAGCTCTTCAGCCTGAGTCATCGTTAGATTTTCGAATTTGGTTGGTTCACGCCATAACCAATCAAATTCAATAGAAAATCTATCATAATTGCCACTCTGAATAACTACTAACACATCTTTTTCAACCTTAAATGTCTTGGATTGAAGCATGTTAGAATTATTCTGATGCTTTCGAGAGACAGTCACAAAATCGCTATTGACTTCTATATCAAAATCCTTGCGCTGTGTTTTGAGCTGCTTTTCTTCTGAACCTTTGTATGTTTCTAGCTTATATGAAAGCATTCTATAATTGAGTTTATACTTCCTTTTCGACCATATTTATATAAAAATTTAATTTTTGGCCGTAATTCTAATGTGTATTAAATATTGAAAAGTTTGGATGACCGAATCTGTCACCATTAACCTTTATTTTGGTGAACTTGAAAACAGCAATGAATTTTTTTCTCCCAAAAGCTATTCTCTTTTTATGATCAGAATCCAAAAAGCAGGACATCACGGCATCTTATTACCCGAATTAAAAATCGGACTTGATTACAGCGGTACTAAAGCTGATCACATTTTTATTTCGCATGCCCATGCTGATCACATGCCCCGCAATCGAAAGTTAACCGTGTACTGCACCCGTCCTACTGCTCGATTTATGAAACTGCGAGGCTTTTCGGGCAAGATGATCGAAATGGAGTTTGAACAACCTCTGGAAACCGATTCTGCCCGAATCACCCTAGTCCCGGCCGGACATATCCTCGGTTCTGCCATGACATTCGTCGAATCGGATGAAGGTTCGGTTTTGTATACCGGCGATTATCGTACCCCACCCTCTCCCGCTACCGAAGGGTTCAAACTTCCGGATGCTCCCGTTGATCAGTTCATCACCGAAGCCACGTTCAGCCTTCCGATTTATAAATGGAAATCACACGAAGAGCTAGCGAAACAGGTATGCAACTTTGCAAAAACCTCTTTAAGTGATGGCTACACTCCTATTTTTCTAGCTTATAATCTCGGTAAGGCACAAGAATTAATGCACATGCTAAAGACGCTCAATCACCCAATGCAAATTCATGGCGCCGGCTTTAAGCTTTGTGAGGTTTACGTGGACGAGGGTTATGATTTGGGTGAATTCGAAACTTATAACCGAGACACCTGTGAAGGTAAGATTTTGATTGCTCCCAGCTCAGCTCCTGATACCGGTTTTGCCAGTAATTTGAAAAAGGTGAGAACTGCCTACTGTAGTGGTTGGGCAAGCAACGAAGCACAGCGAACCCAATTAACTGCCGATGAACTCATCCCTCTTTCCGATCATCTCGATTTCTTTGAGTTGATAAAGCTATGTGAGGAATTACAGCCCAAAAAAGTGTGGATTACGCATACTCCTAACCCAAAAGTGGTTGAGCATTTCCTGCAGAAAGTAGGAATTACTTCCGGATTTCTTGATGTGGAGGCACTAGGCAATGACTAAGTCCGATTCAATCAATAGCTTTAAGCGACTTGCGAATATAGCCCAGACCATTTTCGAAACTCGAGGAAATAACGCCAAAATCAAGCTGGCTGCCGAGTATTTTCAAAGTCTAAGCCATGACGAGGATCTACTACTTGCTGCCCAGTATTTGGGCGAAGGTGCGTTTTCTGATGTTTCTGGGAAACGAGCTTCGGTTGGGCACCGAACCATTGCCGTATTAGCATCCGAGTTTTGCGAAATTGATTACGACTTGGTTTTCAAACCATGCCGAACCGTAACCGGCTCCTCTTCCGAAACCATCCAAAAGCTATTCAATAATTTACCTGAAGCACGAGCTAAATGGAGCAATGCTGAGCTTTCACTTAAAGAAATCTCCGAGATTTACGAACAGCTTTATACCACCAAAAAGAGGGATTTAAAGCAACAGATCATCAAAGAAAGTTGGGCAAAAATGACTCCTACAGAAGTGAAATACTTCATTCGGATTATGGGTCAAGGATCGCTACGCATTGGATTTGAAACGCGAAGTGTTGTTACAGCCATCGCCAAAGCATTTGGGAAAGATTCCGAGAAAGTGCGCTATGCTCACATGATCACCGGTAGTTTAGGTGAAACGGCAGTGCTGGCAAAAACGGATCGTTTAGATGACGCTACTTTCGAGCTTTTTCATCCGCTTTCGTTTATGCTTGCAAGCCCTATAGAAAGTCGATCAATGGAAAACTTTTCGGAGTACATCGCCGAAGAAAAGTTTGATGGAATGCGCTGTCAGGCTCATATTTCCGGAAAGAAAGTAAAACTCTATTCCCGCGATCTGAATGAAATAACCGGAAGCTTTCCTGAGATTGTCGAATTTTTTGCGACTAAAAATCTACCCGAAATAGTACTGGATGGCGAGATCTGTGTATTCAAAAACGATACCATCATGCCTTTCCAGCATCTTCAAAAACGAATGGGGGTTAAGATGCCTTCGCAGTATTTGTTGACTGAACATCCGGTGCTATTTGTAGCCTACGATTTGATTTACAACGATGGGCAGCCTCTTTTTGATGAAGCACTATCACAACGGCGACATCAACTTGAGAAAATCTCTAAAGAAAATCACCTGCCTATAACTTCGCAGATGGAAGTTTCAAGTTTAAGCGATGTGGAAGCATTATTCGAGCAAGCTTTAGATCACGGTAACGAGGGGCTGATGCTAAAACGCAAAGATTCGAACTACGAATATGGACAGCGGCGAAAGTCGTGGTTGAAAGTGAAAAAACCGAGTGGCTCATTGGATGTGGTAATTATATATGCCCATGCCGGAAGTGGCAAACGCGGCGGCACCTATTCTGATTTCACCTTGGGCATTTCGGTTAAAAACGACGATCGATACGAAGAAGAATTCATCCCAATCGGTAAAGCGTATGGAGGCTATTCGAACGAAGAATTGGCAGAGTTAAACAAACGTATCAAACAATTGACGCTTGAGCGATTTGGACCTACCGTGTTGCTTAAACCAGAATTAATGGTGGAATTAGAATTCGAAGACATCCAGATTAACAAACGAACCAAAGCCAAATACACGCTACGATTTCCACGCTTCAAAGGCATACGCTGGGATTTATCCCCGAGCGATGCTGATACACTAAAAGACGTAGAACGGATATATCAGCAGAAAATCGATAAGGAGAGAACATCGCAAGGTGCAAATCCTAGCTTTATCATGAACGATTAGCGTTCAAAACCCGATTATCGTTCGAATCCCAACAACAAGTGCATCATCTATACCCGGTGCTTTATTTGGATTTTTGATGTATTGTGCATCCAATTGAACTTTAAACGCACTTGAAATGGCGATTTGATAGGTAAATTCGGTGATTAATTCGTCGGCCAATTCTTGATTTTTTGCCTCAAGGTATGCTTCACTGTTCATTGGTAAACTAAACGCGATGCCCATCTTATCCGCATCCCGATCAGGAAAAATGCCATCGTAAACAACACCCGCACCAACGTAACCCTCGTAACGGCTGACTTGCTTGTTGGTGAGTCCATATCTCGCAAATAACGATAATCCCTGCTTGTCCTCCCCATTTTCTTTGAACACCCTTGCTTCCACCATTGCATACACGCCTGCATCCAGCTGTAATTCTCCATCCCAACCGATTCGTTCTTCTGAATATTTCCAGATTCCAAGGATGATCCTAAAAGGTGAACTTGTTACGACATTCCTTCCGGTTGAAGCGGTACTTTTGGGACTGAATAATTCAATTTCACCTACCATCAAACTGCCGTCGGATGAACGTAACCGAACTTTTGTGCCTGAAGGATCAGCCGGATCGGAAGGGATCCCATCAAACACCGCGCCTTTTAACGAAATACCTGGAATCAGATTTACTTTCAATCGAGCTGCCAGCGACGTGTAAGGAAATATCGAAGGACCAAAGCGTCCCGAACTTGCAAATTCTGCTCCAATGCCATGCGAACTGTTGATGAACAAACTACCGGTATTGGTGATATCGAACTCCGAGTTAAGATCATATAAACCAATCAACAAAGAACTTTTTAGCGGTTTGATAGGGAAGTTGGCCCAAGCTTCGTACAAACGAAATGAGTTTGGGGCTTCAATGTTCGAAGCGGTTTGAAGATCGCCCGTCAATTCGGATAAATTCCCACCTTGATTCGCCAATCCATAAAGAAACAGCGTAACGAAATCCCACTCGCCCTTAACCAGCACATCTAGGTTATCCATAAATCGAACGCCGGTATCAACGCCTCCGGTAGCATTGGCAAAAATATCTGCGGTATAAAGTACTTGAGCGGATAACCGATTTTCTAGGGCATCGCTTTCCTGCGCGGATAGCGGATTACTGCATAAAAGCGCACAGGCTATAATCCCGAAACACAACGACCTTTTACTCATATCGTGAACTATTCCATCTGTAGTTGATTTTAAGTGTGCGTATAATAAAGCGAACCAAATCTAGAAACATTCTAAATCTAACTTTTTGAAATGAGTAACTGGACGCTCTCCTCTACCCCTCCTCACGATTGGTATTTATGCCTCGATGTTGAATCTTATTTCGATCATGAGCATGATCCGGAAACTTTGTTCGAAGAAGGATTTACACGTCCTATTTCTGTGGGTGAACGTGATGTGATTGTAACCGCTTTTTTTAATGGGGATGTGGATGCGCCTGAGTTCAATATTGAGTGCAAGGAATCTTTATCGAAAGAAGAAATTGAGATTGCCAATAAAAGCTTGGTTAAGATTCTGGGTACCGAGATGGATAATCGCCCACTGTATGATCAGGCAGCAAACGATCCTGTTTTAGGTGATAAACTTTCTGCGCTTTACGGATTAAAGCGAATGACCCGAGCCAATTTATTTGAGGATATCCAAAATCGGATTGTAGAGATGCAGATGAATCATAAACCCACTGCAAAAAAGATGATGTATGCCATCAGGGAAACCTACGGCAACGCGATTGAACATAAAGGCGGAACACTTGCCGGGTGGCCAAAGCCGCATCAGTTAATGAAAGCGGACCCTGCCAACATCAGAAAACTTGGGCCTACACTGCGTAAAGGGCAATATTTGGTGGAGTTATCGCAACGCATTGTTGGTGGCGAAATAGACATGGATTTTTTAACCACTACCGACCCTGAAACGTGCTATGATTCCATGGTGAAGATCAAAGGAATCGGGCCAACCGCTGCACAAGATCTTATTATGATGCGGGGACAAACCGATGCTGTGTTTCCATCCAACAAACAAAAAGGGCAGGAGAAAGGATTGCGGCGATGGATCTTATGGAGCTATGGGCAGGATCCTGATAACAGCAGCGATTCAGATTTTGCTGCGATCACAAAGAACTGGCAAGGCTATGAATCGTCAGCCCTGGAGTTCTTGTATGTGAATTACATTTTGCGCGAAAAAGAAGAACGGGCAAAGAAAAAGAAGAAGAAATAAAAAAAGCTCTTCGAGTTGAAGAGCTTTGAAAGTGATTAAGCATTTGCAGGATCGGGGGACAATCTGCTTCTGAGGAAGAAGAAGCCAAGTAGCCCACTAAAAAGAGAGCCTACAAATATGCCAACTTTCGAATATTCAATAGCTTCGGCATCAGCAAATGCAAGTCCACTTATAAAAAGCGACATCGTAAAACCTATACCGGTTAAACAGGCAATGCCGTAAAAAATGGTCCACACTTTTTCTGAATTGGGTAATTTAATAATCCCCAGCTTACTGGAAATGAATACCGACAACATGATGCCTACTTGTTTACCGATGAACAAACCGAATAGTATTCCAAGTGTTAAAGTGCTTGAAAATGCTGCATTAAATTGCTCTGCCGAAAGGGCTACACCTGCATTGGCGAAAGCAAAAACAGGCATAATAAAATAGGCTACTAAGGGATGTAGCTTATGCTCTAATTTATGCAATGGAGATTCCATTTTCTCGATGCTGTCTTCGATAAGATGCATTGCCGTTTCGGTTGATTCTTTATCGGGCGAAGAAAATGATTCGCGTAGCAAGTTCATGCCTTGTTGCATGCGTAATAAAAATTGGTCTTTTTGCTTGTGTGGTGTAGCGGGTATCAAAAAACCGAGTATTACCCCGGCAATAGTTGCATGCACTCCCGATTTTAAAACGGCAATCCAAAGTATTAAGCCAACAATTAGATACCATGCAATTGAACGTACATTCGAAAAGTTCATCACAATTAAAATTACCAATGTTACACATGCAACTCCTAAGGCAAGTACCGAGATTTTACTGGTATAAAACACTGCAATTACCAAAACAGCAATTAAATCATCAACCACGGCAACAGCGGTTAAAAACACCTTTGCCCAAAGTGGAATTCGGCTACCCAGAAGCGCAAGTACCCCTATTGCAAAGGCGATATCAGTAGCAATTGCAATGGCCCAACCATCTACATATTCAGTACCCATGTTAAATCCGAAGAAAATTAGTCCGGGTACGACCGCACCACCAAATGCGGCAATTACGGGTAATAAAGCAGATTGAAATGTGGATAGTTCCCCGTATTTGAGCTCTCGTTTTATCTCAAGCCCAATCAAGAGAAAGAAAATGGCCATTAGACCATCGTTAATCCAAAGGATTATGGGTTTTGAAATATTAGCATCCGGCAAGCCTACTGTGAACTTGGTTTGCAACGATTGCATGTAAAAGTCGGATAGTGGTGAGTTTGCAACTATCAATGCCAGTACTGCAGCAAACATTAGTAATAAGCCCGAAAACGACTCTGTTTTTATAAACTCCTTAATTGGAGACATGGGTGAAGTTGTACCATTAGAATTCATCGTAGTAAATGTTTTAAAAAGACGGTTTGAAAGTGCAGAAATACGTGATTATTAATCTTAAAGAAAATTCTACTGTTCACCAAAATGATGGTGGTTACATCCTAATGATGGGATGAACAATATCGAGCGACAAACCGACTGCTCGAGATATTTAGTAAGGTTTATATGTTTTGATACTTGATAGTACACAAGTATAAGATATAAGATTAATACTGAATCTGATACGTGGCTGTACCAAATACTGGAATTTTTTATTACAGTGATTCTAGAATCGATTTTCGATACTCAATAATTCGCCAAATCATGTAAATAATTGTACCGGGAAGGATCACATAAAACATTGTGTTTTGTATTACGGGAACAAAGCTTGAATTAATAGCATTAAGTACCAGATAAGAAAGATACGTTGAATAATAAACTAAGAAGAGTGCACCATCGCGGCGGGTTAGATTAAATCCGGCTATAAAAATTGGGATACAAGCGATACTGACAGCCACCATAAAGGGCAAGTCTAGTTTGATTGCATCAGCTGAAACTGCCAAAACGTTCGGTGCAATAATCAGTGTTAAGCCAAGAGTAAGCAACATGTTGTAAAGATTTGACCCCATTACATTTGCCACTGCGATATCTGCTTTTCCTTTTCTTGCAGCGGACAATGAAGTTGCTATCTCAGGTAGCGATGTTCCTATCGAAACGATAGTAAGGCCGATGACCAGTTCCGACATTCCTAAAATTGTGGCAATGGTTACAGCACTTTCAACCATCCAACTTGAACCTGCTACGATCAATGTTAAACCGATTAATAAAAACCCTATGTTTTTGATATAAAAGAAAGCGCCTTTTGCAAGTTGATCGGGAGAAGTTTCGTATTCAAACACTTCTTCAACTCCCGCTTGTTCGTCGGCATCTTTTTTGATTTGTAAAAACATGAAGTAGGAATAGCCAACCAATCCCGCCATTAAAATAACTCCATCAATGGTGCCCAGTTCACCATCAAGAGCCAAGATATACACCGTTACACTTGCTGCAATTACTATGGGCACATCAACTTTAATAACACGGCGAGTTATGTTAAGCGGAGCGATGAGTGCCGTAATCCCCAAGATTAGTAAAATATTGGCAATGTTACTCCCAATAATATTGCCCAATACCAGATCTGCACTCCCCGACATTGCTGCTTTTATACTAATGGCGAGTTCAGGTGCACCAGTTGCAAAAGCTACAACGGTTAGCCCCATAATAAGTGGTGAAACTCCCCATTTTAGCCCAAAATGATCTACTGCTTTTAAAAATAGTTCAGCGCCGGCAATTAGGGCTACAAGTCCAAGTACAAATAAAACGATGGTCATTTTTGCAGATTAAGTGAGCCAGTAAAGGTACGGAACCCACCATCAACAGAAAAAGAAAGAGCAAAGAGTTTACCTGTTTTTATTACTAAGCCCGTCTCCTTAGTTAAGCCCCGAGCGTTGATCAGGAGATCGCGGATCAAGTCCACGATGACGTGGTGGAAAAGGGAGACTGCGGGTCAAGTATGCCCGCAGTGACTGAGAATACATAACATCAACAAAGCCCGTCTCCTCGGGCGAAGACCCGAGGTCTCCTTGGTTAAGCACCGGGCGTTGTTCGGGAGATCGCGGATCAAGTTTGTCCGCGATGACGAGGTGGAAATGGGAAGACTGCGGGGCAAGTATGCCCGCGAGGACGGGGTGGTAACGGGAGACTGCGGGTCAGGTATGCCCGCAGTGACAATTAAAACACAAAACAACAACAAAGCCCGTCTCCTCGGGCGAAGACCCGAGGTCTCCTTGAATAAGCTCCAGGCGTTGTTCCGGAGATCGCGGGTCACGTCCGCGATGACGGGTGATAAAGGGAGACTGCGGGTCAAGTATGCCCGCAGTGACAAATTAGTAACCCGCCACGCGATGTAGGTTTACTCTAAACTGTCTACTCCGTTTCTCTTATCCCGCAATTTCTTAATCGCATAAGCTCCACCTGCTGCGGCAAGTAAGCTTAGTCCCCCGTCGATGGGAGCATCTGCTGGGTCGCTTGGAAAGCCGGGAGGGCCCGGAATGCCTTGAGCTTCAACGACAATTGTGCAGATAAAAACCATTAGTAGCATTCCAAAAATACTGCGTAACAACAGTTTGAATCGATTTTTAAATGATGGTTTCATAGTAGTAGGTGTTTTTGTATTAATATCTTTAATTGCTTTTCTGTAGCAGCCTTGGCAGACGTTAAAAATGAACCCGTTTAATTCTTTCTTAGATAGTTTGACTACGTAATTTCCAACCGGTCGCAATTTGCCTTCTTCGGAGTTACAGATATCGCAGTGATTATTCGTCATGATTTTGAAAGAGATAATTAGGGGAAGTGAAAGCCCAGCTAAGGGCTCCCACTCATACCCCCGAAATCCACTATTTAATGAGCATCATTTTCTTGGTAAGTACTTTTTCGCCAATCACTAAGCGATAGACGTACATACCAGATGCCAAATCACGAGCATTAAACGAGATGTTATAGCGTCCCGGTTGCTTCATGTCGCCATCAACCAGCGTCATTACTTTTCTACCCAACACATCGAATACTTCGAGTTGTACTCTGGCTTGTTCAGGGACTCCAAATCGAATTACAGAAGATGGGTTAAACGGATTCGGATAGTTTTGATACAGCTCAACCTCACGTGGAATACCCATATCATCTTCGTTGCTTACTGCTGTTCCACTAACCCGTAGTACAAATACCGGCTCAACCGATTGCTTGGTTTTCACCTGGTTTAGCATAGTGCTAAATGGCAATGCTTTTTTCGATAACGCTTGGTTACTGAAATCCACATGCGATACTTTTTTCATGTCGATAACTTCGCCCGTTTGCGAATTCTCGAGATTGAAATGCATTTGTTCCGGTAATGCTTCGTTATCCCAAGTAAGATTGAACGCTGCCGTTTCGGTTGAATGCAGGTAGATTGGGTATTCCATCTCACCTGCAAAATTCATTGGCAGGTTGTTGATCGAAAGGCCTTGATCGCCCACCATCGTGTACAGATTGGCAAACTGTGAAGCATAGCTACCTAAATAGTATCCATCGAAAGGATCGATTTCCGTGCTACCATTTTCGTCAAAACGAAGTGCCATTTCAGACTCAATATCTCCTTCTTTTTGAGATAGCATCATTTTAAATGGTTCTTCAGCAGCTTTTTTGATGTTGATTGAAGCATCAGCATCTGCAAAATCGAAGCTTAACGAAGAAGAAGTTCCTGATCCAATAACTCGGATGAATACCGACTCATATGGGTCAATCGCTCCTGTGCTTTTGATCTCATACGTCTTAGCAGTAGGATTCCATTTATACACGTAGCTATTGGCTAATTCATCGGCTCTTTTCAGTGTGGCAATAACAGAATCGGCAGCTAGTGGCCAGCCGTATGGGTTACCAAAGAGTACGAAGCCTTCGCTTCCTGATGTACCGGAAACGCCATCATAATCTACGTTTTTAACCGGAACGCTGATATCCACACCAAATGGGTTGCCATAGTTCTGTAATGTTTTTGGCCAGCCGCCATCCACATCACTTTCCCCATCCAGTAAGTCGTCGTCTTCCCACAGGTAAACGAGTAGTCCTTCACCGGCATCAATTTTGGTAGTATCCAAATCGGTAGTTACTGAAAGATACTGAGCACTATCCTGAACGAAAGTATATATAGAAACGTCGGAACTTGGTGCACTTGAATTCACAGCGCCTTGGGTCCAAACTTGATCTAACAGATCACCGATGGTGCTTGTAAATGGATTTGCAAGCAGGTACCACCCATTTTCCCCGGTATTTCCGGCAAATACCGGATCACCTTCAACGGTAAAGAAATCAAGAGAAACTGAATCGGCTGCTTCACCTAACACTAGTTTTACAGTTGTGGTATCCCAAGAATATCCGGCAGGTTCGTAACCAAGTTTGTTACTTCCTGATGGAGTATATGTTTGAGATTGTGATGCAGTAACTAATAAATCAGTTCCACTATCGTAGGATTCGTTGCTATTCTGATCAATGAACAGGTTACCTGATACATTTTGAGACAGTGAAATAGTTAAAGTTGAATCTGCGAAATCACCCGACAGATCGAAGAAACTTGAAGCAAAGATAAAGGTGCTATCTTTGTAGGCAACAACATCTGATCCATTGGAAAGTTGGATGTCGAATTCAATTTCATCCAAAATACCCATGAACTGGCTAAAAGCGGTAATTCCATCCCAGGTAACATCTCCCGTTGTAGTGTTAACTGTGGTTGCAGCACTAGCAACTTCTGTCCAAGCACCGGTAGAATTTGAACCGCGCTTAAAGAGTTTATACTCTGCAGGATTTGAGGAGGTTAATACGCCTGAGCCGTAGTTCAATGTTAAACTTGCGTTGAATGTGCCCGGATCGCCAAAAAGGTTGATCACAAAATATTTACCACCTACACCGGCTGTAAATCCTGTTGGGAAAACATTCGGGTCGCCTGTTACTTCGGTTACCTGAATATCAACAGGATTATCGAAGCCATCGGCCATGCTTAAGGTGGCATTTCCAACGGTTTGCGAACCGGTCTGGAAGTCGGTTGCTTCTTCTGCGGTACCTTGCCCTAATGGCGCATCAGAAGTGAACCAAGCTGAGGTATTTCCGCTATAAAATTCTGCTTCTCTGTTTGAGACACCATCGTAGGTGCTAGTTCCTGAGCCTTCATTAAATTGCCAGTAACCATATAATCTTCCCACATCACCACTATAAGGACGGTGCAAATAGGATCGAATCTGTGATTCAGTGCGTTCTGTTTTCCAGATACGAACTTCGTCCATAAAACCGTATAGATACTTGCTTTGATCACGTTCTCTGCCAAAGTACCAGTTGCTTTCATCAACCCCTACGTTTTGAACACTATCTGAATCCTGTTCAACTCCATTGATGTACAGTTTAAGGAATCCACCCGATGCGCCTGTTAATGCAATGTGATACCATTCATCTTGCGCAAGAGTATCGGTACTTGTTAGGTTTATTGTTCCAGAGGGGCCTTCGTATTCAAGTCCGGGTGAAAAACTATCTTTTGGACTATTATTCGGTGCTGAATTTAATTCCTCACCACAAAACGGTTCGCACTCTCCACCACCGCCTCCACCACTTGAGGCTTCAGGCTGTTTATGGTAAGCATACACTTTATTATCTGCATTTACACCAAAGCCTAACTTGTTATATAGCGACATAATACCATGCACAATGCCTAAAGAGTCTAATTTTACCCAAGTTTCTATTGTGAAGGATGATCCGAGAATGAAATCTGAATCATAAACTTCCAGATAGCTTTCATATAAGTTATCATCATCAAAACGAAGGGCATACCCTGCCGAGTCTTGGAAAGTCTTTAGAATTGGGGATGGTTCCGGCCCTTTAGCTCTGGTGTAGGAGAATCCACCAGCCGAACCACCTGATGTCCAAGAACTAAAATTGATGTCGAAGAAAAGGTTATCGGCTTCAATATATGCTACCATATTAGTGCCTGGTATATTTTCAGCTTCTCCACTCCATATATCACCAAATGTACTGAATGTGAGTGAACTAAGAGTATCGGTTATACCTACTGCCCATTGAGTTCCTGAAGGAGATACACTCTGATCAACTTCAAACTCTTCTAGAATATTAAATACAAAATTACTATTCGCTCTGGTTAACCAAAGATTATCAGTTATTCTATCTTGATTGGCAGCTAAGGTCCAATCAGCATTATCCGCTTTGGTAAAAACAAGCGTACTATCGTTTTTACTCCAAATAGTGGGCGCAGGATTTGTCGATACATTAGTAACAGCACTTTCAGCGGAGTAATAGCGCTGTGTACTGTTCGATCCATCATATTCAAAAATAGCAAAATGGTATGTTGTATCAGCAGTTAAACCACTCACAGTAACTGAAGTACCCGAGCCATCATACACTACAAAATTACCACTGCCTAAGTCGGTTCCACTTCCAAAAGCTGCATTTGCAGTAATAGATGTACTATCAGTAGGAGTTACATCAACTGCATCACCCAACTTTGCAACAACGATTCTATTTAAACCAATACTAGAACCGCTATTCGTCCATTCCAAGGTAGCTTTCGTTAGAATTGTAGTAGCACTTAAGTTTGAAACTATACCATTTGGACTTAGCCTGGTTGTAGCCGAAGTAATAGTAATATCGCCAGTTTGGTATTTTACTGAAGGACCTGCTGCATTAAATTGAAACACCTCTACATGATACGTTGTATTTGGAATCAATCCGTCAACGGTAAATGTGGTACTTGTGCCATCGTACACTACATAATTCCCTGAACCAAGTTCTGAACCGCCTCCAAAAGTACTATTCGCGGTATAAGAAACATCATCAGTTGGTGTAGCATCAACAGCTGCCCCTTCTTTCATTAATACAAGAGCTTTTGTGCCAAACCCACCATTCATAATAAACTCAAGTTCACTCCCTTGATTTGCATTTAACGAAATAGATGTTGGGTTTGTTGATGGAGCTGTTACAACACTATTACGAAGTACTGTCAT
The DNA here is from genome assembly GCA_034669965.1 of Balneolaceae bacterium. Taxonomy (GTDB): domain Bacteria; phylum Bacteroidota; class Rhodothermia; order Balneolales; family Balneolaceae; genus HXMU1420-13. Next base: position 36,637 of record JAXMOK010000018.1, on the reverse strand, counting down.
TGTACTGTTTACCGAATAAACAATATCCAAATCACCATCTCCATCGGCATCACCTAAAGCCGGAATTATTCCACTGTAGCCTCTGCTAAAGGCAAATGAACTTGTTAAATCGCCGGTACCATCGTTGTACAAAATAGTTGAATAGCTACTCAATATGGCAACATCTAAATCCCCATCGTTGTCCATATCAGCAACTTCAACATTTCGCGTTGAGCCGGTTACTTTATAACCACGTGGAGTAAATGTGCCATCCTGATCATTCTCAAACACAAATAAACTATCATTTGTGTTTATAACCAGGTCGATATAACCATCGCCATCTAAATCACCGGAATCCATTCCCCAAGCACCATCAAATGAAGCTCCATCTACACCAAATGTGTAAATATCACTCGTAAATCCTCCTGATCCGTCTGACAAAAGAATACCTAAACTATCATTAGTAGCGGTGCTGCCAAAATCGATTTGTTTTATAATTGCAAAATCGGGGTAATCGTCGTTATTGAAATCAGCAGTTACAGCAGCACGGCCGGCAATACTTGAAAATTGACCAACACCTGTACCTTCTGTGAAAGTACCTGAGGAATTCGCAAATGGCCACATCCCGTACACATTATCTGCCAGAATAAATATGTCGTCATCCCCATCAACATCATAATCGGAAAAAACGCCTCCTCCGATTGCTGTTGTTGGTAAATTTGAATGAAATGAACCATTTGATAAAGAAAATGAACCAAACCCATCATTGGTATAAGTATAATGAGATAGGGTATTTGCACCGGGATTAACGTACACAATGAAGTCTAAATCACCATCATTGTCGATATCTTTTAACTCTGCATCTTGTGGATTAGAACCATCAGCAATATCAAATGTATAACTTAATCCTGGTGCTAGATAAGAATCGGAACCATTTACTTTTCTCATTACATAAAACTTGGTGTCATCAGATCTTCGCAGAACAATAGCATCCAAATCCCCGTCTCCATCCACATCACCCATATAGGTTAGATTAGCCCCACTATCTCCTATTGACCCCGTGAATGTATCTGATGATGAGAAATAACCAACACCTGTTCCATTGGTCTCAACCGTAAAATTGAACACATGTGACCGTTGCAGGCCATTGGTTTGTGCATCGTTTAAAATCTGTGAAACACGAACTGTGATAATCTCACCGGGGATGAAAGAACTATCAGGATTTATGGTAAGTGTTGTGCCAAAAGCATCAAGACTTTTTGTAGTAGTATAAATCCCTCGTAGAGACCCTTTAACTTGAACACTATTCGGTTGTTCTGCATTTGATTCATTCATCGCCTCACTGAATGTGAGCACAATATTTGAATTAACAGATATATCGATAGCATTGCGTGAAGGTGAAACCGAATTTAATGTAGGTTGCGCAATAGCAACTCCGCCAAAGATTAATAAGATTGAAACGATATGTAACAGCTGTTTCATGATAATGATGGTTGGTTGATTAAGTAAAAATATATTGGTGTACCTGGCTCAGATCGTCTTTCGAGATAAAACCTCTAACAGGTAGGTTTAAGGCTTTATTTCTAATGGAGGGAGAGTCATGACTGGTAACAATCAGCACATTCGCTTTTTTATCTGAATTAAGAATAAATGCTGCTGCTTCTAGTCCATTCATGTTGCCTAGCTCAATGTCCATTAGAACTAAGTCGGGCCGGTGGATTGGATATTGCCGAATGGCTTCTTCCCCACTTTCGCACTCTATAAAGTGCAACGTATCTGCATTGCCTACGCTAAGTATGGTTTTTAAAACCCGGCGGATGTCGATATGATCATCCACAATCATGATTTTCATGCTTTCCGATTCCCGATAGTTAATTGAAAGGCTCGTACCCCAATTAACGGCAACATCAGAAAAACCATAACGGAGCTCAATAGGCAGCGCTCCTTAATCGCATAGGTACTTCTACCTATACACCTGCCGGGTTAGATATTTTTAGCGTGTTCTAAAGCAAATTTAAGGAGGGCATGATGCCCGCTTATTCCTAGTTTTGTACAGATATTAGAACGGTGATTCTGCACGGTTTTAATACTTACCCCATAATAATCTGCGATCTCTTGAGACGTCTTCATTGTTGCGAGTTGTTTTAACACTTTTTTCTCGGTTGTGGTTAATAAACTAAGCCCGGTTTTCTCACTTGCATTCGACATCAGTTTCATGTTCCTACGAACTAGAAATTCGGAAATCTCCGGACTTAGATAATGCTTACCGGCTAATACCGTTTCAATACATCGAGTAATTTCTGAAACTGTATTCTCCTTTAAAACAAAGCCCATCACCCCAATGTCCATGGCTCTATTAAACAATTGTTCTTCGCGATGCATGGTTAAAAATATAACCGAGGTTTGAATGCTTTCGTTATGAATTCGCTCCGCCACTTCAAAACCAGTGTAAAAAGGCATTTGTATGTCAAGAATGGTTACATCCGGGGTTGCATTTCTAACTTTTTCCAGCGCTTCTTTACCATCTATGGCTTCATCAATCTCAAAATTATTATCAAGCTTTAATACTTGCCGCAATCCTTTCCGAATTAGTTCGTGATCATCTGCAATCAACACTTTCGTCACTTCACCCATATCTAAAAATTAGTTGGAATGGTTACTGTTAATATGGTTCCTTTACCCGGAAAACTAACCACAGAAAACGTGCCTCTCACGTTTTCTATCCGCTCCTGCATACCAAGAAATCCCAAACTACTTAGCTCATTTAATTTTTCAGAGTTAAATCCTATACCATTATCAGCAATGCTTACAATTGCCTTTTCAGCTAACCGCGATATTGTAATAGACGCTTCGGTTGCTTCCGAGTGTTTTAGAATATTATTTAATGCCTCTTGAATAACTCGGTAGAAATTTATCTCTTTTTCTTTGGGGATAAGACCATCGATGTTCATCAACTCATAAGACCAAGTCAAATTTGTTGATCCTTGCATTTCCATGCACAGAGACTCGATGGCTTCAGTAAGCCCAAATTTTTCGAGATGAACAGGGCGTAAATTATGAGAAATTGAACGTACGCTATCAATAGATGATTTTGCAGACATTACAATTTCATCGAGTTGCTGAATCAAATCCAACTCGTGTTTATGACTCATCTTTACCAGTTCCGCTCTGTTTTTTATTACTAAAATCTGCTGCCCTAAACTATCATGCAATTCTGATGCAATGCGTCTGCGCTCTGCCTCCTGGCTATTAATTAATTCTTCAGCAAATCGTTTTTGGCGTTCATTTTCCTGCATCAACTTCCTAGTTCGTAAATAAAATGATATCGGTACAACAGCTATAAAAAGGATTACAAGAAATGCGTAAAACCAAGGCGACTGCCAAAATGGGGGCATAATTGAAATCGCAATAGAGTCTCCAATATCATTCCATATTCCATTTCCTAAACTTGCGCTTACTGTAAACGAATAATTACCTGGTGTGATTTTGCTGAAGATTGCCTGCCTATTTTTACCTACTTCAATCCAATCGTCGTGAAAACCTTCAATCTTATATCGAAATATAACTTTTTCCGGGTTTGTTAGATTAATAGCAGTGTAGTCGATTTGTAAAAAAGATTCGTTATAAGGTAGTTCTATACTTTTAGTGTGTGTTAACACTTCACTACTTGTACGAATCTGTTCTATGATTACTTTCGGGGTAACATCGCTTTTATTTACTTTTTCTGTATCTAATACAGCAACACCTTCTACTGTGGGAAAATAGATTTTCCCCTCCTCATCGTAAATCACATTGGGCTGAAAGCCTCCATTTGTTTCGGCAGAGTTCATTCCATCAGCTATTCCAAATGAGTATGATGGCACCGATTCAATTTCGTTCTGTGCTAATTTATTTAAATCAGATTTTTGAATGCTAAAAACACCTCTATTCGATCCTATCCAAAAATTACCTTTTTCATCCTCTATGATATGTGACACGATATTATCGAACAATCCATCTTCTTCGGTAATATTTAAAATTGAATTATTCTCAATTCGATAAATCCCATTACCATAAGTTCCTATCCACATAATGCCGTCAGCATCTTTGTGAATCGCTCTCACATAAGGTTCAACATTGTCTGAGTTTGCCACACCGTCATTAGATAGTAGATTAAACTGCCTAACATTTCCGGATTTATCAATTGTACTCAATCCCGAAGAAGAGCCTAACCACATTGTATGATCATCATCTTCAAAGAAAACACGTGTATCGTTGTAGGCTAGTCCGTTGTCGGTGTTATATCTAGTAAAAGTGCCGTTTTCATACACATGAACACCATTAAAACTTCCAATCCATATTCTACCAAACGAATCTTCTGTGATGGCATACACATCGAATCCATAAAAACCTTCATCTTCCCCAATTATTCGGCCAGGTTCATCTAAAGAGTTAGTTTTATATAGTTCAAAGGCTCCAAACCAATAGTTGCCTTTCGAATCCTTAAAAACCGACCATATACAGTTGTTCTCTAGATATTTATTGATGTTAGATGGAGTGGCTCTGTTGTTTTCCCACTCATATACGCCATCGCAATTGGTGCCAAAAAGAAACTGATTGTCTTGTGTTTTATGCAGCGAAAGCATTTTAGTAAAGGTAAGGCCATTATCAGCGTCGATATTTTGAAATAACGATCGGCGTGCTCTAATTAGCCCATTACCAACGGTGCCGAACCAAAAATTTCCATTGTCGTCTTCCGCAATAATTTTGGGTTCATACTTATCATGGATTCCATCGATATTAGCAATCTCAAAATGGTCGCCTGCCCAAATACTTTGCCCATTACTAGCCGTAACCCAAAGCATATTATTCGTATCAACATATAGTTGCCAAATAAACCCGGATGGTAAACCGTGATTTTCGTCATAGAACTGCAAGTCATCTCCATTCAAACGAACAATTCCATCATTCCAAGTTGCCATAAAAAGCACTCCTGAACCTTTAGGGTATTCAACTACATCATATATTTTCGAGCCAATCTGCTGCTGAAAATCCTTAATCAAATAAACTTCACCCTCAAAGGTTTTTGCCACTTTTTTGCCCAGTGTCATCCAAATACCTCGTTCATCGGCAATAATAGTTTCCAAGTTTTCACTCGAGGTGATGGGTTGCATCTTTACAAATTCATCTTCTATCAACTGATAAGGATCAGAATCAACCATTAGCCACAGGTCGTTAAATTCATCGTTTTTTATAAATAATGGGGGATAAACTTGGCCATTTCTTATGATGCTGAAATCCAACACTTTATCGCCTTCGAATCTATAAAAACCATCTTCTGTACTTACCCAAAGTTTAGCATTTTTATCTTCGTACAGGCTTATGATGCGATCGGATCGTAGCCCCGGTGTATTTGATCGATCAAATGTTTTAAAAGTATGTCCATCAAATCGAACTAATCCCCCAAAAGTAGCAAGCCATAGGTATCCATCTTCTGTTTGCTGGATGTTATTCACAGAACTTTGGGGCAAACCCTCTTCCATTCCCCAACGTTTAATTACAAAATTATCAGGGTTAAAGGTTTGTGCATTGGTTTGATCAGTTCCCAGAATTATGCAACCAAGTAAGAGAAGTAATACGTGTCCTTTTATCATTCAATAAGAAATAACAATCAACTTAAAAATAGTAGAGTATTTCCCATTTTCAAATATCTATGCATTCACAATACCAATTATATTTTTTTAGACATTTATTTAGATTTTTTATAATTCTGTACTTCTTTTAGTTATTGATTTATTTGATCTTAACTAATCCAAAATCAACTATTCATTAATTATTCACATTTCGATGTTACACTGATTAGGTAATACTCACTAACTTGGGGAATATCATGTGTGCAAAAGTGTATAAAACCATGGATGGCAACGAGGCTGCTGCTCATATAGCCTTCAAAACCAACGAAGTAATCGCCATCTACCCTATCACACCGGCTTCGCCAATGGGCGAATGGGCCGATACCTGGAGCGTTCAAAAACAAAGGAACATCTGGGGTGATATTCCGAAAATAATTGAAATGCAAAGTGAAGGCGGAGCCGCAGGTGCTGTTCATGGTTCGCTGCAAGCAGGTGCACTTACCACCACGTTTACTGCCAGTCAGGGATTGCTATTAATGCTCCCAAACATGTACAAAATAGCCGGAGAGCTTACTCCTGCTGTTTTCCATATTGCAGCCCGTTCGGTTGCCACTCAGGCACTTTCAATTTTTGGCGATCATTCTGATGTGATGAGCGCACGCCAAACCGGTTGGGGGTTTTTATTTGCAAATAATGTACAAGAAGCCATGGATTTTGCACTTATTTCTCAAGCAGTTACTCTTGAGTCGCGCATCCCGTTTTTGCACATTTTTGATGGATTCAGAACTTCGCATGAGATCTCAAAAATCGAAGTAATCCCCGATTCGGTGATAAGTAAGCTTATTGATAATGATTTAGTGAAGGCACACCGCGATCGTGGCATGGACCCAAACAATCCATTTATTCGGGGCACAGCTCAAAATCCGGATGTTTTTTTTCAAGGTCGTGAATCTTCAAATCCCTTCTACTTAGCTACACCGGAAATTGTGGATTCAGTGATGCGCAGATTTGAAAGCTTAACCGGGCGCTCTTACAAATTGTTTGATTATGTGGGAGACCAGGAAGCTGAAAAAGTAATTATATTGATGGGTTCAGGAGCAGATACCGCAGAGCAAACCATACGGTACCTGAATAAACAAGGCGAGAAAACAGGAGTACTTAAAGTCCGTTTGTTCCGACCTTTTTCACTGGCCCATTTTATCGATGCATTACCAGATTCGGTTAAGTCGATAGCTATTCTGGATCGTACAAAAGAACCCGGCAGCCTGGGTGAACCTCTATATCAAGATGTGATTACAGCCATTAACGAAGATCGTTTTGGCGACAACCCTAAATTCTCACCATTACTGCACCTCATTGGCGGCAGATATGGTTTGTCATCGAAAGAATTTACACCGGCAATGGTTAAAGCTATTTTTGATGAATTAGGAAAACAACACCCTAAAAATCACTTCACCATCGGAATAAATGATGACGTTACCCACACTTCGCTCGGCTATGATTCTACATTCGATATCGAAGAGAAAAGCACTACGCGTGCCGTTTTCTGGGGATTAGGATCGGACGGTACAGTAGGTGCGAATAAAAACTCCATCAAAATAATCGGTGAGGAAACTGAACTGAATGCCCAGGGATATTTTGTATACGATTCCAAGAAATCTGGTGCACGAACAATTTCTCACTTACGATTTGGACCTGATGATCTCAAACGCCCCTATCTGATTTCGAATGCTAATTTTGTGGGTGTTCATCAATTTGGATTCCTTGAACGATTTGATACCCTTGCGTTGGCCAATGAGAAAGCTACGGTACTCATTAACAGTCCGTTTGGAGCAGATACAGTTTGGGATAATATTCCAACCCAGGTTCGCAAACAGATACAGGAAAAGAAACTCAAATTATATGTAGTAGATGCATACAAAGTGGCCAAAGAAGCCAATTTGGGTATTCGAATAAACACCGTTATGCAAACCTGTTTCTTTGCACTATCTGGTGTACTTCCTAAAGATCAAGCGATTCTGAAGATCAAAGAATACATCGAAAAAACCTATGGGAATCGCGGTAAAGCAGTTGTTCAAATGAACTTTAACGCGGTGGATATATCATTGGACCACCTTGAAAAGGTGAAAATTCCGAAAACAAAATCTGCTGTTATTCCTAAAAACGGTAGCAGAGAAAATGAGCCTTCCGAGTTCGTTCAAAAGGTGATTAATGAAATCATTAATGGAAATGGGCATGAACTTCCTGTAAGTGCATTACCGTGCGACGGAACCTATCCAAGTGGAACTACAAAATGGGAAAAGCGCGACATCGCTATGGAAATTCCCGTTTGGGATCCCGATATATGTATACAGTGCGGAAAATGTGTAATGGCTTGTCCACATTCAGTGATCAGAGCCAAGGTAGCAAAACCAGAAGCTTTTGAGAATGCCCCTGATGGTTTTCAGCATCCTAAAGCTAAGTTTCTAGAGCTTAAAGGCTACGATTATACACTACAGGTTTCGGCTGATGATTGCACAGGGTGTACCCTATGTGTGGAAGTTTGCCCAGTTAAAAACAAAAGTAATGTCAGCCTTAAGGCAATAAATATGCAGTCAAAAGCTGATGTAAAAGAAAAGGCAAACCGAGACTGGAGTTTCTTCCTTGATTTGCCATCAACTAAGGCAAATAATCAACCAGAAATTGCCTTTAATAAAGCAAAGGAGACTCAGTTACTTGATCCGTATTTCGAGTTTTCCGGTGCATGTGCAGGTTGTGGTGAAACACCGTATCTGAGCTTACTCACCCGGTTATTTGGTGATCGAATGGTGGTTGCAAATGCAACCGGTTGTTCGTCTATTTATGGAGGAAATCTCCCAACAACTCCATGGACAACCGACGCAAATGGGTGTGGACCAGCATGGAACAACTCTTTATTCGAAGACAACGCTGAGTTTGGTTTAGGAATGCGATTAGCAATGGATAAACGGGTAGAAATTGCTCAAGATTTACTCTGGCAATGTCGTGGAAAATCACTTCCTGAATTATTGGTAGATGACTTGAAACATGCTGATCAAACCACTCCGGATGGTATCGAAAAACAGCGCCATCGCGTAGAAGAGCTTGAAAAACGATTAGCAACTAAAGCCGATAAAGCTTCCAGAAGATTGCAAAATTATACTCAGGATTTGATTCGTAAATCACTTTGGATAATTGGTGGCGATGGCTGGGCTTATGATATAGGTTTCGGCGGACTTGATCACGTAATAGCGACCGGCAAAAACGTTAATATTCTGGTAATGGATACCGAAGTGTACTCCAACACCGGTGGACAAGCATCGAAAGCAACCAGCTTGGGCGCTATCGCGAAATTCGCCTCAGGTGGTAAGGCAACACCTAAAAAAGATTTGGGTAAAATTGCCATGGATTACGGCTACGTGTATGTTGCTCAGGTGGCCATGGGCGCCAACGAAAATCAGTTGATCAAAGCCTTCCGGGAGGCAGAAGCATACGACGGCCCATCGCTGGTAATCGCATACAGCCATTGTATTACTCACGGCATTGATATGTCGAAAGGTATGCATCAACAAAAACTTGCAACCGAAACCGGACATTGGCCGGTGTATCGTTTCGATCCTCGCAGAAAAGAAGAAGGCTTAACACCTCTTCAATTGGATTCGAAAGCACCTAAGAAGCCGTTACGGGATTATATTTATAACGAACAGCGTTATCGATTGCTCACGCAGTTGAATCCCCGAAAAGCACGCGAATACGAAAAAGCCGCACAGGCTTGGGTAAATAATCGCTGGCAAAATCTGGAAATACAGGCCAGAGAACCTGAGAAGGAAACTGCCACGGATTCGCCCGAAACTAATTAAGTACAGGAGCCATTATGAAACTAACTACATCATACCTCGGCCTTACGTTAGAACATCCAATCGTGGCTTCTGCATCGCCACTCACAAAAACACTGGAGGGCATCAAACACCTAGCCGATGCCCAACCTGGGGCTATTGTGATGCATTCGTTGTTTGAGGAACAATTGAATAACATGAGCAACGAACTGGATCATTACATGAGTTACGGCACCGAAAGCTTTGGGGAAGCGCTCACCTACTTCCCCGAAATCGATTCTTTTGACGTAGGTCCGGATATGTATCTCGAGCATATTACGAAAGCCAAAAAATACACCGATGTTCCGATCATAGGGAGTTTGAATGGTTCTTCGAAGGGTGGCTGGATTGATTTTGCGAAATTGATAGAAGCCGCCGGTGCAGATGCACTTGAGTTGAATCTGTATCACATCCCAACAGATCCGCTTATTGAAAGCACCGAGGTTGAAGCCATGTACCTTGATACCGTAAAGCATGTAATGGATGCTATTAATATACCCGTGGCAGTTAAAATCGGTCCATTTTTCTCATCTATTCCCAACATTTGCAAAAAACTAGTTGATGTTGGCGTGAGTGGTATAGTGATGTTCAATCGATTCTATCAACCGGATATTGATATTGAACTATTGGAAGTTGCTCCGAATCTAACGCTTAGCACGTCAGATGATTTAAGGCTTCCCCTTCGATGGGTGGCTATTTTGTTTGGTCGGGTTGACACCGATTTTGCGATAACTTCGGGAGTTCATAACGGTCGCGATGCTTTGAAAGGGCTGCTGGCAGGTGCTAACGTAATTATGACCACCGCTGAATTGTTAATGAACGGCACCCAACGTATTGGAGAGATGAAAGCTGAGATTCAAGAATGGATGGAAGTCAACGAATATGAATCTATAGAGCAACTCCAAGGATCTATGAGTCAGCTTCGGGTAAGTGACCCTACCTCCTTTGAACGTGCGAATTACATGAAGATTCTGAATTCTTACAAACAAGATCCGACCGGAAAGTTGCTTTGGTAGTAAGATCACCCCGGACATGATTAAAGCAGTCACCCCGTGCTCGACACAGGGTCTCCTTGAATATGCTCCGGGTGGTGATCAGGAGATCGCGGGTCAAGTATGCCCGCGATGACATTGCCCGTCACCCCGGACTTGATTAAAACAGTCACCCCGTGCTCGACACGGGGTCCCCTTGAACATGCCCCGTACGTTGTTCGGGAGATCGCGGATCAAGTATGTCCGCGATGACATTATCCTATGATGTCATCGCCAGCTTTCTTATCCCGCAACTTCTTAATGGCATAGGCTCCACCTGCAGCGGCTAATAAGCTCAGTCCTCCGTCGATGGGTGCTTGAGATGGAGCGGAAGGCAGGCCGGGTTGAGCCATGGCAATTTCAGTAAGCATTAAGGCAATGGCTGTAAGTGTAAATAAGATTCGTGTTTTCATGAATGTGGTGGTGTTTGAAATTAATGTTTAAAGCCAGTCACCTCGGGCGAAGACCCGAGGTCTCCATGAACAGGCCCCGGGCTTCAATCAGGAGATCGCGGATCAGGTATGTCCGCGATGACGGGTTAAAAAACATAGCAAGAACAAAGTCCGTCTCCTCGGGCGAAGACCCGAGGTCTCCTTGAACATGCACCGGGCGTTGAACGGGAAATCGCGGATCAGGTATGTCCGCGATGACGGGGTGGTAGAAAGGAGATCGCGGATCAAGTATGTCCGCGATGACGGGGTGGTAGAAAGGAGATCGCGGATCAAGTATGTCCGCGATGACGGGGTGGTAGAAAGGAGATCGCGGATCAAGTATGTCCGCGATGACGGGGTGGTGGTAAAAGGAGATCGCGGGTCTTCGCCCGCGATGACTAAACTGACTGTCATGCCGTGCTTGACACGGCATCTCCAATACATGCCCGCGATGACGATGCATTCTCATTTTATCAGCGTCATTTTTTTCGTTATTACGGTTCCTGCTACATCTAGCCGATAAATGTACATCCCCGATGCTAGGCTTGATCCATCAAATCGAATGCTGTGATACCCGGCCTCCATGGTTTGTTGATTGATCAGCTCCGCGACTTTACGTCCCAATAAGTCGAACACTTGCAAGCTCACTAACGCATTTTGCGGCAAACCAAATTCAATCACTGAGCTTGGGTTAAATGGGTTCGGGTAGTTCTGGTGCAGTTCCAACATAGTTGGCAGATCGGTGACTGGTTCGTTGGAAACTGCCGAACTCGGCGTGATGATGAGTACAAAACGTTCATCGCCTGAAGCATCGCTTTGCGCCTGCTTGAGTCGCGGCGTATTCAGTAGCCCCACTTCCTGCGTTGCTCGTTTTTGCTTCGAGCCGATTTCAAAATTATAGGCTTCCAACAAATCCGTGGTGATGTCGAGATGAGTGTCATACAGAGTTATTTCCCAACCTTCGGGTAATTCAACACCAGATAATTCGATAGTATGTTCGCCCGAGCTTGTGCTTTCTATGTGTAGCGGTATTCGGAGTTCATCTTCAGAAAACGGCAATGCGTTTATATCAAGCAGAACGCTGTCTGCTTTGGTGGCAAGCAGCACATACTCGGCGCTGAGGGGCTGTAGTTTTAGCGCATCCAGATTGTCGATGCCGGATTGAGCTTCATAGGAGAACATCACCCAAAGTTCGTTTGAAAAGTCACTATTTTTCAGCTTTAGCGATAACCACGGCGTTTGAGTATTCGTTACCTGTTTGCCTAAAAATCGGGTTTTGTTCCCGGTTTTCGCCGCTTGGGGCACTTGCAGCGTAGGATCAGCGCCGGTGGTTTGTACAAAGAATCCGTTAATGGCTCCAATCTCGCCATCGCTTAAATCGCCAAGCGAACCGTTCCAGGTTTTCCAGTCGCTGGAGTTATTATCCCACACATACACTGAGTTCGAAAGATTTGTTTTCGTGAAACTATCCCAATCCACATCTTGCTTAAATGGATTTCCGAGTAGCGTCCAACCATTTACGTTGGTGTTGAGCAGACTGGTCAAAGTTTGATCGCTTTGGGGTTCAATTCCTTCCACATTCATAGTTTTCGGGAAGCCCGCATCACCCGCCACATCGGGACCGTTGTCATCGCTGAACACATAGGCCAGCACCCCGGATCCGGGTGTGTACGCCGAGTTCAAATCACCAAGGGCATTCCAGTTTGTCGCATCGGACGTAGCCGTTGCCGTGCTCCAGGTGTACACATTCGGTGATCCATTTGAGACTGAAGCTCCTGTCATGCCCTGAGTCCATCGCCCTTTAAACAGCGTGGAATAGGTAGAATCAGCTACCGGGCTCGACATAAAACGCCAGCCCTGGCTTCCGGTGAGGCTTTGATCCACTTCCCCATAATTCTGTATGGCATATTTCTTCATCAAATAGCTTTCTACAGTTCTGCGGTCGCTTTCGCTCAGCACGGAATTGTAAATGATTACTTCAGCAATGTCTCCATCAAACTGTAGGGAATTATTGAAGCGAATACCCAGATACAAATTTCCGGAGTACGAACTGTGGGCACTAGAACTGTCGATGGATGAAACCGAACGATTCACTTTCACCTTTCCGTAAGTACTCGTGGCTTCCACATTAAATAGATGAGCTTCGGCATCAGAAAAATCCCCAATACTTCCGGCATCGATGTAATTTCCTGAGTTAGGAATAAATCTCGCTCCTGCTGAACCATTGACGTGTAGCTCAAAGTTTTCGATGCTACCTGCCATCAAAAAGGCTGTACTAGAGTTACTGGTTCTAGATTTTGCGACCACAAAGGCTTCGTAATCGTTGTTTTGGATTCCCAAATCTGCTGCAGTCGGCAGTGTGATGTAATTCAATCCGCTGTGGATGCGTAGTCCTGTTTGCCCGTTGATGGCGCTATCCTGAACTACCGGACGGCGCGACAGATTATCCTGCGTGGCATCGTGATCGTTACCACTGAGATCTGCCCACACAGAAATGGAATCGTTGCTCGTTGTAAAGCCACGACCGGCGTCGAGGTGAAGGGTTAGATTATTTGATGGAAGTGGTGAGGTAAGCCAGTTGAAATTTGCTATAGGCAACGGAGTTTCATCGCCCGATTCAGGCAAGCCATTACCAAGTGCGCCTAACTTAGTTAATCCATTAAAACTGTCACTTCCAAAACTAAATATACTTCCTTCATCCATTATGGCTAAACCATGAGCTTCACCGGAAGTAATGGAAGAAATTTTTCTCCCGAGAATCTCTGCATTGTCCAATAAAGTAGGTTCACTCTTATCCGTAAAAGTAGTACCCTCAATTCCAACACGGTGCGTGTTTCCAAAACTATATACCGAACCATCATCCATCAACAGCATGGAGGATCTTACACTTGCACTTACGGCAATGGGTTTTTTACCGGAAATATTAGAACTTGTGATTTCAGTGGGTGTGTAATTGTCTGTTTTGTTGCCAAGACCTAACTGGCCGTCGCTATTTTCCCCAAATGCATACACCGAAGAATCGGAAGCGATAAGTATAAAATGTGCACCTACACTCGAAACTTGGCCAATATCACCAGCAAAAAATTGCTTACTCAGTGCTGTAATATGAGAAGCTTCGGTTGGAACATTTAAGTTGTTTGTATTGCCATAGCCCATTTCACCATTCCCACCATTGCCCCAAATATATACAGTGCCATCGGTGGTTATAAGCATGCTATTCTGAGCACCGGCGATAACCTTGGAGATGGTTTTGCCGGATAAATTTGAATGAGATATTTCGGTTGCGATCATTCTGTTATTGTAATCACCAAGCCCGAGTTGTCCTGTACTATTGTCTCCGAATCCAAAAAGAGTACCGTCTTCGGCAAGTAATAATGTATGCGAGATAGCACCAGTTCCACTTTCAACATTCGAAGAAATACTGATCTCCACAATTTTTTTGCTTCCAATATTAGTATGATCTATCAACGTTGGTATATGAATATTTAAACTGTCACCAGTTCCTAAATATCCATTAATCCCTAATCCCATAGCATAAACCTTACCTTCATCTGAAAGTAGAAAAGTACGCTCTCCTGCTGTTGCTGCTTTAACTATTTTTTTTCCTGAGATATTAGCATGTGATAATTCAAGTGGCCTAGCAATGGTTCTTGTAGCCGTTCTGCCTAAGTAACTGATGGTTGAGTCGGAATGTGAGCCACCAAAGCTATAAACTTTTCCGCTATTGGATAGTAAAAAGCTTGATCTATAAGCGGCCTGGATACCTTTAATTCTATCGTTTTTGTAGTTGGTAGAATCTACGGTCATCGGTATGGTTGATGTTGCTACATATCTCGAACCAAGCTCGCCATCGCTCCCCCTGCCTGTACTAAATATGATACCATCACTGGCTAAAAACAGAGTATGTTGCGGCCCGCTACTTATAGAAGTGATTTTTTTACCTTCGAATAAAGAATCAGCAATGGCCATGGGATTTAGAATATCAGCGTTTGCACTTATACCAAGTGCATGTTCTTCGCCACCAAATGCATATACTACTCCGTCTTTATCCAATAAAAATCCATTTTCCGAGCTTCTAGAAATTTCTACAAATTTTTTACCGGAAATATTAGTGTGTGAAATTTGAGTTGGAGTAAGAATATTTGCGCTTAAACTACCTTGCCCGAGTCCGCTTCTATAATTCCCCCAACTGAAAACCGTACTATCTGCCATTAAAAAAAGACTATTCCCAACTGCAACAGACATTTTCGAGATGGATTTCCCATTAAATTGAGCACTCGAAATAATGGTAGGGGCAATCTTTGAAACACTTGTTCCATCTCCTAATTGACCATATAAATTACTACCAAAAGCAAAAAGCGTGTCATTATCGGCTAATAGAAAGGTATGATCACCACCGGTAGCAATTTGAGAGATTTTATATCCATCTAAATTACTGTGAGTCAACTTTGTTGGTACTAAAAGTTCGCCCGGTGTTGTTGAGCCAATTCCGAGATACCCATTATTGTTATTTCCCATTACATACACATTTCCGGAATCCGATAGCAATATGCTGAACTCTTCCCCTGCTTGAACATCTACAATTTTTACCCCTGATAAACTATCATGCTCTATTCGAGTGGGTTCAAATCGCTCTACCTTATCGCCATGACCAAGCTGACCATATGTATTATCACCAAAGCTAAACACAGAGCCATCATCAGCCAATAACAATCCGAAAGTTGCAGAGTTTGATACCTTCGATGCAGAAAAATCGGTAATCGTATAGCCGTTTAAATTTGCATGTGTAAGTGCATAGGCAATTTCATTATGCGTGAGGGATGATTGACCTAAACTGCCATAACTCCCGGAACCAAACGTATATACCTTCCCTTGATCTGTTATGATCACACTTTGAGACCTACCTGCTGCAATTTGTGGGGTAATGTCTTGCGCAAATGCATCGGTAATTGTTAATGAGATTAGAATTATCCCGAGTAAGCTTATCTGTAATGAATCCATACCTTTGAACAATAGATGATTAATCTGAATTCAGAGAATATATAATTTTCTGACTATGTAGTTGTGCCAGTAATCTGTGCAGATGTGCCAATTTCACCACGGGCACTGTTTTATCCGTCACCCCGTGCTTTACTATTGCAGTCACCCCGGACTTGATTAAAACAGTCACCTCGGGCGAAGACCCGAGGTCTCCATAAACCTGCCCCGGGCGTTGATTAGGAGATCGCGGGTCTCCGCCCGCGATGACGAGGTGGAAAACACAACAACAACAAAGCCTGTCACCCCGTGCTCGACACGGGGTCTCCGTGAACATGCCCCGGGCGTTGATTAGGAGATCGCGGGTCTTCGCCCGCGATGACGAGGTGGAAAACACGAAAACAACAAAGCCTGTCACCCCGGACTTGATCCGGGGTCTCCATGTACATGCCCCGGGCGTTGATTAGGAGATCGCGGATCAGGTATGTCCGCGATGACGGGGTGGAAAAAGGAGATCGCGGGTCAAGTATGCCCGCGATGACATTGCCCGTCACCCCGTGCTTGACACGGGGTCTCCGTGAACATGCCCCGGGCGTTGATTGGGAGATCGCGGATCAGGTATGTCCGCGATGACAGGGTGGTATGCGATGACAGTTAGATATAAATATCTTCCCAGAGGTCTTTCATCTCCGGGTTTATCGACCTGATCAGTTCAATTTTCCATGCTCGCTTCCACTTCTTCACTCTCTTTTCTGCGGCAATGGCTTCGTACATTGATGGGAACTCTGTGTAGTACATCAGATCATGAACATTATACTTGCTGGTGAACTTTGATCCTTTCTCGAACTTGTGTTGATAAATTCGTTTGATTAAAGCCGAAGTTACACCTGTGTAAAATACCGTTCGGTGTTTGTTTGCGAGTATGTACATGTTTCCGGGTTTCATACTTAGTTAGACTCTTTTGAATGGAAGTCCTTACAGTTTTTTTTACTTCAGTCACCCCGGACTTGATCCGGGGTCTCCATGTACATGCTCCAGGAGTTGTTCGGGAGATCGCGGGTCAGGTATGTCCGCGATGACGAGGTAAACACAAAACAACAACAAAGCCCGTCACCCCGGACTTGATCCGGGGTCTCCATGAAAAAGCCCCAAGCTTCAAACAGGAGATCGCGGATCAAGTTTGTCCGCGATGACTAAACTGACCGTCACCCCGGACTTGATCCGGGGTCTCCATGAACAGGCCCCGGGCGTTGTTCGGGAGATCGCGGGTCAAGTATGCCCGCGATGACAAATAATAATGCGATGACGGGTTAATTAGTTCAACGGATGCTCGCCGAAACGTTGTTCGTAGGCTTTTCGGAAGCTGGTTGCACTTCTATACCCAACGGCTTCAGCTAATTCTTCCAGGCGAAGTTTGTCATTTCCAGAAACCATGGCTCGTGCTGTCGTTAGGCGCACTTCGCGGATGAATTCGGCGGGAGTCATACCCGTTTCAGATTGAATATTTCTATAAAATGAACGCCTGCTTTGCGCAAATTCATTGGCAAAAAAATCGACTGTAAGATTGCTATTTTGCAGATTCTTAGATACGAATTGTGCCACTTTTTCTACAAAATTACTGTCTGATTCAACGCTTTCTACTTCCATCGAAAGACGAATGGTTTTACGCCGATTATAGTAGTCAAGCAGGTTTTTAATCTTGAGAACTAAATGATCGGGCACGAAAGGTTTTGTAATGTAATCCACAACCCCAATCCGTAATAAATGAAGCTTATCATCCTCCAATGCTTTGGCCGTAAGAACCAATATCGGGACATCCTTCCTTTTCGGATCCTTTTTCAGTTCTTCAACTAATTCGAGCCCACCCATCACCGGCATCATTAAATCAGTTACAATAATATCGGGTGTGAATGAATCGAGAATGTCCAGCGCATGCTTTCCGTTTTTTGCTTGTTTGATGGTGCCCACATCCGATAAAATCCCACTCACATAATCCATCATGTCGGCATTATCTTCTACTAACAGAATGTTAAATGATTTGGGAGTCTCCAAACTTGCGCTTTCTTCTACAAACGGCTCCTTTTCATCTATTGTGTCATTTTCTAACACAATTGCTTCAGCACTTGGCACATCAGAAATTGGTAATTCGAGCTTAAAACAAGCTCCTAATTCGGTATTGGGTTCTAAGGTCAAATCGCCACCATGTAAGCGAGCTAAGGATCGGCTGAGCTCTAGTCCAACTCCCATCCCTTCCATGTAATCTTCGTCTTGTTTTTTGATTCGATGAAATCGCTCAAAAATTTGTTCTTGCTCGCTTTCGGGGATCCCCGGTCCGGTATCTTGTACGGATACAAAGAATAGCTGATCTTTCACTCCGGTACTTACCGTAATTTTACCACCATCGGGAGTGAACTTAATGGCGTTCGAAATCAGATTGTTGATCATCACTTCCACTTTTGCCCGATCAACATAAAGCAATGCATTCTGTGCATCGGGATAAAAATTAAGTGAATGACCGTGGTTTTCTGCCAGCGATCGAAACGACTCTACGGAAATCGATACCAATTTATCCGCATCGTAATATTTTTGATGTAAGCTAAGGTGATTTTTATCTGCCTTGGTGAGATCAATAATTTGATTCACCATATCATGAAGTCGATTCATGTTTCGATTCATCACCCTCAAATCCTTTTTTACCTCCTCGCTTACATCACCATTATTATTAATCACTTTATTCAACAAGCCTTTGCTGATGGTCAAAGGTGTTCTGAATTCATGTGAAATATTGGCGAAAAATCGATTTTGGAACTCGTTTGCTGTTTCCAAATCTGCTGTGCGATCGCGTACTTTTTTCTCCAATGTGGTGATCAAATTCGCATAGCTTGCAGCAATGTTAAAGGTTAGCGAGATTGGAATGCCGGTATAGGCCATCAACACAATCACCAAGAAAAACCAAATATTTAGATACCCAAGTGCTACATAAAAAGTAACGTACATTACGGCACCACCAATGGTTAACACCAAGCCGGTAACTATGGAACCAATTTTTGCTGCGGGATTATATTTCTTTGCCTCGAATAGCGAATAGATGCCATAAACGAGGGTAAGGATGGCCATCACCGGGTGAAGAATATTTAAAAAAGTTGGGGAGAAAGTGGCTGCATATAACCCGAGAATTACTGAAATAACTAAAGCACTTGAAAGTGATTTCCATGGTATGGGCATCTCAAAAATTTTGCGGATTGCAATCAAAAAGAAATACACTACAAACAGGAAGGAGATCGCATAGGAATATTGATAAAAGTACACATAAGAATACGACCAATTGATGATGGTATCGCTCATAGAGGTAATTGCATGAAACAGCATAAAGAAGGTAGTAAGGCTTATGTACTTGTGGTATTGCTCCCGAAATTGATACGCTAAATAGCTTTGCATTACCAAAAGAAGAAGCAGCAACATACAAGCCCCACCAAAGATGAAGGCTCTGTAACAGCGTAAATCTAACACCTCATTACTGTTTAGATACACCCAAACCCCATGTTCTGACTGCCGGTACGGCTTAAAGAGTTCCGGGTACGTATGCTCCGAATATTCCATGAGTAAATAATTAGGTCCCTCACGTAGAATTATCCCTTCGCTAAACCCATTTACGAACGTAGAAAGCTGTTCCTCATTGGGAGTTGAAGATGGGTTTCCGGCAGATAAAATCAAATGACCGTTTAGCCAGATTCTAGCCGGCTCGGGATTTGAATACATGAGCTCCCACTGTTGCCCGGAAAGTGATGCATCCGCGTTGAATTCTAGTTCGAACCAGCCATAATCATTCCACTCTGGAAGAGCTTTAAGTTCGCGCATATCGTCCACAGAACCGGGGATGGTATATTCTAAATTCTTCCGATCTGCAATTGTATCCGGTTTGGTAAAAGAAAATTGCCATCCATCCAATTGAAATAGCAATAAGTTACCGACACTATTGGTGTCAGCTAAAGCCAATGAAACGGCAGAATCGGTTTGTGCAATAGCGCCGTGCCGTAAAGGCAAAAACCAAAGTGTAGCAAAGATCAACCATCGAAAAAGCTTCGTTAGCATGTTTTGTTATCTAATAAATTTTTGATCAACAAACATACTAATTAATATATGATTTACCTTTAAAAATGGTCCGACATCCGAAGAATTTATTCAGCTTTCTTATCCCGCAACTTCTTAATGGCATAGGCTCCACCCGCAGCTGCAAGCAAGCTTAGTCCACCATCGATGGGGGCGGCTGCAGGTTCATCCGGAAAAAAAGGTAACCCCGGTGCACCTTGAGCATACAACATGGCTGAGGTGAAAAGTATCATCGTAAATAAGCCGGCTATTCTTAGTGCAAATTTATGCATTTTTTTAATGATTAATGGTTTCATATTGGCTTCTTCTTTTTGTTGTTCAAGTTCAAGGAGTCGTTTGGTTTTGCGATAACAACTCTGGCAGGCGTGCTTTTCACTACCCATTACCGATATCACTTTTAGCTCCACAATGTAGTTTCCCACTGGTCGTGGCTTGCCTTCTTCCGATTTGCAAAAACTGCAACATGTTGGTGTTTTCATCATTCTTTGTTTTTAATTGTCATCGCGGACTTGACCCGCGATCTCCTTAATTCCGCCCCATCGTCTTCGCGGGCGGAGACCCGCGATCTCCAAATCAAAGCCTGGGGCATCTTAAAGGAGACCTCGGTTCTACGCCCGAGGTGACTGTTTTGTATTAGCACGGGGTGACAGTGCTTTGTTTCCATTATTTAATAAGTGTCATTTTCTTGGTGAGCACCTTATCGCCGATTACCAGACGATAGATGTACATGCCCGAGGCCAGTACACGTCCATCGAAGGCGATGTTATACCTGCCTGCTTGCTTCACTTCGCCATTCAACAAGCTCATCACTTTTCTACCCAGAATGTCGAATACTTCCAGACGAACCGGAGCTTGTTCGGGTACCCCAAATCGAATAATCGAAGATGGATTGAACGGATTCGGGTAATTTTGATACAGCTCTACTTCGCGAGGGATGCCGAGGTCGTTTTCGTTTGCTGAAGCAACTCCCGGATTGATTCGAAGTATCAAATCAGAAGTCGTGCTTTTTGCTTTCAAACGAATATTGTGAAATCCAAACAACTCAGGAGTTTGCACAAAATCACCTTTCGACTTCAATTGCGCATTGGCAAATTCGAACGTGTAGGAAGTTTGATCTTTCAGATTGATGCTTTCACCGGTCTTAGGGTTTTCTAGCTCAACGGTCCATTCTTCCGGCCACTCGTTTATAGCCCATTCTAATCGGTGTTGCCCCCTTTCGGTGCTGTGTAAGAACAGTGGAATTTCTACCACTTCCGAAAGGCCAAGAGGGAGATTATTTAAGGCCAGTGGCTGATCTCCAATGGTGGAATACAGATTGGCAAAGTTCGAGGCAAATGAGCCCAGATAGTACCCATCGAAAGGATCGATTTCGGTAAGGGCATCTTCGGCTAAACGAAGCGCATACTCGCCGGTGGCTACATCCCCGGCAAACAGATTCAATTCAATCGGGTGCTGTTTCGGTGTATTTTTGAGTCGTGCTGACGAATGTACATCGTCGTATTCGAACACGGCGTTACCGCTGATCCCGGATTGAATCGTTCGCACAAAAAAGGACTCATAAGCATTTACAAAGCCTGTGAAGTTAAGATTATATTGTTTTTCAATAGGATCCCATCGATACACATACCGATTGGCATAAGGATCAATTTTTATTAGCTCCGCAATTAACGAATCTACTGAAACCGGAACTCCATACGGATTGCCCATTAATGCAAAGCCTTCGCTACCAGAAGTAAACCCATTTCCATCAACATCGGTGTTTTTGATTTCGACCGGATCATTAACTTTGAATGGTTCACCATAATTTGAAAGCGATTTAGGCCATCCTCCATCTACGGGATCAATGGCATCGTTGTAATTGTTATCGGGAAATATGAAGGCTAAAATTCCCTGTCCGTTTTTCGCTCTCGTGGTATCTAAATCGGTAGTTATTGCAATGTATTTGGCGCTATCGGGATTAAAGAAATACAAATTCGGTGTACCCGTTTCCGTATCTGCATTAATGGCACCTTGGGTCCAAATGTTTTCGAACAACTTGCCTAATGTTGTTTGCAAGGGATTACCCATCAAATACCAACCGCCTAGATATGCAGTACCACTGATTGATGGTGCTGACTCAAACATAGCGAGTTGTATAGTTGCACTATCCACTACCATGCCACTTGGAGTTTCTATCTTAAGGATGATGTCTTCAAACCCGGTGGTATCAGAGTAAATTCTAAGCGAATCGCTTGCTTGCAACGAAAAATTGAATCCGGTGCTGTCGAGCTTAACTTCGCCTGCATCCATGATGTAATCGTTATCTGCATCGATAAACAACTGCGCATTGGGCGCTGATCGCAGCGAAAGCGTAAGCGTTGAATCGTTTAGAAATGAATGCTTTTGAAAGGTACTTAATGGGATGGTAGTTACGGTATCTTTCAGCGCTGAAATACCCAATGGGTTGAAATAAGCACGAATTGGTATTTGTTCGATGGCAAATTCGCCAGCCAAACCGGTGGCATCGATTGCTTGAACACCAATGGTGTAAAAACCACGTTCCAGACTTGCAACATCTAAGGTTATAAAGTTGTTGTAACCGGCATTACCTAATTCGGTAACTTGGCGAAAGCCTGTGCTTGTGTCACTTTTGGCATAAATTACCGGTGTTTTATCCGGCTTTAACACAAAGGCTTCGTAGTGAAGCGGACCGCCATTCACATCGGTGGCAGCATTCCAGGTTATACTTACTTCTTCCTGTTTTACAACAAGACTAAAGTTTGATGGTTTACCGGGAGCAGAGCCCGTATTAACCGAGGTGTTTTCATATATATTGACATTATTCCCACCACTATTTCTACCATTCATTGCTATATCTAAGTCCCCATCTTGGTCGTAGTCGGCGAATGAAATATTCCCTCTCCCAAGATTGGCTAGTGTTGATCCGGGTAGCTCAATGAATGAGTCTACAGTAGATAGATTATTACTAAATACTTTTGTACCAGCTGTACTATAATCTGTATTAATGGTTAACCCTGAAATTATTAAATCAAGATCTCCATCATTATCGATATCGCCTAAGGCAATATCCCCTCTGCGATACCCATCCAGTGTGCTGTGCAGCGATAAGTTTCCTGAGCCGTCATTGAAGTATATATAAGTTAAAAATGTATCTGAATCGTAGTTATAACCCATATATACTAGATCTGGATCACCATCGGCATCAAGATCACCCCACTCTAGCGCTGAATCCGTTAATCCTTGGAGTGAATTTCCTGAATCACTAAACGAATTATTTTTAGAATTAAGTGAAATGCCAGTGAAACGAAGTCCAATACTAATACCCCCTGTCCCTGTAACATCAACGTATCCATCGTTATTGATATCAAGAAGCTGTATCTCGCCCTCATCAACAGCAAGGTTTAAAGTTGACGAACTCCACAGCGTATTAAATGTATAATTAGCATTTACAAAGGTGTCATTCCCATTATTTAAATATATATATGATCTTGCCGAAAAATAGAAACCGTTGTAAAAAATATCCAGGTCACCATCATTATCAATATCTACCCATTTTGCATTTGCTCTTGTATTTTTTGCTAATACACTGCTAATCTTATCAATTTCTGTGAAGGTTTTATCGCCATTATTTTTATACACCGCTGAGATATTTTCTGAAGCTTGATCATCATATCCAACAACCAGTAAATCTAAATCGCCATCATTGTCGTAGTCACCCCAGTCTGCTTCGCCGTAATCTAGAATGATGTCATTTAAAACAAAATCGGTATCTCGGGTAAACCCTGTGCTACTTTCGTAGTTATAGAGGAGTAAAATACCAGAAAAAACCCCTCCCTCACCGATAAGGCTAAGATCTAAATCTCCATCATTATCATAATCCACCCAGTCGATGTCACTTTTATGCCGTGTGGCTGAACCTCCCGATGCAACTTTGATAAGTTGATTAGAAAGGCTTGTATTTAATTGGAAATTAAATGGAATTTCAATTCCAACGAAGTTACTTACTTCACTTTCTATGTCATTGGTGTCGATGGTTGAAACGCTGAAATAATGTGTGATGCCCCCGTTTAAAGGATCGGTTATAAAAGTGGTATCTGTGGTAGTTGCAAGCAACGTACTTGTTAGAGTAGTATCTAGAGTACTATACAAATTGTAACTCTGTACATCGCCTTCCTCTCTCTTATTCCACGTTGCTTTAACCGTGCTATTAATAAGTTCAAGCGTTAATCCTTCCGGTGTTAATTCGGGTAGAGTGAATGATAGATATTCAGAAAAAGGACCTTCCGTACCCGTCGAATCTACGATGGAAACCGTGAAGTAATAGGTAGAACCACGAGTAAGGTTACCGGTGGTATAGGTTGTGTCACTCAGGGTGGTAAGCAACGTTTTAGAACCGGTAGTATCGGTATTTTGATAAACCTTAAAAGAAGCAAAATCACCTGCTGCAACACTATCCCAACTAAGTTTTGCTGTAAAACCAATTTCTTGCAGTGTAAACCCTGTTATTTGTAACGACGGAATAGTAATAGCCTGATAGCTTGTTGCGGGGCTTTCAACATTATTAGTATCCAAGGCAGCAATACGGAAATAATACGTAGCATTACGATTTAGATAACTTGAAGTGAAAGTGGTATCGGTAATTGTTGCTACCAGTGAATCGGTTGCGGTAGTGTCTGTGGTTTGATACACTCTAAATGATTGGAAATCGGCATCATCAATAGCATTCCAGACTATGGTTGCTTTGAAATCTGCTAATTGAACGGAATCTATAGTAACGGAAATTGGAGGAACAAGAACCGAAACATACGATGACAATGTGCTTTGATTACCATTAGTATCGATTGATGCAACGGCATAGTAATACTCTGTTCCACGTTCAGGTATATTTACTGTCAGAGTAGTATCGGTTATCGTGGAAACAACACTTGGACTGATGAGCGTGTCGGTGGAAGAAAACACACGGTATGATGCTAAGCTTGAATCTGATACCGTATTCCAACTTAGTTCAACCTTACTACTTGAAACTTGTGCATTGAGATTATTTGGTGAGCTCAAAGGTGTATAAACATTAAAAGCACTTGCTTTGCCCGCCGCATCTATTGACTGAACACCCCACTGCAGATTAGTTTTTGAATTTATTAAATAATAGGTGGTGTCGATTCCGGTATTTCCAATCCCTATATCTTTTCTGATGCCCGTTGAAATATTACTACCCGGATATACCAGATACTCAGAGGCGTCAACATCGTAAACATAAATATTGTATGAGATCGAACCGCCTTCATTGTCGCTTGCTGAATTCCACGAAAAAAAGGTGGTATCGTTGGATTGAGTAAGCGGATTCAATAATGGCGCTACCGGTGCTGTATTGTTT
Source organism: Balneolaceae bacterium (assembly GCA_034669965.1). GTDB lineage: Bacteria > Bacteroidota > Rhodothermia > Balneolales > Balneolaceae > HXMU1420-13. The sequence goes on along the minus strand of JAXMOK010000018.1, from coordinate 11,251 downwards.
GTAGTCTCGTAATTTTTATACAAACTAGCCGTTCGGCTACTACTATTTAAATACCCGGTGATGAAAAGATCAACGTCACCATCATTATCAATATCTACCCAGTCGGTAGTTCCTGTCTCAACTTCAACCTCAGAATAGGTGCTATTAAGAGTAAACGTTCCATCGCCGTCATTATCCATAAAGAATGAATTTGAAGCGCCTGTGTAACCATTGTAAAGTAGATCTAAATCACCGTCTAAATCATAATCTGCCCAATCTGCCGAACCTGAGGAAACGCCTGTAAAAGAAGGGCCCGTATTAGTGAGATTCCCTGCCCCATCATTCACTAATAATCGGGCACCACCACCACCAGTATTAAATAAGTCTAAATCTCCGTCACTGTCGTAATCCACAAAGTGGAGACTCGTATGATCTGATGCCAACATAACTGAGCTAATGGCACTCACTTCGTTGAAAGTACCGGTGTCATTTCGATAGAATTTAGTTTGAACATTCGAGGAATTGGTATAACCAACCAGCGCCAAATCTAAATCGCCATCGTTGTCATAATCGCCATACACAAAATCTCCACCGGCGGTTGGCAGTATCCCTGTAGATAAATTAGTAAACGTTCCGTCCTTATCGTTTACGTAAATATCATTAAATCGTACATTATTGCTTGGCAAACCTGATAAAAAGAGATCGAGATAGCCATCGTTATTAATGTCACCCCAGTAAGCCGATGACCACGCGCCATTATCAAAACCGGTTCCACTAACTACGGAAAATGATCCGTCTCCATTGTTATTATAAAGAGTAGTTGTAGGCGTGTTCGACGTGTTGTAACCAATTATCACTAAATCGAGATAGCCATCATTGTCATAATCGCCGAAAGCGGCACCGCTTCTACTTGCACCTGTTAACCCGCTAGAAATAGTGGTATTTTTAGTCAAATTTCCAGAGCCATCGTTATCGTATAACTCTGCGATAGCCCCTCCACTTGTACCATTAGTACTACCAGTTAAAACCAGATCGAGATCCCCATCATTATCATAATCGCCCCATGCTGTGGCACTAAGGTTAACTCCGGTTAGTGTTGTATCTAATACCAAAGAATCTGCCTGAGCAAATACATTACCCGGCAATAATATCAAAAGAACTACCCCTAGTAATCCCCCCGAGAAAGCGTTTCTAATTTGTTTGCCGATTGTATTTGAATTTTTCATGTCTGTACCCAACGTTTGTGTTAGTAAGCTAGACGTAATCTAGATGTTTACTAGTGAACAGATACGACAGATGTGTGAACAAAAGCGACAAAATGTGCGGAAAATCCCGTCTCCCGGTGCTTTACAGTAGATTTCCTTGAAAAAACTCCAAGCGTTGATCGGGAGATCGCGGATCAAGTATGTCCGCGATGACGAGTTAAAAAACATAGCAAGAACAAAGCCCGTCACCCCGTGCTCGACACGGGGTCTCCTTGAACTTGCCCCGGGCGTTGATTAGGAGATCGCGGGTCAAGTATGCCCGCGATGACGAAGTGGTAGAAGGGAGATCGCGGATCAAGTCCGCGATGACGAGAAAACACAACACAGTCTAAGCAGTCACCTCGGGCGAAGACCCGAGGTCTCCTTGATAAAGCTCCGGGCCTAGATTAGGAGATCGCGGGTCAAGTATGCCCGCGATGACCGATTTTAAAAATACTGCGCCGGAGAGTTGCCGAATCGTTTTTTATATAGTTTCGAGAAGTAGGCCGGGGTTGAAAACCCAACGGCGTAAGCTACTTCGGCTACGGTTCGTTTTTGCTTGGTTTCCAACAGATCGCGGGCGGTATAAAGTCGTACTTCACGTATAAATTCGTTGGGACTTAACCCGGTTATAGATTTTAATATTCTTTGCAAATTGCGGGCACTCATGGCAACTTGATGGGCTAAATCGTCTACCGAGATCGTTGAATTTCCAACGTTCGCTTCCACCCATTTTTGAAGTTCCAACACCATTTCGGAGTCGGCACTTTGTATCGTTTCTTCCGATGGACCGGAAGCTAGTGATGCCATTTCTTCCCGTTCTTTTTTAAGCACCAGCAAATTATCTACCCGTGCCTGTAATTCCTGTGCGTTAAATGGTTTGGTAAGATAATCGCTTATTCCAATCTGAAAGCCATGCACTTTGTCTTCCACTTCAGATCGAGCTGAAAGTAAAATAATGGGCACTTGTTTGAACTCAGGCACCGATCGCATCCATTCTGCAAATTCAAAACCATTCATTTCAGGCATCATAATATCAGAAATTACGATATCGGGTTTCTGTAGCGACATTAATTTCTTGCCTTCAACTCCATTTTGTGCTTTCTCAACCCTTATGTTTAGTTGCTCCAACAATTCTGCAACATACTCTCGCATATCAGGATTATCCTCAACCACCAATGCGGAATATTCTTTCCCATTTACCGAAAGTTGTTGATGAACTGATGCAGTATCATGATCCGAATCTTCCGCACCGGGAGAGAACTCACTCAGATTATCGTAGTGTTTGAAAGGTAAGTGAACCGCAAATGTCGATCCGCTGCCCAATTCACTGGATACTTCTATGCTTCCTTCGTGAAGTTCCACAAACTCTTTGGTGATGGAAAGCCCCACGCCGATTCCTTGTCCGCCGCCCTCTAACTGATCGCTGGTAGAATGAAATCGATCAAAAACGACCTCTAAATCTTCTTGGGAAATTCCACGTCCACTATCCTGAACTTTGATTTCAACTTGATCGCCTCGATTGATCAACTCGACCTTAATCTCGCCTTTTTCGGGTGTAAATTTGATAGCATTCGAAAGTAGATTAACCAGAATCTTTTCGAGTTTGTCGGCATCAGCTTGAAATAGTATTTCTGAGTCCGGCACTTCAACCTCAACCTTCAATGCTTTCTTTTCGATAGCAGTTTCGAACGAATGCACCATTTGTTGTACAAAAGTATTAAGCGGAATTTCAACAGGAGTAAACTGCATGATGTTTGAATCCAGCCTGCTTAAATCGAGCACTTGTTCCACCAAATCGTGCAGACGCCGACCGTTACGATGAGCAATCTGAAGTTTTCTTAACAGAAACCCATCCTCCACTTTTCCAGAATCCAACAATTGCTTTACCGGACCTGTTACCAAGGTTAGCGGTGTTCTAAGTTCATGCGAAATATTGATAAGCAGTTTGGTTTTGAGTTCATCCAACTCGAGGATGCGCTCGATTTCTCTGATTTTGATGGCGTTCAGTTGCTGTCGAACTCGATAGTTTGATATGCTTCGAACCGCAAAACCGATCAACCCTGCAAAAATCAGTATATACACCAGATAAGCCAAATTTGATAAATACCAGGGAGCCAATATGGTAATTGATAGGAGTTTCGGTTCCGATTCCACCATCATCAAATCCCGAGTTTGAACACTCAATGTTTTCCTGCCCGGTAAAAACGGATTTATGGTTATTTCTGATTCCTGTCTCCATTCCGACCACTCTTCGTCCTCGTATTTAAAGCGGAATGCATTTTTTTCAGATTGATGAAAAGAACTCGATACTACATTGATTTGAATACTTTTTTGATCGTAGGCTATTTCAGGAAGCTCAGAGCTACTGTAAGCAAGCATTTCCTGATCGAAGGTTGATTGAATGCTCCAAACTTTGACTTCAGGCTTTTTTCGGATGTATTCCTCATTGATATTTAACTGCAACACCGATTCGGTGGAACCCACCCAAAGAATTGAATCTTCAATTTCTACAAAATCGCCAAAGTGATCGGGTGAAATTTCAAATGGGGTAAAATTAGCCTTCCATACAATTTCATCATCAGGTGTAATATGGATAACACCATTGTAGCCTTCGATGTTTGCATATTGAGTCCAAAATGCTCCATATTTATCCTGTCGCAGATACTCGCCCCAGTTCCCTAATTGATCGTTGATACTTTCGATTGGTGAGAAACTCTCTAAATCTTCCTCATACGAATAAAAACCATACTTCGTGTTTACGATAACCTTGTCGCCATTAACCGTCGGTTCAAGCATATCGGTTTCGGGCAATCCTTCCTCAACGCCGAATCTTTTGTTTTCAAAATCCTTAAGTTCTTCATCATATCTCCCTCTGAATACAAAACCGGATACTCCACCGGCCCAGAATTCTTTGCCCCGTACAACAGCTAATTCGAGAATATGCTCCGGAACCGTTTCCAGGGTTCCCATATAATTCCAGGAATTATCCTCTCTTAGCAACCAATCCAAACCATTGTAGGTTACAATCAGCAGGATATCATCGGTGAGTTGCCTTAGTTGCCTGGCTTCAATTTCCGGGACTACAAGAACTAAATTATCGTCAATGATTTTAAAAATTCCCGCTTGCGAGGCTACCCAAAGTTCCTCATCTACGACCAATGTATTCCAAAAGATAGTATTAACCGGATATTCAAATAGAATGTCTTCCGGGGATGTATTAATTAAGTTCGTTATTGGCTCGTCAAGTCGATACATACCATCCATTGCAGGTATATAAAGTCGATCATTGAATTGCCGTATATGCAGCGCATCTCCGAATCCTAGCGCTTCACCGGGCAAATGCCTGACGGGATTACTCATGTATACTTTTGTAACTGTCGAAGGACCAAGAATCCATAGATCGCTTTCGCTGTCGATCAGGAGCCCACTTACATCATTCTCCGGAAAGCCTATTTTCTCGTTGAAGACATATTTGAGATTTCCTTGCTCATCCAAAATTACAACGCCTTCATCACTAGAAATCGCGATATCTCCATTTTCAAATATCTTGAAATCAGTTGGGTCATTCGTAATAAAATGCTCGCTGTATTCCTTAGCAATTGGCTGAAAGTATTTGCCATCAAAAGTGAATAAACCTTCCTGATTATCAATAATATAGAGCTGGTCTTCTGTACTCAGAACAGCAAGAAATTCTTTTGGCCGATGTTCACCCTCAATCTGAATCTGCTGCCATTTACTCCCTGTTTTGGTAACAACATCACCATTCGCCTGAAAAAAATACTCTTTGCCTTGCCAAACAGCGAAATGTAGTGGTCTCGATTTTTTGCCGTTGTATTCAATGTATTCAACTACAGAGAGGGTTGAGTCAATTTTATCGAAACTGAATAAATACAAATCACTAAAAAAGAGCACTTCATCTTCCGACTCTTTTATTGAGTATACATCGCTAAAATCTGAGTAGCCCTCGGGAATTAAGTGCGATAAAGAAACGTAGTCGAACGCCCCAAGTTCATCCTGAACGAAATATCCCATGTTCGAATAGTTGCCCGACCACACTAGATTTTGCTCGAATTCACTGGCCTTCAATTTTGATATAAAAGTTGCATCAAAGCGTGCAAAAATACGCCATTCATCATCGGCATGTTGAACTAAGCCTCCGGCATTTGCAAATAATAAGGAGCCATCGTGCCATTGGATAGCGTCGAACATCTGCTGCTCGCCCGGATAATCGCGGGTTTGAAATACTTGGAAATAGGGAATTCCATCAATAAGCGATGTTTGCCCATAAAGTGATTGTGCGAACCAAAGCGATCCCCATACAACGAGAAGTAATCTAAACCCCAAGAATAAACGCACAACCTTAACTTTAGTGAGTAACCATCCTAAAAAACAGCACTTTTAAATAAAGAGCAACAAAAAACCCCGATCCACATGGTGAACCGGGGTTTGAGTTTTAAAATTGGAATTAGTGAGTTGGTTTAATTAATGAAAGCACACCAATTAACCCGCCATTACCTACAATCACAAATCCATCCATTGTGCTTACGATACTATTAACTTGAGTAATATGTGTATTATACATTGAAGGAAGTATTGTTTCTACCCATGACTTCCCATCAAAACTATAATAATACTTCAATAAATGACCGGCAGTAAAGAAAAGATCTAATTTTTCATTAAATGCCAATGCTTTGGTTGGGGTAGTACAATTTCTGCTACCACATAAAGAAGCATTCCATGTTGAGCCGTCGGTACTATGATAAATTGAGCTATTATATCGGTTAGTATGAGATTGACGACCTACCCCTACAAATAAACTATCCGCCCAAATTACATCAGTTAATTTAAAATTTTGATTATTGGTTGACCATGCTGTTTTACTCGTTCTCAATGGGCTTTTTAAGAAGCTGGTAGACATTAATCCAACACTTAAAATTGTTGAATCATTGTTTGCAATTCCGAATAATTCTGAAGATGAATTTACCGTAGAAAAATTAAATGCGTTATTTGAAGCAGACGTCCCATTATAATACACTAAATCTGTATATCCTTTGACAGCAAATAATTGATTATTGGCTCCATGCAATTTTGTAATCTCAAATGCGGTTGTTCTTGGATTATAATTAGTAAGTGTTTGAGCTGTGGTATATAATTGATAATTCACTGCATTTTCAAGATTAACTGCTGGTACTCTCCCAAAAATTGCAATTAATTCAGTTCCATTTATTTCAAAGAATTCAGCAGTCTTTAGTGACATATTAGTAACCGACGGAGTTGAAATGTTAGCAAAATGCCAATTACTACCGCCATTATCACTTGTAAGAATATTACTTTGCTCACCTACTGCAACCAATTTGGTTTTGTCTTTACTTATTGTAACCTCATATAAATTTTGGGTAGTTGTATCGGAGGTTGGGGTAGAATATTTAAAAACTAATAAAGAATCGGATGATGCACTACTATGCCCAACACTTGAGGTTACTGCAATTCGCCCGGTTTTCACATTTTCTGGAATACTCACATTAAATTGGTTTGGATTGCTCGAAGGCATGGAAACTGCTTGAGCCCCTCCGCCAAATGTTACCGTATTGTTCAATGAGAAATTTTTACCATAAACGGTCATAACTCTGGTATTGATAAAGCCATTATCGTAAACAATGACCATACGAACTGAGAAAGACTCGACAATAGGATTTCCAGAGGGTGCGGCGCCAATTTCGATTTGTACTGTATTACTTTGTACACCATTAACTACAATTCTTAAATCTCCATCATGAGTGCCAGGTGGAACAATCACAGTCATAGTATTTTCCGTTGATTCATGTGGATGCACAGAAATTCCATTAGGGAATTGAATTACATTATTTGTTAAAGTGGTATCAAAATTACTGCCTTGAATTGCTAAAGCAGAACCAATTTGAATTACAGGATCTACAGCATCGATCCAAGGGCTAAATGTTCTAAAAGCTCTGGCACACTTACCACTTGATTTTCTTGAATAAGTAAGATTCCCATTATTGTCTATGATGTACACACTGGATGTGTAGGTATCCTTAATCTGGTAGCTGGTGAGGCCTTGAAAAGGATAATTTGCGGGGATTTGGGACGATGTCCAATATCCACCTGAGGCACATGATGGAAAATTTGAAGAAACTGCCTTATATGCCGTATCGAGTTCAAATGCACTTGGCAGGTACCAATCAGAGTAACCACCTCGATTCGAGCTAGAAACAAAATATAAAGCATCATTATTGGGACTCCCATAACTAAGGTTTGTTTTAGGAGGTTTTCCACAACCACTCATTGCGCATGCAGCATTCATGTTGCTTGCCCCTGTACCAATTCCTTCCTGTAAACTACCGTTAAACAATCCACCATTATAACTCAATAAATTATACCATGTGGCATTTGAATTTGCATCGCTATTAGCTGCTATAATACCGGTTCCATTTCTACCCGGATCTAAATATACAATGACTCCGCCCGCGAAGTTTTTTCCAATAAAATTAATCGTTTGTAAAGTGCTACAATCTTCTAGCAGCTTTTGTACCGACGTGCCATTGTTCAAATTAGTCTGGATTGCTGAAGTTGCACAATCAGTTTGTGCCGATACGGTTGTGAAAGGGATAATTATCCCTATAAATCCAATAATTATAAAATGTTTAATACCCTTCATAATGTACCCTCGGGTTTGTGTAGAATTTTTATAATTGAGTCGAAGCCCAATCATTTATTAATGACAAACTAACTCACTAAATGTTACAATCATTAGGATGTGGACACAAAAAAAACCCCGATCCACATTGTGAACCGGGGTTTCTTTAATATCTATTGCTAAAACGTTTTAGCAATAATTCGAGATGCTTGATTACATCATGCCTGGCATTCCGCCGCCCATTCCGCCCATGTCTGGCATAGCCGGACCTGAACCTTTTTCTTCTGGTTTTTCTGAAATTACTGCTTCAGTTGTAAGCAATAATCCAGCTACAGAAGCTGCATTTTGAAGCGCAGTACGGGTAACTTTAGTTGGGTCGATAACACCAGCTTTGATTAAGTCTTCGTACACTTCGGTACGTGCGTTGTAACCGAAAGCACCTTCGCCTTCAAGTACGCGTTGTACTACAATCGCGCCTTCGATACCGGCGTTGTTGCTGATGGTTCTTAGCGGAGCCTGAACTGCGCGACGAACAATATCGAAACCTACTTTTTCGTCAGCATTTTCAGCTTCTAGGCTGTCAACAGCAGACACAGTGCGTAGTAATGCTACTCCACCACCAGGTACGATTCCTTCTTCAACAGCAGCACGAGTTGCGTGCAATGCATCTTCAACACGAGCTTTCTTCTCTTTCATTTCAACTTCAGAAGCAGCACCGATGTAAAGCACAGCAACACCACCACTCAACTTAGCAAGACGCTCTTGAAGCTTCTCACGGTCGTAATCAGAAGTAGTTGATTCGATTTGAGATTTGATTTGGTTTACTCGTGCTTGGATGTCGTCACCTTTTCCGGCACCATCGACAATAGTGGTAGTGTCTTTGTCGATAGTTACACTTGCAGCTTGACCTAAGAAATCAAGAGTTGCGTTTTCAAGCTTGTAGCCACGCTCTTCAGAAATAACAGTACCGCCTGTTAGGATGGCGATATCTTCAAGCATTGCTTTACGACGATCACCAAAACCAGGAGCTTTTACAGCTGCGATTTTAAGCGAACCACGAAGTTTGTTTACTACTAAAGTAGCAAGTGCTTCGCCTTCTACATCTTCTGAAATAATTAGAAGTGGGTTACCACTTTGAACCACTTTTTCAAGAACAGGAAGAAGATCTTTCATATTAGAAATCTTCTTGTCGAAAATAAGGATGTATGGGTTTTCTAATTCAGTAGTCATTTTTTCTGAATCAGTAACGAAGTAAGGAGAAAGGTAACCACGATCGAACTGCATACCTTCTACCGTTTCAAGAGTAGTGTCGGTTCCTTTCGCTTCTTCAACAGTGATAACACCGTCTTTTCCAACTTTTTCCATCGCATCCGCAATCAAGTTACCGATGAACTCGTCGTTGTTGGCAGAAATAGTACCTACTTGAGCGATTTCGTTTTTATCATCGATTTCTTGGCTTAGCTCAGCAAGAGCAGCAACGATAGCATCAACAGCTTTGTCGATACCACGCTTAAGATCCATTGGGTTTGCACCTGCAGTTACGTTTTTCAAGCCTGCAGAAACAATGGCTTGAGCAAGAACAGTGGCAGTAGTTGTACCGTCACCTGCGTTGTCAGAGGTTTTGGAAGCAACTTCTTTCACCATCTGAGCACCCATATTTTCTACTTTATCATCGAGTTCGATTTCTTTGGCAACAGTAACACCATCTTTGGTTACGGTTGGGCCGCCGAATGATTTCTCGATTACTACATTACGTCCACGAGGGCCGAGCGTTACTTTTACCGCGTCAGCAAGCTTATCAACACCGCGTTTTAGGGCGTCACGTGCTTCAATATCGTAGTGAACTAGTTTAGACATAGTTTTATATCCGTTAATTAGTTTAGTTTTTAATTATAAAATGTGTGTGGGATCGAATTAGGCAAGAATACCTACGATGTCAGATTCTCTCATGATCATGAATTCTTCACCATCGAGAGTTACTTCTGTTCCGGCGTACTTCCCATAAAGTACTTTGTCCCCTTCTTTTACGGACATTTCGATTTTGTTTCCGTTTTCAACTTTGCCGGGACCTACCGCTACAACTGTACCTTGTTGCGGTTTTTCTTTAGCTGTATCAGGGATGTACAGACCAGAGCTGGTTACTTCTTCAGCTACGTCCGCTTTTACTAGTACACGGTCGCCTAAAGGTTTAATGCTAGCCATATGAATGACTCCTATTTTTTTAGATTGATTGTTATTGGTTAAGATCGTTCGGGCATTGCCCTTTTATTTTCTGTACCCTCAAATGCAAAGTCCGTACCAACTCAATCTGTACTGCTAGAGCGTTGCAACCATTCTGCCAAGTCTGCATAAATGACAGGCTCCCAGTCTTCCGCTCGTTTATTGAAATCAAATCCGTCAGGTTTGTTGTCGCCCAATACGGGTTTCAATGCATTCGACAGTTTTTTTCTGCGCTGATTAAAAGCCGTCCGAACTACCGATTTTAACATCTTGTCAGTGCAGGGGAGTGCAGGTTTGTCAAAACGTAAGCGAATAACCGAACTCATCACTTTTGGTGGTGGGCTAAACGAATTTGGCGACACATCAAATAAAAGCTCCGGCGAGCTCATCAATTGGGTTTGCACACTTAATATACCATACTCTTTACTATGGGGATTGGCTACCAGGCGTTGCGCCACTTCTTTCTGCATCATAAATATGGCTTCCGTAAAAAGATACCGAAACTCAAGCACGCTAAACAGAATGGGCGATGTTATATAATAAGGAAGGTTTCCGATAATGATATTTTGCTTATTGGGGTCAATCAACTCCTCCCAATTCGCTTTCAGCACATCCATTGCATGGATGGTTAAATCGGGTAGTGATTCTTCAAGTACTTTTATCGCCCGCTGATCGACCTCGATGGCATGGACGTCATCAAACTGCTGCACCAGCCATTTTGTAAGAGCGCCTGTACCCGGACCGATTTCGATGATTCGGGCATTTGTTCCCGCTTCCACCGAATTCAGAATTTTGGTGATGATGTTGTTATCGGTAAGGAAATGCTGCCCGAGACTTTTCTTAGTTCTAAACGCCAAAGTGTTCTTTTTTTTTGACCAAAGATAAGGATTTCGATATTCGTTAATCGTTATTTGTTCAAGCTTGGTTTTGCCACTAAAGCACAAAAGCACTAAAAAGAGATTTATGAAGCGAAGTACTTGAGTGCTTCGCGATAAAGCAACGAAATCACTAAACCACAGAAAGGATTTTTATTTGTCATTTCGAGTGAGCGCATGCGAAAGAGAAATCTAAAGATCGAGGTAATGGCTAGCTCTTTAGATCTCTCACTGCGTTCGAGATGACAAAAAGTGAATAATGAAGTTTTCCCAAG
>JAXMOK010000017.1:0-66144 GCA_034669965.1 Balneolaceae bacterium | reverse complement strand
GATCAAAGGATCAAAGGATCAAAGGATCAAAGGATCAAAGGATCAAAGGATCAAAGGATCAAAGGATCAAAGGATCAAAGGATCAAAGGATCAAAGGATCAAAGGATCAAAGGATCAAAGGATCAAAAGATCAAAAGATCAAAAGATCAAAAGATCAAAAGATCAAAAGATCAAAAGATCAAAAGATCAAAAGATCAAAAGATCAAAAGATCAAAGGAAAATTTGTTGATGCAGACATGTTAAGTCAAAAATAATTTCACTTTTCACTTTTCACTTTTCACTTTTCACTTTTCACTTTTCACTTTTTCACCTTAAGAAATGGTACCGACTTTGGACGCGCTTTTCAAGGATTAACTATTGTTTTTAAAAATTGGTGTTAAAAAGAGAGACTCACTTTACCCAAGATTTGTGAATTTGAAATTTTACCAATATCAAATGAGATCCCTTCCGGCACTGCTATCGAAATTACTGAGTGAGATTTATAACAATCTAACCTGCACTAAAATATTTTATTATAGATAAATCTTACACCCCATTTTATGCTTATCTATTTATATAACTCTGTTGGGATAGAATATTTAATTATATAAGATTCATGATCATTAAAATTATATTCTTTAGTATATATATATTCATCACTTATAAAGAATTCTTTAACTGGATTACTAAATTTATAAGAAAACTCATAATTACCTGAAATTGCGCTATACACATCTAAGTAATAGTACCATTCACCTTTTTTACCTCCAAAGCTTATTAATAAATAATCGTTAAAAACTTCTACATTTCCACTCAATGCAACCACATTGTCATTTAAACTATTCCACTTTCCATCAGTTGAAATAAGAGGTTCTTCATTTCCTTCATATTCAATAACTTTAACAGAATAAAGTATATTACCATCTAAATTAATTTTTCGAATATAATTCTGATATAAACCAACATGTATTATATCATTATTGTGACAATCTATATCACCAAGAACTCGATATCCACTTCTTAGATCTTTTTCTTTCTGTTTATTATCGTGTGTTATTTTTCCGATACTTTTCTTGTATAAACCATTTTTATCATAAATATGATAAAATCCATCATTACTATATTGTGAAGAGGTAATAATTATAGACTCACCACATTCAGTTATTTGGTCAGGCTTTATCAACTTGTTTAGCTTTGAATTCGAGTAAACTAAACGATTTGTAAAAGACCATTTTTCAAATTTTAATCCCTCAGAATCAGTTATCAGTATATGATTATCGTTACTAATGATTAAATCTCTTGGCATCCTCAATTCATTCGGACCTCTTCCTCTACCTTCCGTTAATTCAAATGGATTTTTGTAATCTGAATTGGTGAATAGCATAATTTTTTCTCTGGGAAAGTCATAGGCAACTAAATTATCATGAATATCAGAATCAAAGTAGGCAGACTCAAATAATCCATTCTGTTCAAGCCCAAATACCATTTCCTCAATTTTTAATTCACCTAATACTGATCTTTTAGTTTCTTCCTGATTAACTGCTTCCCAATTTTCAAATGTTACAGCTTGACTCTGAATTATGACTAATAAAGCGAATATTAATATTCCAACCATAACAGCTTATTAGTGTGATTCGACCTATACAATATTGAATCTCTCAAACATTCTCTTATTAGCTCGATACGAATTTCAATCATTAATTCTTTAGGTCGTTTTCCATACTTATTTCGTATAGTTCTTGAGAAATATTTTCCAGATTTGTACCCCATCTTTTCGGCCCATTCAGAAACTGTTTGAATTTCTTTAATATGCTGAGCTAATGTTAATGCAGCTGTATCTACACTGTTCATATGTTTTAATGACTACTGATTTTTGTTTTCAAACCGTTGTAATCACTTCCCTAAGCACCTTCAATTAACAAATATTTTCAAAAATGAAAAATTAGAATTTCTCCTACTCCCTATTTATAAGCCATATAGTCTTAACTATTCGATTTACATACAATCTGACTCTAAAGAACCAAAAGAACCTTTATTCCTTATAGAAAAGTTCTTTATTCCAAATTGAATCAGTAGTTTCAAGCATTACATATATATGCACCTTTCCATGAATACTTTCTTCAAATTACTTCTCTTTTTCTTCATCCTTTTTATAGGATTTGTTGGCCTGGCTTTTTACTGGACATTCTACAAACCTCTACCCGATTACGAAGCTACCATCAAACAAGAATCAATATCAGAAGATGTGACTATCCAATGGGATGAATTCGGAGTACCTCATATTTTTGCAGAGAACGAGCCCGATCTATACTATGCGTTTGGCTACGTGCATGCACAAGATCGTATGTGGCAGATGACGATCTCTCAACTAGCTGCGGAAGGAAGATTCGCCGAATTTTTTGGCGCTGATTTAGTAGAATTTGATAAGTACCAGCGTACCCTTGGTTTTTGGGATGTAGCAGGTAGAATTATCGAGGAGGAAGTTACCGAGCAAGAGCTTCAAATTTTACAAGCTTATGCCAACGGTGTTAATGCATTCATCGAACAAAACAGTAATAAATTACCCGTTCAATTTGCCCTCGCAGAAATGCAACCCTTAGAATGGACTCCACGGCATTCGGTAGCCTTGGTTCGTTTGATGGGTTGGGAATTAAATTTGAGCTGGTGGAGCGAAGTAACTTACAATTATCTAAAAGACAAATTACCGGACGATCATTTTGAAGAATTGATGTTAGGCTGGGATACTGATCTCCCCACTTCTCTCGACGACAACGAATCGATTGGCTTAACTTCTACCGCTTTACTACCTATGCTTCAAATGGAAATTGAGCGAAGAAAGGTACTACAAATCGAAGGCAGTCATGTTGGGAGTAATGCTTGGGTGGTAGATGGCTCGCGTACATCAAGTGGTTATCCACTGCTTGCGGGTGATCCTCATCTCGGGCTCGACATGCCCGGAAAATGGTACGAGGTTCATCTAAATTTAAGCGGTAAAAATGTTTCTGGAGTTAGCGTTGCGGGTATTCCTGGAGTAGTGCTTGGCCAAAACGATCAAATAGCGTGGTCGTTTACGAATATTATGGCTGACGACACTGATTTCTTCCTCGAAAAAACTGATCCCGAAGATCGTGGGCGCTATGTAGTCGATTCAACCTTTGCCGGACAGGTTGCCTATGCCCCATTCGAAAAAGTACGGGAAGTAATCAAAGTAAAAGATCAGGAAGCAGTACTGTACGAGTATCGAAAAACAAAGCATGGTCCGGTGATAACTGATATGTACCCGAATCAGGAATTGGTTGGGGATCAAGTAATTTCCATGCAATGGACCGGACATCAAGTTTCGAACGAATTACGAACCATGTATCAAATTAATTGGTCAGATAATTTCGAACAGTTTAAAGATGCTCTTACTCATTTTGCCGTGCCCGGACAAAATTTCATGTATGGCGATAAGGCCGGCAATATTGCCATGTTTTCAACCGCACGGCTCCCCATTCGAACCGGAAATAAGTTAACACTCCGCCGTGGTTGGGTGCCCGAGGATGATTGGCAGAGCTTCATCCCAATAGAAGAAATGCCGCATGTAATTAACCCTGATAAAGGTTGGATTGCCAATGCAAACAACAAATTAACCACGAGTAATTATCCACATTACATTGCCAGTTTTTGGGAGCCACCATCACGTATACAACGCATTACTGATCGACTAGCATCCGATTCTCTTGTAACCAGCGATGATGTTATTTCTTTGCAAAACGACAGTTATTCGACCTTTGCAGCTACACTAACACCTACCCTGCTCGAAATTATTCGATCGCAAGATGAGTTCGATTTTTCACTTCCAGTTTCATATCTCGAAAACTGGGATTTCTACTACACTAAAAGCTCAACAGCAGCATCAATTTTCGATGTGTTTTTCCTCAAGTTCACTGAAAACACTTTGAAAGATGAATTTGGCGACGCTGCTTATCAGAATTTTGTAGTGCATGAGCTCATACCTGTAAGAACAATGG
This sequence comes from Balneolaceae bacterium, assembly GCA_034669965.1. Lineage (GTDB taxonomy): Bacteria > Bacteroidota > Rhodothermia > Balneolales > Balneolaceae > HXMU1420-13. The sequence continues at coordinate 62,152 of JAXMOK010000017.1, read as the reverse complement.
CGGATTTAATTGCCGACAGTAGTGCATTTTTTGATGATATCAAAACACCGGAATTTGAATCTCGTGAAGATATTGTTCTTAAAAGCATGCAGGAAGCGATTCTCTTTTTAAGCGATTCTCTAGGAAGTGAACCATTTGAATGGCGCTGGGAGCAGTTACATACCATCACATTTAAACCACCATTATTTAGTATGGCTGCAGAGGATCCAAACGCTCCGAAAGCTCTTTCAATGATTGTGGATAACATCTTAAGTAAGGGTCCATTTTCGGTAGAAGGTCATGGAATGAGTGTAAACAACGGTCAGTATAAATGGGATTCGCCTTTCGAAATGACTCTTGGTGCTTCTGTGCGAAGGATAGTAGATCTATCGGATTTGAGTGATTCTAAATCTGTGTTACCAACAGGTCAGTCAGGGAATCCCTTATCTGATCACTATGGCGACCAAACAGAACTCTGGTTAAACAAACAATATCGCACGTTTGAGCATCATAGTGGCATCAGTGATGGTAGAAATATTCGAACGATGGTGCTAAAAGCATCTGCTGATGATTGATTAAAACAACTTTTACACAATTGTATCAATAAATCGAATAAAACAGTTTTCAAGCTGTTAACTTCGAAGGGTTTGTGGGGGTTAACTTCGATATTATGATTACAAAACGATTGGTTTTATTTGCTACTGCTATATTTTTTGTAGCCGGGTTCTCCTCATCCCCAACGCCGGAGCCACGTTTAACTGCTGTGCAAACAGACAGCGCTTTTATTGATTCGTTGGTTGAAAACACTCCTCTACAAGAAAAAATTGGGCAATTATTTTTTGTTCCGATAAACGGTCGCTTTTTAAGTAGCGATGATCATCGGCATAAGGAAATCATCGATTTAATAACGCATGATCACGTGGGCGGTCTCATTTTTATGCGTGGTGATATTTACGGACAGGCAGTGCTCACCAATAAACTGCAAAAACTATCAAAAACCCCACTTTGGATTACGCAAGACATGGAAAATGGCGCTGCAATGCGGATAGAAGGGGCTACTAGATTTACTCCGGCTATGGGTGTGGCAGCTTCAAATAATAAGCGCAATGCGTATCTGATGGGAAAAATTACTGCTCGCGAAGCAAAAGCTATGGGCGTTCATCAGGTGTATGCGCCGGTGCTTGATGTAAATAACAATCCCGAGAATCCGGTTATAAACACTCGCGCTTTTTCAGGTGATCCGGAAATGGTTGCAGAATATGGCATCGCATTTATGCAAGGTGTGCAAAGCGAAGGCATTATTGCTACCGCGAAGCATTTTCCCGGCCATGGCGACACTGACGCCGATTCGCACTATGATTTACCTATTCTTGATCACGATTATTCCCGCCTTGACTCTGTTGAACTCATCCCCTTTAAAAGAGCGATAGACAGCGGGCTTGAAAGTATAATGAGTGCTCATATATCATTTCCTCAGATCAGTGAGTCTCCGGAAATTCCCGGCACTTTAGACGCTGCTATTCTGGGGGATTTACTATTCGATTCGCTCAGTTTTAATGGCATGGTAGTTACTGATGGCCTCGCCATGAACGGAATCACCAAGTCATTCTCGCCGGGTCGTGCAGTTGTTCGCGCTTTACACGCCGGGGCAGATGTTATGCTGATCAGCCCGGATATCCACACAGCAATTACCGAAGTGATGGCTGCTGTTGAACAAGGATTAATAACCGAGGATCGGATCAATCAATCTTATCGAAAAATATTACTATGGAAACAGCAAGCCGGTTTATTCGATAGCAATAATCTGGTAGATATTGAAGGATTAGATGAAGTGATGAATGCACGCGCGCATCAGGCCGAAGCTGATCGAATTGCACGCGAATCAATCACTATTCTAAAAGATGAAGCTGACATTCTGCCTCTTGATCCCACCGAGTATAAAAGAATATTGTTTGTGGGTGTTTCTGATAATGCTCGTGGAAATGTAGGCACTACCTTTGTCAGGGCTTTACGCAATTATCATCCAAATGTAAGTTACACCGTTTTTGATAACCGATCGGACGATGAGGACGCTGATTACATTTTACAGAGAGCAAAATCATCCGATTTAATCATAATCGGCACCTTTGTGAACCCCGGCTTTGGGGTAACGTTAACATTGCCCCGTGCTCATAATTCTATGCTGAAAAAGCTACTCGCGTTAAAAAAGAAATCTGTATTAGCGGTTTTCGGAAATCCGTATTTGGTAAAAGAACTGCAAACAACCGATGTTCATTTAATTGCCTGGGCAAATACAAATCAACAAATGGAAGCCGCTGCTCCTGCCCTCTTCGGTGCTAGTGCAGTAGGTGGTAAACTTCCCATCGAGATTCCCGAAATGTACAATATGGGCGATGGGCTCGATTTAGAACAAACCACCATGCGATATGGGCAACCTGAAGAAGTAGGCTTGATATCGCAAGAACTTTATAATATTGATGACATACTTCGTGAGGCCGTGCTGGACTCTGTATTTCCGGGAGCTGTTGCCGCGGTTGTTAAAGATGGAGTTCTCGTTTATAAACACGGCGAAGGCTATCACACCTACGATAAACTTCGAAAAGTACGAAGCTCGGATATTTACGATTTGGCTTCCATCACCAAAGTAGTAAGTACCACAGCCGCCGTGATGAAACTGATTTCGGAGGAAAAATTGACTCTTGATGATCGGGTAGCTGACTTTTTCGAAGAATTTGATACCGATGAAAAGCGATCTATTACTATCAAACATCTGCTCCAACACGAATCGGGATTGCCAGCATTTAGAGTGTATGTAGATGAGCTGCAAACACGAAATGAAATTGTAGATGCGATCAAAAACGAGCCCCTGATTAATGCTGTAGGCACAACCTACGTTTATAGTGATTTGGGGATGATTTTGCTTGCTGAGATTGTGGGTGACATCTCAAATCAACCCATAGATACATTCGTTCGTGATGAGCTATATATTCCGATGGGAATGAACACCGCAGGTTTTAATCCCAACAAACTAAATCGCAGGTTTGTGTATCGAATCCCGCCAACCGAATTCGACACGGTATACCGCGATGCGTTGATCCACGCAGAAGTACACGATGAACGGGCTTGGTATATGGATGGAGTAGCAGGGCATGCCGGTTTGTTTGCCTCGGTTGATGATCTTGCAAAATTCGGAACTATGATTCTGAACGGTGGACGGTATCGTGGACATCAGTTTATTAACTCAGCCGTAATTGATGAGTTTACGGCTCGGCAGTCGGATTTAAGCGGACGAGGACTTGGCTTCGATCGAAAATCACCTACAGGTTTTACTACTGCCGGGCAGCTATCTAGTTTAGAAACCTTCGGCCATCTAGGATTTACTGGCACTAGTATGTGGATAGATAAGGAAAAGAATATGATTGTTATCTTACTTACCAATCGAACCTATCCTTACAGGGTATACGGTAAAAGAATTAGTAGAATCAGAGCAGCGGTAGCCGATGCCGCATTTTCAAGTATATTAAATAAATAATGAACTGGATTAACTTAAAAGAACGAGCACACACACCATATTCGAAAAAACCGGTAGCTTGTATTGTAGAAGGTGATCGGGGTGATTTCTTTCTCGGAGTTCGCATCGAAAATGTATCCTTTCCCCTTACCATAAGTGCAGTACAAGCGGCTTGCTCAATATGTTTGAGCTATCAACAAATGCCGAAACGAATTTTGTATGTGGATGAACCCCCTTCGCAGCTTGAATATTGGAAAAATGAATTTGATTGCACCGCTGAGTTGGTCAACGATATTAGCTCCATCAAACTCAAGGATTACCACTCACCTGTACCTTCAACAAAAAAAGAACTATTGGTTCAGCTGTTGGGTGAAGCTGTAATTCCTAACTCCGATTTTCCGGTATCAGCAATTTTATTGAGCAAACAAGAAGATGTTTGTTTTACAGGAGTGAATATTGAAGTTAGTGATTGGGCAAAAGGACTGTGTGCTGAGCGGATTGCTCTTTCAAAAGCTCTTGCTTCGGGTGTAAATGAATTTGCCAACATTTCAGTGCATACTCTTAAAGGAGAGTTCAGTAGTCCGTGCGGTGCATGCCGGCAAGTGTTGCACGAACACCTACCGTTATCAAAGGTCGAATTATTTCATGCTGATGCGACTTACTCAGAACATTTTGTTATTGATTTACTCCCATTTAGCTTTACATCAAAGAACTTAGGCAACCAATAATGTACCCTCTGAGAGAAAAAGTTGAGTTTGTCAAGCTCAAATACACGTACCATTTAAAAAAAACTTTGTTTAAAGTATCAAAAAAGCACTTTTTAATTTGACTCAGTTGTGTTGAATCTCTAGCTTCAACGCAGTTTCAGAAATTTGAAATTTATTTAAACATAAACATAACGGAGTTATATAATGAGTAGAGTAGACGAACTAAAAGGATTAGTTGAGGACGTATCAGCTGAGATGGAAAAGTTCTACGATAAAGGAAACAAAGCTGCGGGTACCCGTGCAAGAAAAGGGTTGCAAGATCTTAAAAAATTAGCTCAGGACATTCGTTTAGAGATTCAATCTAAAAAGAACGAAGGCTAATCCTTTATTTAGTTTTTACTTGTAAAAAGCCATGGTGGAAATCATGGCTTTTTTCAATTTAGGCCCTATTCAGGGCAATCAGTGCCTCTTCTGGTATCAACAATGTACATTATCTTCCACTGGCTGCCTAGCTTAGCCAGTTGAAATGAATTCACCCCACAGTGCGAAAAGTTGTCGCCCAAGTAAAATTTATAGGGCGTCCACACTGAGGCGAGATCACCATCAATTTGGATATTGAACGACGAAATTTGCTCATCCCATACCTCAGGATGTTGCGTACCTACCGCATTTAGAAAGCGTTTGAGAGAACCTACAGAACGCACAACTTCACCATTACGATTGGTAAAAACTGTGTTCATAGGAGCGTCTTTTAAAAAAACGCTTGCCACCATCGACGAGTCTCCCGCTCTCATTCCATCAAATAATTTTGTGATTGTAGCTTTTATAGCTTCTACATTTTCCGTTTGAGCGTTGGCTGCAGGCGCCATAGCACAAAACAAAAGGATGCAAATACTCAGGGTTCTGATTCTCATTGATCAATTGTTTTAATTTAAAGGGATAGTGACGAATCCACTCCTCACAAGATTCGGAATCAATTCAATTTTACAAGAAATAAAATCTTATGTGAAGATTATAGAATTAATACAGAACCAAACTTAACAAATCATGGTTAGCACATTGAAATTAAAATAAACGACTATTCAAGTGAGATCAAAAAGCATTCAATCCCGTTTGGTAAAGAGTTACTTCTACTTAACCGAACGAAAGAGTAAACATCGGAAAGAGTGGTTTTTAAAAAATAACCAAAGTGTAGAACCTTACTCAGGCGTAAACCATCAAATTGTGCTGCAAGAGTCTTTTGATAACCGATCATTATGGAGGATCAGACCTACCAACATTAAGCCGGAGCGAACGCTAATGTTTATTCATGGTGGAGCTTTTGCAAAGAATTTTCAGCCGATACATTGGAAATTTGTTAACCGTTTGGTTGAAAACCTAAATGCAGAAGTTATTGCACCCGATTATCCTCTGTTACCAAGTTCTACCTATGCTGGTACTCAACAATATTTTCTTGATCTATTTCGGAAATTAGCCAGCGAAATCAACATCGAGGAGATGTACATTATTGCCGATACAAGTGGAGCCATCATTGCTTTAAATGCAGTTCAACAATTTCGAAACATCGGCATCCCTCAACCTAAAGAACTTTTAATGCTCTCCCCTTGGCTGGATTTAAGTCTTTCTAACCCAAATATCGATTCACTCGTTGAATCAGATCCTATACATGATCGTGATGTATTGAAAAATTTAGCTGCCGACTACGCGCATGACCTTCCGATTAATGACCCAGCCGTATCGCCTATTTATGCTGATACCAGAAGGATTGCACCCATTACCGTATTTGTTGGCACTCATGACATTTTATTGGCAGATTGTAGAAAGTTGAAGACTTTATCAGAGTCAAAGCCAGTGATATTTAATTACCGCGAGTTTGATGGTATGTTCAATAATTGGATGTATTATGATATTCCAGAAAGCCGAAATGCGCGTGAGCAATTATTTTTTCATATTATAGGCGAACCATCAGAATTCGAAAAAGCCATGCAAGAGAATACGATTTCATGGTAGAGTAAAGTGTAGTTTAAGAATTGCTATTACACTTCGATAACTGATACTTAAAATAAATATCAAAATACGTTGCTTTGAAACTAACCGAGTTGTCTTTACAGATTGCTTTAATCATTGAAGATGATTCTGATAGTGATGAATTTAAGAAGTGTATTCTAGAGCACATTCCGAACGCAATTTTTCGCATCTATAGTAATTTGAATGCTCTTACTGATCAAAAAACGCTCTTCCATTCTACCGACCTTTGTTTTATTCATATTCCGATTTTCAATGAATTTTCAACAGAAGAATTAACATTTTTAGCGGAATACACATCTGTATTTGCTTACGGTGAAAATGCACCTAAAAATGTTCTTAATGCATTATTAAATGGGTATATAATTGGAGTTTGCGGGTTAGATTTATTACCAGCTACTCTAATTCAGTTTCATAGAATTGTAAAAGCCAATAACAAAGAACTTTTAGATTCAATTACATCATCAAAATTTAGCCAACAATTTCAAAGCATTGCAGATAACATGCTTTCTGGAGTAGTTCGGGTTTTGATAAAAAAAAATGAAGAACGCGAAGTACTTTTTTCGAATGCCGGTTTTTTTAACCTATTTGAAGTTTCGCGTGAAGAAGTGGAAAAAGATATAACCATTGTATTACGCATGGTACATCCTGATGATTTTACACTATCTATCTATCAAATATTACAAAAAATTAAAAAAACAGGAAAAGCAGTAAATCAATATTTCAGAATTATTACTCAGGATCAGAAAATTAAGTGGATTCATTTAATATCGAACGCAACTGAAACTGATGAGGGTGGCATTTTGCATGATTTTATTGTCACTGATATAACCGATCAAAAGCGGAAAGAACAGTTTTTTAAAGAAATCAGTAAAGTTTCAGTAAACGGTGGCTGGGATCTAGACTTAGTTAGCGATACACTTTTCTGGACCGATGAAACTAAAAATATCCACGAAGTACCTCCTTACTTTCAACCGGATCAACAAAATGCACTTAGTTTTTATGTTGATGAAGAATCTCACAGTCGAGTGGTTGATTGTTTTAATTCAATAAAAGAAACAGGAAAACCATTTGATGATAGATTCGAAATTGTTACCGCCAGAGGCAACAAAAAATGGGTTCGATTAAAAGCTAAGTCTGAAAGCGTTGAAGGCAAGATTATTCGCGTTTATGGAATATTTCAGGACATCACTGAAATGGTTAAAAAAGAACAAGAACTGTTGGAGTCGATCGAAGAGAAAAGTGCTCTCTTAGGTGAAATTCATCATCGGGTAAAAAATAACCTGGCTATCATATCCGGTTTGTTACAGCTTGAACTTATGAAAAGAACCAATTCGAAGCATTCGCTCGAAGACGCTGTAAACCGTATACAATCTATCGCTACTGTACATGAGATTTTATATAGCACCGAAAATTTCATCGATATCGACATCGAGAAATATATCAATAAACTTGTCGATAATATCAGTTCCACATACCCGAAACTTTTGGATGCTGTGAATATTCGATGCGAAGTTGAACAAGTTAATTTATCTATCAATCAGGCAGTGCCACTTGGATTATTACAAAACGAGCTGATCACAAATTCTGTAAAACACGCCTTTAACGATATCCAACAAGGTTCCATTGATATTAAAATCCAACGCATCAATGATGAGAAAATGTCGATGATTTATAAAGACTCCGGTGCTGGTTTTGATAAACAAAAACTAGAAAGTTCGAACTCTTTGGGATTCACCTTAATACAGTCGCTGCTTAACCAACTTAGTGCAGACATGACCATCAATACTGATCAAGGCTTTCATTTATCCTGCACGTTTAACATAGAAGATGTTGAACACTCAACGATCTATTCTTGATCCATTATTCTCAAGGTCACAGGACTATCATCATTTCTTACAATCATTACTTTTGCACCAAGCTTTAGTATCTGCCGTACTTCCCCTTCTACTATAAATCCACTTTCTTCCACAGGTATCACTTCGATATTCCGATCCTTATCCACGCGAAGCACAACTCCATTCGAGGCATCATAACGACCAGCTTCCGGTTTTACTCCGTACAGATTACCACCTAAAATCAACTCTTCGTTTCCGGCTCCATCCAAATTAATGAGCGCTCCTGCATACATCGGCGAAAGCTGCGCCTGCCAAGGGAGTTCCTGTCCCTCGCTAAACGTGCCGTCGCCATTGCCCCACCACACGGTGCTCGCTAAGGTGTACGCTTTCAGCTCCGTGGCAGCTTCGAGTTGTTCGGGCGTAAATATGTCTTTGATCGTCTGCCCTTTGTAAGATTCGTATTTCAGGTATTTGCGCTTGAGCCCGGGGAGTTGATTCACCAAATCATGACGCAGCACCATCGGATAGGCCTCCTCTCCGTTGTAGGTCGTCAGGATTTGCTCGGTAGAGCCATTGCCGTCAAAGTCGCTCACCCACAGCGTGACAGGTTTATCTTTATCAGCTTTGAATCGAGAGTTTTGTCCGTGGTTAAGTGCAATGATGTCGAGATTGCCATCGCCGTCCCAATCGCTCAGGATCAACTCATTCCACCAGCCGTTAGATTCGGGGAGTTGGCTCTCGCTAAAGCTTCCGCTTCCATCGTTTTGCAGGATGCGCACGGGCGCCCACTCGCCTGCCGTAATCAAATCCAGATCTCCATCTCCGTCGATATCCCCAAAAGCTGATCCGGTAAACATCCCCGAGTTGAGCAGTTCAGGCGCTGCCGTTTGGGTGATGTCGGTGAAGTTTCCGCTTCCATCATTTTGCAGGAGTCGACCGCTCACTGGCTGTCCTAAAGCAAAGGGTTTGAGTCGCTCGCCCACAAACAAGTCCATGTCTCCATCACCATCGATGTCGCCTGCGCTCACTGTGGAATTAGAGTAAAAGCCATTGGCGCTGTTCAGTCCGTCTGACTTCGTCCACTTTCCGTTTTCACGCGTATAGAGTCGATCAAAAAGTCCGTCGGAGCTCGTACTGAATTCGTTACCTCCGCTGGTTACGTATAATTCTTCACTGCCATCGCCATCAGCGTCAAAAAACACACAATCGGTGTCTTCAGGCAAAGCTACGGTAGCGAACACTTCTCGCCAACCTAATTTCGTTTTCTGCTGAATACTTCCCGGCTGATCTTTGGCTCCTCCCAGATAAAGAAATCGTTCATCCGAACTAAAGCACCCTGCCGGACCTTCGGTCGAGCGCATATGGAAGAGCAGTCGGTCGCGGTCGAAATCCACAAAAGTATTTTCGGTGTGGCGCCAATCCAAGCGAGTGTTGGTTGGAATGAGTAGTGGCTCAATTTCGGATGCTGCCATTGGGAATTGCTCAGACTTGGAATCAGCTTGATTCAACGTGAGTTGCTGATTTACAGCCACGTTCTCCATTCGGGTGGTGCGCCCATCCGGCCACACAAGCTGTAGCGAATCAATGACCGAGGCTTGGCCTAGCCCAACGTGCAATCGAGCGTCTACCGTGCTTTGGAAGCCGCGCTGAAGCACCTGCTCGCGCCAGTGCAACGTTCCATCGGCCCACACGCTGAGTTGAGCCCCCACAGCTTGGGTGTTGCCGCCCTCGCCTTGCAATTCCACCATCAACCAATTGCCAAGTCCACGATCAGCGGCGGTGTTTTTATACACAAAAGCCGGCATGTTCACGTTGTTCACTACCAAATCCAGATCGCCATCGTTGTCGAGATCGCCGTATGCCGAACCATTCGAGAAACTCGGTGTCGCCAATCCCCACTCTTCAGCTTTATTAGCAAACTCCAGCTTGCCCTCTCCGGCAAACATATAATTTGGAACGGGACGAGAGGGAATCAAATCAATCAACTTTTGGTAATCAACCTCATCGCCGCCGGTAATTGTTTGGATAATTTCGTTACTAGAAACGTAAGTGATGTAATCCTGATCGGTCAAATCTTGATAAATACCATTTGCCACAAACAGATCGGTATGTCCGTTGTGATCGTAATCACCCATGAGTGCCGCCCAACTCCAATCGGTGGCTTCCACTCCGGTAAATCGACCGATCTCCGCGAAGCTTCCATCTCCATTGTTGAGTTGAAACATATTCCGTGTGAACTGATGATAATAGCCATTACTCACACTAAACTGGTATTTATCCCAACTCTCGAAAGTAGTTACGGTTTTCACTCGCTCTTCCGGCTCTGGAAGCATTTCTGTGACAAAAATTTCCGGGTAGCCATCGTGGTTGATGTCGGCGGCATCCGCACCCATCGAAGCTCCACTAATGCTTTTAATCGATGACACCAATACCTCTTTGAAGCTTCCATCCTGTTGGTTGATGTAGAGATAATCTCGCTCGAAGAAATCATTCGATACGTACAAATCTTGCCAACCATCTCGGTTAACATCAGCGATGGTTACACCCAATCCAAAACCGATAATACTGCCGTAAATTCCAGCCTCGGTACTTACATCGGTAAAAGAATCCCCATCGTTTCGATATAGTTTATCCCCTCCCACTTCATCGCGAGAACCTCGTTCGTTCGTCTGAAGATTGAAACTTCCAATCGCTCGATATGAATTATTAAGGAGGTATAAATCAAGATCGCCGTCTTTATCGTAATCGAAGAAAGAAGCTTGTGTTGAAAAGCCGCGATCGGCAAGACCAAATTCCTCAGCACGCTCGGTAAAAGTGAGATCACCGTTATTGATAAAAAGCTCATTTTGTTTATTATCGCCGGCCACATCACCGGAATTTGAAACGTAGATATCGATAAAACCATCGCCATTCACATCGGCCATACTTACTCCGGTACTCCATGAGCGCTCACCTGCAACACCGGCCGTTTCTGTGATGTCTTCGAATTGAAAATCGCCTTTATTTAAGTACAAACGATTATCGCGCATGTTTGCGGTCATGTACACATCCAGCAAGCCATCGTTGTTGATATCGCCAAAAGCTACACCACCACCATTATAAAAATTTCGATATTTGTAAATGTTGAAGTCTGCATCAAAATCGAGTGGATTCTCAAACTCCAAGCCAATTTCTTTGAGGTTCAACTGTTCGAAAAGTGGTGGCTCTGGAGGTGTGCGATTACAGCTAGCAATCACCAGAAAAACAGTCAGTACACACAGATATTTTGTTCGAAAAGGCATAATTAATTGGTCCCAGTGCTTAGAATTCTAAGGTCGGTAAAGGTAACGCGAATTTTTTGTTCGTCGATGGTTTCGATGCGAATTTCCCGGTTGCCCGAAACATCGTACAACACAGTGTCGCCACTTTCCACAACTCGTGGCTCGAAGGTAGCATCGTACTGATTGGAAAGGTAGTTTTTTACATCCGTCAACAGGCTATCAGCTACTAGATGATTATTCCACGGTGCCCACCCATTATAGCTATAAACTAGAGGGAATTGAGCGATTTTATCGTCCACAAAGCTTGGATAAAAACTACGCCTGGCCGGATAATTCAACCAATCCACATCTTCCACAATTTCTGCACCTGCTCCATTTACAACCAATCCTTGCTTGTTGATTTCCCAAGAATATTCGAAAAAGTCTTCCTGAGACATTCCAAAGGTATAATCGAAAATTAGGCTGTCATAGGATTGTCCGCTTTCAAGAGCAAGATCAATTTCTTTCTGATACTCGCTTCGTTGGTCGCAACCAATAAAAATTGATGAAATAGCGATACACAAGAAAATAAATGTGAGATTTTTGCTGCGGTAGATCATGAATTACAATCGTTGTGTGGTTTTTTAAAGTTCAAAATTCGAGTAATACCCCAATTAAAAAAGTTCGAGCCGGAAGATAATTCATCCTTCGATCTATTCCGGGTGAAAGTGGATCGGCAGTTGTGTTTATGAAGCCTCCATTGTCAACCGGACCGAAATCATCAAAAACCGGTTCGGGACTAACTCCAGTGTATTTGGTTACAGTAAAAACATCTTCTAAAGTTGCTGATAACTGAACACTTTTAAGCCCTTTTAGTTTTGTCGAATCAAACACATAGCCCAGTGTTAGATAATCGAGTGTGACAAAATCTGCACGTTCTACAAATAATGAACTGTAATAGGATTGGGTTAATCCTTGGGCTGCTTTATCACTATTAACCCGATTGTAGGAATTAATTGCTCCCTGATCTATCGGCTCGTAAAACATACGATTCAGATTTATTTTACTATGGCCTACAGCTCCTCGAAAATGCGCTTCAGCAAATAAATTGCCCTGTTTGAAGGTATTTGTCCAACCAAATTCGAAATCGGGATATGCGTTACCAATTTCAGCAAAATCGGTGTCTTCATCCAATGCCTGGAACATCGCTGTTTTTTTAATCCCATCGCCGTTTACATCCTTAAATATGGGCTCTCCGGCAGAATATGTGTAGGTGTAAGATTGTCCGCTGCCATAGGTAAGGGTTTCGGTTTCACCCTCTTGAGCTACGCGATCGAACACCGGACCCCAAATTTGCCCGATTTCCTCTCCCACTGCTAAACGGATCAGCTGAGTTGAGCCTTGTCCCGGTGCACCCGGTGAAGCCCTCAACGATTGGTCAATCAAATATCGTTCTAAAATCACTTTTGATGAACCTATTATAAATCTCGTTTCGAAGCTTGATTCATTCTCAATCTGAAAAGCGTATGAGATACTTGCTTCCAATCCCTTTAAACTTAAATCCATCTCATTTCCATATCGGATGTTGGCTCCAGTAATGGATTCAGTGGCAGGAATGAACTCTTTTATGAGAACATCATTTACATTCCTGCGGTAATACTCGATTCCTACTTCGAGTTTGTTATCAACCATTTTAGTTCGAACACCCAATGACTTTTCATCGGTTGTTGAAATTACTAAATCCGAATTAGGATCACGGGTAAAACTCTCAGTTTGAGCTGTTCTATCAAAAGTACTTTGAGCCAACGCTGCCCCAAAGAATCCCGGATAAGTGGCCGTTTTTGAGGCTGAAAACTTAAGCCATAATTCGTCTGTAGGTTCAAATTTGGTCAATTCTTTGAAGTCGATATCGGCAATAACATCGCCAAACCAATCGCTTTCGTTTGGATTCCCTAACACGTTGTAGCTTTCTCGGCGTACTCGAGAATCAACAGTTACCGATTGTTTTTGAAATAGCCCACCAAGAAAAAACGTAGAATTTTTCAACGTAGGCGACTGATAACTACTATTTTTAGAATACTGAGCCTGATTCATCCCTGTCGTATAACCTTCAGGATCTTCATTAAAATTGCTTGATTCCAGCTCTGTAAAGCTTTCTTTTTTCTGCCAACTATTGTACCCCGCATAAAGCTCTAACAGAGATTTATTTAAGGGAATTGAGTACCGTGCTTCATTTCGCAAGCTTTCATATTCTAAATAACTATCTGTTCTTATAACCAGACCATTTCTATTTAATCCTCGGAAAAAGGACCTGGGTGAATAATACTGTCCATGAAAATTATTTTGGTTAGAAAGACTGTAGGATGATTTAATCGAAAGGCCATCGATTGGTAAAACTAGTACTGAAATTACACCTCCTTTTTCTTCACGATTTGCCTCGTTAAGGTTTTGCCCGATAATACCCGCCGGATTGAAATTATCGAAGAGAATTGCCTCAAAGTAGTTGCCATTTTCAAAACGAATAGGTGCCGTTGGATTGTAAACAGTAGCATATCGAAAACCCTCCACAAACGATCGATCTTCATTACGGGTACTCAAATATCCATTCGCATGTATTCGCAATCGATTATTCAAGCTACTCTGACTTACACCTAGGCGAAGAGAACGCCGATCAAAACCGGACTTTTTCAATACTGCTTCTGTGCTTTCGATGGTTGCATTGGCATAGTAGCTAATGGTTCCTGATCCTCCGATGATTCTCAAATGATGTACATTCGACATTGCGTGCCTTGAGACTTCATCTTGCCACTTAGTATTCTCTCCCAAATCATTTCCACCTGCAGCAAGAAAGGTTTCTCGATTCATCACCGGAACTGTATTCGACTTCTCTGATCGCGCGAAATAAGTTGAGTAGTTCACATCGATGTAATCACTACCCAAGTTTGTATTCATTTGGTTCGTTTGAATTTCAATCACGCCATCCGCACCTCTCAATCCATAGATTGAACTTTCAGCGAGTGATTTACTCACCTTAATCGATACAATCTCATTTGGATTCAGGAAATCCAGATCAGCCTCCGCAATTCCATCCACGATAATTAGCGGCCGTACATCCTGAAGACGATTAAATCCTCGTAATTGGTAAGTGATTCTACCATTCGGATTCCTATCCTGATACACGCTTAAACCGGGTATTTTTCCTTGGGCCAACAACAGCGGATGGTTTAAATGTCTTGGAGCATGATCTTCGCTAAACGAAAGAGAATCGCTTGAATAGACTTCATTTTGAGCAAAAATTGAAGTAGAAAAACAGACTATTAAACTCAGAGCAATTAAAATCCTGTGTTTGGTTCTCATTCTGAATCTCTGTTTAACGAAAATACTGTTGCTGAATCATCACTTCGTAAAATCAGTAATTGGTTACCTACCGAAAGTATCTGCCGCACTTCTCCGTCTACTTTAAATCCACTTTCTACTGCAGGAATCACTTCGAAATTCCGATTTCCATCCACACGTAAAACAACGCCATTCGAGGCATCATAACGACCGGCTTCCGGTTTTACTCCGTACAGGTTACCACCTAGAATCAGCTCTTCGTTTCCGGCTCCATCCAAATTAATGAGCGCTCCTGCAAACATCGGCGAAAGCTGCGCCTGCCAAGGGAGTTCTTGTCCTTCGCTAAACGTGCCGTCTCCTTTTCCCCACCACACCGTACTCGCTAGCGTGTACGCTTTTAGCTCCGTGGCAGCTTCGAGTTGCTCGGGCGTAAAAATGTCTTTGATCGTCTGCCCTTTGTAGGATTCGTATTTCAGGTATTTGCGCTTGAGCCCGGGGAGTTGATTCACCAAATCATGACGCAGCACCATCGGATAGGCCTCCTCTCCGTTGTAGGTCGTAAGAATTTGCTCGGTGGAGCCATTTCCGTCAAAGTCGCTCACCCACAGCGTGACAGGTTTATCTTTATCAGCTTTGAATCGAGAGTTTTGTCCGTGGTTGAACGCAATGATGTCGAGATTGCCATCGCCGTCCCAATCGCTTAAGATCAACTCGTTCCACCAACCATTGGAACCGGGAATTTGATGTTCGCTAAAGCTACCGTTTCCATCGTTTTGCAGGATGCGCACGGGCGCCCACTCTCCTGCCGTGATTAAATCCATATCTCCATCACCGTCGATATCCCCGAAAGCTGAGCCGGTAAACATGCCCGAGTTGAGCAACTCTGGCGCTGCCGTTTGGGTGATATCGGTGAAGGTTCCACTTCCATCGTTTTGCAGGATTCGTCCGCTCACCGGTGTACCGAGGGCAAAGGGTTTGAGTCGCTCACCCACAAATAAGTCGATGTCTCTATCACCATCGATGTCGCCAGCGCTCACTGTGCCATTGGAATAAAATCCGTTAGCGCCGCTCAATCCATCTGATTCCGTCCAAACTCCGTTTTCGCGCGTGTAGAGTCGATCAAAAAGACCGTCGGAGCTCGTGCTGAATTCATTGCCTCCACTGGTTACATACAACTCGTCGCTTCCATCGTCATCGGCGTCAAAGAACATGCAATCGGTGTCTTCCGGCAGGGCTTCGGTAGCGAACACTTCCCGCCAGCCCTGTTTTGTTTTTTGTTGGATGCTCCCGGGTTGATCTTTAGCCCCGCCCAGATAAATAAAGCGCTCATCAGAGCTTACGCATCCGGCCGGACCTTCAGTCGAGCGCATGTGGAAGAGCAGTCGGTCGCGGTCGAAATCCACAAAGGTGTTTTCGGTATGGCGCCAGTCTAATCGTGTATTGGTGGGAATGAGCAGTGGCTCAATATCGGATGCTGCCATTGGGACTTGCACCGCTTTGGAATCTACTTGATTCAACATAAGTTGCTGATTTACAGCTACGTTCTCCATGCTGGTGATGCGCCCATCCGGCCACACGAGCTGCAGCGAATCGATGACGGAAGCTTGGCCTAGCCCAACGTGCAATCGAGCGTCTACCGTGCTCTGGAAGCCTCGTTGAAGCACCTGCTCGCGCCAGTGTAACGTTCCATCAATCCATACGCTGAGTTGAGCACCCACAGCTTGGGTATTACCGCCTTCGCCCTGTAATTCTACCATCAGCCAATTGCCGAGACCACGATCAGCGGCGGTGTTTTTATACACAAAAGCCGGCATATTTACATTGTTCACCACTAAATCCAGATCGCCGTCGTTGTCGAGATCGCCGTAAGCCGAACCATTCGAGAAACTCGGTGTCGCCAATCCCCACTCCTCGGCTTTGTTTTCGAAATTTAAATTGCCTTGGCCGGCAAATAGGTAATTTGGGACAGGAACGGACGGGATATCCTGAAAAAGTTCATCAATGGGTCGGTTCTCACGGATCACTTCGGTGAATTTATCCGGATCGGAATAATAGGTCACGTAATCCATGTCGGTGAGATCCTGATAAATACCGTTGGCCACAAATAAATCGTTATTCCCATTCAGGTCAAAATCAGCGATAAGCGCTGCCCAACTCCAATCGGTTGCTTCAACATCCAGCCAGCGACCCAGTTCTGAAAACTCTGCATTCCCTGAGTTAAACAACAATGCATTACGTGTGTATTGATGATGGTATCCCGTTCTTACTTTTTGTTGATAGCGATCCCAACTATCGAAGGCCGTTTTGGTTTTAAAACGTTCTTCCGGTTCGGGAAGCATATCAGTTACAAACACTTCGGGCTTACCGTCGTGGTTAAGATCAGCAATATCGGCTCCCATCGAATTCATACTTATGGAGCCGGCCTTGGATTCGATCACTTCATGAAAAGTGCCATCCTGATTGTTGAGATAGAGATAATCCCGTTCAAAAAAATCGTTCGAAACATAAATATCCGGCCAGGTATCGCCATTTAAATCGCCCACACTAACTCCCAATCCGAATCCAATTTTACTGCCATAGATTCCAGCCGATTCGCTAACATCCGTAAAGCGATTTCCATCGTTACGATAGAGTTTATTCCCGCCTTCAGGATCACGGATTTCCCGCATTCCTTCTTTCATATCGAAGCCACCAACGGGTGAAAAGGAGTTGTTTAGCAAATAGAGATCAAGATCGCCGTCTTTATCGTAATCGAAAAAAACCGAGTGGTTGGAAAGGCCTAAATCGTCGATTCCGTATTCGACAGCTTTTTCGGTAAAGGTGAGGTCACCGTTATTAATAAAAAGTTCGTTATTTCGATTTTGCCCGGTCGGCGTTCCTGATTTTGAAACGTAAATATCTAAAAAGCCATCGGCATTTACATCGGCAAAACTAACCCCGGTTGACCATACATTTTTGGAAGCCACTCCTGCTTTTTCTGTAATATCTTCGAAATGAAAATCACCTTTGTTCAGGTAGAGTTTGTTATCAACCAAGTTCCCGACAAAGAAAATATCTACCAAACCGTCGTTGTTGATATCACCTAAGCCAACACCCCCACCGTTATAGAAATTACGGTATGTATATGGGTTTAAATCACGGGTAAATTCCAGATTGTTTTCAAAGCTGATTCCGGAGTTATTCCCTTGTTCTTCGAATAAAGAGTCCTGCTGCGAAGAACACGAAATTAGAATAAATAGTAAGAATACCGCGAGTGATTTTTGGTGCATATCGGATAAAAAAATAGGGCTGCTATAAATATAGCAACCCTATGAATTTGTTGTTCAACAATGATTAATTAGTAATCAGCATGTTGAGTTAATGAACCATCAGTGGTTGCATTAATTTGATCTAGAGGGATAGGCATAACGTTTTTGTAGCTATCGCTATGACCATCTTTTTCCCACCAAGAATTACCCCAAGCGTCGAAACGAATGAGATCCATTCTACGCTTAGATTCCTGGAAGAACTCACGACCTAGCTCTGAAAGAAATTCACCTTCGGTTAGAGAAGAATAAGTACTTGCATTCGCTCTAGTTCTGATTTGATTAACCAAACCTAGAGTAGTTGCATTACTCCAATTGCCTGAAAGTCTTGCTTCAGCTTCGGCTTTCACCATCAAAACATCGGCATACCGAAGAATGGTGTAATCGTTATCCATCTCATTACCCTGACCGATTTTAAATGAGAACTTACCTAAACGAGCACCCGCTTGACGAGATCCATTAGGAGCCAGCTCATTAATTGCAGGTGTGTAGTTTATAGGCGCTCCATCAGGATCAGCTTTATCAAAAGCTACATCCAAGATTGGGTTACCATTCAAGTCGGTTTGTGCGCCTGCAATGAATGATGCTTCTTTACGGTCATCGTTATCATCAAAAGAATTGTAGAATTCCTCCAATGTAGAGTATCCGTTCCAAGGTTGATTTTGTAAATCAAAGGTCAATTGTGACGGATAGTGAAGAGTCATTTGAGCAAAATTCATTCCTGCACCAGTTGATTCATCAAATGGTACAATAAAGATATGCTCTACATTATCAACATTTGCCGGATCGAAAACCTCTGAAAATTCAGAGTGTAAATCAAAACTACCATTATTTATTACATAGTCAGCTGCATCAATAGCATCTTGCCAAGCCGGTGTGCCTGTATCAGGAATATATGGGTAAGGACGAGTATAAACTTCAGCGTTAAGGTAAAGTTTAGCCAACATTGCATAAGCAGTGAACTCATTGATTCGAGAGTAGCCATTATCAGTTCCCAAATCTGGGATAGCAGCAGTAATCTCATCAATTACAAATTGATAAACTTCTGGTCTATCAACCTGTGGTGAGTTTTGATTAGGGGCTGTTACAATTTTAATTCTACCAAAGGTATCCATTAAACGCCAGTAGAAATATGCTCTCAAAACTCTTAATTGAGCTGTTTGATTTGCATCTAAATTTCCACCTGCCAATAATGTATTACATTGATTCACACCACCATAGCTTTGTGTCCACGCACCATTTAGTCCAGGATTAGTTGATCGAAAATCATGGCGATGCATATTTAGCCAGATACCGCCATCAAACCAGTCACCACCTTTTTGGGTAATAACTGCTTCATCGGTTGAAACTTCAGTAATTGAAAAGTATCCACCATGGTTAGCTGTACCATTTAATAATTCTGCATAAGCAGGACTTAATCCATCATTTGGAATGTTTCCATTTACATTTGGAGTTTTGCCAAAATCTGGATTATTCACATCAGACTCCTCAGTTACACCAGTAAGCCCTCCGTTAAGATTCTCATCAAGATCGGCGCATGAATACACCAACGATGAGGCTATAAGTATTAAAAATAATCTATTTAATAATTTCATTTTCTATAGTTTTTTAAGTTAAAAACCAATATTGACACCAAACGTAAATGTACGTGCGGTGAAATAATTATATCGTCTGTCGATACCCGGTGAGAGTACATCAGGAGTAGTAGACGGACGTCCACCATTATCTACAGTGCCAAAGTCTTGAAGCACCGGCTCAGGGTCGAGACCTGAGTAATTTGTAATTGTGAACGCATTTTGAATACTTAAGTATGCTCTAAGCTTTCTAAATGTAGTGTTATTACTTACATCGAAATTATAACCAACTGTGAAGTTATCGAGTTTCACGAAATCGGCTTTTTCTACATATAGAGAGCTGAATTGAGAAACGGTTAAACCATCAACAGATTTATCGCTTTTAATTCTGTTATAAGAATTGATTGCGCCCGGATCGATCGGCTCGTAGAATGCACGGAAAGTGTTTACTAAGCTGTGACCAAAAGCTCCTCTGAAAAATGCATTTACGTCCCAATTTTCATAAGAAAAAGTGTTAGTCCAACCTAATTCGAAATCTGGGATACCATTTCCAAGTGCTTGGAAATCGCCATCATCTGCTAATGCACTACCAGGATCTCCAATGACTTGCCCATCACCGTTTAAGTCTTTGAAAGTTGGAGATCCGTCAGCGGCTACACCATCAAAAACCGGCCCCCAAATCTGTCCTATTTCTTCACCTACAGCAACTCTTACCATACTGGTTGAGTTTTGACCAGGAGCACCAAGATTCGCTCTCATCTGCTCGTCAATGGTAAACTCTTCTAATGTCGTGTTGTAGGTACTGAAAACAAGACCGGTTGTCCAGCTCATATTCTGATCTACAATTGCGTCATAATTAATCGAAAATTCCATACCATTTGTTTTCAGCTCACCAACATTCTGATATTGAGTTTCTGCACCAGTTATTGACTCAGCAGCTGGAATCGCAACTTCAAGAATGAAATCATTAATTGTTCGAGTATAGATATCAAGCGAACCACTGATTCTATCATCCATAAGTGCATAGTCAACACCAAAATTAATCTCAGTTTTTTCTTCCCATTTTAAATCTGGGTTGGGATCTAATGATGCACGATAGAAACCACCCTGGTCTCTAACGTATTCGTACTGAGCTTGAGATAATCCAGAATCGTTTGGTAGCGCACCTGTTACTCCATAACCAAGTCGAACTTTTAGTTGAGTCATGAAATCTAAAGGAGCATAGCTTAAAACATCTACACCAACACCTGCTGCAGGGAAAAGTCCCCAACGGTTGTCGTTACCTAATTTGGTAGAACCTTCTTGTCGTAAAGATGCATTCAAAAATATTGAGTTATCAAAAGTTAGATTAAGTCTACCGAAGTAGGCTAAAATTCTTTCGTTTGGTGAAGCAAATGATTGAATATCAAAACCATCTCTTAATGCCGATGTTACTTCAACAGGAGTTAAGTCAATCCCATAGTATCCAAGCTCATCGGTTGGAAGGTTATCTGCAGAAATGAAGAAGTTTTCATAGAATTCTTCTTGAAAAGAATACCCTACTGTTGCAGCAAGATCTAACTTATCAATTGAGTTGCGATAATTTGCATAAGTTTCAAACAAAGTAAACTCGCGATCTTCAAAAAATCTTCGAGCTAATCCACCCGCATTTAAACCGCGAAAGAATGAAGTACTTGGGTAATACTCACCATTTACAATTGAATTGTACTGTTGTCCAATATTGGCATTAACAGAAATGTCATCTGTTATTGAAAACTCGGCCTGTAGGTTAAAGTTAATATCCTTGTTTTCTCCTTCATTTACATTCTGATCAAGAATTGCAACCGGATTAAAGTTGTCAAACAAGATAGCTTGAAAATACTGCCCATTATCAAATCGAATAGGTGCTGTAGGATTATAAAGTGCTGCGTAACGAAGAGCTTCATTGAATGAATATTGAGACTCTCTTTTAGTAGCCGAAACATTCATAGTCAGGTTTAATCTATCATCTAAGCCAGTATGATTGATATTAGCACGCGCATTGATTTGATCGAAGCCCGAACCTTCAAGAATACCATTAATGTTTCGAATGTTTGTAGATACTCGGTAAATAGTATTTTGTGAGCCACCAGAAACAGACAGATTATGTACTTGAGACAGAGCGGTTCTGGTTACTTCATCAACCCAGTCAGTATCACCACCTAAATCATTACCACCTGCATCAATGTATTCTTGCGCAGACATATTATCTATTTGGTTTTGAACCGCATCGATTGCTAAATAGCCATTATAATCAAACTGAGTGTTATCATCTCCTGATGAACCAGTTGAAGCACGAACACCCTTCTTAGTAGTTACTAGAATTACACCGGAAGAACCACGCGTACCGTAAATAGCAGCAGCAGAACCATCCTTTAATACGTTGATAGACTCAATATCATTTGGATCTACGTTATCAAGTGAAGCACCAATTACGCCATCAATTACTACTAATGGTTCGGTGTTTGCACCCACTGTAGAGATACCACGAAGTCGGATGGTTGGAGTAGAGTTTGGATCTCCCCCTTTGTTGTAGATACTTAAACCGGGAACTTTACCTTGCAATAGTTGTGCAGGGGCATTCACATTCCCTTGGTTGAATTCTGCTTCGCCAATTGTGGCAACAGAAGAAGTAATTTCTTTTTCGTCTTGAGCACCGTAGCCGACAACAACAACATCATCGAGGAACTGAATGTCTTGCGACATTTCAACGTCGATTGTGCTGCGTCCGTCGATTTCAACTTCAATAGTTACATAACCGATTGAAGAAAAAACTAAGGTAGCTGCATCTGTGGGTACAGAGAGTGAGTATGTACCGTCTACACTAGTGGATGTACCTATTAAAGTACCTTTAACTAATACGTTTACCGCCGGAATTCCTATCCCGTCGGCTGCATCAGTAACAGTACCTGTAATTGTACGTCTTGATTGTGCTGAACTTGTATCCGTAGCCAGAATTACTAAGAATACTCCCAATGCCAAGCATAGGAAAGATTTTGCAATCCGAGCCAGCATCTTGGATGATATCCAATTTTTGAGCATAACTAAGAATTTAAATTATAGGTTAGATTGAGAATGAGTAGGGAAACTATGCATGTAATCGCTGCTGATATTATATAGTAGCGCTTCCAAAGCTAGTTTGTGAGTGATTACGAAGATGACCATAGTGAGTGTTCCTGACTCCACCAAAAAAATGGGCATACTAGTTGTAAATAGCAACTGAAATAAATTCGTACAATTATGGGAAAAATTCCCAGAGAGTTTAATAATTCTTTTAAGCTAAACACTTTAACATTAAATAAATTACTCGATCAATTTACTTAATTGGCGATGTCTAGAGTGGCAATTCCCGAATTATTAATAACTTGTAGGTATAATAATAATGCGATCAATCGCTAAAATCTAAATCAAAATTATTGGAAAATTGACTGTTTGATTTATTTAAATCCATCTCATTTTCCTCTCGCATTGCTTATAACGGATTCATTTGCCAATGAAAATGAGAGAATTTTTCCAATACCATGTTAAAAGGATATATATTTATTTATTTCAACAACTTAAATAGTTGCTTTAATTTTCAGCAATGGGCTCATTCTCAAGGCTGATTTGACTGGTTACAAAAGTACCTACTCCTTTGCCTTGTGTAATACCATGTTCCGCTGCCATGCGATAATGAATGCCACCATAAAGGCGACTCACGGCTGCTTCGTCTGAAGCTTCAATGAATGAATTAAACGACCTAACCGGCAGGCCATACTTAAGCTCGGTAGTATCTTCAAAATAGAACTCATCCCCATAAATGGATGTAAGCGCCTCGGCAGCTGCCCGAGATATTACACTATGACCACTGGTGTATTCCGGAAATGGTGGCGTTTGAAGCAAAGGTACCCACTCTGGGTCGATGTGTTGATTTATCACTGTTTCAGGACGAATTAGATTACTTCTGAATTTTTCATCCCAGGAGCTAATGAATCCATCAAATACAGCTATTGATGTTAATGCATAGGTAGCGGCAGTTTTTGCGTAATCAGCTTCCACTGAGTTTGCAACAATACCTGCAATGCCCATCCAATGCCCACCGGGAGTTAATTTCTTGATCGAAAACATGAAATGACCACGCAATTGCATTGCAAATGGGTTGCAATCCCAGAATTTAGCGATTTCTATGTGTTCGTCGGTTAGGTTTTCACCGATTTCGTACACCTCATAGGTTTGCTTGTAGAATTCCGAACCTTCATCAAGACTGAATGGAACCGGAGGCACCGGTTTAAATTGATCGGCACTGGTTAGTACGAATGGTCGGATTTTATTCCAGCTTGGTTCAATGGCATCCATATATGACGGTGGGGTTGGAATCCAACGCCCGGGTTCGTCGGTTACCGGATACTTTTCGGTGCCGCGCGTTTCTTTGTAATTATCGGTATTTAGATAGGCGATTACATGCGCTGCAACTTCATCCCCATAGGCAACAGAAGCTTCCAGCTGTTTCTTAGAAAGCCCATTTTCTTGTAGTTGCTTATACACCGAGTCTCGATAAACATCCAGCATTTCAGTTGAAAAAAGTAACTCGTCCCCTATTTCGAAAAAGGCATGTAAACTTGCCAATTCTAGCACAACGTTTTCATCTTCACTTTTTGGCCCTTCGGTAAATTCATTGATTTGCCCTGCTAAACTTCGATAGTCAGGAATATTCAGTGCCATTGCTTCGTAAGCAGCAATAGATGCATAGCTATGTACCCGACTTGCAATTGGTGGTGAGAAAATATCGTGCACCATAATGTCTGTCACTTGCTCCATGGCATCGTGTAGTAGATCGGGGTTAGTTGCGCCGGCTTCTTCCGGGCTTTTAATCTCCTGACAGCCTGAGACTATACATACGATTAAAGTGAAAACGCTGAGTGAGGTTATAAATCGATTCATTGTTTTTAATTCTGCTCTTTAGACTGATTTATGGATAGTATAATGAGTTCTCCATCATTTTGCGATACCAATAGTGCCGTTCTGCCATCACCAATCGAAATAGATTCGACATCTCGAACTTGATTACGGTGATATTCACCTATGCTTTCGAAAGGTGCTGAGGAAAACGAAAATGCAGAGTCCTGAATCAAAACTTCACCATAATTGGCATCATAGCGCCCCAAAAACGGACGAACACCATAGAAATTTCCATTTAGATAAAGGTCGTTGATACCATCATCATTCGCATCGAAGGTGGTTGCAGAATAGATCGGAGCAAATTGAGCTGACACCGGCAATCGATGAATTCCAAACTCAGCTCCGTCATTGTTTTCTAATATCACACTTTGAAACATCTCTGCTTTTTTTTGAATGGAAGAGTCTAGTGCAGCTTGATAAAACCAGTCTGTTACAGTGTAAGATGAAACCGCTTGGTAACTTTTAAAATTTTTACGCAAACCTGTGAGTTGCTCAAACAACTCATCCACCATAGCTAACGGATATTCTTTACCATCAACAGTTCGAACAACGATTGGATCTGCCTTTTGATCAGTGTTGAAATCATTTAAATACAACTTTACCGGTTCTTCCGAGGATGCATTTAAATACGAATTCAATCCTAAATTTCCGGCAATGATATCCAAATCACCATCTGAATCTATATCTGCCACGTCAAGGCTATTCCACCACCCTTTCGTATTTGACAAACCTGATTCTTCCGTAACTTCTTCAAAAATAGTGCTGATGGTATCTGCATTGGCTACATCGCTTAAGATATTCGAAAAAACTTTGATGGGCATCCATTCGCCCGTCACTACTAAATCCTGATCGCCGTCTTCATCGCTGTCCATCCAAAGTGCATCGGTTACCATGCCTACGTTGCGCAGTTGAGGTGCGATAATGTCGGTTACATCCGTAAAATTACCTCGTCCATCATTTTGAAGTAAGAAACTAACCGGATCGAGTCCATACAATCCCGGAACGCTTAATCCTCCGATGAACAAATCCTCATCCCCATCGTTGTCAAAATCGCCATTCGTGGCCACCGATGAATTGGCGTACATGGCCGGAAAAGTTTGGGAATACGCAAACGAACCATCGCCACGATTCAAATACAATCGATCTAACAACTCTCGGAATTGCCCCACTATTTGTCCACCGCCACTTGTCACCAATAAATCCGGGAATTCATCTCCATTGGCATCAAAAAAGAGGGCGTCGGTGTCTTCATTAAAACGATCTTCGAAAAGTTCGGGGTTCTCCTTTTTCTGGAAGGTTCCCTCTGATGTTTGGATCCAAATCCCCCCTGTTTGAAGAGCAGCATTCCCCATAAAGAAGTCTTCCAAGCCATCGTTGTTCACGTCTGCAACTGCCAATGGCGGACCGAGTGTAGAAAGTTGATGAGGAATAAGACGTTCGTTATCAAAATCGATGAACTCATTTTCGGTGTGCTTTGCGTTTACACCCAGCTCGGAAGTCACATCGTTGAATAATGGTGTTTCGTATTTTTCGTTTTGATAAGAGTATGTATCTCTGGCAAAAGCCTGATCGAGATGAATGAGCGTATTTGCTGATTTATTCGTGAGTAATTGGGTTCTGTCATCTGGCCAAATCACCCGAATCGAATCTATAGTATCGGTTTCGCCCAAGCCCAAGTGTAGTGTGTGACTCATCGACGATTGAAATCCCCGAACGGGAGATTGTTCTAACACAAAACGAGTTCCGGTTGTATACACCCAAATTTTTGCCCCGATTCCCGAAGTGTTGGCATCATCGCCCATCAAATGAAATTGTACAAAACTACTGTTTTGATCTTCAGAGTTGGTTTCGTTTCTATAGATGAAAGCCGGCTGGTTTACGTTATTTACAATCAGATCTAGATCGCCATCGTTATCCAAATCAGAATAAGCTGCGCCGTTTGAGTAGCTTTCGTCACCAAGTCCCCAATCTTTTGATAGATCAGAAAAAGTTAAATCGGCATTATTTCTAAAGACAGCATTGGGGATTTTAAGCTGAGGCATGCGCTGTACTAACTTCAGATTTTCGGGATTAACTCCTTGTTGTAGTGACAGTTGCACATCGGAACCTGAAATAAATTTTATATAATCCAGATCGTTGGGCCGACGGAAAATTCCGTTAGCGATGTAAAAATCTCGAAAGCCATCGTTGTCTAAATCGGCCAGTAAACCAGTCCAGCTCCAATCGGTTGCTTCAATTCCTGCCAGATATCCGATTTCACTGTATAATGGCAAACCGGATGGTGTTTTACCACGATTCAACTGCAGCATATTGCGCGAATACTGCGGGTAATACCCATAACTTTCTTTTATTCGGGCAACCTGATAGGTATCTCCGCCACCCGATTTCTTCAGAATTGACTCCTCGTAAGGAAGCATATCGGTAGTAGCGATATCCTGTTTTCCATCGTTGTTGATGTCTGCAATATCTACACTCATACTAAATTGACTGGTATGCTGCACCACTTCGCGAATGGATTCGGTGAATGTGCCATCCTGATTGTTGATGTACAAATAGTCATCCTCGTGGAAATCGTTGGCTACATAAATATCCGGCCAGCCGTCTTCGTTTATATCGCTGATGGTAACCCCCAAGCCGAAGCCAAGCGCGCTACTGAAAATCCCGGCTTGTTCGCTGACTTCGGTAAACGTATTCCCATCATTGCGATAGAGTTTATCGCCGGATTTTGGATCGATCCGTTCACGCGATTCAATCGGAGCATAGCTGTAGATGGAATGCACTGAATGGTTCAAAAGAAAAAGGTCGAGGTCTCCATCTTTATCGTAATCAAAAAAAGCAGCCTGCACCGAATATCCTTCGAAATCTAAGCCAATGGTTGCCGATTGTTCAGTGAACGTTTCATCCTGATTGTTGATGAAAAGCTGATTATGTCCGGTTCTGCTCAAGTAGTTTACATTGCTCACAAAAATATCCAACCAACCATCGCCATTTACATCTGCCATAGCAACACCGGTGCTCCAGCTTCCCTCCTGATGAATGATTCCTGCGTTTTGGGTGATGTCATCAAACTGAAACTCTCCCCTGTTCAGGTATAATTTATTCTCATTTTGATTGGAGGTGAAAAAGAGATCATCCAAGCCATCATTATTGATATCGCCGGCAGCAACTCCTCCACCGTTGTAGTAATACAGGTAATTAAGAAAGTTGAAGGTGGTGTCTTCTACCAGGGTATTTTCAAAATCCACACCCGATGTTGAAGGAGATATTTTTTCGAAACGAGTATTTCCCGAACAAGCGGTTAACAGCATTACAACTGCTCCTAAAAAGGACAGTGTCGTGTAATTTCGCATAGATGAGTGATTGTGAGTAATTGCTTGCGTTTAGATTTCCTAGAAAATAGGAATTGACATGACAAAAAGAAGCGACTCTACAACAGTTTAATAATCAAGCCGACTGCAATTGATTGGCGCATTTGTAATTTCTTGGTTACATCGTCGTCGTACATCAATTCGAATTGCAATATTGTAGATAGGAAACTATTTAGCTTACCGGATAAGGAGTTTCTGAATATAATATCGGTACGGCGAACGGGGAGCAATAAATTGGTAAAGGTGCTGAGCTCTGTGGTATAGTTAAATGTTTCAGCAAAGGCTTTATCCAGATGTATGGAGATGGTGAAACCACCCTCCGATCGCATGTTTTTGCCTTCGGCTAATCCATAATGCTGGCCAAGCGAATCTACTTGCACAAAGGTCTGTTTTAAACCTAAACCGGTTTGCACCGAGAAAAACTCATCGGGTTGATAGGATAAACCAATGGATTCGGTTAAGTAGCCGGGAGACATAAAATCTGATACGATATTTTCATTATCGTCATCGTAGCCTTCCACAAATTGAGTTCTGAAATCAATCTCGGTAAAGGTACTAAGCTGATATGAGCCCAGGAAATAATCGAGTTTGTACCGAAAATTGATCAAATCGGCGGTTTTTTTCGAACCTTCGCCGTCCAACCAGGTTTGTCCGTACTGCAAGTTAAAGCGAATGGTGTTTGAAAATGAATCGCCTGAGTATTTAAATCGCGCCAAAGTTGAAGCGGTAGTTGCAACCGTGTTCACTCCACCCTGGCTCCAATTTCGATAACTGGCCTGATTTCCGTTTATATTCAAATTCCACGATCTAGTCCAGGGATTGGGTTTTTCCTCTTCAGCCGAGCTATCATTTTTTACAACTGTAGGTGTAATTTTCTCAAACTTATCTGCTTGTTCTTCCAGAATTTCACGCACTTCAGCTTCTCCCGGTGTAGTTGCCTGATAAGCTTCTACCCTATCACTTAATGCCAAAAGAAATGAAACGAATAGAAAAAATAATGATGTGAGTCGAATAGCAGGAGTGCAAAGCCCTCTATTTGATGTCATGTAATAAGTCTGTAGAAATTGCCCTTTTAGAGATCAGCAAATATAAGGCTGTTTAAGGTCAATTATTATGCAATAATGCGTTAAGAGATGTTATTTCACTTTACCTAACATTTGCGAGGAGCTTACGACGAAGTAATCTCAGTTTCTTGGCTCAACCCGGATTAAAAATACTGAGATCACTTCGCTCCGCTCGTGAATGGTTATAGTGGGTAATTTTAAATGCTAAGTGTTAAGTGTTGAATTAAGACTCGACACAAAAGCACTAAAACACGGTAGCATATTAATTAATCCATTTGCGAGGAGCTTGCGACGAAGCAATCTCAGGATCTAGAATCTACCATCAAACTTATTCTAGAGATCACTTCGCTACACTCGTGAATGAAGCTTCACGTTAAGTGTTGAATTAAGACTCGACACAAAAGCACTAAAACACGGATGTAACTTAATTAATCCATTTGCGAGGAGCTTGCGACGAAGCTATCTCAGGATCTAGAATCTACAATCAATTTTGCTACAGAGATCACTTCGCTTCACAACAGTCTGGGATCGTGAATGGAAGAAATTTGGATCCAGATCTTTTTACACCTCACCCAAGCCAAGCTTATTTTAACTAGAAATCAATGGTTTTGATTTTTGATTGTTGGCAAGCTCGTCAGTGTCATTGTTCACCTCACCCAACCCTCTCCTCAAGGAGAGGGCTTTTTTGATTATGAAAACTTAAAATCCTTGGATAAATAAATTTGAATGAGTGTTGAACTGATTGAAATAGGTCCCCTCTCCTTCAGGAGAGGCCTAGGGTGAGGTGTCATTTTTGATAATTTCACGTAGCTCAGATAAACAACCATCAATATTATCAATCACTTTAGCATTTGTAAATCGAACAACTTGCAAACCCAGTTTTTCAAGTTCGGAAGTACGTGAGTCATCCCTTCTTTTTTGCTCAATGTTATTATGGTATCCACCATCAATTTCGATAATTAATCTCTTCTCATGACAGTAGAAATCTGCTACATAAGAATGTAATGGGTGTTGACGCCTGAATTTTAGATTCTCAAATCTTCTTGCTCTTAAATACTGCCACAATACATCTTCAGCATTAGTCTGACTTAAACGTAATTGTTTAGCATTTTCAAATACTTGTGAATGAGCCCCGGCGTGTAATTTATTTTTGAACTTCACTTTTTCTTTCCCCTATAACATCCGAACCTCAATAAAATGAATTCTTGTAAATATCGCCACCACACCCACCATAAGTTTGTTTTCAATCTAGAAATTAAAGGTTTTGATATTCGATTGTTGGCTAGCTCGTCAGTATCATTTATCACCTCACCCAACCCTCTCCTCAAGGAGAGGGCTATAATTATCAATATTTAACTAATTTTCTGAACTTAAATTCAAAGAATAAAGCTATAGGTAAATTCTAAATAAATTCATTCAATGTTAGTTGAGCGTCTTATGATTTTATTAACCAATTTTTATTACGACTGAGACTTCAATATTTACTCATAAATTATTCCCTCTCCTTAAAGAGAGGGTTAGGGAGAGGTGCTAAATAGTGCATTTCTCCGCAATTCTTGATACTCTCTTTTCTCAATAATTATCCTCACTCATGCACAAGTACTTCTTTCTTTTTTGTCTTTTCTCGATCACTTTATTTGCCTGTTCGGATACAAATCAATCGAAGGTGCAAACTTCAACAGCATTCGATGAACCACCGGAATGGAGTAAGGAAGCTATTTGGTATCAGATTTTTGTTGAACGATTTCGCAATGGGGATCCCACTAACGATCCAACTCCAACCGATATCAATGGTTCTTATCCCGGTACCGTTCCTGACAGTTGGCAAACTACTGCATGGACTCACGATTGGTACGCTCCAGATCCCTATTGGGATGAGCTGGATGATATAACCGATTTTTTTGGAAATGAACTCACGTATTTCGGTCAAAAAGCTCAGCTTAGACGGTATGGCGGCGATCTCCAAGGAGTGTTAGATAAAATCGATTATTTGGATTCGCTCGGGGTTACCGCAATTTATTTCAATCCATTAAACGATGCGCCCTCTCTTCATAAATTCGATGCCCGAAACTGGCATCACATAGATCGGAATTTTGGTCCCGACCCTATTGGGGATAAGGCAATGATCGAGAGTGAAAACCCGACTGATCCAAAATCCTGGGTCTGGACAAGTGCCGACAAAATGTTTCTTAAAGTGATTGAAGAACTCCATATACGGGATATGAAATTGATTTTAGATTATAGCTGGAATCATACCGGGATAGAATTTTGGGCATGGAAAGACATCCTGCAAAACCAAGCCGAAAGCGAGTACGCCGATTGGTATTTTGTGGATGAGTTTGACGATCCAGACACAGAGGAAAACGAATTTGCATATCGAGGTTGGGTTGGCGTATACACGTTGCCTGAATTCCGGGAGACTTTTAGAGTTGATCATAGCGATGGCATCCATATTTTTGATGCCGACATCTACGCTGAACAAGCCAAACAACATATTTTTGATGTAACCCGACGTTGGTTAGATCCTAATGGAGATGGCGATCCGAGCGATGGTATTGATGGTTTCCGTTTGGATGTAGCCGCAGAAGTTGGACTTACTTTCTGGCGCGATTATCGCAAATTTGTTCGTGGGATTAATCCCGATGCCTATCTGTTAGGTGAACTTTGGTGGCAACAATATCCGGATGATTTACTCGACCCTGAACAAATGTTGCGTGGGGATGTGTTCGATGCTCCGATGAATTATCGCTGGTATCGCGCTACCCGGCATTTCTTTAATCAATCGCCCAATAAAATCTCGGTACACGAATATGTTGATAGTCTGAAATCCTTTCAGTCGAACATCAGAAAAGTGAATAATTACGCGATGATGAATATGACGGCCAGCCATGATACTCCCAGATTTGGCACTTCGATCTACAACAAGAACAAATACATGTATCAGCCAAAACCGGATGATAATCCTGAGTATAAGGTCGACAAACCGGATGCAGAGACTTATCAAACCATGAAGCTGATTCTCACCCAACAATACACCTACATTGGTTCGCCTCAAATTTGGAATGGAGATGAAATGGGGATGTGGGGAGCAAATGATCCATCAACCAGAAAACCATTGATTTGGAAAGATTACGATTTTGAAACCGAAACTACCCATCCTCTTGGATTTGATCGGCCTCACAACGAAGTTCGTTTCGATGAGGATTGGTTCAACTTTATGCGATCGATAATCCACATGCGAAAAAGTAATCCCGTGTTGGCAAATGGTGAACTTGAGTATCTAGTAATTGACGATCTAAAAGAGTCACTAGCATATTCCAGGTATGATGATAAGCATGAAATAATAACGGTTTTCAACACTAGCAATCAATCTATTGAAGTTGAAGTCCCAACCCGATTTAATTCTATGTACGAAGCACTTCTTTACGAAACGACCTTCGAACAAAACAGCGAAAGATTGTCGATTGAGTTAGCACCAAGATCAGCGGCTGTGCTTTCATCGAAGTAAGAACCAGCTTTATTTTAATGCGAGAAATCCATGAAGATCATCGGTGGGAAGGAGTCCGAGTTTTTTTCGAAGTCTTGACCTACTGATATACACACTCGATGGTTTTATGTGCAATAACTTTGCTATTTCCTTAGCCGACATCCCAATTTTAATGTAGGCACACAATCGTAAATCGTTGGTTGTAAGCTCAGGAAAGTCTTCCTTTAAATTAGCATAAAATCTTTTATTCAGTTCATCAATTTGAATACCGAATGTATACTCATTGTGCGTGGTTACTGTATTGATTTTATTGAGAATATCTTTAGTAACCCGAGGAATACTTGTTGGACTATTTTTAATATGAACTACATCATTCTTTATAGAATTGAGCACCTCAGTTTTGGCTTCATTTTCTCGAGCTAATTTAGCGAGTTCTAGCGTTTTGTTTTTTAAATCGGCCTGTATATCGTCAAACTCTCGCTTAAGTACATTATCTGATTTTGTCTCTCTTAATTCTAAAAATGCCTCTTCCGCAAGCGATTCACGTTTTGAATGACCGTGACGAAAACCCGAAACAATTTTTTTAATCGTTCTGAATTGCCACGCAACCAACAGTACTATAATTAAGGAAATTGCAGAGAATGCAATAACTAACAATTCAGCAGTTAATAACCCCATCAGGTCAGAAATTTGTTAATAATATTAATACGAAAACCAACTTTGGTAGATACTAAAAAAAGCCGGACTGAAACAGACCGGCTTTAAAAAAATTAAAACTGACTTTATTACTTAATCAGCATCATTTTCTTCACGCTTATTAAACTACCCGCGGTTAAGCGATAAACATAGATCCCAGAGGATAAATTACTAGCATCAAATGCTACCGTATGAGCACCTGCACTTTGTACTCCATTTACCAAACCAGCTACTTTCTGCCCTTTCAAGTTATAAACATCTAAACTTACTATACCTGAGACAGGGACCGAATAAGAGATATTTGTTGAAGGGTTAAAAGGGTTTGGATAGTTTTGCTCTAAACTAAAACCGTTTGGTACTTCAGTAATCTCGTTACTTGTAGCATCAGCATTGTAGAAAAACATGTTATCTATAAATACTGTTGCTCCGCCTGCTGGTTCTGCACTAAAAATATATTGCGCTAAATTGGTAGTATTGGTGAGGCTTGTAAAATCTGCTAATGGTAAATCATAACTTACCCATTCCCCTTGAGTTGGGTTTTCCCAGATTAATTCATGTTCCGAATCATCTCCTTGACCATCTCCACCTTCACCACTATATCCACCCGTAGGCCCGAAATCAACAATTTTGAAACGGAAGGTTGTTGCATCAGGAGTCCACATATCGAAGTAAACGTGAGTCATACCACTAGCATCAATTTGGCTTGCAACTGTTTCGATACCCACAAAGTTTAGGTTCGAGTATTTTTTGGTGGCATTTCCTTCAACTTCAATATCCGCATATCCAGAATTTGACCAGCCTGTTTGCCAAGTATCTACAGTTACATCAGTATAAACATCACTAAACATCGATATTACATTAGTTTCGTCAACAGTTGGAGTAGGTGCAGCTACTGTTGGAGAAAATCCACCACTACTAAGATCGCCAAAAGTTACGTTATCGAAGTAGATGACATTTTCCTGACTTCTTGCTGTAAAATCTGGAAAAATAGTAAGCTTAGCGAACACTCCACCTTCACTTTCTGGTGGGTTATTTCTATCCGAAAAATCGAAGGTTAGTTCTTCCCATTGATTCGTTACTGTGTTAGCAACTTTTATCTCACCTTCCGACCAGCCTCCAGCTGCTTCTAATTTTATTCCAACATCGGAAATGGTGGTTTTCCAAACCATGATTTTTATGGTACTGTTGTTGTCGTCTAAAGTAAACGTTCCAATGCCATCGGTGGTAACGCCCGCGAAGGTTGCGCCATCAACTCTTGCAGTAAATTTAGCAACTTTTGCAGATGTGTTTGGGTCTGTTGCATCCGGGTTATCAATAATCTCAAGCGCGGGATCATCTGTGTTTTCAAATACAACCCAGGTCCAGTCGGCTCCGTTGCCATCGGCTTCGAAATTAACCGGACTGTTTTGTGCCATCAGCGATGTTGATAAAGCTAACAGCACTATTGTTAGTAAATATGGTTTCATAGTAGATTTTTTAAAATGATTTTTAATTGTAGCGAATTGTAGAATGTTATTTCTCCTTGATTTGTAATTGAGCAATTACCTAATACTAATGCATTGACTTTTGGCGGATATAATTAGGATTAACGGCCAGTTTTGGGGTGCGATCTGCGCGATATAACCCCCAATGTTTTTCGGGTTCCCAAGGGTCGGGAGATCCCTTCCAGTTTTCATCAAACGCCTCGAAGTAAAAGGTCAAAATTCCTTCCTTCTCAGTCCATTCCATGAGCTCAGAATAATATTTTTTCTGAAATCCCTCGTTCACATTGGTTACATCAATCCCTTGCCCATTTGATTTGGTTGCCCAACCGGCTTCGGTAATCACAACGGGTATATCGGGATATTTCTCTGCAACGGCGTAGTAGTTTTGTTTGGTGAAAGAGAGTCCTTCTTTTATGCTTCTATATTCCCATACCGGATAAGTGTGTATGGAAATAAAATCCAGAAATTCTCCCAGTTCGGTAAGTTTATCCAGCCAAGGCACATAATTTTCGCAGAAAGTAACCTGCTGATTTGTATTAGCTTTCACTTTTCGGGCGTAAGCCAAAACGTTTTCTTCCGGAACTAAATGATCGGTCCAGTCAACACAGGTTTCGTTACCGATGGATAAAGAAAAAATGATTTCGGGATACTTATTACCTAATTCAATAAGTCGATCAATTTTCGCTTTATTAAGCTTTTTATTCTTTTTGAGCTGATCTTCATCATAAACTCCTCCACCCCAAGGACAATTAGGATTGCTGATTTCAGCACCGATATCGGCTCCCAGCATAATTTTAAAATCGAGCCCTTCTTTATCAATAACATCCAGCACTATTTTAGCATGCACGCTTGAATCATACAATCGCAAATACTTCCATTTATCCTTCAGAATCAGCAGGTCTTCTTTTATTTCCTCGTACGATGGAAACTCTCCTCCCGGATGTTGCCCATCTCTGAATCCTGAGTAACAAATAGCTTTTCCCGGAGTTAAACCGAGTTTTTCGAATGTACTCAAATGGTTAGTATTTAAGATTATTGTTGCTATCCCAAACGCCCCAATAGGCTCCAACTTCACCTTCATCACTTTTCTTCCACGCTTCATCAAACGAAGAGAAGTACATGATTTCGATGTCCTCGTCTTGGGTCCACATATTTGCATTTATAAAGTATTTCAATGCACTTTCTTTCGATGGAATTGCTCCGCCTAAGCCTTCGCCTTGGCTAGGCCAACCTGTTTCTGTAATAATCGTTCGCTTGCCATTTCCAGCAGCTTTGGCTTGATAATACATTTGTCGCATGTGGTTTAGCGAGTCTTCGAAAGAGGTTCCTTCCCAATACGGATAGCAATTACATAAAATCACATCGCAGTTTTCTGCCAACTCGGGATGAACACTGAACTCGTAATAAGCATCCACATAGCCAACAGGCACATCGGGTATTTCCTTTTTTACTTGTTGGATATATTCAACAAGCCTTTCCAGCGAGAGATCATCGCGATAGAGCACTTCGTTTCCAACTACGGCAATATCAACCATGCCTTTTTTGGCTAGTTCGATGAGGCCTTCGATTTCGCCTCTATTTTTTTCTTCATCGCTACCGAGCCATGCGCCTACCATGGTTTTAAGGCCGAATTCTTTGGCTACTTCCGGCACCAGTTCGTTGCCTTCCGTTGTGGAGAAAGATCTTATCCAACCACAGTGATTAGCAAGAATCTGCATTCTACGGTGAATCTGCGGTTTTGGGATAATATCGCCCGGTTCTTGCCCTTCTTCGTACAAACTAAAACAAAAACCATGAATCCCATCGGTTAAAATCTCTTGAAATAAGTCATTGATTTCCTTATCGCTCAATCCTTCCAAATAGTCTACTTTAGAAAGTAGCGATGATTTTTCGAAGCTTAGAAATTTTTCTTTTCTATACGACATGTTTACTTAATTTTTAACTGTTCATTTTTATTCCAAAGTCCCCATCGGGCGCCTACATCACCTTCGTGGCGTACTTTCCAAGATTCATCAAACGATGAGAAATAGTACATATCTACATCGTTGGCTTTACTCCAAGTTGCCATGTTGATGAAGTATTTCATCATATTTTCGAGTGATGGTATAGCATCTCCCACTGTTTGACCTTCTGTAGGCCAGCCCGTTTCAGAAATAATTACCTTTTTACCTTTGCTGATGGATGAAACCAACGCGTACATTTTTTCTACCACACTCATCGAATTCTCGATGGAATACCCCTCCCAAAACGGGTAGCAATTAATCATAACTACATCACAATAATCCAGTAATTCGGGATGATCTAGAAAAACGAAATACGCATCAACGTAAGCAACAGGTGTGTTTGGCAGTTTCTCTTTCACTCGTTTGAGATAATCGATCATCTGCTCTACCGAGAGTTCGCCACGCATAATGGTCTCGTTTCCTACAGTAGCAATATCAACCGCGCCGGAGTTTGCCAATGTAATGAGCTGTTTCATTTCTCTCTCGTTATTCTGGAGGTTGTCATCAATCCAGGCGCCTACTACCGACTTCTTATCGTATTTATGGGCAATTTCCGGGGTTAATTCGTTTCCACCGGTTGTGGAAAAAGATCGTATCCACTGAACATACGGCGAAACAATTTTCATACGTTGTTCAATTTGTTCTTTCGATAATTGATCGCCAACATTCTGATTATCCTTGTACGGACTGAAGCAAATGCCCGAAAAACCATTTGCCATTATTTCTTGGCATTTGGCAGTTAAAGTGGCAGCGTCGCTATCTAAATGAATAGGCGTGTACGGGTAATCTACCTCAATATTAGAGAACGAATTTGCCTTTCCAATCTGATAATAACTGGTTTGCTCACCTTCTTTTTTCTTTACTTTTCTGCCTGCTTTTCTTGCTTCTAATTTGGCACGTATTTCATTCGCTCGCTCTTCGTCAATATCATAACTCCACATAACTAATATGGCTATGAATGTGCCTACTATTGGCAATCCTGAGAAGAATGCCCGTAAACCGGTAATGCCCGGCCATACATCACCAATTTCAATAGGTCCTGGGAGCGCATCTGCACTGAAGCCAACTATGCTGAGGATGATTCCGCTTAATCCACCGGCAATGGCAAAACCGAATTTAACCATCCACCAATAAATGGCACCAAAAACGCCTTCGCGACGGATTCCATAGTTTAATTCATCCAGATCAATTACATCTGCCGTCATCGACATCATTAGTGTGAAGAGACTACCAATCCCAAAAGAGAAAAATGGCAGTGCAATGATAAACATGTATGGTTTACCCGGAATTAGTAAAAACCAAAAGAGTAAATAACCAACTATCGATAGCGCTTGTGAAACAATAAAGGCTTTTTTCTTGCCCATAATTTTCGACATTTTGGCCACAATCGGTATCACAATAAAGGTGGTTACTATAGCGCCAAGGCTACCAAAAAGTGTTGGCCAGATTCCTGCTGCACCGGCATCGCCACCGAATAAATGATATACAATCACAAAAAAGGTAAAGGCCGCAACGGTATTGAAGGCATTAAAAATCAAAAAGGTGGAAATACACAACTTTCGGAATGGAACCGATTTAAAAGCTTCTTTAAAACTGTTAATGATTTCCTTAAAACCATTTCCAATATTTGCTGCAGTAAGAGGCATGTAATCGTCACGGTCTTCCGTAGATTTGTCTTTGATTACGATAGCCGGAATCATCGCACAAAACATAAAGATGATGCCTACCCATGTAGCAAGCGTTCGGGTAGCAACTTCGGCAGATTCGAACCACTCCGGATCATACATAATTACCCAGAACCACGGAGCAATAATCCAAGCCCACTGACCAATCCATTGTGCAATGGCCATAATTTGCGTGCGCTCATGGAAGTCATCACTCATTTCGTAGCCCATAGCTACGTAAGGCACACTAAAAATGGTTAACCCAAGAAAGAAAGCCACCGAACATGCCATGAAATAAGTAAAGTTGTACATCACGCTGTTGTCGGCATACAACTGCCACATAATGATAAAACTGAGCCCCATTACAATGGCTCCAAGAAATACATACTGGCGACGACGCCCCCATTTAGAACGTGTGTTATCCGAAATAAACCCCATAATCGGATCAGTAAAAGCGTCAAAAATACGAGGGAAAAAGAAAATAACACCCCACATCCATCCGGGAAAGCCCAAATCCTGAACTAATACCACCATAAAGATGCTCAGCACTGCCGGAAACATCTGATTTGCAAGCATTCCAAATCCAAATGCTAATTTATATGAATAAGGGACACTCCGTTTTGCAGCCTGTGTAGCCATCGTATTCCGTTCCTATAGTTAGTTATTATTCCTGTGAATCCAATACAATCGTTTGTAATGCCTGCGCATCAATGGTTACTGATTTCTCAGTATTACCAAGCTTAATCGATATACTTTTGGCATTTTCGGTTTGATTAAGCACTACCACAGCTATTGATCCGTCAGGATTTTGAGCTGCTGTTACTAATAATTCTTCGTCGTTATGTTGATGCCCAATTCGATATGCATCAGGACGTATAAAACGGCTAAAGTGAGCCATGGTGTAATAAAGTGGAGTGAAGTAAACTTCATCCGCATCCGGATCAACAATAACAGGAGCTAAACACCAATTGTTTGCCCAATTCGGCCCGCCTTGTCGATCGAGCACCATATTCCAATCTACCCAGCCATCAACCCAATTATTCAGGGTTCCGATTATATCACGCGCGTAACGATAAACAGGTACATATTTCGGATGCAGATACTTTTGCTCTTCCGGAGCCCAATCCCAACCCCAATCGGTGGCTTCTTTGGCCCAATACCAATCATCATCTTGCCAGCGTGGAACATCAGCATCAGCGGTTGCTTCTGATTGAATCAAATATTTGTCTGGCGCAGCATTGTGCGCGTATTGCAGCACTTCTTCAAATACATCGTAGGTACTGGCATACCAGTGAATAGCCGTTCCATCGAAATACTTGGCAGCTTCTTCATCGCCATACATTACATCTACCCATTCTTCCAGGTGATCTCGGTTTTGATCATAGCCTAGCAAAACCACATCTGGATGAGTTTTTTCGAGCTGTGGCCCAAGGTGTTTGATCACAAACTCGTTCATTTCTTCGGGAGTGTAATGCATACTTTCCCAATTCTCGCCGTTACCCAATGGCTCGTTTTCTACCGTAATCCCCCAAATGTCGATGCCTTGCTCGGCATAAGCATCCAGATATTTTGAGAAAAACAACGCCCAAGTATCGTAATATTCGGGCAGCAACTTACCACCTTTCCAGGCTTTGTTATCTTTCATCCAGATGGGAGCGGTCCAAGGCGATGAAATAATTTTAAAACCGTCTTTCGAAATCGACATTGCATCTTTGATAGTAGGAATGATGTCATCCATGTCATCTTCAATCGAGAAGTTTTCAAGGGTTACGTCGCCGGGAACAGGAGCATAGGAGTAATTGCTCAATGAAAAATCGCTAGAGTTTATGTGCGTTCGGGTTAACGAATACTTTGCACCACTTTCTCCAAAATAGGCTTCCAGAATTTCTGCACGATTTTCATCACTCAATTGATTGAGTAGATACGCCGTCGACTCAGTAAACGACCCGCCGAAACCGGTTATTTTTTGAAATTTTTCATCCGGATTTAGCGTGATTTCAACAACATCGTCCGTTTCAGTGAATTCAGTAACTTTGGTTAACTGATTTCCATTTGCCGATGTCTCGTAAACTTCCATTTCAAGGTTTTGATTTGAGTAACATCCGATCATCAGCAATGCTACGAATATAGTTAGTAAATGCGTTTTCATGGTATAGGTTTGTTACTTGTCGGCCATTACCTCTTCTAATGATGGTGGCACTTTCACCGTTTCCATCATGGCATCGTAATCGCCATTAAATGTTTTGGTAATTGGTTTGCCATCGCGAGTTAATCCTTCAAAAATTCCGGCATCTACCAAATCCCATATTGCATATTTGGCTTCGCCATCTAAGTTTATCAACCCGAAGTGGTTTTCAGAGCCATTCTGATTTTGGGCATCTTTCCATTTCTCGTCAAAAGCTTCAAAATAAAACACAGAGATATTCTCCTCGTTCGACCACTCGCGAATAGCGTTGTAGTACACCCCCGATTTATATTCATCGGTCGATCGTGCGCCCTCGATGCCATAGTGCTCGTCTGAGATTGTTGCCCAGCCCGTTTCACCGATATGAACCGGTTTATCGATGCCCAAACTTTGCATGTATTCCACAACATTGTTGTATTGATTTTGAGCATAATCAACGGCGCGTTCCATAGCCAGATCGATTTTTTCTTTGTCGGAAAGACCCATCTCATCATCTCTAACTCCCCAAAATTCGGGGTGATAGTGCGTGTCGTGCATCGGATAGGTATGAACGGATAAGAAATCGACGGCTTCTATCAGTTTGTTTAAATCCTGTTTGTGATAGCTGCTATCGCCACCTCCCCAGCTTGCGAAATTATCGGAACTGGTGATCCATAAATCTGCCGGTAATTCACCCTCAGCTTTTAAATCCTGCAAGTAAGTAACCCATTTAAGAATGATGGAAGGCTCCACATAATATTCCCAAGCCCAGTGCACCATCGCTTCGTTACCAACGGCAATTATTTTGATGATATCGGGATACTGCTTTGCAAGTTCAACAGTTGCTGCAATTTCGGTGGTGTTGCGTGGGGCACCAACATTCCGAATACGAATAGGCTTTGTTGTCCATGAATTTTTGGCGTCAATCCATGCGCCAAGCATCACATACATTTCAAAAGATTGGTCTTCTTTTTTCAGCTCATCAATGGCTTTAAGTACGTTCGATGCATGATCGAGATGTACGTTATAAGTTCTGATCAGTTTAATGCCCATAGCCTGTAGAATGCGCATATCTTCTTTTAGTTGGGCTACCGTAGGCTGAATCTCTCGTGTGATTTCGCGGTAACCGCCATAGGAAATAGCCTGATATTCGACATTCCCTAGGATCTCTTGTGCAGTTTTATCTCTATTCATTTTTTTATCCGATCTGGTACATGTTATACCCATTAGCGATGCTAAGATGAAAATCAATAAATGACGTACGTTTCGCATGCTAACCTCTATTTATGAATTAATTAGTCGGTGTTCTTTAATTGCTACTTTTAATTTTGTCACCTCGCCGGTGCGACCAAAAATCATGGCACTTGTTTTTTTATCAAGCGATAATCCATTAAAAGATTGGGAAGCGCCGTTTTGTAAATACGCTTCAATTCCATCCTGCTCTTCTATTTTGTAAATCACAGGAACCTGGCAATAACTAAATGCCAATGCGTTTTTAGGAACCACAACTTCGTTTTCATTCCCGTTTAGGTTCGTAATCTGATAGGTTCCGGGCTCTGTTAAAAACTCAGATTTACGCAATAAAACCGGATTAAACGATAAAACACCATCCTCAACTTCGATTCCCAGTTCACCGATTCTGGCCAAGATGTCTTCCTTCACCTGTCCGGTCATTCCGGGCTGTTGAGCCCCTCTGTGGTACGGCGTATGTGAATATGGATCGGTTGGGAATGCACCATATACTTCAGGTGATTTATGGATTCCAATGCCTTCACCAATTTCGTAGAAATGATCTGCGAGTTTGGCTTTTACTTCTTCATCAGAGCCTGCTTTTTCAGCCTGATCGCATACTTCGAAGGCAGCAAGATATAACTTCGACACCATGTGCCAGTAAATGGATCCCAATCCCTCGTAGCCGTAAAAAGTGCCCGAGCGACCGGTAAAGGCTTTGTGATTGAATACATCCTCGAAGGTATCCAAAATGGCTTCCCGTTCTTTATCAAGGAAATCGGCAAATTCGCCGTCTTTCAGTGAATCCAGAGCCTTGTCAAGATCGCCGGCGTTTTTGAAATTACCATTGAAATGATATCCACCGTTTACATCTTTGCTGATAATTCTGGTGTCACCGGTTTCCACCATTTTGCTTAATAATTTGGAGGATGATACTGCTGTTTCCGGTACATTATTACGTTTTAAAAAGCCCGGCAATTCTTTGTTTGGATACAGAATGTAGCTGGATTGATCCTCTCGATACAAGGTGCTTTTGCGTAATGCATCCAGCACTTCCAACGATTCTTCTGCAGATAAATATCCTGAACTCAAGACGGCAACTTGTCCTTCGAGCATTTCATCGAGATAAGAAATGGAGATACCATCGCCTTCAAAACTCATGATATTATAGGCATGGTACAGATTGTCGCTACGCTTATTTGCACGAATCGAATGCTCTAAATACTCGTTAGTTACTGCAACAAAATCACGTACCGCTGCAATATCAATATTTGATAATTCGCCGGAGAAACCGTTTGTATAAATGCTATCTCGATAAGAAGCAGCTGCGTTACCAAGTGCATCGGTGATGGCTTTGCGTTGTTCGTCGTTAACCGATCCGCTTATCACTGCTTTGTGAGCTTCCAACGTATTTTTGATGGAGTTGAAGCATTCAAGCATTTCCACCGAAACTTCGACACTTTGGTCGGTTACGCTAGTAAGTACATTTTGCAGGTGTGTTAAAAATCTGCGCAAATAATACAAGGTTACCATCGAGACCCCATTCCCCACCAACGCGTTGTTGGCGTCGTTCCATTCCGGACGTTGAGTGTTCATCCAGATGCCGCCTTCGGGAATGAGGTTTGATACTTTAGCTAAGGTTGTAGCCAATAATTTTTCGAGCAGACTTACCCGATGAATTTCTTCTTTGTTGTTGATCAGAAGTGCGCCATCGGCACCAATTTCAGCCACACGTTCACGAATAGCCTCGTCTTCTTCATCATCAAAATCGATGGTATCTTTCGGGTTTTTGGCAATGTCATCGTAGTTCTTAATTCGATAAGGAACATTGGCATACACAAACACATCTTCATTCATCAAAGCCGGGAAGGCCTCTGGTTGATGCTTCTCGTACAATTCCAGAAACTTGAGTAAGTATATGATCTGATGATCGCCCCAATAACCAATGTACGACCAAGGATCGTCGGGCTCGATGGTTTCCCAATCGAAACCGCCTTTTGTAACACGATATGGGTTGTATCCATCAAAAGTTGTAGCGTTCAGGAATTTGAAAATCATTCCCTCCAAAAACTTTGGGTACGAGTGCGCCAATGCTTCCCAATTTTGGAAAATGTCGCGCCAGTTCCCTTCGTAATCAAGAATTTTAGTACCATCTTCTTCGTGCGTATTAATCGAAAATCGATTCCAAGGTCGAGAAGGATCGCCATGGCGACGGCTAAATTTTAAAGGCAAATACTCTTTTACTAACCGGATCA
Organism: Balneolaceae bacterium; assembly: GCA_034669965.1. Classification (GTDB taxonomy): domain Bacteria; phylum Bacteroidota; class Rhodothermia; order Balneolales; family Balneolaceae; genus HXMU1420-13. Next base: position 18,267 of record JAXMOK010000017.1, on the reverse strand, counting down.
AATCGGCATCGTCGCTGTTGTCGATGGTTGAAAGCAACACCGATTGGTCGAATACATTCGGCAGCTCACTAAGCAGCTTTTCATTTCGTTGAAAAGTGGGTTTGCTTGCGTTGTTCAAATAATTGGTGAAATCATCCTTTTCGATCTGATAATGATAATCGAAAATACCGCCACGCATGATGTTAAATAGCACGTTCGAGAAATGACGGGCATCTTTTAGCTCATCGGCAGTTAATTGCATGCCATCAGACTGAGCAACCAGTGTTTTTAACTTTTTTGTACCTAATTCAACGTTTTGATCAACTTCATGCAGAAGTTCATCCGGATCAGACTTCAATCGTTCGTTAAGGGCAATAGTGCTAGCATGGTTTTGATTCACATTGGCAACCAAATTCCAAGTCTCGTAGGTATCAGCGGCCAACGTTAATTTTGAACATACGAAGTACGCACCCTTTTCACCTTTAACATCATCCTCTGCATTAACCGAAGCGCCATTTCTAAAAGCATCTAATTGCAGTGATGAAACCAAATAGGTTGGATTTTTCAATCCAGTAGACCACACAACGTTGGCTTTTAAAGCTTCGCTGGGTTCTGCTTTATCAACCGGAATAGCGCTAAGCGCGTAGATACCTAGGCCCGTTTCCGCAACCATTTCCGATCTTTTATAAGCATCGAGCAAGTTACTTGAACGTACTTGAAGATCACTGTTTACACTTGCCGGCAGGATATTCTGAATGCCATCGAGTACGGTGATAGTTACGTCAGAGTCTGCAATATTTTGAACCGTTGATGTTCGAATAAACCCAAATTCGTTACTGGATTTCCACTCGTATTTGAAGGATAAGTTCAGATCGTGATTTATCTCTTCGAATAATATTCTATTGCCCCACCGACTTTTATACAAGTTTTGGGATGTTTTATATCGGTGTTCATCATGTTTAGAAAAAGGCTCCCAAACCTGCTGCTTACCTTCAACAAGAACCTGAATGATGGTTTTTGAACCGGTGATATCAGCAAACTCAGTAATTTTGTCATCGGTGTAATACGGAAATAACGAAAACTCTGAATTCTTTCTACCTGCGGTAAGTCCGCCATTGCTTGAAATAAACATCCAGTGATTAGAATCACTAACTATGCTCATGAAAAATGGCCGGATTTTATCCGAATCATTAATCTTGAAGTAGGGCTCGTTATTGATGGTAACAGCTTCCAATTTGTTACTTGTGGTTTGAGTACTCGCTGTATTAGAATTTGATGAATGGCTCATCGCTTTTAAACTTTTTGTTGAGAGTGAAGTTCTTGAATTTGCTTTATTGTACCGCTACAGATGTTTTACCCATCGTAGCTATATACTCGAACGTAATCTACATAGATTGCTTGAGGGAATGGTGTGCTGCTATCCGGTGAACCCACGAATGATCCCCCAACCGCTGTATTAATAATGATGTAAAAGGTATTATCGTTAAATACCCATTCGCCATTTACATCATCCGGAGTTATCTCGTTGTACAATTCATCATCAACGAAATAGCGAATAAAATCAGGTCCCCATTCGATGGCGAATACATGAAACTCTGAATCAAAGCGTCCAGACTTTAAGTTGTATTCTGCAGTTTCTGCTTGACCGGCTGAATAACCCGGACCATGCACACTGCCATGAATGATAGTTGGCTGTTGGCCTCTATACTCCATAATGTCGATTTCACCAATTTGTGGCCAAATAACAGAACCGTTAGAATCGTCCCCTAATAACCAGAATGCCGGCCAAATTCCTTGTCCAAATGGGAGCATGATGCGAGCTTCATAACGGCCATAAGTTTGCTCGAAAATTCCTCTGGTTAATATTTTTGCAGATGTGTAATTCGAGTTTTCAAAGCGTTCTTTACGGGCTGTTAACTCTAACATGCCATTTTCAACTTTGATATTTTCTGAACGATCAGTGTAATACTGAAGCTCGTTATTACCCCAGCCCGGAGTTCCAAAAATCTCGACCCCGGTACCGATATCAAACGACCATTTTGATGCATCAACCGAACCCTCAGTATCAAATTCGTCTGACCAAACCAGCGTTGCGAATTCATTTTCCGGTTCATTGTTGCTTTCCTTGCATCCCTGCAACACAAGGATGAAGGAAAGTAATAGTGAAAAAACAGTTACATGTTTGTTCATAAAAGATGCTGCGATTTATGCTTTAGTTAGATTGAATGATGTTATCGATATAGAAGGTACCGGTAGAATTCCCAGGGCCATCCATAAAAATTGTTACTCGTGGGAAAGAGTCATTCGATGTAAATGTAAAGGTTAATTCCTCCCAACCTGAGCCAGTGTGATTTTGTGAAACCTCTACAGAAGCACCTTGGTCTACCTCAATTTTTAAAAGAACCGGAATAGCAGTTGACGAATAAACATCCATTGTGATCGTTTTTCCGTTTGAGAAATCTAAATTATTCTCTAAATCGAAGTAAATACCTTCCCATTGCTGGCCAACATTGGTGATTGAACCTACTTTGGAGGCTGCATTGTTCGATCCGGAAACATCTGGATTATCAACCACTTCGAAGGCAGTTCCGTTAAAGGTTGTAGCAGCATAAATCACATTCGAATCGTCGAAGGTAATAGGTAAAGTTGGAGCAGTTTTTTCTCCACCACCAGCCCCTCCTGATCCATCGGTGTAGTAATAAATATTATCTACATAAATGTCGGAGATGGTGTCATCGGAAACGAAGAAAATAAGTCCAATTTGATCCTGTGCAGCTAAATTGAAATCGGCTAATGGAATATCAAAGCTTACCCATTCTCCTTCGCGTAATGTACCCGAACTAAAGGTCACAGATCCGGATGATTCGTTACCTCCAACATCGTTCAGTAATTGGAAGCGAATAAAGTCACCGGCTTCAACAGCCTCATTCACATAAATGTCTACATGAATGTGCGACATACCCGAAGCATCAACCGGAGAGTTGGTTTGATTTGGATCAACGCCTGTTCCTATCCCCACAAAGTTGAGATCGGTGTAGTGGATAATTCCATCGCCATCGATCACCACATCGGCACCTTGCGGACCTCCTTCGAAGCCCGTTCCACCTTGAGTAGTTTGACCATCGCCATTAAAGAACCCATTATAGTAATCAACAGCTACGTTGGTGTATGCGTCACTAAAAATAGAAATTACGCTGTCAGCCTCAGCAGTTGGTACAGGCGCAGTTTCAATCTCGCCGCCGGTGTTGCCACCGCCATTTCCGCCCGATCCATCAGAACCGTCGTCGTAATAGTAAATGTTATCTACATAAATGTTCGAGATCGTAGCATCACTTACAAAGAAAATTAATCCTAGTGCAGAGCGATCAGCTAATCCAAAATCAGCCAGAGGAATGTCAAGGCTCAACCAATCATTTTCTAATAATTGATCGGAAGTGATTCGTACCGAACCTGACGTTTCATTCCCTCCTACATCATTCAGTAACAAGATGTTTATATAATCGCCTGCCTCTATCCCTTCCTGCACATTGATATCAACATGGAAATGGGTCATTTCAGTTGCATCAACAGGATTTACATTTAAAAATGTACCAATACCAACAAAGTTCAGATCGGTATAGTTGATAATACCATCGCCGTCTACTACAATATCGGCACCTTGAGGGCCGCCATCAAAACCGGTTCCACCCTGGGTTGTTTGGCCGTCTCCATTAAAGAATCCATTGTAGTAATCAACCGGTACATTGGTGTACGCATCGCTAAAAATAGAAATCACACTATCGGGATCTACCGTTGGTACAGGTGCTGACTGGAATGTACCTGCAGAGATAATATTTAATGATCCGTTGGCCACAACTCCATCGATCGATGCGGTAATTGTGGCGTTTCCTTCACCAATCACTGTAACTAAACCTATTTCATTTACCGTTGCAACTGCAGGATTTGAAGAAGTGAAATCAAAATAACCGGCAGCAATAGACATTGTTATGTCTTCGCTAGTTGTGCTTTCATCCGGTAAAGTGATTATAGTATTTAACGTTTGCTCGAAATCGGTGATTGCGTAGGTTAAATTAACAAAACTGGTTATAGTAATATCTCGCCCGTTATTAATGGATGGACGTGGTTGAGCGATGTTGCCGAGTTTCTCAAATTTGAGATCATCAACCCAAAAACTATAGCCTTCTCCATTTTCAGGTTCTTCAGCAAACCAAAACAATCCGGTCATTGCCGTTAATTTTTCTGTTCCGGGAAAAGGAATTACATATTTCTTCCAAAACGTTGAAAGTCGAAGGCTGTCTAATCTAACCTCAAAATTGTTATCACCATCAATTCCCTGCCCGAAACCAATACTATTAATGGTTCCGGCTTTTGAACCTTTGGCATAAAAAGTAAGGGCATCATATTCGGTTAGATCCCTGCCACCATTCAAATCAACGAAAGCAGCGCCGGCATACGAACCTTCCTGGCTATCAGGGTTAGGAACATCAATTCGCATGGATGCATCCGAATTGTTGTAGGTTACGTCGGTATCAACCTGAAAGGCATCAAGTTTTGCAAAGCCGTCATCGTATGGAAAATATTCCAATCCCGCACTGAAACCATCAATAAAAACATCAGGGTTATTGGTTAAGGTAGGCTCACTAAGTCCATCAACCGAACGCTGGCACCCGGTTACTAAAAAGCTGATAAGTAAACCGGCAAATAAACAACGAGTCATAATAGTTAAATTTAAATCTTTCATTTACTTATCTCTTTTAATTTCTAATATCGATTTGAATGTAGGTACGTAGTTCCCATTCTGATCCGAAGCCAAATTCTTCAGCTCCATCTTGCAAAGTAACTTCGCCAGTGGCAGGATCGGTTTCAGCTAAAGAATATCTGGGCGAATATTTATTCAACGTTCGATAAGTTCCTCTTACTCCTAATCTCGTAGTTGGTAAATCAAACCAGTCGGGTTTACCAAGCGTGGTTGATATATCCGCCATTAACTGCATCGGGTAGGTTTGATTGAAATCGCGGTGGTAATCAAATGGTCCCCAATCGTTGAAGCGAGCATAGGAGTTTAACTTCATGTTTTTGTAGATCATTTGAAGATCGGTACCGATACGTGTAATCGTTCGTGTGTCGTTTCCGTTTGATTGCCCCTCACCACCGTAAACCAAGGCCACAAAGCCTAGATCTCTATTCAACTTCGAAACTATTCTCGCGTTCACTTCAATTAAATCTTCAGCAGGTGCAGAACCATCGAATGCAAACGTTGTTCGTCCATCCGGTAGAATCCCAATGGCTGCATCCTGAATGGTTGGAAGATGTCGATAAACTATGCCAAAACTCACTGCCAATCTCGCATCTTCCGATCGGTTACTATCCCAATTGTACATCCATGTGCCCGGGGTTGGATCCCAAGTAAACACAATTTCGCCGGAAGTTTGTTCTCGATTCGAACGCACTGCAAAAGGATCATCAATATAATTACGTGGACGCGCTCCGCCAGTTAAACCGGCAGGAATGGGACCTTCGATAGGTTTTTGCCATAAGAAATTTGGCGCAATTTGAAGATTTCCGATGGTGTATGTTAATCCGGAAAGCACATTCATTTGGTTACCACTGCCGCTGTCCTTCAATCTCCAACCGGTAAAAGTAAGCGTTTGATCGGCTCCACCATTAGCTACCAATCCTTGAACAGCACCTTGTCCATACCAGTTAAATAATCCTCCGGTATAGGTCAATTTCAATTTGGCTCCGAAATTATCCATCGGCTTTATTTCGTCAACATAAGCATTGTAAGTGCCGTCTTCGTTTTCTCTAACGAGTTGGAATTCACGACCGTTTAACGGCTGACCGGCCCAAATACCGCCGGCTTCTACGCCCAGTTTTCCAAAATCGCGGGCAGCATATAAAGTAAGTCGTCGGGTTTTTGGCTGTGGAATAGCAAACGAGCTTTCTGTTGAACCTTGTTGCTCTAGATCTTCATGAAAAATCCCGGTTAACTGAGTTTGTCCCATCATGCGGGTGTACTTAATTAAAAATGCCGGATTGGCACCCCACCATAGTTCAGGACCAAAAGCGGCCGTTAAACCGTCGAACATTTTGCGGCCCTCTACTTCAAATCCAAAAGGCGCCGTTCCGTTGTAGATATCGATGTTTGGGCCATAGTTTGCTTCGGGATATAATCCAAAGAAATCGCCTTCGTAACCCCAGTGATAATGCCCTGTTCGGTAGAAACCGGTGATATCGAAATAATTGCTCGTCCAGTTATATTCAGCGCTGTAAATGGCTACTCGGTTTACATCATTAAATGTAACATCACCATTTGTACCTTCCACTTCCACCGGTCGACCTCGGTTTTCGTAGAAAATTTCGTCGATTGGATTGCCCGGTACATTGCCCAGAATACTTGTAACTAAATTGGCGCGAATATTCGGAGAAGGGTTGGCTTCAATTCCGATGAAGTATGTTTCTAAATGATCGAAGCCCAGTTCTGTTGGATATTGCTCAACATTAGGATCAGCATCAGTCGGGGTAGTGACATAAGTTCCGCCTGTGCTATACGTTCTAAAATCGGCAGTAAATTGGCTGAGTCTTATTATATCAGAAGCCGCACTATTTAGAGCCGCTTTATCACCCCTTGCTTTTAAAACCGCACCTTGTATCGAAATTCCTTCAAAATATTGATTTAAATCGTCTAATGAAGCGTCATCGTCATACACACCGTAAGCATGAGCTTCTTGTAGCACGTAATATGCTGCTCGTGGAAACAATTCGTAAAACCCAGCTGGATTGGTTGGGCCTTTTGCAGTGATACCGAACCATTCTTCGTTCATATTATTTTCGCCATTCGCAAAATCATACTGGTACCCACCGTTTGCCCATGAAGCGTTGATGTCGTGAATATCTAGGTTTTCAACCTGACCGAATTTCCACCACCCATCACTAAACTGAAAGGTAAAACCACCAATCGCATTGTTTGCTTTACCCATACCAGCCGAATTAGAGTACAGATCTTTCCAATTACTTTTCTTGATAGTTGCCTGATCTGCTTGCGCTTCAGTTAACGTTCGAGCATTGAAAGCATCTACACCAAATTCGGTTAGTAAAACAGGCTTCCCATATTCATTAGCAACTCGATCAAAAAGATCGGTAAAAGTTGCCCCTCGGTATGTGTTGATACCTAAGATATCAACGTCTGGTGCCTCTTCAATAATATGTTCAAGAAAAAGTAGATCACCATTACAGATTGCAACGGGTCTTGATGAGTCAATTGACTTCATCCGAATTGCTGCTTCATTCATAAGCCTATACATTGGTCTCCCACGAGTCTCACCAACAAATGCTTGCTGTGCGGCATCATCCGGAAAATCTTCTGTTTCTGCACCTGCCCAGAATAACCCATAATTATTCTCATTTCCGAGTAAATAAAGTAACAAGCCTTTAGTATTTGAGTAGGTTTGAGCCATTTCTGTGACTTCATCCATAAGTAATTCCATGGTAGTAGCATCATCATACTCAGTTACTGGCGTCCAAACTCCATCTAGGGTTAGCCCGTATCTTCCGAAAGAGTGATTTAACATCGTATAGATTCCATAATTCTCGTAGATGTACGTAATCCACTCGGGCTGAATTCCTGTATATACCCGAATTGCATTTACTCCCATATTTTGGAGTAAGCCCATTTCGTAATCCAATGCTTGCTTAATAAATGCCGGGTCTTGATTCCATAAACTGTAAGAGTAGTTAGTGCCTCTCGGAAAATAGTCCCAGTTCATTCCGTTAATCATCAACGGTTCACCATCCACCATCATCACCCAACCTTCGTTGGTTTTCTGGACTTGGATGTCGTTTGATTGTGCGGTTAGTTGAATTGAGAAGAGAAAAGAAAGTGCTAAAAACGTAGTGATTTTTTTCATAGTCAGAATTTGATTTCACGGTGCGTTAATCTCGTACTGTTTTAACCGGGTTAGTTGGGGGCAGTTAAAAACAGTGGCTAAGGATATATTTCCTGAATAAGAAATTCAAGGTTAACAATGTATATACTATTACTTAAAAACCGCTTTTTTGTAGTTAAAACGTTGCTATTCACCTAATTAGCAGCGATTTAGGCAACGTACATTTTTTTAAAAAAAATGTATCTGTATATACTTTGTATAGATAGGAAGGCGAGATTTCATGAAAATAATTCACTAAAAATTGAAATATAGTGATTATTATCAGTCAATATTATGGGAATTATTCTCATGACATCACAAAACTCAATGCCTAAAAGCAGATCCAATTTTCAACTACTTTTTAACATACACACAAAAAAAGGGACAACCGTTAGGCAGTCCCTTGTAGAAAAAAAATATTCTATCGCTTAAACCATTTTAAGCGCACTGCCTATATCCATATTAGCCTGAGCAAACATAGCGGTAGTGGAATCCTGCAGAATTTGCTGCCTGATTTTCTCGGCTTGGGCTTTAGCCATGTCGGTGTCGATGATTCGGCTGTTGGCCGATGACAATGCGTTGATCTTGGCAGCATTCGCTTCCTGATCACCATCGGATGTTGAAAGACTCGATTCCGCTTCTAAAGCAGCAATCTGTCCTTTTGTTTTTATCGAGCTTACGTACGTAGCTGCAGCGTCTTCGGCTTTATTTACTTTCTCGCCAGAAGATAATTGTTCACCAGTCTCAACAATATTCTTGTTGATGCGATGTAGCGTAAGCATGTTGTTCCGGATACCCGGATAATCACCTATCGTAGACATAATTCTAAATTTTATACTCTTTGACCTATTCAGGTTATCGGCGATCTAATTCTTTACTTAAGCAACTTTCTGAAGTTTTTTCACTTTTTTTATTTACTCATTCTATTCCATGTTTTTATAACCGTAGCCCTATCTTTGAACTATGGATCCGGTAACACATGGAATAGTAGGCGCGACGAGTGCACAGTTATATTCTGATAAGAAATCTTTCAGAGCGGCTTCTTTTGTGGGTTGCATTGCTGCCCTAGCTCCTGATTTGGATGTGTTTTTGGGATCAAGTTCAGATCCATTAATTCAACTGGAATTGCATCGCCATTTTACGCATTCCCTCTTGTTCATCCCTATTGGGAGTCTGATCGTGGCAGTAATCCTATGGTGGCTGGTTCGAAAGAAACTCACCTTCAAGCAGACTTATTTCTTCAGTCTTGCGGGATATGCTACTGCAGGTTTTATGGATGTGATAACCAGCTACGGCGTGCATCTTCTCTGGCCATTATTGGATGAACGCTATTCACTGAATATCATTTCAGTATTCGATCCCCTTTACACTTTTATCCTGCTTGGAATCAGTGTTTTTGCACTCATCAAAAAAAGCAAATCGCTAACTCTTGCTGCAGTCGCTTGGGTAATATTTTATTTAAGCATTGGGTTTGTACAGAAATCGAGAGTTACCGAGCTAGCGCTTTCGAAGATTCATAACGATCAAGAAATCATCGTGAAACCAACGCTCGGCAATCAACTGCTTTGGAGTGTTCGTTACGTTGAAGATAATCAGCTTTGTGGGATGGGAATTCGTGCGGGATTCTTTGCTAAGCCGAAGCTTTACGATGGAACCTGTGCCCCATTAGTAGATTGGCAGCAAGAGTATTCGAACTTTGCCGGAACCGTACTTTACGATGATATCAGACGATTCTCGGTGCTTTCCGATGGATTACTGGTTCGACATCCTCAATATCCCAATGTACTCGGTGATGGCCGATACTCGATGCTTCCCACCACACTCTCTCCACTTTGGGGAATTACGGTGGATACAACCAACACCGATCAACATGTGAACTTTGATTCCAATCGCGATGCAAGCCCCGAAGTTCGGAGTGCCTATTTGGATATGGTTTTGGGTAATTAATTTAGAGCAATCAAAAAGTATCCTAATCCTACTGTAAATATAGAATCAGGATGCTTGTATTTTAGTACTCTAGTTTACAGATTTTAGGCTTTTTGTTAACTCTTTGGGCGTGTGAATCACACCGTTTTCAATGACCCATTCGATGGAAGAAGTATGAGCAATATCAACAAGCGGGTTACTGGTGAGCAACACCAAATCAGCTTCTTTCCCCACTTCAATCGTTCCTGTTCGGTGATCAATATCCATCAACTTTGCACCGTTGATAGTTGCAATTTTTAAGATATCGGCATTCGATAAACCGGCTTGTTTGTACAGCAGCAATTCTTGGTGGAAACTGTCGCCCGGGGTAATCCAAGGGTTGTTGGTATCGGTTCCGGCCGTCAAAAGTATGTCATGCTCGTGGAGTAATCGTAAGAATTCTTCCACTTTTGGCCACACATTTTTAGCTGCTTCGAAATCTGCTTCTGTCCAACCTAAGGTGAAGTCGATTCCCTTTTCCCAATCTGTTACAATGTTTTCAGGCAAGTGCGCCAGCGCCGGATTTGTAGTGTAAATCTCATCATTTTTAAAAAACATGGAGTGAAATAATATCAAAGTTGGATCAACCGAAACTTCGTGTTCCTTCAACACCCGAAACATTTCTTTGATTTCTTCACTCTCGAAATCTACATATTCGAACCATTTATAAAACCAAATGGAACCCAAGGTTGTCGATTCTAAAAAAGCAGCTCGATGTTCTTCCGGCAACAAGTCTGCACTGCCCGGAATAATGTGCACGATGTTATCTACCCCAAGTTTGGCGGCTTCTGTCCATGATGTAGTTTGTAAATGCGCGATTGTTTTTAGTCCTTCTTGATGGGCATGATCGATTCCCGTTTTAGTAAGATCAGAATCCAAACCGGTGTACAATTTTATGTAATCAACCCCTGAATTTTTCTGCCGTTGTACCTCGTTGATGATATCCTCACCCGATTCTACCGTATGAACCAGGTTTTTGAATTTCGTGATATCGATAATAGTGCCAGCTACCTTTAATTCGGGTCCCATCACTTCATTTCGCTGAGTTTTCTCTTTAAATTCTGTTGTGATATCGGTCAACCCACCCGGATCTCTGGCTGTGGTTATTCCATTGGCCAATAACAATTGGAGAGTGATTTCAGGTAGTTCTTCTGAAAGATCTATTTCCAATTCCGGCACTCCATCCACAATGTTCATTTCGATGGTGCCTAAAGCCAGATGAATATGCGAATTAATGAATCCCGGACTTAAATACTTCCCATTCCCATCTACGGTTTCAACGTCTTCGAGCTTTCTTAAGGGATCATGACTTGCAATAGATTCAATCAATCCATTTTTGATTATCAAATCTGAGGCTTCTGTTGCGTTTGCCTTAATCGGGTCTACAATCCGAACGTTTTTAATCAATAAATCCTGGGCAACAACCTGGATATTTAGTAGTGCTACAAATGCGATAAATAGTGTTGTCTTTTTCATAATACCAACTGTTTAATTGTTCTAGTTGATATGATAGTCTACCCCAAAAGACGAATGTGACAAAAATAATCTAATCCTTGAAAAATTGATCGAATAATTGGTTGTATTTCAACATTTCAATGTTTGCTCGTAACGTAAACCAAACGCCCCAAATCACATATCCAAGAGTAATTGATACAACAAGCAAAGTATGCTCAGGTGTTTCAAGGAGACTGGAGATTCCAAAATATCCGGCTATGATCATGGCATGAATTACAGCGATTGTTATCACAAAAATGCCTGTATTTTTCTTTCGCTTTGAGTGCTTGATCATAAATAACAGATACTCTCGATTATTTAGTGACTCATTTTGCGGAAATCGAATTCTGTTCCAATAAGTAAACACCCCGATCACCAACAAAGTCGCCCACAGGTCAATTATTATGAGCTCCTCGATCACATCATTAAGCCATGCAAATACCGTGTAGGCGATAATTGACAGCACAATAAATGCTTCAATTATATAAATAAATAGAGCTCTTCGTTTCGATGAGTTAAATTCCTTTTTGATTTCAGCTTCTATTTCTTTCGGTTTTTCATCGGCCGACCAGAGGTCTTGAATGCTATTCCAATCCTGTTCCTTCATTTCAATTTCTCCATAAGAAGTTGTTTACCACGTTTAATTCGAACGGCCACCGTATTTTCTTTCAATCCAAGGATTTCAGCAATTTCTTTGTTGGCAATCTGTTCGAGATGCATCACCAATACTTGCCGAATTTTTGGCGACATCTTGCCGATTAATTCGTTGATCTCTGCCTTCAATTCACGATTTTCGATTTCCTTTTCGGGGTTGTCTGATGTCTCTTCAATTTCCATAGCAGCATCCCCTAACGAACTAAATCGATTGCGAACTTTCTTTCGATTCACGCTATGCGAAATACATCGATTGTGAGCAATGCGATAGATGTACGTCTTGATGGAACTTTTGCCTTTAAAGCGAGACAGAGCTTGCCAAACAGCAATCATTATTTCTTGAAAAAGATCCTTTCTCAATTCTTCATCCGATTCGTACGCAAGTGTTAATCGCCATAACGAGTCGCCGTATAGGGTGTATATTTCGTCTGCTGTTAGCAAATAAAGAGAGTTATTTTTGGTATAGTCTGTCCGGAATTCAAAATGTGACAACAGTATTGAGATTTTTTTCAGAAACCAACTTTATTGTTCTACATATTTCAACATCTTCATCAAAATTGATTGATCGTCTCTCGCATGAAATCACTGACTCTTTTCTTATTGATTATAATTCCAATTACAACTTGCACCAAGATTGAAACAGATCAAGTTCCCACTCAACCGGTTTCGTTTTGCGGGGATTTTATTCCAGTGAATTTCAATACTCTCACCATTTGTGTAGCACCCGATTATTATTCGGTGGATGGAATCCGAACACCGCTCGGGTATTCCGATGCAATACATTTGGCGGATAGCTTGGGAATGTGGCTCCCTTCCGTTGAAATGGTAGATGCGATTTATCAACAAGCGGATATTAAACTAGCTCCAATACCAATGCCGCCGACCGATGAAATGACCACCAAATCATATTACGTTCGGCATAATGAGTTGATTGAAGCTCAACTCTTAGATTCAGGTTTTACCGAAACTTCAGGAAAACTGATTGCCGGTCACAAAAAAAACGTAATCGCCATCGACAGAGCCTCCGATAAAGTGGGGATTTATGGCTGGCACTTATCTGATTCAACCTTTATCCAACCCTTCAGCACTGTACATCGCAGAGACTATTTTGATTACAGTCACTGTATTCGATTGATCAAACGAACGGCGCTAGATCAAAGAGGAAGTACGGTAGTACTGCCATCACCCTATTGATTTTTTGACGGTTTAATTTGATTGAAAGAGGAAATTATATCAGATTCCGAAATGCATAAATCTTAGCAACCATGAACAAAGACTTAGAACTCGCGAACTATATTTCTGAAGCCTGTATTCAAGCGGCCAGAGAAGGCTTTACAGACGCTTCTATTCAGGGCCTATGTAATGAAGGCGCCATGGAAGCCGCAATCAGTGCTATGCAATCGCTCGATCTTTCTAGATTGATTGAGCGATTTAAGGTGTCAAAGGAAAACTCATAATTTGACTCTCGTTCCGGAGTTCCACTCCGTAATGCCAACACGGAGCTCTGCTCCGATTAATAACTGCTCAAAAGTTTTTTGTAAGGAATACCTGTTCAATTGAGTCTTACCCATTAAAAAAGTTATGGGAAGAAGCAGGTTTAAATTTCACGAAGAACATTATCCTTACTTTATTACGCATTCTGTGGTTGGAGGGATTTCCATCTTTGACGATCCATTGATTGCTAGTATCGTTCTAGATTCCCTGAAGTTTTTGAATACAGAATTCAAAATGAAGATCAATGGCTATGTTATTATGCATAATCATGTGCATCTAGCTGTTGAAGCAAAAGACATAGTAGAAAAAATCAGAAGATTCAAATCCTTTACTGCTCGTAAGATAGTAGACTGCTTAGAAGAGCGAGGGCGTTCAATAATTTTGCAAAGAATCAAACAAGCTCGTGTTACACAAAAAGTGGAATCACAGTATCAATTGTGGCAGGAAGGTTCACACCCCATTCAAATTGACAGTGATAAAAAAATGCAGTCTTGTTTAGAATATATTCACTACAATCCTGTTAACGCTGGTTTTGTGGAGCGACCGGAATACTGGCATTATTCGTCGGTTGAAGCATACTTGGGTAAAGAAGTTAATGAAATTATTACCGTTTATGGCTCGGTAAGTGATTAATAGCCAGCACCAGAAAGGGAGCTGAGCTCCCGAAAAAGTCCCGCAGCAGAGCTACGGTACCAGGCTAAAATCTTAGGATATATATCCTTTATTGATGCAGAGCATCCTGGTAGTGATTACCTTGGTGTAAAGACATCTTCTGCCCCAGCTTTATCTGCTCTTCAATACAAACTGAATGAGCTTAATACTGGGTATAAAATTGAAATACAATAATACCGACAAGTCATAGATAATAAAGAATTACACAAGATCTAATCAGGTTTATTCCACCATCTTCCCTAATATCGTTTCTATATAAGCTCCCTGCTGCTCTTCCATGAAGTAGACGTTATGAATATTGAATTGATTAATATCGTGTCCACCGTCCCAGTGCTTAACTTCGTGATATTTGGTATTAGTGATAATGAAAGAACTAAGATTTACACTTTTATCTTCCAACCTTGGTTCGATCTCTTCTTTGATGGTTTTGTAGAACCGGATCTTCGGGTGTTCAAAGCCAGTGATTTGTCGCAAACCTTTTGGATCGATGAACGCAATGTGTTGTGTATCGCCCTGTACCAACCAAAGAATGAAATCTGGATAGAAACCATGTGCCTCGAAGAATCCTACACCCTTGCGTGACTGGTTTCTGAGTAAGCAAAGCTGTGTGTCTTCAAATTGCTCAGAGTGATTGGTATAGAAATGACGCAGATGTTTAACGAATCTCCATTCACTTTCTACCAATGCAACCGGAGAAATCTTTACAATATCGTTGTAGTTCGATTGATTGATGTATAGCAAAGGTTTGTACAGATGCTGGAGGTAGTTGAAGGCTTCAAACTCATTACCGAGTTTCATATCGTCCTCGAAGGTGCCTTGTTTCATTACATCGGCAAGCTTGACCACATTTTCAATAATGCGCTCCTGACTTTCTTCAATCATCACTTCGTATTCTTGTTCAAAGTTCGGATGATCTGGGGTAAGCCATTCAGTCTTCATATGCTTGCTCAAGTAGGAAGACTTATAGTGATTATAGAATCGGTCTACGTAGGCCTTTAGAAGTGATGCTACGATCTCTTCCCAAAGGTTAACCAGTGAAAAGCTGGTAATTTTAGTCTCGTCCTGAGGGACATACAGCTCATACCACCAGGATTGAAGGATAATACCTTGAAGTACTTCTTTAGAGATGGAGATATTATACCAGCTTCGTTCGTTTTTAAACTTCTGAAGCTCAAAATAGATCTTATCCCAGTCTACAAATGCAATATGTTCTTCAGTGACCTTACAACGGTTACTATCCTCTACCAAACTTTGTGAAGAGCCTTTAGACTGTCGGAGTACCTGAACCTTAGGGTACCAATCTAACACGACGGGTCGGAACTGGTCAGCCGGAACGGTTTTCAAGTCAAGACGGATGTCTTTTTTAAAATCCACCCCTTCTTTAATAGTAAGGATCTTCAACCGGCGGTCATCCAGTTTTATTTGGGGGAGAATTGGAACTTTAATAGTCTGGTAGGTAGAGTCATTTGTTGGCAATCCTTCTTCTTCCAGAAACTCTTTAAATTGCTCCATGTAATCGCTACGAATACCAAAGATGTTCAGTGTCTCAAGATACCGTATAACATCAGGGATTTTGGATTGAGGACGTTCATATTCATCAAGCTCGCGTGAACGCTTCAGTGTCCAATTGAAACCCTTGAGCCGAACTCCTCGCCCGAATAGCTGTATAATTTGAGATCCTTCACTACGCCCAACATTCATCAAGCCCATCGTACTTACTCTCCAGCTACTCCAGCCTTCGGTAAATTTCTTTGCACCAATCAGTACATTGATTTTACTGCTTTGATCTTTAATTCCATGGAATAATGATTCACCAAAGTCTTTATCAAGCCCTGGTATACCTTCATCCTGACAGGTTTTATAGAGTTGCTTGTCTGCACCTATATTTATAACTCCAAAATAGTCACTATCTCCAACTCGGATCCCAAGCTCTCCATCAATTCCGTTCAGGTTATCAACATATAGGTTGGCTCCCGAAAGGGTTGTGTTGAATACACTCTTAAGCACGTCTTTGTAAAGGTCGGTTGGGGTAAATTCTCTTTTCCTGACGTACTGAAAGAAGTGCTTAAATATAGATCGGTTCTTTTGGTCGATCACTCCATCAGTCCCAGCTAGAAGAAGCTCAAGATAGTTGGTAGCTTCTTTCTCTTCGGCTATAAACCACTGAAAGAATTTGAGAATCTTGGGGATGTCAGCGGCATCACTTTTACTTAACGCTTTCGTAACGGTACCACCCACAAATATCCATAATGGATTTGCAAGCATGAACTGTTTAACAGCTCCTGGGTTTTCCCGAAACACTAATTTTTGTTGATAAAATGAGAGTAATGCACCTGTCAGGTATTTACGAACGAAATTTTCCTGATTGTCTTCTTTTAAGTTCAGGATGTGATAATCTTTTCCATACCCATCTTTATAGAAGTACTTATAACTGTAATCAAA
Source organism: Balneolaceae bacterium (assembly GCA_034669965.1). GTDB lineage: Bacteria > Bacteroidota > Rhodothermia > Balneolales > Balneolaceae > HXMU1420-13. The sequence continues at coordinate 1,642 of JAXMOK010000017.1, read as the reverse complement.
GATGATTGTTTTTGCATATTCATTTACAAGAGAATCTCTTGTACGTCCACCAGAAGCAGCTACTGCCTGACCAAAGGTTGCTGAATATTCAAAGGCGAATCCTTCCTCACTCAAATAATCTCTGCGGTCTTTCCAAACTTTACCAGCTACCCCCCGGTGCCCTTCATCAATAAGTACAAGGTTATTGGTCTCAAAGGATTCAAAGTCTACTGTTTTATCTCCGTGTTCTTCGGCAAGTTTTGAGACTTCGAGAATCTCCACTTCTTTTCCAGATAACACACCACCTGTTTTTTTTGAAAAAATATTGGCGGGAATATCTGAAGCCTTGAACTCTATGAGGTGCTGTTTACTCAATCCTTCATTCGGAGTAACCAGCAAGATTTTATTAGAATCGTTTACTTTGTGATGCTTTCTCCAGTACTCGTACTGAAGAATATTAACGTGCATGAGTAATGTCTTACCGGAACCTGTTGCATTCCAAAATGCCAGTTTGTTGATATCGGAATACTGAAAAGGCTCAAAGATTAATCCTTCCGGATTTGGGACGGAATCATCATTGAGGTCATTCCATTTGTCAAGGTATTCGTTTAATTCGGCCAACAATCCGGTACGGCTCCGGAAAAACTTATCGAGATAGATTTCGGTGAATAACAGGGACAGATACTGAAAGTATTTCCACTCAATGGGATCGGTGCGTTTTTCATTGATCCTTAGGGTGTGGCTCACAATGTTCTGATCGTATTCCAGCAGCTGATCTTCCGTAAGATTGGAAGTTGCGAACAGTCTGCGCTTTAACTCGTGATAGAAGTTAGAGAAATTGTTCTCATCTCGGCCTTCGTTGGCAGAAGATTTAAGAAATTCCGATAATGGCTCAAAGCCATTCACCCCAAAATGGGAGAGCAGGAACCGGTTTAGAACCAGTGATTTTGAAAAAGAAGCGTGTCTTGGCATTATAGTCCTTCTTTTTCGAACATGAGAGTATGGAAAGCCTCCTCGATCAGTCGCACTTTCCAGGTCTCCTCGTCTTTCCTCAGGTTCTGGAGATTGTTATCCCCGTTCACGTAGATCAGATCGAACTCGTGGTCATGGGGATTAAACTCCATGGTATCGCAGAAAGCCTCCAATTCTTCATTGGAATGCTTCTCTACATCGCGCCATATGACCAAAATACGCTCTCCGTTGTTATTATGGCCAATCACCACCACATAGCCCCGGATTAGCTGCATACTCTCCACAGTAAGCCCGATCAGGTAATTGAAGGTTTCCACCAGGTCTACCTCTGTTTCTACCCGTTCGTTGTGTTGGGTAGCCTGAATGGTGTAGCCAAAGGGCCGCTGAAACATCTCCGTGTTAAGCAGACTGTCCCGGCTTTCCACTTCCAGCATATACCGTAGCATATATTCTTCACTTAACTCAGCATGACCTAAAAGCCGTTGTTGTTGGTCAGACTGGGAGAGTGATAGGTTGTTTAATGCATCTTCATAGCTTTCCAGTCTAATATATTTGAAGCAGTGACTGGAATTACAACAAAAAAGTAGACGATTAGTTAAGGGTGATTAAGCGGCTTGTGTTTGGGTTAGTTGTTGTTGTTTTTCAAAGGGAGTTTGATAATCTAGGGCTGAGTGGAGCCGTTTTCGATTGT
>JAXMOK010000016.1:0-67477 GCA_034669965.1 Balneolaceae bacterium | reverse complement strand
ACATCGGCCTCCCATTCCAGTAATAAGTCAACGATTTCTTCGTGACCAAATCGCGCCGCAAACGCCAAGGGAGTTTGTCCCACTCGGTTAAACTGATTCACATCCGCGCCATTTAGGATAAAATTGGAAACCATTTGGGTGTTTCCGTTTGATGCGACTATTTGAAGTAACGGATTCCCTAATCCATCGGTGGAATTTGGGTCCACTCCTTCGCTAAGTAAATCAAGCACAGCCGGAATATTTTCTTCTCTCACGGCCTGTAATAACTGCATGTTTTGATCGGAAAGTTTCCCCATCAAATGCGTGGAGCGGAACACATGAAGTACAGAATCAGCATGCCAAAGTCGAGGCACCACATCAGCAGCGTTGCCATGTATGCTTTCGAGGGTTAAGTCAGCACCGGAATCGATCAACAACTCCATCTGATCAACATGACCGTAATAGGCTGCCCAATTTAGCGCCGGATCGAGGTTGCTGTCCACGATGTTCACATCGGAATTGTTGGCGATCAGGAGTTCAGAAAAATCAGTGCCGGGTTGCGATACAGCGTACATCAGTGGAGTGCTTTCCAATCCACCGATTCTTTGCTTGTTTACATCCGCGCCGGCTTCGATCAATTTCTCGAATGCGTTGAGGTTGCTCGCCATAATCGCCTGATGGAGTGGAGTGAATCCGCTTTCGTTTGGCAGATTGGGATCGATCTCTTGTTCTAATAAATGCGCCAATATTTGGTCTGCTTCGTGAACAATGCTCAGATGTAAATAGTGAGCTTCATTGTCGGTATCGTAAGTGGAAAGCAGTGCGGAGAGATTATCTTCTGAGAAGATTCGCTGCAATTCTTCCTCTTGTGCAGCAACTGAAATTGAAAAACTAAATAACAGAAATAGCGAAGCAATAACGCGAGATTGAATAGAACCCATGAATGTACCCGTTTCAAAAATTGATGTTGTTCAAGGTGGAAACGTCGAGAGTATGAAAATCTTATGTAGGAAGAAAGGAGGATAGTTTTGTGGATTACGGTTATCGATATATACATTTAGAGTTCTATACCGCTTATTAATTGCCTGCAACATCTTTTGGCTCAAGTTGTAGAATAATTTCAATCTCGAAGGTCAATTTTCTCATATGTCGAATTTTACTATCCTGTTCCTATTGGGAATTCTAATTACCGGTTGTACTTCTTCTCAATCAACGAATCAATATTTCCCTGACGATAACTGGCTATCGTATGATAATGTAGCTGAGGCTGGCTTTAACCAACGCAGTTTATTGAAGGCGAAAGAGTATAGCGACTCACTTGAAAGCGCTGCTGTTTTGATATTACATGATGGAAAAATACTTGCAAATTGGGGGGATGCCACTCGTAGATTTCGATCGACAAGTATTCGTAAAAGTCTTCTTAATGCATTAATCGGAATTAAAACTAAGCAAGGGCTACTTGAAGTCACTGAACAAGTTGGAAATTTTGAAATTCCCGGTATGCGGGAACTCACGGCTCAAGAATCACTCGCAACCGTTCACGATTTACTTACTTCTACTTCGGGCATCTATCTGCCGGCTTCCTACGAGTCTCAATCATGGACCGATCGAAAACCAGAGAGAGGAAGTTATAATCCGGGCGAACATTGGTATTATAATAACTGGGATTTCAACACATTGGGGGCAATATATGAAACAGTTGCTGACAGTACCCTAAAGGTAGATTTTGAACAGCTTGTTGCCAAGGAAATAGGAATGCAAGACTACCGACCGGAAATAGATTTCAAGTTCTTTGCTGAACCTGGAGTTTCTAAAATTCCCGCCTATCTTTTTAAGATGAGTACCAGAGATTTAGCTCGGTTTGGATTACTCTATTCGAGGAATGGAAACTGGAATGGAAAGCAAATTTTAGAAGAAGAGTGGGTCGAGAAAAGCACTTCATCGATTAATATTCCTTGGGAAGGCACCGGGTATGGATACTTGTGGTGGACTACAACATTGAATGATGATCAGCCTATTTTTTATGCGAATGGAGCCGGTGTACAAGGTATTTATGTAGTTCCCGAAATGGATTTGGTTATGGTATTTAGAGCCAATAGTTTTTTCGGCCCCAACATTGATGATTCGAGTGCATTAGAGTTGCTACAAATGATAGTTGATGCAAAGAAATTACCCGAAAGCCCAAATCCTCAGTTATCAAATGTTTCATGGATAGAAACGAAAAGTTTTTCATCAGATGATGATATTGATGCATCGCCCTGGGTTGGGACATACCAAAATAATATAGCGCGCAGAATCAACATCGAAGCATACGAGGACGGTCTTGTTCTAAAAACTGCCATAGCAGATTTCCCTATGTATTTCACAAGTAACACAACTGCGTGGGTTGAAAGTCTCGAAGTTGAAGCTTCGCTTGTGTTTACTGAAACAGATAAAGCAGGTACAAGTATTTTATCAAAAAACGGACTGATTATTTATAAGTAACCATAGCCTTCTTTATCCACAAAAAAAGCCACTTCCATTTCTGAAAGTGGCTCCATCAAAATAAGATGAATGTTATCGGTTAATCGGCACGGCCGGGTTTTCGATTTCGCCAATTACTTGTTCGTATTCTCCATTCCAGATGGCTTGTAGCTTTTCGAGTTGTACGTCAACTTTAGCCGCCAAATCTTCAAATACGGCATATTGTTGAGCTGTTGGTCGCCCAAAACCGGATGCAACCGTACTCTTTAATGCAGCTAATTTGTTGTTCAGCTTGATCGGGAAATTCAACACATCCTGAATGGCTTCTGCCTTGGTTTGCACCAATTCCATCTCGATTTCGCCAATCGCTTTCGTGAGCTCTCTTACACGCTCAGATAATTCATCATCGGAGATTTCCGACATCATTTCGTTGATCTCTTTTGTAGCGGATCGAATTTCATTAATGGCTTTATGCGTAGTATCTAACTTCGCGTTGATGGTTTGCACCAACTCAAACTGGGCAATTAAATCTTCCTGGCTTACATCTACCAAACGAGGATCTTTTTTCACTTCAAATTGTTGCTCGCCAACCATTTCGTCGCCAATATGCATGCGAACCGTATAAGTTCCAGGCACAGCTAATGGACCAGAAGTATTACCTGCCCACAGAATTTGGCGACCATCTAAATTGGTAACTCCCGGATAACGAAGGTTCCAAACAAACTTATTAAGTCCGACTTTATTTGGTACTACATTAGGTCGGGTTCGATCTTCTTCCTCAAAGAAAAGAGGAGATTCTTTTACCGCACGACCCCGGGTATCTTCGGTACTGGAATAGGTTTGAATGGTGTTGCCACGCATGTCTAAAAATTCCAGCTTAATTTCTTCGTCCTGCTTTTCATCCAATTTGAAAAATACAACAGCACCATTTTCAGGATTTTGACCTACTAACGGACCGCCATTAGAACCGCCACCACCATATAAATATGGATCCTCAGGATCAAAAAGGTGATGATCTGCGTTGGCGATGTCATTGGTCATTTGGTGTAGTACGGGCAAATTATCTAGCACCCAGAATGATCGACCTTGAGTTGCTACAATCAAATCTTTATCGCGCTTATGAACCGCTAAATCGGTAACCGGGGTAGCCGGCAGATTTAACTGAAGTGGCTGCCAGTCGTCGCCGGCATTAAAAGAAACATACAATCCGGTTTCGGTACCTGCATAAAGTAAACCTTCAACATTAGGGTCTTCGCGTACTACACGAGTAAAATCTTTGGCAGGTATACCATCGGTAATCTTATCCCAGCTACGGCCATAATTGGTAGTGCGATAAATCATCGGCTGGTAATCCCCAAACTTATAACGGTTGGCCGCAAAGAAAGCCGTGCCCGGGTCGTGTTGCGAGACATCTAAAATACTGATCATCGATTCGGGCAAGCCGCGTGGAGTTATATTATCCCAAGTCTCGCCATTATCACGACTGATATGGATTAAACCGTCGTCAGATCCTGCCCACATTAAACCGGGCTCAAGCGTAGATTCAACAAAGGTAAAAATGGTGTTATAATACTCAACCGAGGTATCATCTTTAGTGATGGGACCACCCGACTCGCCTTGCTTAGCCTTGTCGTTTCGGGTTAGATCCGGGCTAATGTCTTCCCAGCTCATTCCCTCATCGGTAGAACGATGCACATATTGCGAAGTAGCATAAAGTACGTCCGAGTTGTGTGGGGAAACAATAATCGGAAACGTCCACTGGAAACGATACTTCAATTGATCGGCACCGGAACCCATTGGGTTATCCGGCCAAATATCGATGCGATCGTTGAGGCGCAGTTTGGCATCGTATCGCGAAAGTGATCCGCCATAGCAACCGCCATAAGTTACATCATGATTATCAGGATCAACCGCGATATAGCCAGATTCACAACCGGCAACTCTCCACCAATCGTCTTCGTCGATTCCAAAGCCATTTGTTCGGCTCATAATCGCAAAGGTAGAGTTATCTTGCTGCGCGCCATAAATCAAGTACGGGAATTGATTATCTACTGCGACCTGATAAATTTGGGCCGTGGCAGAAGTGTGATAAGAGGTCCAGGTTTGACCGCCGTTATAGCTAACCTGTCCACCGCCGTCATCGCCAATTACCATGCGTTGCGGGTTGTTGGTAGCAATCCAAAGATCGTGATGATCGCCGTGTGGAGTACGAATTCTGCTGAAGGTTTTACCGCCATCAATCGATTTCCAGAAACCCACGTTCAGCACATACAATACATCTTCATTTTGTGGATCGGTGATCACTTTTGAATAGTACCAAGCACGTTGGCGTAAATTTCTATCCGCACTTACGCGAGTCCAGGTAGCTCCGGCATCTTCACTTCTAAACAATCCACCACCACGGGCGTTTTCTACAATGGCAAACACTCGATCGGAATTAACAGGGGAAACAGAAACCCCGATTTTGCCGATCATACCTTTTGGCATTCCGGGATTGCGGGTAATTTCTTTCCAAGTTTCGCCGCCATCGGTACTTTTAAATAATCCGGAGCCTTCGCCACCGCTACTCATTTCGTATTCGTTACGGTAAGCTTCCCACATTGCAGCGTACAAAATTCGCGGGTTGTTCGGGTCAACGGCGATATCAACTGAGCCCGTTTTGTTATCGCGATACAGTACTTTGTTCCAGGTTTTTCCGCCATCGGTAGTTTTGTAAACACCACGATCGGTGCTTTCTACATTGCCAAATAATTTACCCATGGCTGCAATCCAAACTACATCCGGGTTGGTTGGGTGTATTTCGATGTCGCCAATAAATTCTGTGTTGCCTAAGCCTAGGTATTCCCAGGTTTTTCCGGCATCGGTAGAGCGATACATTCCATCACCGGCGCTCATATTTCCGCGGATATCGGTTTCACCCATTCCAACGTAAATTACGTTCGGGTCGGAATCTGCTACGTCGATGGCGCCAACCGATCCTGTTTTAAAATATCCATCCGAAACGTTTTCCCAGGTATTTCCGCCGTCAACGGTTTTGTAAACACCGCCACCGGTAAAGCCTACATAATAGATGTAAGGTTGATCGTCGTGCCCGGCAACTGCAACCGAACGGCCACCTCTAAATGGCCCGATTTCTCGGTATTCCAAATCCTGAAAAAGAGAAGATTCGTAGGTTGGTGAGTCGGTTTCGGCGCCATGGCCAAAAACCTGTGCTTGTAATGATTCTGCAGTACACAGAGCAAGTACAAAGCAGATTGCTAGACTTAAAAATCGCTTCATAAGTATCCCGTTTATATTAAATGATTAGCGCGAAGAGCGGTTAAGAATTACCGAAGGTAGCTATTCAGAATCAAGACTTGGGTAAAAAATTGTGAAGGGGACGAGCTTCGTTTAATTAAACACGAATCGGAAGGTAATGGAGCCCCATTGCACGGTTTGTGGAACACCGCCCGGCAAGCGAGAAAAACGCCAGGTTCGTAAAGTACTCATCACTTCGCGTTCCAGTTCCGGGCTCATTTTTTTGATAGGAATAATTCGGCCCACAGTTCCATTCGGGCGCACTTCAAATCGTACGGTGATAACTGCTTCGGTGTTAGCTGTATTGGTAGGAAGTGGCTGTACCATGGGTGCACGTTCGATATCGCCTTCCCATTTCAGTTCATAAGGCGCTGTTTTATCATCGTCGTTCCCCAGACCTTGATCAGAATCAGTTTCTCCGGTTGATCCTTCCACATCGCCGCTTTCTTCGGCTCCTTCCTGGGTGTCGATGTCTTCTTGGGCAACCGGCGCAATTTCAATTTCTTCTTCGGTGTTTTCTTCAGCCGTTTGAGTGGGATCAATTTCTTCGGTTACCGGCGTTTCGATGGTTTCCTCAATTACCTCTTCCACTTCATCGGGCAAATCAACCGGCTTGGTGTCTTCTTGTGCTTCGGTTTCAGGAATATCTTCTGGATCAGGCGTTTCCTCGGTAGGTTCTTCGGTTTCAACTTCCGATGGATTTGGGCGCGTGGCAACTTGTTCGTTTTCTACTTCAGAGAATTCGGTTAATCGACCGGTTTGAAATTCCCCGAATTCCACTTCAATAAAAGATGGACGGATATTTCGCCCCATATCGATGGTAATCCAAAGCGAAATTGCAATGAGCACGCCTGCAACACCAATGGTTGCTATCAATGCTCTTGAGTCGTCTTTTGTGAACTGTGGTTGCATAATTTGTTTAGAGTGAGCCTTGCTCGGTTGCCATCACCAATTTTAGGTTCAGTGCCTTTCCTATGTTCAGAACACGAACAGCGTCCTCTACCGTTGCATCTTTGTCTGCTCGTAGTACGATCATGCCTTCGGGTTTAGTATTTCTAGCTTCGCGGATGGCGCCCGCAAGCGAGCCACGGGCGGTTAGTTCTCCTTCAACATAAAATTCACCATCGTTGGTAATAGCCACCGAAATATACTCAGCTTGAGTTACAGCGCCGCTTTCAGCTTTTGGGATGTTCACCTGAATGCCAAAATTGGTCACAAACGAAGAAGTGAGCAGGAAGAAAATCAGCAACAATAACACAATATCCGTCAAAGACGACTGCGAAAACAGCGACAATGGGGTTAATCGTTTGTCTCCTCTTCTAAAATCGCGTGCCATATCAGCTTTGTTTTTTTGGAGCCGGAGATTGAAGTAGATCTATGAAATCGGCAGAAGCATTCTCAAGTTCAAAAATCGAACGGTTGATTTTACCCAGCAAAAAGTTGTAGAAACCGAAAGCGATCAAGCCCACAATTAAGCCAGCTGCGGTTGTAATCAACGCTTCCCAAATCCCGCCGGCAAGTGCGCTTGGGTTCACATTCCCTTGCAGCGATTGAATATCCATAAATGCTTCGATCATACCGGTTACCGTTCCTGTAAACCCAATAAGTGGGGCTACACCGGCAATAGTGGCAAGCCAATTCATCCGCTTTTCGAGAAAGAAAATTTCTTTTTTACCCGCGTTATCAATGGCATCTTCGATGTCTCGAATGGGGCGACCTAGCCTTTTAATTCCTGACATAATGATACGAGCAAGTGGTTTATCGTATTCTTCGCAGTAGGCAATTGCGTCGGTTTGTTTACCGGTTTTCAACATCCCTTCGATGGTTCCTAAAAATCGTTGAGTATCGGTATGCGAGCGTGAAAGTGCACTCCATCGTTCAAAAATCACATAAAAAGAAATCAGAAAAAGGATGAAAATGGGGATCATCAGAATACCACCTTCGACCATTAAGTCGAAAAAAGTGATGGTTTCTCCCTCTAATGACGTTGCCAGAGAATCAACCGTGGCGATTGATTCCTGAATCATAAGAAATGCGTTGTACATGTAGATGATTAATTAATTTTTTTGATGAAGTAGTTATCAGGTAAAAGTGTTTCAATGTCTTCGGCGGCAACGGCGGCATCAAAAAGCGAGGCAAACTGTCCTAAACTTACTCTCCATAACGTGCCGTACCGTTCGCTTTCGATTGGTACCACCATGGCTCTGTAACCGTCATCTTGCAGCTTTTGTTGCTCTAATCGTGCATTTTGTTGATTACTGAGCGAATACATCACAATTGTGTAGCCATCCATGCCGGCTTCAGATAATGTGCCTGTTAACCCATATTTGGCAACATCATTGCTAGTTGTATTCTGTATTGGCGAGGCATTTATTACTTCAGGGTCGGCCGGTTGTTCCACAGGGGCAGGAGTCTCTTCCTGCTGAGTTGTTTCAGCTGGTGGTTCCTCATTCGCAGAGGGTTCTTCAGTGGCTGTGGTTTCTTCAGCTACGGGAGGCGGTGGTGGAGTTTGAGTAACAGGCTGTGAGGTAGTTGCTACGGTTGTAGAATCTGAACTAATAAAAGGAATAGTAATAATGTTGAAGTAGCCTAAGCCTACAACACCGCCGCCAATAACAACCAAAACAATGGCAATCCACAGCCAGGTTGGAGCGGGTTCTTTATCAGAAATTACCGATTTCTTTTCTTCTTCCTCTTCCGGTTTCGCAGCTTTTGGTTCTTCTTTTTTAGCTTGTTTAGGATCGTTGGTGGTAATGTTTTTGATCACCGGTACAATTTCGGTATCGTCAAACTCTTCCATACGCAGCACGCTTTCATCTACCTGATCATCTTCGAGGTTTAAGAAAGGATCTTCGAAGTCCAGTTCGTCGTCTGCTTCAATTTCTTTTGCTGATTCCCCATCATCTTCTAAATCATCCAGGTCGAATTCCGGAAATTCATCTTCTTCACCCAACGGATCATTCGTCGTTGGTTTATCGCTTTGCTCGCTGATTGAGTTAAGGTCTAACGAGATTATATCGTCATCATCGTCTATGTCGGAATCTTTAGGTACTTCAGCGTAATCGATAACCACATCAGAATCCTCGAGATTCAAAGTATCTTCTGTTACCTGTTGGGATGTTAAACCGTCGCTATCCATCTCAGCCATAACATCATCAAGCAAATCATCGGTATCTTTTTCGTCGCTTTCCGAATCAGAATCGCTCATAAAAGCGGCTACTTCAGAGCCAAGATCTTCGAGTCCAGAAGATTCGTCATCGTCGTCAAAAATGTTATCTAACCCACTGTAATCAACCTCATCGGAAGTGTCAATGCCCTCTTCTTTTTCTTCGGTTGGCTCTTCATATTCTTGGCCCATTAAGCTTGCAAAAAGCCGATCGGCGCTTTCTGTTTCTTTGTGTGCTTCAACACCCCACATTTCCGGGCCGGGATCTTCAGCCGGCTCTAAATCAGGATCTTTTATATCATCGGCGATCAACCCTGCAAAGCGAGTGCTCAGGTCTTTACCCACAGGTTTTTTAGCCTCTAAATCAATTTCGTTTGCGTCATCATCATCATCGAGCCCCTCGAACGGATCGTCAAAACTGGGGGTGGGCTCATCTATTTCGATGGGCTCCATTCCAACATATTTAAAGTTGATTTCGGTCTCTAACTCTTTCGATGGAATAAACATCACTCTGTTGCCCAGGCTACTGAAAATCCCAAAACCTTCAATTTCGTAGGCTTCATCTTCGTTAAGCGATTGCTTTATTTCTGCAACCAATGCCTTTAATTGCTCTTCGGCTTTTTCTGCATCTAATCCTGAAGCCTCAGAAAGTAGTTCAAGTAGTTTTTGCTGATCGATATGCATGATATTACCTCTCCGTTTCCGCTACAAACTCGATAGTGTCACGAGGGGGCATCATAACTGTCTTCCCATCGATTCGTTTTTCCTGATGCTGGCTATGGTGTACCGACTTAAAAGTGCCTAAACTCGAAATCTCCACCGAGTTTTTCATAATAATTTGATCACGCACAACAATACTAAATGCTTCTAAAAACTCTTTTTTCATACTCATATTTTTAAAATTATCCCTCCGAAGAGCTGAAATGGGCGCTCTTCGTAGCCGTCCCATATTTCGTACTTCTGTCCCAAAATATTCAATACTTTCGCATAAACACCAAACCGATCAGAAAATTCATATTCAGCTTTTACATTAACAAGGCTGATTGCACTTAATTCCCGGTTATTGGTTGGTGCTCTGCGTTTGCCAATTACATCCAACCAAGTGCTTAATAACACTCCTTTTTTGATGCTATAATTTAAAGAAGCAGTAACGCCAAAACGCTCTTCATACGGGATGTCCTCGCCGGTTGAAAGTTTGGGGCGACGTGCATATATCTTAGCATCCAGCCAAAACTGTTCGGGCTGTAATTGCTGGGTGATCCCGCCAAATAGTTCAAGTGTATTCGTTTTGGCATAATTTACCGTGTAAAACAGAGCGTATTTTTGCCCTATTCTGGTTTCCGATACACGGCTGTAAAAAGCTCTATTTCTTGTAATCTGATAAGAAATACCCGAATACAAACGATTTCCTTCAAATAATTGGAGCCCAACTTCGCCAAATGCTTTCGACTGATAACTGTGGCGAAGAAGAGTGTGGTTACTTAAAAAGCGATTAGTTTGATAGTGTTCTTGCAGAGAACTAAATAATGGCCCACCCTTTATGCCGCCTTTCAGCATTAAGGCATCTTTTAAGTTATAAGTTAGTTCCGCTTGCGGGGCGATATAAACCTTATTTTCAAATCCATCACTTACATAAGCCAGGTTAGCTGCCCCCGACGCATGCATATTAAAATTGATCAGCTTTTTGTACTCAGCTCCAATTTCGCCAAGTATTACATTTTTAGAAGCTGTTGAGCCCGCAGTATAGGTTCCTGCAGTTAGATGCGCATTTATACCAAGTGTTTCGTACAAACGAGAGCCAGTCCAATATTTTTTCACCTGCGCATGAACATATTGTTCATTACTTGTGCCTGATATTAGTGAGCCATCATTTCGGGTAGCAGTATCTCCGGCTTTTAAGTCGGCCTCGAAATGTGAAACGGTTACATCAGCCGAGAAGCCTTCCAACGAGTTTTTAGTTTGATGGATATTGGCATTCCAACTAAAGCCCAGATAATCTTTACGAGCTGTTTCGCCAATTACATCTTGGTAAATAGGCGCAAGATCATACATCCGGTTAAAATCGCTGAGAAAACCGATGGATGATTCGAATGAAAGATCTCGCTTTATTTTTGAATTAAAACGGATGTCACCATCCATAAAACGGAAACTGGAAAGTTGGTTTTCAACATGCCCATCTGAAGCCAACATCGAAAAATTTCCACTTAGCGATGACTTCGACCCCAACCCTTGAAAAAAGTACGCATCGGTCTCGGGCGTTGTAAAAGAACCGACCCCACTTTTAACATAAAGATTTGTTCGACTTGGAGTTTGTAAGATTGAACGCGCTGGTGGCTCGGGTCGGTCGAGTTGAGTGATCGCAATATTGGCAACTGCCTGATCGCGCGACTCCATAAACGGCATTCGATTGGGATCGATTTGAAAAACTCGCGGTTTTGGATTGAAGCCAAGAATGGGTTGCCTTCTTAATCCGGGGAAGCGGGCTCTGAATTCACTTCTAATTTCAATGTCCTGCGGATTAATCTCGGGCAACAAGGTATTCTGCGGACTCGAACCACCCGTTTGTGCAAAGGTGGCAACTGAAGTAAAAAGGATGAATGCAAATAGAAGTGAATGTCTGAAAATCATACAGAAAAGCTTTCTAGAATGTACAAATTTTTTGATTGAAGGATGAATGATCCTTTTCGAGTTCAAAAGATACCTCAGCACCAACTTTGAGTTCCAACATTTACTACGTAATTAGCATAAAATCGGATGCCGGATTATCCGATTTTAAAGGTTTCCGGCACTTTTCATTCTTTCAAAATAATCGCGAGCGGCAGCCATTACTTTTGGTGATAACAGTATGGCTACGGTCATAGTAGGGATACTCATCAAAGCAAACATGCCGTCGGTAAAGTTCAATACTGCATTGATGGTTGCTACCGATCCAAAGATAATTGCCACTGCATAGAAATAGTTGAAGTATTTTTGTTTGTCGGCACCAATTAAAAAGCCTAAGCATTTGGTTGAATAGTACGAATAAGTGAATAACGAGCTGAAGCCAAAAATCAACACACAAAAAATGAGCAAGTAAACCCCAAAGGGGCCGATTGCCTCTTGAAAGGCTGATGCCGTTAATGTGATCCCATTCAACTCGCCGGAGGTCCAAACATCGGTAACCAAAATAGCGAGGGCAGTCATTGTACATACAACAAGCGTATCAATGAATGGTCCCATCATAGCCACTAAACCTTCGCGAACAGGTTCTTTGGTTTTAGCAGCACCGTGCGCAAGAGTTGCCGTACCAATACCGGCTTCGTTCGAAAAGGCAGCACGTTTAGTTCCGTGCACAATTAAGCTCCCCAGTACCCCACCAAAGGCAGCATCGCCATTAAAATACGCACCTTGGAATGCATCAGTAACAATGAGCACTAAATAGTGGCCCAGCACGTCAATATGAATAGTTAGAATAACAAGCACACAACTCACGTAAATAAGCACCATTGCCGGCACCATTTTAGACGCAACTTTACCTACGCGTTTTATTCCACCAAAAATTACGATCGAAACAATTGCAAGAATCACAAACCCGCTTATTAAATCGCTGGTGAATGTGTTTGCAGGATCGGTAATGCCATTGGGTACAAGTACAAAATCGCGCACAATTTGCGTCACCTGATTTGCCTGAAAGATCGGTAACGGTCCAAATAAACCGGCGATTGCAAAAAGAGCAGCGAGCGGCTTCCATTTTTTCCCAAGCCCTTCAACAATCATGTACATGGTTCCACCCTGAATATCGCCATTGGAATCTTTTCCACGATACATGATGGAAAGTGTACATGTAAAAAACTTTGTTGCCATCCCTACGAAGGCACTAACCCACATCCAAAAAACTGCGCCGGGCCCTCCAATCGCAATAGCAACGGCCACACCACTTATGTTACCTAAGCCAACGGTTGCCGCTAAAGCAGATGAAAGTGCCTCAAAGTGACTGATGTCGCCGGGATCGTCTGGGTCGTCGAATTTGCCCCGTAGAATTTCAATGGCGTGAAAGAAATATCGATAAGGGGTAAATCGTGAGTAAATAAGGAAATATAATCCACCACCTACCAGTAGAATAACAAGGGGAGTTCCCCACATAAAGGATGAAAATGCGGCCAGCGCGCGATCTATAGTTTCCAGAGCAACAGGGTTTTGGTGATGAGTTTGATTATACAAAGGACAAAACTACTAAAAGTTGTCCTTAGTCTGTAATGATCTTAGAAAATAGATGTAATCAGTTGCGGGAGCTTTGTATCCGTTTTTACTTAACAGATGCAAAATTTGTGCTCGGTGATGCTGCCCGTGAATGATCACATGTTCAAATATATCTTCTGCAGCAGTAGAATATGCATTCCCTTTTAGGTCATGATATTTGATAATTTCCCCGGCTTTTTCGGTTATTTTGGTAAGCATGTCGGCACTGTCATTCAGCAGGCTGATGCATTCTTCGATGGTGTAGTTGCCCCAAATCTGAACAGATTCTTTGATGCCATATACTCGGTTAAACCAGATTATTTGTGCTTTAAACAAGTGCGCAAATAGGCGGGTGAGTTCGCATCGTAGTTCTTCTTCAGCTACCGATTTAATGGAATTAAGAATTAGATTATTCGCCCATCCATCATAGTCAATTTTCCTGGTATCCATGATTATAGATTAACTGTTAATGCCAAAAAAACCGGCAATACCATTAATTACAAACTGAACGCCTATCGCCAAAGCAATAAAACCCATCATTCGGGTAACTACAATCATGCCGCTTTTACCAATTACTTTATTTAACCAAGGCGCTACACGTAAAATACCCCATGCTAAAAAAGCGGTTAAAAACACCGCTACGGTGTTTAAAATGTAATCGCTGGTGCCGGTTGCTTGCGAACCAAAACCAATTACTACAGCGATACTGCCAGGGCCTGAAAGCAACGGCATAGCAAGCGGGCTAAATGAAACATCTTCTTTTTCCATGGCAGCTTCGGTGTCTTTTTTCGAGAGCTTTCGCCCACCTGTTTCCGGGTTCATCATCGAAAAACCTGCTCGCATAATTACAATACCGCCGGCAATTCTGATTCCGGAAAGGCTGATACCGAAAAAGGATAAAATGTAGGTCCCCATGAATAGAAAAGTTACCAAAACAATAAACATATAGATGGCCGATTTACGAGCGGTTCTGATTTGTTCTGCTGGGGTGTGTTCGTCCATCAATGATAAGAAAACCGGCATAGCCGCTAATGGGTTTACAACCGAAAATAACGATGTAAAACTGGCTAACAGTAACGCGCCGGCTCCCATAAAATCTGTGGAAAATGGTATGATATCGCTTAAAAAGTCCATGCTTATAAGATACAGAGATTTTGCCGAAAAGAAGGGGGGAGTATCAGAATTTCCAAACCTTAACTTTTCTAATATTCTTATTCTTATATTTTGCACTCACTCATAAAAGAAGAGACCTATGTTAACGACTCAAACTATTAGCTTACTTGATAAACTCATCATCCACACTAAAGAAATTTGTGAGCGACCGGTAACCAGAAATGAAAAGCTATTTGCCGTTTGTGAACTATTAGCCGATGAAGTACCCACCTTTGATTGGGTTGGCTTTTATTTAGTTGCAGATGACACTGAAAACGAGTTAGTTCTTGGACCATTTGTTGGGGAGCCAACCAATCACACTCGAATTCCATTTGGTACCGGGATTTGTGGGCAAGTAGCGCTTTCGCACGAAACGTTTATTTCACAGGATGTGCATTCTGAGGATAATTACCTTTCTTGCAGTATGCATGTTCAGTCAGAAATTGTGGTGCCAATTATGGTTGAAGGGGAATTTGTGGCACAAATAGATATCGATTCGAACACAAAGAATTCGATTACCGGTGAACAATCGGAAGCTTTAGAGAAAATTTGTAAAATGCTGAGCGCTGAATTTTAATTTAAATGTAGGGGTAAACCATGAGCACTTATTCATTAACCGACGAAACTTCGATAGACGTATTGATATTTTGGGTAGAAAGCGCCGATGGCAGTATTTCGTTTGCCGAGCAAACTGCGGTGAAACGCGTACTCGAAAACATGAAATACGACTTAAGTACCTATCATAAAACGCTGAGTCACTTAGGGAGCATGAGCACAAGTAATTTGCACACCATTGTAGATGAAGCCATAAGCCATATAAAATCCCATTTTTCTGATGATGGCAAAAAATTGGTGTACAGCCTACTTGAATCTATTGCAAATTGCGATTCAAATATCTCTAAAGCGGAGCAGGAAAAACTTACCAGAATTAAATCTGAACTTGGTATTTAGTTAGCTACCAATCCTGAAAAATTATACGAGATTTCATCATCTACTGCGTTCTCGATGTGGTCAAGATTCAGCTTAACTGGCATTCCTGAACTTTTATCCCATTCAAACTCTGCCTTGTAGGCAACCGGTATTTCAACGATCCAGCGATTGTAAAACTGCGATATTGTGTGGAATAAATCCGGATAGTATTCAAGAATTTGAACTTCTTCGTCGCCTTGGTTAAAGGTATATGGCTCTCGGGTTTTAATATCGAGCACTTGAAATATTGTATCAGCTTGTACTACTACAATCATTTGATCGGTAAAAGCACAGAAACATACCGCTTGATAGGTATATTCGTAGTTTGATGGGTTGGCGTTTTGCCAAACTTGCTTTGCATCTTTTAGCTCGTCAACAACTTGATTGGTTGAGCTGTTAATATCACAGCTTAGAATTAATAGGCAAAGGAGTGGTAGGCGATAGTTATACTTCATGCGTAATTTTTTGCATAAAGTAACCTAAAGTACATTAAGTTAATCCAGCATAAAAATGTGAGTTATGGCGCTGAACAAGTAGTGTCGGTTACAACACTCACTTCACTAATTTCTACCGGGGTAATTATTTTAGTGTAACCTGTAGATCTTCGGTTAGCATACCATTCATCACGCAGCATTCCCGCTACCTTTACTTTAAATAACAGTTCATCTTGTTTTTCAACTGCTGTTGGTATGCCTTTACTTGAAATCAAATCGGTTAAGTTTGCATCAAACCTCCATTGTTCATTCAATCCGCAGGGTATAAATGCCGAACCTTTTAATCCGTTGGTAATTCCACTATAGGTATTATAATTAATTGGAGGTACTAAGTTATTTGTAATTAGCCGTAATTGAGCGGTTATTGCCAGCACATCAAAGGCTTCGGCTGTGGAATTGTATAAATCTGGGTTTTCGTGACTTATGGTTCTAAAATACATGCCTTTTCTAATTTGAAAAACCATGCCCCATTGTTGCCGATCCTCTGCTTGAGAAGTTGCTATTTCAGAACCATCTGGCAAGGTCCAAATATTTCGCTGCACTAAATTACTGTAAATTCTACCCCAATCATTACCGCTATTAAATTTTGGGGCGCAATATTCATATGGGCCGGTACGCTCGAATTCGTCACAAATGGTACTCAGATACTCGTGCATATTTTTTTCAGGCACTGCGCTTTTCGAACTTCCATCGAGCGGCCAAAACAAAATAACTTCGCCCGGATTCTTTTTTCCCGGAGAGATGCGGAATAAATGATAAGGGCTAGTTTCAGAATAAATAGCAATCTGAAACTCTTCATCAACATTAGTTGCGTCAGCGCTTGAAAGGTTTTTCCACTCTAGTGCTTCAACTATTGGAGACGGAAATTCGGTGATTCGCCTACCATCAATTCCGGCAGATAAATCGGTATGCTCAACGGTGGTAATTGGATGCGTTGAGCCACAACCAATCGCAAGCAAACAAATAAATAACACCCACGTTGCTAGCTTCATGATATACTATTTAATCAAGTCCAAGGTATTCTTTGGCTTCTTCCATCGACATTTCCATTTCTTCTCGAATTATATCTATTGCACCTTTTGTTTGCCCTAATTCTAACAGGATTTGAGCTCTGTTTTTAGGCGAAACATCGATACCTAAACCGGTAATAGACTTCACATCACCAACCAGTTCCTCCATATTGTAATCGCTGCTAAGCATGTAAGAATCGGAGAGGCTTAATTCCTCTTTTTTGGTTATAATTTTTACGAGCATTTCTTTCATATTTTCATCTGCTCGTTCAATTTTAACTTCTTCGATTTCAAAAAAAGGAATGGTTCCTTTTTTTGCTCTAAAATACTTCCGTTTCTGCCATCGCAACTCACCCTTTTCATTATCAAACAAAAAGCTAGAACTTTCATAGATAATGATTCCTGCTACACCTAGTACAACACCTGCAATAACAAGACCTATAATTTGCAGCGAAAATATGTGCAAGCCTTCGATTGCCCAAAAGTAAACGATGCCGCAAAAACAGCAAAATGTGCCAAATAATGCCAAATACGACATCCAAGTAAAAGAGATGTCTACCTCAATGTTTCCGTTTTCGTGCCGTTCAATATTCATAAAACAAGATAATTATTCTGTACTTACACCAATGTCTTCTACATGAAGGTTTACAGCATGATTAACGCGCAAACCAAAAATACCATTGGCATCTAATTCTAAGTCAGTTGCATTTATCGTCGCAACTTGCTCATTGTTAATAAAAAAGTTCATTGTATTGCCTGCAACAACTACGGCTAAGGAATTTAAGACGGATGAAACTTCAGGATCGTCGTAAATATTAATCAAGTTTGATTCAGTCCAACCCTGAATAGTTTCAGTGGTTTCGCCTATTCTCTTTTTTATTAAAAAATCGCCGGTATTTCTGATCAAAAAGTAAAGGTATTCATATTCCGGAGTTTTCATGTTTTTCCCACCAAAAAACAAACCATATCCTTCTCGGTTACGGCCATTTGGGTTAAAAAGGTGTAGATCTGTATAGATGCTAAAGGAATCTTCGGCGATAAAAGCCGGATGCCAAAAGATACCTCTTGGACCTGTTGTAAGATGCCAGCCGGGAGTCATGTTCACAAAAAATATCCCTTCATCTTCGGCATTATCCGTTAACACAACAGTGTCGTTCGGGCTGTCTAATCTGAACTCCCATCCATCAGGAACTTTCAAGTTTTCGCCTTGAGGCACTCCGGGTTCTGGCATGGTTTGAGCATTTGCAAAACCAACCGTTACTAAAAAAATCGTTAAAGTAGTGAGTACTTTCATGGGTTTATAATTTTATACGTTACAGATTTCTACGCCTTGCCTTAGCGAAGCAAAAACGTTGTTATTGGTTGGAATAAATTCCTGAGCTACAAACCCATCAAAACCGGTGTCGACAATAGCTTGCATAATAGCTCTGTAGTTCAATTCTTGTGTTTCATCGATCTCGTTTCTTCCGGGAACACCACCTGTATGATAATGCGCGATGTAAGGATGATACTTCCGAATGGTAGCAATAATATCGCCTTCCATGATCTGCATATGATAAATATCGTACAGTAATTTGAAGTTTGGCAGCCCCAGTTTTTCACAGAGTGCAACTCCCCATTCTGTTCGATCACATTGATAATCGGCATGATCAACTTTTGAGTTCAGTAACTCCATGCAAACTTTTAAATCATACTCAGCTGCTTTCTTTACAACCGGTTCTAATCCAGCTGCGCAATGCTCTAAGCCTTGCTCAACAGAAATACCATTTCGATTACCAGAGAAACAAATCACGTTGGTAAAACCAGCCTCGGCCACTAATGGAAACAGATCGAAATATTCTTGCTGGAGTTTTTTGTGCAGATTAGGATTGTTGAAGCCATCGGTTAAGCTAAGCGGTACACAATTTACCATCGCGCAAGTTAAGCCATATCGTTTTACCGTTTCATAATCCGTTGGATTGATCAACTCTACCGACTCAATGCCAATATCAACGGCAGCTTCGCATAATTCTTCAAGTGATTTCCCAGAGTAAGGCCATCGGCACACCGAGTGTTTTATCGACGAGTTCGAAACTTCGGCCACACGCTCTTTTGCGCCAGCAGATTCTGAGATGAGTCCTGCCACGGCAACGCCTGCTAACCCTTTTATTGCCTCACGTCGAGATACCACCATAATGAATTTTACAACTCGGTTTTTTTAAAATTGTAAGCGTTTCTATATACTCACCAGAATAATATAGTTTAACCATTTTTGCACTAACGATTTATCCTCACTCAATATGCGATTGAATCTCAAATCAAAACAAGAAAATACCTACGATGCCATTGTTGTTGGAAGCGGCATTAGCGGTGGCTGGGCCGCTAAAGAACTTACCGAAAAGGGGCTGAATACTTTGATGTTGGAAAGAGGGCGGCAAGTAAAACATATTGTTGATTACCCTACCGCAACCAGCGATCCCTGGGAGTTTCCACGTAACAATCGCCTTACTCCGGAAGAACTCAAAGACTACGAAAAACAAAACCGTACCGGTTATGCCATTAGGCATTCGATAAAACACTGGTGGGTCAAAGACACCGAACATCCATACACCGAAATTCAGCGTTTTGATTGGATGCGTGGCTATCATGTTGGTGGAAGATCGTTGATGTGGGGGCGGCAATCGTATCGGTTAAGCCCTATGGATTTTGAAGCCAACGCCAAAGACGGAATTGCTGTACCATGGCCGGTCAGCTATAACGAAATTGCTCCTTGGTATGATAAGGTAGAGCGTTTTGCAGGCATAAATGGCAAAAAAGAAGGACTTCCACAATTACCCGATGGTGAGTTTTTACCACCAATGGAAATGAATTGTGTAGAAAAAGACATCAAAAAAAGAATAGAGGCAAAATTCAAAGACCGAATGATGACGATCGGGCGATCTGCGAATTTGACTCGCGCACACAATGGTCGGGCATCGTGCCAGTATCGTAACATGTGTATTCAGGGTTGCCCATTTGGCGCTTACTTTAGCACACAATCATCTACGCTACCGGCTGCAATGGCTACAGGGAATCTTACCCTCCGCCCCGACTCCATTGTAACGGAAATATTGTACGATCCTGAAACACAGAAAGCCACCGGCGTTCGAATATTGGATGCTGAAACAATGGAGTACAAAGAGTATTACAGTAAAGTTGTATTTCTTTGTGCCTCTGCGATAGCATCAGCGTATATTTTATTAAACTCAACCGAGCATTTCGCTGATGGCATGGGCAACGCCTCGGGCGAACTTGGGCGCAACATCATGGATCATCACTTAAATGCAGGTGCCTACGGAACCGTTGAGGGTTTTGAAGACATGTACTATTACGGACGACGCCCGAACGGAATTTATATCCCAAGATTCAGAAACATCAACGAAAAGCACCCCGACTTTATCCGTGGGTATGGATATCAAGGTGGAGCGAGCCGTACCGGTTGGAAGAAGAATATTGCTGAGATCAGTATTGGTGCGAAAATGAAGGAAGAGGTAAATGAACCGGGACCATGGCAATTTGGAATTATGGGTTTTGGTGAGTGGCTGCCATATCATGAAAATAAAATGTCTCTCACCACAGAAGTAACTGATAAATTTGGGCAGCCAACGGTGGTGTTTGATGCAGGTGCAGGTGAGAACGAGATGAAAATGCGTGAGGATATTAAAATCGCAGCCGCTGAAATGCTGGAAGCTGCCGGGCTTAAAAACGTTGGCACTTACGATGATGGCATTGCTCTCGGAAAAGGGATCCATGAAATGGGAACTGCCCGAATGGGTGCAGATCCAAAAACATCGGTGCTAAATAAGTGGAATCAGGTTCATGAGGTGAAAAACGTATTTGTTACTGACGGCTCATTTATGACCTCAGCAGGCTGCCAAAACCCATCGCTAACCTATATGGCATTTACTGCACGAGCGGCCGATTACGCAGTAAAAGAACTAAATAAAGGAAATTTGTAAGATGAGTGATATCACAAAAAATCCAATTAATCGACGAGAAGCACTTAAGCGTACCGCGCTTTTATTAGGTGGCGTAGTTAGCGCACCAACGGCACTTGGTTTTCTTAACGGATGTTCAGCAAACGCCAAAGCGGAAGGCTTTCAACTACTAAACGAAGAGCAAGCAAAACTGGTAACTACTGTTTCGGACATCATTATTCCAACAACCGACACCCCGGGCGCTGCCGAAGTAGGAGTTCCAACTTACATCGACGATATGGTGATGAACATGTGGGGAGAAGAAGATCAGGAGCAGTTTTTAGCAAACCTCAATGATTTTACGCAAAGAGCTAAACGCGAAATCGGCACTGCTTTTAATGATGCATCACTTGAGCAACAAACAGAATTTGTGAATGCGGAACATGATCGCGTTTTTAGTGGAGATGTTGATTGGGATGCTCCCCGACCATTTATTTGGCAAATGAAAGAACTTACAATTAGTGGATATTTTTCTACCGAAGTGGGCATGACACAAGTTCTGCAATATATACAAGTGCCGGGACGATTTGATGCTTGTTTACCATTTGAAGAAGCTGGAGGACGCGTTTGGGCATTTAATATGTAGATTGCACACTCGCTTTATCTTTTCTTCATTTAACTTTGGTAGTAATAAGTATTACAATTAAAAACTAAGTTATTTATTCAAGTTACCGGAGGCAGTTATGGCAAAGAGAGTTAGCCAAATGATAGAAGAACAGGTTCATTTCTGGCGATTGAATAATCCTACTGATCGTACTCCCAGGCCCAAAGGTACGGTGTTGCCTGTAATTACAATTTCCCGAGCATATGGTGCTAAAGGCGCTAAAATTGCTCAGATGCTGGAGGCAAAACTCGGGTTTAAGGTTTGGGATAAAGAAATTCTGAACGTGATAAGCGAACGCTTGGGGAGTTCAGTTGAGTTTTTGGAATCGTTGGATGAACATGCCCAAAACCTAGTCGAAGACACTATATTTGGCATTCTTAATCGAAAAAGCACCAACTTAAATTATTTATTGTACTTAGTGCAAGCAGTGCAAACTGTAGAAAAACTTGGTAGTGCTATAATTGTGGGGCGCGGTGCAAATCATATTGTTCAAGATAAAAAAGCGTTAAATATCCGAGTGGTAGCACCACTTTCTAGCCGTATTGAGTGGCTTTCTGATAAACGGCAAATAAGTAAAGAAGAAGCACGAAATGTTATCTTATCCACCGATAAAGATCGGGCTGATTTTACAAAAGTTAGTTTCAACAAAGACATTGATGACGCGGCACATTACGATCTTACCATTAACATAAACACGTTTAATCTGGAAGAAGTGTCAGATATTATTTGTGATGCGTATAAGAAAAAGACGGGAATTAATATATCCGATTTAATGCATAATTAATGCACAGTCTATTGATAAAACTTACAGCCAGTCAACAATATCATCTTTGTGCTCAACCTCTACATACTTCTCGAAGATCTCGTGGAGGCTGGAGTCTTTTTGAAGCTCCCTACGGCTGATTTCATCTAGATAAGCGATTATTAAACCATCGTGTAGAATAGCAATGTCGTCGCAAAGATTTTCAACCACTTCTAAAATGTGGCTGGTTACAATGATGGTTACTCCTTTTGCTTTTAGTTTACGTAGCACTGTTTTCATCCGTTCGATGGAAATTACATCAACCGCTTCAAAGGGTTCATCCAGAAACATCACTTTGGGCTCAACCAAAACTGCTGTTACAAAAGCGAGTTTCTTTCGGCTCCCTGACGACAGCTTATTTACTTTAATTTTAGCGAAATCTTTAATTTCGAAGAAATCCATTAACGAGTAAGCTTTTTCGATCAATCCATCTTTACTGATTTCGTAAATCTCACAAACATATTCGATGAATTCGAGGCTAGTAAATTGTTCAAAAAGTAACGGTGGCTGTAAAACCGAAGAAATCTGGCGTTTAATTTCGAGCTCATTCTCAGGCGTAAGTTCTAATCCTGAGATCTCAATCGAGCCACCTTCATAGCTAAGTAAACCCGTTAAAACGCCAATTAACGTACTTTTTCCGGCGCCATTAGGCCCAATCAAACCAAAAATTGACCCTTCGGGCACATCAAGGCTGAGGTCTTTCAGTACTACTTTGTCTTCGTAGCGTTTTTCTAATTCGTTTATGCTTACGGCTTTTGCCATGTTATTTTTGCTTTCGATAATAGTTGAAGGCGTATCCAATGGTGAACAAGCCATAAGCCAGCAACACCAATTGCAGATTCGACATATTGGCAATGTTTACTAATTCACGATCACCTCGAATAAACTCAAGACTGAACCTAAGTAATGCATAGCCTCCTGTATGGATAAAGAAAATAAGCGGTGATTTTTTATCGCTCTCCCAGATTTTATTAAACACCCAGAGAACTATTCCAAGTAACACGAAATCACCAAACATCTCGTACAATTGTGTTGGGTGAAGAGCTGCGGAAACTGTGCTCGCTTGATCCACCAATCCGTTCTGATACGACCATTGCCATGCTGAGCTAGAAATACCATATTCAGTTTCAAAGCCCGGAATCATAGTTCCATAGCGAGGAAATTCCATTCCAATAACTGAGGAGGTTGCGGTTCCGTGTGCATCACCATTCAAAAAGCACCCAATTCGCCCTACAGCTTGTCCGATTAGTAAGCCCGGAGAGATCAACGAAAAATATTCGAAATAATTGAGTTTTTTACGGCGTACATACAGCAAACCGCCAACCATACCACCAACTAAGCCGCCTGTAATGCTGTTTCCTGCGCCCGAAAGGCTGAAAAGTATGGCAGGGTTGGATAAAAAGAGATCCAAATTCCAAAAAAGGAAATGCGAAACACGTGCGCCAATTAATGCGCCTACAATCGACCAGGTAACAAGTCCATCAAACAGTTCAATTTTACCACCGTGCTTTTTAACACGCACGTAGGCTATGTATACGCCGATTGCAATTGAGATCAGAAAATAAAGGCCTTCGTAAAAGTAGATGGTATTAAAACCGAGGTCGAGGTGTATAGGTAGCATAAATCAGTGTTTCAAAAATTCCCCGAAAGGTAGCAATTATAGATCACTCCAAATACGTATGAGTATTCTTTTTTTGAAAAGATTAACAAGTACGTCCATATGCCCCCATAAGTAAATGCCAATAATCCCAATTACCACACTCATGATGGTAATTCGATACCATTCTAATCCATTTAACGGCACAAATACCATGTAGCCAACAGTAAAAATGGTAAACGAAATGGCAAAAGTTACTTTTTGAGAGATAATAGGGTGCTTGTAACTAAACGACGAATACACTGCTTTTTGATATTGATAATAAGAGCTCCAGATGAACAACAACATAAAGCAAAGAAACATAAAAGTGTTACCCACAAAAATATTCAAAGGTCTACCAATTTGCGGAATAAATACAATCTCCATAATTGTGATGAGATAAAACACCAGTAGTGGCAAGATGATAACACCCAGAAACCGTTCTTTTAATTGTTTTTCGAGCTTAACGGGAAATTGTAAATGAAGAAGAAGTTCCCTGTTCTCGTAGCCGTACATATTGGCCATTCCCATAGCTAGCAGAGCAACCGGAATGCCCGCCAAAATAGTAGGTATCGCAATGGTTTGAGCAATTTCGTAATTCACGTTTAACAACAGTGGCACATACACGATTGGGATTATCGCTAGCGTAAGTAACTGCAGTTTGTTGTATGGGTGAATCATCACGTAGTAATAATATTTACCGGCATTATTACCCAGAATACGCTGTAACACTTTCCACAATTGGCTGGATACTTCTTCCACCTTTTTTAGTGCAGGGCGGTGAAGTCCGTCGCAGGTTTTATTGAAGTGATCTACAATAATCAGCCCGATAAGAATTGCCATTAATGCAGCGTATATGGTTGCATTAACCAAGCCATAATCGAGGTTGGCAGCTTTAGTAAGTAACCCGCCGGGCATCCAACCAAGAAAAGCGTTAATAGTTTCGATGCGAGGGACAATTCGATACAAGATGCGAACATTTTCAGCTGATACCATTTGAACCAGCTGGAACAAGCTAAAAACAAGAATTACGAAACCAACCACTACGGTGATAAACCGACGTTCAACAATTTGCAAAAAGCGATGTTTGATAGAGTAAATGAGCACATAGTTAAGTATCACACCGAGGATTGCCACCGGAATTTGATACCAGAAATCGATCTGGATCATCAAAAAGACCAGCCAAGTAAAATTATAGATAATATTTACCGGGTGGCAAAAACTGATAATAATCATGTACCGAGCGAGTCGCTTGAGCGGAAAACCGAATCCCAACAGCTTTCTGTTTTCTTCGATATTAAGCAAGCGAAGGTTGGTGAAGGAAAAGTGCATTACCCAATAGGTATTGGCAAAAACCAGTAGAATAAAACTATACACTTTTGGGGTAAGCCATGGCAGTTGAGTGGCCATCCAAGGGTCGGTATCCATCAAAACCACTACAATTGCGGTTCCAATAAGGTTTACCAACATCACGCCTAAAAACATGATGTAGCCGATCATCATCATCAGTTGAAACCGATTCAGGTTCGAAAGAAATATGCGCCAGTTTAGTGAGAGTAGTCTAGAAAACATCCTTTAAAATAATTGCTTCGCCAGTGCTATGAGTTTAGAATGCATTAATAATTACAGAATTATTTGTAACAAGCTTGCTTATAGAAACTGTTATCCATAAATCACATATTATTAGATAACATTCCACTGACCCATCGGAGTCTATATCCATGAAAAACAGAACAACATATTTTTTATTGGCTTTTTCACCAATTATACTCATCTATGTTGGCGGCGCATATGTTGGGGAAGTATTTGGGCTGTGTTTATTAGGGTTATACTTATTTTTTTACCGATCCTACTTAGATAGCAAACGACTATTCAAACTCGGCGAGATCTCCGAAGATGAATACTTAAAATGGTGGGTGCCTTTTTATAAGTCATGGTGGTATCCCATCACTCATTTTAAAAAACTGTACCTTCAGTAGAGCAATTGGTACAAACAGTTCATGCAACAAAAAAAGGGCGACAATCTGCCGCCCTTAATGGTGAGTGATATTAAATCAGGTTTTCAATTAAAACTTTAAGCCTACGGTTACACTAAATGCTCCGTTTTTGGCATCGCTTTCAAAACTTGAATCTTCAATGTTGGTGATACCGGCAGTATAACGGAAACCGATTTGTGCGTTTTCGGTATCAAAACCAATTCCTACAATGGCACCAAAATCGGTGGGCTCTGTTTCATCTTCAAAATTGATGGCAAAGTTCTCGTTCTTAACTTCAGAACTAGTTGTAATGGATAAATACGGACCGAAATAAACGTTTGGGGTTGTATTTGACTCAGCGGCAAAATCGAACTTAAAAAGCACAGGAATCTGAATATAATCTACTTCAAAGTAGGCGTCTGAGTCCTCAATGTTTGAGCCATATTGTGCGAACAGCAACTCCGGTTGTAAAGAAAGAGGAGAGTTTTCTACCGGCAGATCAAGAAATGTACCGAATACAAAACCGGGGCGGTATTCAGCGTCATCTGCATCGTTAAAAGTAGCAAAGTTAACACCAGCTTTAATACCTAATTGCGCTCGTTCCTGAGCGTTTGTCGACTGACTTAAGGTAAAGGTGAATAGTAAAATGAAAAGGCTAAAAAACAGGTTTTTTGTATGGTTCATAATATGCTTAGTTATTTATTGTTTCGATTCTTTTAACCAAGCAATCAACATTATGTTCCAATATTTATTGGATCTTACTCCCCTATGTATTCCTTCAAAAACTTTCCGGTATAACTTTCTTCTACTTCCATTACTTCTTCGGGCGTGCCTGTAGCTACGATTTGTCCGCCACCAAAACCGCCTTCCGGACCCACATCAATAATCCAATCTGCACACTTGATAACATCCAAATTATGCTCGATGATAATGACCGAGTGCCCCGACTTTACCAACTCGTTAAACGAATCCAGCAATTTGGCGATGTCTTCAAAATGAAGACCGGTTGTGGGCTCATCAAAAAAGTAAAGCGTGTGTTCGGTTGAACTTTTGCTAAGGAACCGAGCTAGTTTTACACGTTGAGCTTCTCCACCTGATAAGGTTGTTGCCGATTGCCCGAGTTTTAAATACCCAAGCCCTACATCTTCCAGTGGTTGTAGTTTATTTACGATGGTTTTTTCATCCACAAAAAAGTCTAGTGCCTCCGAAATCGGCATTTCTAACACATCGTGAATGTTCTTGCCACGGTATTTCACATTTAATACATCTTTCCGGAATCGAGTGCCATTGCATACCTCGCAGGTTAGCTCAATGTCGGCCATGAACTGCATCTCGATTTTCTGAACACCCTCGCCTTGACAAGTTTCGCAGCGCCCACCCGGCACATTGAACGAAAAATGGCCCGCTGTGTAACCCATGATTTTGGCCTGACGTGTAGAAGAAAACACATCGCGAATTCCATCAAAAGCCTTGGTATAAGTGGCCGGATTTGAACGCGTTGATCGGCCAATCGGGCTTTGATCAACCATTTCAACATTGTGTACTGCGCTCAATCCGAAGAGATCTGTGAATTTGCCCACTTTCTGATTGTAGGAACTAATATGCTTTTTGATGCCGGCATACAGCGTGTCATGTACCAACGTTGATTTCCCAGACCCGGAAACTCCGGTAACCACCACCATTTTACCTAGTGGAAATTCAACATTCACATTTTTGAGATTGTGTTCGCAGGCTCCTTCCAGCGTTATGCTTTTCCCGTTTCCTTTTCTTCTTTTCTTGGGGATCGGAATCTCTTTTCGACCACTTAGAAATTTACCCGTCAAAGAGTCTGCATTCAGTATATCTTCGTACGGACCTTCAAATACAATTTCGCCTCCATGAACTCCAGCAAATGGCCCGATATCCAAAATATTATCGGCCGCTTTCATCATTTCGGGATCGTGTTCAACCACCAGCACCGTATTTCCAATATCCCGTAGCGATTCTAAAATCTTGATCAAGCGATCGTTGTCTCTCGGGTGTAATCCAATGGTCGGCTCATCCAGCACATACATGCTCCCTATCAACGAACTACCCAACGCATTCGCCAAATTGATACGTTGTGACTCCCCACCACTGAGTGTGTTTGCCAATCGATCGAGCGTTAAATAATCTAACCCTACCTCGTCAAGAAAGCGCAATCGTTTTTGGATTTCGTAGAGAATCTGTCCGGCTACTTCCTGCTCGTACTTCGTCAATTCCAGCGTGTCGAAATATTCGCGAGCATGACCAATCGTTAACTCCGAAACTTCGCCGGCATGCATATCGCCCACGCGAACATACTGAGCGTCTTTTCTAATGCGATATCCCTCGCACTCCGGGCAACGGCTGTAGCCACGATATCGCGAGTACAACACGCGCATGTGCACTTTGTAATTCTGTGCTTTTACCTCTTCAAAAAACTTCCAGATTCCGATGTATTCATCTTTCCCTTTCCAGATGATGCGCTTCACTTCTTTCGATAATTCGCGATAGGGAACATCGATGGGGAATTTCTCTCGAGCAGCAACTTTGATCAGGTCTTTGAGATTGGCGCTAAATTTAGGTGAATCAAATGGAGCGATACAATTGCCACGAATACTCAAGTCATGATTGGGGATCACCAAATCTTCGTCGATGCCCGTTACTTTTCCAAAACCTTCGCACTTTGGGCAAGCTCCGAATGGGTTATTAAACGAGAACATTTGTGGAGTCGGCTCCACGAATTCCATTCCATCCAGTTCAAAACGCTCGCTAAACGGAAGCTCATCACCTCCTCGAACTTTGATAGAACAACGTCCAGAACCTTCGCGAAAAGCCGTTTCCAACGAATCTGCAAGTCTTGAAATTACAGCCTCATCGTCTTTCAACATCAAGCGATCTACCAATACACGATACTTTGCGGCTTTAAATTTCCCGAGGTCTACTTCCTCTTCAGTGAGGTCTAACATCGATTCATCATCGATATTCAACAATCTGGTGAGCCCTTTTTCTTTCAGCACTTTCAGCTCATCGCCAATTTTTTTCTTTTGGTGATGTGGAATCGGAAACACCACATAAAACCGAGAGCCTTCCTCTACTTTTTCCTTCAATTCTTTGATCGCCGTGCGGGGAGAGTCTTTTTTTACCGGCTTGCCCGATTTTGGCGAATAGGTGGTTCCAACGCGAGCGAAGAGCAATCGTAAGTAATCGTAAATTTCGGTGGTGGTACCAACTGTGGAACGAGGATTCGTAGTCGTGGTTTTTTGCTGTATCGCCATCGCCGGAGAGATGCCCTGCATATAATCGACATCCGGTTTGTCCATGCGTTCCAAAAACTGCCGCGCATAACTAGACAGACTTTCCACATATCGGCGCTGACCTTCGGCATAAATGGTATCGAAAGCTAGGCTGGATTTCCCCGAACCAGACACACCGGTTACTACCGTTAGTTTATTTCGAGGGATTTCGACATCTACATTTTTGAGATTATGCGTTCGCGCCCCTTTTATAATAATCGGGCGTTCTCCAGTAGATTTTTTTGTTGATGAATCAG
The DNA here is from genome assembly GCA_034669965.1 of Balneolaceae bacterium. GTDB lineage: Bacteria > Bacteroidota > Rhodothermia > Balneolales > Balneolaceae > HXMU1420-13. The sequence goes on along the minus strand of JAXMOK010000016.1, from coordinate 38,163 downwards.
CGATTTTGGTATCAGACATGAAGGAATTCCGGAAATTTCAGAACCTGAAATATACAGTTTTGCGGGCAGCTTCCCGACTTCGATTGTCTAAAAAATTTTAGGGCCGATTAGTTCCTAAGATTGAGGGAATTCCAGTGTTTTTATTTCACCATCAAGAAAGTGTTGATTTATTCCCATTCCTCTTGCCAGATGTTTTCTCCGTCCGATTTTAGAATAATGGCTCTATCGCGACTTGTGAACATTAGTGAATCAGAAAACTGCGAAACTCTTTTTACTGCTTCAGCATGTGGATGCCTGAATTTATTTTGTCGTGCAAGCGATACCACCGCCAATTCCGGAGTTGTAACTTCCATCAGCTCAAAACCACTGCTTGTTTTACTACCATGGTGACCTACTTTCAGAACATCGGTATCAACCAAATCAGCATAATTTTCTAGCAATCGTTCTTCCTGATCCTCACCGGCATCTCCCGTAAACAAGAATTCTGTTTCGCCATAAATAACTTCCAACACTACCGAATGCTGATTGGGATCGGAATTAAACTTGCCACCTTCGGGTGCTAAAACAAGAGCAAGAATCGCCGGATCAACGAACAATCGATCACCTGCTTTTACCGATTTAATTGGTATAGATAATTCTTCTGCTTTTTGGATGTAGGATCGATACAGGTTCGACTCATATTCAAATCCCGAGTTATAAATAGTATCGATAGCCACAGCGTCCATGATATCGAGAATACCACCGATGTGATCTGCATGGGGATGACTAAGCACTATGGCGTCTAATTTTGAAATCCCCAGCTCTTTCAGGTGTGGGATAATCACCGATTTTCCGCTGTTAAACCCGGGCGACCAAACCCCTGCATCTACCAAAATTGTTTTATGATTGGGAGTTTGAATCAAGGCGGCATCACCTTGACCAACATCAAAATAGGTGATGGTAAGCACTCCTTGTGTTGATGAAGATAAGAATGCTGAAAGTTGAACCGCGCATCCTAAAAAGAGTGTCGCAACGCATAATTTCCACTTCAATTCCGGAACGCGCCAAGCAGCAATGGTCCAAATCAAAAACAACCAAAACGGGAACATCAAAATAGAAGTGAGCTCAGTTTCGTACCACGCCCATTGTAATTCTGCCACAAATAACACAAAGGAATTCATTAGAGAAAGAAATGCATCAAAAGGCTGACTTAGCCAAAAACCAAGGCCTGGAACTAACAGCGAAAACAATAATCCTAAAATGGCTAAGGGTACTAAAAGTCCTAAAAATGGAACAAAAAGGGCATTGGCAACCGGACTGATGAGAGAGATTTCACCAAAATAAAAAACCTGAAGTGGGTACAATCCGAACTGCACAACGATGGATACTATCACAACCATTAGCGGTTTAGTGTACCATTTGACGCGCAACCAAAGTGGTAACCAATGTTGAAGGGTAGGAAGCACCAACAAAATGATAAATACCGCAGAAAATGAAAGTTGAAATCCGATCGAGAATAGCTCGGTGGGGTCGAAGATTAGAATACACACGGCGGCGGCGGCGGTTAGGTTGATAGACTTTGACGATTTGTTGTAGAGTTTGCCTATGGTTAGAAAAACCGCTGTAACCGAAGCTCTGAGTACCGAAACGGTGAACCCTGTAATACCGGCATACAGAAAAAGGATGGTTCCGAGCATCAAAACACCAAATACTTTTCCGTATTTCCATTGACGGATGGTGGGAATCAAAAACCAAAGCGGTGCCACTATAAAACCTACATGCAAACCGGATACTGCCATGATGTGAGAAAGTCCGGCGCGCGCGAAGGCTTGCCGGGTTTCACGTTCTAAATCTTGTTTAAAACCGAGTAGCAGCGCTTTGGCTAATGGGGCTGTGTGCGATTGATAAAACTCCTCGATTTTCAAACTCGCTTTATTTTGCCACCATGCCCATTTCAGTTTTTCGTTTATAAGCGAGATGCCGATTAATTCTTCCACTTTCAGTTGAACATGGATATTGCGCTGGCTCAGATAAGATTTGTAATCAAACTCGTACGGATTTCTCTTTTGGGCGATGGGTAAGATGGTACCCGAAACTAAGAGAGTATCGCCGTTTTTAAACTCAGGATTCCCATCAAATAACAAACGGACATTGTACTTTTCGTTCGACTGTAGCGAATCTATTTGCGTAAAAATAACCTGTGCATCACTTCGTTTTTTGCCTTGTGAATTGATAGAAGAGCTGTGTACTACTACAGTAACTTCGATGGATTCCCAATCGAGAAGATTCAGCCATTTTTCTGTGATGGAATGCTGATCATTTTCTGTAATTGCGATGCGAAACCATCCAAAAACAACAATCAAAAACAGATAGAGCAGAGTAGAAAAACGGGTTAATGTAACATTTAAAGAAAGAACGTTAACTTTCTTTATCCCCCATAATGCTACACAACCCGATAAAAATAAAACCAGCGGCAAGAAATATCCCCCCGAGAAAGCCTCCCCTAAAAGAACCCCCGAAATAAGTAATAAAACTATTCGAACCGCTGGATATCTTGAGAAGGGAAATTGATATGTTTCCCTACTTAACACATAAGGTATGATCACTTTCAGAAGAACTCCTTACAAAAAATCTTTAGTAAAGAGATTTTTTTTTACTTTTCGCCGTCTAGTATTTCAAAAACGCTAATTTAGAAGCAATAAAATTTAATCTATGAGCAACATTGCCCTTAAAGAAGTTACAAACCGGCAAGAATTACGGGCTTTCATAGATTTCCCATTCCAGCTATATGTTGATTCACCACTTTGGGTTCCGCCGTTAATAAGAGACGAGTTGGACACCTTTAATCGGGCTAAAAACCCTGCCTTCGAGTATGCAGAAGCGCGACTTTGGCTGGCTTATCGTGACGGGAAGGTTGCAGGTAGAATTGCAGCAATTAAGCATGGTCCGGAGTTAGAAAAAGAAAAGAAACTACGGTTTGGCTGGATTGATTTCGTTGATGATGTTGAGGTTTCTCATGCGCTGTTAACACAAGTAGAAATTTGGGCAACAGAATTAGGTGCAACTCAAGTGCATGGCCCACTTGGTTTCAACGACATGGATTTTGAGGGAATGCTGATTGACGGTTTTGAAGAACCAACAACCATCGCAACAATCTATAATTATCCATATTACCCACAACACTTGGAACAATGCGGGTATGGTAAGGCTGCCGATTGGCTCGAATTAAAGGGGAAACTTGAACAAGATGTGCCTCAAAAAATAAAGCGAACAGCAGAAATTGTTAAAGAGCGATTCCATTTACGTACTGTAGAATTCAAGTCATCTAGGGATCTTAAGCGTTATGGCATTAATTTTTTTAATTCAGTAAATAATTCATATGGTGATCTATATGGATTCTATCGGTTAACACCAACAGAATCAAAATATGTTGTCGATAAATATCTTAGTTATCTATCCCCAAAATATATTTCTCTTGTAGCTGATGAAAATGAAACCGTTGTTGCTTTTGGAGTAGCCATGCCTTCGCTCACCGAAGCTTTTAAGAAAGCTAAAGGCCGGTTACTGCCATTCGGCTTTTTTCATATAGCCAAAGCAATGTTGTTCAACAAAAATCTTGATTTATACTTAATTGGCATCAATCCGGAATACAAAAATTCCGGGGTTGTTTCGATAATATTTAGTGAATTATGGGAACGGTTTTGGAATCTAGGTATCGAAACTTTACATGCAAATCCAATGCTCGAAACTAATGAGCGGATGTTTAACCTCTGGAAAACAGTCGGAATAAGCAATAATATTATTAAACGCCGTCGTTGTTTTATTAAAAAGGTGTATAATTAATTAATGACCTATCTAAAATTGACACCTTTCAAAGTTTTTATTTCTAAATGGAAAAAGAATTATACAGTTCCAATTTAGTTGTGGGCTCCTTTAAATTCTAAACTAAATGATATGGCTCCAATTTACCCTAAATCAATAGTAACAGTTGAGATTTAAAATATATATTTTTTGATTGAACTGACTTAGAATCAATGAATAAAAGGGGAATTAACAAATTGAATTTTGTTGGTCCCAAATACTATTGGTCAACTTACTTACCAACGAGAGTTATAAATTTGAACAATCGAGTAGTTATTACAGGATTAGGCGTTGTTTCACCAAATGGTACAGGCATAAATGATTTTCTTGCAGCTATACGAAATGGAAAATCAGGAGTGAAGCACGATCAGGCTTTGAAGGAGTTTAACTTTCAATGTCAGATTTCAGCCAAACCAGAATACGACAACACCAAGTTGAAAGAAGCTTTACCTGCTGGTTTATACATCAAATTGGAAAACAATGCGATGAAATATGCTTGTTTAGCCGGCTATGAAGCTTGGTATAATTCCGGGCTACCGTTCACCCCTAAAAATGAAGATCCCGATTGGGACAGTGGAATTATATTTGGAGTAGGTGCACTTGCAATGGATGCCTTTATTGGTAATAAGATTAATATACTTCATTCAGGGAATCCAAGAAAAATTGGACCACGCGTAGTTGAACAAACAATGAACAGCGGTGCTGTAACTTATTTGAATAAAATGATTGGGTTTGGAAATATTGCAACTGCAAACTCTTCTGCATGTACTACTGGTACTGAAGCAGTTATTATGGGTTACGAGCGAATCAAAACAGGTAAAGCAAAACGTATGCTTTGTGGGAGTACCGAAAGTGAAGGGATATATATATGGAGTGCGTTTGAAGCATTACGTATACTATGTTCCGATTCTAACGAAAATCCCAATAAGGCATCTCGACCTTTATCATCAAACCCAGCAGGTTTCGTTCCCGGTACAGGTTCAGGAGCCTTGGTGTTAGAATCGTTAGATTCTGCCTATAAACGCGGGGCCAAAATATATGGTGAAATAGTTGCAGGTGATGTTGTGAGCGGTGGGCAACGCAATGGAGGCTCCATCACCGCCAATAGTCCGGTTGCTACGCAAAGAGTGATGAAATCAGCAATGGAAGAGGCTGGAATTACCGGTGATGATGTTGATCTTATTTGTGGCCATTTAACATCAACAGTAGGAGATGTTCGCGAAATTGAAGCGTGGGTGAAAGCACTTTGTAGAACTGGAAATCAATTTCCTAGAATCAACACTTTGAAATCTATGATAGGACATTGCCTTGGTGGTTCTGGGTCGATAGAAATGGTTGCAGCAGTTTTACAATTACATCATCAATTTGCACATCCCAATATAAATATTGATAACTTACACCCAGATATTACCTCCAGAATAGATCCCGGCTGTATCAACTACGTAGACCTGGATATGCCCATAAATTATTTAATGAAGGCAAGCCTTGGCTTTGGTGATGTAAACAGCTGTATCGTTTTAAAAAAGTGGGATGCTCATGAGTAGCGAAATTATTGAGAAATTAAAAGCTATTATTGAACCATACTTAGATGATGAGGATGTAAAAGTTGATTCATTAATCCCTGATTCTCATCTTATTCAAGACCTTGGGCTTGACTCATTTTATGTGATTGATTTAGTTATTGATATTGAAAATAAATTTGATATTAATATCGAGAACGAACAAATCAGCCAATTCGAAACGGTAGAGCAAGTTGTAAAAGTAATTCAAGAAAAACTGGACAATAAATGATCCTTAGCATTGCCTGGGTAGTTTTTTGGGTGTACGCGCTACTGGGACTTTTTATTATTTCCGGTTTGTACCGCATACCTCGAACTAAGGCAATAGAGCAAAAATTGCCGGAAGTTTCACTGCTAATCTCTTGCCGAAATGAAGAAGAAGACTTAGCCGATTGTTTGCAATCACTCTCCAAGCTTACTTACCCCAAAGACAAATTACAGATCATCCTAATTGATGATCATTCTACTGATAACACCCCAAAAATTCTTCAAGCATTTGCAAAAGCTCACAATCACATTGAGTTTTATTCCGGGGATGAATTTCCAGAAACACATCTTGAAGCAAAAGCTCGTGGAATTGCTCGTGCTGCTACCAAAGCAAATGGCGAGTGGCTATTTATTACGGATGCGGATGCCATTGTCCCGCCTGATTGGATTCAACATATGTTGTACCGTACCAATGAGAATTCCGGGTTGATTGTTGGCACCACGATTACCATCAACAAAACATTTCTAGCAACACTGGAAAAAATCGCGGGTATATTTACCATTCCGGTTGGTTGGGGATTGGCAGGTTGGGGGATTCCAATTAATGGACTTGGCCCGAATATGGCTATTCGCCGTGATTTCTATGAGCACCATGGGGGATTGGAAGCCGCAGATTTCAGAATCGCTGAAGATCATGCACTTTTCGGTATGATGAAAAAAAACGGTTATGGCATTATTCATCACATGGACGAAAACATCCAAATAAAACTGAAACCGGTAAAGAAATACTCGCAAATTATCAGCCAACAAAGGCGATGGATAAAAGGTGGTTTTGAAGGTAAGATTCTTGAAAAAGTACTTATCGCAGGGCTTTTATTATTTGCTATGACCTTTTCCTTATTTTTAATTTATGTGTTGATAACCAACCCCGCTCATGGATTTATATTTTGCACGATTAAATTTTTATCCGACTTTGCTATATACAGCGCATTAAGTATTAAAACCAGAAATAAAGAACTCATTTGGTTGATTCCACTTACTTTTGTGTACACTATCATATCTTTTATTTGGCTGCCTATCAGCTTTTTGTTTAAGCGTGATATTGCTTGGATGGGTGATGGCTATAAAGTGGAGTACAAGTAAACTCCTTTAAACAAAAAAAGCCCGAAATCTCTTCCGGGCTTTTGATCATAAATAAATCTTAGTACTTATTTAACTGGCACAATTCTATGGATTCCGCCGCGAGTGGTTCCTACGTAAATGTACCCATCAGGGGCTTGTTTAACACTTCTAACACGCCCAATTCCACCAAGCTTTTCGGTGCGACCGGTTACCGTATCTCCATCTAAACTCACCAACTGAAGTTGTGCGAATTTGAGGGAACCAACTATCAAATGTCCTTTCCAATCCGGATATATATCAGAAGTAACAAAGGTCATTCCTGATGGCGCAATTGACGGGTCCCAATAGGTGATTGGCGGTTCCATACCTTCACGATAAGTTCCTTCTGCAAACGAAGTTCCACTGTAATTAATACCAAAGCTCAATATTGGCCAGCCGTAATTGGCTCCCGGTTTGATGATGTTTATTTCATCGCCACCACGCGGACCATGCTCATGCGCCCACATTACTCCAGAAACAGGGTTCATAGCCATGCCTTGCGGATTTCTATGTCCATACGACCAGATTGCCGGTTTTGCGTCGCTATTTCCTACAAACGGGTTGTCTTCCGGAACGCGCCCATCGTCGTGAATACGATACACTTTCCCGCCGTCTTTGGTGATATCCTGGGGTAATTCATCTCGATTTCCACGATCCCCAATCGTAAAGAATAAATAGCCGTCTCGGTCAAATTCGATGCGGCTTCCGTAATGCTGACCTCGCTTACTGTTGGGCGTTGCTTTGTACAGCGTTTCGATATCGGTTAAGGCAGTGCCATCAAGTTTTGCACGGATAATTGCGGTGTTAGATCCCTCTCCTTCACCGGATGAAGACGAATATGAGAAGTAAATCCACCCGTTTTCGTCATAATTAGGATGCACATCAACATCCAAAAAACCACCTTGGCCGTTTGCATCAATATCGCCAGGCAGGTTAGTTATCGTCGATACTATTTCGCCATTTCTAACCAAATATAGCGAACCGGACCGCTCGGTTACCAGCATATCGCCATTGGGTAGCCACGCCATGCCCCAGGGAACTTCAATCCCTTCAACATACAATTCGGCTTTGTAATTTTCTTGTGCATGAGTTGGAGTCAGTAGAAAAAGACTCACAATCAGAAAGATAAAAGTGCTTATTGATTTCATAATGGTGGGTTAGTTAAAAATGATGGTTCGGTTGTCGGTTACCAATGTTTTGTGCTGTATGTGTTTCCAAACCGCTCTCGACAGCACCAGCGTTTCAAGATCGCGCCCTTTTCTTACCAAGCTCTCAACGTCATCGCGATGTGTCACACGCACGATGTCTTGTTCGATAATCGGCCCTTCGTCTAAATCTTCGGTTACGTAATGGCTCGTTGCTCCGATAATTTTTACGCCTCGCTCGAAAGCCGAATGATACGGTCGGGCTCCCGGAAATGCAGGTAAAAATGAGTGATGTATGTTGATGATTCGATTACGCCAAGCATCAATAAAATCGCCCGAAAGAATTTGCATGTAACGCGCTAAAATCACCAAATCGATACTATGTTGTTCCAGCAATTGTTGCTGAGTAGCTTCCTGTTCGGCTTTGTTTTCTTTGGTGATGGGCAGGTGATGAAAAGCGATATCGAATTTGCGTGCTACTTCTTCTGCCTCTGTATGATTACTGATGATGAGCGGAATTTCAACGTCCCATTCGTTGGTTTGCCAGCGTCCGAGAATGTCATACAGGCAATGCAGTTGTTTGGATACGAAGAGTGCGAGTCGTTGCGATTTTCCTGTCACATAAAACTTCCATTGCATCGAAAATCGTTCGGCAAGAAGCTTCGCAAATCGTTGCTCGATTTCGTTGGTACTCAGATCAAAATGCTCCACATCCCACGAAATCCGCATGTAGAATTTATTGCGAACCGTATCGGTGTGTTGATCTAAATCGATGATATTTCCACCATGCTGATGCACAAAATCAGTAACCGCCGCGATGATACCGGGCTGGTCTTCGCAGTGGATAAGTAAAATTGCTTGTTGATTTTGCTGCATAGAAATTAGATCAATATAAAAATCGGCGGAGTTCGTCTACATTCATAAATCCGGTTTTTGAACGGATCAGGATTCCTTCCGCATCGATAATTAACGTGCCGGGAAAAACATACACGCCATAATTTTGAGCCCATTCGCGCGACATCACCTGCTCGCCATTAAAAGTGATCAACTCTTCCGAATTTCCATCCACCTTTGCGGGAATGTACCCGGCATCTAACACAGCGCGCACAGTTGAATCGGGATACACTTCGCGTTCCATCGCGCGGCAGTATTTACATCCCACTTCGTACACGTCCACCAAAATAAGCTTATCGGTTTCTTTGGCTTCTTCCTGCGCCGCCGCTAAGGTCATCCAGTCCGGAGCGTTTTCAATCTCGATCGGGGCCGTAGATTTTAACGCGTTAAATAAATAGATGCCAATAAATACAGCGATCAATGCCGTAATAATCAGTTTCTTATTCATGGTTTTCTATTGGGATAATTCGGGGTTCTGATGTGGCTCAAAGTTCTTAGAATGTTAAAATACGGAACATGAAGCTCATTCTTAAGTAATTATTGTAAGCAAACATAAACTAACAATGAGGTTAACAATGAAAAAACTAACACTATTTACTTTTGTACTCGGCCTGTTTTTATCGACTGCCGCCGTTGCTCAAATTTCTGATCCACACACTGCTTTTAAGAAGCACATCAACGAGGTAGTACAACAAGTTGAACAAACAGAATCACCGGAAGAAAAAAGAGCACTACTGAATAATTCCCTTACTGACTTGGTAGAGACGATTGAACAAGTTGAAAACAAAGAAAACGTTCCTGCTGAGGATAAAGCTCAATTAGCTGCATTCAAAAATGATTTAATGGACAAAAAAGCTGAGCTAAATGGCGAAGCCGGTTTTACTCAAGTGCCTGCCAATCAGCTTAACAACTTTGCAAACTTTGTGCAGCAGGACATCGAACAAGCCGACCGCGTGGTAACATTAAGCCTTACTTCGGCGCTGTTAATTGTACTTATTCTTTTACTCCTGTAATTAACACCACGCACTGCCTGTATGAAATCAGTACACACATATCCCATTTTATTATTACTGATAGTTGCTGGAATTTCAGCTTGTACATCGGTTAAGCCGATCACCGCTGAAGTTCCGCCATCAGGCACCCCGGAGTACTCGTTGATTTTCATGATTCATGGTGATGCTAACTATGTATTTCATGAAGAAGGAAATCAAAAATATGCCGACCAAGAAGCTCTACAAAATGCTTTTGATATTGCCTTAGAAGCCACAAAAGGCGAAGTATTCATCTTTCATCAAGAACCTGAAAATCGAATTTTAGGACTGTTACCAAAGAAAGATCGCTTTTATTATCACTACCAAAACGGAATTTTGGTTGATCACGGCAAATACTCTCCAATAGATGCCGGCTTCGATCAAGAGGCGGCGATTTATCAAGCCAAGGCACAAACCAAAACCAACGAGAATCAATATTTTTTCTATTTCGGGCATGAGATCCCCGTAACTGATTCGGCCGTTTATCATACGTCGTTGTCCGGCCCATCGTTTAATGCGCATGAATTTTCGAATGACCTTTCAAAGTTCGGAGAAATTATCAAACTCACAGTCTTATCCACCTGCAACAATGGAAATCCTGCGATGATTCGACTACTCGCGGATAAGACAGAAGCCGTGGTTGCATCGCCAACGGAGCTCCATCTTTCTTATTTAGATGTGGATTCAATACTTAAACTCGAAACGGATCCAAACCAATCTCCGCTAACAATAGCAGAGCAAATTGCGACAACATCTTTCGATCGACTTTCAACCACCATGTACACGCCGGTTTCTATCTCGGTGTACGATCTGACTTTAGTTTCGGAGTACGTTGATGAATTGTACAAACCTTACCAACAATATCTTGAACAAACTAAAACAGAAGGTTTCATTGCTGCCGAATCGTTCGATTGCAGCACCATTCCCGGATATCCGAAAGAAATATCCTCCAAAGGTGTGAAGGTTTTTTATAGTCCTGCAAAATTCGGAAAAACTGCTCGCGATAAATCCCATTCGGGATGGGGATGTAAGTAATAATCTCTATCTTTCATGAAATCAGATTTTTCATGGAACCCATAGATTCTTACAAACTCGGCAAGGTGCAGGTAACCGTAGTAAAAGCCGATCGCCCCAATAAATTGCTCATCCAATGTTTCGATGGCGAGTTCAAATCCGAATTCACGGTCAGCGAATACGAATTCAAAAACTATCGCCGATTAATGAATCAGCGGATTACTGAGGCGTATAAGAATATTGAGAAGGAAGAATGAGGCATTTTACCAAGAAATGGGTTTAAACCAATCTCTTGGTAAAGGATATCAATCAAACTACCAGCGCAAACACCCCAATAAAACTGAATACTGAAAGCACTAAGCCTACCATAAAAATGTTGTAGGAAATGCGGAGTAGCGTGTACTTTTTAGCAAGCACTACACCAAGACCGTGGATGTCGCGGGCCATGTTGTCGTAAAGTCGGGTAGAATCCTGCATAAGCTCCTCCATGCCCTCCACATAATCGGCGCGGGCCATCGTGTGGAAATTTCCGAAGAAGAGAATGTTGGCTTTGTTCGCCCGAACGTCGTCTAAAGTTACCGGCTCTTTGCTCACTCGCGGACGAGCAGACAACACCGCATACACCATCGAACCCAAACATGTAAGCAGCAATACTGCAGTTGGGATTAACAGCCAAGGATTGGAATCGATTTTTGGAGAAATGGACGCAATGATGATCGAAATGATGATCCCGTTGATGGAAATCATGATGTTCGATTTGTTATCGGCAATAGCGCTTAGTTCGATGTGGGTACGATAGGAAGTCCGAAACATATCGGAAACTCCACGTTTTGTCGAACCTAATTTGGGCTTGTCTTTTGAGCTCATGAGTGAATTTTTAAACTCCCCAAATATAGATAATTCGTAATGAGAAGTTACAACCAAGATTTTGGGTCACTACGTGTATTGAGTACTGCTCGAACAATTACTCTTTCCTGAGGAATGTCTACTTGATAGTGCACCATAAATGGAAACCGAATTAAAGGTAAGCACCTAACGTCTTTGTATCGTATTTGGAAAAATGGCTGTTCAGATAAAAAAGTTAGTTTCTCGTTCAGTTCATTTTCAAATTCTAAGCCAAGCCCACTTTGAACTTCATTGTAATAATTGATGGCGGATTGTATGTCTGCAATAGCCCTTCTATCAATAATTAATTGATAGTTTGCCATTTACTTCTTCTCTGTACGAAGTTTTTTACGAGCCTCTTCCCAAGGGATTAATTCTTCCTCCACCGAGCTCTCTATTCTTTCTAGCACTATTTTTTTGTGGGCTTCCGAAATCTCGAAATCGTTTTCTAAACCAAGCTGATCTAACAACTCGATTACAAATCCAAGCTTCTCATCAGGAACTTTTACTATGATTTCTTTCATTGTATTGATTCAATTGTCCTTAAAGATAGTTTTATATCAAAAAATTGCAATCATTATATCTAAGATAAAATTAGTTGCTATAACAACTTTTTTCTGCCTTAATGCTTCGAATTCGATATAATTCAGCATCGCCTAACCAACTTAAAGAAGAGACTCATGCCTATTTATCATCGCTTAGGAAAAATCCCGCCCAAGCGGCATACGCAATTCCGCAAACCGGACGGAAATTTATACTACGAGCAACTGTTTGGCACCATCGGTTTTGATGGGATGTCTACGCTGTCGTACCACATCCACCGGCCAACCATGGTAGCTGAAGTTGGGGCTGCCATTGACGTTTCGCCGAAAGTGGCCGTGGGCAATAACATGAAATCCATGATGTTGAAAGGGCTAGATATTGCTCCCAAAGACGATTACCTGGATGCACGAGAAGCGATTTTAACCAACAGCGATGTTACCATTCACTTAGCAGCGCCAAAGAAATCATTAACCGAGTATTTCTATAAAAACACCGATGCCGATGAGCTGATTTTCATCCACAAAGGAAGTGGAACACTTCGGACTTTTATCGGAAACATAGAATTTGAACCTGGCGATTACTTATTGATTCCACGTGGGATTATCTATCAAATTTCGTTTAACGATGAACATAATCGGCATTTTATAACCGAATCATTCGTACCGATTTACTCTCCCAAACGCTATCGAAACTGGTTCGGACAATATTTGGAGCATTCTCCATATTGCGAACGTGATTTGAAGCTCCCGACCGAATTGGAAACGCACGACGAAAAGGGCGAATTCCTAATCAAGATTAAAAAGCAGGGGATGATCCATCAACTTACCTACGCTTCGCATCCTTTCGATGTGATTGGTTGGGATGGCTACAACTTCCCGTATGGCTTTTCGATTTATAATTTCGAGCCGATTACCGGGCGGGTTCATCAACCGCCACCGGTTCACCAAACGTTCGAGACTTCTGCGTTTGTGGTGTGCTCGTTTGTGCCTCGTTTGTACGATTACCACCCAAAAGCTATTCCATCCCCTTATAATCACTCCAACATCGATTCGGATGAAGTGATTTACTACGCGGAAGGTGATTTCATGAGCCGAAATCACGTTGAGGAAGGCTACATTTCGCTGCATCCAGCAGGCATTCCGCACGGACCGCATCCGGGAGCTTACGAAGCAAGCATTGGCAAAAAAGGTACCGAAGAATATGCCGTGATGGTGGACACCTTCAAGCCGTTGCAAGTCACTGAAAATGCACTGAGCATTGATGACGGCGTGTATTACCAATCATGGCTGGATAAATGATCTGTACGGTCGATTCATGAATCGACCAACCAAAATTAGACAATCAAATCGTAGGTGCAATTCGTGAATTGCACCTGCAGATTTATAAATAATTAAACCGTACGGCGGATTCATGAATCGGCCCAATCGTTAAAATATCACAAATGAACACCTGGCTTACTATTTCTCCTGATTCTGACTTTTCAATCCATAATCTTCCATTCGGAATTTTCTCAAAAAATGGGGGCTCAAAACGCGTAGGCGTGGCCATCGGCGATTATGTGATCGATTTGGGTGCTGCCCATGAACTTGGCGCTTTTGATGGGATGGATGTCTCAAGCAATGTGCTTGAAAACGATTTCCTAAATGATTTTATCGCTTTGGGTAAGCCGACAACAAACGCTGTTCGTCTTAGATTGCAGGAGCATTTGTGTGATGATTCATCTCCACTCAAAGGATCTGGAGCCATGTTACCTATGAATGAAGTTCAAATGCATCTTCCGGTAAAAGTGGGCGATTACACCGATTTCTATTCCAGCATCGAGCATGCCACCAACGTAGGTAAAATGTTTCGTGATCCTGAAAATGCACTGCTTCCGAATTGGAAACACTTGCCTGTAGGTTATCACGGACGTGTGTCGTCGATTGTGGTTTCGGGAGTGGATATCCATCGCCCGAAAGGACAAACGAAACCACCGGAAGGTGATCCGGTTTACGGACCGTCGCAACGCATGGATTTTGAGCTGGAAATGGCGTTCATCGTTGGAAAACCAACCGAACTTGGGGATCAGATTTCTACTGCAAACGCAATGGATCACATTTTTGGGATGGTGCTGTTCAACGATTGGTCGGCGCGTGATATCCAGAAATGGGAATACGTGCCGCTCGGACCATTTTTAGGTAAAAGCTTTGCTTCTTCTATTTCGCCGTGGGTGGTAACCATGGAAGCTCTAGAGCCTTTTAAAGTGGCCGGACCTGAGCAAGATCCTCCGGTTCTCGATTATTTGAAAACAGACGGGGCGTTGAATTTCGATCTAAATCTGACCGTAGAAATTGAGCCGGATGGCAGCGAGCCCACGGTGGTTTCAAACTCGAATTTCAAGTACATGTACTGGAATATGGCGCAGCAATTAGCGCATCACACTGTGAATGGCTGTAACATGAATATTGGCGACATGATGGCTTCAGGGACGATTTCAGGAAAATCTCCGGATTCGTACGGTTCGATGTTGGAGCTTTCCTGGGCAGGGAAAAATCCCGTGAAATTAAATGATGGCAGCGAGCGCAAATTCCTGAATGATGGCGACACCGTTACCATGAAAGGCCATTGCGAAAAAGACGGAATGCGTGTTGGCTTCGGTGAAGTCCGATCAAAATTATTGCCGGCGAAATGAGCATCAAATCCTTCGATCCATACGAACTTTCCATCCCGGAACGACAAGGAATTCTAACGTCGGCAATTGGGCCTCGCCCGATTTGTTTTGCCAGCACCATCGACAAAGACGGAAACATCAATTTGAGTCCGTTCAGCTTTTTCAATGTGTTTTCGAACAACCCACCGATTTTGGTTTTCTCGCCGGCACGTCGTGGTAGGGATAACACCACGAAGCACACCTACGAAAACATCAAAGAAGTGCCGGAAGTGTGCATCAACATTGTGAATTACCCGATGGTGGAGCAGATGTCGCTGGCGAGTACCGAGTACGAAAAAGGCGTAAACGAATTTGTGAAAGCCGGTTTTACGGAGATTCCATCAGAAAAAATTAAACCGCCGAGAGTGAAAGAAAGTCCTGTTTCATTTGAATGTACGGTTGATCAGGTGATTGAACTCGGAACCGAGGGCGGAGCCGGGAATCTGGTGATTGCCCGCATTCAACGCATCCATCTTAATACCGATTTTTTGGATGAAAACGGTAAACTCGATAACACCAAGCTCGATTTGGTTGGGCGATTAGGCGCTAATTGGTACTCTCGCGCTAATGTAGATGCACTGTTCGAAATCCCAAAACCGCTGCAAACCAAAGGCATCGGCGTGGATTTTCTCCCAAAACACGTGCAAGAAAGCACGGTGCTTACGGCCAATAATTTGGGTCGATTAGGGAATATCGAGCAGCTTCCATCCGAAGAAGACATTGCTGAAGCCAAGCAATTCCAAACCGTTGCTGCGGCTTACAAACAGTTCGATGGAGAGGAACTTAGAGATGAAATCCATCGCTTAGCCAAAATCGAAATCGAAGGCGGAAACACCGAAAAAGCTTTAACCATTTTGTGCACCTACCATGGCTGATCACGCTGATATTCTTTGGAATCCAACCAACGAGTTTGTGCAAAACAGCGGGCTGAAAAAGTACGCGCGCTGGCTGGAAGTGGAGTTCGATCTTCGGTTCAAGAACTACGAGGAGTTTTGGCGCTGGTCGAACGATCATTTTGAGGATTTCTGGGAATCGTTGTGGAAATATTTTGAGGTGATTTCCCATTCTGACTACGAGCAGGTGATCGATTCTAATAATATGCCCGGAGCCAAGTGGTTTACCTGCGCTACGCTCAATTACGCCGAGCATATATTCAGGATGAAATCAGAAGATCGTCCGGCACTTATTTTTGCAAATGAAGCGGGTGATCAACGAGCAATTAGTTGGAAGGACTTGGAAGCACAAGTTGCTTCGATTCAGGAATTTTTACGATCAAAGGGCATCCAAAAAGGAGATCGAGTTGCGGGATATTTGCCTAATACGCCCGAGACCATCGCCTGTTTTCTGGCGGTGAATTCATTGGGAGCGGTTTGGAGTTGCTGTTCGCCGGATTTCGGCATCAACACGGTAATCGACCGCTTTACGCAGATCGAGCCCAAGCTCTTTTTTACCTGCGATGGATATCAATATGGCGGAAAACGCATCGATCGTCTGGAAGAAGCCAAGCAAATTACCGATGCGATATCATCCATCAACGCTGTGGTTCTTATCCCCACTTTAAACAACGAAGCAACGATGGATGGCGCTATGCTTTGGGAGGAAATGATCGCCACAAAAGCGACCGAGATTACTTTTGAAGCCGTCGATTTTAACCATCCGATTTGGGTGTTGTATTCGTCGGGCACCACCGGCAAACCGAAAGCCATCACTCATTCGCATGGCGGCGTGTTGCTCGAGCATCTTAAATACATGCATTTCCATAACGATGTGAAGGCGAGCGAGCATTTTTTCTGGTTTACCACCACCGGCTGGATGATGTGGAATTTTCTACAAGCTGCGATGTTGGCGGGCGCCGTTCCCGTGCTGTTTGATGGGAGTCCGGGAAGCCCTGACCTAAACGCACTTTGGAAACTGACCGAAGAACTCCCGATTCATCATTTTGGAACAAGCGCTCCGTATTTGATTGCCTGCATGAAAAAGGAACTCACGCCAGGGACAGATTTTGATCTTTCAGCGCTTCGTTCGATTGGCTCAACGGGAGCTCCGCTTCCACCCGAGGCTTTCGATTGGGTGTACGATCAGGTTAAAAAAGACGTGTGGTTGTGCAGCATGAGCGGCGGGACGGATGTGTGTACGGCTTTTGTGGGTGGAATTCCCGACAAGCCTGTTCGTCGCGGAAAAATTCAGGGACGTGCACTTGGTTGCGATCTTAAAAGTGTGGACGAAGACGGAAATCAGGTAGTGGCTTCGCTTGGTGAAATGGTGATTTCTAACCCGATGCCTTCCATGCCGATTTACTTTTGGGGCGATGAAAATCATGCGCGGTACAAAAGCTCGTATTTCGAAAAATTCGATGGCAAATGGTGCCATGGCGATTGGATTCAAATCGACGAAGACGGAAGTTTACAGATTTTTGGTCGCTCGGATGCCACCCTTAATCGGAAAGGCATTCGAATTGGAACGGCTGAGATTTATTCGGTACTGGATCGCATTCCCGGCGTTCAGGATTCGTTGATTGTAAACCTCGAAAAGAAAGACGGCTCCGACATCATGCCGCTGTTTGTGGTGATTGATGCTGATGAAAATAAGATGCAGTTGTTCGAGACGATCAAGCAGCACCTCAAAGAAGAATGCTCGCCGCGACATGTACCCGATGTGATTCTTTCGGTGGATGAAATCCCGTACACGCTAAGTGGCAAGAAAATGGAAGTGCCGGTAAAAAAAGCGCTCATGGGCCTCGATGTGACCAAACACATGAACCGCGATGCCAGTCGCAACCCCAAAGCCATGGATGTGTTTGTAGAGCTGGCGGGGAAGGTTTAATAGTATTGGCACCGCAGGGATAATTCATGAATTGTCCCTGCGATGCCAATCTCCGGCTCTCACTCATTCCCAAACCTGCCTGCCGGCAAAGGCAGGCTCCAGCTTCCAATCTTTTTCGACCTCACCCCAACCCTCTCCTTCGCAAGGAGAGGGAGCTCCTGAATGAGTTTCGTTTTCGATACTAAATCATTCGTCGTTGTTGAATGTTCGACGTTCAATTATTGCCCTCGTTGCCCTCGTTCCGTAGCTCCGCTGCGGAATGCAAAGTGTGAGGCTCTGCCTCAACTACGAATTATCCCGCAAATAAATCTACCTCTAACATTCCGGCTTGTCCCAGGTAATTCCGCGCTGACGACAACTCCTTACTAAATGAGAAAATATATATTTTAGTAATTGAGGCAGAGCCTCTGGGATAGTTCCGCAGCGGAGCTACGGAACTTCGAGATTTTGATAATTCAGATATTTATGGTGAGATTGAATACATTGACCACGGAGCCGGGGGTTACCATATTCGGACTAGTGATCATGGAAGTACAAATTTCTCTTTTTCAATTATTCCTGATGGTAAACAACCGAGGTTATCATTTGTACTAAATGTTGGTGACTCAATAATTAAAGCTAAGAATTCAGACGAAATAACTTATGAATACAAGTTAAACAGGTGGTTTTTTTGAATAATTACCGCCGGCTAAAGCAACCACTTGTCCGGCGAAATGAATAAAACGAGAGCTTCTAGACTTCATTCCCAAGGTGGATCTAGGGAACGAGAGAAACAACAACCTTGCATGATTTTGAAGATGAATAAGAAATTATTTTTTCTATCCGTTATTTCGATTGTTTTTATAGGCACTCTTTTAATCTCTTTATTATTTAGTGAAGGGGAAAAAAGATTTAAAGCTGAATTTGATCATTTTTTTCAATCTAATATTTCAGGTGAGTTGATCGAACTAAAAAGTTCACAAAATTCAAATTTTAAGATTTTAAAAAATGAACTGACTAAAGAGTTTAGGTTTCGGCCAATTTCTAAGAATGTGCCGTTATTTAACTATACTGCAAAACCTGGCGATTCTATCTTTAAACCATCTTATTCAGATACATTGGTTTTAAAAAAACAAGGAATATCATATAAATATACTTTCGTTAAAATTGAATGATGATCCCACCTAATGCAGGCGTCCGCCCCCGAAGATATTTTAAGTCTATGACTTAAAACTAGAAGTTCAGCAAGTTTATAACTTGGATTAAGGCAAAATCCAATATTTTTTCTAGTATCCTTCAGAAAAATAACTGGGTATTAAAAGCGATTTGATGAGATTAATATGATAATAGGTACAATAAAAAAGAGTAGAATAATATTGATACTGCTCATATTTAGTGCAGTTTTTATTTCTAATATTCTATTCTACTTGTACACTGAATTGAGCATAATTTTAATTTTATTTGGACTGCTCTCTTCCTTGTATATAATTATTTTAACGCTAGTGAATATTTCACATTTCAAAATCATTGCTTCAAACAATGATATTACTAGAAAATTTATTCTACCTACTTTTTTTGGTCTTAAAGTCTATCAAAAAAAGTTTGAATTGAATAACCTGAGTTCAATTGGCAAATTAAATAGTCGAGGGAATACATACGTATTGAATTTTTCAAATGGTACGATTGATATTAATTCAAGTATTTCAAATATGAATGAAATTTTACTGTTTATATATGATAATAAAGGTGATGAAATATTTTCGAAAGACTCATTAAATCATCTCAAAAGTTTGCGAAGTTGACTATTTCACCTTCCACTAGTTCCTAAGCTCCAGCTTATGTAACGCATTCCAGAAACTCCAGCCTCCATTCTTTCTTGGCTGTTTCAGTTACGTTGGGTTGTTCTCTTCGTACTTTTGCCATGATGCAAAAGTACCAAAAGATCTAGGCTACGAATTCTTGGCGGGTTCGTGAACCTCTTGCTGAATAATTCCAATGGTCTTCGATCTACCGAAATATTTTACAAATTTCTATCCTGTGTGGAATTATTCTCCGCAGGCGGTCGCTTCAAGGTTCTACTCACTGTTTCCGCCAACAATTCTAAGGCCTTTTTTTTAGCTGGTACCCATTCACGAGCGGAGCGAAGTGATCTCGGTATTTCCACTCATTCCCAAACCTACCTGTCGGCAAAGGCTGGCTTCTGCCTCCATTCTTTCTTGGTTATTCCAGCTTCGTTGGGTTGTTCTATCTGTACTTTTCTCATGATAGAAAAGTACCAAAAGATCTAGCTACGAATTATTGATGCGTCTCGATTACAATCGCTGGATAAATTCGATGGTCCTTGTTCTTCCGATGAATTTTACATGTTTATGACCGGTGCGAATTTATCCCCCACCATGCTGCGGTCGCTCTTTCCATCGCGCCTTTTCTCATCAATAATTCTGATGCTATATTTGCAGGAACACATTCACGAGCGGAGCGACGTGATCTCAGTTTTTCTGACTTCTTTCTATTTCTCACTATTTAACGGAAACAGCGCAGTATAATAGTGTTATACAGGATTAAAGTCCCTACCTGCCTTCCTAAGTTTTAAACGTAGGTTGGCTTGATTCTGAACGTGCTTTAATCTCGAACATAAACAAGCAAGGGTTTTAACCCTGCGATTTCAGGGTGAGAAATAATTTAAGATTCTTGCCCTCGTTCCGTAGCTCCGCTGCGGAACGCAAAGTGTGAGGCTCTGCCTCAACTATTAATTAACCCGCAAATAACTCTAACTCTAACTTTCCGGCTTGTCCCAGGTAATTCCGAGCTGACGACAACTCCTTACTAAATGAGAAAATATATATTTTAGTAATAGAGGCAGAGCCTCTAGGATAGTTCCGCAGCGGAGCTACGGAACTAGGAAAAGGAGGAGGGAGAAGTGACCTCAGTATTCCTGGCAACACAAATAGTTTGTCATCATACTATTGATTTTTTTGTTGATCGTACTATCTTGCAAGAACACTGGGCGGGGAATTCAATACAAAAAATTTTGGGGTGTTAAACGGCAAAACCAATACATGAAATCAGTAAGATTATTTTTTATTGCTTTAATTCTCTTAACCTCGGTAAGCTGTCAATCTATATGGACTGGTATGGCGGATGGTATTGCTACTCCTTTTCTTCTTATTTCTTTTGAACTTTCTACAATAACAGCATTGGCAATTGCTCATAAAGATTCTCTTGGGCAATGGCCACAAGATAGAGGTCAATTAAGCTCTTTCTATACAAAACATAAGACTTCATTTTCTCAAGATTCTTTATTTCAAGTCTTTTCATTTAGTGAGCCTAACTTTAACCAACTGAGTTTTGTTGAACAAGAAGACTCGTTAACAATTTCATTTAGTTCTAAAGCATTACCTGACACCCTATACCATTCGAAAATTTACTCACACAAGAAGGATGGTGATTTTAACTTTTATAGATATGTGGGTTCAGCAAAACTATATCTAGATAGTACAGCTACAAATAATTATGTAAATACTATATATCTCGATAGTATCATTCAGTACGATTCTAAAATGAATAAATTTGGAAATATCATTCAATAAAACCTTGCCGAGTCGTTATAGGCTAAAACCATGCTTCGCTTTTTCTTCATAATAATGTTTCTGTCCAATTTTCCATTACCGGGTTTAGCTCAATATGAAGAAACTTTCTGTGATAGCCTTTACGAAGAATGGTCTAGCTCCATCGGTTTTTCTGATCCCCCTCACCCTGAAATTGTAGGTGGTATTAAGTCCCTGAACAGTAAACTTACCTATCCTGATTCGGCAATTTCAGCATGCTTAGAAGAAAGCGCTAAGGTTTGGGTTCTTATTTCGAATGAGGGAACCCCAAAATGTATTCGTTTTTTGGAACTTGAAAATGAAGTTTTCAAAGGAATAATTATTTCGGCTATTGAAAAACAAAAATTTAAACCCGTAATTATTAATGATTCGCCAGTTGACGCATCAATTGTAATTCCATTTAATTTTAAACTTAAATAGAATTGCTCCCGCGTATAACAAGCATTTCCCCAAGGGGATCTTCGACAGGCGTACTCCCTCTGCGGTTCGGAACTTTAATAACTAAAACCAGACTCGCAGTCTGTCTACCGAAGCCTTTGGCGTAGGTTGGCTTAAACGCGGGGTCGTTATGTTTCTTAATCTAAAATCACAAAAATGAGTTGGTTTCCAATTGTTCTCTTTTCGGCTTTCATCGGTTGGATTTTGTATTCAAACTTTACAAAGAAAGGTCGTGGATTAGTTCTCGGTGGTGAGATTGAAAAAACTTTAGATAGAGAAGTTGAAAATTCAGATAGTTTTGTAAAAACAAAGATTAAAGTTCATATACTCAAACCAAGAAATTCTGAAGAAAACAGAATTATAATTGAGTATCTCAATAAAACGAAAATGCACTGGAATTCAACCGATATTAATTTATCTAAAAGTGAGGTTAAGGAGATGATTAGTTTGCTTAACGAAGCTTTAGAATATTATAGAACAGAGGCATAACATGCGTTCTCCCATAGCTCACTTCATCACACAGGCTCCTCTACTTTCACCTTAATCTGTGCTTCGAGTCGTTAACCCTTCCTCTACCCTAAAAAATCTCGATTAGGCGCATGTGCTTCAGGTACTCTTTCGGGTTGTCCTGAATGTTTTGGATGAGTTCGTTTAGATTGAATGTGAGGCTATCCAGATTATTGTACAACGAAGGATCGTTCAGCATTTTTGCCAATGTTCCTTCGCCGGTATCCATTTTCGACAGGATGCTCTCGAGTGATTGCGACGATTGCTCTAAGCTGGCACTCAGTTCATCCAAATCGGCACTGAAAGCTTCCAAGTTAGAAAGCAGCGCACTCACATCTTCTGATGAAGAATCGCTGAGTGAACTCAGATTTTGCATGGTGGTGTTCGTGGCTACAATCATCGAGTCGATTTCGTGCTTCCGTGAGGTAATCACATTCTCGAGCACTTCACTAAACGACTTAAAATTAGAAACGGTAGACTTAATATCAGAGGCCGCCCCCTTTTCGATATCGTTCATACTTCGTAGCAAATTATTAGCCAAGTCGAGGGTTACTTGTACCGAATCGGCCATGGAAGCACCTTCGCTCGAAAAGGCATCTAAAATTCCGGTCTTCTTTCTTCCGGGGATAAACCCTTCCCATTCTACAATCTCCGAATTTCTGGATTTCATAATCTTAATGGTCGCCGAGCCCAGGAAATCAGGTGAAGCCAAAAGGGCGTACGATCCCTTAGTTACTTGAATGGGTTCCGTAATACTGATCACCACCAATACACTGTCTTCTTCGGGTATATATTGCAACTGTCGCACGCTACCTACCTTAAAACCTTTCATGTACACACTACTTCCCCGAATCAATCCTTCCACGCTTTCATATTTGGTATAAAGGATATTGACACTCGAAAAAAGTGGCTCATCGCGCATAAATCGGAATCCGAAAAACGCAATGATCGTAGCCGTTATCACTACAATACCTATTTTTAACTCGTTATTTAAATTCATCTGGGTTTTGCTCCTTGTCTTGCAATAAAATAGCTATATCTGGTACTCACTTGCTGTAATAAAATCAACCAATGGGGGATGATCACTTTCTTTCATCTCTGCGAGTGTACCGAACCAGCTCAACTTTTGTTCATCTATAAATACTACTTTTTCAGCGATCCGCAGTACACTGTGCATATCGTGGGTGATAACTACCGAGGTGATATCGAGGGTATTTGCCATTTCCAGAATCAAGTCGTTGATTTCGTCGGATGTTTCCGGATCAAGACCCGAAGTAGGTTCATCGTACAGCAAATATCGCGGTTTTAAAATAATTGCTCTGGCCAATCCAACCCGTTTGCGCATCCCTCCGGATAATTCAGCAGTTGATTTCTTTCCCGCGGCTTCAAGATTCACCATGCCTAGCGCTTCGTTTACCTCATGTTCAATTTCATCTTCTTTCATATTGGTGAAATATCGAAGAGGGAAAGCCACATTTTCGAAGGTGCTGATGGAATCGAAAAGAGCGCCACCTTGGAACAGAATGCCAAATTGTTGGCGTGTTTTCCTTAGCTCAGAATAAGAAAGCTCGAACAGGCATTCACCGTCGATTTTGATAGATCCGGAATCGGGATACATTAATGCATTCATATGCTTCAAAAGCACCGATTTTCCGGTTCCGGATTTCCCTATAACTGCGGTAGTTTCACCGTTGTCGATACTGAACGAGACATCCTCCCAAACGAGGTTATCGCCAAAGCTTTTTGTAAGATTTTGAACTTCAATCATGGGTTATAATAATATGGCGGCTAACACAAAATCGGACAATAATACATAGATACAACTTAGAACCGTTGCTTGTGTAGTTGCGTTTCCTACGCCTTCGGCCCCACCAAAAGCGGTGTAACCCTTAAAGCATGAAATGGATGTTATCACAAAGCCGAACACGAACGACTTAACAATCCCGAACACCACATCCTCGGGGAAGAAAAACTGCCGTGCACCTTGCATAAATTGAGCGGGTGGTAAAATCCCGTCGATGGCACCGGCTAAAACTCCACCGCAAATTCCGAGTGTTGCAGCAGTTATATATAGCACCGGGAACATGCAGATCCCTGCAAGCACGCGAGGCACAATTAAGAAAGTAACTGAGTTAAAACCCATCGATTCGAGGGCATCTATTTGCTCGCTTACCCGCATTGTGCCTAATTCGGTAGAAATGCGCGCGCCAACTTTTCCGGCAAGCACAAGTCCGCCGATCACAGCTGCCAATTCAATTATGATAGACTGTCCTACAATCGATCCAACAATAGTTACCGGATATAAATCGGTATCTAACTGGTAGGCCGTTTGCAATGTAAGTACAGCGCCGGTAAACACACCGGTTAGCATGATGATCGGGATCGACTGGTAGCCGATTTTCACAAACTCTGCAAACAGGTTCTTGCGATAGGTACTAAACTCGGTTACAGAGCGTAGTGCTTGATATAATAATAATGTGTATTGGCCAAATTGCCGGATTGATTCCATGCTTCAAGGAATTTTCTTATCGCACTAAACTACGGATATTTCTTGCTTGCTCAATTATTATATTACGAAACATTTCATCGAATTGTCATCCTTGCAGACATCTTTATGAGATTCTCACTCTTAGCACTAATTTGTTTTTTCTTAATCACGCCGGATGTTCTTGCTCAAAGTAACACGTCATCGGTATACCGTTTTTTGCAGGTTACTCCATCGGCAAAAGTTGCGGCTCAAGGTGGTAATCATGTTGGGCTTTTTGACGCCAATTCGGGCGTAATGTTTCTTAACCCGGCATATTTGGATGAATCCTCGCAACATCACATTAATGCTACTTTTGTAAACTACCTGGCAGATGCGCGCTATGGATTCATGAACTATTCCATTCACGCTCCAAACATTGGCACCATTGGATTTGGTATTCGCTTTGCCGGCTATGGCGATCTTACCGAATACGATGTGGATGGAAATAGTATGGGCGCGCTGAACGCAAACGATCTCGCACTTACCTCTGCTCTTAGTACTCAATTAACGCCAAAATTACGCGCCGGTGCTTCGGTCGATTTTGTGCATTCTTCCTACGGCGATTTTAATTCCTCGGCTTTGATGGGCTCCGCCGGTTTGTATTATTTGGATGTGGATGCACGCTTCAGCGCAGGTATTTCGGTTAGAAATTTGGGCGATCAAATAAATTACTACAACGACACCCGAGAGGAATTACCATTTGATGTGTCGATTGGTTTTTCGAAAAAACCTGATCGCTTTCCTTTTCAATTGAGCCTAACCTTACAACAGCTGAATAATTGGGAACTTGAAGTGCCTGGAAATCAAACTGAAAAAACAATTGTAGACAACTTATACCGGCACGTAATTTTGGGGGCTGAGGCAGCTTTGAGTCGCCAGTTTTTCCTCCGCTTTGGTTACAATCGTTGGCAGCATGAAATGGCACGAACCAACGAGAATTTCGATTTTGCAGGTGCAAGTATTGGAGTTGGTATATATACACGAAATATCGAAATAGATATTAGCCGAAACTCACTTAGCAATCTGGGTGGCGTGGTTCAATTGAGCGTACGTACTAAAACTCATTAAGAGAAAATGATTTTTAGTAAAGCCAAGTTTAAACTAATACTGAATATAAAAGCTCCATTGGTGAGCAGAACTTTAGAATAGAATTTTATGATTAGATATCTAACCGCAGGCGAATCGCACGGACCCGGACTTACCGGAATTGTAGAAGGTGTGCCTGCAGGCTTGCCTATCACCGAAGATTACATTGCCGAGCATTTAGCTAGGCGCCAAAAAGGCTATGGTAGAGGCGGACGAATGGCTTGGGAAAAAGATCGCGCGATTATTAGCTCAGGCGTTCGATTTGGCAAAACCATGGCAGGTCCCATCGCTATGTTTCTGGAAAACCGTGCTTTTGAAAAAGATAAAGCCAACTGGCCGGTGGTAATGAACAAAGAAACTGAAGCAGAAGGAATCGAAAAGATTACGCTTCCTCGCCCGGGGCATGCCGACTTAGTTGGAGCTCAAAAATTCCGTTTTGATGACATACGTCCAGTAATTGAACGCTCAAGTGCACGTGAAACGGGAATGCGAGTAGCATGCTGCTCGGTAGCTCGTGCGTTTCTAAAGCATTTTGGTATTGAAATAGGTGGACATGTAATCCGAATTGGAGCCGCCGGATACGAAAGCTGGGAAGCAGCCCGAGCTAAAACAGATCCTTTGTTTGATCAAGGTGCCGAAATCATATACAAAACTGCCGATAAATCGGAAGTTCGTTGCCTGGATAATGATCTAAGTGAAGCCATGGTAGACGAGATTAAAAAATATCGTAAAGCGGGTTCTTCGCTGGGCGGTGTGTATGAGATCATCGTTACCGGTGTGCCGGTTGGTTTAGGCAGTTACACGCATTGGGATCAGAAACTGGATGGTAAAATAGCGCAAGCCATTATGGGCACGCAAGCCATGAAAGGTGTTGAAATCGGTTATGGTTTTGAATCAGCGGCTCGCCCGGGACATGAAGTTCATGACGAAATTAATCATGACGGGACAACATTCGGGCGTGTTACTAATCGTGCCGGTGGTATTGAAGGCGGAATGAGTACCGGTCAGCCTATTGTAATTCGTGGAGCGATGAAACCAATCCCGACTATGCTAAACCCTCTTGGTACGGTAGATATGCATTCACTTGAGCCACAAGAAACCCGCTACGAACGCTCGGATGTTTGTGCTTTGCCTCGTGCCGTTGTTGTTGCTGAAAGTGCTATAGCTCCGGTTATTGCAAATGCATTTTTAGAGAAATTTGGTGGCGACTCTATCGAAGAAATCGAAGAGCGTTACCAGGGTTTTATAAACGGATGACAACAACCAATATCAAAACATTGCTACATCGAGTAAAAGCGAATCCCAATGATTTGTTTTCAAAATTTGCATTGGCTTTAGAGTTAATCAACGTGCAAAAGAATGATGAAGCGGTACTCTTGTTCGAGGATATCATTCTAAGAGACCCGGAGTATGTTGGCGTTTATTATCATTTGGGCGGGCTGTATCAAATCAAAAAAGAGAACAAAAAAGCGATTGATATCTATAAACTAGGTATTGCCGTTGCTGAACGTTTACAAGATGTTCACGCAAAATCAGAATTAGCGACCGCTTTACTTACAATCCAACTCGAAACCGAGGAAGAATGATGTACCGATTTTTCAGCTTTTTAATATTAACCGTACTCTTTTCAAGCGCAGTTTTTGCTCAAAACCGATCCGTTCATGTCGTAAAAGATGGCGAAACTCTGTATTCGATTTCCAGAACTCTTGACGTTTCTGTTGCTGAGCTACAAGCGTGGAACGACCTGAGCGATAACGCAATCGCAATTGGACAAGAGTTAGTGTACTACACCGAAGATGAAACATTGCCTGATCCGGAGCCTCTCCCTGTGGATGAAGGTCAATCTCTTATCTCGATTTCCCAACCACAGGAAAACGCCTATTACATGGTAAAAAGCGGCGATAATCTTACCACAATCTCTCGTGCTCATTCGATGTCTCTTTCCGAATTACGAGCTTTAAATGAATTGCAGAGTGATGTTTTACGTATCGGACAACGCTTAACCGTTCGCAAGGTGAAAGATAGTGTGGCTCCCTCGGCCCAGGAATATTTCGAGGGAAATACGCCTCAAGGGAGCTTTGTGGTGTATACGATTTCAGAAGAAGAATTACTTTCTCAGATTCTTGAAAAGTTTAAAATGACCGAAAATGAACTTCGTCAACTTAATCCCGAAGTAAACTTAAATTCGCTAAACGCAGATCAACGTATTACCGTGTTGTTACCGCCTACCGGCAATTTTGAAAATCCATTTAAAACAGAAGCCGGTTTGCAAAATCTGGGCTCTGTAGAAGCTCGAGTTTATCAACCCAATGAACGTGGTAACTCGACCTCATCGGGTGAGTTATTCAATCCTGAAGCCCTAACCGCTGCCCATTCGAATATCACCATTGGAAGCATTTTATTTGTAGAAAACATGGCTAACGGTAAAGGCATTTATGTACGAATCAACGATCGCATAACTTCATCAGGACTGAAACTTTCGCAAGAAGCTTTTCGAATATTAGGTCTCGGTTCTAATACCGAAGCATTCGTAAACATCTACACCAATCAATAACATGGATTCTGTAAAGCAATATTTCGAAGACACAAAAACCCTGCTTTACAGTTTTCTATTCAGCCTTCCATTATTCCTTATCTACGAAGGGTTGATTATTATCTCTCAACCTTCCGCCGATCAAATTGTAAGAATCTCGGTGGATGTTTGGATCAAGTCAATTTTTACCTCACTTGGAGTAAATGCCGTATCATTCAGTTTACTCGTGGTACTTTTGGCGGGATTTATTATCCTCTATAAAGAACGCGAACGACTTCGTACGCTAAACTTCAAATACTTTCCTGCATTACTTGCCGAATCGCTGGTTTATGGGATTATCGTCGCCTTTATAAGCTCTACGCTTACTTCTCTATTGTTAAACCTCTCAGCTTCAAATCCTGTTGAGGAGCTCAGTTATTTGCAAAAACTGGCGTTATCGCTTGGCGCAGGGCTTTACGAAGAATTGTTTTTCAGAGTGATTTTGGTCTCATTGTTTATTCTGATTTTCAGCAAACTGTTTAACAACAAAAAATGGGCTTCTGTAACTGCCGCCGTGGTACTATCTGCACTTTTATTTTCGGCAGTTCACTACACGGGATCGATGGGGGATTTCTTTACGCTCAATTCTTTTTTCTACCGCTTTTTATTTGGCTTAATTCTTAACGGAATTTATGTGGCTCGAGGTTTTGGTGTAGCTGCTTGGACGCACGCATTGTATGATGTAATGGTCATTACCTTTTTTTGAGTTAGGCATTCTCTCTTATCCCTATCAATTCTATCTATTTACCTAACTAGTTTTGGAATGATACATTACTTTACTAAAAAAACGGATGACATTTTTGTACATGAGGTTACATAAGTGTTAAAAATTGCCTTAATTAACGGAGAACGAATCTGAGGTATACATTGAGCAATACCATTTCAAAAAAGCAAGAAGCATTTAACGACGAGATTGTGCCTCACCTCGACTCGTTGTATAATTTTGCTTTGCGGCTCACTACCGATCATAGCGATGCTGAGGACCTTGTTCAAGATACTATTGTTAAAGCATTTCGCTTTTTTGAGAGCTACGAAAAAGGCACCAATGCAAAGGCGTGGCTATTCCGAATTTTAAAGAACTCGTTTATAAATAATTATCGGAAAAATCAGAAAAAACCACAGAGTGTAGACTATGACGAAGTATCGTCGTATTACGAGTCGGTTAGAGCTGAGCGCACCGACACTTCTGATTTGGAGAATATCATCTTCAGAAATTTGATGGATGATAATTTTACCAGAGCTCTTGCCAAATTGCCGGAGGATTTCAGAACGGTGGTTTTGTTGTGTGATGTGGATGGATTCACCTACGAGGAAATCTCCAACATGCTGGATGTTCCAATCGGAACAATACGATCACGTCTTCATCGTGGTAGAAACTTGCTTAAGACCGAGCTGTACGAATACGCTAAAAAGCGCGGCTTTACCGACGATTAAGCATCACTTAGCGGAAGCATAATCCGCATGGTAGTTCCGTTACCTTCTTCGCTTTTATGCACAAACACTTTTCCATTGTGGTAGTCTTCGATAATTCTTTTCGTAAGACTTAATCCCAATCCCCAGCCTCGTTTTTTAGTGCTGTAGCCCGGACGAAAAACATGCTTAAAGTTTTTTGCCTCAATACCTGAGCCATTATCGATAATATCGATTACAACGTGCTGCTCTTTTTCTTTTGATAAGATTTTGATATGTGCGGGTTTGTCCTTCGATTTTACAGCGTCCATAGCGTTTTTAACCAAATTTTCGACTGCCCATTGAAATAGCTCTGGATTTAAAGCAACGCTTCCTGTCGCATTCAGTTTTTTATCCACCGATGCAGCTCTTCCTAATTGTGGGAGCCGACGTTCCATATATGCCGTTACTTCATCCATGACCGGTGCAATCGACATGGGCTTTAATTCTGGCGAGGAACCAATTTTTCCAAATCGTTCGGCAACACCACGCAATCGTTGTACATCATTTTCAATTTCACCGATCAGCTTTAAGGCTTCTTCATCCTCTTTGTGATCTTCTTTGTACAACGCAATCCAGCCAAACAAACTCGAGATTGGCGTGCCCAATTGATGCGCTGCCTCCTTCGCCATGCCCACCCACAAGTTCGATTGTTCGGTATATTTTATACTTCGATAGGTGGTGTAGCCAATTCCCAAGAGCAGCGTCAGTATTACAATTTGGAAGTACGGGAAAAACCGTAAAATCTGCACTGTAGGGCTCTCACCGTAATACACAAACTGAGAAATCTGGGTGTTTTCATCCCCAATAATTATTTCGATGGGAGGATTGGTGGCTTTAAGTTTTTCCACCATTTTAGCTCGCTTCTCCGCGGTATTAATTCTGTTTTCAGGCACATTCTTAAATCCATATTCGACCGATAATTCCTGATTGCTTGAGTCCTCATAATTCAAATATGCATATTCTAAAGGAACATCGTTTTCGTCTACCACTACCGCAGGAATTTCGAAATTTCTGGATTCGTCTAGAATAAGCTCGTCCGTTACAAAGTCTCGCGAACTACGCAGATTTTCGATTTCAATCAATTGCTGAACAATGCTATCCGGTACGGTTTCCATCTGCATCAACGTTCCCGCTAATTCAATCAGCTTGGTGCTAGCCTGTTGGTGTACAGGAAGTGCATTATACTCGATAGCTTTCGCCCAGAGCTCCACACTGATTCGCTCTTGTTTTAAAATTTTACCCACTAGATAATTATTGTAGATCAGCGAGCCGGCCCCCAACAAAAGAAGAAAGGCGATCAGCATTATTTTAATCCAATCGGTACGCGAAAACAGATTCATCTGTAATTTTTTAGCAGAATATAGGGAAGTAGAGAATCAGCCCTAAATAAAAAACCCTCTACAAATTAATGCAGAGGGTTTAAAATCTTTATCCGGCGGCTTTTTGTTTTTCGTACACCGGCGGGGCTTTTTTCTCGATGGTATCTTTGGTGATGATACATCGTGCCACATTTTTCATAGATGGTAGCGTGAACATAATATCAAGCATGGCCGCTTCCATTATGGAGCGAAGTCCACGGGCGCCAGTTTTACGGGCTTTCGCCTTTTTTACAATTGCGATCAAAGCATCGGTTTCAAACTCAAGCTCAACGTTTTCCATCTTAAACAGTTTTTTGTACTGCTTTGTGATTGCGTTTTTCGGAGTTTTCAGGATGTCGAGCATGGCTTCATCCGAAAGTTCATGCAAGCCACAAATAACCGGTAAACGGCCAATCAATTCAGGAATCAGCCCAAAGCGCTGAAGATCTTCCGGTTCGATATAGGTAAAAATCTCGGGATCGTCTTTATCAAACTTAACCTGCTCGCGAGTATGGAAACCCATCGAACTGGTTGAAAGTCTACGTGATATAATTTCTTCAAGTCCGGCAAAGGCACCACCACAAATAAATAGAATGTTTGCGGTATCAAGTTGGATAAAACTTTGCTCGGGATGCTTTCTTCCGCCTTTTGGTGGAATGTTAGCAACGGTTCCTTCCAGAATCTTTAATAATGCCTGCTGAACACCTTCGCCACTAACATCGCGAGTGATAGAAGGATTGTCGCTTTTGCGAGCCACTTTGTCTACCTCATCGATATAAACGATACCGCGCTTAGCACGTTCTACATCGTAATCGGCAGATTGAAGTAAATTGCTTAAAATGCTTTCAACATCTTCACCTACATAACCGGCTTCGGTAAGAACGGTGGCATCGGCAATAGTGAAAGGCACATCAATAACTTTGGCAAGCGTACGTGCAAGTAAGGTTTTACCACTACCTGTTGGTCCAAGCAACGCAATGTTACTTTTCTCAATCATGGTGTCGTCCATTTCCAAGCTATCGCTGCTTATGCGCTTGTAGTGATTGTACACGGCAACCGACAACGTTTTCTTTGCTTGCTCTTG
The DNA here is from genome assembly GCA_034669965.1 of Balneolaceae bacterium. GTDB lineage: Bacteria > Bacteroidota > Rhodothermia > Balneolales > Balneolaceae > HXMU1420-13. The sequence continues at coordinate 5,761 of JAXMOK010000016.1, read as the reverse complement.
CCCGATTACATATTCGTCGAGCTTTGCTTTAATTTCGATAGGCTTGAGCATTGGCTGAAAGCTTTTTTCGCGGCGGCGTGCCAGCGAAGCCAAATCACTCTTAATAATGCTTGATGCATCTTCTACACAACGATCACACACGTAAACGCCCGGACCTGCAACCATGCTGTTCACTTCAAGGCTGGATCGCCCGCAGAAACTGCAATTTACAATGTCATTATTTTTTTCGTTCTCACTCATGCCTTAAATCTACAAAATAATCTATTTAGCGTCACTAGCTTTGCTGATTACATTATCAACCAGCCCATATTCTTTAGCTTCATCGGCCGACATCCAATTATTACGATCAGAATCGCGGATAATTTCTTCTAAAGTTCTACCCGCATGATCGCCAATTATCTGGCTCAACTCTTTTTTGATGCGAATGATTTCCATAGCCTCAATTTCGATATCGCTGGCCTGGCCCTGCACACCGCCTAAAGGTTGGTGAATCATAACTCGAGAATGTGGTAAGCAATTACGCTTTCCTTTGGTACCGGCTGTTAATAATACAGCTCCCATACTTGCAGCCATTCCCATACAGGTAGTGGCAACATCGCATTTAATAAGCTGCATAGTGTCGTAAATCGCCAAACCGGCAGAAACTACACCACCCGGGCTGTTGATGTAAAGATTGATGTCTTTTTCAGGATCTTCAGATTCTAAAAACAACATCTGCGCTACAATTGAGCTAGCAACCACATCATTAATACCGCTTCCCAAAATGATTATACGATCTTTTAACAGACGCGAATAAATATCGTAAGCACGTTCGCCCCGGCTTGTGGTTTCAATAACCATCGGCACTAAGTTGCTCTCTATCTGTTGGTTCGTTTCGTAAATGGGTTGCTCAAAAATGGGTTGCTTAGTCATGGTAATAATAATTATTTCTCGGCTTTAGACTTCTTTTCTTGTTCCTTTCTGAAGGCGTCTTTGTCCAACTCTTTAATTTTCACTTCATCCTGTAGCTTCTCAAACACTTTGTTTTCTCTGATGCTACTTCTCAGCTGCTCAAGCATGCTAGGATTCTGTGCGTAATAACCTTTCAATTGATCAAGAGTTGCACCGTAGCGCACTGCTTCTACCGAAAGAAACTCGTCGATATCTTCGGGTTTTATTTCGATATCTTCAAATGTTTCTTGCAATTTCTGGCTGATGAAATACCAACGGGCTTCACGTACAGCTTGTTCGGTCATTTCTTCGCGGTAGCTGTTTTCGTCGAATGTTTCAGGAAGGTTACCGCCCATTTGCTGCTGTAACTGGCTTACATAAGAGCTCTTTACTTGCTCAACAAATGCAACAGGCACTTCAAACTCGTGCGCATCGGTCAATGCTTCAACTACTCCACTGCGGAATAAATCCTCTGCACTTTGATCGTAGTATTGTTGCATTTTACTTTTCAAGAAACTCTTAAATTCGTCTTCGTTCGTTGCTTCACCATTGCTGTTTTTTGTAATGAACTCTTCGTTCAATTCAGCTTTATGTAGCTTCTGCACCGTTTTTACAGTTACACGGAAGTGATCTTTCTCGCCATCCTCTTCCAATTTCATATCCACAACGTCGCCGGCTTTTTTGCCTTTCAATGCCTTCAAGAAATCCTTGGCAGCATCTTGACGCATGTCGATCGTTTGGTCGTTATCGGCCTCGTCTTCCACAACATTACCGTCATCATCTAAAGAAACTACATCGGCAGTAACTTTCGATTCTTTGTCGATTTTGCCGTCAACTTCTTCCCAGTTGCCTTCGCGCTCTAAGGTACGCTCTAATTCTTCGTCAACTTCTTCGTCGCTTACATCGTGAACCATTTTGTTCACTTTGATTTTTGAAAGATCGGAAAGCTCTACTTCCGGCTTAGCACCGATTTTGAAGATCACTTCCAGCTCGTCGTTTTCCCACTGGAAATCAACCATTTGAGCTTCGCCAACCGGATTGTGCTCCTCAGCGATCTTGTTTTCAAATACTTCTTGAACGTATTTATTGATCTCTTCGATTTCGATATCGTTACCGAAACGTTTTTTAACCAACCCTAAAGGCACTTTGCCCGGACGAAAACCAGGCATTGTAATCTGCGCTTGGTAACGCTTAAAGGCTTTGTCGAATTTTGGTTGAAGATCTTCTCGGTTAGCTTTGATAGTTACTTCTTTATCAACAGAAGTAAGATCTTTTACAGAAATGTTCACGTATTCTCCGCTTTTAATGTGAATTCAATAAGTAAAATAAACAGGATATTTAGATAGGAAGTACGAGAGGGGGGACTCGAACCCCCACGCCGATTAAAGCACTAGATCCTAAATCTAGCGTGTCTACCAATTCCACCACTCTCGCAAAATTTAGAGCTTGCAAAGATAGGAGTAATTATCAATAAAAGCCAAATCATCAGCCAAAAAAGTTGAATTTCTTTCATTCTAGAAAACTTCTTTACCAACACCGTTATTTCTCTTTTATTATCAACTCCATCGCTCATCAAAAAAACTCGTTTACTATGTACCACAATCTCCGCATCGTTTACATTACAACCTCAAGCAACGACGAAGCCACTAAAATTGGGAGAAAGTTAGTTGAAGAAGAACTAGCTGCATGCGTAAATATTATTGGTGGTATGAAATCAATTTATCGTTGGAAGGGAGAAATTGAAGAGGCACAAGAAAGTGTTTTACTGGTTAAAACCCATTACAGCAAAATGAAATTGCTTACCAAACGAGTTAAAGAATTACACTGCTTCGACTGCCCTTGCGTTGTTTCACTCACACTTACCGAAAATGAAGGAAATATAGACTACATCCAATGGCTCTTAGAGAATTCAAAAGAATCTTTTGCGAGTTAAGATTCAATCAAAATTCAATTTTTAAACAGTAGGCTTTGTCATAAAAACTGAATCGCTGTAAACCCAATTAGCTTAAATAACGCATTGGGAAATATATTACCATTTTGTGTTTTCGTGCTTAAGTGGCATGAAATTTTTCGATGTTAGAATTTCAAATCACCTAAGGATTGAACTCATCGCCCAGCAACTCGTTTCCTCAGTGTCATTTCGGCTTCGTATTCTGCGCCTTCTCTAAACAATCGCAGCACCATGGTATCGCCTTCTTCGAACTCTCGCATTAAAGCCCAAGCATGCATCTCGCTGGTTACTCGTTCATCTCCAATTCTGGTGATGATATCTCCCGGCATAATTCCACTTTCGTAGGCCGGACCGTCTTTATTTACGCTGGTCACAAACAATCCTGCCACCGGAGGCAATCCGTATTGATACACCAGTTGGTTGGTCATTTGCGTGAATTCCATCCCGGGATCAAAATCTAAAGAGACCGTACCTGAGTCTTTTAACTGACCAATTATTTTCTGCACGCGATCGCTTGGAATTGCGAATCCCAATCCAACAAAACCACTGCTGGTTCCGCCGGTAAAAATAAAGGTATTTACCCCAATCACTTCCCCTTGGCTGTTTAAAAGCGGACCGCCGGAGTTTCCATGATTGATGGCTGCATCGGTTTGAATCATATCCATATATACTCGCGGTTCCTGTGGATCAGGACGAAAATCACGATTTGTTCCGCTAACTACGCCAACGGTTACGGTGGGCTGACCATCGGCAAAAAGTCCAAACGGATTTCCCATGGCAATGGCCCATTCGCCAACCATCACTTGGTCAGAATCAGCAAATTCTAAAAATGGAAACTTCATCCTGTCGTCTTTGATTTTAAGCAAGGACAAATCGGCAAATTCATCGGCGCCAAGTAACTCGGCCTCATAACTTTCACCGTTCGTGAGTGTAACCATTATGGTTTTTGCTTGCTTGCTAGCCACATGCTCATTCGTCACAATCAAGCCATCCGAACTGATAATAAACCCCGACCCCATACTTTGCACTTCGCGAGCTATGGGGCGTTCAAAAAATCGGAAAAAAAAGGAATCGAAGTCGCGGGTGTAGCCACGCTGGAGTTCAGTAACCGTGATGCTCACTATGGCAGGTTCAGCTTTTGCCACCGCAGTTGTGATGGCATTTGCCCGATTGGAGGTAATCGCATCCTGATTGCTCGTGTTTTGCGATCGCTGATTTGCAGAAGTTAACGGTTTAACTTCTGCAGATAGATTGGCTTCTGAAGCCACTTGAAGTGAACCTGGTTCTTGTGATTCAGAAAATTCACATCCCGTTAAAAAAAATACACTTATAAGAAAAATAGTAGCTGTTTTGCTCATACAGTAAAATTACTTCAATTGTTGTTCGCCAATGGCGAGTACTTCAGGAATTGCTTGCTCGATAGGACCAACATGCCAGCCGGCAGCCGCTTTTTTATGTCCACCGCCGTTAATCTGTCGCGCCCATTGGTTCACGTCGATATAGCTACGCGAACGCAAGCTGATTTTAATTCGGTCGCCATCTTCGCGAAAAAGAATGCACGCTTTTACGCCCGAAATACTCAACGGGTAGCTCACAAATCCTTCCGTATCTTCTTTTTGGGTGTTGGTCTCGTCAAACATCGCCTTAGTAACGCAGATACTCGCAATTTGTTGGTTCGCATGTAAGGTGATGGTATCGAGCGCCTTACTAAGCAGTTGCAACTGATTTAACGTTTTGGTGGCGTACACTTTTTCAACCACTTCGTTCGGTTTGAAGTCGCCACGTTTGAGCAACTCGGCTCCGGCCCGAAGCGTATTTGGTGTCACGCTATCGAATTGGTAGGAACCCGTATCGGTCACGATTCCAACATACATGGCCTTGGCTGCCGGTGTATCTATTTGGGTGATGTCGTGCTCGGCATACAACTCGTACACCAACTCCGCTGTGGATGAATAATCTGGGCGGGAAATTGCCACTTCGAAGATATCATCCGGTTGAGGATGGTGATCGATCATATAAATAGGTTTTCCTAAATCAGCGATGGTTTCTGCAACTGCACCAAACCGATGCAAAGCGTTTCCGTCTAAAATCACGAAGGCATCAAACTCCGAAAGTCGTTCTTCAGATGGTTGCTCGAACGTATAAATATCTGATAACCAAGATAGGTTATCTGCAGGACCGTCTTCGTTAAAAGCGGTTGCTACTATCCCGTTTTTCTGCAGCCAGAGGCAAAATGCTGCTTGCGAGCCCAGGCAGTCGCCATCCGGACGAACATGTGAAAACACAGCAATTCGCTGGTGACGGGTAATTTTTTCGATGAATTCTTTATACATAAATCTCCTTTGCGCCAAAAATAGACACATAGAATTGCAAAAACATACTTATTGCAAAATATTTAGTGGGGCTCCAATCCTACATCCTCCGTCTCCCGACTATTCGTCGGTATCCACCTCCTTCAAAGGAGGACTTTCTTCTTAACTTATTTCGATGTTGCCATCCATTTGCGAGGAGCCTGCGACGAAGCAATCTCAGGATTTAGTTTAAACCCAGTTTCACGCTTCAGAGATCACTTCTCCCGCCTCCTTCGACATGCTCAGGAACCGACGGGATCGTGAATTGAGGCTTCGTGTAGAGTCTCGAATTATACAATGAATTAATGAGCTCCCTCTCCTTGAGGAGAGGGTCGGGGTGAGGTCTGCAAAAGCTGGTATTATCGATTTGATCGTAATTAAATCAATGCATCGAATCCTACATCCTCCGTCTCCCGACTATTCGTCTGTATCCACCTCCTTCAAAGGAGGACTTTCTTCTTAACTTATTTCGATGTTGCCATCCATTTGCGAGGAGCCTGCGACGAAGCAATCTCAGGATTTAGTTTAA
>JAXMOK010000015.1:0-75380 GCA_034669965.1 Balneolaceae bacterium | reverse complement strand
TTAAAAAATACAAACTGACCAAAACTCCTTCCCTCGTTTGCATAACAAGCGTTTCAAGCGGACTCGGACGGAGTTCGGGTCTTTAATTTTAACCCCAGGCTCGCCGCTTAAACGCCGGGTCGTTATGCAAATGAATCGAGTAACTAATTACTTATTTTTGACTTCTGCTTTTTTTTGGTGTTGCAATCACGCATCTAGCACTCATGATGTTATTAGTATTTTTGAAAATAATGAGTTTACTCAATTACATGAGATGATAATAGGCAATAAAGCAATGCTCATAAATTCTAATAATGATAGTTCTATAGTTTCGATTGATTTAGAATCGAAGATTGCACCGGAGATTAAAGAACTAATTGTAGAATTGAATGTTAAAGAAGTCGTTATCTACTCTGAATCAAACAGATTAACCTATGTGTTCTTTCAAGATTGGGAAAGTTTTCAATTCATTGAATATGTTCCATCTGATAGCTCTTATTTCGCAAAAGGTATATCTGAGGATAATTATGAAATTCGAGATCTTGGAAATCACTTCTATTATCATGCTATGTATTAATATTTGCATAACAAGCGTTTCAAGCGGACTCGAACGCGGTTCGGGTCTTTAATTTTAAACCCCAAGCTCGCCGCTTAAACGCGGGGTCGTTAGGCGTATTTAACCAATGAATGCATTAGAAGAATTACAAAACTGGTATTTGTCAGAATGCAATGAAGATTGGGAGCATTCATACGGAGTAAAGATTGAAACTTTGGATAATCCTGGTTGGTCTGTAACTATCAATCTTGAAGACACCTATCTTGAAACCATTGAGTTCACTTACCCTCGTTCCGTAGCTCCGCTGCGGAATACAAAGTGTGAGGCTCTGCCTCAACTACGTATTAACCCGTAAATAAATCTATCTCTTATACCCCTGCATGTCCCAGTTAATTCCGTGCTGACGACAACTCCATACAAAATGGGATAATTTATTTTAAGTGATCGAGGCAGAGCCTCTGGGATAGTTCTGCAGCGGAGCTACGGAACTAGGGTTAATGATTTTTATACTGCCCAGATAAACCTGAGCGGAGCCTACCTTGCCGGCAGGCAGGCCAGCTTCCATTTAGAAAAGTAGCACACATTCGATCATCTGTCAGTCGGACTCAAGCCGTCAGACAGATATGAAATAAAGCTCCTCTTCACTTTGTAACTCTGTCACTCAGTAACTTTGTGCCTTTACCAACTATGCCCCTTTCTTCCTTTAGCATGTTATATTCCCACCTAAATTAGCTATCACACATCCATGCTTTATCTAATCAGTGGCGCCTCTCGATCCGGAAAAACATTGCTTGCCCAAAAGCTACTGGCCGAAAGAAATTTGCCATACCTATCGCTCGATTGGTTGATGATGGGATTCTACAATGGCATCCCTGAATATGGAATTCACCCGTTATTAATGCCGGATGAAATCGCTCTAAAAATGTGGCCTTTTTTGAAGGGTATGATCGACAATATGGTTTACGACGGCATGGATTATGTGATCGAAGGCGAGGCTATGCTGCCGGAATTACTCATCGAACTCGAAATGAAATATCCGGGAAAGACCAAGGCAGTGTTTCTTGGTTTTGTGGATGTGGATCCCAACCTAAAATTCGACCAGATCAAAACATATAGCACCGGAGATGATGACTGGCTGATCAAAGAATCAGACGCATACATCAAAGATCATATTGAGAATATGATTCGTCATAGTTTGATGATTCGAGAAGAGTGCACGAATTTGAATCTTCCTTATTTTGAGACTTCGACCGGGTTTTTGGATGTACTTAAAGAGGCGGAGAAGGCTTTGGTAGGTTTTAGTGAATAATTTTGTTGCTCTCTTTCCAAAGTTCCAGCATCCATTCTTTTAAGACCTCACCCCAACGCATATCACCATCGCAAGGAGAGGGAGCTCCGTTTTTGAGATATTATCTTGATAGATCTTGTGAATTCAAGCCTTCAAATATGGCTCTGTAAAGTCAATCAGAACGAAGTGATGAGTCTTCAGAAACTAGTTATGGGTTAGAACGAACTGTGAAGATCCTACACCGCCAGCTGGCGGTTCTGGATGACTTACTTTTTTAGCTTTTATTTTAATATAAACTCCTCTTCACTTTGTAACTCTGTCACTCAGTAACTTTGTGCCTTTGTCCCTATGCCCCTCTGATTCTTCGCAGTGATTACAGGAGATTCTGGATCAAGTCCGGAATGACGGCTTTAAAATCAAATCTTAACATAAAAGCGCTTTTGCTAGTCGTTCAGAAAGCTTAAATTAGTTGTTATAGCAACTAAATAAGTAAATCAAAGAGAAGCCCATGGAAACCCTGACTGATCCTGTTGTAGACCAAGAACAAGATTTTATGCCGATTCTCGGCACCGATTACGTAGAATTTTACGTGAGTAACGCTAAACAAGCGGCTCATTTTTATAAATCAGCTTTTGGCTTTCAATCGCTGGCCTATGCCGGGCTAGAAACCGGATTGAAAGACCGCGAATCGTATGTGGTGGTTCAGGATAAAATCCGCTTGGTGTTAACATCACCGTTGCATAGTGGTACAGATATTGGAAAACATATCGATCAGCACGGCGATGGCGTAAAAGTGATTGCACTTTGGGTAGAAGATGCTACCTACGCTTACAATGAAGCCGTAAAACGTGGTGCAGAATCCTATTTCGAGCCGGTAACAGAATCAGATGATCACGGCAAAGTAGTGCGTGCTGGAATTCATACCTACGGCGATACCGTTCACATTTTTGTAGAGCGCAAAGATTACGAAGGCACTTTCCTACCAGGTTATAGAAAATGGGATTCGCATTACAATCCAGAAACGATTGGCCTTAAATACGTAGATCACATGGTGGGTAACGTTGAGCTTGGTGCCATGAATACTTGGGTTAAGTGGTACGAAGATGTGCTTGGTTTCAAGCAAATCCTATCTTTCGACGATAATGATATTTCTACCGAATACACCGCGCTTATGAGTAAGGTGATGAGTAACGGAAATGGTCGAATCAAATTCCCGATTAATGAGCCGGCCGCCGGTTTAAAGAAATCACAAATTGATGAGTACATCGACTTTTACGAAGGCGCCGGTGTTCAACATGTGGCCGTTGCTACGGATGATATCGTGCATACCGTAACCGAGCTTCGCAATCGTGGCATCGAATTTATCACTGTTCCTACTACTTATTATGATGTGTTGGAAGAACGCGTGGGCAAAATTGACGAGCCAATCGACAAACTCAAAGAACTGGGCATCTTGGTAGATCGCGATGATGAGGGCTACTTGCTTCAGATTTTCACGCGTACGCTACAAGCTCGTCCAACTATGTTTTTTGAAATTATCCAGCGAAAAGGAGCTACTTCTTTTGGTAAAGGAAATTTCAAAGCGTTATTCGAAGCGATTGAACGTGAGCAAGAAATGCGTGGAACGCTTTAATGTAATTTAAGAAGTACATCCACCTTCGGAAGGCGGTTTGTGAAAGCAAATCGCCTTTTTTTATCGCTTTGGGTTAATTCAAACTCACTCTACGGGTGAATGGTTAAAACCATTCACTTGATAAATATAGCCTCAAATAAATTAGGTGGTTTTACCAAATGAAGGACTTAAGTCCTTCACAAACAGAATGGCTATCGATGATTTAAAGCTCTCATTCAGGATGACCTCATATTGATTGTCATGCTGAGGATACTTCCGAAGCATCAGCAGGAAGCTTGATTTAGCAAAACAACATGAATAAGAATCAAAGCTCCGCTGATCCTTCTCCGCCAGCCGGCGGATCTGGATGACTCAGACTAGTAATTTCACGGTGGTCGATACATCTCAGAAATAAATCAAAAAGTCCTCTCCCCTAGCATAGGGGAGAGACAGAGAGGGTGATTTTACCGATCTAAAAAAACGTGCGAATGGTTAAAACCATTCACTTGATAAATATAGCCTCAAATAAATTAGGTGGTTTTACAAAATGAAGGACTTAAGTCCTTCACAAACAGAGTCGCTATCGATGATTTAAAGCTCTCATTCAGGATGATCTCATATTGATTGTCATGCTGAGGATACTTCCGAAGCATCAACAGGAAACTTGATATAGCAATACAATATGAATAAGAATCAAAGCTCCGCTGATCCTTCTCCGCCAGCCGGTGGATCTGGATGACTCAGACTAGTGATTTCACGGTGGTCGTTACATCTCAGAAATAATTCAAAAAGTCCTCTCCCCTAGCATAGGGGAGATACAGAGAGGGGTGATTTTACCGGTCAAAAAAACGTGCGAATGGTTAAAACCATTCACTTGATAAATATAGCCTCAAATAAATTAGGTGGTTTTACCAAATGAAGGACTTAAGTCCTTCACAAACAGAATGGCTACTTGCTACGTATCACTCAAACAACGTCACCCTTTCGAGTAGCTATTAAACACTTTATCAAGCAGGGTACGTAGTTGAGCGTATTCATCTTCGTTGATGTTTTCCCAGCCTAGTTCGCGAGAAGCATACACATGTTCTTGGGCTCGTTTTGTTTCTGATTTACCGTTTTCAGTGAGCTGAACTAGATATCTGCGACCATCGTCAGGGTCCTGGCTACGGGTGACGAACCCTTTCTTCTGCAATAAATCGATGATTCGCGAAACGGTGTGTTTATCCTTAAAGCTTTCACTGGCTAAATCGGCTTGGCTCAAAGTTGAACCATCCAGTTTCGATAGAATCACCCATTGCTCGGGGGTAATATTTATACCCGCTTTTTTAAATCTATTGATGAGATCCTGCCGAACCACTTTGTACGTTCGGTCGATGTACACTCCGATTTCTTTTTTCATGCGCTCATCATTTTCATCTTTGGTAACCCAATTCGCTTTCTAACCTGCTGATAACGAGAGTCTGCAACCAAGTTCTTAAAGGGTAACATACTATCAAAAAAGATCATTGCACCAAGGCCTTTATCTACACCTTCGTTTATATAGTTGAAGGCCGTATCGGCATCTCCCATCCCGGCATATACACAGGCAAAATCTAGCGAAAGATCAAGATGTGGGTTCTCCTCGCCACGCTTTTTAATTTTTTCGATGTTTTTGACTGCTGCTTCCATATCACCCTGAATAGCCGCAATGTATCCCAAAAATGCCCCGCCGGTATTTGGTTCTTTAACCAGCTTTAAATATTTACGTGCGTATATAAGTGCGTTCTCGAAGTCTCCTTTTTCCAGATAAATCATCGAAATACCTTCGAAAGCGGCTCTGAATATTGGATCTAATTCAAGTATTTCGTTAAATAATGCTTCACTTTTTGAATAATCACCATACAACATAAATGCACGAGCCAATTCCATTTTTGCTGGGAGCGATAACGGATCGATCTGTGAAGCTGCTTTATTGTGGTGAATCATTCTGTCAAACTCGCATGTCGCCCGATATAAATATCCAAGTCCGATACGAGCATCAAGATATTCCGGCTCAAGGGTAATCGCTTTTCTGAAATTGGCTTCAGCTACTTCGAAATTCCATTTCGAAAATAAATTTACGAAACCCAGAGCTGCATAAGATTCGGCGCGAGTGCTGTTTAATTCTACCGATTTGATTGCATATTCTTCGGCTTTCTTATATGCCTCAGTGGCCGGTAAATGACCAATTGCACCTAAAAAACTGTAGCAATTAGCCAGTGCTGAATATGCATTGGTATACGTAGTGCAATAGTTAATGGCATGTTCGAATACAGAAATTGCTTTTCGAACCGATTCAGGCGTACGCTTATTCCAATGGTATAAGCCTTCCAAGTAATGATTGTAGGCTACTACACTGTCTGTCGATGCCTCATATAATTTTCCGGATGTATCGAAGAATGATTCGGCTTCAAGTTTTTCGGCAATTTTTTGTGCGATTTCATCCTGCACACCAAAGATATCTTTCATCTCACCGTCGAAATTTTCCGACCAAATATGAAATCCATCATCGGCATTAATCAACTGTGCGGTAACCCTAATGCGATCTCCGGCTTTTCGAACACTACCTTCTAGAATGGCTGCCACGTTTAATTCTTTTCCAATCTGACGGATGTCCTTAGACGTATTTTTATAAGCAAAAACCGATGTTCGGGAAGTCACCGAAAGATCACCGACTTTCACTAACGCATTAATGATTTCCTCTGTGATACCGTCGCTAAAATATTCATCTGCAGGATCTCCAGAGAAATTCGCAAACGGCAACACCGCCACGCTATTTTGATAAGAGCCCGTAATATCTTGAATGTGCCGTTGCTCGGGCACTTTAATTCCATCGTTTGCGAGTGCAAAAATACCGGTGGTTTGGAATACGTTTTTTAATTCATGTTCGCCAAAAGCCTCAACACGAATTCCCGGGTGGTTTTTTATCTCTTCAAAAACCTTCCCAGACATCATCACTGATCCCGGAATTCCTAATCCTTGTACACGAGCTGCAAGGTTAACGGCATCTCCAAAAATGCCTTCATCGTCGTAAACCACATCGCCCAAATGGATTCCGATTCGTAATGGCACTTCCAGGTCTTTCTGAAGTTCGAGCTGAATATTTCTTGCTGCATTCACCGCCTCGATGGCGCTACCAAACATGCTTAAAGTGCCATCCCCATAATACTGCATTACTTGTCCACGATGCTCGGCGATATAGTTATCTACCACTTTTCGTTGGCGATCGCGCAGTTGTTTTGCCAATGCCTCATCCTGCTGCATCAATTTGGTATAACCAACCATATCGGCAAACATGATGGCAGCAAGTAATCGAATGTTTCTGTTCTCGGGCATGACTTTATGAAAAGTGCACTTAGTGGATGATCTTATCAATCAAAATATAATCAATTATCGTGCCGTCGGAAGCTAAAAGAAAAAGCCTGCCTTAATTTCAAAACTGTTTTCACTGCCCGAAGTGCCATAGGTTGCACTTATCAAGAATTGATCGAATACGTTAAACCAAATACCGCCGCCATAGCCTTTATGCCAAGTATCGGATTGCTCGCCGTCTGTCCATACTCGTCCATTATCTGCAAAGGTTAAAACTCCGCCTTTACCTCCAAGTATGTAGCTATAAAAATCAACGAGTTCTATCCGCAATTCCGCATTGGTGTACATGCTTGATCTGCCTGAAAATCGTTGATTATTAAATCCGCGTAGGGTTCTTCCGGCACCCAGTGTATTTGCTTCATAGAACGGGAAATTTCCGATGACATGCTCACTGCCAAAACGACCTGCAAAAGTGATTTGGCGCTTTGTTGCCCCGGTAACATAAAACGCAGATTCTCCGGTTAGGCGTAGATGTGATTCGCTCGCCTCGTTCATGCCCAAATTAGCTAAACTGTTCAGCGAAATTCTAAAACCGTGTTTCGGATTTACCGAACTATCAATATCGTTTAGGACTACACCCGTGGTAACTTGTCCATAATATTGGTTCGAAAAAATATTCGGATTGATACCCAATCGAGGCTCATTCAAAATGCTGGATTCCCCTTCCACATCATCCATTTTTGTGAATTGAAGTCCGCCACCAACGTAAAATGAGAACATGTTTCTAACGTTGATGCTTGCCTTGCCGAGAATTTGGTATTGCTCTAATCGAGCCCTGTAAAATTCTGACGAAAGCTGCTCTTCGCGACCAGTTTCGTTACCCAGGCCGAAGAAATAACGATAACTTTCCGGCAAAAGAGCTTTGCCATCTATATTTCCATTCCAGTTTTTAGTGAAGTTATTCCATGCGCCGTTGTATCGGATGTTTGCCGCTCCCGTCATTGCTGCGTAATTCGCTCGGATATAATGCTGTTGCTCCGGTGATTTCCGAAAGCCGTGCTTCACAAATTTTGGGCCACCTCCGATAAAAATCCCGTCGTCATCGTTGAAGGCAAAGAAGAATCCAATTTGCGTCGAATTCCACTGATAATCGTTTTTGTAGTAGTATTGATTGATCGCCGGGTTCTCCGAAAGGTTGAAATCAGTGTTACTTTCGAAGGCTTCGAGGTTTGTAAGATCGGTGTCGTAAAAATGAAGATTTCTTTTTATTCCCGGATTTTCATCTACAAAAACATCATCGCCGGAACCACCAATGAGGCGTAGTTTTATCTTCGATTTTGTGTTTCCCTCTAGCACAAACTCGTCATCACCACCCATTGCATACACGCGTACTTCTTTGGTTAGATCGGAACTGAATGTTCGGTCGTAGTACTTTTCTCGAAGCGTACCTTTACCTGATAGTTTAAAAACTTGAACTCGAAGCGAATCTTTGTCGGTGATGTTTATCACCACTCGTTCTCGTTTATGGCTACCATTTACCGAAACCACTTTGTTTAATAAGGTTGCATATTCGAGAGCGATTTCGGGCAGTAAATCTCGTCGCGCTTTTAGTATTTCGATGGTTCCTTCACCGAATTTCTCAAAAATGGGTTTTGGATACGCCAGCACGGCTTCTTCGATGGCTTCGTCGGTGAGACTCAGCTTTATTTCGAACGCCAGCTCTACCCAACCATTTTCATCGATTTGATTGGTGAACCTTCGGGTTAAGCCGAGTGAATTTTGATTGAGTCCTTTCAGATGCCCATAGGTTTTATCGAAGTTTTGGTATTGAACAAAAGGCCCAAGCTTAGCCAGCGTTGGAATTAAACCGTCTAACTTCATCAACGCCACATCACGATCGCGGGGGATCGGGCGATAAATTTTACCTTGCCCATCATCCGGTTCAAACGCTCCCCAGCGCCATTGATCAGCATGGCGATCCCAATCGGCTATCAGCATATCAAACAACCGAGAACGTGCAAATAATTCTTGATCTACCCGGTGATCGATATCACCATCCACTTCGCGCATAAAATCGAGATGTGAAAGCACTTCTTCCGGCCGACCTACCGATGCTACATCACTCATATCGTTGTCGGGTTTGCGCTCGAATAATGCCAGCGTTCCTGCCATCAAATCGCCATATCCACCAAGAAGGGGATCATCCGGAACTACGAAATACTCGGGATTGGTGTGATAGACTCCACTATGCGATGCCAGTTGCGCAACCACCAATGCTGCATACGGGTTTAGCATCGAAAATTGATCTTGCGCCACATCAAGCGCGAAGGATTTTTTCAGGTTTTCATCCCAAATTTTGCCGGCTTGTTTATTTACAGAGCGTAGCACAAATTCTTTATCATCTTCGCCATCTAAATGAAGAGTATTCGACTGCCCACGGCCACCAAATCGTACCGGTTGCAGTCCACCTTTTACGTTCATCACGTCGAATACAGGAAATTCCGCTTCTACCGACCACTTCTCTCTATGATTATCACCCAATAAACTTCTGAACAGTTTTCCACCTCGATCATACTCTTTGTTTGCTGCAATTGTGGTTGGAGTATTCGCAAGAATTTGCTCGCGATTGTCAGTAACAATGGCTTCTTCAATTGCTGAATTGGGTTCCTGCACTTGCGTTCGATAAATCAACTCACCTTCGGTTTCCTCTTCATTTGGCGCCCATGCTTCCATCCATACTGAGCCATCGGTATAGAATTTCATGATCATGAACCCATTGCCACCGTAAGCGAAATTAGCTCCTTTTCCATTGGCCACATAGTCGGTCTTTGAACCGGATCCACTAACCAGATAATGCGTGTTGTAGCGCTTACTTTTCGTCTTTTTGTGATACTGAAGTGTATGCGCATGCCCCGACACATAAATTACGTCTTCTTTTTCGCTGAAGGCTCCTTTGAATGCATCACCCATGGCCGAATAGCGATGGTGCGGAATGTCTTGAATGTACCCGAACAGCTTTCGGTACAGCACATAGATTGATCCAAACACCGGGGGCGTGAAATGGGTTTTAAGAGGGAAATAACCACCGTGCGACTCATTCGAGTAAAGCGGGTGATGCGCAGCCACTATCAGATAATCGTTTTTCCGATCCCGAACGATATCCTGCAATTCGTTAATTACATCGCCGGCGTCGTTTACATAAAACTCACCGTTATCGCCGTACGACTTTTCGTAATCGTGTAGCCACCAATGGGTGTCTAGAGCTACCAGGCGGATGTCGTGACGGAGTGCCGGGTGTTCGTCATCATCCATTAACTCGATTTCATGTGGACCGGGAAAACCATTATCGGGCAGAAAGGTATTCCCTCGATCAAGATATTCTTCGATGTATTTTTCTTGCCGATTTACTGCCTCTAAACCGCCTTCAAGTCCATTATTCCAATCATGATTGCCGGGCACAAAAACTACTCGGCCTTTATAATTAGTAACTGTATTGAGCTGCGCGTTTAACCGTTGTTCATAAAAATCTCGTCTGGGATGTGTTGAATCGGGCAGACCATAATTGTATATGTTATCGCCCAGAAAAATTGCGGCACTGTTTTCATCAGCTTCTTCCAGAAACCGTGCAAACAAGTTCAGAGTTGGATCATTTTCGAGATCCGGGGCGCCGGCGTCACCCAATAGAAACACAGAGTAAATGGTTTCTTCATTTTCTGGTGGAGGATTGTTTTCCCAATCTCTCGAATTCTGTTCGATATATAAACCGGTAGTTCCACAAGCCGATACGAATAAACAAAGTATGGCAAGGTAAAATACGCGCATATAGTGGATGTGAATTAGCCGTTTAGATGAGATATAGGTTAGTATATTTGTGCGGCAGATACAACAAAGGCCAGCAGTTTGCTAGCCTTGTTTTAGAGTAACTGGCACTAATATACGGCGGGAAGATGCCCTCGACCAAATCAAATTTATATTGTATAAGTAATGATAATTAACAATAATTTGATCTATATTTACCGCCCATTAAAACTAAAAGACTAGTCATAATCGAAAGAGATACATGCCACGTAAAATAGGAGAACTAACCCTTTATTCTGTTGATGATCTGCATGAGATGCTAGGCGTGTCGAAGTTGACGCTGCGATCGTACATCAGAAATGGGAGAATAAGAGGACGTAAACTGGGCGTAAGTTGGTACGTTACCGAAGACGCGATTCGAGAATACTTTGAACAACCCCAGGAACCGCCAGCGGCTACTTCATCCCCTAAAAAAGAAACACCAAAATATGTGGTGCAGGGTGTAAATGATTTGGTAAGCGAAACCGAAGAGTGCGAAACTATCGATGAGGTATTGTCGCTTTTAACTGAACAGCCTATCATTAGTTTGTTTCAGGTGCAGATTGTAAACCGCACCACCAACGAGATTGTAGAAATTATTAAAGCCCGAGATTTTATTGAACAACATGCGAACCGTTAACGATACCTCGCTCGAAACTTTTCAGTTTGGCGAAAAAGCCGAAGACAAATATTACCTGCTCATTGATCTGATTAAAAACGAAAATGGAATCGACTTAGCTAAACTTACAAATGCCGATCCGCGCATGTTCGATACTGTGCTTAACGAGATGGGTTGCGTATTGATGCTAAGTGGTGATGAAATGGTGGAGCTGATTCGCCGTGGCGATGTTGCAAAAGATGACATGCACGGATCGTTGTTTGCGCTTGCTCAACGAGAGGGTTTGCTTTAACACTTATTTCCGGCTTTTTTGTTGATGCCAGTTCCACACACGCTGTAAGCAAACGATGGATTTTCCATCGTTAATTTTACCGGAATCAATCAGTTTCATCGCATTGGTAAATGGTGTTCTAGTAAGTGTTACAAACTCATCGGCATCGGTATTTTGTTGCTGCATACTAATGCCCATTGCTGCGTAAATGTGTATTACTTCGTCGGAATAACCGATAGCCGGATAAAAGTGCCCAATATAGTTCATCTCATCAGCCACTAACCCTGTTTCTTCTTTGAGTTCACGCTCAGCTGTTTGGTCAGGGGATTCATTTTTGTCGATTTTTCCGGCCGGAACCTCAATAAAAAGTTGTTTACACGAGTAGCGATATTGTTCTACTAAAAGGATGTCGCCATTATCGAAAATCGGGACAACAGCACATGCGCCGGGGTGCTTAATCCAGTCGCGAGTGGCCGTTGCGCCATTGGGCAATTGTACCTCATCCACATATACCTTTAATAAATTACCATCGTAAACCTGTTTTGATGACCTCTTTTTCTCTACAAGTTCAGGAGCGTGTTTCATAGTGGTTTTATCTAAATAATGGCTTTAACTTTCAGCCTCTAATATCGGAAATAATCCTACGCATTGGGTATCACAGAAAATATCGACACAAATAAAGTAACGGTCTCTGGCCGGGTATTTACTATTTCGAATTTCATCTCGTTTAGTCGGGTTTTTATTGTGTTTCCGGTGGTATACATCCACTATCGAAACAACCTGATGTACAACACCGAGGTTATTCTTTTATTGATCTACGGCGTAATCTCTGATTATTTAGATGGATTAGTAGCGCGAAAAACCAACACCATTTCGGAAGTGGGTAAAATGATTGATCCAATCTCGGATAAATTATGCGCAGGGGCGTTGTTTATCTACACCGTTTGGCTGGGATGGGTACCCACCTGGTTTTTGATCTTTTTCATCGTGCGCGATGTGCTCATTATTTTAGGGTCGTCGTTCATCAAAATTAAATACGGTAAAGTTGCGATGAGCACCATGAGTGGCAAGATTTCGGTGAATATTATCTCTGCCTATTGGCTTTCGGTTTTCTTTCTGCGAGACGCGGTCGAAATTCACCAGTTTTTATTAGGCTTATCTGTGCTAATTATGACCATTTCCTTTCTGGATTATTTTAACCGATATCGACGTATTATGATGGGAGCACAATTTAATTAGCATTATGGGTTTATTTGAAAAACTAGGATTCAAGAAAAAAGAAACGCTCGACAAAGGTGTTGAAAAAAGCCGTTCTGGTTTACTTGATAAATTAGGCAAAGCCCTTGCAGGTAAAGACACCGTTGACGACGCCACGCTCGATGAACTCGAAGACATTTTAATCACTTCTGATGTGGGCGTAAAAACCACCATCGAAATTATTGGACGCATCGAAAAACGTGTAGCCCGCGATAAGTTTGTTACACAGGCTGAGCTTCAAACAATGTTGAGAGAAGAAATCATTGCTCTTCTCCAAGAAAACAGCGCCGATAAACCTGCAGAATTTGATGCTGATTTACCTAGCAAACCACATGTTGTACTCATTGTTGGCGTGAACGGAGTGGGCAAAACAACAACGATCGGAAAGTTGAGTTACATGTACAAAAGTGCCGGCAAAAATGTGCTACTTGGTGCTGCCGATACCTTCCGAGCCGCTGCAGTTGATCAACTTAAAATTTGGAGTGAGCGCGCAAATGTGCCCATCATTGAGCAAGGCCAAAATGCCGATCCTGCTGCGGTTGCTTTCGATACTGTTTCTGCCGCAAAAGCACGAGGCAGTGATATCGCTCTCATTGATACGGCTGGACGACTGCACAACAAAAAAGCCTTGATGGATGAGCTAGGTAAAATCAAACGCGTGATGAGTAAAGTGATTGAAGACGCTCCTCATGAGGTTATTCTAGTGCTGGATGCATCCACAGGCCAAAACGCCATGCAACAAGCCAAAGCCTTTACCGAAACGGTTGACATCACCGGGTTGGCGCTTACCAAACTAGATGGAACCGCAAAGGGTGGAATCGTGATTGGGATTTCGAATGAGCTAAAGGTGCCAGTTAAGTACATCGGCTTAGGTGAGAAGATCGAAGACCTTCAGGTTTTTGATAAAGTTGCCTTTGTAAACGCTTTATTTGGCGAATAGAAAAAGCCCGCATATCGCAGGCTTTTTATAAAATTTACGGTTCTGTTACTTCTTCTTTGCCATCATTCCCAGTGCCGGATGGTGGTGGTGGTGGATCCTCGCCCCCTCCACCTGGGATCATATATGCGATCTTTTCTAATTTCATAAGCTTTCCCGTTTATTTGGTTTTTGGAGTTCCAAAAATAAACGTGATATTACCATGAAAGGCAATGAAATTACATGTATAACTTCTTAAAAAAACTACTCTATACCGTTTCAATATTTTGTGTAAGTACTTCGGCAGTATTTGCACAAAATGCTGCGGATCGGTTTGATGAGCTTTTCAAAAAGGGTGACGAGTTATACTATTCCTACAAATACGACGAAGCTATTCCCATCTTCCAACAAACGCTTGAAATAGCATTAAGAGAAAATCTCGAATTTTCTAAGGTTTATTATTCTTTGTTTTCTATTTCATTGAGTTATAAAAACGGATATAAGTATCAAGAAGCTATCGACCATTACATCTATACTATTGAGGAATATGGTGAAGATATGAACGAAGAGCAGATTGGGTTACAATACCATCAGCTGGCAAATGTATACTTAGAAACCGATCAATTTGATGAAGCTTTAACAACCTACGAGATTGCGATAAACTACTACCTCTCTTCAGAATCATGGGAGTATTTAGCTCGCACATATACCTCACGAGCGATTGCATATATTGAAATAGACAAATATGAGCTGGCGCTTCAAGATTTAAAAGAAGCTGAAAAAATAGTACCGGAAAATAGCGATCCTGCTAAATCACTTTTATTCACCACCTACTATAGCTTGTATGAATATCTGGGAGTTCCGGCCAAGGGCGTTCCATATCTTGAGAAATCTTACGAACTGGCTAAGAAAACAGGGAGAAAAGTAGATCAACTTAATAATGCAATCTATTTAGCCAACGACTTGATTAATGAAAACAGGTATAGCGAAGGACTAAAGTATGCAAATGAGGGGCTTTCTTTAGCAAAAGAGACGAAAGACCTGCATCAACTTTCTGCTATTTATGAAATAATTGGACGCATTTACTACGGGCTGGCAGAATACAGCCAAGCAATACTTCATTTTAATGAAGCAATCGACATCTACCGAGAAATTAACTTAATGAAACAAGTTGCAGTGTTAGAAATTGCGGTTGCACGAATTGCTATTCGACAGGGTGAATACGAAACGGCCGAATTAATTTTATCGGATGTTGATATAGATATTTTGACCGACCGATATAAAGTTATTTTACTACTCAAAAAAGCTGATGTCCAAATAGCGCTTCAAAACTACGATCGGGCAAATGCATATCTAGCAGACGCAACTGGGCTAATTGATGAAGACCTCGCTGTTTTGAAACCTCAGATTTACTTCACATATCTCAAGTTTCCTGATGAGATCATTTCACATTCTGAAAAACTGAACTATAACCGGTTAATTTTACGCAGCACTGCTTCAGGTTGGCTTATTAATAAAATGGGAGCCGAAATGAATATGGCTCGCTTATTTGAATCAGTAAATACCGACAGTGCCTTTTACTATGCATACCACACGATAGATAATCTAGAAAACCGAAGAATTAGTACGCAATCAAGCACACTCAAAAACTCTTTAAATGCTAATTGGCAGCATTTCTACTATACGGTTGCAAGCTGGGAAGCCAATCATAACAACAATTACTCTAGTACATTCAGCCTATTCGAACGAGCGAAATCACGCGCATTGTTCGACCAGATCTATGAGCGCCGGTTCTTCTCTTTGTTTGATGCAGACAATCCTTCTTCCATTCGATTATTAGAACTGCAGAAAAAAATCGACCGATTATATCAACAAGAAGAGACCGCAACAATCAATGATGATAACTCCAACGAGCTTCAAATTGCTGAGCTTGAACTGGAATATCAAGCGTTGCAGGATGAGCTGATAAAAGCTAATCCTAGCATGCAGCAGATCGAGTATCCCGAAGTAACTACTCTTGAAGAAACTCAGGATATGCTCGATAATAAAACGGCGGTTATAAGTTACGGAGTTACCAAGAACGATCTATATACCTTTGTTATCCGAAAAGATAATTATCAGTTTTTTGAGGCACCCAATCCTGATACAAGAAATCAACTCACTGAAGCAATAGAGGCATTCAGATCTGCGATTATTTCCCAACAAGAAGAGGATCAACTCCGCGAAACATCGAACACATTAACAACTCAATTGCTTCAGCCGATATTGAACGAGCTGGACGGAATCGAGCATTTGATCATCATCCCCGATGGACCTTTACACTTGCTACCATTTGAAGCGCTAATGTTGGATGATCAATATTTGATCGAGAAATTCGCCATAAAATATACCCCATCAATTTCGGTACTTAACGTTATTCAAGAGAATCTGCCCATCGATTTTGAGCGAGATATGCTTGGCCTGGCAAGTTCGGGCTTCGAATCCGGCTATGATCTAGCCGTTGCTCGTTCTCAAAATTCCTTTTCTACATTGCCTTATACTTTAGCCGAAATCGATTCTATCCGCACCAGTTTTCCAGGATCAAAAATCCTTAAAAACGAAGAAGTAACCGAAGCAGCATTCAAAAACTTAACCTTATCAGAATATCGATATTTACACTTTGCCACTCACGGCAACATAAACGAATCGGTGCCTGATCAAAGCGGTCTTATCTTATCCAAAAAAACAGAAACTGAAACCTTATTTGGCGAAGATGGTTACCTCAATGCTCGCGAAATATCTCAACTAGATTTGCGCGCCAATCTTGTGGTTTTAAGCGCATGCAATACGGGAGTTGGGCGAATTATTAATGGCGAGGGAGTGATGGGGTTACAGCGCTCGTTTTTAGCTGCGGGTGCATCATCCGTAATGGTGAGCTTATGGAGTATTTTTGACCGAAGTACCCCAGTTTTTATGGATCTGTTTTACGAGAACCTGAATGAAATTGAAGATGATGAAACTTCATTTCTCGACCGCGCTTTGATGTACACTAATTTATACCGATCTGATATCGTAGATTTTAAGATGTTGGCGCTACAAAAAACCAAGAAACAGATGATTGAGCACCCTTACTACAATCATCCGGTTCATTGGGCTCCGTTTGTACTAAACGGAAAATAACTGATCAATTTATGGGCTCTACTCTTCGTTTTCTCTTGTCTTTTCGATGAATTGTTGATTGTCTACAACGGGTCGATCATCGTCGTTAGCCAGTAATGCGGTAGTCATAAATATCAATTTGGTTCGCTTTTCCAATGCTTCAAAATCGATTTTTTCGATCTCATCTGATGGGCGGTGATAATCGGCATGGGTTCCATTAAAGAAAAAGATGAACGGCACACCTAATCGACCAAAGTTCCAGTGATCGCTACGTCGGTAAAATTGATTCGGGTCGTTGAGGTCGTTATAACGGTCGCTCAACTCTAGGTTCACACTCATCGCGTTGGCTTGCTCTAAAGTAGCTTGCAATCCACTTGAAATGATCTTCCCCCCAATCACATAAATGTAATTCGGATTGTCGGCAAATTGGTTGTCTCGGCGACCTATCATATCAGAGTTAATATTTGCCACTGTATTATCGATCGAAAAGATGGGGTGATCGGAATAGTATCGTGAGCCAAGCAAACCAAGTTCCTCACCGGAAACATGCAATATCAAAACACTACGTTTAATTTCAGCGCCCGATTGTTTTGCAGATGCTAGTGCCTGCGCAGCATGTAATAAACCAACGGTTCCACTTCCATCGTCATCGGCGCCGTTATAAATGGCATCGCCGGTAGAATCGGGAGTACTAATGCCCACATGATCATAATGTGAACTAAGCACAACCACTTCGTTTTTAAGTAACGGATCGGTTCCTTCTAAGAATGCTACAATGTTTTTAGTTTCTACAACTTCATTATCAAATTCTGCAGCGTGCGATAAGCTAAATGGCAGCTCGTAGCCTTCGAAAGCATCTGGAGAGTCTTTTATTTCGGCTTCCAACTCATCCAGTTCTTCCACAGAGTTTAGGCCAAATAGTTGGGTTGCCATTGATGGTCGAATTCGATTAAATGGAGCCCCAGCCTCATTATCCGACAAATATTCTAAACTTAAACCGGCCGATTCGCCAAACTCACCTTGAAGTCGGGTCGCCTGATCATCGAAAGATTGCTCTTCGGTGCCGATAATCAAAATTGCGCCAACGGCTCCACCTTGATCAATGGCATCTTGCATAGCTATAAAATTGGAAATCGTTCGATCGTAGAAAATAACGAGCCACTTTCCATCAACATCGCCTTCAAAATGGTTTATCCCTATGCTTTCATCACTGATACCATATCCTGCAAAAAATAGATCTCCACTAAAATCGCCATCACCACCAAGTAACGTGTTGAAGTTTCCGATTTCATTTGCGCTGTGAGTAGACTCATTTACGACTTCACCATCTGCATTATGAACAGAATACGTGATGCTGTCGAATGCTTTACCGGTTAGGTTAAAGTGTTGAAAATAGGTGCCGTTATCGCCAACAGGTTCAAGTCCTAATTCCTGATATCGCTGTGCTAAATAATCGGCGGATTTTTTTAACCCTTCGCTGCCGGTATCGCGCCCCTCCATTTCGTCGCTGGCTATTACCGACAAATCAAGCAGTAAGCCTTCCTCTGTAATGGTGTTTTGGAAATCGGTTACGTCAGGAACAGGAAGTTCTACGGATTGTTTTGAGCTGCTACACGCCAGTATAAGCGCGGTAGTAATTAAGATGAGAGAGCGTAAGTTGCGTTGCATTTTTCTACGTTAGTTTTGCGGAGATAATTTCGTCCACCGGCTTTAGATCTATATAAAAATCAGTGGGTTCGTCGCCGATGAATAAATTAATTTGTTGTTCTTTTATCATTTCAAGTACTGCCAAAAACGTAACTACTACGATAACCTTACTTTTAATGTTATGGCATAATTGGCTAAAATTTTGTCGACCTCGATTCTGGAGAGTAAGCAACACAAATTCGCTTTGCTGCTCAATCGTTGCTTTTACTTTTTCAACTTTATGAACAATGTTTTTTCGTTCGATGTCGCTTAGCACTTTTCTAAAAGCACCAATCAAGTCAAACATTGTCACATCTTTCAGGGCTTCACCGGTTGCACGTTTATCCACCTGATCGGCATCGTAAAAACCACGTGTATATTTCTTACGTGTTTCTTCGTCGATGTCGGACATTTTTTCGGCCATTTCTTTGTACCGTTTGTACTCCAGTAGGCGTTGCACCAATTCATATCTTGGATCGGTTTCGTCAATTTCGTCGGTATCTTCGCCTTCTTCGCGCGGCAACATCATCTTTGCTTTGATCGACATTAACATACTGGCCATCAACACAAACTCACTTGCCACATCAAGGTCGAGTTCTTCCATTAAGCGGATAAATTCCAGGAATTGCTCTGTAATGTAAGAGATCGGAATATCGTAAATATCCAGTTCGTCGCGCTTGATGAAAAAGAGGAGTAGGTCGAGAGGTCCCTCGAAGTTATTTAATTGAACTCGATACATGCTCTAAATTACTGGCTAAATATCTTAAATTCATCGTTTTCTTTAATTACCTGAATGTTATTTTATTGCGCCTAAAGCCCCTAACAATTTATGGATTATTCAAAATTTGTTTATGCCATTCAAAAGGATGATGAACCCGTTATCAACGAAATGGTTCCTATCATAATGAGTGTATTGATAAAATTCTTGAAAGTAAGACAGGGTGCGGATCATCACGATGCAGAAGATTGCGCACAAAATACGCTCATTCAGGCCACCGAAAAGATCAGAAATGATCAAATCGAGAACCCAAACTCGGTGATTTATTACCTTTTTACTACGGCAAAGCACGAATATTTTAAGCTATTGAAGAAGGATCGAGAGTCCAATTACGAGGAAATCCCGGAATCTCATGCTATCGAAGGCGACCAGTTATTAAAGCTTTTAGAGGCTGAAAAACAACGGATACTTGCCGTATGTATGCAATTGTTAAAACCAGACTTAAAAAAATATATCCAACATTGGTTCAATAATCCCAGAGATGAAGCCGCAGTAGTTGCCGATCATTTTGGGATTTCTGTAAACAATGCGTGGACCAAAAAACATCGAATTCTAAAAATCCTAAAAGACTGCTGCCAAAAAAAATTAGCCGTTTAGTGTAAGGAGTTCCTCTGAAAACGATCTTACATAACAGAATGTGAGTAAAACGACACATTCTGAATACGAGAATTATTATGAGTGACCATAGAGATATACATAAAAAAATAGATGCCTACGTAAAAGGCACACTTGCAGAAAATGAGATAGAAGAGCTTTGGGTTGAGTTTGCTAAACAACCGGATTTATTGGATCAGTTAGAACTTGAAGTTGGCGTTAAAACTATCATTGAGGAAGAAATCGCCGGAAGTACAAAAACCGGAGCTACGATTCGTAAAATGCCAAGCTGGACCTGGCATGCGGCAGCAGCAGCTGTGCTTGTGTTAGTTGCTTTTATTCAGATTTTACAGATTCCTAGCAAAAGCTCTTTAGAACAATTTGTACTTAATGATATAGCGGCTGATCAGCTTGAAACATCTGACGGTGTACGCTCTAAAGAGATGCAAATTACAGCTGCCGATTCGATTCTAAACCTTGGCTTTAGCGAGTTTGTATCAGGGAATGATGAGCGCGCGCTGACCCTGTTTAACGAAGTAATCAGCGAATATGATTACGAACCATATGGTTCAAAAGCATATTTGAACAAAGGGATCGTTTTTTATAATCAATCGAAGTACGATTCCGCCATTGTTGCTTTCGAGTTTGCACTGCAACGTGTCGAAGATAGCCGAATGATCGAGGAAAAAAGCTTCTGGTACCTTGGTAATGCATTGGTAAATACCAAGCAGTTCGAAGAAGCACGTACTGCCATTTACGAAGCGTATAGTTTAGACGGAGTATTTAGAAAACCTGCATTCCTGTTGCTTCAAAAGCTAAATTACGACTTAGGATATACCCAAGCTGAAGAGGTCGGGCAGTAATAGTATCGAGCTATTACGCAATCGGAATCGGGTCGATACTATCGGCAGTGTGGTTCATTAATACTTTGTGGGTAGATACTTTGCGTTCGCCTTTTTTCTTTTCCACTCGATGGTAATTGCCTTCAGCATCAAGTACCCACCGCTGTTGGTTATCTTTAAGGTAAATACTCAGTAAAAACTGCAGGTATGTTTTAAGCTCGGGTTTTTCAATCTTAAGCACTGCCTCAACGCGATTATCGAGGTTTCGATGCATCCAATCGGCGGAGCCTAAAGCATAAATATGTTCACCGCCGTGTTGAAAATAAAAAATACGAGAGTGTTCGAGAAAACGACCAATTACCGAGTAAACGCGAATATTTTCGCTGAGATTCTCTTTTCCGGGGATCAGGCGACACACACCCCGAACAATTAAATCAATTTCTACACCCGCTTGTGAAGCTTCGTATAATTTCTGAATGATGCGCGGATCTTCTAAACTATTCATCTTTGCAATAATTCGGCTTGGGCGACCTTCACGAGCTTCATTCGTTTCGAAATCAACCATTGCTTCCATTTGAGGGCGCATATGCTTTGGGGCTACAATCAGTTTTTCGAAGGTTTGACCCGGAGCGTATCCTGTAAGCAAGTTAAACACATCTGTTACATCCGATGCAAGCACTTCATCGCAGGTAAAAACGGCTAAATCTTCATACAACTGCGCGGTGCCCGGGTGATAATTTCCTGTGCCGATATGGCAATAGGTTTTTAAACCATCATCCTCTTCGCGAACAACCATAGTAAGCTTAGTGTGAATTTTCAAACCGGGAATGCCATACGCTACATGCACTCCATAATTATCAAGTTGTTGTGCCCATTGGATATTTCGCTCTTCGTCGAAACGGGCTTTAATTTCTACCAGCACTGCCACTTGCTTTCCGCTTTCGGCCGCGCGCATAAGTGCATGCATCAATGGTGAATCTTGCGAAGTTCTGTATAACGTTTGCTTTATGGCAAGTACTTTAGGATCTGAAGCGGCTTCCTCAATAAATCGCTGGGTAGAAAGTTCAAAACTATGATAGGGATGATGCACCATGAATTCATTCTTCTTAATCACATCGAACATGCTCGGCGGCTCTTCATCAATAGGGTGCGAGAGTGCCGGATGAAGAACGGGCGACCAATTCTTAATTTTGTGTTGCGAAAATCCCGGAATGTTTGCGATTTCAAACGAGCTTACCAACCCAATCATACCCTCCATCTGGTACACATCTTTTTGGGTAACATTTAAGTTTTTGTACAGATAGTTTTTGATGTGCTCAGGCATCGTTTTTTCAAGCTCAAGCCGAACGATAGAGGCAAATTTTCGCTCACGAAGTTCATCTTCAATCACTTCTAACAAATCATCGGCTTCTTCTTCGTTACGCTCTAGCGATGCATTCCGAGTTACTCGAAACAAGTGTGCCGACAGGATTTCCATGCCCGGGAAAAAGGAATCCATTTTTTGGCGGATAATATCCTCAATAGGCACTAACACCACATTGTTGCCTCGTCGAAATACCTGTACAAATCGCTTTCGGTTTGATGGAATCTTAATCCGTGCAAACGATTCTTCTTTGGTTTCAGGATTGCGCAATTCAACCGCAAACGACAAACTGTGGTTAGATATAAAAGGAAATGGGTGCGACTCATCCACGGCCAATGGTGTTACGATTGGATAGATCTCTTTTTTAAAAAACTCGTCACTTGTCTTTTGTTGTCGATCGGTTAATTCAGCATAATTTTTTATGCAAATTCCGATTTCATCCAATTGCGGTTTTAAATCATCAAAAAAACAGGTCCTGTAATCCTCAATCATCTTTTTAACTACTTGCCGCACTTCTTCCAGCTGATCACTCACCGACATGCCATCCACACTTAATGATTTAACGCCCGCATGGTACTGCCGCTTTAAACCACCTACCCGTTTCTGGAAATATTCGTCTAGGTTTGAGCATACAATCCCAATAAATTTTACTCGCTCAAGCACCTTGTTCTTCTCATTTTGAGCTTCGGCTAGCACCCGCTCGTTAAATTTTAGCCAGCTTAACTCATAGTTAAAAAAGTACTCGCCACCGAATATCTTTAGCGCACTCATTCTCTTGTCTTTATGCAAACCCTTTTCCTTTAAAATCTCGTTTTTCTTCTGATTTGATATTTTATCGCCTCGTCGTTTCTTCTGTTCTTCGATTGGATCGTAGGGGAGTTCGTCGGGCGAAAAAGATGGTTTTTCCATGCTGAACGTTTAAAGTTACTTGGGCAATTCGTAGCAATTCTAAGTATAATCGTTTAAAGTAAAAGTAAACACCGAAAACCTCAGTTTTTGTGCAAAACCCATTACTTAATCCTCTGCAGAAAGAAGACGCTTTCGAACAATCGGTACGCCCGGCCAGTCTGAACGAATTTATTGGGCAGCAAAAGGCTATTAACAATCTTGGCGTGTTTATTAAAGCTGCCAAACAACGTGGCGATGCCCTCGATCATGTAATTCTTTCCGGACCTCCAGGCTTGGGAAAAACCACGCTTTCGTACATTATCGCGCAGGAGATGGGCGGCACCATTCGTCCTACTACAGGGCCAGTGCTCGAAAAACCCGGCGATCTTGCCGGAATGCTCACCAATCTGGAAGAAGGAGACGTGCTGTTTATAGATGAAATCCATCGACTAAATCCTGTTATTGAAGAATATCTGTATTCGGCGATGGAAGATTTCAAGCTTGATATCGTGATCGATTCGGGTCCGAATGCACGAAGTATCCAAATCGATCTGAACCATTTCACACTCGTGGGTGCTACCACTCGAAAAGGCATGCTTACGGCTCCGCTTCGGGCGCGATTCGGTATCGACATCCGCCTCGATTACTACGATGTGGAGTTACTGCAACGCATTGCACTTCGTTCGGCGCACATCATGAGTTTTGGTATTGATGAACCCGGCGCCTACGAAATTGCCAGCCGTAGCCGAGGAACACCCCGAATTGTAAACAAGCTACTTCGACGAACCCGCGATTTTGCCCAAGTTGATGGACTAACCGCCATCAACCAACAAGTTGCTGATAAAGCGCTGAATGCCTTAGATGTCGACTCGAACGGACTAGACGAAATGGATGTGCGGATGCTCCGTGCTATCATTGAGAATTACAGTGGTGGACCTGTGGGATTAAATACGTTGGGCGTGGCCGTTGGCGAAGACAAAGGCACGATTGAGGAAGTATACGAGCCGTATTTGATTAAAGAAGGATTTCTCCAGCGTACTCCTAAAGGTAGGGTAGCAACGGCGAAAGCGTATCAATATTTGGGAGTGAACAAAGGCGGGAAAGATGGTGATTTGTTTGCTAAGTGAGTAATGAGTTGGTAATAAAATATGTCATTCTATCGAACCGGCAGTTCGAGTAGTTATTCCGAACAGGTAGTTCGGAACGAGTGGAAATAAAGCAACTGCCCCCATCTATTCACTGAAAACTGCTCGTTGGTTATAGAGTACTGTACTCACCCCTTCATTTTCGGTAATTGTAGATCGAATTTTATTGCAGCCACTCTAATGCCAACAATTACAATGGTTGTAAGGAGGTAGTTAGCGATTTCCGGAAGATTGAATTCTATACCAATGTAAAAAACCATGGCACCGGCTAGGCAGGCGGTTGCATAAATTTCTTCTCTGAATATCAGCGGCACCTCACGGCAAAGTACATCTCGAATAATACCACCAACTACGGCCGAGGTCATCCCCATAGTAGCTGCCATAAATGGATTAAGGCCGAAATCTAGCGCTTTCTCCATTCCACTGATGGTAAAAAGTGCAATGCCCAAAGTATCAAAAATAAAGAGCGGTTTATCGATACTTTTAAAGTGATTGCGAATGAGGTATGTAAATGGAATGGCTGACAATATCACGATTGGATACATCATATTTCCCATCCAAGTTACCGGCTGACTGCCCAGCAGTATATCACGCGTAGTTCCACCACCGATAGCTGTTGCAAAACCGATAACCGCGGCACCAAAAATATCTAAATCCTTGCGGGCAGCCATACGAATACCGCTTATTGCAAAAACAAATGTTCCGATAAGATCCAAAATTGAAATAAAGTCCATGCTACGAATTCAATGTGAAGTTGTCGTTCTTTCAAAAGTACCGTTATATGCAGATAACTACTACCATAGCTTTTTCAACACGGATGATTGAATATTTCATCTAGCAGTTAATTATTGAATTTCTTTAGTTCTATGTATGAAAGGATTAATCGATATAGAACAGCTCAATTATTCTGAAAAACTTCAGTTGTTAGATCAACTTTGGGAAGATATTCGCAGCTGCGAAAAGTTCGAATCACTGAAATGGCATCTAGATATATTAAAAGAAAGAGAAGAGAAATATTCTGTCGGCGAGGAAGAATTAATTGATTGGAAGACGTTTAAAAAATCTCCGGACCTGTGAACATTCGACTTTTTAATTACTCAATTTATTTAGTGTAATTGATCTGCAAACCTTATTCGCACATCATTGAATTTTCTTCGTACCTTTTGCGCTCTTCGTAACCGAAAGTACCTAACCCGAGATTTAAATTTAGAATGAAGAAATTATTTACCTCAGAGTCTGTATCAGAAGGCCATCCGGATAAAGTGGCCGATCAGATCTCGGATGCCATCCTCGATTCTATGCTTGAGCAGGATCCATCATCAAGAGTTGCCGTTGAAACCCTCGTAACTACGGGGCTAGCCGTTGTTTCCGGCGAAGTTACCACTGAAGCCTATGTAGATGTGCAGGAAGTGGTTCGGCAAGTGATAAAAGAAATTGGCTACACTAAAGCTTCTTACCGTTTCGATTCGGAAAGTTGCGGTGTGCTTTCTACCATCCACACTCAAAGTCCTGACATTGCCCAAGGCGTAGATCGCGATGGTGCCGGCGATCAAGGCATGATGTTCGGCTATGCCACCAACAACACGCCCGAGTTTATGCCGATGCCTCTTCAGCTGTCGCATAATTTGTTGAAGACACTGGCCGACATCCGCAAAGCAAAAAAGGAAATGACCTATCTGGGACCGGATTCTAAAAGTCAGGTTACCATCGAGTATAACGAAGACGGCTCACCAAAACGCATTCATACCATCGTACTTTCTACTCAGCATGATGAAGGCGTTTCACAGGAGCAAATCCATGCCGACATAAAAAAGATTTTGATTCCGCAAGTGTTGCCCATGGATTTGGTAGACGACGAAACGTTGTATCACATCAACCCGACAGGTAAGTTCGTGATTGGCGGTCCACATGGCGACACCGGCTTAACCGGTCGCAAAATTATTGTAGATACCTACGGCGGATTTGGTGCCCATGGTGGAGGAGCATTTTCAGGGAAAGATCCTTCGAAAGTAGATCGCAGTGCGGCTTATGCAGCGCGACATATTGCCAAGAACGTGGTTGCTGCCGAGTTGGCCGATGAGTGTTTGGTTCAACTCGCGTATGCGATTGGTGTAGTAGAGCCGGTTTCGATTTCAGTAAACACGTACGGCACAGGAAAGAAATCGGACACTGAATTGGCTGCCTTAGTTGCTAACACCTTCGATTGCACGCCTAAAGGGATCATCAAGCGTTTTGATTTACTACGCCCGATTTATCGCCCAACCGCAGCTTACGGACATTTTGGTCGGGAAGAATTCCCCTGGGAAAAACTCGATTTTGTGGATCGATTGGTTTGATCTGACAACTTTCTAAAACCTAGATGTCATTCCCTCGAAAGAGGGAATCTGATATGTGTTAAAGCGTCAATCTAATACAAGGTTTCAGATCCCTGCCTGCGCAGGGATGAGATTACACCTGCATCCGAGATTACACTCATTTGAAAGACTGCTCCGGCGGTCTTTTTTTTGCACATAATTTTACTTTCATTAAAAATTTGCCTCTAAGGCTATATATATATACTCCTTGCCATAAATAAATTTTGGTATATGAAACAATTAGTTATAGGGGTATTGCTTTTTCTAACGTTTGGTTGCGAGGTTTCGAATCTGGAGCCGAACTCCAATTTGCAACAAGGTGAAACACCTTTACCTGAAATAACTCAAGACAGTTATAGGACGCTTAATTATTCTGATGCTTATTTGTTTAAATCAGATTCAAGCGAGTTTCAAGGATTTACTGGTATAGTCAATTGGGATGTTATCATTCCTGTTATAGATGAAGCTAAATATACCTTGCAATCTGATTACGTAGCTGTTTTTGGTATTTTAGAAAACGATGGGTTCTATAGTTATCATAACCAAATGCTAGGATTTTCTCCGGAAGCTGTGCAGCAAGCGAATGGTAATGTACGGCCCTATATATATGAAATTATTGATTTAATAGGATTAAGTGATCAAGTAAAGCGGGTTGCGGTTGCTTACATACCAGATAGTGATAAAGCAAAAGAAGAACTAACTACATGGTTACACCCAAAATCAATGAGTGCTCAATTAGACTCTTTGATGCATACCAAATCTATACTTCCACAATGTTCATATGTGTGTACCATGGTAAATGCAGATCAACTTAAATCTGTCTCATCCTCTACAGATATATTGTATTGCTACCCTGTTTCATGCAGTGAAGGCGATATAATTGTAGAGGGTTCTGTTCCAGGCGACGGCGGTTCCGACTTTGACTGGCCAAGTGCCGACACTGATGGAAGTTCGGATAGTAATTCCGGTGGGGCGAGTTCTAATACAGGGGAAGGTGCTAGTGGCGCACCATGTCCTCCACCTTATGAATGTGGTAGCCCAGAACAAGCTCCTGATGAGGATGATTCAGAGGAAAATGAGGATACGCTAGATGAAGATCCATGTGAAACTGGGGATGAAAATATAGATGACCCTGATGTTCAGGAGGCGTTAAAGGAAATATGGGAGAACTCAAATACCGAAGCAACTGATCAGAATGAAAGGAAAGAGCAAGGTGGCTGGATCATCGAAAATCCAATAACCGGAAATAAAAGTTTTCAAGAATTCCCGCCTTCATGGCAACGATTACCTTGCAAAATTCAAGTTCCTGAAAGCATATCAATCCCAGCAAACGCTATTGGAATTATACATACTCATCCGTTTACAACAGGTGAAAAAATGTACTCTTGTTTAGGTGCACCTAATATGGCGATTGCTGAAATGATCGCTAACCTTGATACAACGATTTTAAATATTTATGATAATCAGCCAAGCGTAGATGATTTAGAAATGATAAAAACTATTAATGAAGAAGGATTTGACATTGAAGGGTATATAATTGATGAACAAGGCATTGTTAATTATGATGAAGAGACAATAGAAGATGATAATGATACGATAACTACCCATGAAAGATGTGCTTATTAATCCATGAATCTATTAAACTGAATTTTATGAAATACCTGATAATAACTTTTCTATGGTTATTGAGCCCATTAACAATTTTTGGGCAAGATTCAATTGATGAAAATACAACTACTCAACTCTCAAACTATACTTGTCCTGATCCTGATTTAATAAATGACAAGCATAATATTTCGGAAAAAGTTATTCGTGTTCTTCTTGAGAGACCGTCTCATGAAACACATAGAAATGAACGTGGCTTAAACAGTTTAAACATTGAAAATTTAGTAATCTTGGAAACTAATACAGATGGATATGCTTGCTCTAAGCTCAATGAGTTTGCAAACACTTATAAATTAGGTGATCCGGAAATAGACCCAGGGCATAAACTTTCCTATTTTAAAATAGATAGCACCTATTTTATGGTGCTTTGGTACGATGGTAATATGTTTGGCTTTACTGCTATGTATGTGTTTAATGATCAATTTGAACCTATCAGTATTGGTGCTTATTAATAGTACTTTTAAAATTTCTATTTAAGGTATGGGAATCAAGCCTTGCAACAGCGACTGAAGGTGACGAATATCACTACGAAAAACTCGATTTTGTGGATAAAATGATGTTTAAGATTTTTATCCTCACACTATTTTGTAACGGATTATTATTTACAAATACTATTGCTCAAAACAGGGCTATTGTTTCTGATAAAATTAATGGAACTGTAGATTTAAAATTAATGAATTGGGGAAACTCACCGCCAATTACTATCAATTCAGTTACGGCAAATTTGGGTACGCCTTCAAATAAAGAATATGAAGAAATGACTGGCGAATATACCTTAGAATATTCCGGGAATTTCTTGTTTTTCTTAGAAGATGAATCGGGCGAAGTATCTCATCTTTATAGCTGGGTAATAAATAATGATGAATTATTTATTAGTTTGAAGACGCAAACCGTTGAAATAGGAGATAATATCACAACCCTACAATATAGCTATCCTAATTCATGGAGTTCTAGAGACACACTAAACAAAGCATTTTATTTATTCTCAAACAACAGCGATGACTACTTACTCATTAATTGGAATAATGAGGGTAGGATTTCAAAAATAAGTCTGATTGTGTCCCCTATCTAGCGCCAGCGTCCGCTGGTGCATAGATGAAGTGTAGATGTTGATTGACTTTATTCGATGTAAACTATCACATGGTACATAAGTTCTATTTGGTCCAAGCGGACGCTTAGACCAGTTTGGGAATGGAAACGTTATTGAGTCAACCAGTTGTAATAATTAAACTAAAAACTATGAAATTTTTACATCTACTTGTTTTATTTACATTGTTTACAACATTTTGTAAGGCTCAGGTTTTACCAAATGTAAAGTCGAACATTATAGCTCAAAGTGAATTTGAAAATATAAAGATTAAAGGCAAAACACTTGCGCAAATCGAAGCAACTCAAGGCAATGAGCAAAACCTATATTTCATTTTTGGGAGCTACACTTCTAAAGATGATAGCAAAGGTTCTGATTACGTAACCTATAATTATGGTTTAAATGCAATTGTATATGATTATGTATTAAATAGAGTTGTCTCAATAATAATACGAAATCAAGACTGGCCTGTATCGGTAAAAGGTGAGCAAATATCTGTTGGGAAAACTATTCAAGAATTACAGAATAAATTTGGCAGTAGTTTTCAAATATTTGAATCTGATTATGGACCAGAAAAATTTTCTGGTTTTACTTACAGTGGAAATGATTACAATGCAATAGATATCTTGTTTAATACTATTAACAATTCAGTAGAAGAGATCACTTATTTCATTCTCCCTTAGTTTAACCTATCTAGCGACAGCATCCGCTGGTGCATAAATGAAAGGCTGATTATTTTTATAGACTTTATTCGATGTAAGCAATCACATGGTCTATAAGTTCTATTTGGTCCAAGCGGACGCTTAAACTAGTTTGGGCTTAGTAGAAATACTGAGCTTTTTTTGATGGATTTGTGTAATTACAAGAAATCACACACTCGTTCAAATCATGAAGTCTACAATTTTCTTCTTCCTCATAGCAGGATTGTTGCTAACCGCTTGTTCAGGATCTACATCTAGCGAACCGAAAGGCATCCCTGATCCGCTTAACCCATTCGAACAAAATGCTGCTTTAGGCCGTGGAATAAATCTCGGCAATGCACTGGAAGCACCCAATGAAGGCGAGTGGGGGGTAACGTTGGAATCAGAGTTTTTTGACCTAGTTAAAGCCGCCGGATTCAGCAGTGTTCGTATTCCGATTCGGTGGAGTGCTCATACATCTTCTGAGGCTCCATTTACCATCGACGAAACCTTTTTTGCCCGCGTTGATTGGGCGATCGACCAAGCGCTTGAAAACGATTTGATGGTGATTATAAACATCCATCATTACGAAGAAATTTTTGAGCAACCTGTGCAAGAACGAGATAAGTTTTTGTCGATATGGACGCAGATTTCTAATCGTTATAAAGATCAACCTAAAGAAGTGCTTTTCGAAATTCTGAATGAGCCCGATGGACCGAAGCCATTGTCCATTTTGCCCTCGAAAACAATATGAGCTACCATTATTGGGAGTTCGCTTCCGGATTTGGAATCTATAACGCAAACACCGGGGCTTGGGACATGGAGCTTTTGAATGCGTTGGTTAATACTGAGTAGTTTGAAGAAGGGGCAAAGGAGCAAAGGAGCAAAGGCACAGAGTTACAGAGTTACAGAGGCACTGAGGCACTGAGGCACTGAGGCACTGAGGCACTGAGGCACTGAGGCACTGAGGCACAAAGTCTATCTTCAATTTGCCTGGTAAACCATTATTAATTCACTTTTTGTCATCTCGAACGCAGTGAGAGATCTAAAGAGCTAGTCATTACCTCGATCTGTCTGTTTTTTTCCTAACAACGCTATTGGCGCTCATCCGATTCATATGGAGAGTTCTAAAAATGTGGGTGTTAAATCACTCGTTAGATTTCTCTTTCGCATGCGCTCACTCGAAAAGACAAAGCTGTGTTTTTGTGATTATTATGCTGTAATCGCGAAGCATTAAAGTACTTCGCTTGATAAATCTCATTTCGTGGTTTTGTGCTTCCGTGTCTAAAAAAAGCGAATGACTCGCCAAAGTCATCCCAGTGGCAAAGGCACTTCGCTTGAGAATATTCACTTTTTGTCATCTCGAACAAAGTGAGAGATCTAAAGAGCTAGTCATTACCTCGATCTGTCTGTTTTTTTCCTAACAACGCTATTGGCGTTCTCCCAATGAATCAGATTCAGGATCCAAAAGTGTGGATTTTAAAGCGCTCGTTAAATTTCTCTTTCGCATGCGCTCACTCGAAAAGACAAACCTATTATTTTTCGTGATTTAGTGTTTCCGTGGCAAGTTAACCTGTACTGCATCGAACATAAACAAGCAAGGGTTTTAACCCTGCGAAACAAAGTGCTTTGCAATCTGAGTTTGAGATTCCTGCTTTCGCAGGAATGACTTAATTGATATTTCGTGGTTTAGTGCTTTAGTGGCGAAAATATTCTGTGATTTTGTGACGAATTACCCGGTGCAAAAACTCATTTTAACTCCACCCAACCCGAATCGGGATCGTTACCACTCATGTCTAATCCTGCTCGTACATAATAACCGTGTCGAGCATTAAACCCATGATAAATTGGGGGCGAGCCTTCAGGTATTTCCACCTGAATCTTCCAATCATAGGTTTGATTGGCTACCAAATTCGAAGCCCCTTTCACCGTGATTTCATCTTTATAGGTTTCGTGGCTTAATTCTACCGTCCTGGTCTGGCTACGAGTACTTCCATCGCTGTTTTGCACTTGATCTGAAGTTTGAGCATTCACTAATTCCGTTCCTACCACATTTAGATACACACGATCAATACGTATATTCTCGTCTTTAATTTCAGCTTTGATGCGTACCTCAAAGGGCTCTCCAAATTTGATGGGATCACAATCCACAAACACTTTGGCAGAACTGCCTGTTAGCTTTCTAGCTATTGATTTTACCTTATCAAAAATGCCCATGATACATTGATTGGTTAGACAACTTTTTGCCTTTGAACATCGGTAATCATTCTATCTCGTTCAATTTTTATCTATCACAAGTTCTTAGGGTCAATCCAAATTCGTATGGACAATTCCCGTAAGGACAATTCATGAATTGACCCAACGGGAATTAACCGGAAAACAATTACCACAGTAATATCACCACACAACTTGTAAAAATCCCAAACAACCGTTTCAACTCATTGCGGAATCTGCTTTCTTATCGCATCAACAAATCTGCAACAATACCTGCGAATCATGAAACGAATCACCGTTTTCCTTTTTGGGATCCTTTTCACCACCAATCTCTGGGCACAAACTCCATCCATCGCCGAAAAAACCGATGGTCTAACCAAAACCGAGGGTTTCTTCGATTATTTTTACGACGACAACGAAGCCACGCTTTGGTTAGAAGTAGACAAGCTTAATTTCGAATTTCTATACGCCAATTATCTGGCAGCGGGAGTTGGCTCGAACGACATCGGGCTGGATCGGAGTCAACAAGGTGGGCAACGAGTAGTTTATTTTGAAAAACGTGGCCCAAAGCTATTCTTGATTCAACCAAACTTGAATTACATCGCCCGCTCCGACAATGAACTCGAAAAGAAATCAGTTCGCGAGGCATTCGCATCTTCTGTGTTGGCAGCATTTAAGATCGAAGCCTCTTCCAACGGCTCTTATTTGATCGATCTTACGCCGTTTTTAATTCGCGATGCACACGATGTCATCGGTCGACTTCGAGGGCGTGGTGAAGGCAATTATTCGCTCGATAAAAACCGCTCTACCATTTACGAAGAAGGCACGTTTAACTTCCCCAAAAATACCGAATTCGAAACCATGTTAACCTTTGCGGGCAGCAATCCGGGCGGACAAGTGCGCTCGGTAGTACCATCCCCAACCAGTATTACCGTTCGTCAACATCATTCCTTTGTTGAGCTTCCCGATGATAATTACGAGCCTCGCATGTACGATCCGCGCGGTGGTTTCTACCCAACATCTTTTATGGATTATGCGTCGCTTATCGATGAACCCATGTTGATTCAGTACATCAACCGTCATCGTTTGGAAAAGAAAAATCCGGAAGCGGAAATCAGCGAGGCGGTGGAGCCCATCATTTATTATTTGGATAACGGAACGCCCGAGCCGGTGCGATCTGCTTTGCTGGATGGCGCCCGTTGGTGGAACGAAGCTTTTGAGGCTATTGGATACAAAGATGCTTTTCAGGTACGCGTACTGCCCGACGATGCACATCCTCTCGATATTCGCTACAACGTGATTAATTGGGTGCATCGCTCAACACGTGGCTGGTCGTATGGTGGTTCGGTGGTTGATCCACGTACGGGCGAAATCATCAAAGGCAATGTGTTGCTTGGCTCGCTGCGTGTACGCCAAGATTATATGATTGCCACGGGATTGCTCGCTCCTTTTGAAGATGGAGCAGAGGAAGATCCGCGCATGATGGAAATGGCATTGGCTCGTATTCGTCAGCTTTCTGCACACGAAATCGGGCATACACTTGGCATTTATCACAACTTTGCGGCCAGTGTAAACGATCGAGCTTCGGTGATGGATTATCCGCATCCTAAAGTGGATATCAAAAACGGTGAGCTCGACTTAAGTGATGCCTACGATACCGGCATGGGTGATTGGGATAAGGTGACCATCGCGTTTGGTTATCAAGATTTCCCCGATGGTGTGGATGAAGCCGAAGCATTGAATGAGATTTTAGAAAATGCACACTCTGAAGGTTTGAAATATATTTCGGATTCGGATGCGCGTCCGCAAGGTGGTGCACATCCATTTGCACATTTATGGGAATACGGTTCTGATCCGGTAGCTCAAATGCGCCATATTTTAGAAGTGCGTGAAATTGCTCTTAACAATTTTGGGAAAGCGAACATCCCGGCAGGAACCGCCATGAGTAAGCTTGAAGATGTGTTGGTGCCGATTTACTTGTTCCATCGTTACCAGCTGGAAGGCACTGTTAAGTTGATTGGTGGGGTAGATTACTATTACAAATTAAAGGGCGACAATCAGCCTAACATGAGCATTGTAGACGCGAGAACACAACGTCGAGCTTTAGAAGTGATGCTTTCAACCATCGAGCCCGAAGCTTTAGCATTGCCAGAGAACCTGTTAGAACTAATTCCACCACGTCCGGCAGGAATGCGTAACTCCCGTGAATTATTTAGCGGCAACACCGGTCCTACGTTAGATGCACTTTCGATAGCGCAAACCGCTGCCGATGCGACTTTGGGTTTGATGTTTCATCCCCAAAGAGCAAACCGATTGGTTGAACAAAACGTGCGTGATAACAACCTCGGGCTGGAAGAAATGATCGACAAAACGATAGATCGTACTTGGGGTAGTCGTTTGGGTGACGATTATCATGATGCCATTCAAAAAGTGGTGAATCATTTGATGGTTGTAAATATGATTGAGTTGCATGCATCAAACCAAACGAACCCGCTAACCAAAGCAATTGTGTTCGGTAAACTATCAGAATTGATGGAACTGTTAGAAGACCGCGACGATGATGTGATCGCTCAACAAGCCGCCATGATGATTGATAGTTATTTAGACGATCCGGCTGAGTTCGAATCGCCAAGAACACTTTCTCCTCCTCCGGGTTCACCAATTGGCTCTGGAGATTTCTTGATGTTTTGTGATTATTGAAAATAGATTTGAGGTGTGAGGTATGAGGAAATATAAAGACCTAAAAATTTGGGAGCGCTCGGTGGAGCTGGCAACTTCTATTTATCAAATAACAACTACGTTTCCACCGGAGGAAAAATTTGGACTGATTTCTCAAATGCGGCGGGCTTCAGTCTCAGTTCCATCTAATATCGCCGAAGGTGCTGGTAGAAGTTCCGATAAAGAGTTTAAACGATTTTTAGATATCGCTTATGGTTCTTTATATGAATTGCAGACACAATTGATCATTTCGGCAAAATTGAAGTTTGTTGATCAATCAACTACTAGTAAAATTGATGCTGAAATCATTGAAATCCAAAAAATGATCTATACATATGCCCAAAGATTTAATAAATAGTATGTGTTTCTCACTCCTCATTTCTCACGTCTCACACCTCACTCCTCACACCTCACACCTCACACCTCACACCTAACTTGTGCAAATAATCCACCCAGATACCATACTTGACGCCTATTCAAAAGGGTTTTTCCCGATGGGCGACTCACGCGACTCTAATGAAATCGAATGGTATACATCCGACCTTAGAGGAGTGATTCCGATAGACTCATTTCATGTCTCCAACAATCTCCGGCGTTTAGTAAGAAAACCAACCTTTTCGGTTAAAGTTGACACTCAATTCCGCAAAACTGTAGAATGTTGTGCAGATCGAGAGGATACGTGGATTAACGATTTGATCATCAATTCGTTTGAAAACCTATTCAACTTGGGGCACGCCCATAGTATTGAAGTGTATGTGGAAGAAAAATTAGTTGGGGGCGTGTATGGAGTACACGTAAAAGGCGCTTTTTTTGCCGAAAGTATGTTTAAATATTATCCTGAAGCAGATAAAGTTGCTATGTACTATCTGCATCAGATCTTACAGAATAATGGCTTTACGCTTTGGGATGCCCAATATTACACCGAGCATTTAGGAAATACATTCGGTTGCATCGAAATTCCGGCTGAGGAGTATCTCCTAAAATTAGCCGATGCGATGAAAACTTCTTGTGCGTTTAAATTTTAATGTAGGGTCAAATCATGATTTGACCCTACTATCAATTTTTCGCGGTATTAATATTCGGTAACCGATACCGATTTAATCGCCTCATCTCGGATAATACGTCCGCGATCTAAATCCTCGAGCACAGATTTCTTTATCTGAACATCCACTCGTTCCGGAATTTCCTCTATCCCTGAAGCAGAAACTTTCATGCTGATTAAAATATGCTGATCAGAATCAACCGAGCTCAATGTGCGCCCATAATCAACCAAATATTCCGATACATTCGACATCATTTTACCATACGCATCAATGATCTTCTTTTTAATTTCCTCTTGAGTGGTTTCCATTTCTTCCAGTTCTTCTTCCGAAAGATTATTTCTTACCACGCCTGTAGCTCGCTGTTGATCTCTTCTCAGATTCTGAAGCACTATTCGTGAGTTGTTTAAAACTCTAAATACACCATCACGATCTGAGTAGCGCGTATCAAAACTAAAAATAGCACCAAAGTTATCTAGCAATAAGTAGTTTGGTTTGCCCGACATTCTAAATCCGTTATTTGATTCATCGAAAGCCGTTTCAAAAATGTTTCCCATCACTTTTAAATCCATGTATTCCTTACCCTCGCTTGTTGCAAAAGTAATTCGTTCTTTCATTTTTCCTTCGTTTAAACCACCTCGTCGGTATTCTTTCAAGTCTTTAACGTTCACTGAACCTGAAATTACAGGTAAAACTTTAGCCGGTTCCTCATCAATAAAGTCGCCGTTTAATGCTACTCGATACCTCGCCAATGAAACACCACCTCCGGTATTTGCTCCATAAATTACCATCACTTGCTCGTCGTCTTCTAATTGACCTATGGTTGATGCATAATCCATCAAAAACTCAGTGATTCTACGTTTTATTGTTGTTTCGTCTACTTCTTTTGATGTCCCCCCAGTTTCAGTATCCGAATCAAAATAAAAGTTAAAATTTCCTTGGCGAGACATGTGCATTTTTGGTGCAAAAGGGTCTTCGCGATTAATCATAAAAATGATGCCATATCCATTCAAGTAGGTGCCTCTAATTCCGCGCTGACGAAATCCGCCCCGATCAATTATTATGGTTTCTGCGGTTGGCGTTTCGACTTGTGTTCGAAACAGCTCCGCCAAAATATTTTCCATTATGCGGATGTCGCGGTTCATGCGATTCGCATCAATATTTTGTGCTGACAAGGTCGGAGCGAATAGGATGCTCAACAAGCCGATCAGAATTGTTTTTCTTAAATGTTTCATGGTCTTATTGATTATAACTTACAGTTTCTATGATTTCGCCTAACACCTGATCGGTTTGAACAAAGCGATTGTAGGTAGTTTCTTGAAGGTTGGCCAAGCTGTAGTCGATCAGCTCAAGGTCAGAGGTTCGCTGCTCATCCAAATAAGAAGCAAAACTCGCTAAGGTCTGCTGGAACTGCGTTTCTTGTTGCTCCTGTGCCGCTTGCACAAACTCGGCCATTAATTCAGCGTTTTCGGCCTGCACCTGATTGATGATCATCTCAACCTGAGCAGCACTATACCCAACCTGCGCCGGAGGCTGTTCACCAAATCGGAGGGAAACCTCGCCATCCTGCATACTAAAATTCAGGTTCGTAAGGCTTCCGGTGATGATGAACAAAAACACAAAACTGGCAACTGCGATACCGGCTCGGCCGAATCCAGATTTTGGACTAAGAGCTGCCCAGAAGTTTTCGATGGCCACTCGAAACGAGTTTTTAACCGCCTCCGGTTCCATCATTACAAATTGTTCGGTTGGCGATTCAACCGGCATTTGTTGTAGCACCTGTCGGGTTTCCATCATCCCGTCAAGTTCATACTTCAAATCGGGATGTTGTTGTACAAATGCTTCCAGTTGTTGTTGTGTGTCGATATCGAGCCCACCGTACATGTAGTCGATAAAAAGCTCACGTGCTTCGTCTTTAGTCATAGCTAAACACCTCTTTGTTGATATTCCACGAATCGAAAGTCTTCTTCAAAGCCTTTAGACCGTAATACAGCCTTGATTTTATGGTATTCTCCGATTCGTTTAAAAAATCTGCAATTTCTCTGAAGGTCAGCCCTTCATATTCTTTCATTATTACCACCATCCGTTGATCGTTTGGCAGTTGAAGCAATGCTTTGTGTAGCAGCACAATTGCTTCGTTTCTCATTAAGGCACTGTCGGCGGCTCTCTCTGTTTCGGTTTGTGGCGCCGTTTTCAGTGCTTCCAGCGATGTAGCCCGCTTCCGGCCTACCCGCTTCAATTCATCCAGACACAAATTATTGGCGATGCGATACAACCACGATCCAAATTTACCGGCATCTTCCAGCGTATTCAGCTTTTGGTACGCTTTAATGAAGGTTTTCTGGGTGATTTCTGCGGCGTCATC
Source organism: Balneolaceae bacterium (assembly GCA_034669965.1). GTDB lineage: Bacteria > Bacteroidota > Rhodothermia > Balneolales > Balneolaceae > HXMU1420-13. The sequence continues at coordinate 37,158 of JAXMOK010000015.1, read as the reverse complement.
GTTATTGGCAAAGTAGCGGTACGCAAAGTGATGAATGCGATCCTGCCACCGACCAATCAGCTTATTAAAAGCCTGATGATTGCCTCCCAAAAAATCCTGAACCAGTTGTGCATCTTCCATGTGTGTCATTTCATGTTCAACGTAGAGTTTCGTTTTCTCTTTTGTTGATTTCGAGGATAAGACGAGTGCCATTTCCCGATAGTTTTAAAGTGTAGGTAACTTCTATCAAATACACATGATCTAGCTAATTCCACTAACTTCATAATTAGTCATTCTGAGCGAAAGTGAATTATATGCACGTTTATTATCTAGCTCTATACTCCATTTTCTGATCCTACAGAAGTAACCTCAGGATGACTATTTGAAAGCTTTATTTTGATATATATGCAATATATTACGTCTAACAATGTTTTTAGCTGATGAGATTTCATCTTTTCCTATTATTAGCCTTCTTTTCATTTTCCAGTTGTGATCTTTTAACTCAAAACGAGAATGATGATCCGAACTCAGAGGATCTTATTTTTGAGTCGATTGGATTCTTATCAGCAATGGACGTTTCAGAAGATGGTCTCAAAGTCCTGTTACATAGAGAAGAGGGTGCTGGGATTATAGATTTAAGTACAAACAATTTTTCAATTTTACCAATTGAAGGAACTCCCATTGATATCTCAGCCGATGGCAATCTAGTACTCTATGATAGACTTCATACGCTAAATATTATCAATGCTGATGGTACAAATGATATAAGAAATCTAGGTGATAGTGTTTTTCAAGAATCAGGTGTTTTTACTCAAGAACCTGCCAGATTTATAAATAATGGTGAAAAAATTTTGTTTGATGGATATTTAAAAGTTCAAGAAGGATATCAGAGAAACGTGGGAATTATAAATTCTGATGGCACGAACTTCGAAATATTGGTCGATTTTTTTTCAAGAGCCGTTGATGTAAGTCCAGATGGACAAAAGATATTATTTGCAGGTGATTCAACTGGTAGACAATCCTTTCCATGGGTTGTTAATATTGATGGAACAAATCCAATAAATCTATCTCAGAATATAGAGAATCGTGTTTGGGGAAACCCAATCCGTTTTACCTCTGATGGACAGAAAATTCTGTACTACAATAGATATCCAGAGTATAAGTTATACATGGTAGATATAGAATCGCCTAACAATAGCGCTGTACTTAACGAGGGTTTGCCTAACGCTATAATTCATATCTCACCCAATGAAGAATGGTTAGCTTATTATGAATTAGTATCGAATGATATGTGTTTCTGTGGTACAGGTGAAGTGTTTATTCAAAATTTGAAAACTAATGAGATTACCGAATTAAAAGGAAGAGGCTTAGTAGGCAGTCAATTATTATTCACGAACCATAGTAAAGTAGTTTATAGCTCAAGAGATGGTGATAAATCCTATTTATACGTTTCAGACTTGTCCAAATTTGAGTAACACGTATTTTTCCTTAAATTACTATATCATTTACGCTTAATGCTAGCTTGTATATTATGGTAATTTACAATCTCGAATACTTTTATTGATATCGAACCGTATCTAGTTATATGTATAATGTTTTCAGAACTATCCCTTTATTGTTCCTTCTCTCCGGCTGCAGCTTATTCGACAACGACCCCAAACCCTTAGAGCCCATTCCAACCTTTTTTTACGCTGAAATTAATGGGGAACGTTATGATGCAAACAGAGCTAGTGCATCAATGTCGTCATCAAATGGCAAATCATTTTTAAACTTTAGCGGTAGCTATTTTTACGATGACTTATACCCATTTAGAAAGAAAGTCCTTTTTTTGTGGTTTACAATGAAGCTACTATCAATTATCCTCTTCATTTTGATTCAGAGCTTTCGAATGAAGTAGGTTTCAATGTTCCTGTTGGTGCTTATTATGAAAATGATGGTGATGTGATCATATCAGATTATCAAGCCCCAGAAGATAGCGATGGTTTTGTAACGGTTGAATTGGAAGAATTAGAAGATGGGCGAAAGACCATTTCCGGCACTTTTGAAATGACGGTATACTTGAATAAACGTATAGAAACTGCTTTCCCACAACAAGAACAGGATACCTTGCATATTACCAATGGGAAATATTTATTAGAGCTACGAGACTTTAGAAAGGATTAGCACCCTGAAAACGACCTTTCAAATATCCCTTCCATTTCTACTCATCTTTTCCGGTTGCAGCTTATTCAATAATGAGCCAAAACCTATAACGCCAATTGATGCATATTTTTACGCTGAAATTAATGGGGAAGATTATCAAGCAAACAGGTTTAAAGCCGGAGTAGAAACTTGGCGCGGGTATTCTATTTTAGAATTTTTAGGTGACCTAAATTATGAAGCTATGTTTCCATATAGAGAGCGATTAAGCTTTTCTTTGATCTACAACGATGATAACAATAGATACCAACTAAGTGTAGACTCTTCCTTGACTAAAGTAGTTGGTTTTAGAGTTCCGCTTGGGTCATATACTGAATTAGAAGGTGACGTTGTTATTACCAGATTTGAAACGCCTGTAGATAGTGATGGCTTTTTAACTGTTGAACTGACAGAATTAGAAGATGGGCGAAAAACTATTTCGGGTACTTTTGAGATGACTGTCTACTTAACTGAACGAATCAATAATTCATTTCCTCAACAAGAAGAGGATACGTTGTATATCACAAATGGCAGATATCTAATGGAATTGAATGATAAAAGGGATGAATAAATAATTGAAAAATATCTACCAAATACTCTTCCTTGTTCTTCTTATCCACTCGGGCTGCAGCTTATTCGATAATGACCCCAAAACGTTAGAACCCATACAAACCTTTTTTTATGCTGAAATAAATGGAGAGCGTTTTGATGCTAACAAGGCAAATGCTGTATTAAATACAGCTCGTGGACACTCACTTCTTGCTTTCAGCGGTGCTTATTCTTTTGAAGATTTGTTTCCATATACAGAAAGGATATCATTTTCTGTAATATTTATTGAGAATACAATAAAGTATCCACTAAAACTAGATTCAATACTAACTAAAAAAATAGGGTTCCGTATTCCAAAATCGTCGTATTTTGAAAATGATGGTGATGTGATCATATCAGATTATCAAGCCCCAGAAGATAGCGATGGTTTTGTAACTGTAGAATTGGAAGAATTAGAAGATGGGCGAAAGACCATTTCCGGCACTTTTGAAATGACGGTATACTTGAATAAACGTATAGAAACTGCTTTCCCACAACAAGAACAGGATACCCTGATCATCACAAATGGGCAGTATTTATTAGAATTGAGAGATTTTAGGGATGAATAAATAATTGAAAAATATCTACCAAATACTCTTCCTTGTTCTCCTTTTCCACTCGGGCTGCAGTTTATTCGATGCGGAGCCCAAACCCTTAGAACCCATACAAACCTTTTTTTATGCTGAAATAAATGGAGAACGTTTTGATGCAAATGGAGCTATTGCGGTAATTACACCTGCAAATCAATATTCTATGCTTGAGTTTAGTGGCTCACACTACTATGACGAAATTTATCCTTACTCGGAAAGTATCATACTTTCAATATTATATAACGAAGGTATCAATACTTATTCATTAAATGCTGATAGTTTAGCATCTGCAGAACTTGGTTTTAAAATGCCCGGTGCATCCTATTTCGAAAATGATGGAGATTTGGTTATATCACATTTTAAAAAATCGCAAAATAGCGATGGCATAGTAACTGTGGAATTAGAGGAGCTTGAAGATGGTAGAAAAACAATTTCCGGCACTTTTGAAGTAACCATGTACTTAAGTTTTAGAAACACTAGCATCTTTCCCCAACGAGATCAGGATACCCTGCATTTTACAAATGGTAAATTCTTATTAGAGTTACTAGATCGGAGAGAAGATTAACAAACGTGAAAAATTTCACTCAAATATCTCTTCCATTATTACTCATAATTTCCGGCTGAAGCCTGTTCGACAACGACCCCAAACCATTAACGCCTATTGATGCGTATTTTTACGCAGAAATTAACGGTGAGCCCTTTAATGCTTATAGCCTTAAAGCCGGAGTTGAGACTTGGCGTGGATACTCGTTTCTTGAATTTGGTGGTCGCTATTATCAAGAGGACTTATTCCCATACAGGGAAAAAATAGCTTTTTCTATGATATTTGATGATGAAATCACTATGTACCCATTACGTATTGATACCATCTTGACTAATGAAGTAGGGTTTACAGTCCCTAGTTCAACCTATAGTGAAGCCGAAGGAGACGTAATTATTACTAGATTCAAATCACCTGCCGATACTGAAGGCTTTTTAACTGTTGAACTGACAGAATTAGAAGATGGGCGAAAAACTATTTCGGGTACTTTTGAGATGACTGTCTACTTAACTGAACGAATCAATACTTCATTTCCTCAACAAGAAGAGGATACGTTGCATATCACAAATGGCAGATATCTGATGGAATTGAATGATAAAAGAGATGATTAGATAATTGAAAAATATCTACCAAATACTCTTCCTTGTTCTTCTTATCCACTCGGGCTGCAGCGTGTTCGATAACGATTCCAAACCGCTTGAACCAATACAAACTTATTTTTATGCCGAAATAAACGGGGAACGTTTTGACGCAAATGGAGCAATTGCGGTAATTACACCTGCAAATCAATATTCTATGCTTGAGTTTAGTGGCTCACACTACTATGACGAAATTTATCCTTACTCGGAAAGTATCATACTTTCAATATTATATAACGAAGGTATCAATACTTATTCATTAAATGCTGATAGTTTAGCATCTGCAGAACTTGGTTTTAAAATGCCCGGTGCATCCTATTTCGAAAATGATGGAGATTTGGTTATATCACATTTTAAAAAATCGCAAAATAGCGATGGCATAGTAACTGTGGAATTAGAGGAGCTTGAAGATGGTAGAAAAACAATTTCCGGCACTTTTGAAGTAACCATGTACTTAAGTTTTAGAAACACTAGCATCTTTCCCCAACGAGATCAGGATACCCTGCATTTTACAAATGGTAAATTCTTATTAGAGTTACTAGATCGGAGAGAAGATTAACAAACGTGAAAAATTTCACTCAAATATCTCTTCCATTATTACTCATAATTTCCGGCTGAAGCCTGTTCGACAACGACCCCAAACCATTAACGCCTATTGATGCGTATTTTTACGCAGAAATTAACGGTGAGCCCTTTAATGCTTATAGCCTTAAAGCCGGAGTTGAGACTTGGCGTGGATACTCGTTTCTTGAATTTGGTGGTCGCTATTATCAAGAGGACTTATTCCCATACAGGGAAAAAATAGCTTTTTCTATGATATTTGATGATGAAATCACTATGTACCCATTACGTATTGATACCATCTTGACTAATGAAGTAGGGTTTACAGTCCCTAGTTCAACCTATAGTGAAGCCGAAGGAGACGTAATTATTACTAGATTCAAATCACCTGCCGATACTGAAGGCTTTTTAACTGTTGAACTGACAGAATTAGAAGATGGGCGAAAAACTATTTCGGGTACTTTTGAGATGACTGTTGTTTTGGATTTTCGATACGAAACAAATTTTCCACAGCAAGAGCAGGATACTTTACATATTAAAAATGGGAGATATTTAATTGAATTGAATGATAAAAGAGATGAATAAACGGGTGTTCGGCTAAAATTTGCCCAAAAGTTACTCTAACACGCCAACACCTAAACACATTAACACTTCAACACTTCAACACTCAAACACCCGAACACGCACGATCTCTAAACCCCCAACTCCAGTTGCTCCCAATACTCTTTTTCGATGAGATTTAAATTCGATAATGAAATTCCGAGTAAACGAATCTCTCTGGTGCCTGCTTCGGTTTGTTCCAATAATTGCTTAGCAATAGTTGAAATTTCTTCAGCTTTGTTTGTGTAATGGGCCAGTGAATGACTTCGAGTAATCGTATCGAAATTTTTGTACCGTACTTTTAGCGTGATGGTTTTCCCAGCCGTTGGAATTTTCCGCATCCCATCCGAAATCTGTGTTGCCAAGTCATCAAGAAAGGAATTCACCCAATCCAAATCGCCCACATCCTCCGAGAAGGTTCGCTCTTTTCCGTACGATTTTCGGGTTCGATGCGGCTTCACTTCCCGATCATCAATACCACGTGCAATTCGGTAATAATATCGGCCTGATTTCCCGAATGCTTTCACCAAATCAATCTCCGACCACTGCTTTAAATCGGCGCCGGTTTTAATCCCCAAGGCATGCATTTTCTTTTGCGTTGCTTTGCCAACCCCAAAAAACTTTTTGATCTCGAGCCGCTCTACGAATTCTGTTACTTTATCTGGCGTAATCACTGTTAATCCATTCGGCTTGTTGAAGTCCGAGGCAATTTTAGCCACAAACTTATTGGGTGCTACGCCCGCCGATGCCGTTAATTGAGTTTGTTCATAAATACGTGTTCGAATCTCTTCAGCAATTAACGTAGCCGACGGATTTCCTTTGTGATTTTCGGTCACGTCGAGATAGGCTTCATCCAAGGAAAGAGGCTCCACCAAATCGGTATACTCAAAAAAGATGTTTCTTACGATGGATGAAGCTTCTTTGTAAGCTTCGAAATTAGAGCGAACAAATATACCGTGCGGACATAACCGATAAGCTTCGTTGGTAGGCATTGCTGAGCGAACGCCAAACTTCCGTGCCTCATAACTACAGGTAGAAACCACGCCACGACCACCGGGTTTTCCACCAACAATAACCGGTTTTCCGCGCAATTCCGGATTATCCCGTTGCTCAACGGCGGCAAAGAATGCATCCATATCCACGTGAATGATTTTACGAAGTGTCTCATCGTGTTTCATAACATATATTATACATATAATTTGATTAAATAATTGCCACTAAAGCACGGATGAATTTTAGACACTAAACCACGAAAGATTTAAAATGTCATTCCTGCGAAAGCAGGAATCTCAAACTCAGATTGCAACGCACTTTGTTACGCAGAGACTTCAGTCCCGTGGTATTTATTAAAAACCGAGTAATTCAAAATTTGCCACTAAAGCACAAAACCACGAAAAGAGATTTAACAAGCGAAGTACTTAAGTGCTTCGCAATTAAAGCAACAGAATCACGAAAGCGGGAATCTTAAACGCATTGGTACATACAAGTATCACAGGGTTAAAACCCTTGCTTGTTTATGTTCGATCCAGCACGGTCATAATCAAGTAGGGACTTTAGTCCCGCGGTGTTAAATAAAAAACCGAGCACTTCAATATTCGCACTTAAAGCACAAAATCACGAAATGAGATTTATCAAGCGAAGTACTTCTCTCATAGGCCCCAAAGGGATTCATTTGGAAGATGCCCTTGGCAAGTGCTTCGTGATTTCAGCATCAGAATCACGAAAAAATCAACCTTATCATTTCGAGTGAGCGCATGCGAAAGAGAAACCTAACGAGCGCTTTAATTTCCACACTTTTAGATCTCTCACTACGTTCGAGATGACAAAAAGTGAGTTTTTCATACGCAAATTGAAGATAATCTTTGTCCCTCAGTGCCTCTGTAACTCTGTAACTCTGTAACTCTGCAACCCTTAAACCTTCTTCAACACTTCCTCAATCGGATCATTGCCACTTACTATTTCTAAAGTTTTTCGAATCGCAAGATTATTAACCAAGCATTGAGTAATGACCGAAGCGACATCTTCGCGAGGAATGGACCTTGAATCTGCGTTTTTTAAATTGCTGGTAATATTTCCTATTCCGTCGCTATCCGTTAAACTTCCAGGGCGAATAATAGTGTAGTCTAGATTTGTATTTTTAAGTGCCCGATCAGCATAATGCTTGGCAATCATGTAAGGTTTGATAGGGGATGAGTCCCACGATGACCGCTCATCAGCGCCCGCCACACTCACCATCAGATAGCGATTTACTCCTGCTTTTTCAGCTGCTTCCATGGTTTTAACTGCTGCGTCCAAATCAATCTCTAGTGTTTTATCATAACCAGTGGTGCCACCTGAACCAGCTGAAAATACTATGGCATCAAAGCCTTCAAATAATTCGGATAATCCATCTACAGATAGAGTTAGGTCAGCTACAATGCTCTCAACACCCATCCCTGCAAATTTTGGTTGTTGATCTTCTTTCCGAAGCATAGCTACGGGCTTAAAATCATTTTCTTGAATTAATTGTTTACTAACAAAAGTTCCAATACCACCATTGGCTCCTATAATTAAAATACGTTGCATAAATTATGTATGAAGTTATTATTCATACGGTTCAACAAACATTAACTGATAAGAGTTTGATTGAATCCGCTGTTATATAATTACGAAAGGTCTTCTGCAACAGAAACACGAATACACGGAATTTTGTAGTCCTCTATGATTCCTGATAGTTTTCAAAGGTGAAACCTATGCCTGATCCAGCGCGATCATAATAAAGAAGGGACTTCAGTCCCGCGGTGTTAAATAAAAACCCTGCACTTCAATATTCGCCACAAAAGCACAAAATCACGAAAGAACTTTAGCCAACGAACCACTAAGCCACGAAATATTTATAACGTCATTCCTGCGAAAGCAGGAATCTCAAACTCAGATTGCAACGCACTTTGTTTCGTATGGTTAAAACCCTTGCTTGTTTATGTTCGATCCAGCGCGATCATAATAAAGAAGGGACTTCAGTCCCGCGGTGTTAAATAAAAACCGAGCACTTCAATATTCGCACTTAAATCATTGAAGAATTTTAGACACGAAAACACTAAATCACGGAAAGGGATTTATCAAGCGAAGTACTTAAGTGCTTCGCAATTAAAGCAACAGAATCACAAAAAAATCAACCTTATCATTTCGAGTGAGCGCATGCGAAAGAGAAACCTAACGAGCGCTTTAAAACCCTCACTTTTAGATCTCTCTCCCGATGAACCGGATGAGAGCTAAGGGCGTTCCTAATGATAATCTTCAGATTGAGGTAATGGCAGGCTCTATAGATCTCTCACTGCGTTCGAGATGACAAAATTTGATGATAAACTTTGTGCCTCAGTGCCTTTGTCCCTTTGTTCCTTTGCCACTCTATTCCCCCTACCCCTCAGCCTGAATTTGCGCAGCAATAGCTGTCACTTCATCCAATACTCGAAGCAGGTTTCCGCTCCAAAGTTGCTCGATTTCCGATTCAGAATACCCTCGCTTAACCAACTCTAAAGTCACGTTGAAAGTTTCTGAAGCATCCATCCATTGATGAACGCCGCCACCACCATCAAAATCGGAGCTTATGCCCACATGATCGATGCCAATCAATTCTACCATGTAATCGATGTGATCCACTAAATCGCTCACCGCTACCGGTGGAGCTTCAACTTCAGCTTCTACTATTGGCTGTGCCGTCGCCTGAATTTCGCGGTACTTGGCAATGTAAGCATCACGTTCACTTTCGGGCATTTGACGAACTTCTCCCCACGATTTTCTTTCAAAACCTTCCTCTTCCATCACCTGATTAATAATCTCATCGGCCGCCTCCTGATAAGCAGCATGTTTTTCGGAATCTAAATATGACCGGAATGCAACCGTTTGAACCACACCACCGGTTTCTGCCAATTTCATTAATTCTTCATCGCTCAAATTTCTACTTACGCTTGGGTCTAATGCTCTGGCAGATGAGTGCGAAGCAATAACCGGGGCACGCGTTAACTCCATCGTTTGCATATTTGATTCATAGGATGGATGAGATAGGTCGATCATCATGCCCCATTTATTCATTTCTTTGATGGCTTCCTTGCCCAATTCACTTAAACCGTTGTACAACCAAACATCGTCACGCTCGCCCGTGTTTGAATCACAAAACTGGCTGTGACCGTTATGCGAAAGCGACATATATCGAGCCCCGAGATCGTAGAACTCTTTGATTCTACCCAAATCAGTTCCAACCGGGTATGCATTTTCGATGCCAATCATGGCTACTTTTTTACCCGAGGCTGTAATCCGGCGAACATCCTCAGATGTGGTTGCAAGCTCTATGCGATCAGGTGCAATTTCTTTTGTTAACCGATGGATGGCATTAAACTTATCCATCGCATTTTCATAGGCTGCGGCATAACCTTCTTCGGAAAGCGTATCCTGACCTGTATACACAATCAACCAAGCTACATCTAGTCCGCCTTCTTCCATTTTTGGCAAGGTAACTTGAATCGGAAGATCCATGGTGTAGTTACGATTTGCTGTAAAATTAGCGGTATTTATATCCACATGCGTATCGAGAGTAATAACACGTTCGTGGATGTCTCTGGCTTGTTGTTCGAGATCAGGTTGTGCACAATTGGCAACGAAAAGAAGGACTAGTATGGCTAGGAAAGAATATTTCAATGGTCGGTGGTTGGGTTAGAATTCGTATCGAAAATAAACAAAACCATGAAGCGAGCAACGAACTATAGCTTTTAACTATGTTAATTATTGTTGCAGAAGGGTTTGTACTGATATTCACGGGATTATAGAATCCACGAAACAGTTACTCTAAAAACTCGTGTACCAACCCATGCAGAAAGTGTCGCAAAATGATATCGAGTGGTTATTACAAAAGAAGGAGCAATTCAACCCGAATACCCTTTCTTCACCATCTAGCATTTCATCAAAACCAAGCACAAAGAAAAAGCGACGAAGCATTGGCTATTACCTTACCGGCTTTCTATTTATGGCTGTTAGCTTGGTCATCTTACCATTTTTTATTCTGATCAGAACTGCTGTTTACCTAAATATTTCTGAACAATGGAACGCTTGGGGTGCTTTATTGGGTGGAACCGGGGCTTGTATCTTATTCCTGTCGCTCTTGTTTTTCTTTGTGTTCAGAAAAGTGAAGAACAAAAAGATGATGGCGAAATTGTGTGTTTCTTCAGTTTCTATGATGGTGGGTGGGTTCATCATCTATGGCTTGCTATACCTGAACAGTGTAAACGCAAAATCTGATGAAATTCGTGATGTCTACCGATCGCTTCACCCCATACTTCGCGTTGCGGTAACTAGCACTACACTTGCTGATAATGAACTCGTAATAACCGACATTTCTCGCACCCAAGATGATTACCTTGCCATGGGCCTTACCCCTTTGCAAAGTTCAATGCATTACGAACAAGAGACGGGTTTTGTACATGCTATTGATCTTAGAACCATTGGACATTCCGAACTGCGTAACGTTTCGTTAGAGTGGGGTTTAAATTTAATGGGGTTTAAGACGATAAGGCACGTAGGAACAGCTGATCACCTTCATGTGGCTCTCCCTCTGAGTAATTAAGAGAAAAAGCGCTTTTCTATTGTTTATCAATTAGAATATCCCGACCATTGATTGCTCATTTTTATTTAAATGTAATCAGTACAGAATAATGGCAAAATATAATTTCTTCGAGCAGGTAAATAAGAATTTCGATAAGGCGGCTGCCTATACCAAGTTTGATAAAGGGATCCTCAGCCAAATTAAAATGTGTAATACCGTGTATCACGTGTCTTTTCCATTGCGCAGAGACGACGGATCGGTAGAGGTAATTGAGGGTTGGCGCGTGGAGCATAGCCATCATAAAATGCCAACCAAAGGGGGTATTAGATACAGCCATAAAGTGGACGAAGACGAAACCATGGCACTTGCCGCGCTGATGTCGTACAAATGTGCGTTGGTTGATGTGCCCTTCGGTGGTGCTAAAGGTGGGGTAAAAATCAGTACTCGCTCTTATTCTGAGTCTGAACTTGAACGTATTACTCGTAGGTATACCTTCGAATTGGTAAAAAAAGGATTTATTGGCCCCGGTGTTGATGTTCCCGCGCCTGATTATGGTACCGGAGCTCGCGAAATGGGATGGATTTTGGATACCTACCGCCAGATGCGCGACGATTTGAATGCTGAAGCGTGCGTGACGGGTAAACCAATCTCACAAGGTGGAATTCGTGGACGAACCGAGGCAACCGGTCGCGGTGTTTATTTCGGAATCCGTGAGGCGCTAAATGTAAAAACTGACATGGACGCCCTGGGAATGGAAACAGGTGTTGAAGACAAAACATTTTGCGTGCAAGGTTTGGGGAATGTGGGGTATCATGCCTCGAAGTACATGACAGAAGCCGGAGCAAAGCTTATTGGTGTTGCTGAAATTGAAGGCGCTATTTACGATCCTGCCGGAATCGACCTAGAAGCATTGATGGCTTACCGTAAAGAAACCGGAAGCATTATTGGCTTTGGTACCAGCAAAGAATTGTCTGATAATGCCATGATTTTCGAAATGGACTGTGACATTATGATTCCTGCTGCATTGGAGAGTCAAATTACAGCCGAAAATGCCGGCAAAGTAAAAGCAAAGATTATTGCTGAAGCGGCAAACGGCCCTGTTACCGCAGATGCCCACGAAATGATGAAAGAACGCGGCGCACTAATCATTCCGGATACATATTTGAATGCGGGTGGTGTGGTCGTTTCTTATTTCGAGTGGTTGAAAGACATTCAGCATGTTCGTTATGGCCGAATGAATAAGAAATTCGACGAAGGCAGTTTGCTTAAAATTGTTCGTGAGTTAGAAAGTATCTCCGGTAAAACATACAATACCACGGATCTTGAACGCCTAACTTATGGTGCAGGCGAAGCTGATTTGGTAGATTCCGGTCTCGAAGAAACTATGATTACCGCGTACAATCAGATTACTGAAATTCGCGAGCAACACAACCTTCACGATCTTAGAACCGCAGCATTTATTAATGCAATCCAAAAGATCGGAATCATGTACGAACAAATGGGCATCTTCCCATAATTTATTATTGGAATTTGGTTAATGGTTATTTGGGGTTAACTACCAATAACCATTAACCAATAACTATCCTGCCACCAACCGACCTCCCCTAACGGTAGCACCCAATGCCAACGCCGAGCCGATCAGCACCAAGTTTTTAACGATGTATTGCCCTTCGAGGGTAAGCCCGAACGGGAACTGAGTCCAAACTACATCAGGCAGTAAAACGATTGGTAGTGCCGTGCCCGGCATCTGCAGGAATAAAAGTAGTAATGTAACTCGCATGAACTTTCCTGCGATCAGTCCCAGGCCAATTAATACTTCCCAGGTTGCTAAAATCGGGATGAACAAATCCGGATCCACAAAATAAACGGTATTTCGCACCAGCTCCTCGGCCGGACTTAGCCCCGGAAAGAATTTTAGTGCCCCAAACCAGAGGAAGATCACACCAAGACCAATACGCATTATCAACAATGCGCTATTAGCCATCCAGCCGGTAACAGCCACATCTATTTCTTCAAACTTTTTCTCTAACATCATATTGATACCTCATTAACCGAATTTCGACTTAAACTTAATGCTTCGGTATGAATTATTTATGAACAAGCACTCAGATCGTAACATCTACACTTTGTTTCTAGTAGTTTATCGGGCAACGAATTTTTCTACTCATGCGAATATCCCTTATTTCCCTCTTCCTTTTCTTGATGGTAATTCCAACTAAAGCACAAGAGGATAGCTGTTTCGACAAAGAATCAGATAGCCATTACCCGTTTTCGATTGATTCTATTTCGATTCCTCTTGAGGATGGAGAGCTTCATGCCTACCTCTATCAACCCAATAGTGATGGGAAATATCCCGCAGCAATTGTAATGCACGGCGGTGGCAATAATTACGATCAGCTGATGAACGTGCCCTGGTATTTTGCCCGAAGAGCCGCCGGTTGTGGGATCATCACGTTGATTTATGATAAGAGAGGAACGGGGCGGTCAACGATGGATTATTCTACCGCCGATTTCAACGATTTCGTTTCTGATGCATCTACCACAATCTATTATCTGAACAGCCATGCAAAGGTGGATACCAACAACATTGCCGCATTCGGGGTTAGTCAGGGCGGACGATTAGTGGGCGTTTTAGCAGCTCGAAATCCCAAAGTTGATATGATTGCCAACGTGTCGGGACCAATTAACTCGGTGGTGTTAACGCGTAAATTCTCTCAGCTTAATAGTATTCGAAGCTCGAATGCCTCCGAAGAATTAATAAATTCCATCACTCCTTATTGGGAGCGTCATTATGATTTACTTGAGTCGAATAATCAAGCCGCTCTTGAAAAGTTAGATGCCGAAATCGTAGAACTTCGTAAAGAATACAGCCGTAATTGGCTACCACCTCTTTCAAGTGAAATTAGAAGTCATCCCATTGAAAACTCGTTCAATTTTAACTTTTTCGATGAGTACGCAAGAGTGACTATTCCGTGGTTAAACATTTATGGCGAAAACGACCGGATTGTAGATGCTAAAACGAGCTCCAAAAACCTAGAACGTATTAGATCGCAATCTGGTAATGAACGAATTGAAATAATTGTATTACCAAATAGTGGGCATGGCTTGTACGATTCTGTTGCGCAAAAACAGTATCCATTCGACGATGAAGTCGTTAAATGGATAATTTCTGTTAGATCGAAATCTGATGATTAGCTCTTAAACGAAATCTTGACCTTCGGTTTTGCCTCGGCTTCACGCAAACTCAACTGTTGCTGCATGTTGGATGTCACCGTATAAAACGCGTGAGCTGCATTCGATTGCTGATCGGCTAACACAATGGGTTTCCCGTTGTCGCCGGCTTCACGGATGGGCTGCTCGATGGGGATTTCTCCAAGTACCGGAACGGCTAACTCTTCGGCGAGTCGTGTTGCGCCACCTTCTCCAAAAATATGGTATTTCTTATCCGGCATATCCGGAGGGGTGAAATACGCCATGTTTTCGATCACGCCAAGCACGGGCACTTTCACTTTTTGGAACATCGCCACGCCTTTGCGTACATCGTCTAAAGCTACGGTTTGCGGAGTTGATACGATCACGGCTCCACTAAGCGGAATGGTTTGGACAATCGTCAGTTGGATGTCACCCGTTCCCGGAGGCAGGTCCAGAATCATGTAATCTAATTCGCCCCACTCCACGTCTTTCATAAACTGCTGGATAGCACTCGTGGCCATGGGTCCGCGCCATACCATTGCTTGGTTCACATCTACCAAAAAGCCCATACTCACCATTTTGATGCCATATTTTTCCAATGGAATCAATTTCTTTTGGGTGGTGATGTTCGGCCGTTCGAACAAATCAAACATGGTAGGAATACTCGGGCCGTAAATATCAGTATCCATCAAACCAACTTTTGCGCCGGTTCGCGCTAGAGCCGCCGCAATATTCACCGCAACGGTAGATTTACCCACGCCGCCTTTTCCTGAGGCAACCGCAATAATATTCTTTACGCCAGAAAGTGGCTGAGCAGGTGGAGCCGCCGGTTTCGGAGCTTCTTGTCGCTTCGATACATTTATCCCAACCTGAATATCTACAATGGCTTCGCGATCGATGAATTTATGAACCGCGCCCTCGCATCGTTGTTTGAGTTCGCTTGCGAGAGCATCGTTTTGAGCCGGCATCTCGAGCGTAAATGAAACGTATTTATCCTGAACGATGAGATCCTGAATCATATCTAACGAAATCAGGTCTTGCTTTACTTCGGGGTGCAAAACGTGTGCTAATGCGGTTTTTACTTGTTCCTTGTTAATGGACATCTAACTAACTAGTTCTTGAATTTTTTGAATTGGGTGAAGATACGGAGATCAAAGGAAGAATGTGGAACGGTTGAACAGTAGAACATCGAACTTGGAACTTTGAACTTTGAACTTTGAACTTTGAACTTTGAGCTTTGAGCTTTGAGCTTTGAGCTTTGAGCTTTGAGCTTTGAGCTTTGAGCTGAAGAAAGCACGATTTCATTTAGTAAAACAGATTCTCTACTTTCTTATAGCTCAAAACCGAGTGTTATTAACTTATTACGGGGTTCAATGAAATTACTATCACTTTTTCTTTTCGTTTTAATATTCACGGGGACGACTTCTGCTCAAGAAAAACCATTTACCGGTAAAATCGTTTACGAATACACCTTTATAAATCCAGAAACCGGTGTGGATGTAACTGATATGATGGCTGAGCAATATGGCCGCGAACAGCATTATTTCATTAACGAGCACAGCTATAAATCGTACGACGAAAACGGGGCGTTTAAACAACTTTACAATAGCGAAAATAATAAATACTACTTTGCACAAGGGGATCAGATAATGATGATCGATGCTTCTTTAACAATGGATAAAGTGACTAATATAATTCACTTGGAAGAAACCGAAATCATTCTTGGCTATGAGTGCAAAAAACTGATCGTTAAAACAGAACGTTCTGAAACGATATACTGGTATTCACCACAGCTTACTATCGATTATGAGATTTTTAGTGGCCATAAATTTGGAGAATGGTCGAATTATCTGGAAGCAACCAATGGCGCACTACCTCTCAAATACATCATTAAAAAAGGGGATTACGTTTGGACTACATTTGCCAATTCTGTTGAAGAAATGTCGTTCAAAGCCGATGATTTTGATATTGAAAATGAACTTGAGTCAAATTAAGAGTTAAATGATCAGATATTTAAAAATGGGGCTGGGCTATCTTGCTGTATTATTGGGCCTATTCGGTGGTAGCACATTGATTTATTAATTAATTTTTGATCCAACCGTTAAACTTGAACTCATCACTATCCCTCAAATATTTTTGATTTGTATGTTTATATATCATGGGTGGCATTTATCAAAAGGCATCATATATTATAGTGATGAAAGCTTTTTTAAGCCGACCGATAAATATTATAAAGAGGCTGTCTCCTTAGCCAAATCTTCTCTGAATGAGTTTTTAGAGCTACTTGAAACAGAAGAGAGTTATGGCTTACTGCTTGTTAAATTCAAAAATTATAATGGCAAAGTAGTTCGGGCAGAAGCCATTGTTGAATCTGTAAGCCCGGAAACTCAAACCTTCAATGTTTTACTCATCAAGGAATTCAATAAGGAACTGGAAAATGATTATACCAATCAATCGGTTTCATTTAATGATGTGGAAGATTGGTTGTATCCATTAGAAGACGAGACTTTCCGTGGGGGCCATCTAATTCAGGCGAAAATCAGAAAAGCCGATGAAAAAGGATACATCTTTGATTATCACGCTGAACCGTTTGTTCAATACATCAGAACAAATGCTCAAACTAATATCGATTCCACTTCCTCATCCGGCTGAGCATAACTAAACCTGTCCAGAATTTTGGGCAACGCATAGCCATCTAATCCGGTTGCTGCAACGGTTCCAGCTTTTTCGAGATTAATGAAGCCATCTTGGCTTACAAACTCTTCGGGGAGGTAAATGTGCTCCATCGCTCCGATGATGAATCGGCAATCGTTTTCTTTCAAATAGTATTCGTTTATGTACCGGCACCCAATTTTGATGGCGCTTTCTGCCACGTAGGGCGCTTCAAATTCTTCCCGATATTCTTCGCTTAGTCCGGATTGCCCGAACTCAGAAACTCCTGCAGGGTACTTTGCCGAGGTTTGATGTGCATTTCGGGTCATCTCACCACTCACGTGATTCACCGTAAATACCCCCGTTTCTTTCAGATTGTCGAAGGTATTGCGCATTACCGTATGTGGACGAAGCACAAAGCCCAACATTGGCGGATTGCTCCCCAAGTGGGTTACCGAGCTGAATATGGCAAGATTCGTTTTTCCGTCCGGCGATATAGTCCCGATCAAGTTGCAGGATTTAAAGCCGGTTACCGAGTTCATAAAATGTGCACGCGCCCGAGAAGGCATCTCTTCGATAGAAGTTTTGGAATAGTGTTTCATAAGATCTGTTTCTGACAATAAACCTTAGATTGGTGAGATTAATTCTTTCTTTTTTTCCTTGTTTTGATATTTTACAGCCGATCAATAATTAGAGCTAAAATATTAATTTATGTGAATTGCTACTGTCTCTTTATAACACGTAATCCAAATATAGTACGCAATGAACTACATCAAAGCTTTCAGCCTTACACTACTTTTTATTTTTAGTAGTAACTCAATCGCAATTGGTCAACAACCCTACCAATTTAATTCAACCTTTGTAGCAAACAACAACTCTGATATTGATTTATTAACATCAGTTAGAGTGCTTTTTAACGACTTAATGATTTTAAATGGAGCTGAATTAAGCGAGAAAGAGCATGAAATGTTTTTGCTCAATATCTCCGAAGAAATTGATGATCAATACTTTGCCATTTCTATTACCAGTTTAAATTCTCTTCCAGAGAGAGTTATCAAAAGCGGTAAAGATGGACAGGTTTTCTATTCAAATTTAAAAAATGAATCTCTCATGTTATTAACCGAAGAACAAGCTCATGTTAGAGAGTATCTGTCAGAAAATTATATCCGTCAGTATTATTCCATTGTAGATAGTTGGATGTTAGTTGTTACCCGAACAACGATGGAACGGGAGCTTGAAAAATTTGTGAAAGACAAAGTTTTGAAGCAGGATTAGGTAAGTTCAACTGATTTAGAAAGTTCTCATCTCGTTAGTTGAAAATTCACTAACTTCGCCCTGCACCAAACTACATTTTTTTAAACAGGTACATGCTAAAAAGAACGCCGTTTTTTGACCTCCACAATCAAACTGGAGGCAAAATAGTAGAGTTTGCCGGATACGAAATGCCGGTTCAATATAAAGGGATTAAAGTAGAACACGCCGCCGTACGGCATGCCGTGGGCGTATTCGATGTATCGCACATGGGCGAGTTTTTCATCTCCGGGGATAAAGCGCTAGAGCTCATCCAAAAAGTTACCGTAAACGATGCTTCAAAACTGTTTCCGGGCAAGGCGCAATATTCTTGCATGTGCTACGCCGATGGCGGCATTGTAGACGACTTGATTGTATACATGCTAGCCGAAAACGAATATATGCTGGTAGTTAACGGCGCCAACGTGGATAAGGATTTTGCCTGGATAAAATCCCAAAACACTATGGGAGCAGAACTGGTTGATCGTTCTGACGACTACGCATTGCTTGCTGTTCAGGGACCAAAAGCAAAAGCTACCCTCCAAAAACTTACCGATACCAACCTCGATGAAATCGGGTTTTACAGTTTTACAACCGGCGAACTGGCGGGAGCTTCTATGATTATCTCGGCCACGGGTTATACCGGCGAACCTGGATTTGAGCTTTATTTCGAGCAGAAAAACGTTGATGTAACCGCTGTTTGGAATGCTATTTTTGAAGCGGGTGAAGAGTTCGGCATTGAACCTTGTGGTTTAGGCGCACGAGATACCCTGCGCCTTGAAATGGGTTTTGCGCTCTACGGGAACGACATCACCCAAAGCACACACCCGCTGGAATCCCGCTTAGGCTGGATCACCAAATTCGATAAAGGCGACTTTGTGGCGAAAGAAACACTGCTTGCTAAAAAAGAAGCCGGTTTAAAGCGTCGTTTGGTTGGTTTTATGATGGAAGACGAACGTTCAATCCCTCGAAACGGCTACACCATTACCGATGCGGAGGGCAATGAAATCGGATTTGTGACCAGCGGAACTATGTCGATAACACTGGGTAAGGGAATTGGAATGGGATTTGTTTCCACCGATCATGCAAAAGACGGAGGTACAATCCATATTTCGATACGCAAAAAATCTGCCCCGGCTACTATAACAAAGCCACCTTTTATCAGTAAATAACCCACTCATGCCAGAATCCAATTACATCGACGTCTTTTTCTCGGTTCAAGCCTTTCAAGAGGAAGATTTACGCGGGAAAAGTGCCGTAATTATCGACATTCTCAGGGCTACTTCATCAATTACAACGGCCATTCATAATGGTGCCAAAAAAGTGATTCCTGTTGAAGATATGAGCGACGCCGTAAAAATCGCTCATACCATGGACGCCAACGATTATTTACTATGTGGCGAGAAAAACGGATCTAAAATCGAAGGCTATCACCTGGGGAATTCACCTCAAGAATACACCAAAGAAGCCATCGCCGACAAAACGTTGATTTTCAATACCACAAACGGCACCAAGGCAATCAAAAAAGCAGCTTTGGCGAATCGAATTTATATCGGCTCGTTTCTAAATCAACAAAACATTTTGGACGCTTTGAAAGAGCACGACGACGAAGTGGTTTTGATTTGCTCGGGTTGGCGAGGCCGTTTAGCCTTGGAGGATACTCTTTTTGCAGGCTCGTTACTTTATCATATGTTTGAGGGTAGTCTACCTGAAAAAACGAAAGACGGCGCAAAAGTAGCTTTCGGGCTTTACGAGAAGTTTAAAGATCAAATTCAGGAAACGATAGGAGGTAGCGATCATGCATATCGCCTACGCAATTTGGTTCCCGAAAACGACATCGAATTTTGTTGCAATCTCAATGCTTTCGATGTGTTACCCGGCATGCGCGATGGTCTCATCACAGATTTAAATGGCTAAGAAAAAACAACATACTTCCCCTGTGTCAACGCCGCTTGATTCCGGTAGAAAAATGGAAATCATTGGTATAATTGTCATTGCAATAGCGGTTCTTCTGGGCTTGAGCATTGTTTCGTATACCGCCGAAGATTACCAATACGCTCAGCGGCTTTCTTTTTCTGATCTTTTTAATCCTGATGCAACTTCAAGGTTGGTACAGAACTGGCTTGGTCCAGTGGGCGCATATATCTCTCATTTTTTAGTGTATAAATTGTTTGGTTATACCAGCCTTTTGTTTGCACTGATAGTGGGTTATAACGGCTGGCATACCTTTCGCCGACGAATATTTCGTGACAACGCGTACTTAAACGTGCTTTCGATTTGGGGGATGGTGTTACTTTCTACGTTTTTGGGATGGTTGATTACTAACGAAGCCGGAATCGAAGATCCGATATGGTCGGGCGGAGCCGGAATTGCCTTTGCAAGCATCTTGCAAAACATCACCGGAATTGGGTCAATCTTTATTCTTTCAGTGTTGATGCTGATAACTTTATTACTGTTTGTGGAGCGTGATCTACAAAAAACCATCGATAATTTGAAGTTATGGATGGAGCAGATGCAGGAAAAAATGGAGCAAAACCGACAAGAAAGAGCGGAACGCAAAGCCCAAAAAGCTGCAGAACGCGAAGAACGCATTGCAGAAAAACGAGCAGAGCTTCAGCTTAAAAAAGAAGAACAAGAAGTCGCTAAAGAAGAGAAATCGAAAGAAAAGGCGAAGAAAAAGGAAGAATTAACAATCGAAGAGAATACACCGGCTCCATCGATTGATGAAATTGTAGAACGATCGGAAGAAGAAGACCGAAAGCGATTGGAAGAGGCACAAGCTGAAGTAAAAACCTTGGATACTCGTCCACGAGCCAGCCTCGAAAAGCCCGAAACTCAAGACAAAGAAGAAGACGATTTAGAAGTTGCCATCTTTAAGGGTGAGGAAGAAGAACAGGCCGATGCCAAAGAGTTGGACAAAAAGAATCAGGAAAAGGCGAAGGAAGTCCCGGTTATCAAGTACAAATTCCCGACTGTTGATTTGCTGAACACGCCGCCAAACGAAGGCAACGAAGTTGATCTGGAAGAGATCAAAGAAAACAAGCGCATTATTCTGGACAAGCTGAAGCGCCACAAAATTGAGATTGTGGGCATCAATGCGATCGTTGGTCCAACCGTTACATTGTACGAGCTGGAGCCAGCTCCGGATGTTAAAATCAGCAAGATTGAGAGCTATTCAAACGATTTAAAGATGGCTACCGCATCGAAAGGGTTGCGGATGTTGACGCCTATTCCGGGTAAATCGGCTGTGGGGATTGAAGTGCCTAATAGCACACGAGAAACGGTGTATATCAAGCAGGTGATAAACACCAAAAAGTTCGTTGAAACGGACATGATACTTCCGGTGGCTTTCGGTAAAACCATCGAAAATGAAGTGTTTTTGATGGACTTGACCAAGATGCCTCACTTGCTGGTAGCCGGAGCTACCGGGTCCGGTAAATCTGTGGGAATCAACACCATCATCACGTGTTTATTATACAAATGCCATCCCGACAATCTGAAGTTTGTGATGATCGATCCGAAAAAGATCGAACTTTCGCTGTATAGAAATATTCAGAATCATTTTCTGGCGATGTTACCAAACGCCGATGAACCTATCATCACCGATACCTCCAAAGCACTTGATACGCTAAACAGCGTGTGTAAAGAGATGGATGATCGCTACGATTTATTGAAAATGGCGCTCGTTCGCGACATCAAAGCCTACAACAAAAAGTATAAAAACGGCGAGCTGGATGAAGAACTTGGTCACCGCCACTTGCCGTATATCGTAGTAATTATTGATGAGCTTGCTGATTTAATGATGACGGCCGGAAAACAAATTGAGGAGCCCATTGCTCGTATCGCTCAGCTTGCCCGTGCGGTTGGTATCCACATGGTGGTAGCAACGCAACGACCATCCGTAAACGTAATTACAGGTACCATCAAAGCGAATTTCCCGGCTCGGGTAGCTTATCAAGTGGCTTCGAAAGTAGATTCGAGAACAATTTTAGATCAAGGTGGAGCGGATCAATTAGTGGGTATGGGCGATATGCTGTATACCAACGGAGCAGGTATGGTTCGCATCCAAAACGCTTTTGTAAGCACCGAAGAAGTGGAGCGCATTAATGCATTTGTTGGCGAACAAGCAGGATATAAGGAACCATTTCATCTGCCGGTTATTCAAGAGGACAATGGAGGCATCCCTGATCCGTTAGAAGACATAGACGATATGTTCGAGACAGCTGCCAAAGTGGTGATATTGCATCAACAGGGATCGGTTTCTCTCTTACAGCGTAAACTAAAAATCGGCTATAATCGCGCCGGACGAATCATAGATCAATTATTTAATGCAGGGATTGTTGGACCATATCAAGGCAGTACTGCCCGCGACGTACTCGTGCAAGACGAGGATGAATTACAAGAGATTTTGGATGGACTTAAAGACTTATAAACGCTCATTACTTATTGTGCTTTTTTTGATTGGAGCCAGTTTTCAGGTTCAGGCACAAAGCACTCCGGTTTTTGATCAACTTAAAGCTCGTTTTGATGCCGGTGAAGTTTTTAAAGGACAATTCGAGCATGTCTATTTAGATTCATATACCGAAGAAACTACCCGCACCAATGGCAATATCTGGATAAATGCCGTGGGTTATAAATTAGAAAGCGAACAGCAAACTATCGTGGTCGACGGGGAGATTTCGCAGGTGTATGATGGATCAAGAAATCGTGTAATTATCAGCGAGTACGAAACCGAAGAAGATGACTTTGCTCCTTCACGTATGTTAAGCGGCATCGACGAGACATACACCGCCAGTGAGGAGCCAATGGGTGGTGGTAACACGAAAATCACCCTTATCACTACCGATGATTTTGCAACTTTTCTTACCGTTGAAATTGAAGTGAACGCTCAACTGCTTCCTTTAAAAATTACGGCCTACGACATCGCCGATAATGTAATTATAACCACTTTTTCGGATGGCGCTTTCATCCCCGAAAACTCTTCGATTTTTGAATTTACTTATCCCGAAGATGCCGAAATCGTTGACATGAGATATTGATATGAACAAATATGTAAAGGTTGGCATTAGCTTACTTGTTGGATTGGGGTTTTTGTGGTTTGCATTTAAAGATGTTGAACTTTCGGAAATAGTTGAAGCTTCGAAAGGAGCAAGTTGGGGCTGGTTTTTCCCGTTTGCGGGTATGACACTCTTTTCGCATTTCATCCGGGCAGAGCGCTGGCGCATGCTATTTGAAGACAAGGATAATCTTCCGCATCGATCTACTTTGTTTACCGGAGTGATGTTTGGTTACCTCACCAATATCGCTTTTCCTAGATTGGGCGAAATTACACGTCCCGTTTATGTAGCCCGCCAACTTGATGAAAGTAATTCTAAGTTGATCGGCACAGTTGTGCTCGAGCGCATTGTGGATGTGTTGAGTATGCTCTTCATAATGGTGCTGGTTGGCATCTTCCTTATTTCTGATGCACAGGTACTTTCAAACCTATTTGGCACCGATGTAACCGATCCTGAGGTTTATATTGGCTTAATGAAAGCCGTTGCATTATACGGCAGTATTTTACTAGCCGGTGGTGTGTTGATCTTTTTTATACTCAATAAATTGAGTTCCCCAGAAAACAAATTAGGGCAGTTTTTCGCAAAGCTGAGTGAAGGTTTCAAGAATTTTGCTCAAGGCATTTTAGCTATTCGAGAACTCGAAAATTGGCCGTTGTTCATCTTCCATACAGCCTTGATTTGGGTGTGCTACATTACCATGACGTACATCCCCTTTTTCATGTTCGACATGACGAACGTCTTCGATCTTTCCTACACCGATGCAATCATATTAACCATGGTTTCTGCCGTTGGTATTTCGATCCCAACTCCCGGAGGTGTTGGCAGTTATCACGTCTTCATCAAGCTGGCTTTGCTTTATTTATATGCTGTTCCTGAAGCTACCGGACTTGCTTTTGCTACCATCGCCCACGCAGCGACCTTGGTAGTGATTATCGTTGTAACTCCGATACTACTAGCTGTTGAAAAGCGGTTGTCGATGGGGAGGGAGAAAAGCAATAATTAATCAATTTATCCAGCCTTTGAATATCGGCGATTTATACGTTGAATGACTAGTTACATTCGATTACATCCCTTGAATACCATTTATTGCCGTCACTATCTGTATAAGTATTATAACTGATTTCACGCGCGTCACAATCTAGCGTCCAAGTACTTATAAAGCTTTGCTCCCACTTATAATCATTTATCGGGTTTCTCTCATAAGTAACATAAGAACAATTACATCGTTGTCGGATTCTGGTTATAGCATCTAAAACATATAAAGCTTCAACTAGCTTTTCATTTTGCAATTTTACTGTCACACCTTTTCTGTTGTAAACCAAAATGGTATAAAGACTACCATCAATTGCCTGATCAGGTTGTCCTAAAACGCTTATTACACTGTCTCTAGAAATGTTTTCTGTCAAATATGGCTGAGTTTCAAATTTGATTTTACACTTAATTGCAAAAGGGTCTTCTTTAGTATATCCCATACATTTAATTCTATCTTCCACACTTTCAGGCAAAGAAATAAAAGCAGGATTTAAATAATACTCTTGACCTTCAAACTCTGTTATTAAATATAACCCATCATTATTTCTAATAATTGCGTTTACAATCACAGAGTCTCCTTGAGATAGAATTAATTCACCATTTTTATTTGATAAATACTTAGGCTGAGTTTTTAATTTAGTATCAAAGTCAGCTTTTACCCAAATAGGGTTTAACTGTTCAACAATTGCCTGAGCTTTTGTAGATGTGCTATATAAAAACAAAGTTATCAGAATAGTAAATAGTATTTTCATGACATCAGTGATTTAATCATTAAAAATAACTTGTTAAGATAAAATGAAAAACTGTCATTATTTATATAGTTTTTTTATCCAAAAACACCCCAAAGCAATCGGCTGGCCATTATTACTGCTAATACAGCGAATCCCCACTGTAAATATTGCTGTTTGAGTTTGTGATTAAGGATCGTTCCGAAATTAGCGCCGACTAATCCACCTATAGCCAGTGGAAGCGCCGCCCCGATATCAATATATCCAAGATTATACGGGGATATTCCCTGATTATGGACATCAACCAGTGCCAGTTGAATTAATCCTGTTGTGATAAGAACACACATCCCAAGGTGAGAAATACTCACCGCTTTTTTGAAGGGTTGTTTGTAGACCAAGTTCATGATTGGCACCATAACTCCACCACCGCCCACTCCGGCTAAGGCGGCCACTAATCCACCGGAAAGACCTGAAGTTCCCGCTGATTTTGTTTTAAAATCTATATCAGATTCAGCTTCAGTAAGTTCTTGAGAGATTTTACCACGTTTGAACATCATATAAGCCGCGAAAAAAAGAACCGCACTGAAAATGATTACGAATTGCTCCCGGTCGTAATATTCAGATGTGAGAATCCACTTTCCGATGGAAATTCCGATCGCCCCGAATACGCCCAACATCAGCCCTTCTTTTATATACAGGTTTTTGTTTAGATACTGCCGAACTGAACTGCTCACTGATGCGAACAACGTGCACAACAAACCACTTGCCACCGACCATTGAACCGGGTTTTCAACGCCGGCTTCATCGAACAAGAAATAAAGAACGGGAGTGAAAATGATTCCGCCACCTACACCCATAGATCCGGCTATTAAGCCACCAAATACCCCGATTATTAGTAAAATGAATGGTTCCATGTGTTGAATATTTTATTTTATGACTTACCCAATCTCAACAATCAGAGCTATTTTACGCTTGCTACTTTTGATTGACCAAAAGTAGCCAAAAGTCACCGTAAGAAATGGAGATTCACTCAAATCTGCCTTTTGATATTCCTTCTTGCTCACGATTCGAACTTTCTCTAAGTACTACCTACCGCATTTCTTCCGGATTATTGATTGTTTGCTTTTCACTAACCTGCGATTGAAAAGAATTTATGAACTATTCCTTATTCGTAATTCCTAATTCTATATTTCTCAAACTTCAACCTCTCCTCTTAAAAAGGTAATTGCTTGTCCTTCAATTTCGACGCGATCTCCTAAATGTCGAACGGTTAGATCACCCACTCGTTGCGATATTTGCCGAGCTGTTAGTTCTGACTTCCCTAATTCCTTTGTCCAGTAAGGTGTGGTTTTTGTATGAGCTGATCCGGTAACGGGATCTTCGTCGATGCCCACTTGCGGTGCAAAGAAACGGGAAACAAAATCAACGTCCTCACCCGGTGCTGTTACAATAATTCCCCGAGCATCAACCTCTTTCAGAAATCGGAAATCCGGTTCAATTGCCGAAACTTCCTCTTCAGATTCCAAAACAACCATATAATCATCGGTGCGATAGGTTTTTGAGGTTCGTTTGATTCCCAATGCTTGGAATAAAATGGGCGGTGCCTCTACTTGAGGCATTTCGTCAGCTGGGAAGTTCATCGAATATCCAATCTCCGATTTTTTTACCGTTAACCGACCACTTTTTGTATCGAATTTTAGTTCATTGCCGGCAAAACCCAACTCACTAAACAACACATGCGCAGTTGCCAATGTCGCATGGCCACACAAATCCACTTCAACTTCGGGCGTAAACCACCGAAGACCAAAGGCCTCATGCTCTTCAACATAAAAAGCAGTTTCAGATAGATTGTTCTCCATTGCGATCTGCTGCATGGTTTCATCAGGCAACCAACTTCTTAGAGGTACAACCGCAGCCGGGTTTCCACCAAAAACGTGATCGGTAAAAGCATCAACTTGAAAAATGGGGAATTTCATAGGCCAAGAATTAGGTTTATCTTCCTGTACAATCTACAATTTTTGTATTAAGACTGATAACATAATCCTGCTCCCGATTTCTCAATCTAGTATTGAGTTCTTAACTGAGCTCCTCCCATTTTCAAAGGGGAGGGTCGGGGAGGGGTTTCGTAACATATTCTTTGATGGAGTTTTATCCCGAAAACGTATTAGAAAAACTTGGTTTTGAACAAGTTCGCGAAGCTACCTTAGCTGCTGCCCAATCCATCCGTTCCGCCGAGATGATTGAAGAACTTCGTCCGACCAATCGCAAAGATCGGGTACAGGTGCTGCTGGCTCAAACGAGTGAGATAATGGCGATCATTCGCGATCCCGAAGTGTTTCCGATGGACGAATTACCCGACGTTCGTAATCACCTCGACACTGCCAAAGCATATGGTAGCATTATTCCGTTATATGCCTTTCGCGACATTCTGAAAATCAGCGTAATTGCGCGAACGGTAAAGAAGTTCATCAAGCAAAAAGAAGAACGGGCGCAGGTACTTAGCGAAATCTCCGAACGATTGATTCCTCTCAAAGAGCTGGAGAATCACATCAAAGGAAAGGTCACCGAAAATGGTGAACTACGCGATGATGCCTCACCGGAGTTGAAAAGCATTCGAAAGCGATTAAATTCAAAACGGAATGAGCTGCGAAGCACCATCAACAAAATGATGCGTAACGCAGTTAAAGACGGCATGGCCAGCGATGAGGGCGCTACCATCAGAAACGGTCGCATGGTGATTCCCATTCAAGCCGAATACAAACGTCAGATTCAGGGCTTTATTCATGATGTGTCGTCGACCGGACAAACGGTGTATCTGGAACCGGTTGAAGCACTGCACTTAAATAACGAAATCCGACAGTTTGAGGCCGAAGAACAACAAGAAATTGAACGGATTCTTCAGGAACTTACTAATCACATTCGGGTGAATAGGCAGTATATCTCCGTTAATATCGAGACGCTGGCAGAGCTGGATGTGATTTTCGCCAAAGCCAAGGTGAGCATTCAGTTAGAAGGAGAAATTCCCACTGTTTCTCATACCGGATTCACTAAACTGAAAGAGGCTTTCAATCCAAACCTACGGCTCAAAAATCTATCTCTCAAAAAAGAAGATCGCCTTGAGGTGATTCCCCTAGATCTGGAACTTTCGGAAGACGAACATTGCCTTATGATCACTGGTCCGAATGCAGGCGGTAAATCGGTGGCGATGAAAACCATGGGGATCTGCGTTTTGATGAATCAATCAGGATATGCCATTCCGGTTAATCCAATTTCAGAATTGCCGGTTTTTAACGGCGTATTTGTTGATTTGGGCGACGATCAATCGATCGAAAATGATTTGAGTACCTTTTCATCGCGATTGCAATGGATGCGGGAAACCCAAAATCGTTTGCAAGAAAACAGCCTTATTTTAATAGATGAAGCCGCTGCCGGCACCGATCCCGATGAAGGCTCGGCTTTATTTCAGTCGTTTATTGAATACATTTTGAAATTCGATTGCAAGATTTTGGTGACCACTCACCATGGCGCTTTAAAAGTATTTGCCCACGAGCATCCGAATGCCATTAATGGCTCTATGGAGTTTGATCAGGCTTCACTTTCGCCAACTTATCGTTTTAAAAAGGGGATTCCGGGCAGTAGTTACGCCTTTGAAATTGCAGAGCGCATGCACCTAGATAAGCGAATTCTTTTGCGCTCGCGAGAGCTGCTGGGTGAAGCTAAAAGTAAAATGGAAGGCTTAATTGCGGAACTAGAATCTAAAACACAATCTGCCGAAGAGCTTGAAGAGAAGAACAAAGAGATTCTGAAACGCGCACAGGTTAACGAAAACCGATATAAGCAAAAGCTGGAATCCCTTAATCGGGAGCGAGATAAGATTCGCGAAAAGGCTCTAAAAGAAGCAAAATCCATCATGGATCAAGCGAATCAAAAGGTAGAGCGCGCGGTTGAAAAGATTGTTGAGGAGAAAAAGACGGGTAAAAATCAGATTAAGGAAATCCGCAAAGACATTGAGCAAGAAAAGGATAAGATTGAATCGTCGCTCGAGGAAGTGAAAGAAAAGCGGGAAGCTAAGTTCGTGAAAAGCAGCGAGCAACCTGCTGTGGGTGATCATGTTCGCTTTCTGGATGGAAACACAACCGGTCAACTGGTAGAATTAAAAGGCAACAACGCCACTGTACAAGCAGATGGTCTTCGATTGAAAACAAAATTCAAAAACCTGGTTAAAGTTGAACCTCCCAAGAAAAAGAAATCAAAAAAGGGTCGCGCCAACGTAATAATTAACGACTCATCGTTAAAAGGCGCGGTATCACCACGTTTAGACCTTAGAGGAAAACGAGCCGACGAAGCGCTGGATGAAGTGACTCAATATTTAGATAAGGCCGTATTTAGAGGTTTGAATCAAGTGGAGATTATTCACGGAAAGGGAACCGGGATTCTGAAAGAACAAATTCACAAATATTTGGGCGATCGATCCGAAGTTAAATCATACGCTCTTGCCAACGAAGATTTTGGCGGCGCCGGCTGCACCGTTGTTGAGTTGAAGTGAGTGTTGAGTGTTGAGTGTTTAGTTTTGAGTGTTTAGTTTTGAGTTGATCAACTACGTTTGGATTAGGCTGAATAGAGGGCGATTCTAATTTGAATGTAATTTCATTGTAATTACATTTAGTGTAAATAATCAGTGACACAGATGAAAACAAAGCTAATCAAAGTTGGGAATTCGAAGGGAGTTAGGATCCCAAAACCAATGATCGAAGAAGCCGGTTTGTCGGATGATATTGAACTTATCCTCGATGATAATAGAATCATTTTACAATCAACAATTACCCCGAGAGCAAATTGGGATGAAGGCTTTTCTACAATTAGTGAATCAGATAAAGAAACTGTGCCTTATTTATCCAATGATTGGGATGAAGAAGAATGGACATGGTAACACGTTTCGAGGTTCATCTGGTTGCTTTAGACCCAACCATAGGTTCGGAGATTAGAAAAACTCGACCATGTGTCATTATTTCACCGAACGAGATGAATAGACATCTAAAGACAGTAGTTATTGCGCCACTTACTTCCACAATTAAGAACTACCCGACTCGTGTTGCTTTAACATTTCAGGGTAAATCTGGTGAAATTGTGCTTGACCAACTTCGAACGGTTGATAAACGCCGACTTGTTAAAAAACTAGGTACGATATCAAGAAAAGCCAAGATAGCTACTTCTAGAATTCTAATTGAGATGTTCGAGCTTTAATTGATTTCGGAACGTGATCTGCCATAATACGTTATAAGAAATAGGTTACTTCTAATTTTATATTTCATATTCCTAATTCCCTCATGCAATCCCCAAGCGGACAACCATCCATAGAGCTTTTTGATATCACGATAATGGAGCCGGTGGTTACCCTCACCGATTTCCTGATCACCGCTGTATGTTTGTTTGCTTACCTCAAGTTGAGAAAGAAAAACCTGCCCGGTAAAGTGCATCAATATATGCGCTGGTATTTTTTGATCATGGCGATTGCCACTTTTTTGGGTGGATTATTGGGACATGCATTTCAGGCACAAGTTGGGCTTGCATGGAAATTACCCGGATGGTTAATCAGTATGTTGGCCGTCTCTTCGATTGAACGAGCCACCATTATGTACGCCTTTCCATTACTAAAACGCAGATTTGCCCGGTTTTTAGAAATAGCAAACGTAGTTGAATTGCTGGTTTTCGCCGTTATCACTTTTAGCACGCTAAACTTCTTCTACATTCAAGTCCACTCGGCTTACGGTTTAGGTTTGATCGTGTTGCCTATCCATTTTTATATATTCACGCAGACTCAAAATCCCGGGAGTAAAATCATCTGCCGAGCCACCCTTTTTGCCACCTTAGCTGCCTTTTTCTACACCAGCGAAATCGGCATAAGTGTTTGGTTCAATCATCTGGATCTGGCACATACAGTAATGGCAATAAGTCTGTATTACTTTTATAAAGCTACTCTTATTTTACCTGTCTACGATCAATCTACCGAAACAAATCCTGTTTCATTTAGTAAAGGCGTTCAATTACTTTTTAAGGGCAATTAATTACTTCATGGGCATATTTTCTTCAAAACAGACTAAAGCACCGCATCTTCAATTTCCGGAAATTCTACACTGGCAGGAAGGCGATATCATCAAAGCGAGAAATGTAAAAGTAAAAGGATTTTTTTCGATAGTCTCTGCCATGGAAACCGATACTCTTTACATGAAATATATTTATAAAGGTCTCACGCGAGATGGCTTTATTATTGTTGAAGATGAATCCGGTGGAGAAGCCCATAAAACTCCATTGAAAAAATTTCTTAAAAAAGCTGAGAATATAAGTCATAATAATCGAACGGTTTTATCAGACCTTGATACTTCCAACGAATACATGATCTTGATATCAGAATTCCAAAAGGCGTACTTAGAGTTATCCAACAACGAAGAAGACACAAAACTTCTAGAAGAATGAAATTTTTCAGAAATAAAAAGAGAGGCGTTCCACCACATACCTGGTATCCGGAAATTTTGCACTGGAAAGAAGGGGATCGCATTAATTGCTGGAATATTGCACAAGCATTAACCGGAGAAAAATTCGACTGGGGAACTTATCATAAATACTCTAAGTCGTCTACAGGCTCGGGTCAGTATGTTTTCTCTTACCGATCGGTGGATGAACTTGGCAAAATATACCTCGAAGATGAGGATGGAGATCTACTTTCTTTCCACTTTTATAAGTTCATCAAGTACGCACGAAATGAGACGCTGAAATCAAGAACGCTGGAACAACGTGTGATGGAATCAAAAGAATACATGGAGTTGATGGGTAATTTCCAGCAAGCTTTTAACGAACTCCAGGCTGCAGATAATCACCCAAAACGATTGGGCGATAAAAGCTCGGATTAGCATCTAGTGGTGCTTTATTTACTGATTGAATGGTTTAAACCCATCACTTGGTAAACCTAGGTTCAGTAAAAAATCATCAATCTCGCATTTTTTCATTGTTTAGCTTGGGTGGATTCTTTTCATTCGATGAAACCAAGTCCACGCTGCCATGAAAAAAATACTCGCCCTCTTACTAATCCCGATAGCTGTTGCACTCGCTTTTATTGTGATGCTTAACGATCGACAGAACTATGTTGATGATTCGAGCATCAGCTATGCCATTACAAATGTACATGTGATTCCCATGACAGAAGACGGGTTGGTCATAGAAAATCAAACCGTTCTTATTTCTGAAGGTCGAATATCAGAGATTATGGATGCCAACAAAATTACGTTCGGCCCAAATACTCCTGTTATCGACGGTACAGGTAAATACCTGATTCCGGGGCTCGCCGAAATGCATGGACACGTGCCACCAACACATCCTCCTGCAAACTTTCCCGCTTATTTTAATGAGGATTACGTGGAATCAACCTTGTTTTTGTATGTATCGGCGGGAATAACCACCGTACGAGGCATGTTGGGTTATGATCATCAACTTGAGCTTAAAGAAAAGGTAGCAAGCGGTGCATATATTGGCCCAAATTTATATCTGGCAGGACCAAGTTTTAATGGAAATTCGGTGAGTTCGCCCGATCAAGCCAGAGAGAAAGTCCGCCAGCAAGTGGAAGAAGGCTGGGATTTATTAAAGATTCATCCGGGCTTAACTCTGGAGGAATACAATGCCATGGCGGATGAAGCCAACAAGCTTGGCATTCGATTTGGCGGACATGTCCCACAAGCGGTGGGCATAAATCGAGCTATTGAAGCCGGGCAAGAAACCATGGATCACATCGATGGATATGTTTCGTACTTGCAAGCATTTGAAGGAGCTGAGTTGGAATCGAAAATGGATGAAATCATCCAAAAAACAAAGGAAAATGGCGTGTGGATGGTGCCGACTCAAGCTCTTTGGGAAACCATCATTGGTGCCGCGGATTATGAAACCATGCAAAACTACGACGAGCTAAAATACATCCCGCAAGCTGTACGTGATAACTACAACAGTTTTGTAGCAAATAACATCGAAGGTAACCCAAATTTGGATTATCAGGAAGCCGAAGAGCACGCAGAATTACGTCAGCGATTGCTTGGGGCGATGAGCGATGCCGGAGTTAGAATCTTGATGGGAACCGATGCCCCGCAATTGTTTAGCGTCCCGGGGTTTTCGATTCATCGAGAATTGCCATTTATGAAGGTCGCCGGTATGAGTAACTACGAAATCCTGCATTCGGGTACCAAAGCCGTAGGAGATTATTTCGCAAACGAAGATGATTTCGGGACTATCGAAGTGGGAAAACGAGCCGACCTTATCTTGATGGACTCCAATCCACTGGAAAGTTTAGATGCCATTCGTAATCACTCTGGCGTAATGGTACGTGGAGAGTGGTTATCAAGGGAAATGGTTGATGAAAAGCTGGCAGAAATTGAGGCAAAATATCCGTCGGATTAGTATCTACTCAATAGATTTTCAATTTTACTACCCGTTAAACTATTGATCCATTAGCCACATCTGATTATCAAAAAGCTTGTTAGCTGTATAAATATTCAGTTACTTATTCGAATAACGATGTGTTGACTTCACATTCGTTCACTAAACGAACGGTTGATTTATATTATTTAAGAAAAAGCACTTTTAATGAAACTAGCTATCAAAGTTTTGGCCTTTTTAATCGCTTTACTTGGAATTGCCGCTGGGTCAGCAAAAATCACTTTAGTTCCTGAAGAAGTTACATTCCTAAATCAGTTTGGCTTATCTAATACTATGATAATCTCTTTTGGAGTATTGCAGGTTTTAGGTGGAATACTACTGTTAATGCCAAAAACACGATTATACGGGGCTATCATTTCAGCAATTGGTTTCGCAGTTTCAGTAATTTTGTTATTTGGAGCAGGTAAAACCATCATGGCTCTAATATCGTTGATTCCGTTTTCGCTTACCGGCTTTATTGCCTATCAAAGTTTCCCCCGAAAAGTAGAAACATAGCTTAGTGCCAATTTATCATTAAACCTGATTGGTCCGTCAACTTTGAAGCAAGCTCTAGTTCTTATTATACGAATGAGCAGGTAGCTCAATTTTTTAAATCAAAAGCTTAATACTGCATGATTTGTTTTGCAAAAATACAGGCATCACACTTGTTCTGGGCTCATACTATACGCTCTATATTTTCTTAAGTAAAAGATTAACATAGCCGACATAATTTTACTTTCATCCCGACGATATTTTTCTAACTTCTTGGAAATCAGTGACACACAATCGGGGGTACTAATAGATGGAAATCATCAAAAGCAGAAAAGAATATGATGCCGTAATCGTGGGATCAGGCGCCGGCGGTGGAATGTCGGCAAAGATACTGGCAGAACAAGGCCTAAACGTCGCTATTATTGAGGCAGGTCCGTTTTTCGATCCGGCACAAGATCAATATCGAACGCAATTGCGACCACCATGGGAATCGCCACGACGTGGATATGGCTCAACTCGAGCTTTTGGAGATTACGATGCCGCTTACGGCGGATGGGATATCGATGGCGAGCCGTACACCCAAGCAGATGGCACAAATTTTGGTTGGTTTCGATCCAGAATGCTGGGCGGACGAACCAATCACTGGGGCAGAATTTCATTGCGATTTGGTCCGCTCGATTTTAAGCGAAAAGACTGGGATGGCCTTGGCGATAATTGGCCCATCAGCTACGAGGATGTGAAACCCTATTACGATCGTGTTGATAAAATGATCGGCGTATTTGGTAGCAAAGAAGGGATTTTTAATGAACCTGATGGCTTTTTCCTGCCGCCCCCAAAACCAAGATTGCATGAACTTTATTATATCAAAGGAGCGCGAAAAGCGGGGATTCCGGTCATTCCGTCACGGCTTTCCATCCTTACCAAGCGGCTGAATAACGACCGCGGCGTTTGTTTTTACTGCAATCAATGCAACCGCGCTTGTCAGATTTATGCCGATTTCAGCGCAGGTACCTGTTTGATTTTCCCAGCTCAAAAGTCCACCGGTCGGGTTGACCTTTACGTTAACTCGATGGCCAAAGAAGTAGTGACCGATGGCGACGGAAAAGCAACCGGCGTTTCTTATATCAACAAAGAAGACGGCAGCGAACAAGAAATAAAAGGAAAAGTGATCGTGCTAGGAGCTTCGGCATGTTCAACCGCTCGCATCCTGCTAAACTCGAAGAGTTCGGTGCATCCTGATGGACTAGGGAATAGCTCCGGCATGATCGGGCGATATTTACACGATTCGACGGGAACAGGAGCTGCCGCGCTGGTTCCGGAACTCATGGATCGAACCATGTACAACGAAGATGGTGTGGGTGGACTTCACGTGTACACACCTTGGTGGCTGAACGAAGCCAAGCTCGATTTTCCGCGTGGTTATCACTTAGAGATTTGGGGTGGAATGGGAATGCCATCGTATGGAATCGGCTTCGATACTACCAATTTAAACTCGCATTTCAATGATACAGTAGGCGGTTACGGCGATAAGCTCAGAAAAGATGTGAAGCGATTCTTCGGTTCAGTAATGGGCATCGCAATGAGAGGCGAAAGCGTTCCACAATACAATAACTATTGCGAACTCGACCCTGAGGTTAAAGATCAATGGGGCATTCCGGTTCTGAAATTCAATTATCAGTGGACCGATTACGAGCGTCTACAGGCAAAGCATGCTCATGATACCATCGAGAGTATTTTTGATGCGATGGGAGCTATCAAACTTGGAAATAAGCCGGGCGCTGATTCGGATTATGGTTTGATGAATCCCGGCGTGATCATTCACGAAGTGGGAACCACGCGCATGGGCGACGATCCGGCCACTTCGGTTACTAATAAATTCAATCAACTGCATGATGCCGAGAATGTATTTGTGGTAGATGCGGGCGTGTTTGTATCGCAAGCGGATAAGAACCCGACCTGGACCATCCTGGCACTTTCGATACGGGCCAGCGAGTACATCGTAGATCAACTTAAAAAGCAAAATATTTGATTATGGACAGAAGAGAATCCCTTAAAACCATGTTGATCGGAGCCTTAGGAACAGGCGCACTATTGAACGGCTGTGTACCGGGAAAAGAAAACCCTAAGAAGCTGCAAGATATTTACGATTTCAGCTCATACGGACGTACGGAAGAAGAAAAACAGCGTGATGCCGACGTATTTGCTGATAATTTCTTTACCGATCATCAATTGGAAACCGTTGCGGTGATGTGTGATCTGATTTTACCGGCGACCGATACTGCGGGTTCAGCTTCGGATGCGCATGTACCTGCTTTCATCGATTTTATGGTGAAAGACGCACCAAGCTGGCAAGATGATTTCGAAATTGGGCTGCGATGGCTTGATGGTTACTCGAAGCAAAAGTTTGGCTACGATTTCGTGCTACTTACACATGACCAACAAATGGTGATTATTGAGGAAATTGCTTATCCGGATAAAGCGACGGAAGTCACCCAACCGGGCGTAGATTTTTATCGGGAGATCAGAAATATTACCCTAACAGGTTATTACACCACACAAATGGGCTTCGATGATTTGGGCTATGTGGGAAACCGGCCGAATGTTTGGGATGGCGTACCTGATGAGGTGCTTAAAGAACACGGATTAGAATACGAACCGGAGTGGCTGGCGAAATGCGTTGATCAATCAAAAAGAGAAGTTACTGCTGAATGGGATGAAGATGGGAATTTGATTAGCTAGGGTGTTCGGGTGTTCGGGTGTTCGGGTGTTCGGGTGTTCGGGTGTTCGGGTGTTCGGGTGTTCGGGTGTTCGGGTAATGAATTTACCAACCATACACGAGCGGAGGGAATTCAATAAGCAATATTCAACAAGGAATAGGCAATGGGCTTACTACATTTTAGTAGACAGTGAGTTAAGGTATATTAGCTGCTGTAATTCAAAAGAACTATGAATCAACGTCGCGTATTTACTAAAGAATTTAAATTGGATGTGGTTACCCGCAGCTATCA
>JAXMOK010000014.1:0-77565 GCA_034669965.1 Balneolaceae bacterium | reverse complement strand
TTTGATCCTTTGATCCTTTGATCCTTTGATCCTTTGATCCTTTGATCCTTTGATCCTTTGATCCTTTGATCCTTTGATCCTTTGATCCTTTGATCCTTTGATCCTTTGATCCTTTGATCCTTTGATCTTGAATATTCAACAACATTTAATCAAATATTAAGGCAAATCTTCCGTATATTTGGAGGATTTTATATTCAGCATGAGTGCAGGATCAAGAAGCTTCGAATTATGGTTGCAACCTTTCAGCTTAACTCTATTCACTGCACCTGAATATCGCGTATACGCAAATATTCATTAAAACAGTTTTAATTGTGGCAAAAAGTTCAGGAATTTCGACTCGTGAATCGGAATCATTAGATCGTTATCTACACGAGATCGGTAAAGAAAAACTCATTACGCCCGACGATGAAGTACGTCTGGCCAAAGAGATTCAGAAAGGAAGTCAGAGAGCCTTAGAAGATTTAACAAAAGCCAATCTTCGATTCGTAGTTTCGGTAGCGAAACAATATCAAAACCAAGGATTATCACTTGGTGATTTAATTAACGAAGGTAACTTAGGTTTGATCAAAGCAGCTAAGCGTTTTGATGAAACTCGTGGTTTCAAGTTTATATCGTACGCCGTTTGGTGGATTCGTCAGTCGATTCTACAGGCGTTAGCAGAGCAAAGCCGTATCGTTCGTTTACCGTTGAACCGTGTTGGTGCGTTAAACAAAATTGGTAAAGAGCTCTCGAAATTAGAGCAAGAGTACGAACGACTACCATCAGCACATGAGCTTGCTGAAAGCTTAGAAATGACCGTTGGCGAAGTTGCTGATACTCTAAAAATTTCTGGTCGTCACTTGTCGATGGATGCTCCATTTGCACAGGGTGAAGATAACCGACTCCTCGATGTTCTTGAGAACGAAGAAATCCCAAATCCGGATTTCGAGTTGATGGGCGAGTCGCTGAAAGTTGAAATTGAACGTGCACTTTCGAAATTAACGAAGCGTGAAGCAGAAGTGATTCGCTTATACTTCGGCATCGGTCGCGAGCATTCGCTTACCTTAGAAGAAATTGGAGAACGATTCGATCTAACACGTGAGCGTGTACGTCAGATCAAAGAAAAAGCATTGAGAAAACTACGTCACCATAACCGTAGTGCTGCTTTAAGAGTGTATTTAGGGTAATCTTAGGATTATCCACCCGGAACCAAAGCCCCGTTCAAGCAATTGATCGGGGTTTTTTTATATAAAGTAAAAAACCATTTGGAAAAGTATGACATATTGTTTTAAATTAAGACAAAAGAGTCTTAATACTGAATTATGCTACTTTCAAATAAATGCCAATACGCAGTTCGAGCTGCTCTTTACCTCGCTATTCACAAAGAGGAAGGGATGATTTCTATAAAGGAAATCTCTGAGAAGTTAGAAATATCATTCCATTTCTTAACAAAAATTCTTCAACAGCTTACTAATGAAGGAATGATAGAATCTCAAAAAGGTCCCAAAGGTGGTGTTAAACTTTCATTGAAAGGGTTAAATACAAGATTGTATGATTTGGTTGAGATTATTGATGGGGTAGAAACATTTCACGAATGTGTGCTAGGTTTACCGGGTTGTGGTGCCTTACAACCTTGTGCAATGCATGAACAATGGACATATCATAGAGAGAATTTAAAGGAGATGTTGCAAAGCAGTACACTAGAAAAACTAGGTGCAGAAGGTGACGAATTTATGTTCCGACTCTCAAGCCACATCTAATAAAAAATTAAAAAAATGATGACTTCATTTTTTGTTCATAATTAAAAGATAAAATACTCTTAAATCTTAAATAGAATATAATGAGCTACACAAATAAACTTTCAACACTTTTAATTTTTGGTCTGCTATTCACATTAGGATGTGCCGGTAATGATCAAAAAAATGATACTAATAATAATGAGGCTGCAGAGGTAACTACCGCCCCTAGTGACTGGACTACAAACAAAGGTATTGGCCCGATAACTGATATTAATTTTGCCGCTGATGTGGATGTGGCAATGGCTGAGGAAGGTAAAACCATTTTCACAGCAAAATGTTCTGCATGCCATAAACCAAATAAGCGCTACATCGGTCCAGAAATGGTGGGAATCTTTGATAGAAGAACCCCCGAATGGACGGCCAATATGATTATGAATCCTATGGAAATGGTGCAGCAAGATCCAATTGCAAAAGAATTGCTTATGGAATTTAACGGCACTCCAATGGCTAATCAAAATCTCACTCAAGAAGAAACACGCGCAGTATTAGAATATTTCCGAACACTTAAATCAGAATAATATGAAAGCATTAACATACCTACCTATAACTCTTTTGATACTAGCCTTAGCTTGTTCGTCGCAGAGTGAGCAATCTTCAAGTAATCTGCCAAACAATACACCACTTGGGCAAGCTTCAGTGGTTGACGATGAGTCTGATCCAAATATCCTCCAAGTAGCTATCGGGTCGGCTGATCATTCAACCTTAGTAGCGGCAGTTCAGGCTGCAGAAATAGAACATATACTGGTAAATGCAGGACCTCTAACCGTATTTGCACCAGTAAATTCTGCATTCGCTGCTCTACCAGCTGGCACTGTTGAGGATCTACTCAAACCGGAAAACAAAGCCAAGCTTGCCGGAGTGCTTACTAAGCATGCCGCACCGGGTTCATATAACCTTGAAGGACTTAAGAAGGAAGCCAGCAAAGGACGAAAGTTATACATGGCTGACGGCTCATATCTGACAGTAACCGTAGAGGGAGAAGACATTTATGTAGAAGGCGCGAAAGTACTTGCCAGTATCCAAACGTCGAATGGCATTATCAATGTAGTAGACAAAGTAATTCTGTAATTCAATAATTAACAATAAATAGATAGTACAATGAAATCAATCAACTACTTAACCATGCTGGCGGTGCTCATTGCTCTTGCAAGTTCTGCCTGTATGCAATCAAATAATAGCGGAGCTTTAGGCAGCAGTGCAGCAGAGAAAGTGTACGTAGCCCCGGGCGAGCAAGATGAATTCTACGCGTTTTTATCTGGCGGATACAGCGGTAATTTAACGGTGTACGGGCTTCCTTCAGGCCGTATGCTGAAAGAAATCCCGGTATTTTCGCAGTTCCCAACTTCAGGTTATGGATACTCGGAAGAGACCAAGCCGATGTTTAATACTTCGTATGGCTTTATTCCATGGGATGATTTGCATCACCCGGATATCTCACAAACGAACGGCGAACTCGACGGTCGTTGGATCTTCGCAAACGCGAATAACACCCCAAGAATTGCTCGTATTAGTTTAGAAACCTTCGAGACCGAAGAAATCATCGAGATACCGAACTCAGCCGGAAACCATAGTTCTTCGTTTATCACCGAAAATACCGAATATGTAGTTGCTGGAACTCGATTTTCTGTACCCGTTCCTCAGCGTGATATGTCTATCGACGAGTACAAAGGCAATTTTAAAGGAGCTATTAGTTTCGTAAAGGTTGATGAAGAAACCGGACATATGGATCTTTCTTTCCAAGTGATGTTACCCGGTTTTAACTACGATTTAGCTCGTCCCGGACGTGGTAAATCTCACGGTTGGTTCTTCTTTACCACTTATAACACCGAAGAAGCAAATACACTACTGGAAGTTAACGCATCGCAAAACGATAAAGATTTTATCGCGGCGATTAACTGGAAACTTGCTGAAGAGTATCTTGCACAGGGTAAGTATACTACCATGCAAACTGAGTATGCACACAACGTTTACGACGAGCATACGCACACTGCTACTACTACTATGAAGAAAGAAGTAAAAGTGTTGAATCCTGCGGAACTCCCTGGGTTAGTGTATTTCTTGCCAACTCCGAAATCTCCACACGGTGTGGATGTTGATCCTTCGGGCGAATATATCGTCGGTGCAGGTAAACTATCTGCTTCACTAACTGTGCATTCTTTTGATAAAATGCAGGAAGCTATCGAAAATGAAGACTTTGATGGTGAAGCCTACGGCATTCCAATTCTTAATTTCGATAACGTTACTGCCGGACAAGTACTTTCTGCAGGTCTAGGCCCACTTCACACCGAATTTGATGGAAGAGGAAATGCTATCACTACCTTTTTTATATCGTCAGAAGTTGTGAAATGGAAACTGGGTACTTGGGAAGTGATCGATCGACAGCCAACGTATTATTCTGTAGGTCACTTAATGATTCCTGGTGGAAATTCGCGTAAACCATTCGGTAAATATGTGGTAGCAATGAATAAAATCACCAAAGACCGTTATTTACCAACCGGACCGGAAATGGAACACTCTGCACAGTTATACGACATCAGCGGAGAAAAAATGGAGCTGTTGCTCGATTTCCCAACTCACGGGGAGCCTCACTACGCGGCCGGTGCACCTGCCAGCTTAATTGCACCTAGATCGAAAAAATTCTATCAATTGGAAGACAATGAACATCCGTATGCAGTGATGAATGAAGGCGAAACCAAAGTTGTACGCGAAGGCAATAGTAATATCGTGCATGTCTATATGAGCACTATTCGCAGTCACTTTTCGCCGGATAATATCGAAGGGATAAAAGTAGGGGATAAGGTGTATTTCCACATCACCAACCTAGAGCAAGACTTTGATGTACCGCACGGTGTAGCAATGATCGGCGCACGAACTTCAGAGTTACTCATTATGCCGGGACAAACTAAATCTTTCTTGTGGGAACCTGAAAAAGTAGGTGTATGGCCATTCTACTGCACCGATTTCTGTTCAGCTCTCCACCAGGAAATGCAAGGATACGTTCGAGTATCACCTAGAAATTCGAACATTGAGTTGTCTTGGAGCCTTGACGGCGAATAAATCATCCACCAATTGGAGCCTCGGTTTTGGGGCTCCATTTTTTTCTCATTAGTTGAATAATTATTTAAGACCAAAGCAATGAAAACCTCGAAATACATAATGATCTGCGGCTCTTTATTACTGCTTTCATTATTTGTAATGCCCATGTGGAATATCACATTAAAAGCTCCACAGTATCCCGATTCGATTGGAATGAATATTTGGATCAACAAAATCGAGGATATGCATCCGAACGACATCAAAAATATCAACTTGATGAACCATTATGTGGGAATGGCAGAGATACCGGAGCATATGAAAGAGTTTGATGTGTTTCCAATTGTGATTGGTGTGATGTCAGGCTTAGGAGTTTTCATTGGTTTTATCGGTAACAAAAACCTGTATCTCACATGGTTTATTGCGATGTGTATTCTAGGCGCAATCGGGATGTACGATTTTTACCTATGGGAATACGAATACGGACATAATCTGGATCCTAAAGCAGCCATTAAAATACCGGGTCAGGGGTATCAACCACCGTTAATTGGAGTGAAAGAAATTTTAAATTTCACGGCTATTTCGAAGCCATTAATGGGCGCCTACTTATTGTTTGCGGGGATGTTTATGACCCTATACGCTTATTTTTACGAACGAAAACAGGAAAAAGTAGAGGCTTAAAATGAAAGCAATTTGGTTAATAGTAGGTTTTAGTTTTGTACTGGCAACTTGCCAAAAAGGCCCAAAAGAAATTATGTATGGTCACGAAAATTGCACCTTTTGTAGTATGACCATCATGGATGATAAACACGCGGCACAGATCGTAACCAAAACCGGCAAAGTATACGTTTTCGATTCGATAGAGTGCATGCTTCGAAGCTTAGAGTTTTATGGCGATAAAGCTGAACAACTAATAGTGATGGATTTCGATAGTCCGGGTACCTATATAAACGCAATAGAAGCCACCTACTTGATTGCCCCTAGGCTACCAAGCCCGATGGGGGCAAATCTATCAGCTTTTGCCTCTCTAGAAGCAGCGGAAACTGTTGGCTACGATGGAACCACATTCAACTGGGAATCCATCAAACAACACATTAACTGAAGTCAAAAAAAAATTAAGGCTCGTCATGTTATATAAAAGGTTAATAGCAGGATACATGACTTTACTGATGATCACATTGAGTGCTCAAGCTCAGATAGTTGTCTGCAAAAGCTGTTCAATTGATAGTGTGCAGGAAGGAATAGAAACATCCGAACCATTTGATACGGTATTGATTCAACCCGGAACGTATTTCGAATATGATATACTCATCGACAAACCCATCACCTTAATCGGTGAAGAAGGCGTGATTATTGATGGAGGTAAATATGGAAGTATCTTCAAAGTTCAGGCTGAAGAAGTACACATTTCGAAGTTAAAGTTGCAACGAGTTGGGTTATCACACATCGAAGAATTTGCAGCGGTTCATATATCAAATTCCATAAATTTTACTCTTGACAACCTGATTGTTGAGGATGCTTTTTTCGGATTTTTGATCGAGGGTAGCTCCAAGGGATTAATCACCAATAAT
Organism: Balneolaceae bacterium; assembly: GCA_034669965.1. Classification (GTDB taxonomy): domain Bacteria; phylum Bacteroidota; class Rhodothermia; order Balneolales; family Balneolaceae; genus HXMU1420-13. The sequence goes on along the minus strand of JAXMOK010000014.1, from coordinate 71,183 downwards.
GTGCTATCCGGCGAATCTGAGCTAGAGTTTTATTCAGGGAATGGTGTGCATGCCTGGAAAAGCAAAGATCTTACCATAACCGGGAATACCATCCGGAATTTACGCGACGGTATCTACCTCGAGTTTGTAGATAATTCAATGGTGACAGACAATCTGAGTGAGAATAACATCCGATATGGACTACATTTCATGTTCAGTAATAACAACGCCTATAGTAATAATGTCTTCATCAACAATGGAGCCGGTGTAGCGGTGATGTTTTCAAAACATATCCAAATGAATGAGAATCAGTTCCTGAATAACTGGGGAACAGCATCTTTTGGCCTGCTATTGAAAGAGATTTACGACGCCGAGATTACCGACAACACGTTTGATGAAAATACGGTAGCCATAGCTGTTGAAGGCTCATCAAGAATCAATTACCTCAACAACACGTTTTCGAGTAATGGTTGGGGCGTTAAAATGTCGGGTGGGTGTTACTCAAACAAGTTTTCGAACAATGCATTTTCGAACAACTCTTTCGATGTTTCTTTTAACAGTCGCCTAAACGACAATGAGTTTTCAGGTAATTATTGGAGTACTTATTCCGGCTACGATATAGATAAAGACGGAGTTGGAGACGTTCCTCATCGCCCTGTAAAGTTGTTCTCTTACGTGGTAAATAAAACTCCCGAAAGTATCGTGCTGCTCCGCAGTTTCTTTGTGGATCTCATCAACTTTACCGAAAACGTAGCTCCTGTTTTTACCCCGATTGATTTAATTGATAACTCCCCTTTAATGCGTATGCCATCATGATTGAATTCAATAACATAAAAAAGAAGTTTGGGGAACTTGAAGTGCTAAAAGGCATCGATTTTGAAGTAACTCTAGGAAAGGTAACCGCTGTTTTAGGTCCAAACGGGTCTGGGAAAACAACCTTAATAAAATCGTTATTGGGGATGGTATTCCCCGATTCCGGCAACATCCATTTAGATGGCTATCGCCTTAACGGCAAAGCTGACTACCGCAATAAGATTGGCTATCTACCACAAATTGCACGCTTTCCCGAAAACTTAACAGCTCGGGAGTTACTCAAAATGGTGAGTTCTGTTCGATCAACCGGTAGTAACGAAATGGATCTTCTTGATCGATTTGGGTTGGAGTCCTATCTCGATAAAAAGTTGCTTCATCTTTCAGGGGGGACCAGGCAGAAAATCAATATCGTGATGGCGTTGATGTTTGATGCTGAATACTTGATTCTAGACGAACCAACCACGGGTTTAGATCCCATTGCTTTAAAAATGTTAAAACAGGTGATCGAGGAGCAAAAAGCCGACGGTAAAACCATACTTATTACCTCACACATTCTCAATTTTGTGGAAGAAGTGGCCGACGAAGTTGTGTTTTTACTGGAAGGTCACATTCACTATCAGGGCAGTATTGCCAAGTTAATAACAGCAACCAACACCACCAATTTAGAAAGTGCGATAGCACGTTTAATGGAGGATCGAGATGTTTAATATTATTCGATATACCTTTTATGATTTACTTCGAAGCCGCTGGAGCATTTTCTATATGCTGTTCTTTATGATAACCAGTTCAGCGTTGTTGTTTTTAAGCAACGATCTGGGTAATGCTATCATCTCGTTGATGAATATTCTACTGATTTTAGCTCCACTAGTAGGAACTATCTTTGGTGTGATTTTTTACTACAATTCGTCTGATTTTACCGAGCTGTTACTCGCACATCCTTTAAAACGTAGTACCATTTTTCTGGGACAACTTTATGGATTATGCATTTCACTTAGTTTGAGTCTTGTAATTGGCCTGGGACTACCATTTCTCTTTTATGGCTTGCTCTACTCTGACGCCATTTTCGACTTTCTAATTTTATTGGTTGATGGCGTAGTGCTCACCTTCATTTTTGTGGGATTAGCGTACATCATTGCTCTTAAAAACGACAATAAAGTAAAAGGCTTTGGCTATGCTTTATTGATGTGGCTTGCATTCGCTATTCTTTACGATGGCATGCTACTAGTGATTATGATGAAGTTTCAAGACTACCCGCTCGACACTTTTTCGTTGGTAAGTACGGTGCTAAATCCAATCGATTTATCCCGTATTCTTATCCTTCTAAAACTAGATATATCAGCATTATTGGGATATACAGGTGCATTATATCAACAATTTTTCGGAACCATTTTCGGGCTGATTATCTCCTTTGGCCTACTATTAATTTGGTCGCTGCTTCCTAGTGGTTTAGTGCTGAAAATAGCCACCGCAAAAGACTTTTAATTATGTCATATCCAGCGCACTTACATACACCGGTCGATTCAGTACTTTTTTCCAGCGCTCTAGCTCTTCATTAGTAGGAGGCGTTTTTATTATCTCCGATTCATCTGAATCCTCATCTTTTTCTAAAGTCTCTTGATCTACGCTTTCATTTAGATCAGATTCTTCACCCGAATCACCCGAATCACCCGAATCACCCGAATCACCCGAATCACCCGAATCACCCGAATCACCCGAATCACCCGAATCACCCGAATCACCCGAATCACCCGAATCACCCGAATCCAGTTTTTCAGTTTCCACCAGAGCAGAACCACTTAAATCAAAATTTATGGGTCGTACCATTAAATCGGCATACACAGATCCGATAACAGAATTGAGAAATCCAAGTTGGGCACCAGCTTTCAAATTTTTGTTTAACCCGGATCGGGCATCTCCCCAAATCATTCCCACATTAATCTCAAATAAAGAACAACAATGCGACATTAACTCCGGTAGAATATGCTCTTTGCCGGGTTTGTGCCAAGCATAATCAAAGGCCAGAAACTTAAAAGCATTGGGCTCGAACAGGCGATTGGTAAAAGGGAGGAATGGTAATAAGTCGCGCATCAACCATCCTTCAAATCCGGGATAAGCCACCAGCTGCCAGTGTACAGGAACCGCGCGAATTCCGCCGATGATTTCTCCTTTATCGAGATAAATCAAATAAAATCCGGTGTTAAAAATACGATCCTCGAAATAGAAGGAATAGTCTTTATAAAACTCCTTTAGCTGTTTTTTGATTTCATCTTGTGCCTGTATCCCCGCATTCTGAATCTTTTTATCCCGTGTAGGATTGAAGCGGCTAAAGAGCAAAGTTTCGACTTTACGGACTGGTTTGAACCCCATCGATAAGCATAAATTACGTGAGTTCGAGTTCGCTGATTCCACATAAGCATAAAATGCTCCTTTCAAATCTCTATCGTGAAAGGGAGCTTCGAAATGATGCGTAATTTCGTTGCCGATCAATTCACGTAGAAGTCCTTTTTTATCAGATGTTTTCGTGCGTTTTGGCGCTGAAGCCGTGCCTTTCCTTTTAAACTGTCGGGCAATAGATAAATATCGCACATACAAAGTGTTCATGTATTCATCGCCATGCCACACTGGTCGGCGCGCCATCCCAACTGTGCCAAGTACACGCTGTGCCTTTAGAATCTCGATAAATTGAAGGTTAGCCTGTGTTCGCATTCTTTCAACAATATCACGCTGCCGATATTGTAATTTACCTTCAGTACCAAATACTGTATTCTGCAAAAGTTTTGCAATCCGGGGAGAACCGTGCTTGCTCACTTTAACTTGTAAACCCGATGGAACCGATTGCGATTGATATGCTTTCATAGCTCAAAAATAGAGTAAACTTTTTTGCAATTAAACATTATCTACTAAACATTTCGTTTTTGCGTTACCTTGTCGATATGAAATTTATTTCGATACTATTTATTACTGTTTTTATTGGTTTAAATACCGTGTATGCACAAACATATCCCTTTAGAACTTACTCTATCGAAGAGGGATTAAGTGAATCGGTTGTGTATGATATCATCCAAGACTCTGACGGTTATATTTGGTTGGCCACCGGATTCGGTCTTAATAAATTCGATGGGTATAATTTCGAGACTTATTTTGAAGATCAGGGGTTATTATCAAGTCAAACTAATACCATTTACGAGGCTAGTGATGGTGGTATTTGGGTTGGTACCGATAAAGGTGCTCAAGTCATATATGGAGATAGCGTTCATACCTACCCAGACTTGAGAGGACTTGAGAGTCATTCTGTTATCAGCATTTTTCAAGATTCAAACGGCGAGTTTTGGTTTGGCACCGATGGCAGTGGGGTTTGGCATTATTTTGGAGAAGGTGAACTGGAAGTTTATACTACAAACAGTGGCATTGCGGGAAATCAAGTTAGAGCAATAACCGAAACCATTGATGGTTCACTTTGGTTTGCTACCAGAAGCGGAGTTTCAAGGCTCTCGAATGGGAATTTCAGAACCTATACTCAAGCTGATGGATTACCTGAAAACAGAACCCGAGATATTAAAATCGACCCAATTGATCCAAACAAACTTTGGATAGCAACCAGAAATGGATTGGCTCACTTCAATGGGGAGACATTTACAAGTGTTGCTGGTGCTGAACAAATGATAGATCGAAAAGTTCGAGCATTAACGTTTGGCGAAAACGGCGATATCTGGCTTGCAACCGAAGGTGGGGTAAGCTTATACAGAAATAATAGGTTTACAAACTTTACAACTGAGGAAGGGCTATCTGCTAACATAGTTTATGCTGCAATTAACGATCGTGAGGGTAACATCTGGTTTGGTACCTTGGCGGGTGGCGCAAGCCTACTGTTGGGCCGATATTTCGAAAATTTTACTACCGAATCGGGATTACCGAATAATTTAGTTACCTCTTTTGCCGAAGACTCTGGAGGCAAATTGTGGATTGCCAGTTACGGGGGAGGGCTAGTTTCGTACGAAGGAGATGAATTCGAATATTTCTATACTCAGCAAGGTTTACCAGATAATAGAGTGTATCACGTTAGTACAGATTCGCAGGGAAGAATGTGGATTGGTATGCGCGATGGCTTAGCCTATTTTGAAGATGGAAAGCTAAATATTTTTAATGAGGAACAGTTCCCATTTCGTAAAATTCGGCATGTAAACGAAACTCAAGATGGAACAATTTGGGTAAGCACTTACGATGAAGGCTTGATCAAATTTACCGATGCCGGTTTCGAACAATTTACAACCGAGGATGGGCTGCCGAATAATACCATTCTAGCTACAGACGAAGATTCCGAAGGCAATTTATGGATTGCTACCTATGGCGGAGTCGCTAAGAAATCTGGCAATGAGTTTACAATGTACGGGCTGCAAGATGGTCTACCGAATAACGGCGTAATGGATTTATTTGTAGATGACAGTGGTACCATTTGGGTTTCAACATTTGGTGGCATTGCTTGGTTCGATGGAGTTCAATTTTTGGAGATTACTGATCAGGATGGACTACCGGGGCGTGTTTGTTATTTCATTGGTCAGGATTCTAACGGCATTTACTGGGTAGGAACCAATGCCGGCTTAGCCCGGCTTGATATCGATAAATATTACAGCAATGACGAAGTGCAGCGAAATCAGGCTATTCAGATATTGCAAAGTGATCAGGGCTTGGTTGCTAACGAAACAAATCTGGGTGCAATCTATGAAGATAACGAATTAAGTTTATGGATTGGCACAGTGGATGGAGTGTCGAAATTTTATCCAGCTGAATATAGAGGAAATCAAATACCACCACGGGTTAAAATTACAGAATTCAAAGCCTCCGGGCGTACATACGAAGCAGAAAATATAGAGCTAGAATATGATAGAGATTTTATTCAAATCGATTTTTCCGCGATTAATTTTACGGCACCAAACTTAGTTACCTATCGGTACCGAATGTCGAACATCGATCCTGATTGGCAATATACAACCGAGCGAATTGCAAGATATCCGTCTTTGCCATCGGGTAAGTACAAATTCGAAGTTCAGGCTCAAAACTCATCAGGAGTTTGGAGTTTTAATACAGCAACATTAGAGTTTTCATTAAACCCACCGTTTTGGTTTACATGGTGGTTCGTTTTGCTAATAGTAATTGTAGTAGCCGGAATTTTATATCTCTTTTATCGCAACTACCAATACATGCAAATGGTTGATATCGAACGTATGCGGGTGCGTATTGCCAGTGATTTACACGATGATGTTGGTGCTAGCTTAACCGAGGTTGCCCTACAATCCGACTTTTTACAAGCCAGCAGCATGGATTCTGAGTTTAAACAATCTCTTACTCAAATCGGGCAGCAATGCCGAAAAATTGTAACAAGTTTAGACGATATTGTGTGGTCGATAGATGCCCGGAATGATACCCTTGGCGATTTAACCGATCGCATGCAAGATTATATATTAAATGTACTGGAACCATTAAATTTTGAAGTACTATATAATTTTGATGACCTCAAGATGGAGGAAAAGATTCCAGTACCGGTAAAAGAAAATTTATATCTGATTTTTAAAGAAGCCATTAATAACATTGCAAAATATTCGAATGGAAATAAAGTAGATATAGGGATGAAATCGAATGGTTCATCCTTCACTTTTGTAATTCATGACAATGGAACTACCGGTAAAGGTGCTAAAAAAACTGGCCAGGGTTTGCGTAACATGCAAATGCGAGCGCAACGTATGAATGGATCTGTAGATATTACTCAGAATGATGGATTTAAGATAGAATTAAAGGGAAAATTAACGCTAAACTAGTGGAGCCGATATGGCAATTGTAGGAATAGTAGAAGACAACAAAAAAATACGGGATTTAATACAACGTTACCTCGATATGCAAGAAGAAATACAATGCCCGGTAGCCACCGACACTGTAGAAGAAATGCTAGAGTTTCTGGAGGAACATCAGCACCCGGATGTGCTGCTCATGGATATTCAACTTCCGGGGATGTCGGGGATAAAAGGAATGGAGATTATCAAATCGAAATACCCTGATATCGACATCATCATGCTAACCGTGTATCACGATTCGCACAAAATATTCGACTCGCTGAAAGCCGGCGCCTCAGGATATTTATTAAAGCACACTTCGCTGCCCGAAATTAAAGAATCGATTGAAAACTTATTGAAAGGTGGCGCGCCGATGTCTCCACAAATTGCTCGAAAAGTAATTACGCATTTCAACGATCAAGCTCCCAAGAAAAACGAAGATAGCATGCTAACTTCACGCGAACAGGACATCGTTAATGGTCTTGTTGATGGATTGAGTTATAAAATGATTGCCGATCGTTTAGATATCTCAATCGATACTGTTCGTGCCCACATCAGAAACATTTATAAAAAACTACATGTGAACTCGAAAGCAGAAGTAATTGCGAAGTCTTTACGAGGTGAAATCTAGATAGCTAACATTATCATGTGATAACAATGCTAGTTGCTAATAATCATATTCATATCAGAATTGTAACAACTATCGGAGTATGTGATGAGTAATCGGAAATTTTTATCAGGTATAAGTCTAGTACTTAGTTCATTTCTATTAACCGGATGCTACACTCAGCTCCAAAGTATGGAATACTCGGAAAGAGCAAGTAAGAGAGGCATCCATAGTGATTATTACTCGTGGAGTGGCGACACAAAAGCCAAAGATCGTTCATTAGATACAACAGTTGAACCTGCTACCGCAACTACAGCAGCACTCGAAGATGATCCCGTTTCTGATATCGAAACTGAGGATTTTTATTATAAAGATTACGAAACAGCACAATGGTACGAGGATAATTTTGCTGATCGCCTTTATTGGGATGGTTACGATGATGGATTTGCAGATGGCTACGACGAAGGATATGAAGATGCAACCTATGAGTATTGGGATGCACATTTTTATAGCTTAAAATCTCTTCGGCGAAAAGGTTTTTTTCACTCATCATTCCATTTTTCCTGGAGAGGACATCTAGCCTTTAGTTATTACCCGTATTACTACAACGATTACTATTGGGCAGGCTACCGCTACCCATTTAACGGCTGGGGATATTACGATCCATTTTATGATCCATATTTCTATGGGGGATGGGGTCACCACTCACCATATCGCAATTACATAGTTGTCTACAACGATTATCACCAACAAGATGTAAGCCGATCAAGAAGTGGAAGGCATTTAGATGGACCAAGAAGTACAGGATTGGTTAGTAGAGGAAATGGTAATAATGCATCGGTTTCTCGATCTAGAACTTCAAGCGGAAATACTATTCGTTCTAAAAATACAGGCAGAACCCGTTCATCCGGTATTGTTAATTCCGGTAGAGTAAGAACAACTGGCACAACCGGTACACGATATACCGGCAGATCAAATTCTACGAGCTCAAGAGGGAGTAGATCAACCATTGGAAATAATCGTTCGAAAGAATCAAGCTCTTCGGTTAAAACCGGGCGTACCCGTTCTCAAAATGTTGGTAGTACAACAGGCAACCGAACCAGAAGTTCAGGAGTTACCAATAGATCTCGAACATCAGGAAACTCAACTGGAGTAAAAAGTTCAACATCCGGTCGAACAAGAAGTTCTGGGGTTCGCTCATCTGGAAATTCTAGTGGAAATAATCGTTCAGTTAGAAGCTCAGGAAGTAGTGGACGAAGTTCTTCCGGCGTACGAAGTAACTCTGGGTCAAGCCGAAACCGATCTACAGGTAACAGCTCATCAACAAAAAGAAAAACTCGCCGAAGCGGCGGTAATTAATCAAATCATTTAATCTTCAGAGAAATGAAAACACGGTTTTTAAGCCTTGTAATAGGTGGACTGTTTATCACTCAAACTGCGCTTGCGCAAGATGGAGCAAACCAAATTAATTACTCCACATTGGCACAACAGTTTGTGCAATCCAATCAAAATGGAGATGCGAATTCAACGATATTGCCATCAGTTGCAATAGATAACGGTTTCGGCTCTTTTATTGATAATCCGGCGAGTGTAGCCTTGATAAACGATTCATATTTCACTGTTGGCTATTTTTCAAACCATGCTGAAAACACCAATACATTCAATAATGTGTCATCCACCATTGATGGGCAGCTGGGTAGGTTCAGCAATATTGGTTTAATCTATTCGGCGCCCACCAATCGGGGAAGTTTAGTATTTGGCGGCGGCTATACCATCAATAATTCTGTGAACCGCAGAAATTTATTAGCTGCGCAAAATTCGAACAGCACAATTACCGATGTTTTTAAACAAACTGGTAGTTCGTATAATGATATAGCCTTTGAAACGTATGCTATCGACTATGCCGATGTGGAACAAACCCAACTTGAGTCTATTTTTAGAATTGGATTTGAAGAAGGAAATTTCCCGGGTATTTATCAGGACGTTGAGGTAATTCAGAAAAGTAATGTTGGTGAACTCTCGATATTTGCTGCCACAGAATTTCAGCAAAATTTGTTTTTTGGCGCTTCAATAGCCATTGTAAGCGGGTCGCATAATTACTCACGTAATTTTTTCGAGCGAGACTCTGAAAATGCTTACGACGGTGACTTTCTGTTTGCTGATGAAAACGGGCAAAATGGTACCGACATCCACTCCATTCTACTTACTGATGAATTGAATTCTGATATTTTGGGTACCAGCATTCGTCTGGGTGGATTGTACAAAGTATTATCTTTTTTAAATGTAGGAGCTAGTTATGCATTCGCTAATAAATACTACATCACCGAAGATTATTACTCACGAATAAGAACAACTTTTGATGACAATAGTTTTAGTGAAGATGATTTTGATGGTGATTTCACATACGAAATTCGTCGCCCATCTCAGTTTAACTTAGGTTTAGCGATCGATAATCTATCTGGGTTTACGTTTTCAAGCTCAATGGAATTAATTGACTATGGCAGCACAGAACTTACATTGACCACTGATCCTGACTTGACTTATGATGAAATTAGTGTACTTCGTGAAGATGAAAAGTTCATTAATAGCTCAATATCTGATTCCTACAACAGAGTTATAAACTGGAAGGTTGGTGCGAAATATGCCACAAAAAATGGGTATGAATTACGATCAGGAATTGCATATTACCCGGGTAAAAGTGTGGTATATGATGCAGATCGATCTGTGATTTCGGGTGGGGTAGGAGTGCCTTTAACTCCTGATATATACTTAGATGTTACTACGCAATATTCGAAATGGAGCGACCGTTCAATAGTGTATGAGTATTTCGATAACGCGGCTGGTCAAGTGAGAAGTGAGTCCATTACAGAAGATATTTCGCAACTAAATGTGTTAATTGGCCTAAAGTTTCGCTTTTAAATTATTACAGAAACTATTATTCAACTATCCTCCGTAGTTAGTTTTAAGAGGAGACTTTTTGATAGAAGTCTCCTCTTTTAATGTCGATTATTCGGCATCAATAGCGCCGTCTTCGGCAGCTTCTTTAAGCTCGTCGTTTGCCCAAATGGCTATTTCAACGCGGCGATTTTTTTCTCGGCCTAGTTGTGTTTCATTACTCGCTATCGGGTCTTCTTCGCCATAACCGGTAATGGTCATGCGTTCAGCATCAACGCCAACAAATGCAGCGTATTCTGCAACCGATTTAGCACGTTCTTCCGATAATTCCTGATTGTAATCTTCTGGTCCGGAAGCATCAGTATGGCCTGCAAACATGATGTTTGTGTCGTCATATTTTTTGAGGACGGTTGCCAATTCTGCAATTTCTTCTTTTGACTCTGCACTTAATTCGGCTGAGTTAATTTCGAAGAGAATACCTGAATCGAAAGTTACTTTGATACCTTCGCCTACACGTTCTACGGTAGCGTTATCAAGGTCTTCTTCAAGTTCTCTAGATTGATCGTCCATATACTTACCGATTGCTGCACCTGAAGCTCCACCAACTGCTGCACCTACAATGGCACCCGTTGTTGAATTTCCTGCGGCTTTACCGATAATTGCACCAGCTAAAGCTCCGGCACCAGAACCAATTACAGTTCCTTTTGCGGTTTTACTGATGCTGTCGCAACCTGTACTGATAAATGCGATAATTAGTATAAATGTTGATATTAGTCGTGTCATTTGATGATTAATTTAAAATTAATGAGTTATGACAAAGGCTGATTTAATACCAGCCTGCCAGATCCCGAGCGATTCGGGATCGAACATTCACGAGGCGACTATGCTTCCTGGCGGAGAATTTCTAAAGGTGGTTTTGAGTGAATGCCTCGGGTGTTCATCAAACCGATAAAAAGTACCAACGCAATCAGAATCACTACTTCAATACCTAAGATTGTAAAGTTTGGAACAAACTCGATATCAAAGTAGAAGTAGCCGATTAATGCGGTACTACCAAGTGATAACAGCAAGCCGATAAAGGCTGCAATTATGCCCAGGAACGCATATTCAATAATTTGAATGCGCACCACCTGTTTTTGCATGGCGCCTAGGGTTCGTAAAAGAACCGATTCACGTATTCGCTGGAAACGGCTGGTTGCAGCGGAGCCGGCAAGTACTATCAAACCGGTAATAATGCTAAACAAGCCAATAAATTGGATTACAAAAGTAACCCGATCCAGAAAATCGCGAAGTGTCCCTACGATCTGACCAACATCAATGGCCGATACATTGGGATACGCCAAAACGATATCACGCTGTAATTTCAAGGTGATATCTTTACTAGTGGTGTTAACAGTTGTAGCAAAAAACTGGGGTGCTTGTTCCAAAATTCCTGCAGGAAAAACCACAAAGAAGTTTGGTTGGGGTGTTTGCCAGTTTACAACCCGCACGCTGGTGATGTAACTTTCGATGGGAATTCCTTGCACATCCCAAACCAATGTATCCCCAATTTCGAGTGATAAATCACCCATTAATTCCTTCTCCATCGAGATTGGAACAGCTTCACCAAAGGTGTTGAATTCACTAATAAACTCTCCCTGATCTAAGGTTTCCGTTTCCACCAAACTATCGCGATAGGTGGAACGGTATTCACGGTTCAAAGCCCAACGCCGTGCAACTCGATTGGTGTCGTTAAGGATTTCTTGCACATCACGCCCTTTCAACGATTGCAGACGCATGGTAACGATGGGTACGTTCTGAATAAGTTCGACGCCATTTTCAGCGATGATCTCATTTACACCGTCATTTTGATCGTATTGGATATCGAAAAAGGCAAGATTAGGAAGATCTTCCTCACCTTCGAAATCGATGGTGCCAATCAAAAGATCCTGCGTTAGATACAGCGAACTAATCAGTGTAACTCCCAGGCCAAAAGTAAGGAGTAAAGTAGTGGTTTGATTATTCGGACGGTACAAATTAGCAAGCCCTTGTCGCCACTCATAATTCAATCCGGAGGGAATAAATCTTCTGGCTGCTTTCATAATCAACACTGCAAAGCCGGCCAAAAGTAGCAAGCAAATAGTTAAACCTAATGTGAAAAATACAGCTGCAACTAAATCGAGGAGCATAATCCAGGCATAACCGGTTACGCCAAGAACTACAATAACTGTTAGCAGAGTTTTGGTACTCAGTTTCAATAATCCGAGCAAATTTACTTGTACCGAACGAAGAGTGAAGAGTGGGGAGATTTTTCGCACGGCAAGTAACGGAATCAATGCAAACAAAACAGAAATAGCCACTCCGGTGATTAACCCAATTCCCACCGACGACCACGAAATAAACAATTCGATGTCAACGGGGATGAAATCCTGAACGAGCACCGGTAGATAGAGTTGGATAACTGTTCCGGCAATGGCACCAATCAACGAGCCCACAAACCCCATTGCGGTGGCTTGGATCAAATAAATCATTAGCGCTTGATTAGAGGACGCACCCATGCACCTCAAAACAGCCACAGTGGATATTTTCTGGCGTACGTACACAAAAATAGAGCTGGCAACGCCGATTCCACCCAACAACAGAGCTATGAATCCAATCAGATTGAGGAAATTAGAAAGATAAATAATCGCTTCGCCCACTTCGTCTTGGCGCTCGGCAACATCATCAAATCCAAATGAAAGGGAGTCGCGCATCGCATCCAGTTCTTCAACCACAAGTTCGCTATCGGTACCGGGTTGGTATTTTACAAAAGTGGTGTATTCAAGTCTACTTCCTCGCTCCAATAATCCGGTTTCTTCCACATTCTGGTAGGGGATAATTACCCGCGGCCCAAGAAAAGTATTAGCCATGCTTTGTCCCGGAATATCAATGATGCCACCAATAATTTCGTAAGTAATCAAACCTACTTTAACAGAATCGCCAATGGTGAGATCAAATTGCTGCATGATACTTTGATCAACCAGAGCTCCATTCAATTTAATGTATTGATCTGCCGCATTGGAAGGCTCGGTTTCGATGATTCCGTAATAAGGGAAATCGTCCTCCAAAGCCATAATCTGCGACAATCGTGCGATTTCTGTTTTAGGAAAATAGGCCATCGAACTAAAAGAAAGCATTCGAGCCTGATCGTTGCTCAACGAATCGAGATATGCTTGCAGTTCCGGTTGAAAAGGAGCCGATCGATCTACTTCCAGATCAGCGCCCAATAATTCTTTGGCTTGATTTCCGATACTTTCGTTCAAGTTTACTCTAAACGAAGTAATTGCGACCTGAGCCGCCACGCCCACAATTATGGCCGCCATGTATAGAAACAGTTTTCTTCTGTTCGAGCGTGAATCTCTCCACGCCATTTTAAAAATCCAATTCCAGCTCATTATCCGGCTACCTCAGTTTCATTAATTGAAACGAGTTCATCGCTTTCTACTTTTCCATTTTTAAGGCGGATAATTCGATCACATTTGTTTGCGAGTTCGATATCGTGTGTAACCAACACAAGCGTGGTCCTTTCGCTCTTATTAAGGTTAAAAATCAACTCTTCGATATGTTCACCCGTTTCGGTGTCTAAATTCCCGGTTGGCTCATCAGCGAATAGGATTTTAGGCTGATTGATAAACGCCCGCGCTATAGCCACACGTTGCTGTTCCCCTCCCGAGAGCTGAGTAGGGTAATGATGTACCCGATCGCCCAAACCAACTTCTGTAAGTAGTTCTATCGCTCGTTTTCGTACACCGGAAGTTGCCTCGCCACGCAATTCGAGAGGAACCATTACATTTTCGAGAGCGGTTAGAGTTGGAACGAGTTGAAAAGTTTGGAAAACAAAGCCTACGTGTTTGTTACGAACGGTTGCTCGTTCATCTTCGCTTAATGAATTGATCGTTGTTCCTGTAAGGTTTACCACACCAGAAGTTGGCCGATCTAATCCGGCGCACAAACCGAGTAATGTGGTTTTTCCACTACCTGAAGGCCCAACAATAGCGCAGGTTGTTCCTTCTTCTATTCCAAAATTGATATTATTAACAACGGTGAGCTCTCGGGTTCCGCTTTTAAAAACCCGGGTTAATTCTTTTACTTCTAATATTTTTGTCACGATAGCCTTTTGCGTTTATTTAGGATGTTTAACCTAAAGAGATATTATTTTCATTCCGAACAAATTGGGGCACAATTACGTTACAGGTTTTCAAAAGTTTAAAATTATTTACGATTTCAACTAATGACTTACAGAATTTTATCATTTTTAATACTGATTACTTTTTACTCGATGACAAGCTTTGCTCAGGAAAAGAAAACCATTCTCGTTTTTGGGGATAGCATCACGGCAGGTTATGGTTTAGAACCCAATCAAGCCTTTCCGGCAGTTCTACAAGAAAAAATCGACTCGGTGGGATTGAACTATGAGATAATAAACGGTGGATTGAGCGGTGAAACCTCAGCCGGTGGTGCACGACGAATAAATTGGGTGCTGCAGCGTAAAGTGGATGTAATGATACTTGAATTGGGAGGCAACGATGGACTTCGCGGCATCGATTTATCATCCACAAAACAAAACCTACAAACGATTATAGATAATGCTCTAGAAAAATATCCCGGCATGGAAATTATCATCGCTGGAATGCAGGTACCCCCAAATTTAGGCATTGAATACACGCAGGAATTCATGAATTTGTATCCCGAACTGGCTGAAGAGAATGATCTGATGCTCATCCCAACCATTTTAGATAAAGTTGGTGGCTACGACGAATTTATGCTGGCTGATCAAATTCATCCCAACGAAAAAGGTCATGAAATTGTGGCTCAAACAATTTGGGAATCCCTTTACCCCATTATCAAAAAAAGAAATTAGTACTATGAAACTTCGTATTCGGAAATCTATTAAAATCATATGTTCAATAGCGCTGGCAGTACTATTTTCGATTAGTGCGTTCGGCCAAACAACGCTCGATTATCAACCGAAAGTGTTATTAGTAACGGCTCATCCCGATGACGACGCATTATTTTCTGCTACTATATTTAAAACCACGAAATTACTAGGCGGAACCGTTGATCTAGCCCTTATGACAAACGGTGAGGGTGGTTATCGATATTCGACATTGGGCAATTACGTATATGGTTTAGAGCTGGATAAAGAAGAAGTAGGTAGAGCCTATTTGCCGGGAATCCGAAAGAAAGAACTCATGGCCGGTGGCGATGTGGTTGGAATCCGGAATTACTTTTTCTTTGATGAACCCGATTTTTATTACACTCTTGATGTAGAAGAAACGCTGGAAAATTGGAACACAGAGCGTGTGGTTAATCGTTTAGAAGAAATCATGCAAGAAGGGGACTATGATTTCCTATTTCTGATGTTACCGTTTGAAGGATTTCATGGGCATCACAAGGCATCGGCTGTTTTAGCATTACAAGCCATGGAACGCTTATCTGAGGATGCTCGTCCGATTGCCTTACAAGCTTTTGTTCGAAGAGGAGCCGAAGATCCCGGAGTGGAGTTTTCTATGCTAGACGGACATCCAAATACACAAGTGATGGAAGGAGTGACTTTCGAGTTCGACCGAAATCAAACCTTTGGTTACAATGATCGGCTGAATTACAACATCATTGCAAATTGGGTGATTGCCGAGCATAAATCGCAGGGAACCATGCAGTTGTTGATGCAAAACTCCACTGGAATCATCGAGCAGTATTGGTATTTAGAAATTAACGGCAAAGGTGGTATCGAAAAGACATCCACCTATTTTGAAGCTGTAAATACTATTCAGCCGGATTAATCAGCAATTCTGAATTGGATGGAGATATTAGAAGTCACACTTACCACTTGATCGAAATCCATAAGTGATGGCGCAGAGTCTGCCATCATGCGCATTTCCATTTGTGCGCCCTGCATTGGTTGTACAGTGTGCTCGGAATAATTGATGGTATAAACATTACCGATTTCAACGCCTGAAGCATCAGCAATCATCATAGCACGTTCTCGTGCAGACTGAATAGCATTCAACAAAGCCTTTTCTTTGCCTTCTTCTAACATTGAACTCGAAAATGAACCATTAAAGGAATCGAAGTTATTCTCAATCAAGGTGAGCTGAATTTCTTCATAAATATCAAAATCATCAAAAGTCACACTTACCTGTTGGTTGGTGCGCGAATACATATCGTTTCGATTATTGCGATACATTTTATCCACACGAATGGGCTGAAATTTGATATCCGTTTCTTCGATATCAAATTCTTTCAATAATCGGGCGAGCAACTCTTCTTGTTGCTTATGCTTTTGATATGCCTGACGAGGAGTTTTGTCTTCCGCATTTAAGTTGATGTTGAATATGATACGATCAGCCGGTAGGTATTCTGTAGCGCTCATCGAAATATTAATAGTTCCATTCTCCTCGTTGGTGGTTTGTGCAGTTGCAGAGCAGCCAAGTCCTATCATCATAAAAGCCGCGAGTAAAATCCCTTTTTTCATATTATTTCAGATTCATTTAAAGTTCGTTGTGTAAACAAAGCAAAACTATTATCTATTGCCTTTCAATTATGTTAATTACTTCGGGCAGCATCAATTCTACCCATTCTTTGTACATTTTTCCTGATGGATGCAACTGATCGGAGGCGATATAGGATGTATCCTCTTTTGCTTTCTCAGAAATAGGAGTGATGTTGATAAAAGGAATCCCATGCAGGGCGGCTAGTTCGGCTGCAAATTGATCATATGCCAGTAGTTCTGCTCTGATTTTATCTTCCCCACGGGATTGGCCAAACGGTGTTACTCCATAATTTGGAATCGACACCATAAAAACACGAGAGGTATCGCCATCGGCAAAGGCAATCGCTTGCGATAACAGTTCGGGAAGTTCTTGCCTGTAGATGTCAAAATCATAACCCCGATATTGATTATTTACGCCAATTAGGAGCGAAACAAGATCGAAATCATGCGATGGCTGAACCTCTGCAATGCCATCCAGAAGTTCAGCGGTTGTCCAACCTGTAGTTGCGATTATAGTGGGATCTGCGAAATTGTATCCATTTTCATTTAATTGATCTGCTAATTGAACCGGCCATCGTTCATTTTCTGGCACAGACTCTCCGATTGTATAAGAGTCGCCAAGCGCTAAAAATGTAGCTTTGGGCGAATTGTTTTTTTCAGGATTAGTGCTGGCACATCCAATAAAAACAAAGATTAGAAGTAATAGGGTGTTTGGTATTATATACTTAGGCACGCTTAAAGGGTTGATTTTAAATGGTTGAAGAAAAGCAATTTATTATAGAAAAATAAACATGAGTTAAGCCTCATTTTTATTAATTTTGCCCGATTTATACATTGGAAGCGCTTGCATAACAAGTTATTCAGGCTTTTCTTTATGAGGTAATAAAAAACGGTGTTAAAATATCGTCATCTATAACGCTATGCTAACAATTATTTTTAATT
Source organism: Balneolaceae bacterium (assembly GCA_034669965.1). Taxonomy (GTDB): domain Bacteria; phylum Bacteroidota; class Rhodothermia; order Balneolales; family Balneolaceae; genus HXMU1420-13. The sequence continues at coordinate 53,611 of JAXMOK010000014.1, read as the reverse complement.
AAATAGAAACAAATCAGGATCAGATTATGAGTAAACAGATACGGAGCTTGATCATACTGTGTCTCAGTTTAATTCTCGGAGTTGGACAGTACGCAAATGCTGCCACCGGTAATGATGAATTAAATACTGAAGTAACCGGTATTGTAACCGATGTAAGTGGTGAACCTCTGGTAGGGGTAAATATTCGAGTAAAAGATAAAATTATTGGAACGTCGACCAATGTTTATGGTGCATTTAATTTGCAGATAAATATGGATCCTCCGGTAACACTAATTATCTCGATTATTGGATTTCAACCTCAAGAAATTGTGGTTACTTCTAATAACGAAATACTTGAGATCGTAATGGAAGAACAGACCATTTTCGGTAGCGATGTCGTAATTTCTGCCTCTAGGGTAGAAGAAAGTATTCTGCAATCTCCGGTATCTATCGAGAAAATTGATGTACTCGACATTCAGGCAACAGCGTCCACTAACTTTTATGATGCTATTGGTAACCTAAAAGGGGTTGATTTTAGTACTCAATCCATAACCTTTAAATCCATCAACACACGTGGTTTCGCAGCAAACGGTAACACCCGTTTTGTTCAGTTGATTGATGGTATCGACAACCAAGCACCGGGGCTAAACTTCGCCGTTGGTAACGTGGTAGGTATTTCTGAACTCGATTTAGAAAGTGTAGAATTGATTCCGGGTGCGGCTTCAGCACTATATGGGCCAAATGCCATCAACGGTATATTATTGATGAATTCAAAAAGTGCTTTTGACTATCAAGGATTATCAGTAGCCATTAAAACCGGTGTGAACCATATTGATAGTGAAGTTGAAGATCCATCTCTGTATCAAAGCTACAGTGCCAGATATGCAAAATCTTTCAACAACAAATTCGCTTTTAAAGCAAATGTCTCCTATCTGAAAGCTAACGATTTTATTGGCGTTGATTATCGCGATCAATCAGGCTTAATTGAACGAGGTGCTTCTTCTCGATCTGAAGCAGCAATTCCAAGATTATATGATGGTACCAATGTGTATGGTGATTTTACTGTAACAATGGGAGCTATTGCTGACGGTGTAATTGCTAGTGGTGGAGCTGCTGGCGCTCAAACAGCTGCTACCAGAACATTATATCCTGATGGCATAGAAGGAGCATTTACACCAACCGGTTACCGCGAAAATTCTTTTGTGGATAACACTACCGAAAGTTTAAAACTTGGGGCAGCACTCCACTATCGACTAAACGATAGTTACGAATTGGTTGGCCAGTATAACATTGGTTATGGAAGTACAGTGTATACCGCAAACGATCGCTTCGTACTTGACGACTTTTCTATATGGACAGGAAAAGTAGAGCTTCGCCACCCTGATTTCTACCTGCGAGCTTATACTACGCAAGAAAACTCCGGTGATTCGTATGCTGCTAATACATTAGCTTCTTTAATTAACCAGCAAACGTACCTGCCTCAATATTTTGCAACCTTTGCAGGCGCTAGAACTCAAGGTGCTTCTGTTGATCAAGCACATGCGCAGGCACGTGCTCAAGCAGATGCAGCTCAATTATCACCGGATTCTCAAGAATTCAAAGACTTAGCTGCTCAAATCCGATCTACACCTATTTCTGAAGGGGGCGCAAAATTCTTAGATAAGTCGAATCTATACCACGCAGAAGGTTTCTACAATTTTGCGAATATGATCGACCCTGAGCAAGTGCAAATTGTAGCAGGTGTAAATGTTCGTCGATATGCACTTGAATCGCAAGGAACACTCTTTGCATTACAAGACAATGGCGATGAGTTCGACATCGACGAATGGGGTGCATTTGCACAATTCGGTAAGCAAGTAATGGATGGTAACTTAGATTTGAGTGCCTCATTCCGTTATGATAAGAACGAGTATTTTGATGGCCAACTTTCGCCACGTGCTTCCGCAATAATAACCGTTGCTGATAACCACAATATTCGTGCTTCGTTCCAACGTGGTTTCCGAATCCCAACTACTCAGGATCAGTTCATTGATTTAGATGTAGTATCACGCCGTTTGATTGGTTCTAACCCGGCACTAGTAGATCGATATAACTTCGAAACCAATACAGTGTATACCGGCGTACCAGAAGCCAGAGCTGCAATTGCAGGTGGCGCATCTGTTGCACAAGCTATGGCTTTGGTTGAAGAATTTGAATTTGATGATTTCCAACCGGAAAAAATTCAGACTTGGGAAGTAGGGTATAAGTCGTTAATCAACAATCGATTATTTATTGATGCCTACTATTACTTTAGTGAATACACAGACTTCATTGCTGAAGTTACTTTCACTCAAGGAATCCCTGCAGGGCTGAAAAACGAGCCAGGTTCTGAATACACCGTTGGTTCTGATGCATGGAAGCAATCTGTTGTAACCCGTCAAGACCCGAACAATCCAAATCAGTCTTTTGCAACTCAAAGCTATGGGTTCGACATCAACGCTGATGGTAAAGTGAGATCACACGGTTTTGCAGTTACTGCCGATTATTCCTTATCAGGTGGATATACTTTGGGAGGTAATGTTTCTTATAACAAACTTCTCGATGAAGATGACTTAATTAACCAAGGATTCCGTGCCAGCTACAATACTCCAGAGTGGAGATACAATGTTAAATTCGCAAATCGTAAAGTAACCGATAACCTTGGTTTCAACGTTACTTACCGTTGGCAGGATGCTTACGTATGGCAGTCGTCTATTGGCGATGGCGTAATCGACGCTTTTGGCACTGTTGATGCTCAAATCAGCTATAAGCTAAAAGCACAAAACACCATTCTAAAGATTGGCGGAAGTAATATCTTAAACGAGCGTTATACTACCTCGTTAGCAAACCCGAGCCTAGGCGCGATTTACTACTTCTCGATTACTTTCGATCAATTCTTGAACTAATAAGGCTTTACAGACATGAAAAAATCATATAAATCAATATTTCTAGTACTTTCTCTGGCTGTTCTGTTCAATGCCTGCGACGGACAAGGAGATTCTCTGATCAACGAACGGTTAGAAGATAATCCATTACCTACAACTCCTGAATACACTTCAGGAGATGCAGATTTTTCTACCTTTGTAGCCATAGGAAATTCGCTTGTTGCAGGATATGCGGATGGAGCACTTTATAACATGGGCCAACAAATGTCCTACCCGGCAATGATGGCTGCACAATTGGGAGTTACTGTTGATGGTGGTATCACCTTCAATCAACCCGATATTAACTCCGAAAAAGGGTTTAATACAGTAGTTCCTAACCCTCAGGGCAGTACCATTTTAGGTCGATTCAAACTTGATGTAGTTCAACGTGTACCAACACCTACACTTGGCGGTGACCTGCCATCTCCTTATAGCGGCCCGCAAGTTCACAACTTTGGTGTACCTGGTATACAAGTTGGTCAGCTTTTAACGCCTGCTACAGGTGGTCCTGATATTCCACAGAATCCAGCGTTTAATCCATTCTACAAGCGTTTTGCAAGTAGCCCTAGCCAAGATGGAGCAAACGGATCAACTATTCTAAATGATGCATTAGCAACTCAACCTACGTTTTTCACTTTGTGGATTGGAAACAATGACGTGTTGGGATATGCAGCCTCAGGTGGTGCCAATGAAGCTATATTTACTTCAGCCGCTGACTTTGAACAGCGCTATAATGGAGTTATTGCAACATTAATGGGTGGTTCTCAGGCTAAAGGCGTTGTATCTAATATCCCATTTATTTTAGGATTGCCTGTATTCCAGGCTGTAGTTTGGAATAACATTGCTTTAGATGCGGCAACAGCAAGTGCAATTAATGATGGCGTAGCTTCTGTAAACGGAGCAATTCAAGCTTGTGCAAGCGCACCATTTAATGCGATCTCTGCGCAAGATGCTGCAAGAAGGTTAATCTCTTATTCTGAAGGTAATAACCCAATTCTAGCCATCGATGAAGAGTTAGATGATCTTGAAGGATGTTTCAATTCACTTCAAACATTTGGCCAGATTAATGCCGAACAACGCGCTGCTTTAGTACCCTATGAGCAATCTCGACCAATGGTACAAGGCGAACTTGTTCTTTTAAGTGCGGGATCTGTGCTTGGAACTGCATTTGCCGGTGACGCAACAAAAGCTATTGGGGTAGTAATCCCTCTAGGTTTTAATACAGATGGCTCACTTAGTGGCGATCAGTATTACTTAACGCTAGCCGAACAAGTTGCAATCGAAACTCGAAGAGCGCAATTTAATGCAACTATCAGTAATGCTGTTGCAGCAAACTCTAGTCGTTTAGCTTTACATGATACGAACAGTCCATCTGGTGTTTTCTATGATATCTTCGGTTTTAGTGATGGTGTTCCAGGTATAACATACGAAGGTATTAATCTAGAGCCAGACTTTTCACCAAATGGTATTCTTTCAACCGATGGTGTGCATCCTAACCCTCGTGGTTATGCAATTATAGCTAACGAAATGTTAGGTGTGATTGAAGCCAAGTTTGGAGCGAACCTGCCATCCATCAATGTTACAAACTTGCCATCAGTGGTTGTTTGTGGCGTAGGTGATTGTTTGACCGAGCAGTAAGTTTAATAACCAACATTTTAAAACCTCATCTGTTGAAAATCGGATGAGGTTTTTTTGTATCAAAGATTTAAGGGAATGGAGGAAGGGATCAGGAGAAAGGATCAAGATCAAATAAGAATTATCCAATTAAGAATTGCACGATCCAAAAAGAACAAGCACAGTTTTTGTCATCCCGCGGCGAAGGCCGGGATATTGAGCTATACAAAGGGCAAATCTTGACCTCTATTATCGCGAAGCACTCGCCAAGGGCGTCCCTAGGGGAAAAGTACTTCGCTTGGTGAATCATCTTTTCTTGGTTTGGTGCTTTTGTGGCGCATTGAAGGAGAATGGTGAAAGGATTCAGGAGAAAGGTTTCAAGTCATCCCGCGGCGAAGGCCTTTTACTCAATTAAGAATTAAGAATTGCTCAATTAAGAATTAGGGGTATAGTCTGACAGCTGAAGTTCGTGAGTAGATTTTACCGTAGGAATGCCTTTGGCGCTCTCTCCGTTCGAAATGACAAAGATTTTACTCTTTCGTGGTTTAGTGCTTCTGTGTCCTAAACTTTAGCGGAGCACGTAAGTATTTTTCATTGTAAATGACTGTGTGACTATGAGTGTAGGATTCTATAATTGGATAAATCATGCGCATTAGTTATAATAATCATGCGCATTAATATGTAAGTATGAGTAAAAAAACACTAAATCTGACCGTAGAAAGTTCAATCAAGAAAAAGGCTAAGCACTTGGCCTTGCAAAAAGGAATCAGTATTTCAAAATTATTTGAACAAGCTATAGAAAGTGAAACTATTGAGCCTGAGTTCATTCCCAATCCCGGAAGTGCTGTGGAACGTCTAATGAATGCGGTACATGAAACAGATAAACAAAAGAGTATAGACTATAAAGCATTAAAAGCTAGTGCTTTAAATGAGAGATATGAGCAATAAAAAAGTGCTCATTGATACGAATGTCTGTCTTGATGCAATTTTGAAAAGGATTCCATTTGCCAGCAATGCGTTACAAATTCTTGCATTATCAGAGAATAACAAAATTACTGGATTAGTGTCGGCACATTGCGTCGATACCTTATTCTATATATTAAATCAATCAACCTCAAGAAAATCGACGTATGCAGCTATTGAAGCTCTGAATGAACTTGTAGAAATTGCTTCAGTAACCCAAAAAATTATCGAGGCTTCAATTTCTGTAAAGTGGCCGGATTTCGAAGATGCTATCACTTACTATACCGCAATTGAAGCGGGGTGCGAAGCTGTTATTACAAGAAACGCTAAAGATTATAAGCTGTCACAGATTGATATATTTACTCCAGAACAGTTTTTAGAAAATTTGAAGTGAGAATGGTTCTATTAAGAATTAAGAATTATTCAATTATGAATCGCACTATTAAATAAGTATAAACACAATTGGTTGTCATCCCGCGGCGAAGGCCTTTTACTCAATTAAGAATTAAGAATTGCTCAATTAAGAATTAGGGGTATAGTCTGGCAGCTGAAGTTCGTGAGTAGATTTTACCGTAGGAATGCCTTTGGCGCTCACTCTGTTCGAAATGACAAAGATTTTACTCTTTTTGTGCATTCGTGCTTTTGTGGCGAAAACTCTAAACGCAACTTTGTCACCATCAAAAATAATCCGACCCGTGGCATACTATTTGCTTGCATCGTAGCAGAAAACCAAAAGAATTTAACTGTTAACGATGAGTGCAGAAGACATAAAAAAAGAAGATTTAGAGCAAAACGAAGAGGTTGAAACGGTAGCCGAAGAAACTGAAAAGAAAGGTGCCGAAGACTCAAATGGTCAAGAAACAGAGCCGCAAGAACAAGAAAAGGAAACAGAGGAAAGCGCAATCGCTAAGCTGGAACAAGAACTCGCATCTACAAAAGATTCACTATTAAGAAAAGCAGCAGAGCTTGAAAATGTACGTAAACGTGTGCAACGCGAACGCGCTGCTTTGTATGAAGATGCCAAAATTGCTGCATTACAAGATTTCCTGCCGATCTCAGAAGACATTGATCGCGTGTTAAATGCATCGGAAGAATATGAAGTAGATGAAAATTTTACAGCTGGAGTGAAACTCGTTGCCGGTAAGTTCGAAGAGCTGTTCAGTAAATATGGCGTAGAAAGCATCAACGAAACTGGGATTCAATTTGATGTAAACCTACATGATGCATTATTACGACAGCCTGCGCCGGATGAAAAAACTGAAAGTGATACCGTGCTACAAATTTTGGAAAGTGGATACAAAATTGGAAATAAAGTGATTAAGCACGCAAAAGTAATTGTAAGCGAATAAGGATTGGTGATGAGTAAACGAGATTATTACGACATTCTGGGTGTAGGTAAAAATGCTACAGAAGCGGAGATGAAGAAAGCGTACCGCAAGTTAGCAATGAAATATCACCCGGATAGAAACAAGGGAGATGCCGATGCTGAAACGAAATTCAAAGAAGCAGCAGAAGCGTACGAAGTACTTCGCGATCCACAGAAAAAAGCACGATACGACCAATATGGGCATGCCGGTGTAAACGGCCAAGGTGGCTTTGGCGGTGGCGGCGCTGAATTCGACATGGAAGACATTTTCAGTCGATTCGGCGATATCTTTGGCAGCAGCTTTTTCGGCGATGATATTTTCGGAGGCGGAGGTCGTGGCCGATCACGTGGCGGACGTCGTTCAGCAGGTACGCCCGGTTCTGATATGAAAATCAGAATGCCGTTAACATTAGAAGAAATTGCATTTGGAACCGAAAAAACCCTGAAAGTTAAAAAGCAGGTTGGTTGTAATACTTGCGAGGGTACTGGCGCTGCATCTAATTCCGATTTCGAAACTTGTGGAACTTGTAACGGAATGGGCGAAGTTCGCCAGGTTACCAGAACCATGCTTGGGCAAATGGTAAATGTGCAGCCATGTCCAACCTGCCAGGGCGAGGGTCGCATTATCAAAAATAAATGTAAGTCTTGTAACGGCGAAGGCCGAGAAAAAGGCGAAGAGACTATCAAGGTGAATATCCCATCAGGAGTTTCGAACGGGAATTACATTACTCTGCGTGGACAAGGAAACGCGGGTCGCCGCGGCGGACCTGCCGGCGATCTAATCGTGTTGATTGAAGAGAAAGAGCACGAGCATTTCATTCGTGAAGGCAACAATATCTATCACGATCTTACTCTGAGCATTCCGGATGCAATTCTGGGTTGTGAAAAGCAAGTACCTACCTTAAAAGGCAAAGCTAAACTACGCATTGAATCGGGAACTCAACCGGGCAAATTACTTCGAATGCGCGGTAAAGGAATTGTTGGGCTTAATAACAGTGGCGAAGGCGATCAATATGTTCGTGTGAATGTATACATGCCTCGAAACCTGAGCGATAAAGAGCAAAAGACCATTGAATCTTTACGTGATTCTGAAAATTTTGATGCTTCTAATCAAACCAAAGAAGAGAAAGGGTTTTTTAGCAAAATGAAGGACGTTTTCGGTTAAGCTAGCAGCTTAACCGAAATTCCAAAATCCAATGTTCAAATTCCAAACAAACTCTAAGATTCAAAATTTCAATATTTTGAGATTGTGATTTGTTTGAATTTTGTGTTCTGGAATTTGTCAATTAATCACGTGACATCCTGAAGATCTTTATTTCTTCTGAATACCGTTCGAGCAAACGGGCATAGCGGTAAAATTTTGAGTTTGTTCTCTCGGGCATATTCGGCCGAATGATACACCAGCTTTTTACCGAGTCCTTTACCTTTTTGGGATTCCGCCACTTCGGTATGATCAATTATAATGCGATAATCACCGTTTTTAGAATAGGTCATCTCAGCAACTCGCTCGCCATTTTCTTTAATAAAAAAAGCGCCTTTGCTCTCTGTTTATTCGTGTTGTATGTTCATCACAAATCCTGAATTTTATTACGATATGAAACTACCAAAAAGAATCGCTTTATCATTCCTTTTTTTGGGGATGTCGTTTTGTACCTCCGCTCAAAATATTCCTGAAATTGAACTCGAAGCATACAAGCGCATTGATGCTCCGGCTCGAAATGAAGTTTCGGGTATTATTCAAAGTAACAAATATGAAGGGGTTTTTTGGGTACATGGCGATTCCGGAACTCCTGATAAAATTTACGCCATCAATATTAATGGTGAACTTATAGCAGGAGATGATTATCGTGGCGCAGAAGTGAAAGGGGCCGGTAATACCGATTGGGAAGATATGGCCTACAGTGCCTCAGGAAATATCATAATCGGCGAAATTGGAAATAACTGCGAATGTCGTGACGATCTGAAAGTAATTGTAATAGCGGAACCAACACCATTTGCTGATGAAGTGGAGGTGCTTGCCGAATACTATTTTACCTATCCTAAGCGAAACGATTTGATGGGGAAATTGCTCAGATCAAACTACAACGCTGAGGCAATCTTCGAATTTGGTAGCGAGATATATATTCTCACCAAGCAAAGTTCCAAAACGATGCTATTTCATCTGGGAAATCCTCAAAATCAACAACAGCATGAACTCACTCTTATCGAGACTATGGAAACGGAGCATTATGTAACGGCTGCGGATATTTCGCCTGATCAGAAATATCTGGCTGTACTTACTTACGATCAGATTATGGTGTTTGAACCCACTTGGGATCAGTTTTTTAGTACAACGTACAAAACAGCGTTTTTAGAAAACTCTAAACAAATTGAGTCGGTTACCTTCGATGGGGATAATCTGATTATCGCTGAAGAAGAGGGGCAATTGTATCGGGTTTCGATGGATGACTTAGTGGAAGTTCAGCGCTCCGATCTTTGACCATATAACTAATTCAATTCATTCGGTTTTTGAATAACTCTTTATGAACATCGCCAATTACAGTGCTCGAGGCGTTTAATTGAACTTGCTCACCGGAATCGAGCCGTAGCACTTTCGCTATTTCTGACTTTGAAGGCTTTAATAACCCCAATAGAACTGCAATAAAAATTGCAGCAACCAAAGGGATGTTATTCATGGAAAGCATAAATAAAACAACCGACAGCATACCAACACCCTCAATCACAATTAATCGAAGAAAATAGGCGGTTTTAAAGGACGAGAGTTTTCTCGAGAAGGAGTGTTTTTCATCTACTCGGATGAGTAAACTTTGAAACATAAAAAAGGCGGCAATTACTCCGGCAATCGCAAATGCAATGGCAACAATATCAACGTATTCATTAGCCTGAGTTTCGGGCAAAATGGGAACCACTTCCATAAATGCTAAAACAAGTGTGACGCCGATAGAAAGACAATAACCGGCTAGCAAAATCAGTTGCAGAAAGCGGAGGTTTTTAAGATATGTTTGAACCGTCATTTACGAAGGGCTCCTCCCAAATTTGCTCCAATCCGGCTTTCTTTTTTCAAGGAAAGCATTCTTACCTTCTTCGGCTTCATCGGTCATGTAGGCTAGGCGAGTGGCTTCACCGGCAAACACTTGTTGGCCAACCAATCCATCATCAATCAAATTGAAGGCAAATTTTATCATTTTGATTGCAGTGGGGCTTTTTGCCAGCACTTCCTGCGCCCATTCAAAGGCTGTGTCTTCAAGTTCATCATGCGGAACCACGGCATTAACCATCCCCATTTCGAAGGCTTCTTGTGCGCTGTAATTTCGCCCGAGGAAGAAAATTTCACGGGCTCGTTTTTGCCCGGTTTGTCTTGCGAGTAAAGCCGATCCAAAACCTCCATCAAAACTGGCTACATCGGCATCGGTCTGCTTGAAGATAGCGTGTTCTTTGCTCGCTAAGGTCATATCACAAGTAACGTGCAGCGAATGTCCACCACCAACTGCCCAGCCCGGCACAACCGCGATCACAACCTTTGGCATGAATCGAATGAGCCGTTGCACTTCCAGAATATTGAGTCTCGGAATTCCATCATCAGCTTTGTACCCGGTTTTAGAACGCACATTTTGATCGCCACCTGAACAAAACGCCCAGCCTCCGTCTTTAGTTGATGGACCTTCACCCGAAAGCAACACCACACCAATGTCGTTATCTTCTTTGGCATCGTGGAGGGCTTCGAATAATTCGAATACAGTTTTAGGGCGAAATGCATTTCGAACTTCAGGCCTGTTAAAGGCAATGCGAGCTACACCGCTACACTTTTTGTAAGTGATGTCTTCGAATTCTTTAACGGTTTTCCAGTCGATCATAATTGATGGGTTTTGATAAACGGTTCTAAATGTAGGGCAATTTCACTTGGCGATTCAATATGCACCCGATGCCCGGTTTTGGGAATGATGCTGAGTTTAGCATCCGGCATTGCTTTGCTCATGCTTTGATTGATACGAACAAATTTGGAATCGACGCCACCGGCTAGCAACAAAGTAGGCGTACTTAAATCTTCCAAACGATCTCGAACGCAAGGCATACTTCCTGTACCGAAAGCAAGCAGTGAGTTAGCAATCCAATAAGGATTTTGAGCTTCTTGGATGACTTTTTGTTGTTGCGTAGAGCTGTTTGCAAACATTTCCAGCTTTTGCCATTGGGATAAGAAATCATCATAATTACCCATAATCTGATCGGCGCGGGAAGCATCCAAAGCCTGTCGTGCTTGGCGCTCTGCTTCAACTTCAATTCCAAAAGTGCCGCTTTCCAAAATCAACCCCGAGAATAAATCGGGTCGTTGTAGTGCCACTTGTAATGCCAAGCGAGCTCCCATGCTATATCCATACATGAAAACAGGAACAGACAACTGTTCCTGAACCAACTTTACGATGTCGGCAATTTGTTCTTTGGTCGAAAATCGGTAATGCAACTCAGCGCCTTCGGTTTGTCCGTGCCCGAGCAAGTCGATGGTTACAGGATTACAAAAAGGGGTGATGTGTTCAATCAGAGACTCAAACAGTGCCCCTGAACCCATAAAGCCGTGCAGCAAAACAAGAGTGGGGAGTGCATCGTTTTGTTGATGCTTTTCGAAAAAATATTCTATGCCCCTAATAGTTAATTTCATTCCGAATCAGGGCTGTAATTCCATAATTGACGGCGAAGCTCCATCGAGTCTTCTGCATCGGTGATACATTCAAAAATGTGTACTCCCGGCCGCTCGATGTATGCTTCAAAACTAGGGATAAGCTGTTCTGGACGAGAAATCAAGCTATGGTCGATTTTATGCGCTCTACACATGGCTGCAATTGAAACTTGCTGAGGTGTTTCGAAATATTCGCTATACCGTTTTTTATAATTACTGACAGGTAACATTTTGAATATGGTGCCACCACCGTTATTCAGCAGTATAATAATCAACGGAGTTGTAACTTTTTGGAGCAATAATAGAGCATTTGAGTCATGCAAAAACGCGATATCTCCAACAAAACAAACCCCGGCTTTGTTCAGCACTTTGCTCAAACCATAGGTGGTAGATAGAATTCCGTCGATACCGGCAGTTCCACGATTTACGTACATCTCTTTGCCTTCATAATTGCCAAAAAGCGACATATCTCGGACCGGAAAGGAATTTGAAAGCATGGTAAAATGTTTACTTTCAATTTGTTCTGAAATGCTATGGAATATGTAGCCATCGGTGAGCGGTGAAGTAGGAAACATCAAGCGTTCCTTCGAAGTATAATATTCCTTTTGATATCGTCGCCAATTTCGAATCCATTCTTTATTGGAATTGAGCTCGAGTTCCGAAACTTCAAACCCGTATTTCACAAAATAATGCGAATCGGAACTGAGTATTTCATCGGTTATTAAATGCGATGTATGAAAACGACTTTGCTGAACATTAGCATAGTTTTTCAGATAATTCTGCAAGGTTTTACTTACCGGATCTCGTCCAAAACGTAGTATAACATCCGGGTATAAACTCTCAATGATTTCCGAGTTACGTAGAAATCCATCAAACCCAGTAATGGTGTATTTCGATGATGGAATATTGCAACCGGGTTCAGCTAGAATAGGTGCGTTGAGTTGTTTTGCTAAGGCGAGAATGCTTTTTCGAAGAACTTTGGGGATCTCCGGACCCGCTACAATAATAGGTTGTTCAGCTTCCGAAATATTCAACCAAAATTCTGAAGAAAGCTTAGTTTTTTGTTGCGATGAAAATGATCGATGATACTTTTTCTTAGCCTGACGTTCGTTGTCAATTTCTGCGGTTTTTAGGAAATCATTATCCGGTTCAAAGGGTTTCGAAAACGGAAAATTCAGATGGCTGACTCCCGGTGCTTCCATCGATTTGGTTACTGCTTGCAGGGCTGCAAGTTCCAAACGATTCATGGATTTATCATCGTCTCGCGGTTCGCCAACTTCGTGGAAAAACACGGGATAATCGCCGAAAATTTTAAGCTGATCGATGGTTTGAGAGGCGCCAATTCCGCGAAGGTATGGCGGTCGGTCTGCCGATAGAACTATTAACGGAACTCCGGTTTGTGCAGCTTCAATTACTGCGGGATAATAGTTTGCCACCGCAGTGCCTGAGGTGCACACTAAACAAGTTGGAGCTTTATCTGCCTTCGACATCCCAAGTGCTGTAAAAGCCGCAGATCGTTCATCAATGGCAATAGTTTTATCAAAACCCGGATGAGCAGCAAAAGCTAAAGTGAGAGGAGTTGAACGTGAACCAGGTGAAATTACAACTCTTTGAACACCGCATTGGTATAATGACCGAACAAAACGAGTGCTCCAATAAAAATTTAGGTTTTGGTGATCACGTTCCGGCATAATCGAGGGCGCTCAGCATGGGTATAAATTTCATATTCGTTTCTTCCCATTCTTTATCGGGATCAGAATCTTGAACGATTCCGCATCCTGCAAAAAATCGCACTTCGTTTTCTTTTATTAATCCACTACGAATGGCAACCACAAACTCACCATTTCCATTTGCGTTGATCCAGCCAATGGGTGCGGCATACCAACCTCGATCGAAGTCTTCGTGTTGACGAATAAACTCTACCGCCTTTTCACGTGGATATCCACCAACGGCTGGTGTTGGATGCAGGTTCTTCAATAGCTCGGTACGAGATACGCCTTCTTTGATAGTTGCGGTAATCGGCGTAAATAAATGTTGAACATTCGAAAGCTTCTTTACACCCGGTCGTTTAGGATGGGAAATTGTTTCAGAAAATGGAGTTAATCGCTCTTCGATAGCATCTAGTACAATTTCATGCTCGTGTAAATCTTTTGTGCTTTGAAGAAGATTGTGTTCTAGCACGGCATCTTCGGTAGCACTTTTCCCTCTGGAAGTACTTCCTGCAAGTCCTTCGGTTAAAATAAATTTCGATTGAAAGGCAGCAAGTCGTTCCGGCGTACTTCCGATAAAACAAGCAGAGTTATCCTGCCGAATCAAAAAAGAGTAGCAATCGGGGTACTGCTTTCTCAGTTCGTGTAAAACTTGAGTTTCACTAACTGGTTTTGTGATATCGAGCTTGAGTTCACGAGCAAGTACAACTTTTTCGAAGGTGCCTTCTTCGATGCATTTCTTGGCTCTTTTTACCGATTCTACCCAATGTAGGTGTTGGAAGTCGGTATTTATACCCACCGAATAGGGCACAGGAAGTTGATCGCTTTTTTGGTTGGTGTATTCTCCAACATTGCAAACCGGCTCCAACTTCACAAGAGTATCTTGCAAACGACGGAGTAAAGAATCAATCGATTCCGCTTCAGATATGGCGATTGTGCTGGTTAGTATGGTGCATTCACCATCGCGGATAATCATCCATTCTGGAAGCGTAAAAGATGCAGCACCAAAATCTGTCCATATTGAAGAATTGTTTTCATCAAAAAAGGAAAAGCCACCAAATAAATGCACAGTTGCATTTTGGTGTTCAATACCTTTTAAGTGATAAACTTGATTGAGGAGGTTTTTTCCTGCAGAAGAAGAATTTCTAAAGCGTAATTCGCCTTTTTGAATAATGCGTGTTAACTCGCCGGCAGCAGCTATCGAGAATTGATCGGAAGGCTTTTCCCAATAGTATTGAAAAGTATCTTTATTCTGGTATTGTTCGATAGCAGCCAGAACATCTACCGTTTCGATAGAAAACGAAACAGAAAAAAAAGCTTTATTCTGTTTTAACGACTCTGATAAAGCTACTTTCAACTCAGATTCAGATATCTGACGTTGGAATGACTTAATAAGACTAAGCTGTGCCGTTGTTTGCATACCGAGCGTATCGGTTTTTAATTTTCAATCTAAATTGAAAATACACACTTTTCAGCAAAAGAACACCTTTTTTAAAGGTTCTTTACTTATCGGGCGTCGTCTTGTTCGCCGGTATTAAACGGATTGTGTATGCCAAGTGCTTCAAGGTCGAAGTCGGCGAGTTCGTAAAGGTAATCCCATGCGGCTTTACTGGTGCCGTCTTGGTTTACCCAAGTTGGGTGGCTTTGTTTGATTAAACCAACAACACGCTTTGCATAAGCATTTCTCTCTTCGCCTTCGGGTAATTTTGGGATGGCAGCAATCATTAGATCAAGATTATAGCCGCAGTCGTAGTCTTTTGGTTTCTTTTGCTCGATGAACATAATTTCGGTGAATTTCTTTGGCTCAATTTACGGTTATATTAAACTTTGACAAAATCAGGTTTGGAGGTAAATTTTTGGCATTTATAGCTTATTATTGCAGCGTTTTCTTAGCTATATCAAGTAATTTTCTATATCAACACATTGTATTCTAAATTTATATTTAAAGCGCTGCCAATTTTCTTTCTTGGTGTTCTATTTATCGCAGGTTGCGAAAATAGAGCCATTGATCCATTCGAAGACAGAACAGATGCTTTTTCAATTTACGGGGCATTGAACTTGCAAGATTCTGTGAATATAGTACGTGTGAAAAATACTCAGACATATTTACTACAGGATAGCGCAGATATTAAACCGATGACTCTGAGTTTTGAGAATATGGAATCTGGAAATTCAGATATTTTAGATCCAATGATCATCAACTTTAATGGAAATTACACCTATAATTTCCCAATCCTTGAAGATTTAAAGCCTGAACAAAAATACAAAATTTCGGTCTCCGACCCAGATGGTAAACAATCTACGGCTGTTGCAACAATGCCCGGTATAGCAGTTCCGGCAGTAGATACACTTGGCATTAACAACGACACCGGCTTTGGTGAGCCCGATACAGAGTGTATAACAGAACACACGTTTTTATTTACTAATGTGAAAGAGAATGAGCAAATCTTCATGTTTTCAGGGATTGAATATAATGGTAGAAAAATCTGGGCACGAACAAGAACGGTAGATTCACCAACTCGAATTGCGAATACAGATACATTATCGGCACTTTTGAGTGTAAAACAGTTAATTTTTGATCACTTCCCATTAAGCGATGAACGATATGTTCATGTAAATCCAAGATATTGGCCATCTACTGTGCATTGCAGAGAATTGGATAGCAATGAAATTACCATCCGTTATTTTCATTTAAGTGTCGATTGGGAATTTCTAGATGGCGAAGATGTTTCTACCGACAATCTTTTTGATTCGGGCGTGGTTGAAAATGGCATTGGCTTTTTTGGTGGGATGAATTCAGGAGAGTATTCCTATCATTTTAAACAATAGCACAGCAAATAGAACTATTCGGCTGTCTGTTCGTGCATTTATTTCTTAATTTTGTCAGCCTTACTTCATTTTAAAAATTATATCCTATTTCATGTACCTGAATTCTATCACAGAAGCCATTGGCAATACCCCAATTGTAAAGCTCAACAAAGTGATGGGTGCCACAGATGGCACTGTTTTAACTAAAGTTGAATACTTCAATCCTGGAAATTCGATAAAGGATCGTATTGCAGTTAAAATGATTGAGGATGCTGAGGCAAAAGGATTATTAAAGCCAGGTGGAACCATTGTTGAAGGCACATCAGGTAATACAGGAATGGGGCTTGCTTTGGTAGCCATTGCAAAAGGATACAAGTGTATTTTTACTACCACCGACAAGCAAAGCAAAAGTAAGGTAGACATATTAAAAGCTCTTGGGGCTGAGGTAATTGTGTGCCCAACAAATGTTGAGCCCGATGACCCGAAGAGTTATTACTCGGTAGCAGCGCGAATTGCGAAAGAAACCGAAAATTGCTACTACCCAAATCAGTACGATAATAAATCGAATCTGCAAGCACATTACGAAACCACCGGTCCTGAAATTTGGGAACAGACTGAAGGAAAGATTACCCATTATGTTGCTGGAATGGGAACAGGCGGTACCATTTCAGGAGTTGGAAAGTTTCTAAAAGAGAAAAACCCGGACATTAAAGTAATTGGTATAGACTCGGTGGGTTCGGTATATAAAAAGTATTTTGAAACCGGTGAATTCGATAAAAATGAAATTAAGCCATACATGACCGAAGGGATTGGAGAAGATATCATCCCCGGCACTATTGAATTTGAATACATTGATGCGGTACTTCAAGTTGGCGATAAGGAATCGGCGATAGAAACCCGCGCTTTGGCTAAAGAAGAAGGCTTGTTTATTGGCTGGAGTTGTGGATCTGCAGTAGCAGGCGCAAAAAAATATATCAAGGAGCATCCTCTAGAAGAAGACGATGTTATGGTGATCATTTTACCGGATTCAGGAACGCGGTACATCGGTAAAGTTTACAACGACGAATGGATGAAAGAACAAGGATTTTTAGACTAAAATATTATGGCACAGAATAACCAGACAGGAACACCAGGCAAGAATTTAGAAATCGAATTACCAAACGAGGAGGCATCAGGCACGTATTCGAATTTGGTGATGATCACTCATTCACCTTCCGAGTTTATCCTTGATTTCATAGCAGTGATGCCGGGCGTACCTAAGGCCAAAGTTGCGAAACGCATGATTCTTACTCCGGATCATGCAAAGCGACTTGCACATGCGTTAAACGACAATGTTCAGCGTTTCGAAGAGGAGCACGGGCCAATAAATACCCGAGAGAAAGTTGAGATTCCGATGTACCGTGGGCCACAGCCCGAGGCTTAAATCTCGTAAAGTTTCTACTTCTTGGTTCGAATAAGAAGAACCACACCTATTATAAAAAACGTGATATGGGGCAGGCTGGCAGCCATTGCTGGCGTAATTGCCCCATAATACCCAAAAGGCTCCGCAATCTTCATGAATGCCAGATAGAGAAAGCTAATGGTGAGCCCAACAGCTAAATAAATTCCTTTGCCACCTCTGCGACGAACCGAAGCCACAGAAAAACCGATTAAAATTACTACGATAATTGAAAGGGGATAGGCTAGTCGACCGTAGTATTGCACAGTTGGAATATTCACACCTCCAGCACCGCTTCGTTTAATCGATGCGATGTAATCAACGGCCTCGCGATACGAAAGTTGATAAATATCGGAAGTGGATCGAGCTAAATCTTGGGGTAGAATGTTAAGCGTAGTGTCTTTCCCCGAAAACTTTGTCTGCACATAGCCCGAATCGGAATATACCCGCTCAGTAACAGAAGTTAGCACCCAGTGTTCTTTCTCACGGTTCCAGCTCATGCTGGTTGCAATCAATGTTTTTTTGATTTCAAGGCTGTCATAATCCACAAATCGTACACGGTAGGCTGTGAGCTGATTTTCATCAAAATAGTTCACTTCCATCATGCTGTTTGGGGATAGCTCACGATAAATATCACTTCGGTCGATGCGTTCGTTTTTCTGCTTCAAATATTGATTTTCGAACGTAATGCGCGTTTTATTCGATTTTGGGATGATGTAAGAATCGAGATAACTGATGGTCCCGGCCGCAACGATAGCAAAAGCAAAGTAAGGCATAACCAATCGATATAAACTAATGCCGGCTGCTTTAAAAGCGGTAATTTCCAATCGCTCAGATAGTTGTCCGGTTAAGAAAAGCACAGCCGAGAAAATGGCTACAGGTATCACCAAACGAATCATTTCTGGGATATAAGGAATGTAGTACTGCGTCCAAATTTCGCTAAATGTTGCTCCCCGATCGGTAAAGTCATCGCTATTTTCGGAGAAATCGATCATTATGAAAATGAAGATGAAAATCAGCAGCACAAAAAGTGTGATGGCGAGTAATCTAAAGAAAATGTATCGATTGAAATGCTTAAGCACTGCGCCTGAATAGTTTAGTAATTCTGATTTCGGTAGAAAGATGAAGGATCATTCCTATTCCAACGATCGAAAACACAATATTGAACGCCCACATCCCTAAAAAAGGACTTATAAGTAAGCGATCGGCGAGCTTTTCGCCCTGAATAATCGAAATGAAATATATGGTAAGAATTACAGCACTAATGATGGCAGCATATCCAAAATTCCCTTTTCGAGTCATCATACCAATCGGGGCGCCAAGTAACACAAACACTACACAAGCCATTGGGATGGATACCTTTTTGTGAATCTCTACCAGATATTTATTTATCCGTTTTAAGCGCCATAACAAGTTTGAGCTTACACTTTCGAAATACGAATTATCTTGCTGTACATTCGTTCGCGCCAGATCAACTATACGCTTTTGATGTGCGTTTTTTGGGATAAACTGAAGGGTAAAGAAATCTGCCTCATCCGGTAAAGTAATCACAGTGTCAACCGTATCCGGTCGGAAGTTCAATTCTCTGAATGGAATAAAAGGGTTGTAAACGTCCTCGCCATATAAATAATCGAAACTACTGTTATCCGACGAATCAACGGTGTAATCCACAATTTCATCTCGGAGTGTATCAACTACTACCGCCATCGCCTGCGCACTCATTGTTCTGTCGCTATCGCTACGGCCGTTTGGATCGGATCTGTTAAATGCCAACTCAGAGAGATCAAAAGTTAAGCGGTACTTACCAAATTTAGTTTTTTCGAGATTCTCGTCGCCGGTAGTTCTGTTTCGCTCCATATATCGGAGAATTTCACCTTCTTCAAGAATTAGGGTTAATCCTTCAGAACCTTCACTTTTTAAGAAACCGCGGTTGGCTCTTATATAGGCTCGTTTTCGAAGATTCCCAGGCTCTTGAAACAAAGTGATGTTAAACAGGCTATCGGTTTTATTATCAATTTCGCGCACTAAAAAGGTATAACCTTCAATGCCGTTGTAAAACACATTAGGCTTTAAATCAAAGCCGGGTTTTTTTACCCGAATGTCCATAAAAAGCGATCTTGCTTTGCTGTTGGCTTCGGGCAGTACATTATTCGAAAACCAAGTTAACCCGAGGCTTAAAATAAAAGCAGCTATTAAAACAGGAAGTAATATTCTGGTGGGATTGATACCCGAAGCTCGCAATGCGGTAAGTTCATTCAACTCAGAAAATTTACCGAATGCCATTAAGGTTGCAACAAGCACAGCCATTGGGGCTGCAAGAACCACCATGTAGGCTAAATTTGTAGCAATCAGTTCGATGATGACATTAAACGGAATGTCTTTTCCGATCAGCTTATCAACATGCAAAATCAGGAATTGCATCAGTAGCAAAAACATCATCGTAAAAAAGCAAAATAGAAAAGGGCCTACGTGCTTTCGTAGTAAATCGAGCTGTATTTTATTTTTCCAGAAATTCAATGCCGTTTGTGATGATTTCGAATACTTTTCGTTGACCTGATTCGTATTTGATGAAGTGAGTTCGGGATGCTGATTTTACTGCTCTTTTAGCCTCGAATCACTTTCAACATACTCAAATATATGGTATTATCTGCGTCTATTTTAATAAAGTATCATCTAAACGTCAGCCTATAGAACACAGCTACAAAACGTTCACAACCTTGTAGAGATTATTTCGGCAAAACACTTTTTTAGGTTTACCGGCTGGTTCGCAGTTATCCTTTTGATTTCTGTGCTTTTTGAAGTACGTATTGGGCATGCACAAGAAAGAGATGCTGAAGAACAGGCAGATTCTGTATTAACCACAGAAATACCGGATACGCTTGCAGCCGGAACAAAGATTTTTAAAGCTAACCGTGTTGGTTTCGTAAGCACTTTGCCTCAGCTTACATCAGGTAAATTATATTCAATTTCCGGTGGCAATATAACTACTGCTGTTACTTGGGACTCTGTTGATACATACACCATTCATACGTCTGTTTTAGGCTATAAAAACAGAGTGCCTACCATTACCAATTTTAATGGCTTCACACAATTAAAGAAGCGACAGGCTAATGAAAGGATAAGAGCCAAGTTGGTGCAGGAATCAAAAAATCAGCAACAGGAGAGTCGTGGATTGCTTGATTTCAGTATCAATGTTCCGGGTGGGGAGAATTCAGCGTTTTCTACCATTTTTGGGAGTAACGAAGTGAACCTTCGCGTAAACGGTTCCGCCAATATGAATGTAGGTGCTTCGGTTCAAAAGTTGGATGACGGAACTCTGCCGCCCGATTTAAGAACCCGAGTTGATCCTACGTTCAATCAGAACCTGCAGTTAAATATTCAAGGAACCATTGGTGACAAGCTTACCATTGCAACCGATTGGGATACCGAACGACAGTTTGATTTCGAAAACCGATTGAGCATCCGATATGAAGGTTACGAGGATGAGATTATCAAAAGCATCGAAATGGGTAATGTTTCGATGGCTACGGGAAACTCGTTGGTAAAAGGGGGGAGTTCACTTTTTGGGATTAAAGCCGTTTCGGAACTCGGACCGCTAAAGGTTACCACTGTAGTTTCGCAACAGCGTGGAGAAAGCAATACCCAAAGTATTTCGGGTGGTTCGCAGGAAAATAGCATCGATTTACGCCCGGCCGATTATGAAGACGGGCGCCATTTTTTCCTCGATTTTTATAACAGACAAGAATTTGAGACAGCCTTATCCAATCCCCAACAAATTCTGCAGCCTTACCAAATTACCGAAATTCAGGTGTACGTTCGCAAAGCTGAGCAAGTGCCCGGCATTAATACTGTAAGCGCAATTGCCTTACTCGATCTTGGTGTGAACGACGAAGGAAATGATATTTTTGGATTCCCGGGCAACGATTTTGATCGCTTCCCACAATCCACCTTAGAAGAACTTCGTCCCACTAATAGTAATGCTACCAACGAAGATTTTGGAGTTACTTCGCAGGAATATGTGGATGCCATTTTTGAGCAGTTGGTAGAAGGGGTGGATTACACTGTGAATTACTCGCTTGGCTACATCAGCATGAAAAGCTTTATTAATACGGGGGATGCCATTGCGGTTGCCTACACCTACAGTAATCCTCAGAATCCGGCTGAGGTAATTCAAGTTGGGGAATTGGATACTCAGAATTCGAGCCGAACATATTTAAAGCTACTTCGCCCTGGAGGGATGACAACCCAAGATCGTGCATGGCCACTAACCATGCGTAATATTTACTCGTTGGGCGTTTCGGGAATTACACAGGAAGGTTTTGAACTTGAAATTGCGGACACCCGAAATAATATTCCCGAAACAAATCTACCCGGAAGAGCAGAAACGCTACTAGCTGATCTGGGGCTTGATCGCCAGCAAACCGATGGTTCGATCGGTTCGGATAATCAAATCGATTTTTCGGGAGTAACACTGGATGCAGGAACCGGCCGTATAATGTTTCCATATCTAGAACCCTTTGGTGATCGAATTGCGGATGTGCTTCAAAATTCAACCAATGTAGCTGATTCTGTGGTGGAGGCACTTTCCTTTAGAGAGTTATATGATCTAAAACCTATCGATGCAAAGCGTTCATCAAAAAATACATTTTATGCCATTTCAGGTAGTTCGAAAGGAGGCGTTTCAGGTAGTTTTGTGCTTCAGTTTGGATTAGTTGAAGGTTCGGTTACCGTAACTGCCAATGGGGTAACATTAGTAGAAGGCACAGATTACGAAGTAGATTATTCCTTCGGATCGCTAACTATTTTAAATGAACGGTATCTGGCACCCGGACAGGAAATCGAAATAGAATACGAAAACAATCAGTTTGCTGTAATTGGGCAGAAAAACTTTACAGGCGTTCGAGCAGAATATACTATCAGTGATGATATCAGCATCGGAAGTACCTTTTTTAAATTGAAAGAACAACCGCTTTCGGATAAAATTAGAATCGGGAATGAGCCCATTAACAATACTATTCTAGGGCTGGATGCCAAAGCTAATTTCGAGACCCCATGGATCACTCGTTTTATCGATAAAATTCCATTACTGCAAACCAGAGCAGAATCTAACATCAATTTTAGCGGAGAGTTTGCTCAATTACGTCCCGGTGTTGCACAAACAAACGCCGTGCAGGAAGCCATTGATAGGGGCGATTTGTACAGCGATGAAGAGAATGGATTAGTGTTTATTGATGATTTTGAGGGAGCCGAATACACCATCAATTTTTCGAATCCAACTCGGTGGAACTTAGCATCGGCACCGGCCGCTATTCCGGGATTAGACGAAGATGCTGATTTCTTTAATGGAAATGCTCAAACAAGCATTCAAACACCTCAATTCAGAAAAGATCGGGCAGATTTAAGATCTCAGTTCTCGTGGTATGCCATCCCCAGAAATATATCCGCTAGTCAAGCGCAAATTACCCCAGAAGTAGAAACCATACGAATAAACGATATTTTTCAGGGTAGAGTGGTTAATCAACAGGAAACCGATCGAATCACCTCTTTAGATATTTTTTATAATCCTAACGCTCGTGGCCAATACAATTACAATTACAATCTTAAAGATTTACTGGAGATGCAGCCCGAGCGAACCTGGGGTGGAATGACAGCAGTTATTCCAACCGGGCAGGAAGATTTGGTGCAAAATAACATCGAGTTTCTGGAATTTTGGGTGCAGGCGATTTTACCTGAAGGACAGGAGCCAACCGGACAGGAAATTGATTACGAAGGAAAAATTTATATCGATTTGGGCACCATTTCCGAAGATATCGTACCAAATGCACGGCTCAACACTGAAGATGGTTTATCAACTACCATCAACAATTTAACGGAAGATGATCCCAGTGGACAGCCTCGTTCGTACATTCCGCCAACGCCACCGGTTCCACTTGGGCAATTTTCTACTGATCAACGTGCACTTGAAGATGTAGGATTAGATGGGGCTCCAAATCCGGGTACATTTGGTGCTGAAGACAGAAACGAAGGAGTTTTGTTCCAGGAATTTGTTGATAGGATGCTTGATCAATACGGTGCTTCTTCGCCGGAATACGAAGCCATTGCTACCGATCCATCGAATGATGATTACGTGTACTATGGCGAAACTAAGGTGCAGGATTTACCACTTAAAGATCGCTTCTATCGCCTGTTGGGCTATCACGATGGAAATACACCGGAAAGTGGCGGTAGCGAAAATAAAACGGCCATTACTTTAAAGCCGGATTCGGAAGGGTTGATCAGCTCGTCAAGTATTTTGCAAACCAATTCCTATTATCAGTACGAATTGGATTTCAATCCTGCTGATGTGAATGGACTTGATGTTGGTGCACCCGGCACGTATATCGTAGATAAAATTGAACGCGATCCTTATTACAAAACGTGGTATTTGGTGCGTGTTCCTTTGAAGGATTTCACGCGAAAATATGGCGAGATCGAAAGTTTCCAGAACATCTCGCATATGCGTGTGTGGATGAGCGGGTACCAAAAACCCTTCACTCTTCGCTTTGCCACCTTCGAATTCGTGGGTAGCCAGTGGAATAAAGTAGATAATTTAACCGAATCGCCGGCTACGCTCGATGGTTTTGAAGTGTCTACCATCAATATCGAAGAAAATGCGAATCGAGTTCCTTTTCCATATCGCCAACCCGATGGTTCAATTCGCGCGATAAATCGTGGCGCCCAAATTCAAACCGTTCAAAACGAACAATCGTTAGTACTAAGTGCTGATGCACTTGGCCCGGGTGAAATCCACATGGTAAAAAAAGTGTATACCGGGAATCTGAATCTATTGAATTACTCGAACATGCGGATGTTTGTGCATGGCGAGGGTTTTGATGATCGGGGCGATGCTGAGCTGGTAATTAGAATGGGAAATGATCTCGAGAATAACTTTTATGAATATCGCCAACCGGTAACCCCTTCGATTGAACGTGATTTTAGATACGATATAAATGATCAAGGCGGTTTAGCCGCTGATGCCGAAGACATATGGCTGTACGATGAAAACAGCATGAATATCATCATATCAGCACTTAATGTGTTGAAGCAAAACCGAAATTCTGTAAACTTTGATCCTTCGCAATTGTTCGAGCAAAAAGGACTGTTAGGCGAAGAGGGAGTTGAAGGAGCCGTTCTGGCGATCAAAGGAAATCCATCGCTAGATAAGGTTTCGGAAATCGGTTTAGGGATACGTAATCCTTACGATCCATCGGATGTGAATACGCCGGGTGTGGCCAGTTTAAACGCTCAGTTCTGGTTGAACGAGCTTCGTGTTTCAGGCTTTGACAACGAAAAAGGCTGGGCGGCAAACGCTAAATCGAGTGTGAAATTAGCTGATTTTGCTACTTTAAATGCAAATATGACCCGACGAACGAATGGCTTTGGCGGGTTGGAATCGCAATTCGAAAGCAGAAGTGTGTCAGAGCAATTCGGATATAATTTAAGCTCAACCATCAACCTGCATAAACTAGTGCCGGATCGTTTTGGGTGGAATTTCCCGGTTACCATTTCTACTGCACGTGATACCCAAACTCCTAAGTTTTTGCCCGATCAAGGAGATATTCGACTCACTGATTTTAAGGATGCGGTAAACTCGAACGAGAATCTATCCTCTGAGCAAAAACAAGATAGTATAAGCACCAGAATCGAGGATATTCAAACCGTTAACGAGCGCTTTTCGATCAATTTTTCTGATATCTCAAAGAGAAATTCCAAAAGCGAACTCGCCAAGTACACCATCGACAACATGCGGCTGAGTTATGTGTACAACACAGGTAGTGCACAAAATCCACAGTTGCAGTTTCAGAATAAATGGGATTACCAGGCTTCGGTATCGTACAATTTGTCGTTGCGTAGGGTTAAATTATTTACACCTTTTGGGTTCACCCGAAACATTCCATTAGTGAAAGTATTGTCTGGTTTTAGAATGGGATATCTACCTAGTTCTCTCACTTTTTCGTCGGGTTTAACCCGTAATTACAGCGAGTCGCGACGGCGTAGTTTATCCGATCCAACGGCCATTCAGCCTCTCCAGCAGTCGCACAATTTTACACAGCGTAATAACTTTGGATTGAACTACAACTTGACTCCGTCGATACCGATTTCCTTCCGAACTGCAACGAATTTTGATTTAGCAAATGCTGGAATCGAAAACCGAAATGCAACCGGTACCGATAGCCTCGCTTTCGATGTTAAACCAACCTTTGATGTGCTGCAAGGGATTGTTTCTGATACACTAACTGCTCGTCGATCAACCTATCAAGAAACCTATTCCGCCAGCTGGCGTCCGAATTTAAGTCAAATCAAAGCAATTAATTGGTTTACATATTCATTGAGTTATGGCGGTGGATTTCAATGGAATAATAGTCCTAGAGGTTCAAATTTAGGAGCATCGGTGTCCAATAATTTCCAGATTGATAATTCTGTTAAAATTGATGTAGAAGACATTCTGGATCGGATTGGATTTATCAGCAAAATGAAAGAAACGGACGGAGAAGAAACGAAAGATCGAAAAGCGAAAAAAGATGCCAGAAGTAGAGAAGCTGAACAGGATTTAGCGGATAGCTTACGAACACCTCGCCCGGCTCCGGATTTAGTTAGGGATTTTAAATATTTAGGCCGAAAAGTATTCTTGGCCGCTTTTAGTATGAAAGACCTTTCAGGAAGTTACAAGCGAACGAAATCTGGAAGTCAGCCCGGGTATCAAGGTCAATCTCAAATATTTTATGCATTTAATACGCCGGGCAGTAATAACTACTCGCCACCATTTGCCTATCGAACTGGTTTTAAAGATCGCATTTCGCAAGAGCAATTGATCGATAATCTAGATGGAAATACCAATGTTCAACTTCCGGCAAACAATAGCATTAACGACACCTTTACTGCAAAAACTCGCATCAATCTGTTTCCAAACTTAACCATCGATTTGGATTGGAGCGCGGCAATCAACAATCGAAGTACTACTACAATAACCGTTACCCCAGAAGGCGAGTTTTCCTCGGTAGTAAGTGAGTCGGGAGGGTATAATTCTTCGGTTTGGGCCTTTGGTGATGGATACGAAAAGCTATTCCGAAATCAGTTAAAAACGGCTTATGCTGATATTAATGCAGGCAGTGATGTGATTGCAGATTCGCTTGGTAACAACGACGGTCGGTTTGTTCTAAATCGAAATACCTTGGAAGCAGATTTTCGGGATGCTTATTTAGGTAGTAATGTAAATGGACTGGGCAGTAAAGGATTATTTGTATTTCCTCGACCGGGATGGCGAATAAACTGGAACAGATTTCAAGAATACCTGCCGTTTATCGGGCAGTTTCTATCTAATGCTACACTTTCGCACTCATATCGAGGTACCTACAAAGTTGATTGGGCATTAAATACGTTAACCGGCGAACAGTCGGCGCAATCGTTGGGCAGCACCTTTGATATTATAGATAACAGGCGTCGATTTGAGCCCACCACTTTACGGGCAGAGCGAAGATTCTCACCATTAGTGAAACTGAGCATGACATGGGAATCGAATTTGAGAACTGAATTTGGCTACGATAGAAGTACTATTTCTACCTTTGCCATTGCAAGTAAGCGAGCTACCGAAACATTATCGCAGGGGATCGATTTCTCGATGAATTACACGTTCAGAAATGTGAAAATGAAGATGTTTCCGAAGATAAAGAACAACATCGACTTGAGTTTGCGCG
The DNA here is from genome assembly GCA_034669965.1 of Balneolaceae bacterium. Lineage (GTDB taxonomy): Bacteria > Bacteroidota > Rhodothermia > Balneolales > Balneolaceae > HXMU1420-13. The sequence continues at coordinate 26,386 of JAXMOK010000014.1, read as the reverse complement.
GTAGTTACAAAAACGACACCGAGCTGAGTTACAAGTTGGACAGCGATATTGGGAATGCTTTGATTCCGAATGCTCCAACAGTGCTACCGGTTGAAGATGCTGAAATACTTAGTAGTAGAGAGACGGGACAAAAACGTATTAATGGTACATTTTCTGTGGGATATAAAATATCGGCTTCGATTTCATCCAATTTCGAATACACGTACAGCCGAATCCAATCCAATAATATTCCTACGCGAACCAATCACGATATTCGTTTTAACGTGAGGATCGCTATTTCATCACGCTAGTAATTGCTTTAGGGTCGAAGTACGCGATCAACCAAAATACGATGGAAATCCCCAAAGCTTGATAAGCTAGCCAATCGCCATATTTGGCATAAAATGTATTCTTGGTGATGACGGGAATCACAGAATTAAAGCCGGTACGCACCCAGTAATCCGTTTTCTGTTCCACGGTTCCATCCGGACGGATAATCCCCGATGTGCCGTTATTTGCACTTCGAACCACCCATCGGTTAAACTCAATGGCACGGAGCTTGGCATACTCGAAATGTTGCCGATGCCCGCTCGAATCACCCCACCAGCCATCGTTGGTGATAATTGTCAAAAAGCCGGCGCCATCGTTCACAAAGTTGCGTATCCAACTTGGGTACACCGAATCGTAGCAAATCAATCCGGGAGTTATGAATTCTGGTGTATGTAATTGTACAGCTTCCGTGCCTTTTCCAAAACCGGCAATTCCTCCCCAATCAACCCAGTCGAACACATCGATAGTGGTTAGAAGTGGTAAAAACGGAATGCGCTCAACAATAGGAACCAAATTGTGTTTGTCGTAGCGCGAGGTAACTCCAGAAGCATCAGCAAAAAAAGTACCATTGAAAATATTATATGGAGTACTGCCATATAATCCTCGGGTAAGTTCGGGTACTTCATCGGGATAAAGCGTATATAATCCTGTTCCTACTATGAAATTTGTGTTCCAAACTCTAGCCGAATCAGCTATGCGTTGTAAGTGACGTGAATTCATCAAAACCGCATTTTCGATGGCATTTTCGGGCCAAACGATGAGTTTCGTTTCCGGAGTTTTGGTTCTAACGGTAATCGAAAATAAACTGTCAATCACTTCATCATTACCGCTCAATCCGCCATATTCGAGATAAGAATCATGATTGGGTTGAATAACCGTAACCGGAATCAAAGTGGCATCAGAATAGACCGGTTTATCCAACGCAAAAAAGAGGAGGGAGGCCAATGGTAATGCAAGCAGAATAGCTGTAGCACTAATCGCGTAATTTTTGTTGCTGGTTTTTATGGCTTGATAAGCAATAGCTGCGGTTAAAGTAACCCAGAAAGTGATTCCTAGGTGCCCGGTAATTGAAATGTATTGAATGAGACTAATTTGCTTAGCCCAAGCATTCCCGATGGCAAGCCATGGCCAGGCCAGATCCCAATTATGATGCAAAAACTCGTAGGTAGTCCAAGCACTTGCTTGCAGAACTACCAATAGAATAAATCCGGAATATTTTTGCTGAAAATAGCGCATCAGCATGAGTGGAAGCGTCATAACTGCTGCATTGGCAAGAATGGCAGCAATTCCGGCTGGTACGCTAGCCATGGTAAGCCAGTAAGTGGTAATCACATTCCAGAGCACTAAGCCCGGATAAACGACATACGCAAACTGTCGATTACTGTCGCATAAGCTCGCCAAATGAAAGATTAATATGAATGCCGGAATGGTTAGAAAAGATAGGTTTACAGGCGGGAAACTCAAGCCCAATAACATACCGGCAGTTAGCGAAACCACCCATTTATTCTGAAAATACCGGTTCATTCTGTATATTTATTTCCTGCGATTACCACTACAATTTCGCCTTTGATTGAAGGACGCTCTGCGAATTCACTTTTCAATTCTGCAACCGGCGCACGCACAATTTCTTCGAACGTTTTTGTGAGTTCACGAGCTACGGCAGCCAAACGATCACTGCCAAAATATTCTTCCACTTCGCCCAACAATTTCACCAAACGATTTGGGCTTTCATAAAGTATAATCGTACGCTCTTCTTCGGCCAATTCTTTTAATCGTTTTTGGCGCCCTTTTTTATGGGGAAGAAATCCCTCGAAACAATAACGATCGCAGGGGAGCCCACTTCCAACCAGAGCTGTAGTTGCGGCATCCGGTCCGGGGATTACAATTACCTGATGATCGTTTTGATTGGCAGATCGAATGGCCAAAAATCCGGGATCAGAAATGCCAGGCATGCCCGCATCGCTGATTAGTGCAACATCTTGATTCGAATCCAAAATCTGAAGTAAGTAGTCTACTTTCTTGTGCTCGTTATGCTGATGGAAGGAGAAAGAGGGCGTATTAATGCCAAAATGCTTAAATAGCTTACCGGACGTTCGGGTATCTTCACAGGCGATGTACGCCACCTCTTTCAAGGTTTCTACCGCTCTGGGCGAAAAGTCACTCAAATTTCCTATCGGAGTAGCTACAATGTATAATTTTGACAAAATCTAGAATTTTTATGGAGCGGAAGTTGAGGTTTTTCAGTTCTAAATCAAACTTATTGAATTAAGATAAAAGAGCTTATTATCAGTTGTTAACTTTTGAACTAATATTTCTGCAGTAATGGCAATGAATTTCACACCATCGGGACTAAATCACATCACCATTCGGGTAAATCGCATCGACGCTTCGAAAGAGTTTTACGGAGACGTTCTCGGCTTCGAACTTGTTAAAACAATGGGGCAGAGCATGGCGGTGTATGATGTAGGTAATGGAGATACGCTGGTGATTGTTGAAGCCGAAACTAGTTACGACCCTACTTCGAGAGACTTTAGAGTTGATCACTTCGGATTTTATATGGAATCGGCCAAGCAAGTAGATGAAGTTGCCGAGTATTTCAGAAAGCATGAAGTGACTATCATAAGCGGACCGGCAAATCGTAAAAAAGGTCGTTTCTTATTTATTGCCGATCCGGATGGTAATATGCTCGAGTTTTTCTACGAAGAGAAATAATTAGAACTCGTAGAACTCTTGGTGGTGTACTTCAAAGTAATCATCATCGTGCCAATCGGTATTGATGATGATGCCACCGATTAAATAAAGACGGATTCCAGATAATTCATCTCGAACTTCATCAACTATCTTATGCATGGTTGTGTTGATAGTTTCGTAAGCAACCTCGGTAGCCTTTTTTAATTGATCTTCAGCTGCCATTATTTCTTCTTCCTTTACTTTCAACATATTATATACCTGCGCTTGCTGATAGTCTAATGAATGTTCGGTTGGCGTTTTATCCGCTTTTAATGCACCTAAAGCTGCATGAAGAGAACCACAACTAGCTGATTTGGCTGATTGATTCTGGCGATTCATAAAGCCAACTTCTTCATCGGATGAATATCCAATGTGCGGACCATAAATAATCATCGCAGCACCATTATCCGGCATGTGGCTCAAAAAGGCTTTTAAGCCGGTGATTCCGGTAAAAGGCAAGCCTGAGATTCCACCCATGGTAAAAGCACCGGGTCCGGCAAATAAGTGGCTAAACTCAGGAAAAAGATTATTCACCTCATCGCTGCAAATTGAGGTTGCCCAAATACTGTCTGATAAATCAATGTTCTTGTCGGCGTACGCTCTAATGATGTCGACTTTTAATTCTTTAATTGAAATGGCATTAGGGAAAACGGTATTTACACTCATGGTTTTGGGAGGTTTCGTATAAAGTTTGCTTTAGTCTTGGCTAGATTTGAATTCAATTGAATAGTAAAATCTAAGAACTATAGACGCTTCTTGCTCTCAAATCGATCCAAATTCTTCAAATTTTACCTTTTTTGGAAACGCTTTGCTAACCCGATTGAAACGCTTCCATGAAAATAATTGCGTTAACTTAATGTTAATAAACAGCCTGTAAAAAGTGAATGGTAACGCTTTTCTGCCTCATTACCGGCATATCGATAAATTTAGATGTTGATGATAGAATCTCTCAATCAACAAAAAGAGTGAAAGTCTGCTTGAAAGGTCGATAACTTGGGTCAGACGAAGAAATAGAAATCAAGACGGCGACTGACAATAGAAAATACGATCAGATCGCAATTCAGTAAAAATCTGAATTAACATCAAAAAACAAGGAGAGCATTTTGAATAACAGATATAATTATTCCTCCCATTATCTACCATTTGCACCAACATACGGTTGGGCGAAACAAACTAAGAGATCAAAAATTAGCTTTGAAAAGTTTTTCTCAAAACTTGTTCTACAGGCTAAATCCTTTGTACGGGTTGATTCACTCATCAGCGCAAGCAACTAATTCTCATAATTACAAATAACACTCATCTACTCACTCATCACATTATGAAAACATCCATTACAAAAATGGTTGTAGCAATTGCTATCGCTTTTGCTGCAACTGTTCAAACATCGGCACAAACAACACATTTACGCAATGTAGAGCTTACTGCCTACAACAAAATTCAGGTCAGCATCGACACTGAAGTTATTCTGATCAAAAGTAAACGCAATCATGTAACCTTAGTCGGCGATTCGGCCTACATAGCTACCATTCCGGTAATTTCGGAAGATGGCATGCTAAGCATGAATTATCAGATCGAACCGGATGCAATGCTCAAGAAAGTGGTAATCGAATATACTAATCTTTCACACGCGACAACCGGTGGAAATGGAACCTATTATTTCCATAATCTTGAAGAAGAAAATCTGGTTGTGTTCAATCCTTATGCAAACGTAGTCTTGTCGGGAAATACAGATAACATTCGTATAGTTTCACAGGAAGGTGTTACTGATTTAACGGCACTGAACACTCAAAAAAGAGTGCTTCACTTAGGCGAATCTGCAATGCTGGTTTCCAACAAGGCACAGTAAGCAGTTAATACCTAGTGATTAAGCGCTTCATATTAATTTTTATTTACCTGAGAGAGTCTTCGGTAAGTTTCCGTATCTTTAGTGCGTGAGTTCGTGACGAGACTGAAACGAATCCCAAAAACGGATACCAAAGACCTTTCAGGTTTATAATTTATTGCTGGCTTTTATGAATCAAGCAGTCGCGCTTGAAGCTTGTCCAATGCTCACCTAACAATAAATATCGGACAGGCTAAAGTACAGCATTTTACGCCCCTCTGTTAATACATATAAATGACTACATTCAGTGAATTAGGCCTTCAACAACAGTTGTTGGACGCAATTGCCCTGTTGGGTTTCGAAAATCCAACCAAAGTTCAGGAACAGGCAATTCCTCAAATTCTAAATTCGAACGATGATCTGGTTGCCTTGGCGCAAACCGGAACTGGAAAAACAGGAGCTTTCGGCCTACCTGCTCTTCAAAAAATCAATCCTGATCTGCCTAAAGTTCAATTATTGATTTTATCGCCAACAAGAGAACTTGCAATTCAGATTGCGAAAGACCTTAAGTCGTTCGCTAAATTTCAAAAGAATATTAAATCCGTAGCTGTTTACGGTGGTTCTGAAATCAGAACTCAAATAAAAGCCATTCAAAATGGCGCACAGGTTGTGATCGGTACGCCGGGCAGAACCCTAGATTTGATTCGTCGCCGTAAGCTTGATGTAACCAACATCCAGACCGTAGTGCTTGATGAAGCCGATGAAATGCTTAACATGGGCTTTCAGGAAGATTTGGATCAGATTTTAGCCGATACCCCGGCCGAAAAGCAAACACTGCTTTTCTCTGCAACCATGCCTAAGGCGATTTCAAAAATTGCTAAAAAGTACATGACTAACCCCGTTAATATTGAAGTAGGGGAGCGTAATTCCGGTGCTAAGAACGTAGAGCATCATTATTACACCGTACAGGCAAGAGATCGTTTTGAAGCGCTTAAACGCTTAGTTGATATGTTGCCTGAGATTTATGGAATCATTTTCTGTAGAACTCGTCAGGAAACTGCCGACATTGCCCACAAACTGAAAAAACAGGGCTACGAAGTTGATCTCTTGAACGGAGATTTATCCCAAAACCAACGCGATGACGTGATGAAACGTTTTCGTACTAAAGAACTTCAACTGCTTGTTGCTACCGATGTAGCTGCACGTGGTTTAGATGTTGATAACCTTACGCATGTAATCAATTACAATCTTCCTGACGATTTGGAAGTGTACATTCACCGTAGCGGTAGAACCGGACGTGCCGGTAACTCAGGTATTTCCATCACTATCGTTCACACTCGCGAAACGCGTAGAATCCAAAACCTCGAGCGTATGTCGGGCAAAGATTTTATCGAGAAGAAAATCCCGAGTGGGGAAGAGATTTGCGGAATTCGAATGCTGGATTTGATCGATACCGTTACGTCTACGGATGTGAACGAAGATCGAATTGGTAAGTTTTTACCGGCTGCAATGGAGAAGTTGGAAGGCTTAGATCGTGAAGAACTGATCAAACATTTCCTATCGGTAGAGTTTAATCGTTTCTTAGAGTACTACAAAAATGCTCCTGATTTGAATGCCAAAGGTAAATCGAGTAGAAATGATCGTAGCGATCGCGGCAGTCGTGGTGACCGTGGTGACCGTGGTGACCGTGGTGATCGAGGTTCTAGATCTCGTGGTGGCGACGACAATAACTACGAGCGCTTTTTTATCAATGTTGGTAAGCGTGATGGATTAAATCCTGTGCGATTGATGGGCGTGATAAACGAAGTTCTTAAAGGTGATAAGCCTGATTTCGGTAAAATCGACGTTGATCTGAATTTTTCTTTTTTCGAAGTGGAACCCGGCTACGGAAACGAAATGATTAAAAGCGTGAAAGGTATTAAATTCGAAGGCCGTCCCGTTGCGATTGAAGAATCGAAAGGTGGAAGCCGGAATAATAAACGTGGCGGTAATCGTTCGAAAAGAAAACGCAGATAAACCGCTGATCCATTGAAACCCGTTGATGTTGCCATTTTAACAGAATCGAGATATTTGAATCCCAAAGATGATTCACAATATGTGATGAATGTACTTTGGGAGGATAATCTGCTGAAATCAGCCCTCGAAAAGCTGGATTTGAATGTGGTTCGCATCGACTGGGCGGATCCCGATTTCGACTGGAATTCGACACGTTGTGCCGTTTTCAGAACAACGTGGGATTATTTCGACCGATTCCCCGAGTTCGACGTATGGCTCTCGCGCGTAAAAGATCAAACGATGTTTATAAATCCTATTCCGCAAATTCGTTGGAATATGGATAAGAAATATTTGCGAGATCTTGCTGAGAAGGGCATTCGAACAGTAAAAACTAAATTTATCGAGCGAGGCACAACAACGTCTCTGCATGAGCTTTTCCTGGAAATGGACAGCGAAGACGTGGTGCTTAAGCCAACCATTGCGGGTGCGGCACGGCATACCTATAAACTTTCGATCGAGAATGTTGACGAGCATGAAGCAATATTCAGAAAGCTGATTGCCAAAGAAGATATGATGCTACAACCCTATCAATATAGCATTACAACCAAAGGCGAAATTTCGTTGATGGTGATTGGCGGTGAGTTTACGCACGCGATTCTAAAGAAAGCTAAACCGGGCGATTTTAGAGTACAGGATGACTTCGGTGGAACGGTTCATACTTATGATGCCGGCTATCTGGAAATGGAATTTGCCGAAAAAGTAGTAAAAGCCTGCGATCCACTGCCGGCTTACGCCCGGGTTGATATTATGTGGGATAATTCAGGCGATTTTGTACTCTCAGAACTTGAATTAATTGAACCGGAGCTTTGGTTCCGCGAAGAGATGAGTGCCGCAAAAAAACTGGCACGTATTATCAATAGGCAAATCGACGAAAGTTCCGATTTTTATTGATCAGGAAGCATCAAAAAAAAGGGTATTTCAAAAGCTACTTCTACACTACCATTTAGCTTCTGCATATTCTCCATTATTCATTGCCACGCAATTATTAGCTGATTTATAATTCGGATGAACAGATTTGCGCTCAGTTAGATTAACTCTAATCTATTAAATGAATATGGAGACGGGTTGTTCTTTATTAATTGAATTAATTTAGCATCGACCACACCAAAGGGATATAATAAATCAAGAATTACCATAATTATACAAAATCGATTTTCAAATTGATCCGATTAGTAGCAAATTATAGCTGATGAGTCAGCCAGTATTTCCGGATTTCAATGTTTACAGCATGCCCCTGATTATTTTAGTAGGTCAGGGGTATCTTTTTGCGGTACTACTTTTTGTTCGATTTTATAAAAAAAGAAAAAGTTCAGATCTCATCTTGGCTCTATTTCTAGTTATAACAGGCTTGCGATGTACTTCTTATATCATAGGATTTATGAGTTGGTACGATACCTTTCCAAATACCAAAATCAATTACTTCTTACCTGATTTTTCGTTGATTCTAGGACCTTTGGTCTATTTTTATGTGAAAAGCATTACTATACAAACTTTCAGTTTTTCGAAAAAAGATCTATGGCATTTCGCACCATGGGGTGTATACATTGCTCTACAAGTTTTCGTTTATGTGTATGATTCTCAACAGCCTAATTTTGATGATGTTCAAAACGGAGTACTCCACGTTAAGATCAATTTTGGAATTGCCACTTATATGGTAGTTATAGGGATCGTTTCTCGAATGATCTATTTCTTTCTTGCTGCTAAGATTTTTGTAGAGTTTAAAGCAAAATTGCTTCAATTCTTTTCGAATACCTACAAAGTAGAATTGAATTGGTTACGAAATTTTCTAATTGCGTACCTTACATTATTCGTGCTTCGCATACTATTTATCACTTTCGATTTTACCATCGATTTAAGTTGGACTCAAAACTGGTGGTGGTATTTATTCGCTTCCATGGTACTTGTTTATTTGGGCTTGATGGGAGTATTTGCTGATCTCGGAAAGTTGACTGAATTAAAATTCATTGAGCGATCACACGAAATAAAGGATCAAAAAAATGAGGTTGATGAAACTGTAAAAGTGAAGCTTACTGAATATATGAATACTGAGAAAGTATATTTACAGCCCGACTTGACTCTCGCCGAACTTTCGAAACAACTTTCTATTCCTGTGAATCAATTATCGAAAGTGATAAATACTGGATTTGATAAAAATTTTAATGACTTCGTGAATGAGTTTCGGATCGAAGAAGTGAAAAAAGCACTGCTTGATCCTTCTAATCAACAATACTCTATTTTGGGTATCGCATTTAATTGTGGTTTTAATAGTAAGGCTACATTTAACCGTGTTTTTAAAAAGGTTACAGGTTCTTCACCAAGTGAGTTTCAGTCGAAGTCTGAAAGCAATTAGTCTCAAAAGTATGATTTGAGACGTCTCAAATTATCATGAGACGATCTACATTCTAGAAAAGCAGATCATTGGGAAAACATTAACAACAATGATCCAACATGATTTCAAATCAAGCTAATGCATCAAAAAAAATATATCAGTATTTCAAGGCTGTAACTGAACCAAAACAGGTTGACGGTGTTTTCACCAATCTTGTTTTAGCAATTCCACGCATATTAGCCGGCCTGTTTCTAGCTACAATGTTTGGTGGCGATAAATTTGGAGTGCCTTGGTCGATTGCAGATACCGGACTTGGTTTATTTGAGGTAGTTGCATGGTTCCCCGAAGATGTTGCAAAGTTTGGAGCTCCTTTTAGTTGGGCGCCTGTTTTTTTCGCTTGGATGGGTGCAGCCAGCGAAGCCATTGGAGGGATGTTCTTACTATGGGGTTTTCAAACTCGAATTGCTGCTTTTTTTATAGCAGGCACTATGTTAGTCGCGATATTTTTTCAAAAATGGGGTGGTGGACTTTGGGGGATGTTACCGGCACTTGGATTCTTATGGGTGAGTCTTTACGCTGTGGCATTCGGTTCTGGAAAATTTGGTCTTGATTACCTCATTTCGAATTGGCTCACAAAAAAAGACAGTACTCAGATTACAGAAACCATCATTTCAACGCATAGAGGCTAATATGAAATTCATTATGATTTTTTTCTTCATTTTGTGGTCGGTAAATGCACAAGCTCAGCTAAAAGGAAATGGCAATATTTCTACCTTATCCTATCAAATAGAGGCATTCAATTCTATCGAAAATGGACTGTCAAGTCAGATAATGATTACGATAGGAGATTACAATCAAATCACGATTAAAGCGGATAAAAACCTTCAAGATCAGATACGAGTGGAAGTTCGAAATGGAGTGTTAGAAATCAATCAAAAGAGTTGGATATCTTCTTCCAAAAGGATAGAAATCGAAATCACGACCACTAATTTGGTAACATTCAAAAACAGTGCGCATGGCAATTATATGATAAATGGAATTGATTCTGACTATTTCGAAATCAATGCTAATGTTGGTGAGATTACTGTGAAAGGTACCGCACATTCATTGTTCGTTAGAACTGGAGTAGGCACGATTGATGCGACTGATTTAATGACTAAAACCGCAAATCTTGTGGTTACAAGCTTCGGTAAAATAAGAGTAGGTGAAATTGATTCGGTTGATGTGAATGTGTCGGCTACAGGTACAATTATTTATGCCAAGGAACCGGTAAGTTTAGTGAGTGAAATTGAATCTGGAGCGAAAATTATATCAAAGCTTGAATATGATCTACCCAAACCTGGCGTACAATATATTGATCTAGCTTTAAAAAATAATTCTGGTAAACGAGTACATATTGTAATAGAAGGACCTGAAAATGCTCGATTTGGCTATGGACTACCATTCCGAATGTTTCAAAAAAGAACAGAACGATTTCCAATAGGAACAAAGATTTATCAAGTAGACCGTAACGAGCGGAAAGAATTGTTACTTGTGATTCGGGCGGAAGATGAAAATCAGTCTATAAACTTATTTAAATAGAAAAAGCCCCAGAGTGGGGCTTTTATATTCGGTGTGTATAAACTTAGAGTTTAGTCGGATTCGGAGCATCTCCGTACACGTCTTCCGGATCAAATACTTTTTCAGATTCTTCGAATTTCAATTCACCGTCTTTTTCGAAGAACTCATCACCGGTAGGTACGCTGCGGTAGAAGCAAGACCGATAGCCAACGTGGCAGCTTGCGCCATTACCTTGCACTTCAACGCGAAGCCACACGCAATCTTGGTCGTCGTCGATTCGCATTTCCTTCACGATTTGAGTAAGCCCCGAAGTGGCTCCTTTATGCCAAAGTACCTCTCGGCTGCGGCTGTAATACACGGCCTCGCCCAACTCAATAGTTTTCTTGAAGGCTTCCACATTCATGTAGCCATGCATCAACAATTCGCCCGAAGTAAAATCGGTGGTTACAACAGGAATTAAACCGTTTTCATCAAATTTTGGAGCCAGATCTTTTTCTTCTTCAACCTGGTACACAGTTTTGCGTTCTTTAAAAGTAATGTCACTCATGATTTCTAATTTGCCGTTCTAAGTGAAAGCGCTGAATCTGAACAAATTGGGAAACTTCGATTCAACGATTCATCTCAAAAGACGATGTTTGTTGTATTATTTCAATTTCTTTTTTGGATTTTCAGGAACGGGATCATATCCGTGGTCCCCCCAGGGATGGCAACTTCCGATGCGTTTCAATCCCATCCAAAATCCTTTCAATGCTCCCCATTCGTTCACGGCTTCGATCATATATTGCGAACAGGTAGGGGAATACCTACACGATTTACCCAGCCAAGGCGAAATGGCCAGCTGGTAAAACCGAACAATGCCCACGATCAACCAACGAAATATGTTGTTGATGAGCTGCATTAATCCAAGTCATAGGTGGTACCGTCTTTTCCATCTTTCAACTGTACACCCAATGCTTTCAAATCATCTCTGATTTTATCAGAAAGCGCAAAATCTTTATTCGATCGGGCATCCTTTCTGATTTCAATCAATAACTCAACTAAACCGCCGGTCAGATTTGAATCGCCACCAGAGTTTGTTGGCCAGATTCCGAGTACTTCATCAACAACCTTCTTGAAGGCGCTTTTAACTTCTTCGATATTCGCCGGAACCGATCCGTTTGTGATTTGCTTTCGAATTTCTTTTCCATGCTCGAAAACCACTGCAATACCTTGGGCCGAGTTGAAATCATCGTTCATCACTGCTTCAAAATCACTGATGAAGTTATCGATAGGGTAAGCTGCGCCTTTTCCTGCCGAACTTTTTTCGATGGTGCTTACGATCGAATGCAAATTCTTTAAACCGGTTTCAGCGGCTTCCAGTGCATCCTCAGAAAAATCAGTGGTACTGCGGTAATGACTTTGAAGCAAGAAAAACCGAATTACTTCAGGACTCCATGAGCGAGTTAGCATTTTGTGATCACCCGTAAAAAACTCATGCAGATTAATGGCGTTCCCCAACGATTTACCCATTTTTTGCCCTTCGAGGGTAACCATGTTGTTGTGCATCCAATATTTCACAAATTGGGCGTCATGGGCACATTCTGATTGTGAAATTTCACATTCGTGATGCGGAAACTGATTCTCCAATCCACCACCATGAATATCAAAACTTTCACCAAGATATTTGGTGCTCATCGCCGAACATTCGATATGCCAGCCCGGGTAACCAACGCCCCAAGGCGAATCCCATTTCATTAGGTGGCTATCATCCGCTTTTTTCCAGAGGGCGAAATCAGCAGGATTTTTCTTATCGCTTGCAATATCAACACGAGTTCCTGATTCAGCATCGTCGAGGCTGCGACCGCTCAACTTGCCGTAGTTTGGATCAGAAGCTACATCAAAATACACATTACCGTCGGCGTTGTAGGCATGGCCGCGTTCGATCAATGTCTTAATCATCGCGATTTGCTCGGGGATGTGTCCGGTTGCACGAGGTGCGATGTCGGGACGTAGCACATTCAACGCATCCATATCGCGGAAATAGGTAAAGGTATATTGCTCGGCAACCTGCATCGGATCAATTTGTTCGATGCGGGCTTTTTTCGCCAATTTGTCTTCGCCTTCGTCGCCATCACCCACAAGGTGACCCACATCGGTGATGTTTTGCACATACTTCACTTTATACTCGAGATAGCGCAAGTAGCGAAGCACCACATCAAAAGAAACATAACTTTTGGCGTGGCCAAGATGCGCATCGCCATACACGGTTGGGCCACAAACGTACATCCCCACAAACGGAGGATTCAACGGCTTGAAGCGTTCTTTTTTGCGAGTAAGCGTGTTGTAAACGTGAAGTTTTTGTTCAGCCAAAACGATTCTTAAAGCTCTGTATTGGTTCTAATGAAATCGATGAATTTTTGTTGAACGTCTTTTTGACGAAACGCCCCTCGAAATTCTGAAGTGATAGTGCTACTACTTTGATCTTTAATCCCACGGGTAGAAACACATAAATGCTTGCTGTCGATGAAAACGGCAACGTCGTCGGTTTCCATGGCTTCAGCCAAAGCATCAGCAATTTGAAGGGTCAGGCGTTCTTGTACTTGTGGTCGGCGCGAGAAATAATCAACTAAACGGTTAATTTTAGACAAGCCAATCACTTTGCCTTTCGAAATGTAAGCAACGTGTGCTTTTCCGATAAATGGAAGAAAGTGATGCTCGCAAAACGAAGTAACTTGAATGTTCTTTTCGATCACCATATCACTGTAATCGTAGCCATTGCTGAAAGTACGCGCTTCCGGACGATTAACGGGATTCAAACCGTTAAAAATTTCTTTAACGTACATTTTTGCCACGCGTTGAGGCGTACCTCTCAGGCTATCGTCGGTTAAATCAAGGCCAAGTGTATCCATGATTTTAGCGAAATGCTCTTTAATAATGCTAATTTTTTCATCATCGCTTAGGTCGAAAGCGTCAGCTCTTAACGGGGTAAGTTCGGAAGTGCCGATGTGTGCATCGCCAAGATCTTCGATGATCTCTAATTGTTCTACGTCTGATTTGTTATTCAATGTACTTGAAGGATTTAAATGATTGCTTACCTCTTACGGAGCATTTAAAACAGAACCCTAAAAATAAGAGTTCCTGAATTGAATTGCATTAGTATTAATAGGTGAGAAGAATGTTGAACTTTTGATATTAATTAAGAAATAAACAGCTGTTAAGGTTCAATTCGGGTTGGGGTTCGTACCATCATAAAGTATCTTTAGCGAGGTAAAAAATTGAGTTATGAAAAAAGGAATTTTATCAACGGTAGTTTTGATTGGCGTGCTGTACGTCGGAATTTGCTTGTACTTCTACTTCATTCAGAATGCCATTTTGTTTAATCAATCTGTTTTAGAAGAGAATCACGAATTTAATTACGCCTTCGATTTCGAAGAGCGATGGTTTGAAATTGGTGATGAAGCTCGAATCCACGCTATTCTTGCTAAGGCAGATTCAAGCAAAGGGCTCGTTATTTTCTTTCATGGAAATGGAGGCAATGCCCAAACGAGTCCTTCAAAATTTGAGCTCTTTTTAAATAATGGATACGACGTGCTTTATCCGGATTACAGAAGCTATGGCCTAACTGAAGGTGAACTTTGGAATGAAGACGATTTGGTAGGCGATATGAAAGTAGTGTATCGCGAAATTTCGAAAGAATACACCGAAGACGATATTGTTATTGTTGGCTACTCGCTGGGTTCGGGTGTTGCAGCACAAGTGGCTGTAGATAATGATCCCAGAGAACTTATACTCTGGACGCCATATTTTAGTATGATGGATATGAAAGATTCTCAGTATTGGTTTTTACCGGATTTTCTAGTCCGATATCCACTGCGTACAGATTTAGCTTTGCAACGCATAGATGAACCCATCACCATCTTTTATGCTGCAGAAGATGAGCTACTTCCTGTGGAGAGATCCATTAAATTAAATGAGTTTTTGGATGGAAACGATGAGTTTATCATGCTCGCAGGTCAGGGGCATAATCGAGTGTTTAATAACGAACAATTAAAGGCCAAAATGGCTGAAATTTTAGCGGAGGAATAGCGTTGGAAATTGCGATTAGTGCAGGAGCATTGCTTTTAGGGATTATCATTGGATATGCGATCGCTCATTTTAAATCGAAGTCAGAATCGGGGAGACTCGAGGAACGAATTGCCAACTTAGAGCAACTAAAACAGGAAATTTCCGATCGGTTGGAAAGTGAAGTGAAAGAAGCACGGGAGCAATCGGAGAAGCTTCATCAACAAAAAGAAGACGAATTAAAAGCCGAGCGTGAAAAGAGTGCACACCTTGATAGGCAACTGGCCGGACTTAAAGCCGAATATGATGCGCTACAAATTAAGTTAAACGAGCAAAAAGGGGAGCTCGAACACATGCAAGAACAGTTGAAGGTGCAGTTCGAGAATCTGGCGAACAAAATTCTGGATGAAAAAGCGGAGAAATTCACCAAGCAAAACCGTGAAAATCTGGATCAGTTGTTGAACCCGCTGGGAATAAAACTGGAAGAGTTTCGGAAGAAAGTGGAAGAGACCTACAACGATGAAAATCGACAGCGAGCTACGTTAAAGGAACAAATTCGTCAAATGGCGGAGTTGAATCAGCAAATGAGTGAAGACACCAAAAACTTGACTAAAGCGCTGAAAGGAGACTCGAAAGCACAGGGGAATTGGGGCGAAGTGGTGTTGGGTAGTATTTTGGAAAAATCGGGACTCCGAAAAGATGAAGAATACTTCACTCAGCAAAGTGAAACCACTACAGATGGCAGACGATTGCAGCCGGATGTGGTGGTAAAATTACCCGACGAAAAGTTTCTGATAGTAGATTCAAAAGTATCGTTAACCGCCTACGAACGATACGTAAGCTCTGATGATAAGGACGAGCGCCAGAAGTATTTGAAGCAACATGTTTTATCGATTCGGGCGCATGTGAAAGGTTTAAGCGAGAAGAATTACACGCAATTATATCAAGATAAAACTCCTGATTTTGTACTGTTGTTTATACCCATTGAGCCGGCTTTTGCAGCAGCTTTGCAAGCCGAACCGGAATTGTACAACGAGTCGTTTGAGAAGAATATCGTGATTGTAAGTCCTTCAACTTTGTTGGCTACCTTATTTACCATAAATACAATTTGGAAGCGGGATCGACAGAATAAATACGCGTTAGAAATTGCTGAACGCGGCGGAGCGATGTACGACAAGTTTGTTGGGTTTGTGGAAAGTATGGACGACATCGGAAATCGAATTCGCCAAACCCAAGATAGTTACGAAGTGGCAATGAAACGCTTAAAATCGGGATCGGGTAATTTGGTTCGGCAAGCCGAAATGCTCAAAGAATTGGGTGCTAAAGCAACTAAATCTTTACCGGAGTCCACGAAAATCGATAACGAAAGTGAACATAAATCACTGTTCGACTAAGTGTAAATATTATCTCACGTAGTTTAGAATACTCTAACTACAAGGCGTCAGCTTAAAGTTTAGATTCGTTCCGTCGATAACGACGTAAACGAAAAGTCTGATTATGTCCGTACCACAAGCAGCTGTACAACTTCCATTAGAACGAATGCGAATCAAAGAGCTTAGTCGCTTTGAAATCATGGATTCGGGAAAAGAAACAGAGTTTGATAATCTGGTTACGCTTGCGGCTCAGATTTGTGAAGTTCCAGTTGCTCAAATCAATTTTATCGACGAAACCCGCCAATGGAGTAAAGCCAATATTGGCATTGAGTTTGTTGATCTTCCTCGGGAAGTTGGATTTTGTCACCATACCATTCAACAAGATGCATTCATGATTGTTGAAAACACGCTTGAAGATGAGCGTTTTAGTGACATGCCCTTTGTTAAAGATGCACCCGGCGTGCGATTTTATGCCGGATTTAATTTAAAATCAAATTCATGCAATCTGGGAACGATTTGTGTGATTGGTACCGAAGCTAAACAACTCAAAGATCATCAAAAAAAGGCGCTTGAAACTTTAGCACGAGAAGTTGAAGCTCGTTTAGAACTCCGCAGAAAAAACGTCGAATTAGATACCATTACACGTTTCCTAGAAACATCGGTTGATATAATGATTGTTGCTGATGCCCGAAGTTTTAAAGTTGCAAAATATACAGATAAGGTTTCTAGAGTATTGAGCCCAGTTGGGTATGAAACTGAGAATTACAGCCTATATAAGTTGCTTAATGATGTTGAATTACTTGCAAAATTACGTGAATGGAATGACCTGGATCTTGGGAAAATCATGAATGTTGAAACGGTTTTAAACGATCAAAACAGAAAACTTCGACATGTTGCTTTAAGTATTCATAAACATGGGGGCAAATTTTATATATCCGGGAAAGATATTACCCAAAAGAAGCAGTATCAGGTTAGTTTAGAGCAGTCGCTGGAAGAAAAGAATGTGTTGCTTTCAGAGATTCATCACCGGGTTAAAAACAACCTGGCTGTTATCTCAAGTTTCTTGCAACTCGAGGAATTCAAAACTGATAATCCGGCGGTGCAAAAAAGCTTATTTACAAATTATATGCGGGTAAATACGATGGCTTTAATTCACGAGCAATTGTATTCAGAGTCGGATTTTACCGCTGTGGTTTTTGATCAATACATTCATAATTTGGTTAAAACTACCAGAGAAAAACGTGCTAGAGAATACGGCCATATTGCGATCAATTATTCTGCCGATTATGTGTTATTGAACATCAATCAGGCGTTACCTTGTGCACTGATATTAAACGAGTTAATATCGAATGCATATGAGTATGCCTTTAATAATCGTGATTCCGGATCAATTCAAATTTCTTTAACGCGAAAAGGAGAGGATATTTGTTTGAAAATAGAAGACGATGGGGTAGGCTTGCCTACAGATTTTGTTTTCGAAGAGTCTCCGACACTCGGAGCAACACTCATGTATTCCTATTCAGATCAACTTAAGGCAGATGTTAATATTAATACTGATAACGGTACCCGGTTTGAGCTTAGGTTTAAATCGCTCCGTGATGCTAAGGGATCGGCATCGTCTGTTTCACTTGCAGTTTAGCTCAAATTTAAGGCCTTATGCCATATTGTTGAACGTAAAAGCCTTTCATCACCGGTAAGTTAGAATCGCATTTTTCAACAAAGTCTGTCTTCATTTGCAGGTAATTAATCTGTTCTTCCAGTTCAAGACCGAGTTCTTCAAGTAATTCTACAAACTCATCGCGGGTGATTTTGAATTTCAACGTTTCGCCTACCATGGCTATGCCGCCTCTAAATACAGCTCGGTATAAATAGTTCAATTCATCGATCGAAAAGAAGGTGGTTACCAGTTTATTTTTCCGATTCATCGAAAGGATATCTTCTACAATTCGTTCGGATGGCAACAGGTCGAGGTAATCGAATAATCCTTCTGCAACGAATACCGTTTTTTTCTTTGGATCGAAATCCGGATGTGCACGTAATGCATCTCCCGATCGCTCAAATTCAAGATCACAAGCAACAAAATGGAGATTAGCGTTGAGATATCCGTGTTCATTAAGAAATCCTTTCTTCTCCTGAATCATAGCTTGGCGATCTAATTCGAAAACAGGTATTCCTTTTTGAGAGTAGTATGCCCCTAAATGATCAAAACCGGCCCCTAAATTCACTATTTGCTCAAAACCTACATCGATTAAATCCTGAACCTGTTTACCCACAAAATATTTACGGCATAAGATGTGCATCAAATCGCCGGGTAAGAAAAGTTCTTCAGAAAGGATGAACAAGCTACGAATGAATGACGATTTCAATGCAGTGCCGTACCACCGAAGATACGATGGCAACGACTGAACAATGTTCTGGTAGAAGATTAGAATAAATGGATCGAATTTCGCTGCAAATGAACGCTTACGTGATAATCCGAACAGTTTAACAGCAATAAAAGCTGCTGTATGCGATATCTTCATTAGTATTCGAAATTATCCCAAGGTTGCGTTCTTGGCTTTGGCGCTTTAAACACCATTTTCTTTTTTAACGTAGGATGCTCTATCTCCATGTGAACCGCACGTAACGCAAGTTCTTTGCCCGGCCCGGTGTCTTCTTCGGCATATTTGTAATCACCCCAAATCGCATGCCCAATTTTCTGCATTTGTACACGAATTTGATGAGGACGTCCGGTTTTTAAATTAACTTCAACCACACTGTAGTGGGCACTTTGCTTGATCGTCTCAAAACTTAGCTCCGCTTTTTTTGCACTACCCCGTTTTGATTGATAAGCTTTAACGGTATTGGTTCTTGAATCCTTTTCGATATAATGAACCAACGTTCCAGATTCGGGCGTCATCCCGTAAACAAGAGCCCAGTATATTTTTTTTAAGCTATGATTACGAATTTGTTCGGATAATCGGGACGCTGCTTTCGATGTTTTAGCAAGCACCATCACTCCACTAACCGGTCGATCGAGACGATGAACCAATCCCAACCATACATCACCCGGTTTGTTGTATTTTTTCTTGATGTATTTTTTACAAAGGGTAAGTACATCGGGATCGTTTGTATGGTCTTCTTGAGATAAAATTCCGGCAGGTTTATCAATTACCAGCAAGTGATTATCTTCGAAAATAATGGGAATATCGGGGTGTGTGCGAGTGCTTTTCATAGAAAAGCAAAGTTACGGGTTTTTCGTGTTAGTTGAGGTGGTTTATTGAAGGAAAAGTAGAGTTGCATTCACTGTTGAAAGTTTTACCTTTTGCAAAGCAATAAATACGACAAAAGTAGAATTATCCACGATGAATATGTACGATAAAAAAGGTCGCTTAAGCAAAGATATTTACGAAGAAGAGTTAGAAAAACTGCATCGCGAATTGATAAAACTACAATATTGGATTAAAGAGAAAGGCCTGCGGGTTGCAGTAATTTTTGAAGGTAGAGATGCCGCAGGAAAAGGGGGCGTAATTAAACGGATTACAGAAGTAGTGAGCCCGAGAATAGTACGAGTAGTTGCCCTGCAAAAGCCAACCGAGACAGAACGTACGCAGTGGTATTTTCAGCGCTATATAAAGCATTTACCAGCAGCTGGGGAGATGGTGTTATTCGATCGCAGTTGGTATAACCGTGCCGGTGTTGAAAAGGTGATGGGCTTTTGTTCGGATTCGGAGTACTCAGAGTTTATGCGTACATGCCCGGATTTCGAAAACATGTTGATTCGAGATGGGATTATCGTGCTTAAGTATTGGTTTTCGATATCCGATCGCGAACAAGATCGTAGGTTTAAAGCACGGAACCAAGACCCCCTGAAACGCTGGAAATTGAGTCCAATGGATTTGGAATCACGAAGCCGATGGGTACAATATTCGAAAGCCAAAGATGAGATGTTTAAGCACACTGATACGGAAATGTCGCCGTGGTATGTGGTTAATGCTGATATTAAGCGCCATGCTCGCCTTAATTGTATCACCCATTTATTGAGTCAAATTCCTTACGAAAATTTAACCCCCGAACCGGTAGAATTGCCACCTTCGGTAAAAGATCCAAGCTATCAACGCCCGCCTATTGAATCAATGAATTGGGTACCGGCAATTTTCGGGGAAAATCCTATCGATGCGGAAAGGAGTTAAACATTTAATGATGATTTATCCATTTCAAGGGCATCTTTTGGCCAGGTAAACCAAAATTCTGAGCCTTCCCCAAATTCTGATCTCAAGCCAATTTGCCCACCATTAACTCCCACAATTTTTTTAGCAATAGTGAGGCCAACGCCGGATCCATCTATAGGTTGATCTTCGTCGGCTACCTTAAATACTCCAAAAATTAGATCGTGATATTGAAGTGGAATTCCGGGACCGTCATCAGTAACAGAAATGGTTAAAAAATCACCATCATCTTGTATAGATAAATTTATGGAACCGGAAGATTTATCATGAAATTTAATAGCGTTATCTAACAGATAATATAGTACTTGTTTCAATTGTTTATATCGGCCTGTTATTACCGGATAATGTTTAGGAGTTTCCAGAGATAACGCAATGGGCAGCGATAAAGAACTAACTAAATCAGCCATCAAATCTTTAATGCTAAAAGTTACTATAGTAGAGTCTTCGTTTCCAGCTTTAGAGAAATCGTAAACGCTGTTGATCATTTCAGCCAGATTATGAGTTCGATCTAAGATCATGGTTATCCACTCGTTCGCCTGATCATCTAATTGCTCGGTATACTCTAATCGGAATAGCTCTGCCATAGCTACAATTCCGGAAAGTGGGGTTTTTAAATCGTGAGCTACAATCTGTGCAAATTGATCTAATTCTTGTGTTTTTGATTTGAGAAGCTCTTCGAGTTTCTCCTCTCTTGTATTCGCCGTATTGGTTTTCAAACCATAATTTTTAAGTACTTCCATTCGCAAACTTTAAGTATGCATCTATTTGATTAATCAGGTAATCAAATAAACTTGAGCTCTGATTATTTTAAACGTGTAGACCATTTTTAGATAGGTTCGTACAGGTATTATCGACCATTAGCTCATTCTAGATAAGTCTATTTCACCTAGCCGGAATACAGATTGGATATAAAATCACCGCTTTTTAAAGATATGCAAGATCATCTTACTCTTCAGCGTACAACGCTTTGTAATCAACAATACTTTGTTGTACGATTTCGCGAGCAACCGAAGCATTCTGAAAATCTTCGACAATCACTTCTTTATGCTCCAGTTTTTTATAGTCTTCGAAAAAGCTTCGCAGTTCGCGAATGAAATGATTCGGCAATTCTGAAATGTCGTCGATGTGTTCAACACTCATATCATTTTCGGCAATGGCAATGATTTTATCATCCATTTCACCATGGTCAACCATGCGCATTACACCAATCACACGAGCCGAGACAATACACATTGGCACTACAGTGACCTGCGAAAGAATTAATATATCGAGAGGATCTTTGTCGTCGCAGTAAGTTTGTGGTATAAATCCGTAGTTCGCCGGATAATACACCGAAGAGTATAGTACCCGGTCCATTTTTAGCATACCGGATTCTTTATCAAGTTCATATTTAGCCCGTGATGCTTTGGGAATTTCGATGATACCATTTACAACGTCGGGAGCATTTTTACCGGTAGAAACCGAATGCCAGGGATTAAAGGTGCGCATAATATTGAGTTAGAGTGAGGTTTTGTAATGAGTTTATTACAAAATTACTTTTTCAGAGGGATGATCCAAACGTTTTCATCGAAATCAATGCGGCCACGCATATCTTCTATAACAATTCGATCGATAACAGTTATGCCTTTAAGCGCCATATTTTCAAAAGTATCAATGCCATTATTAGGGAAATTTTGCCGTGTCCGGTGAATATTAAAGCGATTCGAAAAAGTTCGTCCAAATTGTTCTTCGATGCCTTCTTTTCCGATGATAAATCCAAGTAATCCTCCCCAAGTTGCCGTGGGATTATCAGAATCCCAACCTGCTAAAGTTCCGATTTTCACCGTTTCGATGTAATTGCCTTCGCCATAAAATAAACTGATCAGACTAGCCGCATAATTGATGCCCGCCGCAAAACATCCGTTGCAGTATAAGTTTTGCGAGGTGATGTCATATCCATCTGCTTGTTCAACCTGATATCGTTGGTACACAGAATCTCGGGTAGTTTCCCAGTCAAAACCCGATTGATACATCCGCCACACGAAGTCGTACATGTTAGCGGGATAAGATTCATCCGATAGCTCTTTTCGAGCTTCCTCAGCAAGCCAATGCACGTTTTGCTTCATGGATTTCGAAGAGTCTAAGCGGGATGCCAAAGAGTGCATAGTTACATAAAACTGCGCTATTTGCTCAGCTTCGTTCCGAGCGGTAGTTCGAATGGGAAGTTCAGCGATGTTTCGAGCTATGTCGGGTCTGCCGGGGGCAAATAGACCGAAAATCTCGGTCGTTAGTTGAGCATCGATCATCGCAAAATGCTCGTTATTTTCAGGGTTACCGGTATCAGGAGGCAGCATTCCTTCGCGCATCAAATCGAACGCACGCTGATTGGAAACCCAGAGATAATTCTCCTCTTCGGCTTTTATATGCTTCAACCAACCGTCACGAATTTGTTCAGGAGTAAGTTGGGTAGTGTTGTTCGTAAACATCAAATGCTGATACATATATTCGATATCGGTGTCGTCATCAGCACCCCAGATTTCGTTCTCATTCCGAAACACAAAGTCGATGGTTGGTGAAAGATCACTGGGTACGCCTTCGCCCCAAATACTTGGTTGATCGGGTTTGCCCCAATCATCACGCGTGTAAAAATCCCCGGTTTTGATTTCACCGACATTCCCGATTTTATCCATTTCTGTTACCAATCCGGTCCAGTTAGCGATGGATAGTCCAAGCCAAAAGCCATGCAGTTGATCGGCATAATGTTCACGAGAAATAATCAAAACCTCGGGCTCGGTTGATGCCTGATCTTGTTGGTTAGTTTCGGAACAAGCAAGAAAGGTCATCAAAAATAAAAGCAGAAAGAAAGGGGGGGCAATTTTCATGGCGTTTAAAGTACTAAATCAGTAGTAATTTAATAGATTATATAAAAATTGGGCTTTCATATTTTGTACCTTATTGTTGATTGGGAATTACGTTCTACTCCAATTATCTTCATTCGAAAAATTAGTACATGTCGCATACTTCCAACGCTGTTCATCTACGCACCAAAGGGGTGTTACCGGTTCAGAAATTAAAGATTCTGAGGGATTTGGGAATCTTGAACTCTCACCCTGATTATCCAATCAAAGACAATCAATTTCAGCCGAATTCGCTAGATCTTAGACTGGGTGAAACTGCTTATAGGGTGCGCTGCAGTTTCCTTCCCGAAAATGAGACCGTAGAAGAGAAAATCGAAAAGCTGGAGCAGTATTCGTTTTCGCTTCGTAATGGTGCTGTATTGGAGGAAAATTGTGTGTACATCATTCCATTATTGGAAAGCCTGAAATTGCCGAAATCACATTATTCCATTCAACATCAAGGCTTGTCGAACGGGCAGGCAAATGGCGAAGATGTGCAGTTGCATGCTATGGAAAACCTTAGCGCCAAGGCCAACCCGAAAAGTTCTACCGGACGCCTGGATGTGTTTACGCGTGTGATCACCGATTATTCGCATCGATTCGAGGAAATCAGTCCGGGTTACCAGGGCAATTTGTATCTGGAAGTAGTACCGAAATCATTTTCGATAAAAGTACGAACCGGTCAGCGATTAAATCAGCTTCGTATTCGACATGGCTTCGAAGTGGTATCTGATCAAGATTTATTACGCATTCACGACACCGATCCTTTATTGTTCAATGAGAAGATCGAGCCGGTGAATATGGAGCAGATCAAGGTGAATCAAGGATTGTTTATGAGCGTTCAGCTGAAGGGTGAAGTCGGTGAAATCATCGGTTACAAAGCAAAGAAGCATAGTAATTTTATTGATCTTGAAAACATTGGGCATTATCCGGTGGATGAATTTTGGGAGCCGATTTATGCCAATAAAGATGCTCGCATCATTCTGGAACCGGAAGCATTTTATATTTTTGCCTCCAAAGAGCGAATCCGAGTACCGGCAAACCTTGCATGCGAAATGATGGCTTATGATACCGGATCGGGAGAACTGAGAACACATTACGCCGGTTTTTTTGATTCCGGATTTGGGGGATCGGTAGCAGATAAAGGAGCACGGGCTGTATTGGAAGTACGATCCCACGACGTGCCTTTTATGATCGAAGACGGACAAACGTTGTTTAGCATGCAGTTCGAACCAAATACTGAAGTTCCGGCTTTCATTTACGGAACCGATATCGAAAGTAATTACCAAGGACAGGGATTAAAGCTTGGAAAGCATTTTAAGCAGTCATGAGTGGCTTTAAAGTAAACAGGTGTATTTGTCAAAAAGTTAGTTTTGAACAGATCAAAGAATATGCAAACGAGCATCAGATTACAGACATTAAACAATTGCAGGCCAAAGAGATATGCAGTACTAAATGCCACATGTGCGTGCCCTACGTTGAAATGGTGCTAGAAACAGGTGAGACAGAATTTGAACCCGGTGCGTATATCCGGCGAAAACAAATTTCTTAATATTTTGGATACACTCTTTTACTATCCCGATCCCGATTTATGCAGTTCCTCGCATGTTCAGCTGGAAGGGCAAGAAGCCAAACATGCAGCACGAGTTCTTCGGAAAAAAGCGGGTGATATCGTTTTTCTGGCAAATGGTTCAGGGTGCAAAGCTACAGGTGAAATCACCACTGTAAGTAAGCAATTTGTTTCGATATCCATCACCGATGTAGAAGAACAACCGGCACCAGAACTAAAGAAAGTACTTGGCTTCGGGGTCATCAAAAAGAGAGATCGATTTGAGTTTGCCATCGAAAAAGCGGTTGAGCTGGGAGCTACAACCATTTGTTTGTTCGATGCCGATCACAGCGAACGAACACGCATCAACAACGACAGGGTGGATGCTATTGTGCAAAGTGCGTTTAAACAAAGTGGACGTTGGTTTATGCCCGAAGTAATTACCAAGGAGTCCATCAACAATGTGTTGCTGCATTTTGCCGATCATGAAGTAATAATGGCGCACGAAAAAGAAGAGCTAAGCTTTAACGACTTCAGCATTTCAAAAGATGCGTTATTGTTGGTTGGACCGGAAGGAGGCTTTTCTGAGACGGAAGTTGAAACCGTAGCTAATGCAGGTGGTCGGATCGTTTCCTTAGGGCCGCACCGTTTACGCGCCGAAACGGCGGTTACGGCGCTCCTTTCTCAGTTTTTATTTACCGCTTGAATTTTACTTTTTTCCCTCTTTTCCATAGTACACGTTGGGTATGCGGTCAACTAGTCATGCCGGACTTGATCCGGCATCTCGAGTTACAATGGAGACCTCGGATCAAGCCCTCGGTGACGATATGTGATAGTTCCCCTCGTTCCCAAGCTCCAGCTTGGGCAACGCATTCCGGAAGCCTGCCTGCCGGCAAAGGCAGGCTCCAGCTTCTATTCGTTTAGGTCTCATATAGATCTATATATTGGCTTTTCCACGTACTTTTGCCATGATGCAAAAGTACCTCCCGTAGGCCCCATAGGGATTCCTTTGGAAGATGCCAATGGCAAAAAGATCTAGGCTACGAATTCTTGGCGGGTTCGTGATCCTCTCGCTGAATAATTCCAATGGTCTTCGTTCTATCGAAAAGGTTAGTTAAGTACCAGCCTGTGTGGAATTATTCTCCGCTAGCGGACGCTTCGAGTATCTACTCTCTGTTTCCGCCAATAATTCTAAGGCCCTTTTTTGAAGTCGGTATTCAGAGGAGACTTTTTTACTGGGATTCAAGCTGGATCGAATTAATGCAAGTTATTCTGAGCTGCCGGCTCGGGGAGAAGGATCAGCAGGATGATTTTAATGGATAAAAATGAACTTAACTGAACACTTGCGTAACTATGTCGCTTTGTAACTTAGTGCCTTAGTGCCTTAGTGCCTTAGTGCCTTTGTCACTTTGGGCTTACTACATTTTAGTAGACAGTGAGTTAAGGTATATTAGCTGCTGTAATTCAAAAGAACTATGAATCAACGTCGCGTATTTACTAAAGAATTTAAATTGGATGTGGTTACCCGCAGCTA
>JAXMOK010000013.1:0-83827 GCA_034669965.1 Balneolaceae bacterium | reverse complement strand
TCCTCCGTCTCCCGACTATTCGTCTGTATCCACCTCCTTCAAAGGAGGACTTTCTTCTTAACTTATTTCGATGTTGCCATCCATTTGCGAGGAGCCTGCGACGAAGCAATCTCAGGATTTAGTTTAATCCCAGATTCACGTTACAGAGATCACTTCGCTCCGCTCGTGAATGGAGGTTTCGATCTATCTTAAGCTCTTACAAACGCTTCTTCATAAAACCGCAGGGTTGAAACCCTTGCTTGATTATTTTCGAGGTAAAAGCACGTTCATAATCAAGATGGGACTTTAGTCCCGCCTAATCTTGAAGCCTCGAGCCGAGTGTCGATTCATAAATCAAATTATAGCGCTCCCTCCTCTTGAGGAGAGGGTCGGGGTGAGGTCTGCAAAAGCTGGTATTATCGATTTGATCGTAATTAAATCAATGCATCGAATCCTACATCCTCCGTCTCCCGACTATTCGTAGGTATCTACTTCCTTCAAAGGAGGACTTATTCTTGCCTTTTTCATACTTCAATCCATTTGCGAGGAGCCAACGACGAAGCAATCTCAGGATTTAGTTTAATCCCAGATTCACGTTACAGAGATCACTTCGCTCCGCTCGTGAATGGAACTTCGAGCCAGGTTCTGAATCAAAAATCAAAATTCGTATCTCAAAAGAGCCTACCTTTCAAGAAAAAAATATGCATGCACTGATTGTTTGCGGAGGAACCCCGCCCACCAAAAAATTACTGGAAGCTGAAATGGAACACGCCGACATCACCATTGGCGCGGATAGTGGCGGATATGTGTTTTTAGGGTTTAAACATCTTCCTGATGTTGTAATCGGCGATTTAGACAGCTTTAAGTACACCAATCATGAAGGCGTGAATGTGATTGAAGACCCTGATCAGGAAACGAACGATTTGGAGAAAGCACTCAATTATGCGATTAAGCAAGGTGCTACTACAGCCGTTGTACTCGGCACTTTAGGAAAACGCATCGATCACACCATCAAAAACCTCTCTGTGCTGCAGCGGTTTCATCCTAAGTTTGAATCCATTGTTTTTCGGGATGATTACGGCGACATGATGTTGGCTCAATCTCCCTATAAACCAAATCTAGAGCCCGGCACCATCATTTCGTTTTTCCCTGTTGTTGCGCCTGTAACCGGTTTTAGTTCTACCGGGGTGTTATATCCCTTAGAAAACTCAGCGCTGGCAATGGGAGTTCAGGACGGCACCTCCAACGAAATCACTTCAAAAGATGCTGAAATCACCTTCGATGGCGGATATCTGGGTGTGTTTATTGGAACCGGCGAGAAAATCAAAAAGCAGAAGAGAGACTGAGATATTCTTTTGACTTAACATTTCATTACCACTTTTGTTTGGGCAATAGTGGAGCAATACTAACCGGAGGATTCGGAGACCTCTCCCGACCCTCTCCTGCATCAGGAGAGGGAGATCAATTAGCTAACTACTGACCAATGAAAAGATCGATGAGCTTTTCAGAATGCCTGGTCCTTAAAATCCTGCCTTTTAACTAAATCCCATATCCACGAATTTGTTTTTATCACTCTCGAAATTGGGTGCTCATTTCCCTATTCTTCATTCCAAATTGAACTATTCCTAATTCAGAATTATGCATCATTTACACCGCGAAAAACTGGTTTCTCTATTCGATGACAATCAAAGTGGAGCCGTGTACATCCAAGGCGCCGAAACCATGTATCGATATGGCACGGATTACGAATTTCCTTTCCGACAGGAATCAAATTTCTGGTATTTAACCGGTGCCAATGAAGCGGAATGCTCGCTGATTCTCGATCTGAAAACCGAGGAATATCACTTGTTTGTGCCTGAGCGTGATGCACAATATGCGGTGTGGCATGGTTACGTGAAAACGAAAGAGCAATATCAAGAGCAGTACAAACCCGATCATCTGCATTACTCGAATGAGATTTTGACGGTGTTGAAGTCGCTAAATCCGGACGTGGTGTATTGCTTAAATGATGAGCAGGCGGAGTTTGTGGAGGATTTAAATCGCAGTTTCAAGGTAGATACCGACACGCTTGTGGATGCACTTACCTATTGCCGAGTGATTAAAACCGAGTGGGAACTAGATCAAATGCGGGAAGCTTGTCGCGTTAACGACGAGGCTTACATCGAAGTGATAAAAGC
The DNA here is from genome assembly GCA_034669965.1 of Balneolaceae bacterium. Lineage (GTDB taxonomy): Bacteria > Bacteroidota > Rhodothermia > Balneolales > Balneolaceae > HXMU1420-13. Next base: position 81,671 of record JAXMOK010000013.1, on the reverse strand, counting down.
CATTAAGCCGGGTATGCACGAGTATGAAATCAAAGCCATTTTTAACCAAGTCCAGCTTCGAAATGGGCTACTTCAAGATGCTTACAACGGCATTTTTGCCTCCGGAGTGAATGCTTCAATTCTGCATTATGTGGAGAATAAAGATCAAATTAACGACGGCGATTTATTTTTGATGGATGCCGGATTTGAGTGCAATGGCTACGCTGCCGATTACACGCGAACTTTTCCTGCCAACGGGAAATTCACCGAAATTCAGGCCGGAATTTATCAATGCGTGCTGAATGCGCACACCGAAGTGATTGAGTCTATTCGTCCCGGTGTGAAGATGGAAGACCTCCACTTAATGGCTGCTAGAATTATGATGGGAGGGCTAAAAAAACTCGGCATAGTTAAAGGCGAAATCGACGACATCATGGAAAACAACATATTTGCGTTGTTTTTCCCGCATGGACTCGGCCATTTTCTCGGCTTAGACACACACGACGTGGGCGGTTATCCGAAAGGTGTGGAACGTATTGATCGTCCGGGCATTAAGTTTTTACGTGCACGCCGCGAGCTTCAGGCCGGGATGGTGATCACTATCGAGCCGGGGATTTATTTTGTACCTGCAGTACTCGAACCGGCGATGAATAATCCGGAGCAAGCAAAATATTTGGATGTTGAGAAAGTTAAGTCGCTCCTTGGGTTTGGCGGGATCCGAATTGAAGACGACATCGCTGTAACCGAAGATGGCTACGAAAACCTAACCAACGTGCCGAAAGAAATTAGCGAGATTGAGGCGTTGATGGCGGGGTAAAGTGATCTCGGGAATTCAATAACCAATATTCAACAAGGAATAAGCAACATTCAAGTTTGGTGGCCAATCCTCTCGTTCCGAACGGCTCGTTTGGAATGACTTTGTGAACCACGGGTTCATGCGTTCTATTTGTACTTTTATGACCTCACCCCGACGCTCATCGCCAGAGCTGGAAGCGTCGGTGATCCTCTACTGCATCAAGAGTGTAAATTCTTAAAAATCAGAATTGATATAATCACATATCTTAGTCTGTTTTTTGCAAATGTCATCCTGAGGATACCTCCGAAGGATCCAGACGGATGAGTGGTTATAAGTTTGTTGTGGCTTTGTTTAATAACAAAGATTAAAGTAAAATTTGATCCTTTTATCCGTTTAGTTCCATCGCTACCGCTCTGGATGACATACACAATGAATAATTTCTGTATCCATTCACGATCCCGCCGGTTCCTGAGCATGTCGAAGGAGGCGGGAGAAGTGATCTCAGGGATTCAGGTACTTTCGTCAATTGAAGCCCGCCATAGTGTTGATCTTTTTGTTGATCGTACTATCTTGCAAGAACACTGAGCGGGGAATACTTTACAAAATAAGTTTTTGGATGTTATGCAGACGAGTGTTCGCTTTTCCTATCGAAAACTAAGTTTTTAAGGATTTTGAGGGGGTATGAGGAAATTTATACTAACAATATCTAATCTATCTCGTTCACTCAATTATTTGTTATCTGTTTAATAAAATTATACGCCAATGATAGAATCAGTTCTAATACCTATTTTAGTAGCTATAATTACTTCAATAGCGGTTTTTTTGAATCAAAAAGAAAAACTAAAAACAGAATTAAAAACTGAGTTTATGGCAGAGGAAGTCATAAAATCTTTGCTTGAAGATGAAAGGTGGCAAAAAAGAAGCTTTTCTGCCATTAAGAAGAGAATCAAAGGATTCGAAGAGAATGAATTAAGGCAACTATTAGTAAGAGCGGGGGCAATAAGTTTTGAAGGAGAAGATAAAGAAGAATTGTGGGGTCTAAAGTCTAGAAACGAGAATGATCTTTAAAAGAAAAATAGTATGGAATCTCTATTAATTATATTTGCGATAGTCTTTATTTTCTATTGGCTTAAAACGGGAAGGAAAGGACAAAAGCTTTACAACAAAATCGAGGAAGAATTAACAACTAAATATGGATGGAGTAGTAATGATGCTTTTTACATTTGGAAAATTTACAATAAAGAAATTGTAAACATGCAGCTTAATGGTTTATCTGCAGAAGAAATTGCAACGAAAATAAATTCAGAATATAAAGATAAAACTTACTATTCATGAATTATAAAAAGGGGTAAATATGTGGTATTTCGTTTTTGGTTTAATCTTTTCTTCTAGTGCTTATTGTTCTTACAATATCGACAAATTGCATCCCATGCATAGACCACAATGGGCATTGACTACAAATGGAAAGTTATTTTTTGCACTAAATGGGGTTATATCTTTGATTGCATACATAGGTGTCTCGATTTGGGCTATTGAAGATCAGGGTATTCTAATTGTTATCGGATGTACAATTATACTTTTTCCTTTTTTAACTTCAGTATTGAGGGCCATATTCGGTGATCCTATCATATCATATTTGGCTATTCCAGCATATTTAATTTTAATCATTATTATCACTTGAATATAGAATGTATAAATGAGCTTGAATTAATTTAAATCAATAATAAGCAACTTAAAAACAGCTAATAAGCTCATTAACTGGGACGCCGACGAAGCTTCGATTTTAAACTCGTTCAGATTGCCCCGCTCGGAATATCTTTGTGAACCACTGGTTCTTGCATTCTCTTTGTACTTTTGGCTTGACCCAAAAGTACACTCCCGAAGGCCGCATAGGGATTCCTTCGGAAGATGCCTATGGCAAAAAGATCTAGCTACGAATTATTGATGCGTCTCGATTGCACTCGCTGGTTAAATTCGATGGTCCAAGGTCTTCCGATGAATTTTATTGATTCATGACCGGTGCGAATTTATCCCCCGCCATTCGGCGGTCGCTCTTTCCATCTCGCCTTTTCTCATCAATAATTCTAATGCATTTTTTTGTATGTCTTTGTTCGCCTCCATTACCTAATCAACCCGCAGTATCTCCTTAACATCAATTATTCATCTCATCTTTTTTCAAAATCGGGAATTCATACGCATACTCTTTAAGTTGTTGCTGTAGAATTTCATTACTCGAAAATTAACCTATGAAAATGATCGGATTTATTCTTTTGGGCGTGCTGGCTACTTTATTGATAGTAGGACTTGGTGTAGGATGGGGACTTTCGGCACCGCCATACAAAGGTAGTAAGCTTCAAAATTTCGATGGAAAAACTTTCATCAATCGCGAAGGATATCAGAATAAGGGCTTTTTAGATTTGATGAAATGGATGACAACACGTCGACCCGGTCCTTGGACGGAGAAAACGCTCGCAGATGTTGAGTTCGGGCCAAAACCCGCTGCTCGAATTTCCGATTCCACGCAGGTAATTACCTATGTAAACCACTCTACTTTTTTGATTCAAACCGACGGGCTGAATATCCTCACCGATCCGGTTTGGAGCGAGCGTGTAAGTCCGTTTAGTTTTGCCGGACCAAAACGAATGCGCCCGCCCGGAATTCGTTTCGAAGATCTTCCCGAAATCGATGCGGTGCTCATTAGCCATAATCACTATGATCATTTAGACATTGCCACGCTGCAGCGCATTAAGAATCGAAACCCCAAAACGCGCTTTATCACACCCCTTGGCGTAGATCTTTATCTGAATAAAAAAGGCATTAAAAACACCTTCGCTTTCAACTGGTGGGAAGGGCTTTACCTGAATGATTCCACTTCTGTGGATGCCGTCGAAGCCCAGCATTTTTCTTCTAGAGGGATGCTCGATCGCGACAAAACATTGTGGGCCGGTTTCGTAATCAAATCGCCAAAAGGGAATATTTACTTTGCGGGAGATACGGGTTACAACAACTTTTTTACCGAGATTGGCGAGCGGTATGCTCCTATCAAAACGGCGATAATTCCTATCGGAGCGTACATTCCTCGCTGGTTTATGAGTCCTGTTCATGTTGATCCGGCTCAAGCTGTGCAAATTCATCACGATGTAGGCGCTGAGTTGAGTATCGGCATGCATTTTGGCACTTTTCCCTTGGCCGACGACGGCGAACAACAGCCACTAATCGATCTCGAAATTGCACTCAATGGCGAGAACTTCATCGTAATAAAAGAAGGAAGCAACGTAGTTATCGATTAGTCTTTCACATCGTAAGATTCAGGTGGAATGTCAGCAACGTGTTTCAACACATTTTCATAGGCTGCTCGATCTCCATTTTCAGCACGTTTTGCAAGATATTCAGCCGTTGCCATGGCTGAGACCTTTTCGCTTACTGCCAGTGTGATGAACTGATTCATTGAAACGCCGTCTTTTTCCGCCATTTCTTTCAGTTTATTGTGTAATGAATTAGGTAATCGAACACTTAGCGTACTCATATTTTTGACCTTATTAGTTTATAAAATTCCTTCCCATCAATCACTCCAATTCCAAAAGTGCTTGCCTCAATAAAATCTGATTTATTATAAGTGACGATATAATCTAATTTTGCTTTAACTGCTAATTCCAGAATCATATCATCTTTACTGTCCCGCAAAATCGGACGCCAGAGGTAAAACATTTCATGAAGTTTCGATACTGAACAAATGTAATCCAGAAAGGGATCAATGCTGTCAGTTCCCAAATTTAGATGCCTCAAATTTCGTAGGATTACATCTTCATACTCAAGAATTAACGGCACAGAAAGATTCGTTATAAAGCTTCCGGTACCGATTAATTGTAATATTTGAAAAGAAGCACCATTTCTAGACCTCAATCCTGAAAGAAATACATTGGTATCAATAACAACCGATGGTATTTGCATTTGGTATTATATTTAATACCAATATAATATTCAATAACGATCTCGAAATTGCACTCAATGGCGAGAATTTCATCCTAATAAAAGAAGGAAGCAACGTAGTTATAAAATAACCAACGCTACTTCCTCTCTAACCTAATTATTGGAATTGGTCATCACGCAATCCAATTTTGTTTACAAGTTTTTCCGCAGGATTAAATCACGATTTCCGGTTAACAATCCATTAACTTTTTTCATCGACATTATCCCGGTGAACCCACCCCGTGGTTTGGGATTATTGAGGTGCTTTGAATTCAAGTTATCATCACCTTCAAAAAGGAAGCTTTCCACGTAATAATAACTTCCATCCGGTTCCAGCACCGTTAGATGAATATGCGCCGGCTCGTTCCCATAAAACTTGGGAAGCTGAGTAAACAAAGTATATCTACCGTTTTCGTCGGTTTTAAGCCAGCCTCGCAAATACCCGTGGCGCCTGGCCCAGCTGGTTTCGTTTCCTTTTTTTGGATACACACCGTCTTCGTTGGTTTGATAGACGTATAAAATCACATCCGGAGCTGGCGTTGATTCGTCGGGATTGAATACGGTGCCCGATATCTTTATCTGAGTTCCTTCTGAGTAAAATTCCGGCAAAGTGTCTACAGAGCTTAGCTCTCGATCCCCAAACTCGAACACGGCTTCGCACCCTTCGCATGGGCCGCCCAAAAGTTGGTTCTGTGCTGTTGCCGAGTTCCCGATTAACATAAAAGTGACGAATAATAGTGTTAGAAATCTGATCATAGTAATCACTGTTTTAATTAATCCAGTAGCTCATTTTTACCACCATGCCTCGGTTTTTGATGCCAAAGCCTTCGGTGTCATAATTGTCGTTATACACCACAAATAAATCAGACATTGGCGCAAATCGCCATTGCAAACGGCTATTCAAATTGAAGTTTTCGGCCTGCGTGTTGTATTGCAAAAAGGTAGTCCAGCTTAGGTCCTGTGAAAAGCTAACTTCAGCCTGTGGCCCGATTAAATGCAAGGTTCTGGAGCCATAATCTTCAGGGAGATCTACTTTATTCATCACATAACGAACTCCGAAATTACCCCAGGGCTGGGCTCTCATATTTAATCTTCCGCTTACAAAAAGTCGGGTACCGTTATAGAATCCACCATACGACATATTTGTGCTACCGCTCAACATTCCTCGTTCATCTGAACTGTACCGCACGTTGATGAAATTAAAATTATACGATTCTGCAGGCAGGAATTTATCACCACCAATTAAGTCGGTTTCATACAATAACCGAACTCTACTATTGCGAAGTCCGATGTAAAGTGACCCCAGATTTTTGGTTTGTAAATCATAATTAAGAGAGCTTACCCGATCTATAAAACCGCCGTCGTTTTCATAGCTCATCACGGTCCAGGTTGAAAATTCATGGCTATTAACCCAGTCACTTTCAGGGCGAAACGTATACCCGACCCATGGATTCATATATTGATGACCAACCCGAATCATCGTATCTCTGGCTGCATCGTACTGAAATGATCTTGCCGAAAACCCAAGTTCGTTGATGAAATTATCGCCCAAACGATCCATCGTGATTCCCGAATAAAACGTGCCCGTATTGTACATTATAGTGGCACCGGCAAAGGTGGCGTCATCTAGGCGATCTTCGGTTTGCGACCAATGGTAGCGCACATTGCCACGTAGGCGATTGTCTTTCGAGATAAAGTGATACTCAGCTCCCACAGTCCGATTAAAATCGTCTTCAAAACTGCCGTCTGCGTAGGCATTTTTGTTAGTGATAAGCGTTTTAAAACTAGACCGACCCCACACATTTTGCTGGGCTGCAATAATGGTGTAGTTATTGGCATCCAGCCCGGAAGTTGAACGCGTTTGCACCGACATTGCACCAACTCGCAAATTGTCGTTCACATTACCGGTAAGTCGAGAGCCGAACAAAATGGGCACTACTTCGCCGCCATTGAGACCTATTCTGCGCGAGAAAAACGGCTTTACATTCCAGGTTCCGAAACTGGAAAACAGATCGCTGTTTTCTAAGAAAAAGGTGCGTTTCTCGGGGAATTGAATACTAAAACGACTCAAATTAGTCACCTGCTGATCTACATCAACTGTCGAGAAATCCGGATTCACGGTTAAATCCATTTTGAACTTAGTACCAACCGGAATTTTAGCACCTAGCCCAACCTCGAAATCACCTGTGTATGAGCTTTCGCTGGAGAAATCCCGACTGCCCGAAGTAAGCACCGAAGGTTGAATAATCACTCGTTGTCTTTTTGGAGGGATGGGCTGGTTTAGTTTCATCGTTCCCAAATGTCCAAGGTCGATGCCCGGAAATCCCTGCGGCACATGCGACCATGTGGAGTATTCATTTCGCTTCATATCGTTGCGCACAAAATTTATGCCCCACTCTTCCTTCTCAGGATCGAAATTTATCGACTTAAAAGGAATGGCAATTTCCACCACCCAATAATCGTCGTGCACGGTTACAGCGCTATGCCAAATGTTATCCCAATTCATATCCGGGCGTGTATTCGAGTTTTCTAAACTTACGATCCCATCCATTTTTGCACCGGCAGCATTCACCCCAAAAATAAAGCCGTTTGTTTTTTGATTGTATGGATCGAGCACCACACTAAAACCATCGCTATTCCAAAAATAGCTTGGGTTGTCTCTCTTCAAAGTTGCAATCACAAGGTCTTCTCTTTTTTGATAATTGATGGCAGCCACATACAGATAATCATCGTCGTACATAATCCATGCTTCCGTTTGATTAACCGCGAAACCCTCATCTCGTGGCCACTTGTTCAGAAACTCAGATGTTGCCGTAGCGTTGATCCACGCCGATTCGCTTAAATCGCCATCGATTCGAATTTCAGATTCAATTTTTGAGATACCTAGATTGAAATCAGTAATTATGGGCTGTTCCTGGGCTTTTAGTGGTCGGAACATCAACACAAAGAGAATAAAAAATACAGTTCGCATAGCAATAGGGTTAGTTGGGTTTTGCTGTAGATAAAATCCCTTCATTAGATATATGGGGATGTTCGATTTACAGCCGCCAAACTTCGACGATAGACGACTATTTACACGTCAATTCTATTTGCAGCGAAAAGCGTTACGCTTGCAGTAAGTTTCGTGTTGTATGCAGAATTGAGTATTAAAAGATATGTTCGCTCTTGGCAAACTGTTATTTTAAGCCATTATGGTTCGAATACTTCAAAATTATGACAGCACTCCGCAACGTATTTTATGGCACGCGTTGTTTTGGGTGAGTTATGCAGCAATGTATGTGCTGATTTACGGTAGTTTTAGCGACAGTTATCTGCGTGAATTACAATGGATGATTACATCTTTACCTACCAAAATGATGATCGTGTATTTTACACTCTATTTTATCATACCACACTATTTTTTAAAAAAGAAATACATCGCAGCTACTCTTATATCCATTGTTCTATTGATTCTGTTTTCGGTGTTACAACGAATTATGGATTTCGGAATTTATTATCCAATACTAAACCCAAGTGCAGTGAATGGCGAGATTTTTTATCTGCCTAAAGTCATGAAAATTGCCTTGGGAATTTACCCGGTGGTTGCTCTGGCCTCGTTTATCAAGATTACGAAGCACTTTTATAACGAAGAGAAGAAATCGAAGGAATATCAGCAACAGAAACTACAGGCAGAGCTTAATTTTTTGAAAGGACAAGTGCATCCGCATTTCTTATTCAACACCTTGAACAACTTGTATGCACTTACGCTCAAAAAGTCGGATTCCTCGCCCGAAGTGGTGCTAAAGCTTTCCGATTTACTCAGCTTTATGCTGTATGAGTGCAATTCGCCCACGGTTCCACTCAGCAAAGAACTAAAGCTGATTGAAGATTACATCGCCTTAGAGAAAATCCGTTACGACGATCGCCTGACTACCGTTTATAATGTGGAGGGTGATATCAATTCCGGACAAATTCCGCCCATGCTCTTGTTGCCTTTTGTGGAAAATGCTTTCAAGCATGGCACCAGCGATTCTTTGGACAAGGTGTGGGTAGAAATCAACGTAAAGCTTCGAAACAACGAACTGCTGTTGTCCGTTATGAACAGCAATGGAGTTGAGAAGGCTACTACTCCGGAATTCGAATATCAACAAGGCATCGGTTTGAAAAACGTAAAACGGCGACTAGAGCTATTATATCACAATCATTTCGATTTGGCGATTAGCGATACCGACGAAATGTACTCGGTTCAGCTTAGCTTGCAAATGGACAAACTCGACCGCCCAAATCCGGATCAGGCATGATGAAATGCTTTATCATAGATGATGAGCCCTTGGCCATTGAGGTGATTGAAAATCACATTTCGAAAATCGATCATCTCGAAATTGTGGGCAAATTTCAAAATGCGGTTAAAGCTTTTCAAGCACTACGTGAAACTCCTGTCGATGTGCTTTTTTTGGATATTCAGATGCCTCGTTTAACCGGAATCGAGTTTTTGAGAACGCTTAAAAATCCGCCTAAGGTTATCTTTACCACCGCTTACCGCGAATATGCGCTGGAAGGCTTTGAGCTGGATGTGGTGGATTACCTGCTTAAACCCATTTCTTTCGAACGATTCCTTAAAGCCGCAGATAAATTATTTGATAGCGTTCCTCCTCCTTCCTCAGAAACAGCAACGATCAGCCAGCAAACGCCTCGATATGTGTTTGTGACTTCCGAGAAGAAGAACATCAAAATTTGCCTGGACGAGATCGAATATGTAGAGAGCAAACGCGATTACATCCTCATAAAAACCTCCAACAAAGAAGTGCTTACTCATCAGACGATAACGTATATGGACGAGAATCTGCCTGATGAGTGTTTTCTACGAGTTCATCGGTCGTTTATTATTAACATGAAAAAACTGGAGAGCTGGAATCATCACGAGGTGGAAATTTCGGGTGAAATCATTCCAATAGGTCGCACCTATAAACGAGAAGCTATTGAGGTGCTCACTGCCAATTCTGAAGTGCTATAAAATCCACATCCGTCCAAAAATAAAGCTCATCATTTCGTACATTGCACTCATAGCAAAAGCGATTGTACCGAATGTCTGAAACCTACCGAGCTCTTACCCGAAAATACCGCCCAAACTCGTTCGAGGATATTGTATCACAAGATCATGTGAGCAACACATTGTTAAACGCCATCAAGCAAAACCGGCTGTCGCACGCTTACATGTTTTGCGGACCGCGAGGGGTTGGTAAAACTACAATGGCTCGAGTATTGGCAAGAGTTATCAATCAAATTGATTCCAATATTGATGGTGAGTCGTTGAATCAAACACTCAATATTATTGAGATGGATGCGGCTTCAAACAATAAGGTTGAAGACGTTCATCATCTTCGCGAAAGTGTTCGCATTCCGCCACAGAATGGTCGCTACAAAGTGTTTATTGTGGATGAGGTGCACATGCTCTCGAAAGCAGCTTTTAATGCGCTGCTTAAAACATTGGAAGAGCCACCTGAGCACGCCATTTTTATTTTTGCTACTACCGAGCCGCACAAAGTACTTCCTACCATTTTATCGCGTGTTCAACGCTTTGATTTCAAGCGGATTTCGGTGGATGAAATCGTATCCCGACTTCGAAAAATTGCGCAAGATGAGCACATCCAAATTGATGAGGAATCGTTACACGTAATTGCTAAAAAAGCGGATGGTGCGCTCCGCGATGCGCTTGGCTTGATGGATCAGGCGATTGCATTTTGTGGGGATCAGATTACCCACAACGAACTGTTACAAGCTTTAAATGTTGTTGGTACAGAGCGTTTGTTTGAGTTCATGAATTGTGTGAAATCGCGCGATGCTGATACAGGTCTGCAGCTCATCAACACGCTGCTTCAAGAGGGCTACGACATTCAGGAATTTCTGATTGGATTGACCGAGCACTTACGAAATTTGTACATCGCGCACCATAGTCCGCAGTTGTATTTGGTGGAAGCATCGGATGACACTAAAGCTCGTTATCAGCAAACGGCACAAGATTTTAGCCGCGACGATTTGATGCGCATGATGCATATGATCAGCGAAGCTCAAATCAAGCTAAAAGACGCTAATCAGCCTAGAATACAGTTCGAAATCACCCTGCTGAAGCTCATCCATATGGAAAAGAGCGAAAACCTTGCGAAACTTCTTACCGAACTTGAGGAAGTAAAAAAAAACTTTAGGAATCGGGGAGTAGAGTTACAGAGTGACGAAGTAACAAAGTTACAAAGTGACACCCATGAGCAAGTTCGGGAGCCGGAACATCCCTCGACAGGCTCGGGAACCGGAACACAGGGGCAAGGGAGCAATCCCTCGACAGGCTCGGGAACCGGAACACAGGGGCAAGGGAGCAATCCCTCGACAGGCTCGGGAACCGGAACAGAGGAGCAAAGTGACATCCCTCTACAAGCTCGAGAGCCGGTTTCAGAATTGAATGGAAATCCGATGGAGTCGGATCAAAATGATGCTCAGAACAACAATAGATTACAAACTTCGGAATTAGAAAAGGAACAAAAGTCCCCTCTTGAGAGGGGATTCAGGGGTGTGTCAGAAAACGATGACAGTAGCCAAGTTAATAATGGAAATCCCCCATCGAGCGGAATTCACGAGACTGAGTTAGAAGCTAGAACGGCCGATTCAATTGTCGACACTGCTGAAATAGCCAATTCAGAACCTGAGCCACCGGCGCCAGACCCCATCATCGACGAATTTGGTATGGGTGCACCGGCGTTGGTTACGGATGTAACTCATCAAGCAAAGAAACTGCATTTAAGCAGTAATGGAAATAATGTAGTTACCGCCGAGGTTAAGGTTGTAGCTGAGCCGGAGGTAACACGAAATCCGGATCAAAAACTTACTTTCGAAGAAGTTCGAGCAGTGTGGCCAAAATTTGTAGCTGCATTGGGCTCCCGCGTTCCGAAAATCCTGGAGCTTCAGGTGCAACGTGTGAAGCCAAGCGAGCTTGAAGGAATGGAGTTGACACTGGAGTGCGATAACCCTTTGGCACAACGCATGCTTATAGAACAAGAAATGGAATTAACACCCATTTTGAAGGAACACATCGGCTGCCGATTACGTTTTAACCCCGTAGTGGTGCAAAGCACTGAGACCCGACAGAAAGCGTCAAATCCGTACGAACGGTTTAAGGAAATTCAAGAAAAAGACCCCATTTTGCGTGAATTGGTTGAGCGATTTGGGGCAGAACTCGAATATTAATAAAAGGACACATCATGGATTTTAACATGGCCGATATGTTCGGCAAAATTCAGGAAATGCAAAGTAAAGTTAAGGAAACACAAGCTCAGCTTGGCGATATCGAAGTAGAAGCCGAAGCCGGCGGCGGAATGGTGAAAGTAAAAGCCAATGGCTTACGAAAAGTGCTTTCTATCAAAATCGACCAAGATGTTGTTGATCCAAACGACAAAGAAATACTCGAAGATTTAGTAGTAGCCGGCGTAAATAAAGCCATGGAGCTTGCCGAGCAAGAAGCCCAGAAAAAAATGCAGGACGCCTACAAAGGCATGATGCCCGGCGGCATTCCCGGCATGGACCCATCCAAGTTTGGACTTTAATCAATTATAAATGTTAAGTGTTGAATGTTAAATGGGCGCAATTCATTTAACATTCAGCATTTAACGCTTAACATTTTCAATGCAGCTTACCTCAGAATATTTAGAACGGGCTATTGAGCAATTATCGAAACTCCCCGGAACGGGCAGGAAATCGGCTCAGCGCATAGCTATTCATTTACTTAAACAAAATGATGAGTATGCCCTCAAACTGGCTAATGCTATCATCGACCTGAAGCAAAAAGTGATTCGCTGCTCTACCTGTGGCAACGTTTCGGATGCTGATCCTTGTAATATTTGCGACAATCAGAAGCGCGAAAACGGGCAAATATGTGTGGTTGAGGAATTCAACGACGTGTACATCATCGAGAAAACGAACGAGTTTCGCGGGCGGTACCATGTGCTTGGTGGCGTTATTTCGCCGATGGATAATGTGGGTCCCGATCAGCTTAAAATTCAGGATCTATTAAAACGCGTTGGTGGCGATGAACATATCAACGAAGTGATTCTTGCTCTAAATCCTGATGCGGAAGGCGAGGCGACATCCTATTACATAAACAAACTACTTACTCCTTACGAGGTAAAAGTAACGCGTATCGCTTATGGTATTCCGATGGGAACCGAGCTCGAATTTATTGATGAAGCCACCTTAAGCCGCGCCTTCACTAGCCGAAGTGCGTTTTAAGTTTTACCACAAGGTGCCCGTAGGGCATGAAGCTCTCTGTGGTAAAAATCATTCGTAAATAATCATTAAGGAAGTCTACTGATACTTTTGAAAGCGTTATTTTGAACTAAACCATTAACCTAATCATTGCGAATCTTCGAGTTATTCGCGGTTTATTAATTATGAAAAAACTGTTCTTATTTATTGTAGTCGGATTGATTTCATCCACTGCCTTTGCCCAACAACATCCATATTGGCAGCAACATGTAGACTACACCATGGTAATTGATGTTGATGTTGAAACACATCGTTTTACCGGAACTCAAAAAATTGAGTACACCAATAACTCTCCCGATGTACTCGATCGCGTGTACTATCACTTGTATTTCAATGCGTTTCAGCCGGGCAGCATGATGGATGTTCGTTCCAGAACCATCAAGGACCCTGACGGACGAGTTCGCGACCGCATTCTCTATTTAGAAGATGACGATATCGGGTACCATAATATAAAATCACTTAAACAAGATGGCCGCGATGTAGAGTTTGAAGTGGACGGAACTATTCTTGTGGTTGAACTTAGAAAGCCAATTCAACCTGGTAAAAAATCTACTTTTGAGATGGAATTCGAAAGTCAGGTTCCAGAGCAAGTTCGTCGTTCAGGTAAACAAAATACAGAAGGTGTTGAGTTTTCTATGAGCCAGTGGTATCCGAAATTAGCGGAATACGATTACCGCGGCTGGCACCCAAACCCATATATCGGACGAGAGTTTCACGGGGTTTTCGGTGATTTTGATGTGAAAATTTCCATCGACAAAGATTACGTTCTTGGTGCAACCGGCATCCTTCAAAATCCAAATGAAGTTGGGCATGGTTATCAGGATGAAGGCAAAGAAGTACGTCGGCGTGGCGATAAAATCACTTACCATTTTAAAGCAGATAATGTGCTCGATTTTTTCTGGGGTGCCGATCCTGATTTCGTTCACACCACTGCGCAAGTTCCTAACGGACCAAAGCTCCACTTTTTCTATCAAGCTGACGAGATTAGCCAGCAGGCATCAGCCGAAGAAAATGCAAAATACCGTGAGTACTGGGAGCAACTACCTGAGTACGTTGTTGGTGCTTTTGAGTATGCCAACAAACATTTTGGTGAGTATCCTTATCCACAATACACCACCATTCAAGGTGGCGATGGCGGAATGGAATATCCGATGGGTACGCTGATCACCGGAGCTAGATCGCTAGGTAGTTTAGTAGGCGTTAGCGTTCACGAAATGTACCACAGTTGGTATCAGAATGTGTTAGGAACCAACGAATCGTTGTATGAGTGGATGGACGAAGGCTTTACCAGTTATGCATCTGCAGAAACAATGGATCACCTGTTTAATCGCGGATCAGACTTTCCTTATGCCGGATCTTATCGCGGGTATTTCAGTTTAGCTGAATCTGGTGTTGAAGAACCTATGAGCACCCACGCCGATCACTACAACACAAATTTTGCGTACGGACGAGCTGCATATAGTAAAGGCGCCGTGTACCTTGGTCAGCTTGATTACATTCTTGGCCATGATACGTTCCGACGAGCTTTCAAAAAATATCATCAGGAGTGGAAACTCAAGCATCCAACCGATCTCGATTTTATTCGCTTGATGGAAAAAGAGTCGGGTATGGTACTGGATTGGTATCACGAATACTTTGTTAATACAACCAAAACCATCGATTACGGGTTAAAAGCCGTTGTTGGCGATGCAAACTCAACGGTAGTAGAACTTGAACGCATCGAGTTAATGCCGATGCCGCTGGATGTTGTAGTTGAATACACTGATGGTACTTCAGAGTTGTTTTATATCCCATTGCGTATCATGCGCGGCGAAAAACCAGCAGAAAACGACATGAAGCGCACAGTACTCGAAGACTGGGCGTGGGTAAACCCAACATACTCGTTTAAGATTCCGGCTGCGGCTCGTTCAATCTCAACAATAACTATCGATGCTAGCAATCGACTAGCCGACATCGACAAGAGCAACAACATGTTTGATGTACAGAGATTGTTTGATTAACAAAGCCTGCAAACATTTTACAGGCACAAGGTCATATACTTTGTGCCTTTTTTTATGAACTCACACTAACTCAATTCATGTCAACAAAAGACTATGCTTCCTTAGCAATGGAAGCCCACAGAAAACATAGAGGTAAAATTTCGGTTGAGCCGAAATTCGAATTAAACACCAAAGATGATCTTAGCATAGCTTACACCCCTGGTGTAGCTGAACCTTGCAAAGTGATCGCCGAGGACACGTCAGAAGCGTATAACTTAACTGCAAAAGGCAATTTAGTAGCCGTAGTTAGCGATGGCTCTGCCGTTCTTGGTTTGGGCAACATTGGTCCCGAAGCCAGCTTACCGGTGATGGAAGGCAAGGCGGTACTCTTCAAGAAATTCGGAAAAGTTGATGCCGTGCCCATCGTACTTAGTTCGCAAGACACCGAGGAAATCATCCGAGCGGTTGAGCTAATTGCACCAACTTTCGGTGGGATTAATCTTGAGGATATTGCCGCTCCTCGTTGTTTCGAAATTGAACGTCGCCTAAAAGAAAAGCTTGATATTCCAGTTTTTCATGACGACCAGCATGGAACAGCCATTGTTACTTTAGCAGGGATGATTAACGCTTGCAGAATAACTGGAAGAAAGCTGGAAAACCTACGCGTTGTGATCAACGGCGCCGGTGCAGCCGGAGTTTCCATTGCCTATTTGTTATTCGAAGCTGGGGTTAAAGAGGTAATGATGTGCGACAGCAAGGGCATCATCCACAAAGACCGAGATGATCTAAATCCCGTAAAAGAAGAGATTTCTAAAATCACGAATTCGATGAACCAAACCGGAGGCTTAGCCGAAGCAGTTTCAAACGCCGATGTGTTTATCGGAGTATCAGCGCCGGGCGTACTAACCAAAGAGATGGTCGAAAGCATGCGGGATGAGCCCATTATATTTGCGATGGCAAATCCAACACCTGAAATAATGCCGGATGAAGCTAAAGCAGCCGGAGCTCGTGTGGTTGCCACCGGTCGGTCCGATTTCCCTAATCAGATCAATAATGTGTTGGCTTTCCCAGGTCTTTTCCGTGGCGCGCTTGATGCAAGAATATCCAACCTAACCACCAAAATGTACATCAAAGCGGCAGAAGCTATTGCAGATTGTGTGGAAGAACCGGACGAAGAACACATTATCCCGAGTCCATTTGATGAACGTGTGCCGGAAGTAGTAGCCAATGCAATTCGAAATTACGCGGACTGAGTTTTTCCAAATGTAGTGCCAATTCATGAATTGGCACTACATGAATTATTTAAAAAACTAAAACAAGCTCGTTTGTTCTTCGTCGCGGCGTTGGGCTTGCTCTATGCTCGGTGATTCTGGCGGGGGTTCGTCGGATAGCATTTCGGGCAGAAATCGTTTTTCGTACATGCGGCGGGCGATACCGTGCAATGCTTTCTCCCCTCTAGGGGTGATGCGTAAAAACCCACTGTCGTCTTCAGATAAGAAACCGAAAGTACGCAAATCATTTACAATCAAATAGGCCAGTTTCTCGGCAACACCAGCGTTTTTTTCAACAAACTCGCGATGAGGAACATCATCCTCAGCCATATAAACTTGGCCAAGTACATTCAGTTCTATATTGGTGATCGGAAAGCCTTCGCTGCCTTTAGTGAGCAGCATATCCCACGTAGATTGAGAGAAATACAATCCAAACCACCACTTTGCTTCCTTCAGCAATTCCTGTGAGTAAGCACATGCAAAATATTGACCGGGAGCTGCTTTTCGGGGTTCACCTCGACTCCTAAACATATTCACCATCGTAGCTAAATCTAGCTCGTAGATATTTGGCGGATACTTAAAATGGAAGTCGCTACGCTTATGCATGATTTATGGTATAAAAATCGTGAGTCGTTCGCTAAAATACTTCCTAGAAACGAGGCAAACAACCTAACCTTTTTCGGCAATCAACTTAACGGCATCGTCGAGAGTAAACTTCTCCGGTTCAGTACCTTTTGGCAAACCGATGTTTTTCTTCCCATGCTTGATGTAAGGGCCGTATCGGCCATCCATCACCTTAATTGCCTGCTCAGTTTCAGGATGTTTCCCTAAGTCTTTCAACTCAGAACTTTTGCGTGGGGCCGCTTTCATCGCCAATAATTCTACCGCTCGATCCAGTTCAATAGAAAGTACATCATCCCCTTTTGGGATAGATTTAAACTTTCCATCATGAACCACAAACGGACCAAATCGACCAACACCGGCTTTCACAACTTTTCCATCACTTGGATGCTCTCCCAGTGTTCTTGGCAACTCGAGTAATTTCAGCGCCAGTTTAAAATCAACATCCTCCGGCGTCATTCCTTTCAACAAAGAAACACGCTTTGGCTTTTTATTCTCTTCGGTAACCTCACCCAATTGAACATACGGTCCGTATCTACCGCTCAACATAAATACCGGCAACCCTTCTTCGGGATGAACTCCTAACGGCTTGTCTTGTTCTTCGGAAAGCTTGATCAGTTCTTCCAGCTTTTCAGGGGTAATGTCACTCGGATCCATATCCTGTGGCAGCGAAGTTGAAACTTCTTCATCGCCTTTTTTCATTTTAGCGTAAGGCCCGAAACGCCCAACCGCAACGGTAATTCCCTCAAGCCCTTCTAAAGGTAAATCCAATAACTTGGCTTTTTGCGGATCAATTTTGTCTTCCTGCCTTTCTACTTTGGCTTTTAATCCATTTTCGCCTTTGTAGTAGTCGTCTAAATATTTTATCGGATCTTCGGTGCCATTGGCTACCCCATCCAGTTTATCTTCTAAATTCGAAGTAAAGTCACTATCCACTAAATCGGGGAAATGCTCTTTAAGTAATGCGGTTACAGCAAATGCCGTAAATGTTGGAACGAGCGCTTTGCCTTCAGCTCGGCAATAGTTTCTTGATTGGATGGTAGAAATCACCGCTGCATAGGTTGATGGACGACCCACTCCACTTTGTTCCAATGCTTTCACCAAGGTTGCCTCGGTGTAGCGAGCTGGGGGCTTAGTTTCGTGCGAACTGAAATTCAAATCCTGCAAATCGGTGGTATCGCCTTTTGACATTGCAGGTAAAAACTTCTCCTGATTTTCGAGCGCCGCTTCGGTATCGTCGCTGCCTTCAACATAGGCTCTAAAAAATCCGGCGAAAAGAATCTTTTTACCACTTGATCGGAAATCAGCCGAAGTACCGTTGTTTGTTGCGGTGATGGTCACGTTTGTGAACTCAAGTTCAGCTTCCGCCATTTGTGTGGCGATGGTACGCTTCCAGATTAAATCATACAGCTTAAACTCGCGATCTTTTAATCCAGATTTTTCAGGAACAATAAACTTAGAACCGGATGGACGAATGGCCTCATGCGCCTCTTGTGCCGACTTACCTTTGGTGTTGTAATTCCGAACGCGTTCGAACAAGTAATCTTCGCCATACATTTTAACGATGCCATCGCGAGCTGCATCAATTGCCTGACCGGATAGTCGGGTTGAATCGGTACGCATATAAGTGATAAAACCTTTCTCGTACAGTTTCTGAGCAACACTCATCGTATCGCGAGCACTCATTCCAAACTTACGGTTCGCTTCCTGTTGCAGCGTTGATGTGATAAAAGGCGGTGCCGGATTTCTCTTTTGTGTGCTAACATCTACACTTGTAACCGACCATTCAGCTTGCTTTAAATCATCCACTAGGCTACCGGCGGTGTTCTCATCCAACAACACCACAGAATCCGGCTTTTTAAGCTTTCCGGTATTTTCATCAAAATCTTTACCGCTGGCTACACGCTTATCATTTATATGGCTCAAATCAGCTTTAAACTCGTCGTTTTCACCGGTTTTTTGCAGAGCTGCTTGTAGATCGTAGTAGGTACCACTTTTGAACTTCATGCGTTCGCGCTCACGTTCAACCAAAAAATTAACCGCAACCGATTGTACACGTCCGGCCGAGAGGCCCGGAGAAATCTTCTTCCACAACAGCGGCGAAACGGTGTAGCCGGCTAAACGATCCAAAATTCTACGCGTTTCTTGCGCATGCACCAAATTCATGTCGATGTCGCGCGTGTTCTCTAGTGCATTTTGAACGGCTTCTTTCGTAATCTCACGGAAAACCATTCTTTTAACCGGCACTTTCGGCTTTAGTACTTCAAGCAAATGCCACGAAATAGCTTCACCTTCGCGATCCTCATCCGTTGCGAGAATCAACTCATCCACTTCTTTCAATTTCTTTTTTAATCGAGATACGATCTTCTTCTTATCCGGCGGGGTTACATAGATCGCGTAATATCTATCATCCGGATTGATGCCCAACGTTGCCCACGATTCCTTTTTATACTTGGCTGGAATATTTTTAGCCGAAGCAGGTAAATCTCGTATGTGCCCCATCGACGAATCTACCTCATACCCTTTTGGCAGGTATTTTGAAATGGTTTTAGTCTTTGTGGGAGACTCTACTATTACGAGACTTTTCATGAGCAAACAAGGTTTATTTCAATGAGCCAATCAGCTCTTTAAGTTCCTCAGCGTGCGCTTTAGGATTGATTTTTTCGATGACCGCCAAAATAGTACCATCTGTATCAATAACAAAGGCAGAACGTGACGGACCTGTAAAGGTTTTTCCATACATCTTCTTTTCGACGATGGAATCGGTTGCCGATGCAAATTTAAAATCAGGGTCGGAGGCTATCTTATAGCTGATATCATGCTTGGCAATATAGCGTTTATGCGAGCCGCATGTATCCTTACTAATGGTTAATAAATTATAACCTGCCTTGTCGAACCATTCGGCATGTTCGGCCAGCGATACATTTTGCTTATCGCAGCTAGATGTATTGTTCTTCATATATACCGAAACCACCGTTGGGCGATCCAAAATCTCGCTGAATTTCAAGGTTTTTTCTTCCTCAGCATCAACCACATCCAGCGTGAAATCAGTATTTATTTTTGCGCCTTTCTCAATCATAGTCTATTTCTGTTTTTTTTTGATGTCACCGGAACAACATGCGATGTCCTTATTTTCTCTGAAAATCGAATTTTATACATTCAGATCTTTCGCCTTGCTCAAGTTGTCTTTCTTATTAGTCTTGAATTTTTACGGTTGATGAATGCTTTACCGGAAAATTACAGGAGTTTGCAATAAAGCACATCTTATTGGCCTTGGAATGAATGGAATCGACTTTTGAAACCATTCGTTCCTCTTGAACCGTAACAATTGGGTTGAGCATCACTTCAGTAAATTGGCCGCTGCCGTTTGCGTATTCCTCCATCACTCCGGTGGTTTCGTCTTGATAATCCACCACTATCACTCCCTCAACTGTGCATAAGTGCAAAAACCACAGCATGTGGCAGGATGAAAGTGAAGATAAAAATAACTCCTCGGGATTATGCCGTTCAGGATCTCCACGAAAGGCCGGATCAGAAGAGGCTTTGATTATCGTTTTTGAACCGACTTCAACCTCGTGATCTCTGGAAAATTGCGTGTAGCCCGAAGTTCCCGTCCCGGAGTTACCCGTCCACGTTATTTTAGTTTTGTAGTGATGTGCTTTTGGCATGTGATAATGGTTTTTCGATGAAGCTACGAAAAAGCACTAGAATTTTTGCCTAAACTCAAGTACAATGAGATAACTAACCCAATCGATATGAATCCTGATAAACGTGTATTCGAATTGATGAAACAATTTGGTGGCGATGAGACTACCTCGCGACCGGTTCATTTTTATTTTTACTTTCCGGAAGAGGAATCTGCGGTAGAGATGGGGGAGCGATTAAAGAATATGAACTTCGAAATAGAAGTTTCGTCGGCAGCTTTAGGGGATAAATGGCTTTGTTTTGCCACCCGAACGATGGTCCCTGATTCTGACATCATTGAAGGATTACGAGCTATCTTCACCAATATGTGCATAAAATTAGACGGTGAATACGATGGCTGGGAAACTGAATTAATTTGACGCAATGAAAGACCTCTCGAAATACACGTACATCGAACTCTACGACATGCTTCATCATGTAAACGAATTCAAATATCCTGAGAAGATTAAGGCTTTAGAGGAAGAAATCGAGCATCGAAAAGAAATTGGGGAAGTACCCACCGAGCTTGTGCCAAAACCGGATTGGAGTGCTTTTCGGTTTCGGAAATAACAAATAAAATGTTACCTGTGGAAATTAGATTGTTTCCTTCGATTTAACACTATCTAGAAACTCTTTATTTTTCTTTAGCATACCTTTTGCATAAAAAAGCTTGATGAATTTATATGTTAATATTTTATTCACAGCATGAGGAAACCATGGTAATGGCCTGAGGATGTCGATAATTAATACAACACGCTCTTCAGTTGCATTGTTAATTACTTCATGATCCCAGCTATCATCAAAAATTATCCCCTCTCCTTTTTTCCAGGTATAATATGTATCCTTTATTCTTATCGTTGGCGGATTTTTTTTAGGAATTTTCACTCCAATATGATACCGCAAATAACCCATGTATGGTCCTTTGTGCGCCGGGATGGAACGACCTGGTTCTAAAACTGAAAACATTGCTTGAAAAACATCCGGGATGTCTTTAATCATAGCACAAATTCCTGGGCATAAATCTAACGCGGCTTCATCAAATTCACCCATCATATTTAGTACAAACACCTTCCATTTTGTTGGAGGATTGTCTGGATCGGATTGAAACTTATCTAAATCTTCATAAGCCGGTATCGAACTCAAGTTTTCGATATTTTGAAATTCTTTTTCAATTAATTCAAAATTCTCTTCAAAAATCTTTAGTTCTGGTTTTGCATTAACAGTGTCAAAATATATTGGTCGCTTTTGCCCACCCGTATAATACCCATAAAACAAATTCATTAAATGTGTCGGAAGAAGGGTTAACTTTTTAAATATATTCACTTTAACTATTTTAATCAGATTATAAATTAATTAACAATACATATATTGATTTTCTGAAACAACTTGACTTCATTTTATACATTTTAATCTATACAGATAACAAGAACTTCGCGATTGCCGCTACAACCAGCGAGTGATCGACCTCTCCCGTTCTCACCAAATCGAGAAAATCAGTTAACGGCAGTACATGCACGTTGATGCGTTCGTTTCCATCAAGTTGTTGCTCCGCTGTTTTGATACAGTTTTTCGCCAAATACGAGTGCGTATGATTGGTTTGCATCGCCGGATTCGAGCTCACTTTTCCTAGTGAAATCCATTCTTCCGAGGAATACCCCGTTTCTTCCAACAACTCTCTTTTCGAAGATTCAAACGGTGATTCCCCGGGATCACAAACGCCACCGGGTAGCTCTAATGTAGGCACTTCGGTTCCGTATCGATATTGTTCCACCAGCACAATGTTGTTATCAGGAGTAAGAGCAATCACGTTAATCCAATCGGGCGCATCAAGAATGGAGAAAGTAGCCGTGTGATTTTCCGAATCAATCCGCATATCACGCTTTAACACCTTGAAGATATTCGTCGTATATTCCACACGCTCATCCGTGGTAACCCATGGTTCAATGGTATAAGGAAATTTCTTTGTACTCATAGTAAATTATTAACCCTCATCGCGTAGAGTTTTGCCATTCATTTTGGATGTGTGAATTATCGACAAAGCGATCCACTCTTTTAAAGATTGCTTTGTCGATATAATTCCATCCGCTTTAAAATGATGCTTTCTCATTCGCAATGACCAAATATTAGATTATATGCTCAATTCAATGCGATTAAATCATGCTGATTACACCTCAAAAAAACAGATTGCCGAAGCTACGGAAAAAGCCTGCGATTTGATGGAAGAAATGTACGACCAAGGGATGTATCCCCGAATGATCGTGCACAGAGAGTTTTCAGATCACAATCCAACCATAAAAGGCGAGCTTGCCCAACCAAGTGCTTTTCGATGGTATCTACTGCGCGAAATGCGTCGTCTGCTAAAAAAGAATGCTGATATTGAAATAGTAGCTAAACGAAATGTGATGCCGTTGAATGATCCTCAGTTATTGGATCATACCGACGAAGAAGAATGGGATTTCACAAAAAAGAAGATGTTTCTTTTTAGTCCCGAGCGCACCGATATCTCTCTCGATCGCTTGTATCATTACACCGGAACCAAACCCGAAGATTTCCAGCGGTACATTCTGTTTACCAATTACTCGATGCACGTGGAAGTGTTTTTGGAATTGTATCCGGATTGTGTAAAACCGGCCAGAGAGGGAGTTCAGATGCCGGCTTATCATCATAAATTGGACGAAAATAAAGGACTCACCCTCATCAACATCGGGGTTGGTCCGTCGAACGCTAAAACTATCACGGATCACGTGTGTGTGCTACGCCCTGATGCGATGATTATGGTTGGGCATTGCGGTGGGCTGCGTAATCACCAGGAAATCGGAGATTTTGTACTCGCCAGTTCATACTACCGCGACGACAAGGTGCTGGATGAATTGTTTCCCATCGGAAATCCTGTGATTCCAAATTACTTACTCAATCAGTTTTTAAAAGAAGTGCTTGATACGCACGATCTAACCCATCGGATCGGAACTGTTTTTACTACCGGAAATCGCAACTGGGAGTTTTCAGCTAAAGACACCGTGCAAAAGATTCACCAATCCCGAAGCTTAGCTATTGATATGGAATCGAGCACAGTAGCTACGAATGGATTCCGATATCGCGTTCCGCATGCTACTTTGCTTTGTGTGAGTGATAAACCATTACACGGAAAACCAAAATTATCAGGCGCTGCACAATCGTTTTATCAAAATTCGAAAGAGATGCACCTCAAATTGGTGATTGAAGCTATTGATAAGATTAAAAGGATGTACCCGAACGGCTTGCCAAATTCAAGCATCCGTGCCTTCAACGAACCACTGATGGGCGGTGGGGAGTAGTTAATTCAATAAACAATATTCAACAAGGAACATTCAATATTCAAGTGGGTTTTGTTGGCTTAATCATTTCGACGAAGGCAAATCGAGCGGAATCCCATATTCCGTTTTTCGACTATTATTTATTGTTTATCAATAAATAGTTGTTGCTTTTCGGAATTTTATTTGGTTCATTGGTTTTAGTTATTCACTAATCATTGTTCTTATGGGGTTAAAAAACGACTGGACCATTGCGCATTTTCTGTACTATCTAAGCGCATTTATGATATTTGGCTTGATTGTAGAAACTATAACTGTTCATCTTCCTGACATCTATGGTCAAAAAACTCTTCATGCTATCAATGGAATCGATCCGCCTATAGCTATCGATAGCGATTATTTCGGACTGAATAAAAAACGAGTGACATTCGAAGATGGATCCGTTTTCAGTCTAGGTTCTAAGGTTTTCGCTTATCCGATGTATATAAGTTCCGATTCAAACCCAAGTGGTAGAAGTTTATTAATTGTAGTTCGTCTGCTTAAATTATTTAGCCTTTTACTTTTCTATATGATGCTGAATTTTATCCTCAGATCTTTAACACAAAAAAACCCTTTTGAGCCCCGCAATTCGATGCGCTTGTTTACTATGGGAGTAGCATTATTGTCTATAGATATTTTCCATTTTCTACAGGCTACCTTTTTATCGAAAAGCTTTAATAGTGAATTAGAAAACCATGAAATTTTCTTTGAAGCCGGGTTTATAAACAGCCAAGGCTCCATTTACTTTGGTCTTGCAATCATCCTGCTTGGCTTTGTTTTCAAAGAGGCCACCCGCATTCATGAAGAGCTTAAACTAACGGTGTAAGCCATGCCTGTTATTGTAAATCTAGATGTGATGTTGGCTAAACGGAAGATGAGTCTCACCGAGCTTTCCGAGAAAGTAGGGGTTACGATGAGCAACCTTTCTATCCTGAAAACCGGCAAAGCTAAAGCAATTCGTTTTTCCACACTCGAAGCCATCTGCGAAGTACTCGATTGCCAGCCGGGAGATATTTTGGAATACAGGGAGAACATTGAACATTGAACATTGAACATTGAACATTGAATATGAACGCTGAACTTCGAAGTTCTATGTTCATTTTCGAAGTTCAATGTTCTGAAAGTTTTTTGTAAGGAGTTACTTTGGAAGTGATCTAACATGTAAAAAACATGTGTATTATGCTTACAAAGAACGAATCCTTTTCTCACGAAGACTTTTATAATCGAACAGTTAAAGAGATGCTCCCCGATGAGCAACCTCGCGAAAAACTACTAAACTACGGCGCCGGATCGCTTTCAGATGCCGAATTGCTTGCCATCTTGCTGCGCACCGGCACTCAAAAAATGAATGTGGTGGAAACCTCGCGAGCCTTATTAGGGCACTTCGGTGGCTTGCATCAGCTGGTAAAACGCGACTGGAAAGAATTGGGAGTAATCCCGGGTATTGCGAAAGTGAAAGCCATCACCCTTGAGGCCACGTTCGAGCTGGCACGTCGCATTCAGGTGGCCGGGATGGGCGAAGAAATACAAATCACATCACCGGAAACAGTAAGTGCTTTTTTCGGGCCAAAACTACGTCACCTGAACCACGAAGTGTTTTACGTGGTCTTCCTCAACAACAAAAAAGTAATGACCGGATTTCATCAGATTAGCTCAGGCGGTACCAACGCTACCATTGTTGAACCTGCCGAAGTGTTACGCCAAGCGGTACTTCATAAAGCCACCTCCATCATCCTAGTACACAATCATCCTTCCGGAGTGTGTAAAGCCTCTACCGCAGATATAAATCTTACCAAACGTATCGCCGAATCCGGAAAACTCCTCGGCATCCCTGTGGATGATCATATCATTATTGCAGGGTATGAATATGTGAGCCTTCGAACGGAAAGACTATTTCAATAAACAATACTCAACAAGGAGTTTACAGTGAACAAATATAAACACTTCAATCTTGAGCAAAGGTTTATTGACTTCAGCCTATTGGTTATGAAAATTGTCGATAAACTTCCAAAAACCTATGTAGGACAGCATATTGCGCGTCAATTGATTAGATCTGGTACTTCACCTTCCTTTCAATATGGAGAGGCACAAGGAGCTGAATCTAGAAAAGACTTTATTCATAAGTTAAAAATTGGACTAAAAGAGTTGAAAGAAACTAAAGTCTGTTTAACACTAATAAAAAAACATCCATTGCTATCGGATCCAATCGTACAAAGTGCTTTAGATGAATGCGATCAATTAATCGCTATTACATTTAAAAGTATATCCACTGCGCAAGTGAATCTTAAAAGTGAAACTTGAGCACTCCTTGTTGAACATTGGATATTGAATAGTACGTGTAAAATGAAAATCTATTTATTTATATATACAGGAGAATTAGGAATATGAAGTCGGGAAATGTAATTCAGCATAAGAGCTATATGTTTGCTCGGAGAATTATCAAGCTGAATAAATACTTGGTTGATAATTATCGGGAATATGATATTTCACGACAGGTTTTGCGTTCAGGTACATCCATAGGTGCAAATGTGGAGGAAGCAATCGGCGGGACTACAAAGAAGGATTTCAAATATAAAATGGGGATCGCATATCGTGAAGCAAGAGAAACTCACTATTGGTTAAGGTTATTGCGAGATACCGACTACATCACACACGAAATGAGTGGCAGTATGCTTAAGGATTGCCAAGAGATTTTGAAAATTCTTGGAAGCATCATAAAAACAACACGATCAAGTATCCAACAGACTATTCCTAATTCTCCTATTCCTAATTCCTAATTCTCTTATCTTTGATCGTTAATTGATATAAGCCCTCAAAATGACCGAATATTTAAAAGAAATCCTGTACGCTTCACTTTCGCAGTTTGAACTCGACGAGCATCCCGAAATCCACCTGGAAGCCCCGAAAGATCCAACGCACGGCGATGCCTCCACGAATCTGGCTATGATGCTCGCAAAACCTTTGCGCAATAATCCTCGCGCTATTGCAACGCAAATTGTAGAAGGATTGAAGTTCGATGATCGCAAAATTTCATCGGTTGAAATTGCGGGGCCGGGATTTATCAATTTTCGATATGCCGAAGATTATCTATTTGATGAACTCCAAACCATCATCAACGAGGGTGCTGAGTATGGAAAAAGCACCGCTTATTCAGGCAAAAAGATTCAGATCGAGTTTGTGAGCGCCAACCCAACCGGACCGTTAACGGTGGGTCATGGTCGAAATGCCGTGCTCGGTGACACCGTTGCTCGATTGATGGAATGGACCGGAGCGACTGTAGATCGCGAGTATTACTTCAACAATGCCGGTAGACAAATGCGTGTGTTGGGTCAATCCGTTCAGGCTCGCTATTTGGAAGCCTTGGGTAAAGATGCCGAATTCCCTGAAGGTGGTTACGAAGGCGAATACATAAAAGACATTGCCCAAGAACTAGCCGAGGAAAAAGGTGATTCTTTGGCTGATTCCGATTGGACTCCCTTTAAAGAGAAAGCCGAATCGGCCATCTTCGCCGACATCGACACCACATTGAAGCGCATGAACATCCATATGGATAATCACTTCAACGAGCACGATCTCTACGAAAACGGTGATATAGAATCTGTGGTAAAACGACTTCGGGAAAAGGGTTTGGTGTACGATGCTGATGGAGCAACTTGGTTCAAAACCACCGAATTTGGTAAAGAAAAAGACACAGTACTGATCAAAAGCAGCGGTGAACCGACATATCGTTTGCCGGATATTGCCTATCATGCCAACAAACTAGATCGCGGCTATGATTTGTGTATCGATGTGTTTGGCGCCGATCACATTGCAACTTACCCTGATGTGCTTTCCGGGATTTCAGCACTTGGCTATGACAAAGAGCAAGTGGATGTAATCATCTATCAGTTTGTGACCATCGTAAAAGACGGCAAGCCGTTCAAAATGAGTACGCGTAAAGCGAATTTCGTGACTTTAGACGAACTCATGGACGAAGTTGGCGCTGACGTCACCCGTTTCTTCTTTTTGATGCGTTCGCCCAATACTCATCTCGAGTTCGACATCGCCCAAGCCAAAGAAGCCGGCGAAAAAAACCCGGTATTCTATCTCCAATACGCGCATGCTCGTATTTGCAGCATTCTTCGAAAAGCAGAAGAAGAATACACCTTCGAAAACGATGTGCAGTTGAACCTTCTGAAAGAAAGTGCGGAGATAGCCTTAATTAAAACGCTATTTAAGTTACCGAAAGCTATTCAAAGTGCGGCCGAAGCAAAAGAACCGCATCGGTTAATCAATTATCTGAATGATGTGGCATCTGCCTTCACTACGTTCTACCACGATTGTAGAATTATAGGAGTCGACGCCGATTTAGCACAGGCCAGAATAGCATTGGCAAAAACCACCGCTCAAGTGCTTAACAATGGATTAACCATTTTAGGAATTACTGCCCCGGAAAGGATGTGATGGGTTTCAATATCCAATAATCAGCAAAGAGTATCAGTGATCATTGTTTACTCCTTGTTGGAAATTAGTTATTGTATTTACTTACTTTATAGATGTAAATGAAAAAATTATATCTTTTATTTATTGTACTCACCACCCTTAGTTGTGATTTATTTTTGAATGAACAGAATCAGTTTGTTGAAGAGGTCAACTGTGAGGATATTGAATTCTTACGTGTAGTTGAAAACATGCCCATTCTTCAAGGTGGATTAGCTGCACTTCAGAAAAAGGTAGTTTATCCAGAAACTGCAAAGAGAGCAGGAATAGAAGGTCGAGTTACGGTACAATTCATTGTTTCTGAAAGAGGTAATGTGTTATGCCCAAAAGTAATCAGAGGAATCGGCGGGGGGTGTGATGAAGCTGCATTAAAAGCTGTGTCACGAGCTAAATTTTCTCCTGGCATGCAGGATGGAAAATCTGTCAAAGTTCAGTATTCACTTCCAATAGTTTTTAGATTACAAAATTAATTCGCTCCGAAAGGAAATTGGATTACTTCAATAACTAATCAGCAGTAGCCAATATTCAGTGACCTCTGTTTAATCCTTGCTGGATATTGTTTATTGAAATTGCTTTTCAGTATTGATTAAACAACACCGAATACCGTTGTTTGAGTTCGCCCTAGTCACGTATTTAATCTAATTACCACTGAGCTCACAAAGAACACTGAGGTATCATTATTTATCCTCACACATACTCTGAGAACTTAGTGCTCTCTGCTGTTAATTATTACTTAGGCAGTAATCTCGTAAAGCACACGATCCCACGAGTGATTTGTTTATCTACCTGAAATCCACATTGATTAAATAGATCGTTGCTTTCGCCTTTGGTCCAGAATTTGATTCCGCCCAAACCAATCGATTCCTGAAGCAAGCGCCCGTACCAGGCATCACTTTTGATAAGATGCATCACAAAGAAACTCCCATCTTTTTTTAGCACTCGGTTGGCTTCGTGCAACACTCGAGTTGGCTCAGAAAGCTCGTTCAATGTTCCACCCATCACTATTCCATCGAAGGTTTTGCTGAAGAACGGCATTTCTCGTCCATCGGCGCGAACCAGATAAATGTTTGTCTCGTCGGCTTCGGCTTTCATTCGGGCTTCTTCCAACATTTGGGTGGAAAAATCCAATGCTACAATATCCGCTTCCGGCTGAGCTGCTTTCAACGCCCGTGCATACAAAGCGGTTGATGCACCCAAATCCAGATACACACCACCGGCCTTTGGCTCCGTCCATTCGATCAATAATTCGTGTTCTTTTTCGATAGGAAAGTCTTCACCGGTAAGTAGAGATAGCGATCGTTTACGCCACAAGTCTTCGTATATAGTAGCCGTCAGTTTCCAGTGATTGGTACTGGATGCGATGGTCGAAAAAGCCGGATCTTTTTCCATCATATTAATGATGTTGTTTTTTACCCGATATTCGTCGCCATCGGTGGTGGCGAAAGATCCGTTAAAAGGAAGGGATAAATTAGATACTTCTTCGGGAATGTGGATTCCGATGCGCTCGTTAGCCGGCGATTTTAATTCTAAACTCATAAATTTTGATCTGTTTGAACAGCCTTACGTTCTCAGTAGTATCGTGTTTCGTGCTTATTTCTGAAGCACCAACGATATCTGTGCACCTTTGTCAACACCTAACATCTGCGCAGCATTTCCTTTGTTGATGCCCACTTCCAACATTCCCGAGCTTCCAATAAAAGCAGCGGGCTCGCCCGGTTCTACATCCCCAAAAGTATTTACCATATGATCGATAATGGTATTGCCCACATACACGCGCACTTTGCGTCTACCTGCAGTTTCTTCCAGCAAAGTTTCAGAAATATTCGTGATCAGATTCCCGAATCGATCGATGTGAATCACCCAACCTTGCACACCGTCTTTATCTCCGATTGGAACCGCCCAGTGATACGAAACCAGATCTTTGATTGGCTCACCGAGTTCTTTAATGTTTACCCCTTCGCTTAAATGTGCGGCAATCGGGCTAAATACATCGCGTCCATGAAAAGTACGCGAACGCTCTTTCAACCAGTATTCCGGTTTATTCAACTTGTATGCTTTGTACTTGAACTCGTTGGTGATGAGCGAAAAAATCCCGTTATCAGGTCCAACGAAATATTGATCGTTGATTTTTAGTGCGATGGGATGGCGATCCGTACCCACACCGGGGTCAACCACTACTAAATGCACGCTTCCTTTTGGGAATTGAAAGGCGGCATTTCGGATTACCCATGCACCCGCCATAATATCTTGCGGCGGGATTTCGTGCGAAATATCGATTAATCGAGAAGCTGGAGCAATGCCTAGCATCACCGCTTTCATGACACTTACGTAGTGATCCTGAGTTCCAAAATCAGTGGTAAGAGTGATTATCCGACTCATTAAGCATAGCTATTCAACATCACCGGCATCACCAGCATGAGAATATCTTCCGACTCGTCGTCTGAGGTTGGTTTTACGATTCCTGCGCGATTAGGGGATGAAAACTCAAAACTCACTTCTTCATCATCGATGTTGCTTAATACATCACCCAAGTACTTTGCATTGAACCCAATTTCCATGGCTTCATTGTTGTACTCACAATTGATGGTTTCTTTAGCTTCGCTACTCATATCCAAATCCTCGGCCCGAATAGTGAGTTTATCTGCATCCAGCTGAAGGCGTATTTGACGCGTGGTTGAGCTCGAGAAAATCGCAACACGCTTTACTGTTGAGAGCATTTGATCTTTACTGATCGTGAGGAATTTGTTGTTGTCGCGAGGGATAACAGAATCGTAATTCGGGTATTGCTCGTTAATTAGTCGAGTAATCAAAATAGTATTACCGCTGTGGAATCGTGCGTGATCTTGAGTCACGGTTACTTCACAACCGTCGCCTTGCACTGTTTTCTGGATTAGGCTCAGTGCCTTATCAGGAATGATGAAATTCACATCATTCGCTGCTTTAATTTCTTTGTTGGTGTACTTCACCAAGCGATGACCATCGGTTGCAACGAACTTACTTTCTTCGGTTCCAATTTGGAAATACACACCCATCATAGCCGGACGTAAATCGTCGCTACTTACTGCAAAAAGCGTTTTGTTGATGGCTTTGTGAACTAACTCAGTGGTGGTTGAAATCACCGTGCCTTCGTCTAAATTCGGTACTTCAGGGAATTCTTCAGCCTCATCGCCTACCAACTTATAATTACCCTTATCAGTTCGGAAGTTGATGTTTTTACGATCATCTACATCGAAAAATACCGTGATGTTAGGCAGTTGACGAAGAGTTTCGAGTAATCGTCGAGCAGGGATTGCCACAGCGCCATCTTCTTCGATATCAGCATCAATGCTTTGAACAATCGAAATTTCAAGATCGGTTGCGGTCAGCTTTAACTTGCCATCTTCGCTCTTGAATAAAATAGTTTCCAGAATTGGTAAGGTAGCCTTCGATGGTACGGCTCCAATCACCGCTGAAAGGCCTTTGTTGAGTTCGCTGCTTGAGACCGAAAATTTCATAAAATTTATGTCAGAATTAGTTGTTTCGGGCAATTTTTCCCCAATCTTGCCCTTTCTAAAAGTTGTGCTTATACTAAGAAATCCTCGTTCCCGTTGCAATACAATACGAGCCAAAAAAACCGCTTAACAAAAGCAATTATCCTATCGATACAGCGCTACTATTTTTTTAAGATTTCAACTGCTACTTGATGAATCGTTTTTTAACTGCGCTTCTGGTTTTATTTGGCCTTTCTACCTCAACTCTTGCCCAAAGTGCGTTATCGAAATATGGCAATGATTTTCTCTCGGTAGGAGCCGGCGCCAGAGCGTTAGGAATGGGTGGAGCACAAACTGCTTTAACGAATGATGTTACTTCAGGCTATTGGAATGTTGCCGGCTTAGCTGAGCTAGATCGTCCAGAGTTTATTTACATGCACTCCGAGCGTTTCGGTGGTATCGTAGGCTACGATTATGGCGCTGCGGCTTTTCCACTTAAAAACCAAGATGGTGTTTTTGGGATCAGTTTTTTCCGCCAAGGTGTAGATAATATCGCCAACACACTTAATGCATGGGATGCCGAAAGGGGCGAAAACGGCGGACCGAAAGAAGATGCAGAATCGTATATCACGCGGTTTTCTGCTGCGGATGTCGCCATTTTACTTTCCTATGCCAAAAATTATAATGATCGTATTTCGATTGGGGGTTCTGCGAAAATTATTAACCAGCGGCTCGGACCTTTTGCCAACGCCTGGGGTTACAGCTTAGACGTTGGAATTTTGATGAAAACTCGTTTTGCTGATATCGGAGCTTCCATTCAGGATGTAACCACAATGCAAAAAATGTGGACCGTAAATGAGGAGGAGTTTGAAGGCTTTGAAGAAGCTTTTGGTGATTCCATTCCAACGGGACAAAATGAATATGTTTTGCCCTCAGTTCGAGTTGGTGCTTCAAAACAATTCTCCGTTTCTGATTTCGATTTTGCCGCAGCATTGGATTTCAACCTTCTCTTCGAAAATCGTCAGGCTTATTACTTAAATATAGGCAGAATGAGCATCGAACCTCATGCCGGCGTTGAAACAACCTACAAAAATCGAATTTCTATTCGTGCCGGACTCACCGATTTTATCGACGATCCCGTTTCTGGATTTTCAGTGGCTCCAACTTTAGGTTTGGGACTCAAAGTATCTGATTTCTATCTCGATTATGGATTCGCCAGCTTTGCGGGTGCATCAAGCACACTCGGCTACACGCATCGTATTTCGCTCAAGTTTGAGTTTAGGAAGTCTGACTAGGTAAGTTGATTTGAGTGATAAGGATGAGTCTACTTATACTTCAAACCCAATAAAATCGAGCTCCTCAATTTTAGAGAAATCATGATCTGCTGAAATAATCGGTAAGCTGGTTGATATTGCAGTAGCTGCAATAATGCAATCAGGTAATTTTAAACGATATTTTGTTCTTATTTCAATTGTCGACTCTTTAACCTCATTTGATAGTCCAACAATTGTACATTCTCGAAAGAATTTTTTCATTCCCTCTTTCTCAACTTTAGTAATTCTTGGATATGCTAGGCATTCAATCTCTGTAATTACAGAAACATGAATCTCAATTCCATTCAATAATTCGGTTAAGCGCTCATCACCATTCAAGAGAAAAATTAAAATATTCGTATCAAGAAGCAGTTTCATCCCACTCTTTCCGAATTCGTTTCTGATAAACCACAGGATCTTCTCTTACCTCTAGAATACCGGAGTACTTTTTTGTATTCACTCCTGTTTTCTTCTCAACGGCTTTATGAAGCTTTTTTTTCTGCTTCTCTATTGAATCTTCTTTCTTTAAAACTATTTTTGACATGGTTTTGCCTCCATCATTAAGATATATTCTGCCTACCTTTCATCCAAAAAAACATGCGTGTCATTATCCTTGGTCCTACTGCATCCGGTAAAACGGAGCTTTCACTTCTGCTTGCTGAGGCTTTGGAAACGTCTATTATTTCGGTGGATTCTCGGCAGTGCTATTCGATGATGGATATTGGAACGGCAAAACCATCCAAAGAGGAATTGGCTCGTGTACGTCATTTCAATATCTCGAACCTCTCGCTAGATGAAGACGACAGCGCCATCAAGTTTAATCGTCGGGCGGAAGTGTGGGAAAATGAGATTTTATCAAATTCTGAGCATGTGATTTATGTGGGTGGAAGCACCCTTCACCTTACCGGTTTGATACAGCCTTTCAGCGATATTCCAGATTCTGATCCACAAAATATTGCTACGCTTAATCAAAGAATCGAAAACGATGGCGTCGAAACACTTTTCGAACAACTTAAAAGCATCGACCCCGATTACATCCCCAGAATGGATGGGATGAATCGTCAGCGTATCATTCGTGCGCTCGATGTGTGGATGCAAACCGGAAAACCATTCAGCAGTTTTCACAATAACGATAAGCTAAAACCTGATGAGGACACCATTGTGTTCGGGCTCCAACATCCCCGAGAAAAACTGTACGCTCGCATCAACAGGCGCGTAGAATTGATGATAAAAGCCGGACTAGAGAACGAAGTGGAACAGATTTTAGACGCCGGTTTTTCTCCCGATCTACAGGCCCTTCAAACCGTTGGTTATAGGGAAGTGATTGCACATAGAAATGGGGAATGCGATCGAACAACTATGATCGAAAAGATCAAAACTAATACCCGAAGATATGCCAAACGACAGCTTACTTGGTTCCGCCGCTGGAACTTTATTAACTGGCTCGATGCAAATAATTTGAGTCCCCAAGAAATGATGGAAAAAATACGATCAACTCTTTAGCAGCTAACCGTTTTAACCCTTATTTTCTGCACTCACTTAAATCAGCTCCACTATGTACAAAGCCAAAGTAAACGTAACGCTCCGTCCTTCAATCCTCGATCCAAAAGGTAAGGCTGCGCATCACGCCCTCGAAAACTTAGGACTTAATCAGGTTGAAAAAGTTCGGATTGGGAAATTTATTGAGCTTGATGTGAATGCGGACTCTGAAGAAGCTGCAAAAACTGTTGTTGAGCAGGCTTGTGCTAAGCTTTTGGCCAACGAAGTGATGGAAGATTTTACGATCGAAATCGAATCTTAAGAATTAGTGTAATGCAACCTTTCGAAGATCTTCTGATGCAGATAGATCCCAACACCGAATCCGAAACGGAGGAAGTGGTTGATGAAAGTATTGCTACGCCTTGGCGTGTGATTTTATACGATGACGACATCCACACGTTTGAAGAAGTAATCGCCCAATTGATGAAAGCTACGGGCTGTAGCCTCGCAAAAGCCGAGGAACTTACCTGGAAAGTACACAACGAGGGCAAGGCTATCGCCTATGAGGGCGATTTTGAAGTATGCCTGAAAGTGGATAGTGTGTTAAAAGAAATTCAATTAGTTACAGAAATAAAAGGATAACATGGCAACATTTGGCGTAATCGTTTTTCCCGGCTCAAATTGTGATCACGATGCATATCACGCAATGAAACACGTGCTCGGGTGCGAAACTAAATTCCTCTGGCACAAAGATACCGACCTTAGTGGCATCGATTTTTTGATAGTGCCCGGCGGTTTTTCTTATGGGGATTATCTTCGATCCGGAGCCATCGCTCGATTCTCGCCGATTATGCAGGAAGTGGTGAAATTTGCCGAAAAAGGTGGTCCTGTGATGGGAATCTGTAATGGATTTCAGATTTTACTTGAAGCCGGATTAATTCCCGGTGCAATGATGCACAATCACCATTTACGCTTTGTGTGCAAGAATGTATTTATCCGTTGCGAAACTACCGATTCGCTGTTTACAGGGTCGCTTGATAAAGGTCAGGTTTTTGATATTCCTGTTTCCCATGGTGAGGGTAACTACTTCATCGATCAAGATGGATTGAAATCTCTACAGGATAACGATCAAGTGCTCTTCCGTTATTCGGATGCAAACGGCCAACTCACTGAATCGGCTAATTTCAACGGATCGATCGACCACATTGCGGGTATTACTAACACGGGTCGCAATGTACTTGGCATGATGCCACATCCTGAACGCGCGATGGAAAAAATCCTTGGCTCTGAAGATGGAAAACCTATTTTTGACTCCATTCTGAATTCCTTGTCGATAGCTTAAGAATTCATACCTTAAGCACCTATGGAATCACATAACGATACATCTCTAACTTTACACAGCAAGGGGCTTGTTAAGCGCTACCGCAAGCGAACGGTGGTGAATGATGTATCCATTAATGTAAACCAAGGTGAGATTGTTGGTTTGCTTGGCCCAAACGGCGCCGGTAAAACTACTACTTTTTATATGATGGTTGGACTGGTTACCCCAAATGGTGGAGATATCTACTTAAACGAAACTCGCCTTACCGGAATGCCCATGTATAAACGGGCTCGACTTGGAATGGGATATCTTGCTCAAGAGGCATCTGTGTTTAGAAATCTAACAGTTCGCCAAAACTTAGAATCTATTTTACAGTTCCTTTCTTACAGCAAAGCAGAAATTAAAGAACGCTGTGACCGCCTAATTGAGGAGTTCTCGCTACAAAAAGTAGTTAATAACAAAGGATACAGCTTAAGTGGTGGCGAGCGCCGTAGAACCGAAATTGCACGAGCCTTGGTTACCAATCCTAAATTTATTTTGCTAGATGAACCTTTTGCCGGTGTAGATCCCATCGCAGTTGAAGACATTCAGGAAATTGTATCTAAGTTGACCAAGCAGAATATCGGGATTTTAATTACCGACCATAATGTACACGAGACGCTTGCGATAACCGATCGAGCTTACCTGATGTTCGAAGGTAAAATTTTAATGGAAGGAGATGCAGATGCGTTAGCAAATGATGAAAACGCACGAAAATTGTATCTTGGTGAGACTTTTAAACTTGATCGTTATATAAACCAATCAGAATAATGAAAGAAATTACTGTACAGGAATTAAAAGAAAAGAAAGAAGCCGGAGACAACTTTTTCCTATTGGATGTTAGGGAAGGCTGGGAATACGAAGTTTCGAATATCGAGGGTGTTCATATTCCATTAGGTGAACTCCCCGACCGAGTTTCTGAATTAGAAGATCAACGTGATGCCGAATTCATCGTAATGTGTCGCTCGGGTGGCCGCAGCGGAAAAGCTACTGAGTTTTTAACTGCACAGGGCTTTTCGAACGTTCACAACCTTAAAGGCGGAATGACAGCTTGGGGCAAAGAAATCGACCCAAGCGTTCCCGTTGCTTAAACCAGCGCTGCTATCTGATTTAAAAGCTCCTGATTGCTTTCTGTATTCTTGAGCACTTTTAACAAACCAAGCATCGACTCTCGCGGAGATTTCTTTAAAAGATATCGCCGCACCATATTTCGCTCTTCAAGTGAATCCGTTATGAACTTTTGTTCATTTCGGGTTCCTGAAGCGGTGATATTTATCGCCGGATAAATCCGATCGTTGGCTAACTCTCGATCCAGTACTAATTCCATGTTTCCGGTTCCTTTAAACTCTTCGAAGATCAAATCATCCATTCTTGAGTTTGTTTCTATCAAACATGTAGCTATGATAGTAAGTGAACCTCCACCTTCGATTTTACGAGCTGACCCAAATATCTTTTTAGGGATCTCAAGCGCACGGATGTCTAAACCACCTGATAACGTTCTTCCCGAATTTGATTGTATTGCGTTGTATGCTCTTCCTAGTCGAGTTAGTGAATCAATCAAAAGCACCGCGTCTTCGCCCATCTCAGCTTTACGCTTAGCGTAGCCAAGTGCCATTTCAGTAATACGAATATGGCTGTTTGTCTTTTTATCGTTTGATGACGCGAATACTTCGGCATCGGTTGAACGAATGAAATCGGTTACCTCTTCGGGTCGCTCATCCACCAATAAAACACTCAAGTGAATATTGGGATTGTTCTTTGACACTGCGTTTGCAATCTGCTTTAACAATACTGTTTTACCGGTACGCGGTGGAGCAACAATTAACGCACGTTGGCCTTTACCAATTGGCGCTACAAGATCGATAACACGCATTTCGATGTCTTCGGCTTGTTCACCCATCTTAATCCAATCAACAGGCATAATTGGAACTTGGCGCTCGAAGCGAGCACATTTAGTCCAGGCTTCAATTGGCTGTCGATTTATAAAATCAATCGAGAACACATGCTTATTACCTTGATTGTCTTCTTCGTATTCGCCTTCAAGAATAAGGCCTTGCCGAAGCTCGAGTGCTTTAACTTCTTCCGGTTTTAAGAACGGATCTTTAGGATTGTACGAGAACTCATAATCCAGCTTGCGAATAAATCCCCAGCCTTTTTCATTAATCTCAAGCACACCTGCATATCTCCCTGCTACACCCTGGTTGTTATTCCAGTAGAATTTGGGGATAAAAACATTGCCGCCCTTGTTTCGGTTTCTGTTTTTATTGTTCCGGTTCTTAATGTTACGATTCCGGTTTTTATTTTTGCTGTAGTTCTTTCTGTTATTTCTAGCCATGAATGGAATTATCGAATTTCAAGTCTCCTAATTGGAAAAGCAGTATGTGACGGTACTTTGATTTAAAAAGGAGAGCGAAAAAAAGGGGGTGCAGATTAAACTCTGCACCCATTTCAGAAGATGGGAAAAGATACAAATGTTTTAACTGATAGCAAATTATCTAACAGTAGTAGATTCATTTATCCAGCTGTAACAACTATTTAATGAATTGTCTACACGTACACTTTGACCTTGTTCATAACCAAGAGTAAAAAACTTATCCTCGGTTGTTGGCGTTACTGCTTCGTACGTTGCCATTTGGCTGTTCACCGTGTTAGTAGTTGAAGCATCAACTTGTTTTGCTTTGTTCAAGTAATCTATTACCAACCAGTAAACAACTTTGTCGAATGGTTCGAGTTTACGATCTGAAGTACAACTGGTAACCGCCTGACCGTATAACGCAGCCTTTTTGATGTAGGCCAATCCATAATTTGGATCCACTGCAATAGCGGCCTCGATGTATCGCTTTGCGGCTCGTAAGTTCCCCATCGAAACATTTACATCAGCAAGATCGATATTGATTTCTTTTTTGTCTTTATCGTTGGTTGCTCTTTCTAATGCTTCGGTATAAAGCTCGGCTGCTGCTGCATATTGGGCATTACCTTTTTCAACATCGGCTAATTTTAATGCTGAGTCGAAAGTTGGGTTTAGCTCATGAATCTTTTTTAA
Organism: Balneolaceae bacterium; assembly: GCA_034669965.1. GTDB lineage: Bacteria > Bacteroidota > Rhodothermia > Balneolales > Balneolaceae > HXMU1420-13. The sequence goes on along the minus strand of JAXMOK010000013.1, from coordinate 42,610 downwards.
GGTTTCAATAAGCTCAGCTTGCATATCCAATGCCTCGTAAGCATCAGCTACACATTCTAAATCAGAAAGTGAATTTGGATTTTCTTCTAGCTTACCACCACAAAACTCAAGTCGCTCTTCCGGCGATGAAAATGCATCGTCTAAGGTTTCGTCGAAGAATGCCTGAATTTCTGCATTTGCAAATGGGCGTGCAGTATCGATGGTTTCAATTAACTCATCTTTTCTTGCATCATCGCGCGACATATTGTCTACCATTACTCGAATATAGTATCCATCCGCTAATGTGGTAGTTTGCTCTGCATTCATCTCAAACATTTGTTCGAAATCAGCATATGCTTTTTGTAAACCGTTTTCGATATTATTGTAATTTTCAAGATAGAATCTGCCACGGCGTTGAAGTAGTTCATACTTGTCCACTTCTTCATCCGAAAACTCTTCGAACATATCTGCAAAGATATACTGTGCGGTATCAAGATATGCTTCTTTTTCGCTTGGGTCGCTTTTTGATAAACCAATTTCGGAATAAATTCTAATCAGTTTGTTGAATTGGGTAGCCAGGCTAAAACGCCCTGCAGGAATACCCTCAATTTCGCGAGGCTTTTTGCATAACATCCACCGGCCATATGTTAGCGCGAATGGGTAATCCCCATTAGTATAGTTCCCTTGAAAAATAGAATAAGCAGCTATTTCCTGCATTCCTTGTGGTGGATTCGGATTACAATCTTCTTGGGCCTGTAATCCAGAGGCACCAACCAACATAATCCCTAATATTGTATATAGTACTTTCATTGCTCTGTTATTTATTCGTTAGTTCGGTATATAAACTCGGCTTGTATTTCAATTATTACTTTAAATTTATCTAAGCTTTGGACGAACGAACATAAGTTCTGTTAAATTAACCGACATCCCCACGGTCCAAATGCGTTCTTTAAATAAATTATTATCGGTTGTTCCTCTAAATCCATACTGGAAACTAAAGTCCACGAAAGAAGCAACCTTCGAAGGTATTCCAAATCCTGTATTTAACCAAAGTGTTTCAATGTTTTGGTCAAGAATATTTAGGTGTCCTGTGTCGTAAGATATACCTGCGGCATATTTAAAACCTGATAAAAAAGTATCTAAATTTTTTCGATACGGATGGTATTGCCCACCAAAGCCAATTTTCTTACGGTCATTCATTAGTTTCTGTGAACTTGGATCTAATGCGTTCGAAAATTCAGACCATTTCTGTAATTCGGCTTCAACAGCAAGATTAAATAGATTATTTGGCGAGTATCCAAGACCGAAAGACGCTTCCATTGGCATGTCAATATCGCCATTTTGATCTTCAGCTCCGTTAATGGTTACTTCTTGCTCGGCACCGCGCACATTTTTAATTGCGCTGAAAGTCCTTTTTGCATCTATGGTATAAGGCAGATTTAAAGTGCCACCAAAAGAAAACGTATCTGTTTCTCTTAAAATACTTTTGAAAGTACCGGTAAAACCAAAACGTTGGGCAAATGCATTTCCATTATAATCGATTTCCTGCGAATGATCAGCAAAACCTGAAACATTAAAATCGAGTGCTTCGGAGTTTTTAAGTGTCAAGAACGCAATTGATGGGGCATACCCAATCGAGAAGTTCTCACCTAATTTGAAAGCAAAACCTACTTCAAACTTATTAATCCCGCCAAAACTCTGTACTTCGTTGGTGTATTCGAGCTCGGTATTAGCCGTAGAATTAAATGTTTTTGTATTTACTGATTTAAAATTAGCCCGAGTTACAGGATACATACCTACCGACATTCCGATTTTACCCGGTTTTAATGGGAAAAGGAGATGCAAGTACCCGGTTTGCAAGTTAACATTGGTACCCGAAGATGCAGAATTTTCTACATTTGCACGTGTTAACTGAACCCCTGTTGAGGCCTGACTATAAAAAGTACTTGCCCAAAGGCCCGGGTTGGCCAAACTGCTGGTTTCTCGGTTTATATTGGTTAAACCCAAAATGCCTTGAGCTTTAAGCCCTGCAGAAGTTACATCAACGGGATAACCCACCCCAATAGATGAATAAATAGAACCGCCACGAGCCTCGGCAGAGTTGCCTGTTTGCGCGTTTGCGTTCGTTGACAGTAAACAAACAATAAGTAGTATCGGGAATACAAGGTTTTTCATCGTATTACTCCTCGTTTTCCAGATTAAAGATTATGATTTTCGGAGCATTAGCTGCATCAGCGGTTACATCAAAAAAGGAGCTGAAGGAAAGATAACCCGAATTTTGGCCGGCGTATAGATACACTTCTGTAATATCGGTATCTGCAAAAATACTGGCGTTAAAAAGTTCAGTAATATCGAATCGATATTTCCCTTCATCATAAGATGCAGTGGAACTAATGGTATTAAAGCCAAGATCATAAGCAATATCGCTTGATGGCCCTAATTGGATTCTAAATGGTGGGGTTTCAAAGCGCTCTTCGTTTTCAGTAAGCGAATTTTGAAGCGCATTTTCGTTAGCTGTTAATACCAATTCAGCTCGTACAAAATTATTGTTATCTAAATTTTGGGCAATATCGGTAAAGTTGAACTGCAGATATTGATCGTAAAGATTAGACAATACCACATTATTAGCTGGCGCTGTGCCACCGGTAATGTCTATATCGGTTGCCCAATCAAGCATGATGTTTGTTGTTGTGTCTTCATCTGCCGGGTCGATTAATAATAATCGGGAAGTACTAATTCGAGCATAAATAATTTCATTAGCATCGTCTTCAGGCACAATGGCTAAACCAAAATCTTCGTGTCGATATACAGAATCGCGATTTGCATCATCGTTATTATAAAACCGGATGAAATCTGATTTCCAATTTCCGCTCAGTTCTAGTTCTGCAAATCCTGTTGTATCAAAATCTGCTAAAGTAAATTCACCTACTTGTTGCTCAATAGGGCCGCCATCACTTTCAACAACAGAAACTTCATCACTCCTTTTAAAAGCAGATCCTCTCCAAAAATCAGCAACCCGCAATACTTTAAATCTAGCTTCTCGATCCTGTCTGCCGTAAATATTTTCGATATCAATATTAAGGCGAAGCAATGCTTTTGTATCCATAGGAAGGTCGCCAATATCGCCTTGAATTATTGAAGGTTTAAATAATGCCATTGCATTGACTTCACCTAAAATGGGATCGTTAAAAGCACCTGTTGCAGAGTATGTAAGCTTCCCTAAGTAAGGGTCAACCGACTTGATGGGTAACTCTGAAACCATTATGGTATCGGCTACAATTTCTGATTCGTTGATAAATCCGGCGCCAACTGTTCCGCTCTCTTCACAGGATAACAGGATAAATGATAACAGTATAGAAAATACAAGCTGCCTTGATTGGGCAGCTTTGTTTTTATTAATCATTAAGTAAAAATCTTGATGTTTTATTCTTTTTCGGCAATTTGTCGATAATAATCGGCGAACTTGCTGGAAACGTCTTCCGGCGATCCTTGAATTTGCTTTGGTGTAATTCCTAGTTCTTTGAATATCTCATCAAATTCATCACGAAGGTAATTACCCGTTACAACATGATCGCTAAACATGAGACCAAGCTTTAGCAAATCAACCTTTCCATCGTCGGTTAGCTCTTTTATGTTTATGTCTTCAGGCAGCCCAAGTAATTCCAAAATTTTAGAAGAATCTCCATGCCCTTTATTCTCAGGGTGGTGCAAATTGTAAACGATTTGCGTGTTCTTGAAGATTTCTTCGTCCTTGTATTTAGTTTTAACTAACAATGGAATTAAACCGGCAGGCCAATCGTGGCAGTGGATGATATCCGGCTGCCAACCGAGCTTCATAACTGTTTCAAGCACTCCTTTATTGTAGAAGGCTAAACGTTCTGCGTTATCCGGGTAAAATTTCTCTGTTTTCGGATTAATGAACATCCCTTTACGCTTGAAATAGGTGTCGTTATCGAGAAAATACACCTGCAATTTCGCATTCGGGATACTTGCCACTTTAATTTTCATGCTCTCGCAAGTGTCGCCAACTTCAACTTCAATTCCTGAGAGCCGAATTACTTCATGAAGTCGGTTACGGCGGTCGTTAATGGTGCCGTATTTTGGCAATAATATTCGAATTTCAAATCCTTTGTCCTGAAGAGACGCCGGTAGGAACCTCAACAAATCGGCGGTATAAGTCATTCTTGCAAATGGAGATATTTCTGCCGCCGCGTATAAAATTTTCATAAATAATTAGTTCTCTTTGTTTGAGATTGTATTCTCTTTGATTACCTGATCGAGTTCGCTGTTTTCATCCAGCGAATAAAAATCCATTAGAGTATCGCTGCGTAACCCTAGTCGAAGGGTTTCGAGTGGAATTACTTCTTCGGGTTGGATATTCCCAAGATTTACATTGCTACCGTATTTACGGATGAACCAAACTTGTTGCTCTTTCTTAGGAGCTTCAAAAATTAGTTTTTCAACCGGAATTTGATCGGTAATTTCTTCAATTAAGCCTGATCTGACTTCGCCGTTGGGTCTGAAAACACCAACTGTTCCGCTTTCGCGCGCTTCACAAATCACTTTGTAGGCACCGGCTTCTAATTCTTTTTCAATTACTTTTACCCACTTGTAAGGTGGAATAACCTCGTTTGGGTTTTTCGACCCAACTTCTGATAACACACGATAATCTTTACTCAGATCACGAATGATTTGCTGCTTCTTATCATCCGATATCCAAATGGTACCGTTCGAAACTTCGAGGCAATCAATTTCATATCTGTCGAGCAATTTTATGTATGCATCTAATTGATTACGAAGCATATACGCCTCGAAAAGCGTACCCCCGAAATACACAGGAATGCCGGCTTGGCGATAAACATTTAGCTTATCTTCGAGCCTTGGGGTTACATAAGATGTTCCCCATCCGAGTTTTACAACATCAATATAGTCGGCGCAAACATCACAAAAATCTTCCGTTTGACGAACACTGTACCCTTTATCAAGAACAAGGGTAACCCCTTCTGATCTTGGTTTTAGTGTGCGCTTTGGTAAATTATTAAGCGAAAAAGGCATAAATCTTAAATTTTGAAAGCATGGAATATACTCAAATAACCGCTTTTATTAAAGGCTCAGCTTTCAGAGGATATTTTTCTGTTAGAAAGATCAATTAATTCGTTAATTCGATGCTTCTCAACCTGGTGTAACATCTCGTTGGTATATCTCCATAACCAGTTGCCTGATGAAGTACCCGGGAAATTCATGCGATGCTCGCCACCCAAATTCATAAAATCTTGAAGAGGGAATATCGCTTGATCTGAAACCGAAAGCATTCCTAATCGGATAAATTCCCAATTAATCTGATTCCCATTCGATTTGGTGTACACTCTTGCATGATGCTTTTCTTTCTCCGGTGCCTGATTGTACCACCCGATAGAAGTGTCGTTGTCATGCGTTCCGCTATAGGCCACGCTATTTTGCGGATAATTATGAGGCAGAAAACTGTTGGTTGAGTCTGCATCGAAAGCAAACTGGATAATTTTCATGCCGGGAAACGCGTATTTATCGCGCAGTTTTTCAACACCTTCGGTTACAAATCCTAAATCTTCAGCAATAATTGGCAGCTCGCCACATTCTTTTAGAATGGTATCGAATAATTTTTCGCCCGGGCCATCCACCCATCTACCGTTAATTGCCGTGGTTTCATCTGCATTAACTTCCCAATAGGCATCAAAACCACGAAAATGATCTACACGGATGGCGTCACATTGGGTAAACATATGTTTGAAGCGCTTAACCCACCAAGAAAAACCATCTTTCTCTAACTCTGCCCAATCGTACTGAGGATTACCCCAAAGCTGGCCTGTTTCGCTAAAATAATCCGGTGGAACACCTGCAACCAGGATTCTATTGCCTTGCTCATCAACAGCAAAATACTTGGGATTCGCCCAAACATCTGAACTATTGTGATCTACAAAAATTGGGATATCTCCAACAACACGGATGTTTTTTGTATTAGCGTATTGTTTTAGCACCATCCATTGGTTGTAGAATTCGTATTGCAACCAGTTGTGGAGCTTGATATCGGAACTGAATTTTTTTTGATACTTTTTAATTGCCGCCGGTTTACGCTGGGCAATATCCTCATCCCAAGTATTCCAAGGCTGCATGCCATAATGCTTACCGCACGCCATAAACAAGGTGTAATCTTCTAGCCAATGTTTGTTTTCTTTTTTAAAGGCGTTAAACTTTTTTTCCTCAACAGTGTCAAGATCAATGTAAAACCGATCGCAAGCGATGCTAAACAACACGTCTTTATTTTTAAAAGCATCTTCATAATCTACCTCTAGGCGAGACGGTAATTCTGCTTTTTTAACTTCTTTTTTTGTTAGCAACCCTTTTTCAACCAAAACATCCGGACTGATCAAATAAGCATTTCCAGCGAAAGCCGAATAGCTTGCATAGGGAGAATTACCATAACCGGTTGGTGTTAAGGGTAAAACCTGCCAAATAGTTTGTTGAGTTTGCTCTAAAAAATTAATGAATTCTCTTGCCTCATATCCAAAATCACCAATTCCGTATTTGCCGGGAAATGAAGTTGGATGTACCAATGTGCCGCATGAACGGGGAAATCTCATAAATTAATTACTTCTTAGGTTTTAGTATTACGCCAGCTAATGGGGGAACTGTTAACTTTAAACTAGCCGATTGGTTTTGCCATTCGCCGGGTATTGCTTTCAACACCGTATCGCCTACATTGCTCCCGCCATAGTACTCCGAATCACTATTCATAATAATTTCATACTCGCAGGCTTCAGGCACGCCTACTTGATAATCGTAATGTACGGTAGGAGTGAAGTTAAGAACGGTTATTAAAAAGTCCTCGGTATCTTTTGCCCGCCGAACAAATGATACGATACTATTATCTGCATCGTTAAAGTCAATCCATTCGAAGCCTCTCCAATCGAAATCGTTTTCATACAGTGCTTTCTCTGTTTTAACTAGCGAATTTAAATCGCGTATAACTTTTTGCACTCCCTGATGCTGCTCCCAGTTTAATAAATGCCAATCAAGCGATTTTGACTCGCTCCATTCTGCCCATTGCCCAAACTCGCATCCCATAAACAATAATTTCTTGCCGGGATGTGCATACATATATGTATAAAGTAATCGTAAATTCGCAAACTTTTGCCAATCGTCGCCGGGCATTTTAGCGAGCATTGCATTCTTCATGTGCACTACTTCATCGTGCGAAAATGGCAGTGTAAAATTCTCGCTAAAGGCGTAGATCAAAGAAAAAGTAAGTTCACCTTGGTGATATTTCCGATACAATGGGTCTTTTTCGATGTATGCAAGCGTATCATTCATCCAGCCCATATTCCATTTGTAATCGAATCCAAGTCCGCCGGTTTGAGTTGGCCTGGAAACCCCGCCCCAAGAGGTCGACTCTTCGGCAAATGTGATTGTGCCGGGAAAATGTTCGTGTACCGAATCGTTAAACTTGCGAAGAAAATCGATGGCTTCGATATTTTCGCGCCCGCCATACTTATTTGGGATCCATTCGCCTTCTTCGCGCGAATAATCGAGATAAAGCATAGAAGCTACTGCGTCTACACGTAAACCATCAATATGGAACTTATCGCACCAGTAAAGCGCATTTGATATTAGGAAATTATGCACCTCGGTTCTACCAAAATTAAAAATACATGTGCCCCAGTCTTTATGTTCTCCTTGTCGAGCATCTTCATGCTCATAAAGTCCGGTTCCATCAAAACGACGCAACCCATGATCATCTTTAGCAAAGTGGGCAGGCACCCAATCAACAATAACGCCAATGCCAGCTTTGTGGCATTCATCTACGAAATACATAAAATCGTGCGGTGTACCAAAACGGCTAGTGGGTGCATAGTATCCTGTAGTTTGATATCCCCAAGATGGATCGTAAGGGTGCTCTGCTATAGGTAGCAACTCGATATGAGTATATCCTAAATCTTTAACATAGGGCACCAATTCGTGAGCAAGTTCGCGATAGGAAAGATACTCTGAATCGCCACCTACTTTTTTTCGCCAAGATCCTGCATGAACTTCATAAACCGAAAGTGGCTTATCTAGGCCTTGGCGTTCTTCTCTGGATGTTACCCACTCATCATCAGTCCAGTTGTAGCCCTCAATATCAAACACTTTAGAGGCCGTATCGGGACGCAATTGTGCATAAAACGCAAACGGATCGGCTTTTAGTAACGGAGGATCCTGCACAGGCGATTTAATTTCATATTTGTACTCATCGCCCTGAGTTACTTGTGGAATAAAAATCTCCCATAAACCCTGATCGTGATATTTACGCATACGATGAACACGTCCATCCCAATTATTGAACGGTCCCACAACCGAAACACGTGTTGCACTCGGCGCCGACACTACAAAATGGATACCCTTCACGCCATCCACTTCTTTGGGATGAGCGCCCATAAACTCGTAGGCTTTTTTGTGATTCCCTTCGCCCCATAGCTGCAAATCAAAATCGTTGATCATACGACCGTATGCATAAGCATCATTTATTTCAAATTCGTCACCGCTATGCGGCTTGATACTTAACGTGTACGGCGCCGGGTTTTTCCTACGCGGTAATACATACTCGAACAACCCCTCAGGCGAAACTCTTTGCAATTCAACCGGTTTTGCTTTCCCTATTTTCACAAAAACCAATTTAGCTTCGGGCCTGAACACCCTGAGCACTAATTTCTCTGATTTACCCTGCTGTATATTGTGAAACCCTAGTACCGAAAAAGGATCCCCGTGAGACCCATTCGAAATTGATTCAATTTCTTCTTTATTGAGCGTATACGTCATAATAATGTTAGTTGAAGGGGGGAAAAGATAATAAAATATCCATTAAACGTTTACCTGCTAAATGTGTGATGATACACTCTAATGGTTTCGTTATTTTACGCCCATGAACATATCCGGTTTTATAGCCCGCCGCTATCTTTTTTCCCGAAAATATATCTCGTTAATATCCACTCTTACTTATATAAGTATTGCTGGTGTAACTATAGGTACCGCTCTTTTAATTGTAGTTTTATCCGTATTTAATGGTTTTTTTGATGTCGTTAAATCGCTGTTGTTATCCTTCGATCCGGATATTCGCATCGAATCAACCGAAAGCAATACGTTTTTATATTCCGATTCCCTCCGCCAGCATCTTCAAGGCATCCCTGAAATTCAGTTAATCTCACCATTTGTTACCGGCAAAGCACTTCTTTCTAATGGCGATGATGCCAATAAAGTAGTGGAGGTAAAAGGTATAGACGAAGACACCTTTATCAAGATGGTGAACATCGAACAGAGCATCACATCCGGAGTTTATGATTTAGAAGTTCGAAATCGCAAACCGGGTATTGTTGTGCACGAGCAGCTTCGCTCTGAACTGTTTTTGAATATGGGCGATGAAATCGCGTTACTAAGTGCAACGGGCATGCGCAAAGCTCTCACTCAAATCACCGTACCTCGCTCTTATCGGTTTGATGTTCGCGGAGCTTATCTGGTTCAATCGATTGCCTCATCTCCAAGTGTATACGTAGAAATTGACGCCGCGCGACGTTTATTCAACGCTCGCAAACAGGTAACTGGCATCGATTTAAAATTAACAAACAGCGAAGCTGCAGAGAATCTTAAGAATACACTTTCTGCTGAACTTGGCCCAAAGTACAAAATCTCGACTTGGTACGATTTACAAAAACCTTTGTACGATGTGATGTATCTGGAAAAGTGGGGCGCCTATATCATCTTAATGATTATTGTTATGGTAGCCGTGCTTAATATCATAGGCTCGCTGACTATGATTGTGATTCAAAAACGGCGAGATATTGGCATTTTAATGTCGATGGGTTTTTCATCAAGCCGAATAAAGTCCATTTTTAGAAAACAAGGACTTTTCATTGGCATGATTGGATGTGGTATTGGCGGATCGCTGGGGTTTTTACTGTGCTGGCTGCAACAGCAATATGGATTAATTAAACTTTCTTCTGCCTTTATAATTGATGCCTACCCGGTAGATATTCGATTGTTAGATGTACTGATAATTCTGGGTGGTAGCTTGCTACTTTGCCTAGCTGCAAGCTGGTTTCCATCCAAACAAGCATCTTCAATTCAACCTGCAGAAGCTGTTCGGTACGAGTAGTTTTTTAGTGACTAGATCTAAAAAACCAGCTTCACACTAAATAAAAAGTCATCCAGAACCGCCGGCTGGCGGTGAAGGATCAGCACAATTCTATTTGTGGCTAGATATTTATTCGGGAAGACTCCTCGATACCTCGGAGAGGCTGAAATAACAACTCGCTCACCCTTCGTTATAAACATCCGGCAAATCATTTTCGTAGAGGATCACGTCACCGGGCGTGGCTTTTTCTCTTGCTAGTTCATTTGCAACAAATAAATCATCCACCACAAACACATGATCCGTGTTTTCCTGCACGCTTTCTATTCCTTCCTTGATGGGCCTCGAACGTTGCTCGCCAACCAAAATCACCACATCAATATTTGCAGCCCCAATTGCTTGCCCGAATTTGAAATTTTCTTCGGCTTCGATTTCTCCTAACTCTACCATTCCTGGTGTAATAATTATTCGATTTCGATTTTTGAACTGACCCAAAATTTCCACTGCATTTTTTGCTCCTACTGGGTTCGAATTGAACGCATCATCAATAATAAAAAGGTCACCTGCTTTTTTAAGCTCAAGGCGGTGCTCTACCGGTTCGATACTTTGTGCGGCAATTGCCATGGTTTTCGGGCGTATATCAAAATGATCTGCCACCCCAATTGCGAGCATCATATTCTGAACATTATGCGCGCCCAGCAATTTGGTTTTAAACTCGAAAACTTCACCATCTAAAATAACTTCGAATCGTGTTCCGGTAGTATCATAACTAATATTCTCACCTCGGATTTCGCCACTTTGCAATCCTACTAATATTCGCTGAATCTTGCTTCTTCTTTCGCCCATAATAGCAACTCGTTCATCATCCGCATTGAGAACAGCCACCCCGCCTTCGCCTAAATTTTCAACAATTGTTCCTTTTTCTTTGGCGATTACTTCCTGCGAGCCAAACGTTTCTAAATGAGCCAGCCCAACATTACTCACCACCGATAGATCCGGCTTTGCAATATCGCATAGTTCTTGAATATTTCCGGCGTATCGCGCGCCCATTTCTAGGATCAAAATCTGATGATGTGCCTGAAGGTCGTTGTTAATCACCTTACAAATACCCATTGGAGTATTAAAACTACCCGGAGTATAACATACTGAGTATCGCTCCTTTAGCAAGTCTTTGATCATAAACTTGATGGAGGTTTTTCCATAACTGCCGGTAATAGCGATTACTTTTAAGTGAGGCATTGCAGCCAACTTTTTTCTGGCCTGTTTCTTAAACCCTTCTTGGATGCTTCGCTCTATCGGCTTGGTGATATTGCCTGAAATTAATACCGAAAATGGAATTAATAACGCACTAATCACCCAGCCAAACACTAATAAAACTACATCAAAACTGAGTAGCCCCGGATCGTAGGTTGGGGGAATCATCCACAAAAAAGGAATGTAACCTGTGTAAGACCAAGTCATGAAAAAGACGGGCAAAAAAAGATTTAAGATTGCCAAGGGTACCATTAACCTCTTTATCCGGCTCGTGAATACTAATGGTTTTTTAATTTGATCCGCTTTGTACCGTTTTACGCTGCTAAACCAGAAAATCCCAAATACAAAAAGAGCCAATGTTAACGCGGTATTTGTGATAGCTACATCAACCCAATCGAAGCCAATCACCAATATGAATAATAAAATATTGTAGAGCGCCAAGTCACCAGGAATTACTTTTTGCTCCCAATGGCTGCGCAACCATTGCCAATATTCGTTATGCTTGTAGCCTACTTGTTGAAAAACATGAACAAAAAAGCGTAATCTGGTCCAGCAATATCGGGAAAGGATGAACGAAAATAATACCGAAAGCGCATCTAAAAAGAGGTAATACAAGGGTTCGCTATGTTATAAATTTATGATGAATACCGACTCCCCAAGTGATTGTTCGACTTTCTTTTTTGTGGGTGGTATATTCTGCACGACTAAAATTGAAGCTTAATACAGCACAAATAAATATATGAAATTAATTATCCCAATGGCGGGTAGGGGTACCCGAGTTCGCCCACATTCTCATACGGTTCCTAAACCATTATTACCGGTAGCAGGAACTATGATTATTGAACGACTGGTGGAAACTTTTATGCGAACGCTTGACCGTGATATCACCGAGATTGTTTACATTTTAGGGCCGGATTTTGGCCGCCAAATTAAGGCAGATTTAAAAGAGATGAGTACTCGGCATAATGTGAAAGCTACATTTAGAGTACAGGAGGTGGCACTTGGAACGGCGCATGCCGTTGATTGTGCTCACGAAGATTTAGACGGCGAAGTGATTGTTGCTTTTGCTGATACGCTATTCGACAGCAAAGAAAAATTCAACATCGAAGATGCCGATAGTGTAATCTGGTTAAAGAAAGTTGAGGACCCATCTCGGTTTGGAGTGGCTGTTTATGAGGGTGATCGAATTACCGGATTTGTTGAGAAGCCTGAAGAATTTATTTCAGACTTAGCAATAATCGGTGTTTACTATTTTAAGGATGGTGAAGGTTTGAAAGCCGAATTGACCCGAATTATGGATGAAGATATCAAAGGTCCAGGTGGTGAGTACTTTTTAACCGAAGCATTGGATAATATGATCAATCATGGCAAGATTTTTAAAACTGCGACGGTTGATGAATGGCTCGATTGCGGAACTCTTCCGGCTTGGCTCGAAACTACTTGCGAAATTCTAGCGAAAGAGGATCATTCGTATGATACCGCTAAATATCCCGACTCAACAATCATCCCGCCAGTTTTTATAGGTGAAGGTGTTTCGATCGAAGGTAGCACTATCGGGCCAAAGGTTAGCATAGAAGCTGGGGCGACTATAAAAAACTCAACCATTTCGAATTCCATTATTCGAGACAACGCTACCATTGAGAATACTGAAACAACCGGATCTACTATAGGAGCACATACTAATGTAACCAATGTTTCGGGTAAAATTGATGTCGGAGACCACTCATCCATCATCATTGAAAAATAATTTCAATTTCTTTAAAAATAGCGGGAACACAACCCGCTATTTTCACTTTAAGCACGATACTTTTAAGATTTTTATATTCCTGAAGTAGTTTTTCCCTCGGGATACTTATGCGTTGTAACCTATTTGTAATTTTAATACTGGCTTTTTTAGCACAATCTTCGGTAGCTCAGAACAATGATTTTAGAGCATACCGGGATAGTGTACAAAATGCACAAAATAAATTTGTTGCCGAGCACAATCAAAATAGCGCATCGGCGTCAGGTTCAAGCGAGTTTCAATCTTACCAATCTCAGGTATTCGAAGAATTTGAAGCATTCAAATTTGAAATGGAGCAAAAATGGGGTGACTTCAAAAATCGGTCAAAAACGGAATGGGTAGAATATCTTGACGCAGGTAATGCCCGAGTTGAAGTTGATTTCGAACGAGACCAAGTAGTACTTGAGGTACTCATCGATAAATCTCAAAACACAGAACAGCGTGTTGCCAGTTTACCGGTAATGTTAATAGAGGTAATTCAAAGTCGGGGAACAGAACACGGCTTTGAAGCTACACAAGATGATTATAACTCGGTTTTAAATCGCCCGGTGCTTTCCAATCAGCTAACTAAAAGAGTACGGGAAACTAATGCAGATTTTGCGCTTCGGGTCATCGAAAATAATCAACCGTCAGTACGGCAAACAACCGGTGGTGATGGTGTAGAACGGGCTGTCTTAACGTTAGATTTTGCACTAGCACCAGATGCCATACGTGAACGTGCTGAGCGTGTACAAAGTTTTGTCTATAAATATTCTGATCAGTATAACCTCTATCCTTCGCTTGTTTTTGCCATCATCCATACCGAATCGTTTTTTAATCCTATGGCGCAATCGCCTGCAAATGCGTTAGGGTTGATGCAATTGGTGCCAAACGGTGGTGGTGCAGACGCTTACCAAGCAGTTTATGGCAGTAATGACTTGCCTTCACCCGAATTTTTATTCGATCCGGAAAACAATATCCAATTAGGTTGCGCTTACATTAATGTGTTGCTTAACACTCATTTGAATGACATAAACAACGATCTGACTAAACAGTATTTGGCCATTGCTGCATACAATACCGGCTCTTCGAATGTGTTTCGCGCTTACGATCGAAATGGCTCTAAACCTCGTGCAATTCGTAAAATTGAATCTATGACTCCCCAGCAGAATTACGAATTTCTTATCCAAAACTTACCACATGAGGAAACGCGGACCTACCTTAGAAAGGTTGTGGAACGATCGCAACTGTACGAATCCTGGGGCGATTAATTATAAACTTTTTTAAAAGCTCATGATTGCATTAGTAACCGGCGCTTACCGCGGACTTGGCCTTGAAACCGTTAAACAATTAGCCGAACAGAAATACACCGTTATTTTAACCGGCAGAAATACTGACAAAGGAGAATCGGCTTCCACACAATTTCGTGAGCAAGGCCTTGATGTTTACTTTCATCGCTTAGATGTAAACAACCAGTCTGAGATAAACGAATTGTACGAATTTATGCTCGAGAAATTTGGAATCTTAGATGTACTTGTAAACAATGCCGGCATCCATTATGATACTGGTCATGATGTTACCAAACCTGATTGGAGCATCGTACAAGAAGCTGTTGATACCAACTTTATTGGAGCTTGGAAACTTTCCGTTGCACTCTTCCCTCTTATCAAAAAAAGTGCTGCCGGAAGAATTGTGAATGTTTCGAGTGGAGCAGGCTCTTTGCAAGACATGTCTCCCGGAACACCTGCTTATTCTACATCGAAAGCTGCGATGAATGTGCTTACCATTCAGCTGGCAGATGCGTTAAAATCAGAGGGAATTAAAGTTAATGCGGTTTGCCCCGGTTGGGTACGAACCGATATGGGTGGACAAGCTGCGCCACGTTCGGTTAAAGATGGTGCCACCGGAATTGTTTGGGCGGCAACGATTAACCAAAGCGGACCAACCGGCGGTTTTTTCAGAGATGGAAAACCAATCGACTGGTGATTACTTAACCACAGTAATTACCCCATCAAAATTAGCAATGATGTAGTTACTCACGCCACCCGGCGAATCGTCGTTAATATCCCACTTGAAATCGGCACCGCCAATAAGGATATGATCACAACTAAATTCCATAGCTGTTTGCGCAATTGTGAAGCCCGGTTCACCTATTTTAACTTCTAACCGAGGTTTGATTTTACCTTGGGCTTCTTCCTCAAACAGAAATTTGGCCATTTCTACAATCCCCAAAGCCACGTCTTCGCTATCTTCGTTATTAGCTACAACCAGGATTATAACTTTTGGTTTTTTATTTAATTGAGCCGCCAACCTGCCGGCATATTCAACTGCTGCGCTTGCATACTTTGTACCGTTTGTTGCAATCAACCATTTTGAAGGAGAAATCATAATCGAAGGATAAAATTTTTAACTAATTCAAAGAAAGTACGAAATCCTAAACAACACAATGAAACCGAATGTATTCATTCCTATCTTTTAGGACTATGAATTTTGTACATGATATACCTAATCAACATTTTCAAGTTTTTGAAATCATCCGCGATGCAGGGCAAAAGCTCAAGCAACCTGTGTTTGTTGTAGGTGGATACGTTCGGGATTACTATCTGGATCGTTTAAAAGAACAACCCGATATCGATTTTGTTACACTCGGTTCGGGCATTGAAATAGCTCGGGAAATACACTCAAAACTACCTGGCTCTAGCCTATCGGTATTTAAGCAATTTGGCACCGCAATGGTTAAGATTAATGATCTGGAGCTTGAATTTGTAGGTGCTCGAAAAGAAAGCTACCGCCGTGATTCCCGTAAACCCATTGTTGAAGATGGCACCCTGAAAGACGATCAGGAACGCCGCGACCTCACCATAAACGCCATGTCTTGGTCGCTAAACGCAGAAGATTTCGGATTGCTGAATGATCCCTTTGGTGGACTCGCCGATCTAAAAAAGAAATGCATTCGCACCCCCATCGACCCTGACAAAACCTTCGATGACGATCCTCTTCGAATGCTCAGAGCAGTTCGATTTGCCAGCCAGCTTAAGTTTGAAATTGCCAAGGAAACCTTTGAGTCGATCGAGAAAATGGCGCCCCGACTTGAGATCATTTCCAAAGAACGCATTCTAGATGAAGTAAATAAAATTGTGCTTTCTGAAAAGCCTTCTATTGGGTTTGGGTTATTGTTTAGGTCGGGTTTATTGAACCAATTTTTCCCCGAAATGCACAATCTACATGGCGTTCAGGAAGTAAACGGTCATCGCCACAAAGATAATTTCTGGCACACCCTCGAAGTACTCGATAATGTTGCCGAAGTAAGCAACGATCTTTGGTTACGATGGGCGGCCATCATGCACGACATCGCCAAACCACCTACCCAGCGCTTTGAGCCGGGCATCGGCTGGACTTTTCACGGCCACGACGCGCTTGGAGCAAAATGGGTAAAACGCATTTTTCGTAGGCTAGGACTTCCTTTGGATGAGCGCATGAAATACGTTCAAAAATTGGTTCGTCTTCACCTTCGTCCTATCGCATTGGTTTCTGATATAGTAAGCGATAGCGCCGTTCGCCGATTGATTTACGAAGCCGGGGAAGACATCGAGGATTTAATGACGTTGTGCCGCGCCGACATCACCAGTAAAAACGAATACAAGGTTAAACGGTACCAAAACAACTTTTCTAAGGTTGAGCAGAAGATTGTGGAGGTTGAAGAAAAAGACCGTATGCGTAAATGGAAGAATCCGCTTACGGGCGAAGAAATTATGAACGCCCTCGGCATCAAGCCTAGCAAAACCGTGGGCGATGTGAAAGACGCTGTAAAAGAAGCTATTTTAAATGGGGACATTCCTAACGATCACGATGCGGCGTATCAATTTATGATGGAAAGAAAAGGGGAGTTTTTTGATGAATGAGTTATGGGTTTCGAATTCGTATGCCAAAATTAATCTTGGCTTAGATGTACTTGAACGCTTGCCCAACGGCTACCACACCATCGAAACTGGCTTTGTATTTATCGAGTGGAACGACCGATTTGAGGTGCGCCCATCAGGGAATATGCAACTGGTTATGAGCGATGAGAAAATCCCTGTGGACGACTCCAATCTTATCGTGAAAGCCATTCAACTGCTTCAAAAAGAAGCCGGTTTGCGCGATAATTTCAAGATTGATGTTGATAAACGCATTCCCGCCGGGGCAGGACTTGGCGGCGGTAGCAGCAATGCCGCAACAACCCTTCGAATGTTGAACAAAATTGCCGGACTTGGTTTATCCATCGACGATTTGGCTGCGCTTGGAAAACAACTAGGCGCTGATGTTCCCTTTTTTGTACACGGAAAGGCAGGGATGGGCACCGGCGTTGGCGACGACATTGAGTTTCTGGATATTCAACCTGATGCGTACATCGTAACGGCTTTTCCTAAAGTGTTCAGTTCTACGCCCGAGGCTTATCAACAATGTATCCCCACGCCCGAACCCGATTTTTCACTCAAAAACCTCCTGTTAGAGGGCGAGATTGAAGAGTGGCATTATTTGCTACAAAACGATCTTGAAACGGCTGTTTTCCCACGCATCGAATTAGTTGGAAACTTCAAAGATCAGTTTTACGATCTCGGGGCAACCTACGCTAGCATGAGTGGTAGCGGTTCCAGTGTTTTTGGGCTTTTTTTGCAGGATTTTGTTGCTATTGATGCGTACGAGTCGTTTCATAGTTTGAATTTTCCTGTGAATTTGACACGGCCGGGCTTTAGCCCCGACCTTGGAGTGTATCTGAAAGAAAATTAAAGATGTACGTACTCAACTAACCGCTGATAATTCTTCATCAATTGAATTTTATTTTACAAAATGGCTAAAAAAACTAAGCAATCCGAGGTGGAGGTACGCTCGGGTTTAAATAAAGAATCGCTCAGAGAAGACATAAAATTACACCTCCGCCATACACTGGCTAAAGACGAATATTCGCGTACTCCCTGGGATGAATACCGAGGCGTTGTACTTACGTTAATGGATCGCTTGCACGACAAGTGGATCACCACGCAGCAGCATTATCATAAATCAGGTGTTAAGCGTGTGTATTATTTGTCGATGGAATACCTGATTGGTCGTCTACTCGATAACATGGTGGTAAACCTCGATGTGCAACAAGAAGTTGCCGATGCCTGTGCAGATCTTGGGCTCGATTACGACAAAATTCGCGAAGCTGAATGGGATGCCGGTTTAGGTAATGGTGGCCTTGGCAGATTGGCTGCCTGCTTCCTGGATTCGATGGCAACGCTTGGTGTGCCTGCAACCGGCTATGGTTTGCGTTACGATTACGGAATTTTTTATCAAACCATAGAAAACGGATACCAGATTGAAAAACCAGATTTATGGTTGCGATATGGAAATCCTTGGGACGTTGTACGGCCTAAAATTCAATATCCGGTAGAGTTTTATGGCCACCAGCACATGGCGCCAAAAGCCGGTGGAGGCATTCATTACGCATGGGAAAATACCGACAAAGTTCTTGCTGTTGCCTACGATACACCGATTCCCGGGTTCAACAACAACTTGGTAAACAACCTTCGTTTATGGAAAGCTGAATCTGATACTGCGCTTGATCTCCACAGTTTTAATCAAGGTCAGTACATCGATGCGGTTAAAGAGAATCAGCTGGAGCAAAATATCACGCGAGTACTTTATCCAAACGATAAGGTGTTTGTTGGGCAAGAGCTTCGCCTGAAACAAGAATACTTCCTCGTTTCTGCATCGATGCAGGATATCATCCGTCGTTTCAAAAACCAGACTGATGATTGGACGAAATTCCCTGAAAAAGTAGCGGTGCAATGTAACGATACGCATCCAAATCTAGCCGTACCGGAATTAATGCGTGTGTTGTTGGATGAAGTAGACATGACTTGGGATAAAGCATGGGACATCACCACCCAAACCATGGCTTATACCAACCATACTTTACTGCCCGAAGCGCTTGAAAAATGGCCGGTTTCCTTAATGAGAAACTTATTGCCTCGTCATTTGAATATCATTTACGAGATCAATCGCAGATTTATGGACACTATTAGTGCGAAATTTGGTGACGATACGCACCGCAAGGCCCGCATGAGCATTGTGAGCGAAGGAGAACATCCGGTAGTGCACATGGCACATTTAGGAATAGTTGGATCGCATAAAGTTAACGGGGTAGCTGCGCTTCACTCGCGACTTCTTAAAGAAAGCATGTTCAAAGATTTTGTGGAAGTGTATCCCGATAAATTCACCAACAAGACCAACGGTATTACTCCGCGTCGCTGGCTGAAGCAATGTAACGTTGATCTGGCTGCTCTGATCACCAAAAACATTGGCGATGATTGGATTACTGATCTTGATAAACTTCAGGATTTAACGCCGTTTTCTGAGGACAAAAAATTCCGCAAAGCGTTTGCTAAGATTAAGTTAGAGAACAAGAAAAAACTTGCTGACTACATCCTTGAACATGAAGGTGTTGAGGTAGATCCTAACTCGCTGTTTGACATTCAGATCAAGCGAATTCACGAGTATAAGCGTCAGTTAATGGCGGCATTGAATGTGATTACCCTATATAATCGCATCAAAGAAAACCCCGAACTTGACGTAGTTCCACGAACGGTAATCTTTGGCGGGAAAGCGGCTCCGGGTTATGCCATGGCCAAAATGCATATCAAATTGATAAATGCTGTTGCGGAAGTGGTAAATAACGATCCCGATGTGAACGGCAAATTGAAGTGTGTATTCTTACAAAATTACCGAGTTACTCTTGCTGAAATGATGATTCCGGCTGCGGATCTTTCCGAGCAGATTTCTACTGCTGGAATGGAAGCATCTGGTACAGGGAATATGAAGTTTGCCCTGAACGGAGCGCTTACTATTGGAACGCTTGATGGCGCAAATGTGGAAATTCTTGAAGAAGTTGGCGAAGATAACATCTTCATTTTCGGGCTTACTGTAGAGGAATTGCAAGAGCTACGCCGCACCGGGTACGACTCTAACGCTTACTATCATGGCAATGCCGAATTGAAGCGCGCGCTTGATCAAATTAAAAACGGGTTCTTCTCTCCGGAAGACAAACACTTGTTTGATCCGATCATCAATGCGTTGTTGCCTGAGAACGACTACTTTATGGTGCTTGCCGACTACGAAGCCTATGTAAAAGAGCAGGAAAAAGTAGAGAAGTTGTATCGTAATCAGGATGAATGGATGCGTAAAGCCATTATCAATGTGGCAAAGGTTGGGAAGTTCTCCAGCGATCGCACCATCAAAGATTACAACGATGAAATCTGGAAATCGGAGTATGTTTCTTTAAAAAAATAATTATATTTTTTTGCATCTAAGTAAAGCCGGAACAGCTATTAAACTGTTTCGGCTTTTTAATATCTGCAAAAAAGTTAAATGAACCGGTTCATCTTATATTTTCTTTTCATAGCCATTTCACCTGCGCTATTAGCCCAATCGGACTCACCTACTGATTCCACACAATCAATGTCCCGTAAACTTGTGTTTAAAGGGCTTCGAGTTCAATATGGGCTGAATCTGATTATCCCTTTAAAAGACGAAGACCGAGAGGATCCGAACGTTCCTGATCGATTTGAAGTACTTGAGAAACGACCCTCAATTGCCGCATTCTTTGATGGTAGTTTAGGTCAAACTTTTGATTTATCGGCAGGGATTTCGAAT
Organism: Balneolaceae bacterium; assembly: GCA_034669965.1. GTDB lineage: Bacteria > Bacteroidota > Rhodothermia > Balneolales > Balneolaceae > HXMU1420-13. Next base: position 21,806 of record JAXMOK010000013.1, on the reverse strand, counting down.
GATATTTCATTACGAAACGAGTTTATATTTGGCTTATCCTATTCTTATAACGAGTACGATAATAAGGTGCGATCCAGTGAAGAAGCGCTTGGATCTGTGTTAAAATCTCGCACAATTTCGCCCTATGTTGGATATGGTTCTTATTACGATAATTCCCATTCTGTTTTCTTCTATGGATTTATGGGGCCAGCGTTTAAATCGTTTGAGGGCAACTACTCAAGAGGTAGTTTAGACTATGTAACCGAGTACTCTGATGCACCTCTTATACGTTTTGGTGCAAGAATGCAGGTAAATGGAAAAGTTTTGCCCACTGTAATTACTTTCGGATTTGAGGTAGAAATAGGTAATATACAAGCTGAATCTGTTACTGTTTATAGAGATGGCGATCTCTTAGAATCTGCAAATTTTACTTCCGATAACCAGCTATCTGCTAACAGTGTGATTTTTACCATTAGTGGCGGGTTAGACCTATTCAAATTTTCTAAGTGATTTATCAGCTCAAAATGCACTAACATCTTAATAAAAGTTTTAAAGCCGGAATGGAAAGTGCTCTGTTTCGGCTTTTTTGTTTATACTCAGTCCACAATTAAAACGGATATATGAAGCAACTTTTTCAAACGCCAACACCGCCTGATTCTTTGGTAGACGCTCCCGATTCGAGCATCATATCAACCGATTCTACCATGAATATCCCTAATCCAACCGATTATTCACTGAGCGAAATTCTGGATTACGTAAGTGATTTCCTGCAAGTAACCTTGTTCAAAATTCAGGATACACCGGTTACCTTCATGTCTATCATTATTTTTCTGATATTCATTATAGGCTTCACGTACTTGGCGTCGTTTATTAAGCGGTTTTTAAACGATCGCGTGTTACCGCGTTTCATATCAGACAGCGGCTTACGCTATACCCTCGCCCGGATGTCGCAATATGTGATCGTGATCATCGGAGTGTTTGTCTCATTCCAGTTTTTGGGGATCGACCTAACCGGACTTGCCGTAATCTTCGGTTTTCTCTCTGTTGGTATTGGTTTTGGTTTACAGAATATCACTTCCAATTTTATCTCAGGTTTGATTGTGCTGTTTGAGCGACCAATTAGCGTGGGTGATCGGGTTGAAGTGAATGGAATCGAAGGTGATGTGGAGGAGATCAACATCCGATCAACCAAAGTAAAAACCTTGCAGAATATTTCGATCATAGTGCCAAATAGCGAGTTTGTTAGTAAAGACGTAATCAACTATTCGCATGGCGACCCATCGTATTTGTTGATTGTGGATGTTGGCGTTGGTTATGGGTCTGATTTAGATAAAGTGATTCAGGCACTAAACGAAGTTGCCGAAGAAAACGATCATGTACTGGAGAATCCTGCTCATCGTATCCATCTTCGAAGTTTTGGTGATTCTGCATGGAATATGAAGTTACTGGTGATGATCCCCGATGTGAAAAAACGCTACGGAGTGTTAAACGAGATCAATCAAGAAATTGTGCGAAAATTCCGCGAATATGATATCGAAATCCCATTCCCACAACGTGATATTAATTTCAGAAATGCCCTTCAAACCGAAAGCGATAGCGATGTCGACGAAGGAACCAATGAAAAGGATCAGAAGGAAAAAAACACCTCAGAAAATAATGGCGGTAAAGATTCCGATTCTGATGACTCCAAAAAAGAGGCTAACTCTGATTCTAAATCAAAACCAAAAAAAGAGAAAAAAGAGCTGGAATCTGATTCTTACTCGGATGTGGAACGTAACCCTGATAAGTATAACAAGAAGGATAAAAATAGTGCTTCAACCTCTGACGATGGTAATGAAGATGACGACGGTCTAAGAGAAGATTCGGCGAAACAGTGATGAATCACGAAAATTGATTAACCATGCCTGTACTTCGAAGAGTATTATTACTGGCTATTTTCTTGTTTATGTATGGAGAATCCTCCTCTGTGGCTCAAGAGACAGACACACCCTTAGTATGGCAATTGGTTACGTTTGATGTGCTGCCCGGCGAATATCAAACCATGATTCAGCTTTATGAAGATGAAGCTTTGCCGCTATATCGAGAAAACGAGGCTATGCTACGTTTCCGTGGCTTTCGCGAGGTGGAAAGTCCTGTGCCTTTTGGGTTGATGGTGCTGACCGAAATGCATGGAATGGTTGGAATGGACGAATCCAATAATCGTTTACGTGCCATTGCAGCCGAACAAAATGTGAGTGTAGGTAGTTTATATGGACGAATAAGTGCGCTCTCGGCCGGACATACCGACGAATTTGTAGCACTGATTCCTTTCTGGAAAACCGGCGATCCTTTTGAAGCAAAATACCAGGTGTTCATCAGCTTTAACGTAGTACCCGGGAAAGCTTCCGCATTCGAGCTGCTTGTATCGAAGCAACTCATCCCCGTAGAAAAAGAACTTGGCGTTTCAACGAATGGCGGAACTTATCTTATCGCCGACCGATGGCAATACCTTCGCGTTTTTGGGATCAATAGTTTGAAAAGACTTGGTGATTATTTGCAGATGCTGAAATCCTCCGATTTTGCACCAAAACTTGACGAGCTAATCGATGATCGACGTATTGTAGTGAAGGGAATATTACCGGGGTTGTCGGTTCGTTGATGGATTTGTAGGGGAAAGGGGCAAAGTTGGCAAATGCACAGAGTTATTGAGGGACAGAGTAACAAAGTGGCTTTATTTCATATCTGTCTGACGGCTTGAGCCCGTCTGACAGATGATTGAAAGTGTGCTACTTTTCTAATTGGAAGCTATAGCTTAGGAACGAGAGCTATCGGAGCGGTGCCCGCTTGGACCTGAGCATTTTTCAAATCCTTTGCTCCGCTTGGACAAAAAAAGATGGCACAAGCGGAGGTATGCTCAATTAGTCTTAAAGTTGCATTGAGTGCTCCTGTTAATGAGATTGTTGGAGAGAGAAAAAGGGTGAGATCGTAATAGATTGGAAGCTGGAATTTTCGGTAGACTATACGAGCGAGGACGTTCGTAACGAGATTAAAATCATTCCTCATCTTGAAATCGCAGGGTTAAAACCCTTGCTTGTTTATGTTCGAGATAAAAGCACGTTCATAATCAAGAAGGGACTTTAGTCCCGTAACACGTATTTGTACTGTGCTGTTTCCTTGTAATAGGGTGAAATAGAAAGTGATCAGAAAAACTGAGATCACTTCGCTCCACTCGTGAATGGAAGCAAAAAGACAAATTTTAGACAAGACAAAGCTGTGCTGATTCTTCACCGCCATTCGGCGGATCAGAATGCCTTATTTAATTACTTGGTATTCAATTACTAATTAAGCTCCCTCTCCTGATGCAAGAAAGCGCCGGGGCGAGGTGACGAAAAAAAGCTCAATGTTCGAAGTTCAGCAGTCCATGTTCTCATTCAAAGTTCATTCCAACTCCGCCCTTTCAATTACTTGTATAGAGGCGTATATTGTCAGGCTCGATTATCGGGTGAAGTGGCTCGTCGAGACAATAGAAAAACAATAACTATTTTAAGTACAAGCTAGAGGCTACCTGTTATGGGTGTAATGACGAAATTTCGAGATAATACAGGTATTATCTTATGGATATTAATTGGTTCTTTTGGATTGCTTTGGGTGATCATGGATGTGTACGATCCCAATGTAGCAACTATGGGACCCCGCGATTTGGGCGAAGTTAACGGCGAGCCTATCAGCTTAGATGAATACAACAGCCGTGTGCAATATTACACCAATGCGTATTCTCAACAATCAGGTGCTGCTATGACTCCTGAAATCCGTGCGATTTACGAAAATCAGGTGTGGGACGAGTTGGTTAGTGCCAAATTACTCGAGCAAAAAATGGACGAACTCGGAATCACAGTTACTGATTCTGAATTACTGAGCATGGCCTATGGTGACAATCCAGATCCATTGATCATGCAATACTTCAGCCGCCCGGATGGAACTGTAGATCGTTTTGCAATCCAAAACGTGCTTACCGATCCAACCTACTCTCAAGAGGCGTTGGCAATAGAAATTCAGCTTCGCCAAAAGCGTCGCCAGGAAAAACTTAGCAATTTCATTACAGCGGGTTTGCAAGTTACTGATCAGCAAGTGAACGAGGAATTCAACAAAAGAAACTCATTTGCAAGCGTAAGCTATTTACGATTTCCATACAGCGAAGTAACCGACGCCGAAATCGAGATCACCGATGCCGATATGCGCACCTATTACAACGAAAATAAAGAGCTCTTTAAAACGGAAGAAAGCTATCGAGCTCAGTTCGTAACATTTTCTACGTTACCTACTTCAGAGGATTCTGCCACCATCCGCAAAGAACTGGAAGAATTACGCGAAGACTTTTCCGCTGCCGAAAACGATTCGTTATTCTTAATCCGCAATCAGTCAACTACGCGATATAACAACGTATTTGTACAGAAAGATGAAATCCGTGAAGATTATGCTTCTGTATTGGATGTGGAAGAAGGCGAAGTGACCGGAATCATTAATCTAGGTACGAGTGCTGCGATCATCAAAAACGTTGAAGAAACCAGAGACGAAATTAAGTTCGCAGTAATGTCGCTGGCATTCGAAGCATTGCCCGCAACAGTGGATGGTGCTTTCGAAGCAGCCGACGAATTCTTGTATTTTGCAACCGAAGAAAGTTCGTTTGATGAAGAAGCTAACCGCTCCGGATTACTCATTCAGGAAGCTTTTGCTACAAAAGGAAACACCTTTGTTTCTGGTGTTGGTTCAAGTCAGCAAGTATTGAATTTCCTGGAAACAGCAGATGAAGACGATATTTCTGATCCTATTGAATTGGCTACACAATTCGTGATCATTCGCTTAACCGAAGTTAACGAAGCCGGTTATCGCCCGATGGACGAAGTTCGAGGCCAGATCGAAACGCAGGTTAAAAACGAAAAGCGTAAAAGTATTACCGTTGAAAAAGTGCAAGGTATGATTGCTGCAAATGGCGAACTGGAATCGTTAAGTGCTGCTTCAGGAAAAGACATTCAAAACATTGATGGACTTGCAGCTTCTGCTATGGTACTTACCGGCGCAGGTCGCGAGCCGAAAGTGATTGGTAGTGTTTTTGCGATGCAGGAAAACCAACTTAGTCCTGCAATCGAAGGTGTAAACGGCGCTTACGTGATTTTTGTAAACTCTATTACTGAGCCTGCCCCAAATACCTTAGATGACGCAACTGCTTCATCTATTCGTGCTGAACTTGAGCAGCAAATCAACCAAAAGTATCTCGCTGTTTGGTTAGATCAGCTTAAAGACGATGCCGACATTATAGACAATAGAAGTCGCTTGCTTCGTTAAGTAACATCGTTTTTTATCATTATTTTGAAGGGCGAGAACGATGTTTTCGCCCTTTTTTGTTGGATGAATCCCAACTTAAAATCAACCAAGGATGACAAACCCAAATCTCCCAAATACAAACGAATTCTGGATGTTTGAAGCCATCGAGCTAGCTCGTAAGGGTGAAGGGTATGTGTCGCCAAATCCGATGGTTGGTTGTGTAATTATCGATGAAAATGGCGAAAAACTGGGCGAAGGATACCACCAAAAATTTGGTGAAGCGCATGCCGAAGTAAATGCTATTCGTTCGTTGAAGAATGAATCTAAGCTTAAAAACGCGACGGTGTTTGTAACCTTAGAACCATGTTCGCATCATGGAAAAACTCCACCATGTGCCGCTATGTTGGCTCAATACCCTATCAAAAAAGTTGTAGTGGGGCATCAAGATCCGAACCAAAAAGTAAATGGTAAGGGACTCTCGTTGTTACGTGAAAAAGGAATTGAAGTGGAGGTTGGTGTACTCAAAAAAGAGTGTGAACATTTAAACGAAGCGTTTATCCATCATCAGTTGTTTGGGCGGCCACTCGTGGTGCTAAAAATTGCTCAAACTTTGGATGGTTACCTAGCTGCTGCCGATGGCGATTCGCAATGGATATCCGGCAAAAAGTCGCGAGAATTAGTGCATCGCTGGCGATCACAATTAGACGCGGTGATGGTGGGCAGAACAACGGCATTTACCGATAACCCAAGCCTAACCGTACGTCATGTGAAAGGTCGCCAACCAAAACGCATTGTAATGGATGGACCGTATGAGCTCCCTCGAGATTTGAAGCTTTTTTCTGACAAGCACGAAGAGAAAACCATTGTGCTTACATGGAATAAAAAAGCTTCTGCCACCGATGCCGATCCTATGCTGCGGATGATGCAACCAAATTATTTTAGAGGAGAAGTGATTCAGCTTGAAAAGAAAGACGGGCATAGCGACATGAAGCAAGCTGTAAAGGAATTAGGAAAACGCGGGATAACTTCAATTTTGGTGGAAGGCGGGCAACAGCTTAGTTCTGCGTTGCTCCGCGAAAATTTAGTGGATAAACTACATGTGTTTGTAGCTCCCAAAATGTTGGGTGGCGGAACCAGATCGGTGATTAATCTTGGCATTAATCATATGCGTGATATCATTAGTTTAAAAGACCCTCAGTGGCAACAAGTGGGCGACGATTTATTATTAACAGCATATTTATAACATCATGTTTACAGGTATTGTACAGGAAACAGGCATCGTAAAAAAGGCGGAAAGTTTAAATGGAGGTGGTATGCAATTTACCATTGCTTGCAGTTTTGCCGAGAGTTGCCACATCGACGAAAGTATTGCGGTGAACGGCGCATGCCATACTGTTACGGCTTTCGATGCAGATACATTCACTGTGCAGAGTGTAGAAGAAACACTACGTAAAACAACCATGGGCTCTCTTAAAGAAGGCACCGTTGTAAATTTGGAACGTTCGATGACCTTGCAGCAAGGAATTGAAGGCCATTTAGTACAGGGGCATGTAGATACAACCGGCGAAATTATTTCGATGGAGAAAGAAGAAACCGGATGGCTAATTGGAGTACGCTATCCTGAAGAATTCAAAAATATGATCGTTGGCAGGGGCAGTATTACGGTTGAAGGCATTAGCCTAACGATCGCACGAGAAGAATCGAATGAATTTACGCTCGCAATCATCCCATACACTTGGGAGCACACCAATCTGAATAAAAAGAGTATCGGTGATTTAGTGAATCTGGAGTTTGATATTATCGGTAAATACGTGGTGAAATACCTGGCAGGAATAGGTCGAGATTCTCTCTAAAACCCACTACCAAAACTAGGTGATCGTCCGGTATTTGGAGATGATCCACGCTCGAGGTTTCGAAGTACCGGTAATTTCTGGAATAGACTTTGAATCTGCTGACTGTTCACACTGAGCTTGAAAAAATAGTACTGATTTTCGCCAAACGGACTGATTTGAAACGACAGGTTCCAACACTCCAGGCTACGGTCGAGCGAAAACTGCGATGGCGTTAGTTCTTTTTCGATAAAATCGTACCCGATTTTAGTTCTGAACTTCCACTTTGGGGTAAGATTGAACGAGATGTTATTGGCGTTAAGTACGGCCGATTTTGAAGGCTTTGCATTGTGTTGATACCTCCACGAGTAATTAAAACTCAATCCAAAACTCCAGGGCGAATTTAGGGGAGCCACCGGCTCGTAGCCAAAACCCGGGTCGATAGTCCTGAAAATTCCTTGATTAAAAGGATCATAGGTTCGGCGATAAATAGGAGTATATGGTTCAATGCCGTTTTTGCCACCTCGAAAAGAAGTACTCGCAGATACCGTAAATCGCTCGAGTTGTGCAATTCGTCCATCTTCCCAATGCAGGCGATCATAAACGCGGCCGTTGTCATCCCGTTGATAAAACGAAAAAGTAGCGTTGGCACGAAGGTTCAAACCCTCAATAGCACTCGAAGATAAACTGGTAGTTAAATTCGCCAGATTTAAACTATCGGCTGCAAAGTTATACGATGAGCTGAGCTGGAAATTATCAATGATCTTGATATCCTTTTCAGAAACTTCTCCGGTTGAGTCGCGCTTAACTTGCTTGGTTTCGAATACGTTACGCACGCTAAATGAAAGTGATCTTGATTCCCCACGCCCGGGTCCGCTATAAACCTCATCTTCGAAAATGGAATAGGTTTGCGTGTTGCCAAGAGTATCACTTTGTACGGTGCGGTAAAACCCCCATTCTGGATCGCTGAAATCAGGGCGATAACTAAATCCTAAAGTAGGTGAAAAAGTATGGCGGAAGCCTTCCAGGTTTCCAATGCGTTTGTTGGAGATGCCGTAAACTGTGGTAGAAAATGATAGACCGGTGTTAAAATCACGACCGGTTACAAAACCGTTCACATTTTCTTCTTCAATCGAATTGGTTTCTTCGTTAAAGGTTTTGCGGATGGAAGATGGAAACCAATATTCGTTGATATTAAAGTTAAGAGAAGTGTTTACATATTGACTAGGGATAATTCGATTCAAGCCAAACGATGCAGATTGTTGAAAACCCGTTCGAATGTAATCATTGTTGCCTGTTGCTTCGCGATATAGCGTACGATCGGTTAAAGCATCCAGAAAGGAGATATCGGCTGAATCTGCATCTATAGGTTCATAATCGAACTCGGTATCTAACTTGTTACTGTATTTGATGTTTAAGCTCTCGTACCACCTCGGATTGCCATTATTGCTTGGGTTTTGAAAAGGAGTAAGTGCTTTTAAACTGAATGTAGCGGAAGGACCACGAAGCAGAGTTTCGTTGTTGAAGAAATCTTGGGTTAAGTTGGCACTGGTTGAAAAGTTGAACAGGCGATCAGGGTGATTGTACTTGTAAGCAAATCTTGATTGAGAAGTTGTTTGTGCGCGTTGTTCTATATCGAAAGAGTTCTCCGTTAAGAAATCTTCGGTTCGTAAATTTATATTCGCATTAATGTTGGCATACGGCGAAATGGTTTGGTTATGTTGAACACTAACGGATTTGTTAATGGTTTTGCTAAAATTGGGGTCGGTAGGCTCAAGACCTTGTGCCCGGGAATATCCGAGATTTACCGATCCACTGTAAATATCAGAATTGCGATACTGTGTGTTCGTATTTACATAAAAAGTGCCCGATGTATAAATATCCGACCGGATTGAGGTAGTTACATAATCATTGATGTATTGAAACCATCCAACATTATTTAAGCCGATGCCGCGGGTCGATTTGGCATCAAACACATAGGTAGGCGTTAATAACCCCGATTGTTTTTGCTCGATTCCAGAGGGCACATACCCAAATGGAAACACCAATGGATAAGGAATATCGAGGATGTATAATCGAGCATTGGCAAAAAATATCTCATCCTGATCCACCACTTTCATCTTTTCAGCTTTCAAGTAGTAATAAAGGTATTCGGGAGGACATGTAGAGTAAATTCCATCCTCAATAAACACTTCATTCTCGTTCACATTTTTAACTTTCGAGCCAATCAACTGTCCTTCACCTACTTTTATCCTAGCTTCCTCGAACTTCCCTTTCTGAGTTTTGTAATTGAACAGTATTCGCCGACTTCGAATCTCATCACTTTCGCGAATTAATACCGGCATCGAAGTTGTGTCTTGGGCATTAGCCGCTGTCGCTTCTACAACATTCGTCTCTAAATCCATATCAATGGTGCCTGAAGTTAACGTTCCGCTGGGATGGCTTACTTTAGCAGCACCGTACAAGCTGGCTGTTCGACCATTTTTGAAATCAACCACCAATGAATCCTGCGACTGAAACTGAACGGCATCAGGAACTGAAGGTCGTTCAGCTTGCTGTGTATTTTCAACACCGGTTACCGGTGCTGCATTTAGATTTTGATTAACCAGGTTGGTATCGGCAGGCGAAGCTATTAGCGCTGGTCGGTTAGATTGGGTGCTGTCGGGCTGAACTTGTGCCCGTACGCTCATACTCATGAAAATAACTACGAGACAAACACTCGAAATCCATTTGCCACTATGTAGGTTAATTCCATTCAGAGTATGTACACTGCTTATGCAAATGAATCGAAAGCAAGTCCGGCAGCACCAAGTAGTGCACTGTCGTTTCCTAAATCTTCAACAAGTAATTCAAAATCCACTTGAAAAGGGGCCATCATCTGCTTTTTGATAATCTCTTTTGCCGGCTCAGTTATCCACGAGCCCGCCTTAGAAACTCCACCGCTTAAAATATATTTTCTAATATCTAATATGTGCGTGTAATTAATGATGGCGTATCCCAGCCGTTGGCCTGTTTTCATTAAAATTTCGATGGCCAATTCGTTGCCCAATTCAGCTTCACGGGTTAAATCCACCGGTTCCAATTTGTCGAAATTTCCATGGAATCGCTTATAAAGTACATTGTTAGGATGCTGACTAATCATGTCGGTAGCAAATCGGCTTAAAAATCGTTGCCCAACATATGCTTCTATGGTGCCCCGTGTTACACTGTTCGAAAGTGGACCGTGATAATCAATTATTACGTGGCCCAGTTCTCCGGCCATTCCCTGCGTACCCTTAAACAATTTTTTATTATGGATGATCGCACCGCCTACTCCGGTACCAAGCGTTAGCATAACAAAACTGTCGAATTGTTTGCCTCTGCCAAAGTGTAAACTTCCCAATGCGGCTACATTGGCATCATTTTCTATGCGGCACGGAATGTTGGTTCTTTGTGTGATTTCTTCAGCGGCATTAACGGCATCCCATCCGGGTAAATTCGGTGGATTATACACGGTGGTTTGATCCAGATTTACCATGCCGGGCAACCCAAATCCAATCCCGATTGCACCTTTAATCTCGGCCATGCTGTTAACAGTTGCGGCAATTCGATCTAGGACGTGATCCCGTCCTAATTCGGCATTGGTAGGTACACTGGTTTGTTCAAGAATCCCTTTTTTCTTGTCAACTACGGCAACTTTTATATTCGTGCCGCCTAAATCAATTCCAATGGCTTTCATTTACAGTGAGTGTGAGTGAGATAATAGCTAGTTAGATATATTGCAGGCAAAACAACCGGATATCATTTTTTAGTTTTGATCTTGTACACTGTCTCGCCCGGTTTTCGCATGCCATACTGTTCGCGGGCAATTTTTTCGAGCAGAGCAGGGTCACTTTCCAACGACTCCAATTTAACCTTCAAAACGTCCGATTTAATATGAAACTCATCGGTTCGTTGCTTTAACTCTTTCGCTCGTTGGCTAAGCTCCCATCGGGTTTTTAAACTGTATACATCAATAAAACTAAACCAAACTAGAACAAAAGCTACCAATAGCGAGAATAGAACCGATTTTTTCCAACGCAGTGGGTTTAGGATTTCCAGCTTCATAGATGATGGGTAGTTTTAACTTTGCAATATCACAAAATACAGTAATTTGGTTATTATTGACAATGAAAGCTTTAAGCTGATGCGCCCATCATTTTTTATAATTTATATTCTCATTTCTTGCTTATCTCAAGAGGTTAAGGCGCAGCAAAACGAGTGGATAAAAGCCTATTTCAATATGCCGGCAGTGTTCGATTCTTCGAATGTAACCGTACATGATAATTGGGATTTGATGGGCACTTTAGAGGCCTTGATTGATAGTGCAACTACCAGTATAGATCTTTGTATTTACGATCTGGAGCATCCCCGAATTGGAAATGCATTGGTTCGTGCAAAACAGCGCGGGGTTAGAATCAGGGTTGTTACCGACGATCATAACCGAACCGATTCGCGCCTTTTGGATGCCGATATGTGGAACTTACTGGGTGACGCAGGAATCTATTCCATCGACGACGACGGTGATATTTATCGCAACGCAAGCTCTGTACAAGACTTCGATTTGGTGAACAACAGCGCCGATATGCACAACAAATTTGCTGTGATTGATCAGGAATCTCCCTCGCCGGATGATGATATCGTTTGGACAGGATCAACAAATTTGACCTACACAGGAGCCTATAATACCAACAATGTGCTGGTGATAAAAGATGCTGATATAGCGCTTTTGTACGAGCAAGAATTTGAACAAATGTGGGGCAGTTCCGGAATCGATTCTGATCCGGAAAATGCAAGATTTCATAAAGACAAAGAGTTCGTTTCGCCGTCGGTATTTGATGTAGGTGGTACCAAAATCGAAATCTATTTTGCGCCTCAAAATCGGGATAAAACCAAACCAAGTATAAGCAATCGCTTGGTAGAATTGATAGAAACCGAAGCACAAAACGACATCAAATTTCAAGCATTTTCTTTTACCCCAACTATTCCTCTAGCTGAAGCAATCTGGAGTGCAACTGCCGATTCTTCTATAAACTTGCAGGGAGTTATCGATCCCGGATTTTTTAGCCGATATAGAAACGCATCGCAAATTTGGGGGAGTACTGAGGCGCAAACCGGCAACAGAATGATCTTGCCTGCCCGGGAAACAAGAAAGTTACACCATAAAGTTCTGCTGATCGATGCTGAACATCCTGCTGAGGATGATCAAGCCATCATTGTTACGGGCTCGTACAATTTTTCGAATAACGCCGAATTTAACAACGATGAAAACCTAATCGTCATTCATTCAGATGAAATTGCGGCTCAATATCTTGCCGACTTTAAAGGCGCTTTTGGAAGAGCTCTTGGGCAGATTGAAGCACCTGCACCTCCCGTTGATTCCGATACATGGTACGAGGTATATGCTATCCGCGATGGGCGCGAATTCGAAATTGAAGTAATGCCGGGATTTGGGTATCCCGTACGCTTGCTTGGGTCTAGGGTTCCTTCAATTTATGCCGGAGCAGACTCGTCTGATTACTATGCAGGGCCGGCAGCAGAATATCTTAAAAACTTGCTGGAAGGCAGAAAAGTGAAAATCTCAGGGCCGGGAAATAACCCGCCACTCTCAAAATTTGGCGCTTACTTTGCATATGTTTCCGTGGCGTTTGACGGTAATACGTTGCCCTTAAACAAATCCCTTTTAAAATCCGGCTACGCAACGTTTTCCAACTTTCTGCCACAACATCCTGATTCGGTAATATTGTTTAAAGAAATTTCCAAAACAGCCGAAAACAATGGTATTGGAATTTGGAGGCGTAAAACATTGGTTGGAACTAGTGTTGCTCGACAGTCTGAACTTTCAAAAGCGGATGCAGTTGAAGTTGTATATCCGATAAATATTAATACAGCAGATCAGGCAACACTTCAATTACTACCGGGTATTGGAGAAACCTATGCGAAACGTATTATTGAATATCGGGAACAAAATGGAGGCTTCGATACAGTGGAAGAACTACTAAATATTCGAGGAATTGGAGAACGAAGACTCGAACGATTGCGTCCGGTAGTAACTCTTTGATTGATTGTGAGAGGGGCAAGAAAAAACCCCATCCGAGATCAATCGAACGGGGCTGGTCAAGAGAGAGTCAATATGAACTCTTTAGGGGATATAAATGTGAACCGGGTGGGACTCGAACCCACGACCCACGGCTTAAAAGGCAGTTGCTCTACCAACTGAGCTACCGGTTCGATCACAGACTTCAAAGATAAGGCTTTTAGTCACTTTTTTTCAACGTAAAGATCAAAAAAAGACCAAAAAATTCTGTCAGTCCTGATTTATGCCGGATTTGATTATCTCAACGAGGTCTTTTTCAATACTCTCGGTTGATTCTTCAACCATCCTTCCAATTTCTTTTTCTGCCGAGAAAATGATAAAAGTTGGCGTATACTGCAAATTGTAAAGTTCATTTCGATTTTCAGGCTCTGATTTTTTTCGACTTACACCAATCAACTCATAAGTGACTAACTCATTTTCTACCATTTCCATGGTTTTTATAAAGGCAGGAACCTCTCTTTTACTATCATGGCACCAAGTTCCGAACAGTATTTTTATGTCGATTGGGACTTTTAAATCATTAAAAAATTGTACCGCTATACTGTCTGGTTGAAAGCGATTTGTGTAAATATCAAAAATTCGATTGCTACTTCTCAATTCTTCGGCGGTTATTGTGCCTAAAATTTGAGAGTTCTGTGCTTGAACAAAAGTAAATGGAGCTATTAAAGTGAATGCGAAAAACGCGAAAGTTTTTATCATAATCGGATGAGAGAAATTGATGTGTGCATAGTATCTTCGGGTAAAAGTACTAAAGAACGATAATTATGGCTTCTGTATTCTCAAAAATTATAAACGGCGAAATTCCCTGCTATAAAATAGCCGAAGATGAGCATTATTTTTCTTTTTTAGATATCAATCCGGTTGCCGAAGGCCACACACTGGTTATCCCCAAAAAAGAAATCGATTATCTATTCGATTTGGATGACGAAACTTTAACGGGGCTTATTTCATTTTCAAAAAAAGTGGCATTGGGAATCGATAAGGCATTGGGCTGTATCCGAACGGGTGTAATTGTGGAAGGGATGGAAGTGCCGCATGCGCATGTTCATCTGGTTCCGATTCATTACGAAGGCCAACCAATGGGCTTAGGTCGTAAGACAGAAATCTCGAAAGAGCGAATGCAAGAAGTGGCAGAACTCATCAGTAAAGCGATAGAACTATGAATATTTTAGTACTGCATGGACCGAACCTGAATTTGTTAGGTACTCGAAATCCCGAAGTATATGGGGCTACTACTTTAGAAGAATTAAACGACAGATTGAAAGGACGTTTTAGCGATCACGATTTCGAATTCTTTCAGAGCAATGTAGAAGGCGAACTCATTAACCGAATTCAAGCAGCAATGAAGGATGGAACCGAAGCCATTATCGCTAATTTTGGTGGGTTTACACACACTTCGGTGGCTTTGCGCGATGCTTTGGAACCCATCACTTTTCCCAAAGTAGAAGTGCATATTTCTAACATCCATGCGCGCGAAGAATACCGTGAAAAATCCATCACCGGCGAGGTAATGAACGGTATTATCACAGGCTTTGGCGTGCATAGTTATGCACTTGGAATACAAGCAGCAGAATTATTAACCCCCGATTTTGAGTAAACTCCGCGAACTCTTTTCCGATACTCTCATCTACGGCATCAGCAGTGTATTTGCCCGGTTTATAAATTATTTGCTGGTACCATTGTATACGGGAATGTTCGACCCCGAAGCGTACGGGGTAGTTGGTTTAGTGTACGCGGCTATCGCATTCTTGAATGTTGTTTTTACGATGGGGATGGAGTCGGCGTATTTACGCTATGCCAAAGATCGGGATCAAGCAAAAAGCTATTTCAAAACCCTTCAATTGTTTTTGCTCGGCAGTTCCATCATTTTGGTAGCGGTAATGTGGATAGTTCAACCCATGATTTCTCCATTGTTGGGCATCGAAGAATCCGGCTCTATTTACCTTTTGATGCTCGGTATCTTACTCTTTGATACGCTTTCGATTGTCCCTTTCGCTGAGCTTCGCTTTGTGCGAAAAGCGCTCACCTTCGCCGCCCTAAAAACCGGAAATGTTCTTATCAACATTGGGCTGAATTTCTACCTTATTTTGGGATTGGATTACGGCATCGAAGCGGTATTTATTTCAAATATTGCTGCCTCAGCTGTTACTGCGGTAATAATATGGGTAGTGACGATAAAACAGTTTTCCGGCGCATGGAATAAAGAACACCTCACTACAGCCCTGGCTTTTGGATTGCCCTTTGTGCCGGCGGGAATCGGGCATGTGATCAACGAAATGCTGGATCGGTTTTTCATTAAAGGGATGTCGCCGGAGGCAATCGAAGCCATCTATGGCGCGGGTGTTTCCGCCGATTATTTAGTGGGGATTTACAACGCTTGCTATAAACTTGCGGTATTTATGTTGTTGCTCGTTCAGATGTATCGCATGGCATGGCAACCATTTTTTATGCGCCAATCCGACGAAAAAGACGCACCTGAAGTGTTCGCCAAAGCATTTTCTCTGTTCAATTTTGCAGCAGCAATTATGGTGTTGTTCGTCGCCCTTTTTGTAGATCACATTGTGGCTATTCGAATTCCGTTTTTGGATGCTACTTTAATCGGAGAAGAATATTGGGCGGGACTTTCCATCGTGCCCATTCTGTTATTTGCCTACTGGTTTCAGGGATGGTACGTGAATTTTTCGGCCGGAATTTTCATCAAAAATAAAACTAAGCGTCTGGCTCAAATCACGTTAATTGGGGCAACAATCACCATTATTGCCAACCTGATTTTAATTCCATTATTCGGCATTATGGGCTCGGCATCAGCAACATTACTTAGTTATTTTGCCATGGCATTACTCATCTATTTTTACTCGAACAAAGCCATGGAGATCCCTTACAAAAAACTCCAAGCGTTTGCAGTTCTTACAATTACTGCGTTAGCAGTGTTCGGCAAGCACTTTTTAGTTGATCAAAATTTTTCAGACATTACCGTGTCGATACTATTATTTATTGCGTCTGTTTTATTTATCAGCGTGCTGAGCCTAAAAGACATTCTGGGAAAGCGCTCACAGGCCTAACCTGAAATTATTATTTATTATGGGACGAATTGGGATTTATGTTGATGCCGTTAACGTAACAATGAACGGTGGATATGGGTTGAGGTATGATGTACTTCGAAAATTTGCTGCCCGATGTGGTGGCGCGGCTTCTCGCCTTAATGTGTACCTCTCTTACGATGAAGATCGATTAAACAACGATCACGATTACCGAAAAAAGACCCAACGCTTTTGCGATATGCTTCGCGATTTTGAATATAAAGTGATGGAAAACCCGTTGATCACCTACAATAACCACGAAACAGGCGATAAAATCACCAAATCGACCATTGATATGGATATGGCGGTGGATATGATGGTGCATTCTGAGTATCTGGATAAAATTGTGCTACTTACCAGCAATGGAAGTTATGTAAGTGTAGTGAATGCACTCCAAAATAAAGGCTGTAAAGTAGAAGTGATCGGTTTTGAACATGTTTCCATGGCATTAAAAAAGTCGGCCGATTCGTATGTCTCCGGCTATTTAATTCCCGGGTTACTTCCTGTTGATACGCCTTACGCTTGGGGCAAACCCGGATCAAGAGTTCGAGGCATTTGTTACGATTTTTCTACCCATGATGGGTATGGGTTCATGCGATTTTTAACAGAATTCAGCGATCATTTGTGGGTAACCGATTCCCGCGATGATGACTCTCCATTCAAAACAGTGTTTGCACACATATCTCAATTCGAAGAAGGTTTAGAGATGAATCACTTACCAAATCGTGACTATGTTTTTGAGTTCGATATTATTGAAAATGATAAAGGCTTAGTAGCCGAAAATATCGTGTTAGTTAGTGGGCATTGAGAATAAACTTTACGATGATAGAGAAATCTTGATAATCTCTAGATTGAAGAAACCCAACGCTATTCTGATCATGTTTATCATGGTTTTTTGTTTCGCATTTGGGCTAACTATATTTAAGGAGCCAAGTTATTACACTAAGTATGTGGGCTTTCTTGCGGTAGTATTTTCGAGTTACATTGTATTATTAATATTAATAAATATCTTTTATTTCAGATTTATAATAACCGAAAAATACATAGAGAAGCGAATAGGATGGCCGTGGCCACTAGGAATTTTCAATTCAACTAAGTGCTACCCTTTAGATAAGTTGAGTACTATAATAAAGTTTAAATCTAACAATCTTCCTTTTCATACTTTTAATCTATATTTCGAAGATGCTGCATTGCCAGTGAGTATTGGCTCATCAATCACAAATTTAGACGAAATATTATGTTTCTTAGAAAGTAGTGATAATGAAATCTATTTCTGTGACAACTCAAGAAAGTATTTGGATAAACTAAGAGACAAGAGTTAATTCTTGAACCTAGGGCTAATTTTCGAAAAGGTCTTTCTTGTAATAATCGTAAGGCCAATTCATGAATTGGCCCTTTTGTTATCGAAACCTTTATATCCTTCCCAAAACCTGATCCATCACCCAATTAGCTCGGGAGGCACTTTTGCCACTACTTGGGCAAACTCCTTCACCTCTAAGTTCATCCACAATAGATTGGATTAACGGTTGCTGCACATGGGGTGGATAAGGGACTTGGTATTCTTTGTTACCCGAATTGGTTTCTATGATAATTGGGATATCGCCATTAAAAAATCCAAATCGTATGCTGCCTTTGGTGCCTTGAATTAACACTTCATCTTTAAATTGTTCATATAAAACGGTGAAGTTCCAATTTCCGGTACCGACCAACCCGGATGTAAATTGAAAAGTTACGGTTACAACATCCTCAGCAGGATTATCAAGTAAGGAAGAATTCGATGAGCCCGAAGCAGAAGCAATCTCACCGAACAGAAATTCGAGCAAATCAATCTGATGCGAAGCCAAATCATGAAAGTATCCACCGCCGGAGATGTCGGGATTCACTCTCCAGTTTTGAGCTGGATTATCGTCGTTTGGTTTGGGGGATTTATACAATTCCAGGTTCAAACTAGTTGGCGTGCCAATCACCCCGGAATCGAGAATGGATTTCACTTTCAGGAAGTAAGGAAGTCGCCGCCGATAATAGGCAACAAACAACGGGACTCCGGCCGATTCACAAATTTCGATCATCTCCAGACATTCGGCATAGGTTCTGCACATCGGCTTTTCAACGTAGATAGGTTTACCGGATGGTGCTGCAAGTTTAACGTACTCTAAATGAAATTTAGGGGGCGTTGCGATGTAAATCGCATTCACTTCGGGATCGTTAATCAGTTCATGTGCATCGGAATACCAAGCTGGAACCCCGTGCCGATCGGCAAAATCTTTAGCTTTTTCGGCATCTCGACGCATAACGGCCACCAATTCAGAGTTTTCTGCTTTTTGAAACCCCGGTCCGCTTTTCATTTCACAAACAGCGCCACAACCGATTATTCCCCATTTGATTGTTTTCATAAAGTAGAATTACAAATAGCGCTCTCTTCCTTCCCGAACTATCTCATTGAGTTCTTCAACAGTTAAATCAGATTCCACACCTGTTACCTCTAAAGGAGAGGAATCTTGAGAAATAGGTTTTAATGTAAAGGTGTTTCCATCTCTTCTTTTGATGATGACTTCTCCATCTGATTTCGCCTCATCGAGTATCTTGGACAAATTTTGGCGGGCTTGGGAGTAGGTATATACTTTCATGATTCTAACTCGATAATTTTAATCTTTAATTGCCTAGCTACTTCTGTTAATGTTTTATCTAAGCTTAATAGTGGTTTGCTAAAGCTAAGAGAGCATTGAAGCATGTAAGCATCATAAGCGTAAATATTTTTCTCTTCACATAGTTTTAGAGATTCAGTAAGATCGAGATTCATTTTTCGTATAGGAATTATTTCGAATTGTTTGATAGCTTCACAAGCCATTTCGAAACTTATTCTTTTACGTTTGAACATCGCTGAAAATGCATTTCCAATTTCCGCATCAATACTAAATGGCGATATCAATGTACAGCCAACTGTTTTGCTTAGAATTTGATCTTTAGCACTCTCGTTTAATAGAACAGCTAATATTGCAGATGTATCGATGACAATTTCCATATGTTAATTTAACAATTGTACAAGTAGATGCAATATGCGATATAAAAAATCCCCCGCATCAGAGATACGAGGGATTAAAATGCAAGTAGTGAAGACCTTAGTCCTCGTTGTTTACTTTTTATTTATTCATTAGCGCTTTGAAAGCATCTAATGTTCCGCGAACGTGATTCGCAGAATTGTTTAGAAGTTCTTGCTCATCATCGGTAAGTGCAACTTCAATTACTTCTTTGATGCCGCCTTTGCCCAGTTTAACCGGAACACCAATGTACAAGTCATCGATACCGTACTGACCGTCTAGATGCGCACATACCGGGAAAATACGGTTTTGATCCAATAATATTGCTTCCACCATTTGTGCTGCTGCAGTACCGGGTGCATACCATGCGGATGTTCCCATCAAGCCAACAAGCTCGCCGCCACCTTTCTTAGCTCTGTTTACAATTTCTTCCAATCGCTCATCAGAAATGAAGTGAGAGATTGGTAATCCCGAAACAGTAGTAAATCTTGGAAGTGGAACCATCGTATCGCCGTGGCCACCCATCAACATAGCTTGAATGTCTTTTGGTGAAGCATCAATTTCTGCTGCGATAAATGCACGATAGCGCGCTGTATCCAAAATACCGGCCATTCCCATTACTTTTTCGTAAGGTAGTCCGGATGCATCTTTTGCAACCTGAACCATCACATCCAATGGGTTAGAAACAACGATGATGATAGTTTCGGGTGAGTATTTTACCAGCTCTTTAGTAACGCTCTCAACAATATTCGCATTGATAGAAAGCAGGTCGTCGCGGCTCATGCCCGGGCGACGTGGAACACCGGCTGTAATCACACAAATGTCGGAGTTTGCAGTATCGGCGTAATCGGTAGTACCTTTTACACGAGTATCAAATAAATCGATTGGAGAAACCTGCCATTGATCTAAAGCGCGTCCTTTTGAAGGATAAAAGGTTTTTTCGCCATCTTTTCGCTCTAAATCTAAAGCGATCACTTCTTTTGCAAAATCTCTTCGGGCTACGCTTAATGCTACGGTAGACCCAACATTACCTCCGGCACCTACTACTGTTACTTTCATGAAACTATGTTTGTGTGTTAAATTTGAAATTCGAGTTAAAGCTATTCCGCTTTTGTGTTTCTAATATGAAGATATAGAATGTAGAATACAGAATGTAGAAGAATTCTTGCTTCTGTATTCTACATTCTTTGTTCTCTAATTCTTAATTCTTCTCGAATCTTGTCCCCACATCAGTTTTTTGCGAAGGGTATCGAAATAATTCTGATCTGGTAATTGAATCAATGGAAAGGCTAGTTTAGACTTACTAATCTCTACCGAAAAAGGCAGCTCTTGAATTTCATCCACCACACCATCGTAAGAAAAAAGGATGTTGCTTGGCTGGGGATCCACCTTGATAGTGAGCGCTTTATCGGCACTAACCACAAGCGGACGAGTTGTTAAGGTATGTGGATTGATTGGGGTGAGTAAAATCACGCCGGATCCCGGAGCCACTATCGGACCACCAGAGGATAAATTATAGGCTGTTGATCCTGTTGGCGATGCTACCAACAATCCATCTGCCCAGTAAGTATTGATAGGGTTCCCGTCGTACTCCGCAGAGATATTGATCATCGATGTGGAGTCGTTTCGGGTAAATAAAAACTCGTTGAGGGCGTAAAATTCTTTGCCAAAACTGGTAGAAGCTTTCAAAAAATGGCGCCGATCCAGTTTATAATTCCCCATTCGCACAAGTTCTAGCGCTTCAACCAAATCTTCATTTTGGGTGTTTGTCATAAACCCTAAGCGGCCACTGTTTACCCCGAGCACAGGCTTAGGATTGTTTTTAGAAATTCGTGCTGTGTACAAAATGGTGCCATCACCGCCCATCACCACTAAAATATCGGCCTGCTGAATGGTGTCTTCATCACTTTCGGTGAGAATAAGATTGGCCGATTTCTTTGGTTTTAAAAGCTCACAAATCGACTTCGAAACAAAGAGCGTTACTTTTTTCGATTCCGCCCACTTTAGCGCTGTCTTAAACACCGACTTCACTTCGTATTTCCGTGGATTGGCAATCACCCCGATATTTAAGGTAGTGGCTTTCATTTTATTTGGTGCCTTTGAGCCCTTTGATGCCTTTTGCAGCTTTTTCGCTCAATAAGTTGGTTTCATAGCTTCGGATTCGTCCGTTTTTTGCCTGATGTTTTTGCAACGCTATTTCGATGAGCTCTTTAACTAGATCAGCGAAGCTCAAATCAGATTTATCCCACAAGTAGAAAGAGAAAGAGCCGGGAATGGTGTTAATTTCGTTAAAATAGACTTCTTCAGTTTCGGCATTAACCAAAAAATCGAGTCGGGCAACGCCGGAAGCATCAAACGTTTTGAAGGTATGAACCGCCATACTGCGGATGGTATCCGTTAACTCCGGCGAAATATCAGCGGGAATTACCCGATCAGCCGAAGCCATGCCTTTTTCTGCACCTCC
>JAXMOK010000012.1:0-90119 GCA_034669965.1 Balneolaceae bacterium | reverse complement strand
TAGAACCAAACATTCTGTCCGAAGGAATGGGGCGCTACCTGCTGGCTTATTGGTTTCCATTAATCTGCAATTTTATACAATGAATTACTCCGTTTAACCTAAGGTTTGAAGGAGGTGGATCCCGACGGTTAGTCGGGAGACGGAGGATGTTGGGTGGAAGCCGCATTGATTCTAAAATACCAGCTTTTTATGACCTCACCCGGCACTCTCATGCATCAGGAGAGGGAGCTTAGATTCGTTATTTCTTATTTGTTAGGAGACAACGATCTTCCATTTAAGATCCTTGGTGCCTCTTTTCCGTTTGGTTCCATCGCTTTCGCTCTGGATGACTTTCCTTCTCCACCAACATGTGAACCTGCTATCTAAAAGGGAATCTTTTAGATATGCTGATTGTATCTATCAAAAAAAAGGCTTCCCCGGTTAGTAAGGAAGCCTTTTGTATCTCAATAAAAATTGTACTTAGTGAACGTTACCCATCAGTTTTCTAACCGGTTTCGAGATCAATAGTAGCAGGATTCCAGCACCAACCGTGGTGTACACAATCAACATATATTGGCTCGGCATGGAGGCCAGCGCATCTTCGGTTCCACCACTTAGCGAACCGGAAATTAAGCCTGCAAATAAGTTACCCATAGCAACTGATAGGAACCACATTCCCATCATTTGACCTGCAAAGCGCTGTGGTGATAATTTGGTTACTAAACTTAAACCAACAGGGCTTAAACTCAGCTCGCCAAAGGTGTGAAACAAATACGTGAATATTAACCAGGTTGGCGCTGCAAGATCGCCGGAAGCGGCAATTTTGGCTGCAAAGTACATCACCATAAATCCTACCCCAAGCAGAATCAAACCAAAAGCGAATTTGAGCGGCGAGCTTGGCTCCATATTTCGCTGAGCTAACCAAACCCACATAGCACCGAAAATTGGTGCAAAAATGATGATGAACATCGAGTTAATACTCTGGAACATCCCGGCAGGTATCTCCCAGCCAAACATAGTACGATCGGTGAAACGCTCGGCAAATAAGTTCAGTGTTGAACCAGCTTGCTCAAATCCTGACCAAAATAACGCGCTGAAAATGAGGAGTAATCCAATTACCCCAACTTTCTTTTTCTCTTCGGTATTCAATCCACCTAAAAAGAGCACATACCCAAAGAACAGAACTGCTGCTGTTGAGATTATGTATTTAGATGCATTCGCAATACTTACGGCATCGATCGAAATTACACCAAAAAAGAAGAGTGCGAAAATAAGTACAACTACTCCACCTACAATTTTTGCAATGTTAGCAGTTTTAGCAGCTTTGGCTTGTTCTTCGGCTGTTTTATACACAGGAGCATCGCCGACACCATCTAAATTACTGGCTGTTGCACGGTATTGAATCAATCCAATCAGCATACCCAGTCCGGCGGCGCCAAATCCTAAGTGCCAGTTAATTTCTTGCGCCAAGTAGCTACATACTAAAGGCGCCAAAAATGCCCCGATGTTTATCCCCATATAAAAAATAGAAAATCCGGCATCGCGCTTAGCACTGTCTTTATCCTCCGCACCACCGTAAAGCTCACCAACAATACTGCTCACGTTTGGCTTCAACATCCCGGTTCCAATCACAATAAACACAAGGCCTAAATAAAATGAATAGGTATCTAATGCAGTCACTCCTCCGCTATGATCTGCACCGGTGAAAAGAGCAACGACTCCCGGAATAGCCATGGTAAAGTGGCCAATGGTAATGATGATTCCACCATACCAAACCGATTTTTTTAGCCCAATGATGTGATCGGCCAACCAACCTCCGGGCAGTGCAAACAGATACACACCCATGGTGTATAAACCATAAATTGCTCCTGAGGTTATATCATCAAATTCCAGACCACCATAAATGGCCGGGGTTGTCATAAAAAGGATTAAAAGGGCGCGCATTCCATAATAGCTGAAACGCTCCCACATTTCGGTAAAAAAGAGTGTGGCTAATCCACTTGGATGCCCGAAAAAAGTTTTTGTGCTCATAAAGTTTAATTTGGGGTTTTATCACAAATTCTGATGATGATACCTATTCACATCTTCGACCGCAAGCGGATAATAGAAAAGCGGTTTTTCAACTTCATTTATTCTTAATAATTGAGAGCTACTTTTGAATTACTTTTTAAGCAATCCAACCGGAGCTTCACCGGAGTATTGGAAATTGCTTACCCTTAATCACGTAAAAATAAACCCCGACACCTGAAAGATGCCGGGGTTTTTCTCAATCTAAATCAAATATTCTAACCTAATATTCGCTTGTCATGATAAACAACGGCTGCATTTCGAAACTATTGTAGTAAGGCCGTAATCTTTCTGTGTTATAATGGCGTTCAACATTTACCAGCTTCTTTTTACTGGTTACAATGTCGATGGGCACATTGTCATATCTCCCATTTTTTAGCACTACCATTCTACCGTGTATGTTTTGCTTGATCAGATCGAACGCCATATTACCGTACGCCATGGGCACTATCGAATCGATGGCATCCGGATCGCCACCACGAACCATATACCCTAGCTTTTGATTAATGATATTAACGGTTTTTCCATTATTGTACTTGGGTGATAAACGTTTTAGTTCTTCAGATACCAAATCGCCGATTCCCCCTAGTTTTTTGTGACCATAAGCATCTGTGGTAGCATCCTGAAACACCATTTCGCCACCATCAAACATGGCGCCTTCTGAAACAAGTAACATCGAATATCGACTTGGATTCCGATTTCGATCATAATTCATCAACTCGGCGAGTTGTTCCATATCAAATTTATATTCAGGAATTACACATCGATTGGCTGCTCCTGCCATTGTGGGCAACATCGCAGTGAAGCCAGCATAACGGCCAAACACTTCCATCACCAAAAAACGCTCGTGTGATCCTGCCGAAGTCCGCAAGGTATTTGCTAGTTGGATGGTTCGGGTAACGCATGTACTGAATCCAATACAATAATCGGTGCCGGGCACGTCATTGTCCATGGTTTTGGGAAGCGCCACTATTTTAAATCCCTCGGTGTACAGCCGAACTCCATAGCTCAGCGTGTCATCACCGCCAATAGGGATGAGATAATCAATGCCTACCCATTCTAGATTCTTAAGCACTTCAGGCGTTAAGTCGTTGTCGTCTTCGGTGTACGTTTCTTTTAAATGATCGGGTACCACTGCTTTTTTAACATTACTAGGTCGTGTTCTTGATGTGTGCAGAAACGTACCTCCTGTTCGCCCTGCTTTGTTTACAATTTCTTCGGTGAGCTGAATAAAATTATTACTGTTATCTGCTTTTTTATCACGCACAATATCAATCAATCCCGCCCATCCTCTTCTAAATCCTATTACTCTGTAGCCTTCTCGCAATGCCCGAATCGTTACGCCACGTATAGCCGGGTTCAATCCGGGCACATCTCCACCTCCGGTTAATATTCCCAATGTGCCTTTGTACTTTTCTTTTGCAGCCATAATAACTCCGTTGGTTTTTACGAGAATACATAAAACGTATGAATTATTTATGAAAAAGCGCTTTTCTGCCGTAAATTCACACAATCTTCAATTTTAGAAAGTAACGTGATTCATGCATCCAAAATGGGGAGGTTATCATGAAGAAAAGAGTAGTAATTGTAGGTTCAAGTTTTGCGGGGTATTCAACAGCACTTAATTTAGCTAAGTTATTTGAGGGCAGGCATGACATCACTGTAATCGATAAAACACCGGAGTTCACGTTTTTACCTTCGCTGGTATGGCATCCTTTTGGATATCGACATTCGGAGGATATTTCATTCGATACTCGACCAATTTATGAGGATCATGGAATTGAGTTCATTCAGTCTACCGTGTATGGTTTCGATTTAGAAGATCAACTTGTGTATACGCATCAAGAAGATATCCCTTACGATTATTTGGTATTGGCAACCGGTACAAAGCCTAATTACAATAGTATTAAAGGTTATGTGCCCGAACATCATATTTTTTCGATTTGCTCAATGCACGAAGCAGAAAGAACCCGTTTAGCCTGGAAAAATTTCTTAGAAAACCCGGGACCAATGGTTATTGGTGCAGCGCAGTGGTCGGGCTACTTTTTTGCCGCGTATGAGTTTCTGTTAAATGCACTCTATCACTTGAAAGAGGAAGAGTTGTTAGATCAGGTTCCTATTCATTTTATCACAGCTGAGCCATATCTCACACATTTTGGTATTGATGGGATGCATAAAGAGATCAAAGCGTGTGAACATCTGTTTGATCGGTATAACATAAATTGGCGGACCAACGCTGAAATTAAAGAACTAAAACGCGGTAAAGTGATTCTCGGTAGCGGAGAGGAAATTGAGTCTAGTTTTAGTATGATCATCCCTCAATATTCTGGAATCGATGCTGTGCGCACTACACATAATCTTTCAAATTTTGCCGGATTAATAAAAGTAAATAATGAATTTCAGCATCTAAAATATCCTAATATTTACGGCGCGGGAGGATCGGTTCACATCGCTCAAGAAGACGAAACCCGTGTACCTTGCGGTGTACCTAGAACCCGATATTGCACCGATATTATGGCGAAAACGGTGGCTTATAACATTGCTGCTGAAATAATTGGCGGCTCACGAGTATCCGTTACCAATCATCGATTGTACGAGTACTGTAAGCAGGATATGGATCACCTAAGCTCGTTATTATTCCGCAATGCTGATAATAAATTGCATGACTTGGATTTCATCAAAAAGAATTCATCCGATAAATGGGCGAATATGTCGATTACCGAGTATATCGAATCTTCGTTCGACCATGAATATCTAAAAATCTAGAAGCCTTGAAACATCGCTGTTGTAAATCCGTGACAGTCACCATAACTAATTGTTGATATGGAACTCATTTGGATATTACTAGCCGGCTTATTAATTATCGTTGGATTAATCGGAGCCTTTCTACCGGTCATACCCGGATTACCTTTTAGTTATTTAGGACTATTTATCCTTCATCTTGCCGGCGTTACCACCTACAGCACTACTTTCCTGGTTGTTTGGGCCATCGTAATTGTAGCCATTTTGGTGCTCGAAAATATGATTCCCGTTTACACCACTAAAAAATTCGGGGGTACCGTTTATGGCGCCACCGGCAGTATGATTGGGATGATTTTTGGGATGTTTTTCTTTCCACCACTTGGTTTTTTCTTAGGCTCATTGATTGGTGCATTTGTTGGAGAGTTGCTGTACAAGCAAGATGTGCATGTTGCTCTTAGATCTGCGTGGGGTTCTTTTTTAGGCTTCCTCACAGGAACCATGATCAAAACCTTTGTAGCGGCAATGTTTGCAGTGATGTTCTTCCGAGCAATTTTTTGAGGTTTGCCACGGAAACACGAAAGCACTAAATGCTGTTGCTAGCTTTGCTAGTGAAGCCCGCATCTAATTTTATAGGCAGATTCAGATCACTGCCTATACTATGCACCAATGCGTCGTAAAGCATGCTCAGCGGGGATGACCAATTAAAAGGTTACGAGCCTGTCGAGGTGACCGGATACCTGGCTTCGATATTCCTCAGCGTTCGACAATAAAGTCTTAAGAAAATTAACCAACTATCGGTCAGACGAGTAATTCGTCAGACCGAACTTAAAATTACAAAGGAAGTCAATATAAGAGTCCTTCTCCTTTAGGAGAAGACTGATGAGGTGTTTTCTTTCACTTGTACCAATGCTCTGCGTTGGTTCGTGATTACTCGGTTTCCACATGATAGGTTACCGAGCCTGTAGAGGTAACCGGATACGTGGCTTTGACATGCTTCGAGGCTCCACTACAAAGTCTCGAAAAAGCTAACCAACTATCGGTCAGACGAGTAATTCGTCAGACCGAGCTAATAACTACAAAGGAAGTCAATAAATGAGTCCTTCTCCTTTGGGAGAAGACAGATGAGGTGATTCTCTACTTCACCAAAAGCATAGTTTTTGTGAGCTGCTGATCCCCAATTTGTAAGCGATACACGTACGTGCCACTTGCTAAATTCGATCCATCAAAACGAGCAGTATAAATCCCCATTTGTTTTGGTTCATTCACAAGGGTTGATACTAATCTGCCTTGAATGTCATATACATTCAGCTGCACAAAAGCTGCTGTTTCCAACTGATATTGAATGGTAGTTCCGGGGTTAAACGGGTTTGGATAATTTTGAAACAACCGGAAATCAGGAATAATTGCCGTGTTATTCTCAATAGAATTCAATTGCGAAAGTTCTACCTCATACACCCCATTTCCGTGGGTAGCAACACGTAGTTTTCGGTTTGATCTGGAAATAAATAAATCCATAGCAAAAACGGCATCGGGCAAGTTTCCATTTATGTTCACCCAACTTTCGCCACCATCCAAGCTTTGATAAACACCAAGTTCATTCCCAACAAACACATGATTTACATTCTGTGGATCAACCTTAACCGACCAGGTTGGAATGTCGGGCAAATTATGGGTGATGTCTGTCCAGTTTTCGCCACTATTGATTGATTTGAACACATGTGATGAGCCAAATCCTGCGAAAGTAATGTATACAATGCTGTCGTTATTGGGATCAACCGCTAGATCCGTCGGAAAACGATCGGGAAGATTACCGGTTATTCTTATCCAAGTATCGCCCCCATTTTCTGTTTTATAAACATTCGCGCGCGTTGCTTTTGGGCTGGAAGCGGCATACACTTTATTCGCATTCTGCTCCGATGCCGCCATTACCGACATTGCATTGCCATCTAGTTTATTCCCGCCATTGGTTACTTCCCAAGATTGACCATTGTCAGTGGTTTTATAGATTTCTTCTCCGCCCATATAAATCGTCTGATTATCTGCCGGACTAAGCACAAATGGGGTAATAAAATTTGATTCATGACCCGGAAATGTTCCAAAATCTGGGCGCATTCTAAAGTCGCTGGAATTGTCACCGGTAAATAAATCGAAGCTCACCATAGCTTGGCCAAACTGTGCAGACAAATAGGCGATATCATTATTGCTTTGATTTAGTGCTGTCCATGATCCATCTCCGGCATATGCTCTCCGCCAATTAAGACTGCCCTCGTAAATGACACTATTATTATCCTGTAGCCCTCCTAATATCAGGTTTGGATTGGTATTCGAATTGGAAACCCCATTATAAAACTGAACTGTTTGATAGCCATAATTACAGTTCTCGAAAGTAGTACCACCGTCAATGGTTCTAAAAATTCCACCATCATTAACAAAATAAATGGTATCCGGATTTGAAGGGTGGAAAATAATGTCGTGATGATCGGCCCAACCGGGTAGAAATGGATACACATCGTCGTTTTCACCGGCTTCAACAGGCACATCGCTTCGGGGTAATATAGTACCAAAATTTGCCCCTTTAAAATTCGAGCGATATACGGTAAATGGTTGCCCCGCTGCCCAAACCACATCCGGGTTTTGTGGATGTATTGCAATTGCATGCGAATACCATCCCTGAAAAGTGGCGTAATATTCACTCCCTGTGTAAACCAAATCCCAATTATTTCCACCATCCTCCGAGCGGAGCGTCCAAGTCACATAATCTTCTTCCGTGCCGTTTATAATTCCGTTCGAGTTTCCGATACTAACCATTACGATGTCTGGGTTCGATTCTGAAATGGCTAAAACGGCTTTGCCGAAGAATCGAAAAGGTCCACCGGCACTGACCATGCTCAATTTTTCGAAATTTAAGCCTCCATCAGTAGAACGATATATTCCATGACCAAACGAACCCAATCCACCATGAGTTAGAAATACCACATTGGTATCGGCCGGATTTATAACAACATCGGTTGCCATAGGCACAGAATGCACATTCACCCAAGTTTCACCTCCATTTTGCGATCGATACGCACCATCAGTTGTTGCTGCCCAAATGGTATTACTTCGTTTTGGATTGATTTGAATTTTTTGAACCGCTTGCTGTTGCTGAACCGACCAATCAAGACTCTTTCGCCAGGTAACGCCGCCATCCTCGCTTTTTAGAATTCCGATACCATAGCTGCCCCTGGTAGTACGCTCAGGCCCAATTCCCGGCATGTTCACATCCGTGCCATACGATTCTCCTGTACCGATAAACATCACACTGGGGTTATTCGGATCGAAATCAATGGCACCAACTCCAAGCACCGGAAAGCCGGTTCGCACGTATTCCCAAGCATCCAATCCAACACCGCCGGTACTGCTTTTCCACAATCCGCCACTTGCTGATCCTGCAAAAATGATATCCGGGTTTTCCGGATTGATGGCTAACGCGAGGGTTCTTCCACCTACATTAACCGGCCCGAGAGTTTCCCACGTTGGATTAAGCGTACTTTTTCTTTTTTGGATTGCCAGCTCTTCGAAAGCCTGAGCGAAACCGGTAGGCGGGATTTGTTTTTGGGGATATGCTCGGGCATAATTGATGTAATCAAGTGAGTGCCGAGCTCCGGTATAAAGTCCGTCGTAAAGCACCGATTCTGATGAATCAACCTCTGAATAATGACGATTCAATAACATGGACGAGAGGACAACTATGGATAAAATGAATGCAGTTAATCCCCAAGTAATTTTGTTTTTTGCGACAACCATACCCGAGTATTTCTTTTCAATTACTAATAATAATGCAAGAAACGCCAATTTATTTTCTGCCATGAAAGCACTTTAGAAATGTTAAATGCTAAGGGATAAATTTTAAATGAATGTAGTTGCTCGAATTTTCTCCCCACGAAAGCACTAAATCACAAAAATTATCCATTGAGTATTGAAAAACTTTTGGGATTTAGCTGCATTGATCATCTATCATAATAAGTAGGTGGATGAGCTTGCGAAGTACCTTTGCTATTATTATCCGGTGACCGTGTTTGTGGCTTCGACAGGATCAGCCACCGACTTAAACTAATTCATATATACTGCAAAGGAACTCTAATTGTGAGTCCTTCTCCTTTAGGAGAAGACAGATGAGGTGTTTTCTTCTTTTCAATCATAATAATAAGCTCCGACGCGGAGCATTGGAGCTAGAAGTTGGCACTAGTAAAAACGCCAATTTATTTTCTGTCACAACAGCACTTTAGAAATGTTAAATGCTAAGGGATAAATTTTAAATGAATGTAGTTGCTCGAATTTTCTCCCCACGAAAGCACTAAATCATCTTTTATAATAAGTAGGTGGATAAGGTGTATTTTTCATTTCAATCAAAAAAATAGCTCCGATGTGCTGCACCGGAGCTATATATGAATATTTCACATTCGATCCGACGTACAATCCGTCAGACCGATGACTTGTCCATCAGTGATTAATTATCCACTGACTTGGTTTCGATTTCAAGTTCTTTATCAGGGCGTTCGGCATCCCCTTTCAGATACTCGTTAAACCAGCGCATCGCACGTAAATTGTAATCGTATTGTGCTGTTGCACGTCGGTTTCCATGCCCTTCGCCCGGATATAACACCAAGCGTACCGGCGTATCGGTTCTTGTTTTTATATGGCGATACAACTCATACGATTGGCCCGGATCAACGCGGGTGTCTTCTTTGCCATGCATGATTAACAGTGGAGTTTCAGCTTGATCAACATAATAGATCGGGCTACGCTCCAGGTAACCTTGATAGTCATCCCAGATTCGCTTCCGAGCATGTACATGGAACAGTTCTTCCGGGATATCGCTGGTTCCCCACTTCGAGAGGTTATTACTGATTCCAACAAACATAACACCCGCTGCAAAGCGATTGCTGTATCGGGTACTCATCCATGCAGTAGCGTATCCGCCGTAGGACCCGCCGGTAACTCCCACTTTATCACGATCCACAATTCCAAGTTCAATCAAGTGATCTACTCCTTCTACAATGTCGTCGAATTCGGCTCCGGCGAGATCGCCTTGAGAGCTCATTGCAAACTCAAGTCCACGCCCTGTTGAACCACGATAATTCGGATAGAACACTGCAAAACCATCACCAGCTGCTACTTGTCCGGCCATGGAATAGGCGGTAAGCCAACCGTTATCGTAATGTGCTTCCGGTCCACCATGAATTACATTAATCAACGGATAACGAGTTCCTTCTTTGTAACCCACCGGATAGATTAGCAATCCTTCGATGTCCATTCCATCTATGGTGTTAAAAGTTACCACATCCTGCTTGCCGAGTTCTAATTCATCCAACCAAGGATTCGAATTAGTAACCCTTTTCATCTCACGATCGCGACGTTTTTTGATGTACACTTCATCGGGATGCATTGGGTTTTCTGCATCAAACAAAAACATGCCCTTTGCTTCCACAAAGGCATTCATCATAGCTCCACCGGTAGGAATCATCACGTCCATTTTGGAACCATCAACACGAAGCGTACCCATCTCCGACCATACGCCTTTGCTGGCAAGGTAGTATAATGTGTTATTGTCTTTCCATTTCAGCTGCTCGAACTTGCCTGGGAAATCATCAAAGATCATAGTGGCTTCGCCGGTCATAGCATCCACAATTTTTAATCGGCCGTCGATTGGATCATTGATGTTTGCTGCAGCAATCATAGCCAGACGTTTGCTGTCCGGGCTCCAACTAATTGCCCCTAATTTTCCTTCGTGATCAACTTGGGAGATCACTTCGCGAGATTCATGATCGATCACAAAAATCTCCTGCGCCATAAAGGTGTCATCCACCAATGAGGTGGGTGAAAGCGCCACCACAATTTTACTCAAATCCGGGCTCCAAGCCACCTGCGATACACTTCCATCCAGATCGATGCGATGCGGCATGTGTCCTTCTTTGCTTACATTTTGCATATACGCCCAAGTGTTGCGCAATCCTTCTTCGTAAACTTCCGGCTGATAGGGTAGCGGGTTGTTATCTACTGCAGCCGGCTCGATAGCACGGAATACGATGTGATCGCCATCGCTGCCCCAGCTGTAACTGCTGATGTTTTCTGAAAATTCGAAGATTTTTTGAGCTTCGCCGCCGTTCAACGATATCTCATACAGCGAGCGTTTTGCATCGCCATCTTTACGAGCCAAAAAAGTAATACTCTCGTGCCCTGGTCGAAAAGCTACACCACCTACGCTAATTCCGGTTACAAAAGGTTTCGATTCTAAGGTTTGAGTATCCAACAGATATAAATGCGTGGAAGCCGGGCTGTTTTCCTTGAATGGATCGGCCGGCACAATTAACGTATAGGCTGAATGTTCGCCATCCGCCGACATATACACGGCACCCACTTGTTGTGTTTTTGCCACGTGTGTGGGTGTCATAACTTGTTGTGCCAGTGCCGAGATTGACATAAACAGCACAAACATAGCCGATGCAAATACTTGAAGTAATCGCTTGTTTTTCATGATGATTAATTAGGTTTTTGGTTAGATAATTTCACATTCTGAAACGTAGCAATTGTTTGTGAAATTTTCTTGAAGAGCATTTACACATATGAGAGAATTCAAATAAAAAAAGGCACGCCATACAATGACGCACCTTTTCAATTAAGAATTGTGGGAACTACAATTCAGAATTATTTATGAATCTGAATATTTCCTTTTGTAGAAACAAAAAATGGTTCGCCAATATTTTGTGTATCGCATTGGGCCGCTAATGGTCCACCAGGATTATAAAAGTAGAACCCGGTACCATCGTTGTTTCCATTGCCTTCACCATTGTCGGCAACTGTCCACAATATTTCCTGACCTACAGGAAATGGATCAAAACTTGAACGCGTAACGGTTCCTCCGATCCACGCTTCATTACCCCAAACAGATAAACAACTGACTTCCACATGGAAACTTCCTCTGTCTTTAGGATATTTAACTTCAGCCTGACCTTTTACAGAAGTATCGGTGCCTTTATTTGCAACCATTGAAACCTGAGGCAGATCACCATCACGATTTCCATGACCTGTAACTTTTTGTCCGCAATCGTATTCAACCATATAGCCTAACTGAGCATATACGAAAGGATCACCATTACCCGGATCGAAGCCAATATCATCTACCCGCATGTCGTTCCAGGTACCATCACCTGCTCCAAATACAGCTGGTGTAAACTGTAACGACTCTTCTTCATAGCCTATAAAGTCGTTAGGCTCGCCATTAGTCCAGTTTGTGTACAGCCAGTTTTCACCAGTAACCCAGAACCAATCTTCTGCCGGACCAGCGGCATCTGCTGGTTGCTTTCCACCTAACCAATATCCGCCATATGCTACATCAGGAAAAGTATTTAATATCCAGTCCTGTTCGTTCTGGGAGGTGATTGTTGCCAAATGCCCTTCACATTTATTGAACCTTAATCCTTCAGTTGCTGCATTCGCTTCATCCCAAGTGAGGCCAACTACTTCTACCGCCTGATAATAATTACCATTGAATTCATTATATATCATACCATCAGGTACTTTTTTTCCTTTTAAAGCTGATTCTGACTCAACATTATTATCAGGTGAAACCATCATTGAATTTTCTGAACATGCCATAAAAAGCATACCGCACACTATTGTCAGTGGGATAATTCTATCCCATTGTTTTTTATTATTCATTGTACATAAGTTAGATTTAGATTACATAGCTCATAGTTTCATCATGAGCACCCCATTTTAGTACAGATAAGCAAGAGCTGAATGGATCCCTTTTTTCAGCTGATTCTTCCCCAAAACGTATTTCAATTAACTATAATTAGTTGAGCTTTCAAACACATAAATGTGTGGTTCGAGATACATTGAACAAATTGAATTTATCAATTCTTTTGAAAAACCTTTAAATGCCTGAACCACAACAGTTAAGCATAACAAAGGCTCAATCTCTAAAACTAAATCTGAAAATTGAGATGTAAACTTTATCGGGAAAATGTTCAGATAGTAGCAATTCTTTGCGCTAATATTACCTTTTGCCTAATACGCAATAGCTCCGACGCCGAACAACGGAGCTAAGGGCAATAAAAGGTGACCGAGTTTATGGCTTCGACGGGCTCAGCCACCTATTTATACTTGTTCATATATACTGCAAAGGAACACAATTTGTAAGTCCTTCTCCTTTAGGAGAAGACAGATGAGGTGCTTTCTTGAGTTCAATCACTTGCTTTCCTCTCTTTCAAATGCAACCGAAAAGCGTGAATTGCAATGGCATAGCATACTAAGGCACCTAACCCGAACACCACGCGACCGAGCGTGATGTTTCCGGCATCAGAAAGCAAATTGATTCCACCCGACATCTGACCACTATCCCCAAATAGCGCAACCCAAGCGCCAATCGTGCCCATTAATGCGATCAGTACGGCGGATAACAGCTGATTGAATTTGGCGCCTTGTCCTCGAAGTGTTAAAGCCGCTGCTACACAAAATATTACTCCACATACGGTAATGATCCAAGCGGGAGCTTCATTTTCTTGCAACTCGATGGGAATAATTCCGGCGCCCATCAACACAAAAAACACGCCGATTGTACCCATAAATATGGCGAGTGCTTTAGGGTTTTGATGGTTTTTTGCTGGGTTAGTCATTCTTTTCATTTAGTGGAAGGTGTGCTTGGCGGAAGAATCTCAACATAGTTTGAATCGCTGATTTTTGGGATTAAAGGATTTCGCGGATGAGCCACATATTAATTTAATCCGCGTTAATCCAAACATCCGTTTAATCCTAAACTGCGCCAAGGCTTCGTATAGCAGGTGCGGGGCAAATGGTATTTGGCGATAGAAGCTTAGCATTATTTCATGTTCACCAGTTCCTGAATCATTTCGTCCCTAAGTTCAATGGCCGATTCATTTAATCCTTTTGTGAACATGAGATGGTGAGACCATTGCACTGAAAATTTAGAGAAGTAGTTAATGAGCTTATTATCATTTGCCATAGCCTCGAAATCTGCCTCCACGCTCACTCGAGTACGGTTGGCAGTGATGCTGCTAGTATCAGGGATCGAGCGCAAATATTGATCCACATAGAATACCGGCTCCTGTGTCTGATAGCCTATTTGTACAAAAATCTGATCTGTTGACAAGATTTTTTGTTCCATTTGAATGAGCTTTTTTCTGAGATCAAGATTACGTATTAAATTCAAGTCTCCATTACTTCGCATTTCAGCTAAGGTGGTCAAAGAAGGGCTTCGGTAGGGAATCTGGTAATATAAATGGAGCGTACTTTCAAAGATTCGAATTTTATCTTCCGGAAGTTTTTTTGATTCGAGAATGTCAACAGTTTCTAAAATCAGATTTCTGATCGATATAGAGCGCCTCATTGCAGATTCAGTTTCGCTGATAAAAATATCGAGATCTTCAATAATTCTTTCGTGATAACTGACCGCTTTCATGGTGGCTAATCGCTTCTCATTCCAGTTATTCACCTGAAGCGCCAATAAAATCCCGATCATCACCAGTAGGATCTCCCCTAAAGCATACCAGAAGTATTTGCGAACATTCCCGTTTACGAGAAGCTTTTGACGGATTTGTCGGAAGAAGCGGAGCATGACTGTTTATATAATGTGGTATCTGTTTTGATGCAACTAACTTTTTTGTCCCGTAGGGACATAACATTGGTAGAAACACAAATCATTACCCCCCCCCAAATGTACCGTAGGTACATCATATATTGAATCGTTTCATAAATCACCCTATGTGATTGCAAATGCATCGCTCATCATAATAAACCTGAGGTGATTTTAAAAGACCTTGGAATATTTTGTACCTGACGGCACAATAGTATACGACTGGATCCTATTTTACCCATTTGTT
Source organism: Balneolaceae bacterium (assembly GCA_034669965.1). GTDB lineage: Bacteria > Bacteroidota > Rhodothermia > Balneolales > Balneolaceae > HXMU1420-13. The sequence goes on along the minus strand of JAXMOK010000012.1, from coordinate 75,447 downwards.
GTCCCTACAGGACAAAGATTCAAACGGTATTTAGCGGAAGAATCTAAGCATCAATACCAGTCATTTTTTTATACAGATCTTTGCCATCTACTTCTACTGCTTGCATAAAGAATACAAATCCTCGCCAGTGCACCGTAGATCTAGACCAAGTATTTATAAATTCTTCATCTTCAGACATTCCTTCAAAATCATAAGAATATTCAACCTCCAGAGTTTGTGGGTTGGTTTGGGCTCTGATATATTTATCAAATATTATACTCTGATCCTCAATACTGTCACCCAATTTCTCATAAACACTTTCTACTTGTATCAGAAAACTGTACAGCGCTGCCAGCTCTTCTCTTATTTCAATATCTCTGATCAAATTCAGCTGTCCACTTCCCTTCATTTCTTCATAGGTCAGCATACTTGGAATTTCGTAGGTATTCCTAGGCAACCATAGGATCGCATATTCAACAGTATTTTTTTCTTCGTCGCTAAGCTCACTACCTCTTTCCAACAACTGCTGTGTTTCAGTTATGGATGCTAGTATTTTCTGGTTCCGATCGCTCCGGTGATCGCTGTATTCAATCAACCGGTTCAGATCGTTAATTAATCGCTCTTCAAATTGTTCAGCTAGATTATTTTCCTTTCTTTCCTCATTCCAATTGTTAACCTGCAATGCCAATAGAATCCCAATCATCACCAGTAGAATTTCGCCCAGTGCATACCAAATGTACTTTCTCATATTTTCCTGTTCAATGAGTTTACGGCGAAGGGTGCGGAAGAAGCGTAGCATTAGGCATCTACCTCTGCTTGTAAGAGAAGTTGAACTTCTGTCATTCGTCTAAGAAGGCTTTCTAATCTGTTATTTATTGAAGGTATAAAATCGTTTGCCGTATTTAGTAATTCAAAAAATTCACTCGATTGAACTACTTTCTCGAAGTTGGAATAATCATAAGTTTCTATGATAACACCTTCAGGTCCAGGTTGTAATTCAGGTGGAAATATTTCATCAAACTTTTCAAATTTCGAAATCATGGAAGGCCTTGCTAATTCATTTACAAAAATAGCCATTAGATCAAAAGTATAACTGTAGAGTCTAACTAACTTTTTCCGAAGCTCATCATTGGAGATTTTATCCAATCCTCCAGATTTAAGTGCTTCATAGGCACCATCAGAATAAGGAAAGAAGAGTCCTGTATCCTTCAAATTGTTTAAATGAATATCTACAGAGTCTCTTGAGTAACTCCTTTCTACTCTCATTTTTAAGAGCTCGTTTAAACTATATTCAGCTTGTGAAAACAATTCCATGGCACTCCTCTTGTCACTGATTTCACTTTGAAGTTCTTGATTAATCTCAGATAGCATTTTTAATTCAAATGCTCGGTCTTTTTTACTTTCATTAAAATTATTGATCTGTAGCGCAATCAGTATTCCGATTACAACCAAAAAGATTTCTCCTAAAGCATAGATGAGATATTTCTGAACTTTATTCTGTTCCATGAGTTTTTGGCGTATTTGGCGGAAGAAACGTAGCATTAGTACCCTCTTGCTTTAAGTTCTTGTCTGATTTCATCTCGTAATTCCGCAGTTATTATCTTAATAAAATCAATCCGGTTACGATTATTACGCGCAATTTCAACCTGCAACCCTAATACTTTATAAAATGACTCATTTATAAGCATATCTGCTCCTTTTGGAAACGGAAGGTTATGCCAATGATCCTCATGCCATTCAATCTTATTGGTAACAAAATCAGGTTCTAAATCCAGAATCACGGGCATCGACTCATCATAAACAATTTCAATGAATTCCTTGAATGCCGGTAACGTAGTTTCGTATGCGCTGGTAATACTTGACCGCAATTCTTGATTAGATATTATACTCAACCCATTGGATTTTATGGTTTGATAAGGCCCCGCATTAAAACGATAGAGAAAATCAGTCCCTAACCTTTCGTAGAATGACGAAAGTTTTTCATTGCCAAGCGTTGTGCCTAGTTCAATAAACATCAACAGACTGTCGATCGTATTTTCTTTCGTCAGCATCCTAGGTTCAAACAGATTTACTACGTTTGAACTATCATTTTCCAAAGCCACAAGAAGCTCCTGAAGAATTTTTATCTCAATGCTTTCAGTTTTCTTTGCTTCATTCCAATTATTCACCTGCAGAGCCAACAGAATCCCTATCATAACTAAAAGAATTTCCCCTAAGGCATACCAGAAGTACTTTCGGATATTCCCGTTTTCTAGGAGTTTTTGGCGGATTTGACGGAAGAAGCGGAGCATTACTTTTTAAATAATTTGGTATGTGATCGGTGGCAAGCAACAAGTCTGTCCCGTAGGGACATAACATTGGTAGAAACATAAATCAATAACCCCCGAATGTGCCGTAGGCACATCATATATTTATTCAGTTTATACATCACGCTATGTGATTGAAAATGCATCGCTCATCATAATAAACCTGAGGTGATTTTAAAAGACCTTGGTACATTTTGTACCTGAAGGCACAATCGTTCTAGCTGTATCCTTTTTTTACCCATTTGTTGTCCCTCCGGGACAAGGATTCAAACGGTATTTGGCGGAAGAATCTAAACATTAATCTGATTTAATTATCGATTCTTAAAAGTTCAAATGAGACACCGGTTTCCTGAATCATAACTAAGCTATTTATTTTATTATAAGAATCTCTTTTAATTACCAACACATCGCCATCCACCATAGATCCCAAAGTATCACCAGGCATATCTTTGAGTATAAAAGGTGCTACATCGATAAGGTTTGAGCCATTAAAAACAATGGTATAAACCTGATTTACGTTTTCAATGTTAATTTCAAAGTCGGTTGCATTATTAACTCGATAAGTACCAGTCAATCCGGCGGCTTTTTCTTTATCAATTTCCAAATCAGCTAACTCGATGTACGGTGAATACTTTACCTCTTCATATAATAGGTTTTGTAAAATCAGATAGAAGAATCGAGCTCTATTGCGAACCTCAGTAAGTTGCGTAGTCACATCTTTCAATAGCTTAGTGTACAGTGCAACATTTTGTTTATGTAATTCAGAAGTACTAAAATAATCAGCCACTTCAGTGGTATAATTACCACTAGCAAAATCGATATACCAATCTTTATTATTGGCGAGATATTTGTTGTAATCCAGTATATGTTGCTCAATATGTGCCTGTTTGGCATTTATGCCGGTCTCCGAACGTGTGTAATATTCGTTTAAACCAGCGCTAACTTCTTGATACTTGTCCGGAATTTTATCCTTGTTATCATTAAGGCTTAAGTAAGACTCCTTATTCATAACAAACGCATCCCATTCCATTCCTAATTGGTACAAATTCCCCATATCCTCATTGGATATTGAATCCTTTTGAAATTTGTTTGCATAATCTGTAATTCGGTCAATTCGGTTTAGTACGAGCTGTGCTTCTCTAACGTCGTTTAATAAATCAGCACTTACACCTGCCAAAATTAATTCAGCTGATGCTCTGTTTTTCCTTTCCTCATTCCAGTTATTAACCTGCAGTGCCAATAGAATCCCGATCATCACCAATAGAATTTCTCCAAGCGCATACCAAAAGTATTTTCGCATATTTTCTTGTTTAATGAGTTTTTGGCGGATATTTCGGAAGAAGCGAAGCATTACTGCTTAATTTATTTAGTTTATGTTAGGATGCAACAAACGATTTTGTCCCGTAGGGACAGGATATTGGTAGAAAAAAACATAGGAAACATCCAATCTCGTGCCGTAGGTACGAAATATTAAATGGTACGTTCGCCTTGGATTGTAAATAATCACGGTTAGGATTGCTAATAACAAAAACAGCCAGGATATGGATTAGGTTGCAGGTGTTAACCCTCAAACAGTCATAGGTTGTACCTGACGGCACAAGGTTGAAAGGGAACATTTATTTCTACCGATGTTAGGTCCCTACGGGACATCTTTCTTCCAAATCTCAGCGTATACCAAAAGTACTTTCGGATATTCCCGTTTTCGAGAAGTTTTTTGGCGGATATTTTGGAAGAATCTTAGCATTGGACTCAATCTTCTATGATAATAAAATCGGTCCAGCTTGTTGCGTATTGCTGCTGGCAAGTATTATTACTTCCCGCCTGAATGAAAGGGAAATCGTTTCGTGTATAACTTGCAGTTAATGCGCCGGGTTGAAGTATACCGAAAATATTCTGCTCGCCCGTATCCGGATTACGCCAATAAATTTCTACTGGTTCCGACGTACTGTTATATATCGGAATCCGGTAGCCAAAAGAATGAAAAGGAGTTTCAATGGCCTCATTGTTACATGGCACAACCTCGGCTATTTTATACCCTAATGTTTTTACAGGTTCAATCAAGCTAATAAACTCTTTTTCTTCTACTTCCATTTGAAATTCCAGCCAGAACAGTAGCTGATATTTTGTCCAAATATCAAATTGTAAAGAAAACCGGGAATTCAACTCATTGAAATGTTTGAGTCGATTTCGGAAAAACGTATCCGTATGATAAAACTCGATTCGTTTCCTCATACTTTCGTCATCTGAATTGTACATCCATTCCTTGGTACTCATATATAAGAGATTTTCCTGCTGTAATTCCTGCATTTCTTCCCCCTCACTTTTTATGGTTTGAAATGCCGCGTTTAATCTGCGAACTAAAAACAAGGATCGTGAAAAGCGTTCAGGGAATATGCGCTCATTTTCTAAAATGGTACTTACATTTTGATTTTCTAAATACCCTGTAATTTTTGCATTATTACTCATTGGATCTATAATTAAATCTCTGGGACGGATCATTTTCGAGTTATCCAATAAATCTACTTCCAGGCTTTTATTGAATATATGATAGTGCACAGAATCCAGTTGAATCATGGGCATGAGGTGGAAATCCACAGAAAGATTTCTCTGTATAGATTGTTGGTAATCCTTAAGCAGTTTTACAACTTCCTCTTCCTGTTTTCTCTCCTCATTCCAATTGTTGATTTGTAGTGCAATCAGTATCCCAATTACTACTAATAGTATTTCCCCTAAAGCGTACCATACATATTTGCGCATATTTTCCTGTTCGATGAGTTTTTGACGGATTTGACGGAAGAATCGGAGCATAGTGTTTTGAATCACGGATTTAATGGATTAATGGATTACGCTGATTGTGGATTAGTCATTTCGATCCTTGAGCCCGTCGAAAGGGAGAAATCTAAATAATCTAATTCTTCAATGGCACTTTGCAGATGTCTCGGCAAAGCTCGACATGACAATAAAGTGAAAATCCGTGTTAATCCTATAATCCGTTTAATCAGTGGTTCAAACGGTATTTTGCGGAAAAATCTAAGCATAGGTTTTGAACCACGGATTTTTGTGATTAAGGGATGCCGCGGATCTTAGCTTTGTCATTTCGATCCATGTGCTCGTCGAAGGGGAGAAATCTATTTCACCTGAATCTTCAACTGTACTTTCTAGATGTCTCGGCGTAGCTCGACATGACATTAAAGTGAAAATCTGTGTTAATCCTATAATCAGTTTAATCTGTGGTTCAGGCGGTATTTGGTGAAAAAATCTAAGCACTCAGTACCCTCTAACTTTTAATTCAGTTCTGATTTCATCACGCAATTTTCCGGTGATTTCCTTGATTAAATCAATCCGGTTACGATTATTGCGCGCAATTTCCACTTGAAGTCCTAATACCTGATAAAAAAACTCATTATTAAGCATTTTTTTTACCTTTGGATGTGGAAGATTATGCCAATGGTCATCATGCCATTCTATCTTATTAGTAATAAAATCAGGTTCTAAATCGCGAATTAAAGGCATTGATTCATCAAATACAATCTCGATAAACCTTTTGATTGCCGGTAAAGTAGTTTCATACGCTCCGGTAATACTAGAACGCAATTCTTCATTTGTAATAATATCCAGCCCATTAGATTTAATGGTCTCGTATGGTCCTGAATTAAAACGATAGATAAAATCAGTCTCTAGCCTTCTATAGAATGAAGAGAGTCTTTCATCGTCAAGTTCTGAGCCTAATTCAATAAACATCAACAAACTGTCGATCGTAATTTCTTTTGTCTGCATCCTTGGTTCAAAAAGATTTACTACGTTTGAACTATCATTTTCCAAAGCCACAAGAAGCTCTTGAAGCATTGTTATTTCAAAGCTTTCAGCTTTTCTTTGCTCATTCCAGTTATTCACCTGAAGTGCCAACAAAATCCCAATCATTACAAGAAAAATTTCACCTAAAGCGTACCATACATATTTGCGCATATTTTCTTGCTGAATTAGTTTTTGCCGGATTTGACGGAAGAAGCGGAGCATAGTGTTTTGAATAGTGGATTTAATGGATTAATGGATTACGCTGATTGTGGGTTAGTCATTTCGATTCCTAAGCCCGTCGAAGGGGAGAAATCTATATAATTGATACCTTCAATGGCACTTTGCAGATGGCTCGACGTAGCTCGACATGACAATAAAGTGAAAACCTGTGTTAATCCTATAATCAGTTTAATCTGTGGTTCAGACGGTATTTGACGGAAGAAGCGTAGCATTTAGTTGATTTCCAGATAGCTATCAATTTCGGACGAAAGCTCGACTGCATCTTCTTTTATGGCATTAAACTTATATTCATAAATCCCCATCATAGTAATTTCATTACGAACTAATTCCATATACCTGTTGTCATTTATCATTTTGCCAGCATCGTAAGTTCCCCCGACTTTCCAGTTAAGGCTATCCTTTTGAAACTCAGTTCTAATGATATTTTCATCTATTAATTGAAAAAAGATGGCAGTGTTTCGACCTTCAAATACGGGCTCTTCAAATATTTCTAAATGTTGAGGAATTTCAACTTCATAGAAATTGGTAATATTCAATCGCAGTTCATTATCTCTAATTTTGTCAAGGCCGATTGATTTAAGCGCTTCATACGAAGCTTTATTAAACTTCATTGAAATCGTAAGTGAAAGTTGACCTGCTTTCTCAGTAAATAGAGTATCAGAAATTTCGACTTGATCAGATTTTGTATCTAAAATAAAGTTAGCTGCTTCTCTTTTTCTAGAAATTCTTGCAAGCTGATTCTTTGAATATTCCACATCATTTTGAAGGGATTCTTTAATCTGTAAAAGAATCGTTGTTTCATAATTCTGATCAATTCTTTGCTCATTCCAATTGTTGATTTGTAGTGCAATCAGTATCCCAATTACTACTAACAGAATTTCCCCTAAAGCATACCATACATATTTGCGCATATTTTCTTGTTCGATGAGTTTTTGACGGATTTGACGGAAGAAGCGGAGCATAGTCTTTTGAATCGCGGATTTAAAGGATTAATGGATTTCGCTGATTGTGGGTTAGTCATTTCGATCCTTGAGCCCGTCGAAGGGGGGGAAATCTAGTTCACCTGAATCTTCAATGGCACTTTGCAGATGTCTCGGCGTAGCTCGACATGACAAATATGAGAAAATCTGTGTTAATCCTATAATCTGTTTAATCAGTGGTTCAAACGGTATTTGGCGGAAGAAGCGGAGCATTAGTTCATGGTTTCGATGTGTTCTATAATTTCGTCGATATGACCCAACAGTCTTTCATAAATCACTATGTATTGAATAGTGATTGAATTAACCAATGCTACCAAGTTTTTGTAATCTACATCGTACATCAGGTTAATTACAGCTTCTTCATTATATTTATTACCCCTCATCCAAGCATTAAATTCAACGAGCATCTGTCTATCTATAAAATACCCAACAACATTTTGATTCCAGAGGTCATTGGCAGTTAATTGTACCGAAGTGGACTTTTCATATTCATTTTTTACGTGCCGTAGCTTAAGTGATAGTTCATTTTTATTGCTGATTAACTGCTCTGAACTTAATTCTTGTTGCAGAACCGGTAAATCTAATGTTACGGAAGCAGAACTGATCAATCGGAAAATACGGCTAGGGTTTGCTTTAAGTGAATCTGTGTAAGACGCAGAATTCAAATATTGATCTGACCAGTTTAAAAACATTTTGTTTACCTCCAGAGACTCTTTCACCTCGATTTTGGCCTCTTCCAACTCAACATGTAGTTTTTGAATAGTAGCCTCTGAAACCTGTTCTGCTTTTCGTTGCTCATTCCAATTATTCACCTGAAGTGCGAGTAAAATCCCAATCATAACGAGTAATATTTCCCCTAAAGCATACCATACATATTTGCGCATATTTTCTTGCTGAATTAGTTTTTGGCGGATTTGGCGGATTTGGCGGAAGAATCTAAGCATAAGTGTTTGAATCGCGGATTTTATGGATTAATGGATTACGCTGATCTTAGCTTTGTCATTTCGATCCCTAAGCCCATCGAAGGGGAGAAATCTAATTCACCTGAATCTTCAATGGCACTTTGCAGATGTCTCGGCAAAGCTCGACATGACAATAAAGTGAAAATCTGTGTTAATCCTATAATCCGTTTAATCAGTGGTTCAAACGGTATTTTGCGGAAGAAACGGTGCATTACTTAATCCCCGTATTTTCGTTTATACCTTGGATTACATTCTTCACCAATTTCCCTCGCGATGATATTGCACATAAATTCAGCATTTCTAGCCATACCTCTTCTTCGGTTTTGAAATACTGACATGTTTCTTAGTGCTGAGTTCACTTTAGAAATGAAGAGGTCATTTTCTACAAGTTTATTAAAATCAGCTTCTCGCCGCACTAGATTCCAACTCGTTGAATCATAAATGGTTTTAAAATGGGGTAATGCATAATCGATAGGACTATCATAGGTAACCCGAAAAAAGTCTAAGTCTTCCGAGAAAGTATCAGCGTTCGAGAAAAAGAGATTGGTAGCAAATTTAATTGAATCACTTTGAATAATCTGCAAAATACCTGCAGCAACAACTTCATCATAGATTGACCGAAACGGTGTTAACGACGGGTAAAATCCTAAACGTTCAATATTTATAGCAAACAGAGAATCAGCACCTTCTGGTACTTTTTTATTTGCTAGATAAGCAGCGGTTTTCTTTATCTCTTCGATATTTTCGTGAAATGCATCATGCTGACTTGATATGTAAGACACGTTTACTTCAGCTTCGTCTAACAAAAGCCTTAAATACATTTGTTCCTTGTTTTTCAGAACCCTGTTTTCATTCCAGTTATTCACCTGCAAAGCGATCAGAATACCAACTACTACGAGTAGAATCTCACCAATTGCATAGAGCATGTACTTCTGTACTTTTCCTGTTTGAATAAGCCGCTCCCGAATTTTTTTAAAAATGATTATCACGTGTTCCCCAATGATGAATGCAACCAATTAATGAGTTATTAGTTACATCTGCAAAAATTATAGCTGTTTATTCGCCCTATTCATATCGAATTTCTAGTTCAATTAGCTTTTCCATTTCTTCCATTCTGTTAACTAAAGAACCAAGGCGAGGACCAATTGAATTAACAATACTGAAGGTATGATGTAGTAGTTGATCAAACTCTTTGGTGTGCAAAACCTCTTCAAACTTTTCCATTTGATATGAAACTACAGGGGCTCCTTTTATACCGGATGCAATTTCCGGTTCAAAGATCTCATCGAATAATTCAAACTTTGCAACCATGGAAGGCCGTTGGATCTCATTTACATAAATTTCTAAAGCCTTAAAATTATAACTGTACAACTGTACCAATTTATTCCTAACCGAATCATTTGAAATTTTGTCCAGTCCGCTCGTTTTAATTGCCTCAAAGGCTCCATCGGTATATGGAAAAAATAGACCCGCACCAGCTATCCTGTTTAAATGCGTTGTTACAGAGTCTCTAGGATAATCGGAGTTCTCACGCATTTTTAAAATCTCATTTATACTACGTTCTATATTGTCAAAGAGGACAATAATATTTCTCTTATCCGCAAGATCACTTTTTAACGATTGCTGAACTTCCGTGAGCATTTTAATCTCATAAGCTCGCTCAGCATTTTGTTCATTCCAGTTATTCACTTGAAGTGCCAGCAAAATCCCGATCATCACGAGTAAAATTTCCCCTAAAGCGTACCATACATATTTGCGCATATTTTCTTGTTCGATGAGTTTTTGGCGGATATTTCGGAAAAATCTAAGCATCATTCTTCAACTTTAGTATAAGTAATGGAATGAGCTCGTGAGCCCCTTAACACAATGTCCTGTTCCTGATCATACCTTAATTCGTATTCAAAATATCCTTGATTAGTTGCAGCCCAGAAAACGTCTTCAGAATCTTTATAGAGTGTTAGCCCATTAATCTCCCAAAAAACCATCTTCATTTTTTTGTATCGGATGTAATTCATCGCCCCGTTCGCTCCGCCAGGTGTATGTTAAAAACTCAACTTCCTCATCGTCAGTTATTTTACGAATATCAATTTGCTCGGGATAATCTGTTTCCCCTAAAAACTCTCCAATGTGCATATAAATAATTTTAGCTCTTACATTAAATGCCAGTACACGCCTAAAATCCCCCCTGATATGTTGATTATAAGTATATAAACGGTTTCTTCTCAGTGGATCGTTTAATGCATATTCAACAAACTCCGAGGTAATATTTGTGGTCCGGTAATCCAATCGGGTATCCATAAAGTCAGCAAACCAATCACGATTTCTCAGGTCTTCATATTCTTCAGTAATAGTTCTCAGAAATTCACTACTTACAAACTCCACGTTATCTGAATTGAACTTGTAGAACTCGGATAATTCATCTATCAGATCATTATATGACTTCGGCAAATCAGAACTTAGACCGGTAAGCTGATTTATTCCGCGTTCCTGTACCGCCAATCTAACGTAACTCATTGTGATAAACAGTGCCTCTTCCAATTCAGGATTCTGCAATATCATTTCCGGATCTCTGATATCTTTGATTATATGGAACAGTGAGTCATTTTCTGTATAAAAGTACTTCGCTATATTCGTTTGGTTAATATCCGTTATCAAATCACTTTGCACATTTCTAAGGTAAGCATCGGCCTGTTCTCTAGTCTTCCGATTCTCATTCCAAATGTTAATTTGCAATGCCAGCAAAATCCCGATCATTACCAGGAATATTTCACCTAAGGCATACCAAAAGTATTTTCGCATATTTTCTTTTTCAATGAGTTTTTGGCGGATTTGGCGGAAGAAGCGGAGCATGGGTTTTGAATCGCAGATTTTAAGGATTACTGGATTTCGCTGATTGTGGGTTAGTCATTTCGATTCCTAAGCCCGTCGAAGGGGAGACATCTAAATAATCTAATTCTTCAATGGCACTTTGTAGATGTCTCGGCAAAGCTCGACATGACATTAAAGTGAAAATCCGTGTTAATCCTATAATCAGTTTAATCGGTGGTTCAAATGGTATTTGGCGGAAGAAGCGGAGCATGTTGACTACTTAGTTCTCTGTTTTGACATAGGTTACTTCCCAGCTTTTAAACATCCCTGAAATTAAGGTAGAATCATTCGGAAATGTAAGATCAATTAGCGGGCTTGCGTAATACCAATCATTACTTCCGTAAGCATATAATGTACCATTGCCATCTAGACTTGGATCGCCATGATTGACTACTCCTTCAGTTATAATCAACTCACCATCTTCATAATCTAAAACCATACGTTGGTCGAATTCTTGTGAATAGTAAACTCCGGCACGTTCCTGTATGACTTCAGTAATTGGTTTATAGAACTCACTTATAAATTCCGGCATTTCGTTGTCATAGCCATGCTCTTTAAGCAGAGCGTGAATTTCTTTATACGCTAATATTGCTCTATGACGAAAAGAGCGCATAGGAATTTGGCTATTGATGATGTCATTATTGTAATCTTTAAGATAATTTTTATAGATAGGGTCATGTAAATAAAATTCAATTTGCTCAGTAGAAGTCTCAACAATACTTAAATGGGTTGCATACCAGTTGTAGTTTTTTCTTAAATATGCCCTGTACTCATTCGCTAGCTCATTACTATTAGACTGAAATGAAATTATGCTATTCTGAATATTTACATACAGATCTTGTAGTGAATTGGTAATCGAAGCATAATGGTCTTTACTACTCAATGTCGTCAACTTTTTGTATCCATTTTCATGAAGTAAAAATGTGTTTTCAGTCGGCATTAAAACCGTCAGCTGAAAAGAGTTATCCGACTGGTAATCCTCAATAGTAAGTGTATCAGAAAACACTTTTTGGATCAGAGAGTCCAATATGATATTGTAGTTTATATATCTGTCCACTTCCAGAATATCAGTATATAAATCATTTTGAATTTCTTGAAAGGTAGCCAAAACTTGTTGTCGATTTTTTCTCTCCTCATTCCAGTTGTTAACCTGTAGCGCAATAAGAATTCCAATCACTACAAGAAAGATTTCCCCTAAAGCATACCATACATATTTTCGCATATTTTCTTGTTCGATGAGTTTTTGGCGAATTTGTCGGAAGAAGCGTAGCATAAGTGTTTGAATCGAGGATTTTATGGATTAATGGATTACGCTGATCTTAGCTTTGTCATTTCGATCCCTAAGCCCATCGAAGGGAAGAAATGTAGTTCATCTGAATCTTCAACTGTACTTTGTAGATGTCTCGGCACAGCTCGACATGACAAATTCTGGGTTAAACTATTGTTTAATGTTATTGATATAACAAACCGTTCGTGGCGGATAAAGCGTAGACTCATGGATCAATCACCACAAAGTTATTCCAGCTTGTCGTAAATTGCCGTTCACAAGTGTTGTTCTTTCCAACTTGCAAATAGGGTGTTTCCTTATTTGTATATCTAGCACTAAAACCACCCGGTTCTAACGTAGAATAATACATTTGCTCTTTGGAATTAGGGTATCGGACAAATAAATCGACCGGTTCATCGGTATTGTTATACACTATGTTCCAGTAAAAAAAAGTATGAACGGGGTTCTCAATATATTCGGTATTGCACGGAACTTCTTCTGCTCGATTCAGTCCGGCATTTTCTAATATGGGAATTAGTTCTTCAAAACCCTTTTTATTAACCAGTGTTTGAAATTCAAGCCAGTAAAAGAGCTGGTATTTCCTGTATATGTCAAACTGATTTAAAAATAGCTTTTGTAACTCGTTGTATTGAATTAAGCGGTTTCGATAATACGTGTCGTTATGGAAGAATTGAATACGCTGCTCAATACTTTCCTTATCAAGCCTATTAAACCATTTCTGATCACTCAAGTATTTTACGACCTCCTGCTCTAGAACATTCATTGCAGATGATTGATTCACCATCGACTGAAAAGATGCTTCTAATCTGCGTACGCGATTTAGTGCCCGACCATATTGCTCAGGATAATTCCTCTCATTTTCTAAAATGATATTGATATTCTCATTATAGAGGTATCCAAAACCGCCAACACTGTTAATCATGGGATTATTTACAAGGTTTCTCCTAAACGAACTTTCCATATACGGTCTATTTAGAAGAAATTGATCCAGACTATCATTTAATATACTTGTGTGAAGGCTATCCACGTATAAAAATGAGGACATATAATTCTCCTCAAATGCTGCACTGTTGATTACGGTTCTCTCAATATCCATTCCCAGATCTGTAAGCATTTTAATCGCAACTTCTTCCTGCTTTCTTTCTTCGTTCCAATTATTAACCTGCAATGCCAGCAAAATCCCAATCATCACGAGTAAAATCTCACCTAAAGCGTACCAGATATATTTGCGCATATTTTCTTGTTGGATGAGCTTTTGGCGGATTTGACGGAAGAATCGGAGCATAGTGTTTTGAATCGCGGATTTTAGGGATTATTGGATTACGCTGATCTTAGCTTTGTCATTTCGATCCCTAAGCCCATCGAAGGGGAGACATCTAAATAATCTAATTCTTCAATGGCACTTTGCAGATGTCTCGGCAAAGCTCGACATGACAAATATGAGAACATCTGTGTTAATCCTATAATCTGTTTAATCGGTGGTTCAAACGGTATTTGACGTATTTGACGGAAAAATCTTAGCATAGTGTTTTGAATCGCGGATTTAATGTATTAATGGATTACGCTGATTGTGGGTTAGTTAAAATCAATCTTTTGTATTCTACACTTTTTGCACCAAAATTAATAAGCAAACCAATTTCTAAACGATATGCTTTGAGGTAATTTAATGCTTGAGCTAAATGTACATCGTTTAACCCTGAAACCGCTTTGATTTCAACCATTACTTTTTGATCTACAACAAAGTCTGCTCGCCTTGTTCCAATTGGAAAGTCGCCATCTTTATAGAAAATTTGTTGCTCTATTTCCCTTTCAAAAGGAAGCTCCGCATTTTCAAACTCAATGGCCAAGGCTCTTTGATAAATCACTTCCTGAAATCCATTACCCAAAAAATTATGTACCTCAAATGAAGCTCCAATTATTCTTTTAGTCAAATGGCTATGCTTTAAATCCGTGTTCATCACATAATCTGTTTAATCGGTGATTCAATACTTGTTTGACGTATTTGACGGAAGAATCTTAGCATAGCAATCGCAGATTAATGGGATTGGGGAAAAGCGAAGAGTCGTAGTTTGTCACTTCGTGCGGTAGCGAGAAGTCTACAGAGCCTTGGCCTACCATTAAAACCTTTAGATGTCTCAGCGTAGCTCGACATGACAAAAAAGAGACCATCTGTGTTAATCTTGAAATCAGATTAATCTGCGATTCAAACAGTATTATAGAATAAATTTTCATCCCCCGATTATCCTACCCCATTTTTCTTTTTTGCCTTAACCCACCCAATTAATAGTCTAATCCCCAATCTTGCAAACAAGATTATTGCTATTACAGTTACAATGGTAAAGGTATCCATTTAGATTGGGCGTCCTTTGCCCGGCTTTTAATCTACCGAAAACCGTACGAGGATTTCTTGAAATAGTTCAAATTCCCCTCAATCAACTTTATTCATTGTCCTTTAAAGTTCCTTCACGCAGGGCTTCAAATTCTTCTAATGCATCTTGAACATTCTCATTACTTTGCTGTGAAAGAGCAATTGTCGTCTTGCATTTCGGGCATGAAAATTCTTTCCCTTGTAGGAGTTGGTGGGTGTTAAATGTGATTTGTCCATCGCATTCTGCAACCGGACAGGGCATATTCTGGAAAGCTGACTCTAACAAAACGATTAAGATTGGTTGAATTCATGATTAGCTATAAACTAGTTAATAAAATTGCTTTGTCAATCTCTATGCTCTTTCGTTTCTTTGGCGCATGCAATCTATCCCTAAACATGTTTTACCAGTTATTGTTTTTGCCCAATTTGCCGGGACTTCTCTCTGGTTTGCCGGCAATGCCGTTGTCGATGATCTTATTGCCGAACTCGATTTGCTGGAGATGTTCATCGGTTTCATCGCGATGGCCATTCAATCCGGTTTTATCATCGGTACTTTGTTTTTTGCCTTGTTGAATATTGCCGATCGTTTTTCACCGGTAAAAGTATTTCTATTTTGCTCGATCGCTGGCGCAGCCTTAAACCTTACAACCATCTGGAGTTCTAATTTTACGGAAGTGATGTTCAGTCGAGTTGCTACGGGATTCTTTCTTGCCGGCATTTATCCGGTGGGGATGAAGATCGCTTCCGATTGGCATAAAGATGGATTAGGTAAAGCTCTCGGTTATCTCGTAGGAGCTTTGGTTTTGGGAACCGCCTTTCCACATTTACTAAAAGCTTGGGGTGGTGAATTACCCTGGCGCTTTGTAATAATTGGTACGTCTTTATTTTCAGCACTTGGCGGGTTAATAATATCCATCACCGTAAAAGACGGTCCTTACCGAAAGGTAAGTAATGGTTTTAAATTTAAAATCAACGCCCTCATCCAGTTGTTTAAAATCAATAACTTCCGATCGGCAGCTTTTGGTTATTTTGGGCACATGTGGGAGCTTTACACATTCTGGACATTCATACCTGCTTTACTTACTTATTATTTAGTAAGTAATAATTCAGGGTCTATCAGTGTTTCTTTTTGGTCATTCCTCATCATTGGAATGGGCGCGATCAGTTGTGCTATTGGTGGACACTTATCTAAGAGTAAGGGAAGTAAAAACGTTGCGCTTTTTTCGCTGATTGGGTCCGGACTTTGTTGTCTGCTCTTACCCTTTTCGCTTTCTGCTCCATTGGTGCTTTTTCTTTTGTTGATGATGCTATGGGGCGTTTTTGTGATCCCCGACAGTCCACAGTTTTCAACTTTGGTAGCTCAGTCGGCTGTATCGGAATATGTGGGTACCGGACTGACTATTGTAAACAGTATCGGGTTTGCCATCACTATCGTAAGTATACAATTAGTAAATCTGATATGGTCGGCAACCGGCAATCCCTTTGTGTTTTGGATAATGCTATTCGGACCGGTGTTTGGGCTTTGGTCAATGCTTAAGTTTGCACCGGAAACAGATTAGTTTCCGGAATAGTCGACCAATGTGATTTGCCAGTCGTTCTTCCAGTGCCCATTTTCTTTTAACCAGCGTTGTGCGTTTTCTCGCATCGAAGCAATGTCGGCCTCCATTCTGTCTCTCAACTCTAGATAGTCTGCATCTTGCTTGATAAAATCATGTACCGAGTTCGCATCCAAGAACGTGTACAGATTGGCCTTGGATTTTCTCTCGAAATGAATTTCTTCCAAAATTTCAAGAAAGGCTGTGGTATCCCTGCGCACAGAAGCGCAGTCAATATAATCCATTAAATCCTGTACAATCTCACGTTTAATGTCGCCACCATAACTGAAATAGCTTTCTGCCTCTTCACAAACTGCATCAGCCAAAGTTTGGGCAAGTTCTGGCTTGTCTAACTTACGGTGTAACTCACTTGCTAACGCCATATCCTCCAGATAATAGAACTCATCTAATTCTGCGGATGCCAAATCGGGGAAGTTATTGATCAAATAATTTTCTGCTTCCTCATACCAGCCTGCATTTAAATACATAAACATAAAGGGCTCGAACAAAGCATAATCAGAGGGATCTGTATCTTCAAATTCAACCACTTGTTGCAGCACCACCCGCATGCTATCATATTGTTGAGTGTATAAGAAATAATCAAACTCTAGCTCCAAAAGGCTGAAGTTTTCTGAAAATTCCTCTCGAAATTCTGTTCGCATTTGCTCAGCAAAAAAGTAAAACCCTAGATCAAACGACAACTCCGATAGATTAAACTTGTGGGTCATATTCCCGGGCTCTAACAAATACGCTTGATATGCTAAGATAAAAGCTTCATCAAGTTTACCGAACGGTTGATCTCGCATAAACTCTGCTTTTAAACTTAATGCTAGGGAGTTCTCCGGATTTCTTGTGATGTTGTCTTCCATTAAGCGAACCGCCTCTTCAAATTCATCTTCATCGTAGAGAAGCCGGGCTTTAGCATCCAAAGCCAAGGCATTAAATGGATCAGCCTCGTAGGCTCGGTTTATCAACTGTTCGGAAAGCGACCAACTGTCGGCTACCTGCGAATACCAAATCATTACTTCCGGATTTCCGGGTAACAATTCGTGTGCCTTTTGATAGGCAATTCGGGCTTCATCAAAATTGTCCAGATGTGTGTGATATAGTCCCAAGGCTGCATAAGCCATTCCAAGTTGAGGGTCGATCAGCAAAGCGCGATCGATGTTCAATCGCATTTTTTCAAGCTTTTCATTTCGGTTGATATTGCCGTACATCCCCAAGAAATCATAGGCAATGGCTCGGCGCGCATAAGCTTCCGCAAATTGATCGTCTGCAAGAATCACCTTGTCAAGCAACAAAATGGATTCTTCTATTTCGTTTGCTTTTCGGTTTGAAAGTAGCTGAATTGCCTTTAGGTAATCGTCGTATGCTTCTGTATTTGCTGTTAGTTGAGTAGAGATGTCCTCTTTTTTTTCGGGTAAAAGTCGAAACTCAAGCTCTTTTAAAACTTCTGAGGAAATGTCGTCTTGAATTTGAAATAAATCGTTCGCCGAAAATTCGCGTTGATAGGTTTCCGACCAAATATGGAATCCATCTTCTGCTTTAATAAGCTGAGCAGTAATTCGAATTTGATTTCCGAACTTTCTAACACTTCCTTCCAACACATGATCAACGCCAAGTTCGCTTCCAATCTTCCGCAAATCCTGATTATTGCCTTTATACTGAAACGATGAAGTTCGTCCGGCAACTTTTAACCCATCCACTTTGGCGAGTACATTCAACAATTCTTCCGATAATCCATCCGAAAAGTATTCCTGATCCTGATTTTCGCTCATATCCACAAAAGGGAGCACTGCCACCGACGCCGTTTGCACTTGAAGTGTATCTCTTTCAATTATTCTACCTTCGGCAAAGAAAACACGTTCAACCACCATAAAAAGAATCACGGTACTAAGCACGCCAATTATAATTCGATTGAGTTTACGATCGCTGAGTTCCTCAAATTCTTCTGATACTTCTACTTCATCCGTTTTGCGAATTCCCTCGGGAGTCATTTCGTAAATCCATCCACCGATTATGGCAAATGGAAATCCGATAAAAAGGAGCACAATAACGGTGGTGATCCAGAAATCATCGATACCTACATACGGGAAAATGGACACAACAATCTGGATGATCAACCAAGAAGAAACGACATAAGCCGTTGCTACACGAAATACATCGCGGCGTTTGAGCTCATTAAAAAATTTGGTCAATTTCATTCAGAAGTATCCCATTCCTCTTTCCATTTACCCTCAGATTTGAGGTAGCTGATTACATTCTCCCTCATCTGTTCGATATCTTCCTCAACTCGTAATTTGAACTCTGTATAGCCCGGATCATCTTCAAGTGCAATATAAACCGGACTGACTGCCATGTTGTAAAGCATTTGATACTTAGAATTGTAGTCGAAATACAGCTTTTCCACAATATTCAGAGCTTCATTTGTTCGGTTTTCTGCCAGCATGCAATATAGATCTAAAGTGACCTTGTCTATTTCAGCATCTTCGCTAGCTTTTAGCGTTTCTGATTTCTCGCAAATAATCTCTCCAAAAGCCATCGCCACCGAATCTTCATCGGACTTTCGCATTACCAACATATACCCTAACAAATCATCCATTCTTTCTCCCTCCCCATCAAAATCATTTGCCGAATAATGAGGAGAAATTTCCAATAATAGCCTTTTTGCTTTTTGATAATCTTGCTGAATAACCGTTTCCAAGAACACCATCGTCTTATAAAATTCAGATGGAACTGGTGCTCCCTGTTCAATAAGATTGTTCAAAAGTTCTGTAAACTCTGTGATTTTCCCATTCTTCATGTAGTACAGAGAAATAGATGGCATTATGTTGGGATTCCCTTCAAAGTTGTTCAGAATCTTTTTAACCAATTCCCATTCTAGTCCAACCAAATCCACATTTATCGCCGCATCTAACAAAGCGGTCATATTGGTTAAATCATCAGGATCTTGATTGTACTGTTCGAACACGGTGATGAAAGCTTTATCTAATTCTCCATATGGCGGATTAGAATAAATTCTCGCTTTTGTAGCAAAGGCAGGACCAAATTCGGGGTATAGTCGATTTATGCGACTTAAAATTTCGAGCGCTTCTTCATGTTCATCTCGGCCGGGTAGTATTCGTGCATACATGTTAGCGTACGCCGGATTATTCTCATCTAAATTGTATGCTTTTTTAACGGCCTCCCCCATTGCTCGCCAATCCTCTTCGCCTCTCTCATTAAAGGTGGAAAAGAACAGTGCATTTCGATGAACAATCCACGTTTCGGGATCATTTGGAATAAGCTCGATGGCTCTTTCACTTGCTGCCAATCCCTTTTCAGGTTCACGCGTGTAACGATAATACACGGCCTCTGCCAATACTGCTTTCCCTAAATTTGGATCGATTGAATATGCTTTATCAATATTTTCTTTCATTAAAGGCAGCAACTCTTCTCGAGTCAGGGTGCCGTATTCATGAATCAAGTAATACACCCATGCAATCCGAGCGTAAGCCAGAGCAAAGTTGGGATCCAGACGAATGGCGGCTTTATAATTTTCCAGCGCTGCTTCCAGCTCGTCGATATCGCGATTTTTTTCTAGCTGAGTTGCTGTGAGATAAAAATTGTAGGCTTCGATATCCTGCGTGTACTCAATCGTATTAATTCTTTCCTCGCCTAAAAGCTTAACCTTTAATTCAGTCAACACCGCATTTGAAATTTCATCCTGTATATCGAAAATATTCTCGGTAGTAAGTTCTCGATCGTAGGTTTCCGACCACACATGAAATCCATCATCAACTTTCACTAACTGTGCGGTAATTCGGATGCGATTCCCAGACTTTCGCACACTTCCCTCTATAATGTGATCAACATTGAGCTCCTCGCCAATTAAGGTCAGGTTCTCGTTTTGACCTTTGAACTTGAACGATGATGTCCGCCCCGCCACGTTTAGATTACCAACTTTGGCTAAAACGTTTAATAACTCTTCCGAAAGTCCATCCGAGAAATACTCGTTATTCTCATCCTCGCTCATATTTACAAACGGCAAAACCGCAACTGAAGCTGATTGTTCATTACGTTCAATAAAACTTCCCTCAGCAAAGAAAACGCGTTCAACTAGCATGAAAAGGATTACCGTTGCGAGCACCCCGATGATTATTCGATTGAGCTTGCGGTCGCTGTATTCTTCGTAGGCTTCCGATACTTCTACTTCATCGGTTTTGCGGATTCCATCGGGAGTCATTTCGTAAATCCATCCAGCAATTACAGCTATGGGAAAACCGATAATTAGCAAAACTATGATGGTAGTGATCCAGAAATCATCGATGCCGAGATAGGGGAAAATGGAGACCACAATTTGGATGATCAACCACGAAGAAACGGCATAGGCAGTGGCAACGCGAAATACATCGCGGCGTTTTAGCTCGTTAAAAAAATGCCTGCCTTTCATAAATTGGCTTAGTTACTTTCCCATTCTACCTTTTTAAAAATCGATTTATCTATGCCGGCTTCTTTAAATCTTGCGGTTAGATTGGGAGCATCTTCCAAATCGAAATACAAAACATTTCCAAAGGTGATTATTCCAATTGCCAGGTTTGCAGGTCCACCCGGCATATTGTCGATATATCGAATCGCTTCTCGCGCTTCATCTTCTCTACCTAATGCAAACAAGGTGATAATGGATACGTCGTCAATAAAATCAGCTTTACTTTTGTATTCCTCTAACAGCTCGTTTGCAACCTCATCATAACCTAGAAAGGCCGCGAGAAAGGCATTAAATTGGATCGTCCAAATATCATTGGCTCCCCAGTTTTGCACTCCATTCGGGTAAAAACTTTGCACGAGTTCTTTTTCCTGATTTACCCCTAATATTACATGAGCAAAGGTGCCGAGAAAGCGATGGTTACCGAGCGATTTTTTACTACGTTCTACAGTTTCCAGTATTTCTTTCGAACCGCCTTCTTTCATCGCAACCATACTACGATACATCCACGCATTCAAACTTAGAGGATCAACTTGCACCTCGTTTTCCACATCACTTAATACCAAATCATCTTCCCCGAGCAAAGCAAAAATCTCAACACTCCAAATTCCTCCTGTAGGGAAACTCGTTCGATCACCCAGCCCTTTTATCACTTCATCTTTAATTACCGGAAGTTGATACCACGAATCACTAAAAAACACGGCATTCAATCGTGCCAGTTGTTTTAGCGCAGGGTCTTCAATCCTATTAGCAGCATATTCTAAGCTTTCAACTATTCCTTGTTTGGCTTCATCGTACGACATTACCAATGTTGAGGTGCCCGGATCAGTGATCATATGTGCGTAGGCATCCATTTTTTGGATCGAAGCAATTCCGAAATTAGGATCAAGTGCCAGTGCTTCGTCAAATAATTCGTTAGCATCCCATAGCCCATCAATGGCACTTTCATCATGCGCTTCTCTAAACTTATCCATCCCTTGCAGATATAATTGAAAGGCTTGAACATTTCGCGTACCGGCAGCAAACATCGATTCCCGTCGTTCATCATCCAGAAAAACATCCAGTGTTTTAGCTATTTCTTCAGCGATGTCTGATTGTACTTCGAATAAATTCTCGGTGTTACTGTCGTAGGTTTCGCTCCATAAATGGAAGCCATCTTCGGCACGAATTAACTGAGCGGTAATTCGCAGTTGATTGCCAATCCGACGAACAGAGCCTTCCACAATATGTGCCACGCCAAGTGTATCTGCAATAATACTGATGTCGATGTCTTTGCCTTTAAACTGAAATGCCGATGTTCGCGAAGTGACTTTTAACTCGGGAAGTTGAGCCAGCGAATTCAGAATTTCTTCCGTTAAACCATCGCTAAACCAATCCTGATCTTTATTCTCCGACATATCGGCAAATGGTAGCACCGCCACAGATTGTTGAGAAATGGTAGAAATTTGAGGCAGGTCTTTTTCAATTGAAGCATTCGGAGCAAAAGCCAAGCGTTCGATCAATAAAACAAGGATGAGCAAACTCAATGCTGATATTATCACCACATTCAGTTTTTTCCCGGTTTGATTGGTCACCGATTCGGCGATGGCGACCTCATCCGATTTCTTCATCCCATCGGGCGTTAGTTCAAAAGCCCAGGCAATGATTAGAGCGATGGGAAAGCCTATGGCAACTAGAACAATGATCGCCGTATCGAACCAGTCAGGCAAAGCCAGCGGAGCTTCAATTACCGTAACGATCTGAATAATCAACCAGCCGGCAATGGCGTAAGCCGTAGCTACTTTAAAGACGTTACGTCGTTTTAGTTCTTGTATGAAATTCGTGATGTTCAATTCGATAATGTTAAATGCTAAGAGTTAAAAGTTGAATGCCCAATTAACACTTTTAATTAAAATTTAAAACTTCTAGTATTGTCATGTCGATCCGCCAGCTGGCGGAGAGGCATCTAAAAACTTACTAAACCGTAGCCCTTTTTTAGACTTCTCTCCGCCAGCTGGCGGATCGAAGTGACAATTAATTGGAAGTATTTTTTAATTCAGTCCCGACTCCCATTCTTCACGCCACTCGCCTTTTTCCTTTAAATATTTCACAATATTGCTACGCATTTCTGCTAAGTCGGCATCCAATTTCGCTCGTACTTCGGGATAGAATTCCGATTCTTTAAAACCGAAGTACACAATCTCTTTTTGGAAAATTATTGGCCAATTGGCTTTTGAGTTGAAATCGAAATGAATATCATAAAAAAGCTCTGCTGTTTTCTTATAATCTTTTCTTACGAGTGATAAATCGAATTCTTCAAGTATTCGATTGTAATCTTCGCCCTCATCCATTTCTGCCATTTGTTTTAGCATAAAATCTTCAACTTTTATGGCCCACTCTTCAGCTTCTTCATTCCTGCCTAGCTTTTCCAGAACCGGTATATAAAACCGAATTAGCGTTTCATGAAAGTTATTTTCGATAATCCCGGTTTCAAAAACTTCGGTACCATTTCCAAATTTCAAAATTTCTATGGCTTGTTCATAATCCGCTCTTGAATATGCCATGTAGGTAATATCAAATCTAAAAAAAGCTTTTACTTGGTCACCGTATAGCTCAACAAAGCCATCTAGTATATCTTCCGCTTCTTCCAATCTGTCTTCATATACCAGCGTTAGCAGTAAATTTCTGTAACCCGCATTATTATTCGGATATAATTCAATACCTTTTCGTGCTATATGCTCGGGTAGCCCTGCAAGGTCTACATCTCGTGCAATATTACTAACCGATTTCATATGATTCAAATTATCGGGATTTCTCAGATATGCTTCGTATGCAAATTTGAAGGCTTCATCCAGTTGCCCGTATGGCACATCACGCAATAGCCAAGCTTTCGCAGCATACGCGGGAGCATAATCCGGATTCCGTTCAATCGATCTATTTAAGATTTCGTTGGCTTTTTCATATTCATTCTTTCGATCGATTAAATACCGAGCATAGTTTGTAGCTATAGGAGAATTAAGAGGGTCTAACCGGTATGCTTTTCCCAGCATCTCGTACTTTTTATCCAAACTGTCGGCTCTTAATGCTAAGTAATACGTATTTAATACTACAGGATCGTTTGGTGCAAGGCGATAGGCTTTAATTGCGCTTTCAAGCCTTTTTTCATTATCAAAGTAATATTGATACAACGCGCTCTCAGCAACAAAAGCCATCGGCAATGTATTGTTGATTCTTAACGCCTTGTCGATGTTTTCCTGCATCAACTCTTTCATTTCCTCAACCGCTATGTCCCCATTTTCATGAAGCAATAAATAGGTGTACGCAAGTTTAGCATGGGCATCAGCATATCCCGGGTCTAATCGTAGAGCTTGTTTGTATAATTCAATGGCACGTTCTAAATCGTCTGCCTGACGAGTTGCTGCAATCTGATTGGCAGCCAGATAGGCATTGTATGCTTCAATATCCTGTGTGGGCCGTGTGGAAATCGCCAGCTCTTCTTCCGGCAACAGCTGCACTTTTAGTTCCTCAGATACATGACGCGAAATCTCTTCCTGTATATCAAAAATATCCGAAACAGTAAGCTCGCGATCGTAGGTCTCCGACCAAATATGGAAGCCATCTTCAACACGAATGAGCTGGGCTGTAATTCGAAGTCTATCACCGTCTTTTCTAACACTTCCCTCCAGAATTGTGTTTACGCCAAGTTGTTCCCCAATCAGCTTTAAATCTTCATTTTGTCCCTTAAACTTAAACGAAGATGTTCGCCCGGCAACTTGTAAGTCTTCAATTTTGGCTAAGGCATTTAATAATTCTTCCGAGAGACCATCAGAGAAATATTCATTTTCCTCATCGCTACTCATATTTACAAATGGAAGTACTGCAATAGATGCCGATTGCACTGTAAACGAATCATCAGTCCTAAAAGTCGATTCTGCGAAGAAAATGCGTTCGCTCAATAGGAAAACCAACGCCACCGATAATACTGTGATGATTAATTTATTGAGCTTCTTACCGGTTTGATTGGTTACCGATTCGGCAATGGCAACTTCATCCGATTTCTTCATGCCTTCCGGTGTTAATTCAAATGCCCAGGCAATGATGAGTGCAATTGGGAAGCCTATGGCAACCAGTATGATGATCGCCGTATCAAACCAATCAGGAAGCGCAAGCGGTTGCTCGATCACTGTCACGATTTGTATGATCAACCAACCTGCTATGACGTAAGCCGTTGCTACTTTAAAGACGTTTCGCCTTCTTAATTCATTAATAAAATTCGTAAGCATATAGATGAACCCCTGCAAATTGAACCTCATCAATAAACGGAAAAAACTGCGATTTTCTAATTATAAACTGTGATTAAACACCGAAAAGCCGTTCATTAGTTGCCATAGAAATACTATACATTTTTCAATTAGTTGTATGTCGCCAAATGAGATCCAAAAAATAGAAGCTTTGGTTTATCAGAAGATCACTGAGTTGACGGATGAAATTTCTGAACTTGAAGAGCTCACTAAACCCGTGCCATTGGATGCTTCAATTGGGCGGGTTTCAAGAATGGATGCAATCAATAACAAAAGTATCAACGAAGCGGCACTTAGGGAAAAACGTAAACTGATTACACGACTTGATCGAACATTGGATCTCATCACCGAGAAAGATTTCGGTATATGTACTAAATGCGGACAACCAATCCCATTTGGTCGCCTAGAATATATGCCTCACACCACGCGATGTGTTCAATGCATGGGATAACTAATTCATTTTAGATTTCTCAAATTGTTTAATAGATTTACGCCATGAAAATACTTGGAATAGATGTTGGAGGCTCCGGAATAAAAGGAGCAATTGTAGATACAAAAAACGGTAACCTGCTTACTGAACGGCACCGAATACCTACCCCGCAACCTGCTACCCCCGATGCGGTGATAAAAACCATCACTAAAATTATTCGCCATTTTGATTGGCATGGTCAAGTTGGCGTGGGATTCCCCGCGGCGGTTGTGGATGAAGTGGTTCGTACAGCATCCAATATTGATAAAAGCTGGATTGGCGTGAATGCCTCCGCTAAAATTGAAAAGGTAACCGGTTGCCCAACACACCTTGTGAATGATGTGGATGCTGCCGGTTTCGCTGAAATGAAATTCGGCGCCGGAGTTAACGAAAAAGGCGTTGTACTGATTGCCGCCTTCGGAACCGGTATCGGAACTGCTATTTTCAATCACAAAAAGTTGCTCCCAAACACTGAGTTAGGTCATGTTATCATGCATGGTATGATTGCCGAACATTACGCTGCTAATTCCATTCGCGAAAAAGAAGAACTCGATTTTAAAACGTGGGGATTGCGGGTGAATGAGTACTTAAGTCACCTCGAAAAACTGTTTTACCCAAATCTGATTATTGTGGGGGGTGGAGTGAGTAAAAAATTCGATCAATTTGAAGATTATATCACCATCGATACCCCGGTAGTACCCGCTAAGAACCGAAACCACGCCGGAATTATTGGGGCAGCTTTAGCGGCGAAGAATTTTGGGTAGAACCCATTTTGTCATGAACCCTTCCAGGGTTCTAAACCCTGGAAGGGTTAACAACTTGGTCAATTGACACGAAGTAATTTTTAGGGGAAATATCATGCCGATCGAATTACTACCAAATAGATATTACCATATCTACAATCGGGGGAATAACCGTGAAAAGCTCTTTTATAAGCAGGGAAACTATTCTTTTTTCCTTCAACGCTACCACAAATACTGTTATCCCGTTTTAGAAACCTATGCATTTTGTTTGATGAGCAATCACTTCCATTTTCTGGTACGAGTTAGATCAACGGAAGAGACTCTTAAAATTGTTAATGATCAAGACATTAATCTGAAAAAGCCAATATCCGTATCAAAAAAGCTGTCTAATTTGATGAATTCTTATGCACAGGCGATTAACAAGCAAGAAGGTCGCGTTGGTAGTCTGTTTCAAAAAAACTTCAAGCGCAAAGAAGTTGATAGCGAAGAATACTTTCGGCATTTAGTCCGGTACATTCACTGGAATCCACAGCTGCATAAGTTCGTCGATGATTTTAAAGAATATCCCAATTCTTCTTGGGGTGAATACCAATTTTCTGACACATCCGGTACAATTCTGAATACTCAGAAAACTGTGCAACTGTTCGGTGGTTTAGAAAATTTTATGGTGGCTCATTCAGAAATTCCTGATCAAACCGATTTGGGTGTGGAGTTTTCTTAGTTCTACATCTATCTAATAACCCATCCAGGGTTTAGAACCTGGATGGGTTATTAGCTGGTTTAGGGGTTGGTTTCTCGAAAAAAAGTTCTATCATCTCGCATGAAAAATGCAGTTCTGTTTCTCGTGCCTACCCTTATTTGGGGTTCCACTTGGTACGTAATTAAATTTCAGGTTGGTGATGTCGATCCCATTCTTTCGGTGTCGTACCGTTTTTTGCTTGCCGGACTTCTATTACTTTTCGGATTACGATTCAGTTCACATTGGCGCACGTTTTCTCTCAGCGAACATCGCTTTATTGCACTTCAAGGACTCATGCTATTCGGTTTCAACTATTGGCTGATTTATATGTCGGAGTTGTATTTAACTAGTGGTTTGGTTGGTCTCATTTTTTCTCTATTGGTTTTCTTCAATATCTTAAATGCTCGAATTCTGCTAAAACAAGCCATTGAATCGAAAGTTATTTTGGGTGGCTTGTTGGGCATATTTGGTACGGCAATGATTTTCTGGGAAGACCTCCGCATATTTTCTTTTGCGGATGGAAAACTGACCGGAATGTTCCTTGCCATTGGAGGCACCTATGTGGCTTCTTTGGGAAACATTACCTCTGCTCGAAACCAAATGAAGGGGATGTCGGTGTTGGCTTCCAATGCGTACGGCATGACTTACGGCGGAGCTGCCATGATGCTCATAGCCTTGCTAACCGGTGTAGAATTCAAATTCGCGATGAATATCAGCTACGTTTCGTCATTACTTTATCTGGCAATTTTCGGCAGCATTTTCGCCTTTAGTGCTTACCTAACTCTGGTTGGAAATATTGGCGCAGGAAAAGCCGCATATGTAAGTCTCATTGCTCCCGTTATTGCGTTAATCATTTCCACTTTTCTGGAAGATTATCAATGGAAAAGCACCAGTATTTTTGGGGCCATTCTGATTTTAACCGGGAATATGATTGCTTTGATCAGTAGAAGAAAGAAGCATCCCGAATCTCCACTTGAGCCCATCAAAGACTAGTTGACATTATCCCATATCGAGGATGCTTATCGTAGTGATTTAATACTTCAATCCAATTAATGTTGCAACATCGATGTTAAAACATTAAGTTTGAATCATACTATTTAATACTAAAAACACACTATTATTATGAGACCATTAGACGTACCCACAAAAGAACAAGTAGACAGTAAAGCTCAAGAAATTTTTACAAATTTAGAAAACAAACTCGGAATGGTGCCCAACATTTATGCAACTATAGGTTACAACAGTAATGTACTAAATCAGTACATGCAGTTTGATTCTTCGGTTGGTAAAAGTTTTTCAAACAAAGAAATAGAAGTCATAAAATTGGCTGTTTCAGAAGTAAATGGATGCGCCTATTGCTTAGCAGCACATACTGCCGTTGCAAAACAGAATGGATTCTCTGACGATGAAACTCTTCAAATCAGAAGAGCAGAAACCGGAAATGTGAAGTATGATACCCTAAGCAGAATAGCAGCAAAAGCAGCTAATAATGCAGGTAGGATTACTGAAGAAGATCGTGATGCCTTTTTTGATCTAGGTTATAAGGAAGAAGATTTGATTGATTTTCTAGCCGTAATTTTAGGCATCACATTTACAAATTACGTTCACAACGCAACAGAAATTCCGGTCGACTTCCCAGAAGCTCAACCATTAGAAGAGCTTGTAGAAGCGTAAATCGCTGAATTTCATATTGTTTGTAGGTCGGGTGGTGAAAAGCCCGGCCTTTTTTTAATTTATAGATTATGAGTACTACCGAAGAATATATCCAGCAAAAAGAGTTTCAAAGCCCATGGCACAAACTGCGGGTAAACTTGTTGATAACCAGCAACTGGCTCAAAAACGAGATCAAAGAATTTTTAGATCCATTCGGGATTACCCAGCAACAGTTTAACATCTTACGAATTTTACGAGGAGCGAAGGGTGAACCACTTTCGACCAATGAAATATGCGAACGAATGATCGATAAAATGTCGGACACTTCCCGAATTGTGGATCGGCTGGTTGCTAAAAATCTGGCTGAGAAAAGCCCTTGTCCGCACGACAAACGTAAAATTCAGGTCTTTATCTCTTCGGATGGAGAGCAACTATTATCTACCATCGATGCAGAAATGCATATGTTAGATGCGAAGTTCAGTCAATTGTCGGATGAGGAAGCCGGACAACTAAACGATTTACTTGAAAAGCTACGCGGTTAAGTACCCTACCTCAAATAGGTATTAAAAATACTTCCGGCTATTCTTACAGTGTTACCATTATCGTACACAGGGTTCAATTCGCAAACATCCATGGAGAGTAATTTTCCACTTCTTTTAACTACTTGAATTGCATTTATAGCCGATTGAAGTTTGATTCCATTCCACGCTGGTGCACTCACTCCCGGTGCTACACTTGCATCAAAAACATCCAAACACACCGTGCAGTAAATATGAGTGTGATTTTCCACAAACTCCTTAACACGATCTAGTTGCTTTTCTTCAGAACGGATGACTTCTTCATTCGTACTCCATGATGCCCCAAATGATCGGGCTTGATCCAATAAAGAACGAGTGTTGTTATCTTCGTTTAACCCAAATGCATGATATCCGAGCTGCACCTGTTGCTTATTGGCTAGTTCGAAAGCTTGCAATGCCCACGAACCGGAATGTGCGCCTTCGTCGTAGACTCGCATATCTAAATGGGCATCGATGTTTAAAATTCCTAAACTATATTCACTCGTGGTTGCTTTTAGATGCTTCATTATTCCTGAAACATGACCAAACGCAGTTTCATGACCGCCACCAATTACAAACGGGCGAACTCCTTTTCCCAATAATAGTTGGATGAAATCAGACAGTTCATCTTGCGCCGATTCCAGCTCTTCACCTTCAACTTCGATCGTTCCCAAATCGTAAAAACTGTCTTTTTCCCCATGATAACACAGTGACCCAATTGATTTTCGAAAATAATCCGGACCAACTGACGCCCCCACTCTGCCTTTATTTCTTCGAACGCCTTCATCACTGCTAAAGCCTACCAATCCAACATGATCCTCTTTAAGTTGATCGAGTACCGGGTTTTGCTGTACCACTTGATGCAAGCGAAACTGTGACTTATCCGTAGCAGAATCTACTCTACCACTCCAAGTTACTGCACTTACGGGTTTAATATTGTAGTCGTCATTATTCATAAATCTTGCAATCGCTACCAATAATTGTGCAATGTGGCTGAAGTTGCCCTTGTCGATAAAAAATATTTCGAAAATCGTCGGTTTCAAACACTACTATTTTCGCTTCTTTTTCCTTTTCGATGGTACCCACGTCTTCGCGCAATGCATAGCCTGCTCGATAGGTAATTCCAGCCAGTGTTTCGGCTATGGTTAACTTTTCAGCAGCTCCTAAAATAGACGCTTGGGTCACTAAATCGCCCATGGGAGCCGATCCCGGATTCCAATCAGTAGCAATCGCCAAACATGCTTTGTTATCAAGTAATGTTCGTGCAGGAGTGAATTGCATCCCCAAACCTAATGAGGCTCCCGGCAAAGCAACAGCTACCGTATCTGAATTTCCGAAACGGATAACGGCTTCCTGATGAGTTTGTTCCAGATGATCGGCAGAAACGCTCCCTAAACTCACAGCAAGCTCCGCTCCACCGGTAGTAAATTGATCAACGTGCATCGTCATTTCGAATCCTAGCTCTTGTAATTCTTTGGCATACCATTCCGCAACTTCTTTCGAAAAAGCGCCTTCTTCAACAAAAATATCTGCTCGTGTTGCTAACTTTTCTTCTTTGATAATTGGCACAACCTCCCGAATCAACATTTCCAGATATTCCCGTTCTGACCCATCGAAGTCGGACGGTTTTAAATGAGCTCCTAAAAAGGTTGGAATCAGTGAAGCCGCTGTGTGTTCATTTGCGGTTTTTATGGCTCGTAACATGGTTAATTCTCCATCTACCGAAAGCCCATAACCCGATTTCACTTCTATTGTGGCTATACCACGTTTTAGGTGATCATTTACATGCTCGAGGATCACCGATACCAGTTCGTCGTGGCTCGCTTCACGCGTGGCCCGAACTGAATCCATAATTCCGCCGCCTGCTTTGGCAATCTCGAGATAGCTTTTTCCAGCAACCCTCATGGCATAATCATGCACTCGGGTTCCACCCCAACAAATATGTGTGTGGCAATCAACAAAAGCCGGAAATGCTACCAGCTTCTTATCCGAGATGGAAATTCGCTGCTCTTCGGGGAAAGCTTCAAGCAGTTCTGCATACGTCCCTATTTCTAGCACCCGACCGTTTTTGATCAATATTCCAGCCTCCTCAATCACCGGAAGTTTATCATCGGTCAACGACCCATGAAGTGGTAATCCTGCCATTGGTAAACATTGGGTAAACGGTCCGTAAAGCATAGTTTTGTAATTTTATTAGGAAATTGTTTAATAGTTGGGATCTCGCAATCTTTCCCGTTCTAGTGTTCGCATTCTGTCTCGCATTTAATCAACCACCTCATTTGTCGTCTCGACCACCGGGAGAGATCTAAAGAGTTATTATTTCTTTCCACAGCTTATTTCAATCACCCTTTCAACGTTCAATGTTCCTTGTTCAAGTGTTCGAAGATCAAATTCTTCCCAGCCTTTAATCGACCTCCTCTGTCTCCTCCTTCATAAGGAGGAGGACTCGTTGGTATAGCTCGAGCCATTCTTACAATAAAATCTGCTTTAAAAAATAATAGTACAAACCTAACCCCCAAACCATCCACAAAGTCCTTCCCCTTAGATAAGGGGAAGACAGATGGGGTCGTGTTTTTAACAATCTCGAATTGAATTTTCCAACTCGCCTTCCTTCTACAATATCAACCCATGTTCTTCACCAACTTCGGTTGCAAGTTCATATCCTGCATCATGATGTCGGAATACTCCCATCGCAGGATCGTTGTGCAACACTCGTTTCAGGCATTGTTCTGCGCGTTCAGTGCCATCGGCAAGAACAACCATCCCGGCATGCTGACTGTATCCCATTCCTACGCCTCCACCGTGATGAAAACTAATCCATGTAGCTCCACCACTCGCGTTCGACATCAAGTTAAGCAACGGCCAGTCGCTTACTGCATCCGTTCCGTCTTTCATTCCTTCGGTTTCTCTGTTTGGGGATGCCACCGAGCCACAATCCAAATGATCACGACCAATTACGATAGGAGATTTTACTTTCCCTTCCCGAACTAAGTCGTTGAAGATCTTTCCCGCTTTTTCTCGTTCACCCATCCCCAGCCAGCAAATTCGGCAAGGCAACCCTTGGAATGCTACCTGTTCGCCTGCTTTTTCGAGCCAGTTGATCAGCGCTTTATTTTCAGGGAATGCTTCTTTCAAGGCGCGATCTGTCGTGTAAATATCTTCAGGATCGCCGGATAGCGCTGCCCAGCGAAAAGGACCTTTTCCCTCGCAGAATAACGGACGAATATACGCCGGAACAAATCCCGGAAAATCGAAGGCATTTTCTACACCACCTTGTTTTGCATACGCACGCAAGTTGTTGCCGTAATCAAAAGTGATTGCACCACGATCTTTCAACGTAAGCATGTGACGAACATGTCGCGCCATACTTTTGATGGATCTTCGTTCGTATACTTTCGGATCAGAAGTGCGCAAAGCCATGGCATCTTCAAGCGAAATTCCGTGTGGTACGTATCCATTCAATGGATCGTGAGCAGAAGTTTGATCGGTTAAAATATCCGGCGTGATACCATCTTCAATCAATCGCTCCAGTACATCACCGATATCGCCAACCAAACCTACCGAGATATTTTCTTTCTTTTCCTTGGCTTCCATCACCCATTGGATAGCTTCCTCGTACGAGTGCGTCATCCGATCGAGATATTTAGTTTTGATGCGCTTTTCGATGCGAGCAGGATCCACATCCACACCTAAAAAGGTTGCGCCTGCCATGGTTGCCGCCAAAGGCTGAGCGCCACCCATTCCTCCGATTCCGCCCGTTACCAGTAATTTTCCGGATAAATCACCACCAAAATGAGTGTTTCCACAGGCAACAAAGGTTTCGTACGTGCCCTGCAAAATTCCCTGCGTTCCGATGTAAATCCACGAACCTGCGGTCATTTGTCCGTACATCATCAATCCACGAGATTTTAACTCATTGAAATGATCCCACGTAGCCCATTCCGGCACAAGATTACTATTTGCGATAAGAACGCGTGGAGCCTCGGGATGCGATCGAATCACCCCAACCGGCTTACCGGATTGCACCAACAAACTTTGATCTTCTTCCAAAGTCAGAAGCTGTTTCACAATCATCTCCAACGCTTCCCGGTTACGAACCGCCTGCCCGTTTCCGCCATACACGATAAATTCATTGGGATCTTCTGCCACTTCCTGATCAAGGTTGTTCAGCAACATGCGCAGTGGCGCTTCGGTTTGCCAGCTTTTCGCATTTAGTTTCGATCCCGTTGGGGATTTGTAATTGGGATGTGATGCGTAGGTGTTAAGAAAGTCCGAAAGGTTCATCAAATTCTCCGTTCAGTGAAATATTTAATTTTTTGGCTGTTTGATTGGCCACTTGATTCAGCGAAAGTGAAGTGATCAACCCTTGTGCTTTGGCAATGTCTACCCCAAACACTCGGTCTCTATCGGCGTGGTCAATTTTAGATCGAACCAACGCATGACATTCTTCTAAAATCGGGCCTGATTTCATTGGTCGGCGGAAGTCGAATGCCTGAGCTGCTGTTACCAATTCAATCGATAGAATTTTACTGATGTTGTCGATTACTTCGTTGAGTTTTCGCGCGCTGATGGAGCCCATACTCACATGATCTTCCTGCCCAAGCGAAGTTGGAATAGAATCTGCCGATGCCGGAAAGCACAATGATTTATTTTCACTTACCAGCGCCGCCGATGTGTATTGGGGAATCATAAATCCGGAATTCAGCCCGATATCTTTCATCAACAATGTTGGTAAGCCTTCATTGCCGCCTTCCAACAGTAAATAAATTCGCCGATCTGAAATGTTGCCTAATTCGTGTGCTGCAACCGTGAGGTAATCGCAAGGAATAGCGAGTGGCTGTCCGTGGAAATTCCCGCCGCTGATGGTTTCCTCAGCCGACAAAATGATCGGATTATCGGTTACCGAATTCATCTCGATTTCAACCAATTCTTTCACATGTTTCCAGGCGTTGCGCGAGGTTCCATGCACTTGAGGAATACAACGAATGGAATAGGGGTCTTGCACACGTCCACAGTCGGCATGACTTTGCAGCATTTCAGAGCCATTCAAAAGCGTGCGCATTCGATGAGCAACGAGTTTGCATCCCTCAAATGGTCTGATATCGTGAAGCTCTTTTTTAAACGGACTTGCGGAGCCGAGCACGCCTTCTAAACTCATCGCACCAATGATGTCGGCGACATCCAAATAATGATACATGCGATACACCGCCCAGGCTGCATGCGCGGCTATAAATTGAGTTCCGTTGATAAGCGCCAATCCTTCTTTGGCCTGCAACTTGAGTGGAGTCATACCCAATTGCATGTACGCCAAATCCATCGAAACCCGTTCGCCTTTCCAGTCGATCTCTCCCAAACCAATCAACGGTAAAAACAGGTGCGCGAGCGGAGCCAGATCACCTGAAGCACCGACTGATCCTTTTTCGGGAACTACGGGAATCATATCCTGCTCCACAAAGAAAAGCATGCGATCGAGTGTTTCTTCACGAATTCCGGAATAACCCATACTCAGATTCTGAATTTTCAGAATCAGCATCATTTTGGCCAATTTCGGATCGATAGAATCACCAACACCTACGCTATGGCTACGAAGTATATTCTCCTGAAGCTGACGCGTATCTTTCTTCGAAATGATGGTATTACATAGTGGACCAAAACCGGTATTGATCCCATAAACCACTTCACCACTTTCTACAATTTCATCAACATAACCGCTGCTTTGCCGGATTTTTTCCCGAACAGTTTGTGAGAGTTCGCCTTTTCGACGTCCTTCCGCTATATCGATTAACGCTCGGATGGTTAGAGCGTCTTCCCCAAATTTAAATTTCATGTGTTCCTCTTAATTTGCTTAAAGGTATGTCGCACAACTGATACTTTGTAATTACCAGTTTTTATATATTAATAACTATGAGTAATGATTTAGAATTGCGACATCTTCGCTATTTCAAGAAACTAGCTGTGGAACTACACTTCGGGAAAGCTGCAGAACAGTTGTTCCTCACCCAGCCGGCTTTGAGTCGGCAGATTAAACAGTTAGAGGAAATTCTTGGAGTTTTGTTATTCCACAGAACAAAGCGAACGGTTCGACTTACTAAAGCGGGTGAATACCTACTTACTGAATCCAATCAGATTTTCGATACCTTCGATTTTATCAAAGATAACTTGAGGCATATCCAGAATGGGGATCAAGGAGAACTCCGGATTGGGTTTGTAGGCTCAGCCATGCAATCTGTAATTCCGGGATTGCTGAAAGAAATCAATACGCAATCGCCGGGAATTCACTCGGTGCTAACTGAGCTTCCCAATCAACAACAGATTGATATGCTCAAAAACGATCAACTTGATTTGGGGTTCATTCGAACGATTCGACTCCCGGCCGGTATCCAAAAACTGGATGTTATAGAAGAAAATTTTTGTCTCATTTTACCTTCCGATCATCCGCTCGATCAACACTCTTTCGAATCAGTGGCCGATTTACGGGATGAGTCGTTTATCCTGTTTTCGAGTCAGTACAGCCATGGTTATTTCGATAAGATTATGAGCATTTTTGAGGATGCAGGTTTTACTCCGCGTGTTGCTCACGAATCAGTGCACGCCAGCACCATCTTTCGATTGGTGGAACACGGACTCGGAATCGGAATTGTGCCCAGTAGTTTAAAACATGGCTTCGATTTGCCTATCAAATTTATTGAGTTGAATAATATCCCTCAACGAACCACCTTATCGGCCGTTTGGAAAACCGATCATCGCAATCCTTTGGTCCACCGAGTAACTCCCATTCTTCAAGATCTCGCCAAAAACTGATTTGGCTTTTTTCAGCGCTACGATTACTATATCGGAGTTCACATCAACCTAACTCCACCATTATGGAACATGTAATCAGTTGGTTCGAAATTCCGGCTACAGATATAAAACGCGCAAAAGCCTTTTACGAAAACATCTTAGCTATCGAGCTTATCTCGTTAGATATGGGCGATGAATTTAAAATGGAAATGTTTCCCAGCGAGCAAGGTGCGATTTCGGGAGCAATAGTGATGAATGCCGAGTGGTATCAACCAAGCGCATCGCTCGGACCGCTAATCTACCTAAACGGCGGCGATGATTTACAAGTAGTAGAAGATCGAATTGCTGATGCGGGTGGAACAGTGACCATCCCAAAACGACAGATTTCTCCCGATCATGGGTATATGGCTGTTTTTGAAGATTCAGAAGGAAATCGGATAGCACTGCATTCGAATAACTAAGAGCGGAACAAACAGCGGAAGTTGTCGTACCTGATTCGGAATTAAAAAATAGACTATGAAATCAAGATTTACGATTGCAATACTATCTCTGTTATTAAGTGCCTCGGTAAGTGCGCAAAATTTCGATGAAGGAGTGACCTTCTTCGAAAATGGAAACTTAGAAGCTGCAGAGCAGATATTTTCATCGTTGAAAAAATCGCAATCGAAGAACCCCGAAATCTATTTCTATTTAGGACGAATTGAGTTCGATAATAAAGAATACAAAGACGCCGTAGACTGGTTCGAGGAAGCGGCAGATTTGGATGAAGATAATTCTTTATACCCTATGTGGATGGGGCATTCCTATGGTCGGCAAGCGCAAAATGCCTCGGTTCTACGGCAGGCCGGTTTGGCTAGAAACAGCCGAAAAAACTACGAAAAAGCCATCGAGCTAGATCCCAATAATGTAGAAGCTCGCGAAAGTGCCATGGAGTTTTACCTTCAGGCTCCCGGATTTTTAGGCGGTGGAAGAGATAAAGCAGAGCTACAAGCTTCAACCATCGAAAAGTTGGATACCGAAGCCGGAATAAAAGCCTGGGGAAGAATTTACACCTATTACGACGAGACCCAATTTGCTGAAATGCACTATAAAACTGCGATTGAAAGTAATCCTGAAATTATGGTCTCGTATTACGAATTATTCAACTTCTATTTTAACGAAAGTGAATTTGAAAAAGCAGCCGATGTTGCCATTCAGCAACTTCAAATAAACGACACTACCGCTATCATTTATAATAATTTGGGCAATGCGCAACAACGCTATGGTTTGTATGATCAGGCACTAGAAAATCATCAAATGGCCATTAGTTTAGATCCTGAAGGTGATAACCCAAATCCGTTTTATCAAATCGGACGCTTAGCAGCTGTTTCTGGAACTCATTTAGAAATTGGGAAGCAACAAATTGAAGCATTTATTGCTTTCGGCGATCGTATTGATACCAACTCTATGGCTTGGGCGCATTATCGCTTAGGTAGTATTTTAGAGCACATGAATAGGCAAGCAGAAGCGAAATCATCTTATCAAAAGGCACTAACATTCGATAAAGATCACGAAGAAACTAAAAAAGCTTTAGCCGCGCTAAACTAGTCGTTGGATTTGGACTTTCGTTTGCTCTTTTTTTGCTCTAAACGCATCGCAAAGTAAGCTGCCCCAACAATGGCCGAATCGTTTTTAAATTCTGCTGGTTTAAACCGAGTACTCAACTTAATATAAGGCAGGGTTTTGTTTGCTTTCGAGCTGATTTGCCCGCCGATGATAAACATCTCGGGATGGAAAAGTTTCTCGTAGTGCTCCAACACAAATTGAAGTCGCTTTGCCCAGGTTTTTTTCTGAATACCTTCCTCTTTTCGAGCTCGGTTTGAAGCCCGTTCTTCAACGGTAATTCCTTTTATTTCGATATGACCTAATTCAGTATTAGGCACCAGCGTTTCATCCACAAACACCGAAGAACCAATGGTTTCGCCAATGGTAAGAATTACGATGGTTCCCGAAATTCCTTTCCCCACGCCAAAAGTAACTTCCGCAAGTCCGGCTGAGTCTGACGCGTTCAATGCATACACATCACAGCCCGTAATTTCTGAAAACAAGTGATCGGCATCGGCATCTACCCAAGCCTCGTCCAAAACATAGCTTGACAAGATTCTACCTTTGCGCACTGCTGCCGGTAATGCCACCCCAACCGGGCCGTCCCAGTCGAATTTCTTTACCACTTTGTGCATTTTCGAAATCAGCTTGTGCGGACGGGTATCCTCGATCTTATCGATGGACTTCTTCCCCGAAAGAATCTCTCCTTTTTTGGTATCAACGATAGCACCTTTTACGCTATCTGCATCAATAACAATACCTAAAACTTCCAACGATTTAACAATTTGATGAGTGGGGATTCAAACATAAGGAATGAACACAAATATGCAATGTTAAATCTTCGGGAATCATTCAGATATTTAACCACGCTCCGTAGCTCTCAGGCTGTGTAAAAAGAAAGGAAACCGTAATCGGTAAGGGTCAATTCATGAATTGACCTCGTTGACCTCGTTCCGTAGCTCCGCTGCGGAATGAGAAACAGAGGCTCTGCCTCCAAACTGTATTACCCGGAGAATAAATCTATCTCTAATACCCCTTAGTCCCAAGTAATTCCGCGCTGACGACATTCTCCAATGCTCCGGTAGATCTACAAACCCTGCTTTTACCGGGCATTTCTAGCTTTTCTAACCAAACTATTTAAATAAAATGTTAAAAAAATTAATGATGAATATATTACAATATCTATTAGAATAATTGACTCATCAAACCCTAACCCAAAAAGTAATAAGTTAATCATTGGAAATGAAAGTATTGACATTACCAACAATACAAATGACATACTAAAATATAATTTCAATAAATTTTTTTTCTTCACGCTGTTAGATTTAAGAATTAACCATAAAATTATTTTAACCCCACCTAGCGCAAGCGTCCGCTTGTGCTTGTGCCTATCTTTCACATTCAATATCCAATTTCAACATCAATCATACCTTGTAAGCCATAATAATTTCTTGCACTACTATACATCCAATGTTCAGGGCTTTCTACATACCCCGCAACTACAGGATTAAAATGCAAGTATTCTAGTTTTGACCTCGTTCCGTAGCTCTGCTGCGGAATGAGAAACAGAGGCTCTGCCTCCAAACTGTATTACCCGGAGAATAAATCTATCTCTAATACCCCGACTTGTCCCAAGTAATTCCGCGCTGACGACATTCTCCAATGCTCCGGTAGATCTACAAACCCTGCTTTAACCGTATTATAATGGATATATTCAATTTTTTGAATCATCATCTCCTCCGTCGAAATCTGTTTAGGGTGAAACCCCTCCTGCCAAACTTGGTAATCACTGTCTTTATGATGATCATGTTTTAGATAATGCAGCCTTTTTAATAAAAGACTGCGACCTCTTTCCTTCAAAGAATCAATAATCCTTCGAGCGGTATAAGATTTCAGTTTTCGGACATGGGCAGACAAACCTACTCCATCAATAATTAAGTGCACATGATTATGCATTACTACATAAGCAATAACACGGATTCCTTTATTCTGCATAAATCGTATGGAGTCCAACATTATGTCTGATACTATTGAATCGTCAAATAACGAGATTCCATCCACTACACTTATAGTGATGAAATAAGGATAGTGTTCTTCTTTGATTTTGTATCTACTTCTGGCCATGGTCTTAGCTAGTATGACGCCTGGGAGATTAACTCCTTACAAAAATGGAGTAATTAATTGTAGGTGATCGAGGCAGAGCCTCTGGGATTGTTCCGCAGCAGAGCTACGGAACTAGGGTAATACGACCTAAAAGACCATTTAGGAAACGTACGTGCCACTTTTGCCAATAACAACGGAACGGCCACTTTACTACAAGCCGATAGCTACTACCCCTTTGGCTACAAAATGCCCGGGCTCAGCTACCAAAACGGCGCCGAAAACAAATTCACCTACAACGGCAAAGAGTTAGAAGATGAATTTGGCCTGGATTGGTATCATTATGGGGCAAGATATTATGATCCTGTAGTTGGAAGATGGTGGGCGGTTGACCCTGCGGATGAATTCTATACTCCTTACTCGTTTGTGGGTGGTAATCCAATTATGTTTATCGATCCAGATGGTCGTGTAACAACACCTCCATTTGATATGCTGATAACTTGGGCTAGACTTAATGCTTTTCATTTTAAAAATGCCCTTGAAACTGGAAATCAGTCATCAAAGGACATAATTGTTGGTCAGATGAAGGCTTTTTTATATGTTGATATTGCAATTGGTGTTATGGCAACTGGAGGTTTAGCCGCGCCATATATAATACCAGCTACTACAAACCCAACAACCTCTACAGTAGTTAGTACTGGTTTAAAACTCGCTGATCAGGCAAATCTTGCTCAAGCAGCTAATGAAGCGTTAGTAATAACAAATGATTATCTAAATACTTTATCAATTCCAGAGACTTTTTTTGAAGGTGGACTAGTACTATATAAATGGAATAGAATTGAAACTATAAATTATATTGGAAATCCTGGTGATTATATGTTAGTGTTTAAACCTGATTTAGGAACCGAGCTTGCTAATTGGACACGGAATGAAGCAGAGCTTTTAAAGCAAATGGATCTTGGTAGACCAATTTTCGACTCATTTATTGATTCAAATGGAGAATTATTGGATCCCGAAGGTGGATTTTTATTAAAGGAAAGAAATACTTTAATAAATGCAGAATGGAAATATAATAGTAGTAAAAGAGCTTGGTTACCACCTCATTTACAGGAATAGTTAGAAATGAATAAAGACATTAAAAATAGATTTCACAAACTAAGATTATTCTTAGAGTTGAATGGTTTTAAATTATCTGAAGTAACAAGAACTAGATTAAAATTCATTAAAAATGGTATATTTTTTTTTATCAGTTTTAATGAGTTAGAGAAAAAGAATGAAATATTCTTTAACTGGAATAATAATTTTAGTATTACAATTAGTAATTCTTTACTAAAAGAGTATTATAAAGTAGATTTAGAAATTGACTATTCTAATGAAAAAGATTTTTCAAAAAAAATAATTACGTTTTTTGAAAATGAGGGACGAGAATTAATTATGGGAGAAAATAATGCATATAAAAAGATCTATGAATATCAAAGAGTAATTAATAGAAACTATTCCAAAAAATATACTTTACCTCGTGCATGAGATGTTTTCCCCTCGTTCCGTAGCTCTGCTGCGGAATGTAGGTGTGAGGCTCAGCCTCTACAATGTATTACCGGGAGAATAAATCTACCTCTAGTACCATCGCAAGTCCCAGGTAATCCCGAGCTGAAGACATGCCCTTCTAGTGGTGGGCAAACCACAACCGATTACTCCGGTGGATTTGTGTACACCAATAATACGGTAGATTTCTTCGCCTTTAGCGAAGGGCGGGTACGCAAAGTAAGCGGCAACTGGCAATACGAGTACGACCTGAAAGACCATTTAGGAAACGTACGTGCCACTTTTGCCAATAACAACGGAACGGCCACTTTACTACAAGCCGATAGCTACTACCCCTTCGGCTACAAAATGCCCGGGCTGAGTTACCAAAATGGTGCCGAAAACAAATTCACCTACAACGGTAAAGAACTGGAAGATGAATTCGGACTGGATTGGTATCATTATGGGGCACGTTATTACGATCCTGTAATTGGTAGATGGTGGAATATTGATCCTCTTGGTCAATTTCATAGTGCATATTTGGCTAATGCAAATAACCCAATTATATATAAAGATGAAGATGGAGAATGGGTGCACATCGCAATTGGGGCAGCAATTGGGGCTGCTGCAGGAGTATATGCTGTCTACAGTGAAAAAGGCTTTAAGGACTGGGATATCAAGGATGTAGGTAGGGTGATAGTTAGTACTGGTACAGGTGCAGCTATTGCAGCAGTGCCAAGTTCGGCGGGGTATTTAACTACAACAATTATTGGAGGTACAAGGGCAGGTGGAATTGCTGCACTTGGTAATGTTGTAGATCAAGTTCTTGCTAAAGACAGTTTTAATAATATTGATGGATCAGAAGTTGCAGTCTCTGGAATTGTAACGAGCTTGACTTTTGGAGCAGCTCAACCAGTATCTCGCTGGATAAAGCGCCAAGCAAATTATAGGTATTGGGGGATTGCAAGTAAAAATAGTAAGTATTATCGTAATTCAGGTCGAACACCGACTTGGGTTTCGACTATGGGAAAGCATCCAGGAATTTCTGCAGAAATTGGAAATGTTACATCCGAAATGCTTAATAACTTGTTTTATCAAATGTTCAATTCTGTAGATAGAATATTTTCAAATGAAGCTCCTAATGGAATAGTGACAGTAGAAGAAGGTTGGTGTAAATGTATTGTTGGAGAAGAATAGTGACTGCTTCTGATGAGTTAAAACTAAAAGTTCTTCACTTTGGAAACAAAACTCAATGGGAAATAAATAATATCATAAATTTTATCCCGATACTTACACTTTGGATAATATGGGTATGGTTTCTAAACTCTGATATTTTCGACAGTAGTTTCTATAAGCAACTAAAATGGATAAGTATTTTTCCACTGACACTCTTAACTATCGTATCTGACTTGTTTAGATTCAGAAATAATTCAAAACTAATCTTTTCCATTGACTCAATTGAGTTAGTAAAGAGAAATGATACAAGTCTTATATATTATTCT
This sequence comes from Balneolaceae bacterium, assembly GCA_034669965.1. Lineage (GTDB taxonomy): Bacteria > Bacteroidota > Rhodothermia > Balneolales > Balneolaceae > HXMU1420-13. Next base: position 32,670 of record JAXMOK010000012.1, on the reverse strand, counting down.
GATATAGAAATAATAAATATCCATAAACAAAACTGGAAAATTAGTCTTTATAATAGAAATGTATTTATCGAAATAGTTCAAAAGGATAAAAAAATTATTTTAGTTGTATTGGAGAATAGCATATTTAATTTTGGATTTTTGAAGTTCAATAAAATTTTAAAGTTTTTGGATAGAAATTCATTGTTAAAATCAAAAGTTAAGAATAATGGGGTTTTAGAAATTACTAAATATAAAACATCAAATTATATCTCAGATTTCCCCCAATGATGTTTTAAGTCTGTGACTTAAAACTGAAAGTAGCGCAAGGCTTTGTCTTGCATTAGAGGAAAGTGCGGATGAGCTAGTTTAAAAATATGTAGTCCTATGATTATTTGAGTTATGGAAATTTCCGTAACCTCCAACTTGCGCATTCTATGTTACAATCAAGAGAAATTAAGCGGCAAATTTAGCTGTGATTAGGTAGGGAGTTTGTCTGTTTATTACGGCAAAAGCCCTTTGAATAAGCTTGAACTTGATGTTACTCAGAACCAGCATGGAGTGCTTGCTCACCACCTAGCGTAAGCGTCCGCTTCCTCTCGTTCCGTAGCTCCGCTGCGGAATGAGACATAGAGGCTCAGCCTCTACAATGTATTACCCAGAGAATAAATCTATCTCTAATACCCCCACCTAGCGCAAGCGTCCGCTTGTGCTTTCTTTTAATATCCAATTTCAACATCAATCATACCTTGTAAGCCATAATAATTTCTTGCACTATTATACATCCAATGTTCAGGGCTTTCTACATACCCCGCAACTACAGGATTATAATGCAAGTATTCTAGTTTTTGATCAATAATTTTGTTACTCGATAGTTCGATGGGATGATTATGCTGCTGCCATAATTGCCATTCTTTATTATTTCCATTTAACCTCGTTCCGTAGCTCTGCTGCGGAATGTAGGTGTGAGGCTCAGCCTCTACAATGTATTACCCGGAGAATAAATCTACCTCTAGTACCCTCGCAAGTCCCAGGTAATCCCGAGCTGAAGACATCCTCCAATGTTCCGGTAGGTCTACAAACCCTGCTTTAACCGGATTATAATGGATGTATTCAATTTTTTGAATCATCATCTCAGCACTAGAAATCTGTTTCGGGTGAAACCCTTCCTGCCAAACCTGGTAGTCACTGTCTTTATGATGATTATGTGTTAGATAATGCAGCCTCTTCAATAAAAGACTGCGACCTCTTTCCTTCAAAGAGTCTATGATCCGTCGAGCAGTATATGATTTCAGCTTTAGGACATGGGCAGACAAACCTTCCCCACCTAGCGCAAGCGTCCGCTTGTGCTTTTCCTTCACATTCAATATCCAATTTCAACATCTATCATACCTTGTAAGCCATAATAATTTCTTGCACTACTATACGTCCAATGTTCGGGGCTTTCTACATACCCCGCAACTACAGGATTATAATGCAAGCATTCTAGTTTTTGATCAATAATTTTGTTGCTCGAAAGTTAGATGGGATGATTATGCAGCTGCCATAATTGCTATTCTTTATTATTCCCATTTGCTCTACCAGCTTGTTCAAACATCCATAATAACCATTCACGCCTACTTTCTTTTGGATGATTCCTAATCTCCTCTTTGATTTTTCGCGATGTGAAGCTTTTCATATCTCTAAGTATATTTTGCATTGGTTGGTCTTTTGAACCAATTATCAGATGTACATGACTTGGCATAATACACCATGTATATACCATTAACCCTTTTTCTATTTGGCAATATTTAATGCTTTCAACTATTCGATCACTGTAATTACTTCGTGTAAATACATCCATCCAGCGTACGGTTGCAAAGCTTACGAAATAAGCTTGTTGCTGATCTAAGAACTTATACTTTCTACTCATACCTACATCATCTTTTTATATATGATGCTTGTAAATCAGATTCCTTACATTAGAAATGATGGAAAGTTGATAGTTCAAGCAGATCGTTGCATCGTTGCACAAGCGGACGCTTGCGCTAGGTGGGTGTTTGCATTAGGGGATCATTAGGAAAATGGTTGATTAATGATCATAATAAATTTAATGGAAATTATGTCTCAACAGCTTTTCACGCACAACAGATAGATTAAGATATCAATTCATGAAAGCATCTTGGAAGGCTGAAAATAGCTTTATTTCGAACTCTATTTTAAGGCAAGCTTATAGAGTGCCTTCTCTTTATGTCGGTTCATTAAATGGAGTTTTATTTGGAACGGCAGGGCTTACAAATAAAATTGATCCATGATGTTTAAATTTGTTGAAAAATTTAGAGACTATGAACTCTTACTTTTTGAAAAAGTAAAAAGTAGGCTGAGTGATGAGGCTAATGAAATTCTGAATAAACAGCTTGATGCTGTAAATCACATACAACGTTTGTATGACGATAAAGAAGTTGATTTATATCGGAAAAAATGGGGTAAACCAACCTTTGACGAATCAATTAAATTTCCTATAGATTTTGAGGAGATAAAACTATGTGAAATAAAGATCAAAAGTAGCGTTGGAAGGATGAAAGTTGATTTTTGGATTGTTGAAGGTTTTTTATTTCAATTAAAATTCAGTGTTGCTCCCCAAAAATATTTTGAAGATGAATATGAAATAACAGAGATTAATTTATTTATTGATCCTTTTAATAATGAAATAAACACACTGGATAATTATTCCAAGTTAATAGAGTTTTTAATCCCTTAATAACTCAGGATCTTATTATTAAAACTTATAAACCTACAGAGAATAAAGAGTTTGCTGAGTTTATTTTTCCAAAAAGTTATTTAAAGTTTTTATCTATATGCGATGGTTTAGTTTTGAAAGATATTATACTCAATGGCATACATAATGAGAGAATTATTGAAGTTGAAACCTCTAAGATTTACATAGTAATTGAAGGGAGAGAAGGGAAATTAATCAGTTTAAAACCTGGCTCAGACGAACTATTGTTTTGTGATGTTGAAGATGATCAAATACAGTTTTTGGATAGCTTGGGTAAGGATTTAATATTAGCTTTAAAAAAGTATATGGAGTTTTAAAATTATACAGAGCTCCCCCACCTAGCCCAAGCGTTCGCTTGTGCGAATGGAAAGCAAAGGATTTGAAAATTGAAAAGGTCCAAGCGGACGCTTGAACCTGCTTTCCTTTTAGCTAGTAAGAATCCTGAGAGATTAATTCCTTACAAAAATGAAGTAATTAATTGTAGGTAATCGAGGCAGAGCCTCTGGGATAGTTCCTCAGCGGAGCTACGGAACTAGGGTAATAGTAAGAAAATCGTAATCGGTGAGGGTCAATTCGTGAATTGACCCAACGGGAGATGGAGAGGTTGTGCCAACACCCAACAAAAAAGGTGAACACTTCGCAGCGCCCACCTTAATTCGTAATTCTTATCTCGGAATTCGTAAATCGTAATTCCCTAGCTTTCCACCAGCACCCAGCCTTGTTCATCCACCAGTTTTTTCGCGTGCTTCCATTTAATGGATTTCGTTTCGCCAGTGTTCATATTTTGGATGGTCACCGAATCATTTCTACCCGGCTCTGCGGCAACTTCTACCGGTTTACGCTTCACATTTGGCCCCATTGGGTTTTGCTTTGGTGTGGCGTCGTTTCCACCGGCCTGAAGTCCCATCCCGGTTGAGTCGGCGTGTTGAGTTTGCATTCTGGAAGTGTCGTATTTCGACTTCTGCTGCTCGGCCTGCTTTAGCTCGCCGTTGTTTGCCTGAGCTTCAGGGAATGATTTCCAGATCAACGAAATGGCATCCTGATTAATCATATCCAACAACTGCTTAAACATGTCGAAGGCTTCTTTCTTGTACTCGAGCAGTGGATTTTTCTGTGCAAACGATCGAAGCCCAATCCCTTCCTTAACCGAATCGAGTTCGCGCAAATGTTGCATCCACTTGTCATCAATTACCGAAAGAACGGCAGCACGTTCGAGTGCTCGAGCCACTTCACGACCTTCATTTTCGAGTGCGGCTTCCACATCCACTACCACACGCATACGACGTAAGCCATCGGTAAACACGATCTGTACTTTGCCCGGGCGTCGCTCAGGATCGGCGGCTGAAATGCGCTTCATTACCTCATAAAGCGGTTTTGCCATCAACTCTTCTTTACGCTTGTATACATCCAGCGCTCGTTCGATGATCATCTCGGTAAGTTCCGTCTCATCTTTCTGACGCCAAGCTTCCACATCCAGTTCTACATCAACTGCAAGCTGTCGTAGTATCTCTTTGTGCAATCCTTCGTAATCGCCGGCGGCTACATGATCGTACACCATGGCTTCGATTAACTCCTCGAGCATCCCTAGAATATCGGTTCGGAGCTGATCGCCCAACAACGCGTGTTTACGTCGCGCGTAAATCACATTCCGTTGATTGTTCAACACATCATCGTATTCCAGCTGTCGCTTCCTGATGCTAAAGTTGTTTTGCTCTACTTTCGATTGAGCACGTTCCAGCGACTTGGTGATCCACGGATGCGTGATCACCTCGCCTTCTTCAAAACTCAATTTATCCATCACGCCTGCAACTCGATCACTCATGAACAGGGCCATCAACTTATCTTCCAGAGAAACGAAAAATTGCGACTCCCCCGGATCTCCTTGACGACCTGATCGTCCTCGAAGCTGTAAATCAATTCGGCGAGATTCATGGCGTTCGGTTCCCAAAATGGCTAAACCGCCTTTTTCTTTAACGCCCGGTGCCAATTTAATATCGGTACCACGACCTGCCATGTTGGTAGCCACGGTAACCGCACCGGGCTGACCGGCTTGCTTTACGATATCACTCTCGCTGGCATGTTGTTTCGCATTCAAAACGTTATGCGGAATTCCAGCTCGTTTCAGCATTCGGCTCATCGTTTCCGACACATCCACACTGGTTGTACCTACTAGTACCGGCTGTCCTTTTTCGTGATATTCACGAACAGATTCGATGGCGGCGTTGAATTTTTCGCGCTTGGTTTTAAACACCAAATCCTCTTTGTCGTCGCGCTGAATGGGGCGATTGGTAGGAATTACCACCACATCCAATTCGTAAATCTCGTTGAATTCGCCTTCTTCCGTTTCCGCCGTACCCGTCATACCCGACAGCTTGTTGTACATACGGAAATAATTCTGAAGCGTGATGGTTGCATAAGTTTGTGTGGATGCTTCCACTTTCACATTTTCTTTGGCCTCAATCGCCTGATGCAATCCATCCGAATAGCGACGACCGGACAGCACCCGACCGGTGTGCTCATCTACAATATTAACTTTGCCATCCTGAACGATGTATTCCTCTTCTTTGGCAAAATTCGTGTAGGCTTTCAACAATTGGTTTACGGTATGGATGCGATCGCCACGCTCGGCAAATAATCGGTACAATTCGCTAAAACGTCGTTCACGCTCCTGCTGAACTTCCATTTTGGCTTCTGCGATTTTCTTCTCTTTATACTCTTCGCTGAAGTCGCCGTTGTTTTCGATTTCTGCAATAGTAGTAACTTCCAGAGCTTCAATTTCCTTCTCCAGTACGGCGGTTTCTGAGCCTAAATCAGGAATCACGAAGAAATCGGGATCTTCCCCTTTTTTGGTTACAAATTCGCGCCCTTTCTCCGTCATTTCGATGGAGTTCATCTTCATGTCTACCGAGTAGTACAGGTACTCGTCAACAATAGGCATGTTCTTAGCGTTATCCGCCAGATAAACCGACTCCGTTTTTTGAATCATCTTTTGGATGGATGGCTCTTGCAGCATTTTGCGAAAACGGGAGTTTTTAGGGAATCCACGCTGCACTCTAAATAATGCTAAACCAGCCTCCTCTTCATTTCCTTCTTCCAATAGCTTTTGTGCTTCGGCAACAAGGTTGGAGATTAATTTTTTCTGCGCATTCACTAGTGCCTCAATCCGAGGCTTCATGTCGATGTACTTATCCGATTTGTTATCGTTTGGAACCGGACCGGAAATGATGAGCGGCGTTCGGGCCTCATCAATCAAAATAGAATCAACCTCATCAATAATGGTGTAGTTATGCACGCGCTGAACCAACTGCTCTTTGCCAACCACCATGTTATCACGCAGGTAATCGAAACCGAATTCGTTATTTGTACCGTAGGTGATGTCTGCGCGGTATGCGTTTCGTCGTGCTTCCGTGTTAGGATCGAAATTATCGATACATGCTACCTCAATCCCATGGAAATTGAAAATCGGCTCGTTCCACTCGGCATCTCGTTTTGCCAGATAGTTGTTTACTGTAATTACGTGTACTCCTTTGCCGGAGAGAGAATTTAAGTACGCCGGGAAAATGGCTACCAAGGTTTTACCCTCACCCGTTTTCATTTCGGCAATTTTCCCTTGATGGAGCACAATAGCTCCAACTAATTGTACATCGTAAGGCACCATATTCCAGGTGATTTCATCGCCGGCTACTTTCCACGTCTTCCCGACAAATCGACGGCAGGTATCTTTTAGTACCGCATACGCTTCGGGCAAAATGTCATTAAGCACATCTTCAATAATGTCCTTTTCCTGTTGCTCCAATTCATCGAGCTGCTCCGAAAGGCGTCTATTTTCTGCAGGATTCGATTCCTCGATGTTATCGAGTTGCTTTTTGATCTCCTCAATCTGCGTTCGAACCTCTTTGGTAGCTTCCGAAATTTTATTCTTAAAGCCTTGCGTTTTCTCTTTCAGATCTTCATCGCTAAGCTTCTCCATTTCCGGGCCGTAAGCTTTTATTTTATCTACAATCGGCTGGATAGATTTAATGTCTTTTTCGCTTTTTGAGCCGAATACTTTGGTAATCAGCTTTCCTACTTTATCTAGCATAATCTCGCTTGGAGTGGATATTATTTATTCAAACAGCCTTAAAGTTAACCTTTAACCAAAGGTGGTTCAACTGTTCTGCATTGTTTTGACAAATATTGAGCCAATCTTTTTGTGCTGACAGATTTATCACCCATAAAAAAACCCCGGCGCTAACCGGGGCGTGGCCAAATTTGATATTTGGTCGGTATAGTATTATTCGCCTTCAAAAAGATGTTCCGGCTTCCAAGCCAGTTGCGTTTCTTTTAGTGATTGCTCACCAATACGCTCTGCTTCTTTTCGATCATCTACTAACTCGTCGGCTACTACAAACGGTAGCACTTTGCTAGTCTCGGTAATTAGCTGCGCCAAACGCTCTAAGCTGTCGGCTGCAAAATTCGCCAATTCATCGTTCTTATTGCTGATGGCTAACGTGTTTAACATGGTATAGCCGCTGGCGGTCATGCTCAATGCGGTGTAGTTATCACGAATCATTTTCGAAACGGCATCTTCTCGAATATTGCCAATGCTTCCGGCGATGGTGCCGAGTACGCGCGCTGCGTTTTCTTTAAACTGATCCATTTTCGATTCATTTAATAAACCATCGAAACTTTCCATTGTGTTCAACTGATTAGTTAACGCAATGTCGATATCGTTTAATAGTGTTACTGCTTTCGTATTCTTAATAACATCTGAACTTTTCTGTGTTCTTACAGCACTTAACAAATGCTTGTTGTAATTAAATAATTCTGTGGTATAATCTTTTGTTCTGTCGGTATACATAATGTAATTTTTGTTGCTGTTTTTATTAAACTTCACTTATGTAAATGGGAACTAGCAGTGTTTTGTTCCATTCTACTCTTTGATGTACTCGATAACCCGGATAGGAACTACTTATGATGACAAGTTGTAGCATTAAAGGAACAAGCAGTATTTTTAATTTTTTCAACTAACAGATATCGATGCAGGCTGTAATCGACTTATTATCCGGCACCCAAGTTGCCGTTTCTTTAGGCGGGCTCATTTTATTGGGCGTGTACGAAAGCTTGCATCCTTTCTTCGATTTTTATCAACAGAAAAAGGATACCCGGACTAAACACTTTGCTCGCAATTTAGCCGTGGGCGCGGTGAACGCCGTGGTCATTGTAACGCTGTTTAGTGGTTTGTGGCTGTGGGCAACGGTATGGGCAAGTGATCAGAATGTTGGGCTATTTAACTGGCTCGATACTGTCATTCCCGTTTTACCAAATTGGGCGCGGCTCATTGGTGTAATTCTCTTATTCGATTTGTGGATGTACCTGTGGCATCGAATCAATCACAAAGTTCCGTTTTTATGGCGTTTCCACAAAGTGCATCACGCCGATCCTTTTATGGATGTATCCACGGCAACACGTTTTCATATTGGTGAAATCATACTCTCTTCGATTTTCCGAATATTTGTGTTGATAGCACTTGGTATGCATCTCTGGGAGTTACTTGCCTACGAAATCATCGCCATTGGGGTGATTCAATTTCATCATGCCAATATTCAAATCCCCGAGAAAGTGGATCGGTGGCTCAGCCGATTTATTGTAACTCCATCCATTCACAAAGTGCATCATTCGAATTATCAACCCGAAACTGATTCCAATTACGGCACCATTTTCACTTTTTGGGATCGGATACTACGCACGCTTCGCATCAAAAAAGATCAGCACAAGATTCAGCTAGGCTTAGAAGAGTACGCGCCCGATGAAGAGCAACGCTTATCAGATTTGTTCAAAATGCCATTTGATAAGACTCAGAAATAAAAAAACCTGCCCCAGATATCATCCGGAGCAGGCTATTTTAGGACATTTACTATTCTTATTGAATAGTAAACTGAACCATTACAACATTATTCGACTCGTCGAAAACCGGTGGGTCATTCGATTCAGCTGAACCGTCAAACTCATAGGCACCAGTTGTTCCGTTATCGATATGTAACATTGCCCAAACCTTCTCTCCTGCCTGCAATGTTTCACCGTCATCAAGCATTACCTCGATGTTAGTATTGTTACCTAAAAACAATTTTGCTTTACCGATACTTGCCGGCACAACCGGAGCATCGCTACCGTTATCACGGTGTAGCACTACAAATCCATCTTCCTGCATCATAGCTTCAGCAATGGTTACCATGTTGTCCATCGCTGATTGATCAGCAGCCATAACAGATGGTGCAGTTGCGCCCATGATTGTAATGGAAGTCATCAATACGCCATTGGCAGTAACTACAGGTTGGTCATGAATACCAACACCATCAAATTCGTACACACCTTTTTCGCCGGTATCGTAATGCACCATTGGCCACAGTGTTTCGCCATCTTCAACAATTTCTCCATCATTGAACATGATTTCTACGCCAGTATTTGAACCGGTTGTAATTTGTGCTTTCCCGATAATTTCAGGAACCTGGGGACCGTCGTTTGTAGCATTCGAACGGTGCACAACAATCCAGCCATCGGTATCAGAATTAACATCCACAGAGATGGAGTTATTCTTTACCATTTGATCGTTCGCCGTAAGGGTCGACATATTTTCGTTCACGGTAAAAGAAGTAACCACAACTCCAGTACCGTCAAGAACCGGTCCGTCGAATCCATTATTTCCATCAAATTCATATTCGCCCATGGTTCCGGTATCGAAATGTAACATTGGGTATAAAGTAGCATTGGTGGCTATATCGCCCTCTACCATAATTTCCACGCCTTCATTCATTCCGGCGTTTACCATGGTTTTTCCAATAATTTCTGGGATTTGAGGACCGCTATTATCAGCGTTAGATGCATGTATTACAATCCATCCGGCTTCGGCGGCATCAACATCCATAGAAAAGATGTTTCCTTTATTTACCTGATCCTGAACGGTGATTTTTGGATTAGTTTGCGCGATTTCGAACGAAACCATCACGATGTTTTCGTCAACAATAACCGGACCGTCGAATCCAATTTGGCCGTCAAATTCGTACTCTCCAATAGTGCCGTCATCTATATGAAGCATTGCCCACAGAGTTTCGTCGTTTGAAACGCCTTCGTTAAGTTGAATCATTACATCGGAATTAACACCTGCGCTAACCTGCGTTTTCCCGATGATATCCGGCACCATTGGTCCGTCGTTCGTTGCGTTCGATCGGTGAATAACTATCCACCCATCTTGCTTTGCCGTAACTTCGGCAATAGTTACCATGTTTCCATCTGATGTGCCCTGTGTGTTAGCTTGCACTTCAGGGATGGTTGTATCTACTTCTAAATTTTCGCTAACTGCACTTTCGTCGCATGCTGTAAACGCTGTTGATAATGCAACAAGCGTGATAAATAGTTTTTTATTAATCGAGTTCATTTAATTTGTTTGTCTTTTTTATTTCGTGTTTCATTAGTGAATACGAAGACTTGAGCCGATCAGATTGCCCAATTTCATGACAAATATAGAACCCGATAAATTTTCTGATTATTAATGTGCAACTTGAGTGAATTTCTGCTTATATTTGGAGTCTTTTGGATTACGAAATTGACATAAACATCCTGATTCATGAAACGTACATTTCAACCTAGTAACAAGAAGCGCACCAACAAGCACGGATACCGTAAGCGCATGTCCACCAAAAGTGGGCGTAATGTAATTGCAGGCCGTCGCGCAAAAGGGCGTCATAAATTAACAGTAAGCGATGAGAAAAAAGGAGCAAAGTAATTTAGCTGCTCCTTCTCCTCGCAGATTTACCCTCCCTAAATCTAGAATTCTGCGAGGCAGAACAAATTTCAAGAGTCTATTTTCGAACTCGACGTCACTGTCATCTGCCTCCATTTTTCTCAGATATCGAATTGCCGAAAGCAATTCACCTGAATTAAAAATCGCATTCATCTCCCCTAAAAAGATTGGCTCTGCGGTTAAACGAAATCGAATTAAACGCCTGATGCGAGAATCATTCCGACTTAATCAGGAACTGCTTGAACCTATGCTCAATGCTCCGGTTTTACTCCATGTTGGGCTTATTGCCCGATCTTCAGACATCGATTTTGACACCATACAGAAAGATGTAGTAACTCTACTGAGTAAACTGCGTAACCGCGTTGCCGAACACCCACTTTTAAAAAAGTAGACCATTGGATAAGAATACAGTAATTGGTTTTTCTCTCATTTTTGTGCTCATGCTGGGCTGGTTTTATTTCACTATGCCAAGCGAACAAGAAATTGCCGAACAACGGCGAGAAGCAGCTATCCAAGATAGTTTAAACGCGCTTGAGCAAGTTGAAGAACTACCGGAAGTAACAACCGAAACGGAATCACGCCAACCTGCTTTTACTACTCCTGATGAGGAACAAGCCCCACAATCAGTAGGGATCTTTTCTTCGGGGCAAGACTCTGTGCAAACAGAATTTGTAGTTGAAACGCCGAGATACACAGCTGTATTTACAAACCTAGGTGCGGGGCCATCAACCTTTACGCTCAAGGATCATAAAACGTGGTCTGGGCAACTTATCCAAATGATCGGCGACACTACCCGATCGGCCTATAACACTGGTTTTCTCACCACCGAAAATTATAATGTAGATACCAACACCTTATTGTTTACACAGCTCACTTCGGGTTCCTCTGTATTTTTGGAAGAAGGTGAAGTAGAAGAACTGTCGTACGCTCTGGAATTGGGAGATGGCCGACAAATGATTTATACCTACACTATTTACGGTGGCAAGTACGAAATCGATTTAGACATTCGATTTGTTGGTGTTCGCGAATATATAATTGGCCGTGCTATCGATTTTGGCTTTAATTCTCGCTTACGATTTACCGAGAAAGATCGTGTTCAAGAAGCACTGGCAACTACTTCTTACTTATATGCCGGTGGGGAGCTAGAGCAATTGAAAGTTACCGATTTCGAAGAAAATGACGGCTACCAAGAACTTAATGTAAACGGTAATATTGATTGGGTTGCTACCAAAACTAAGTTTTTCTCTCAAATGATTAAGCCGGTCACTGAAACCGAAGGCGCATATTTGAGTGGGCAAATCACCGGAGAGGTTGACCAACAGACTACCCGTCACCGTTATACGAGCACGGTTACCGCCGACATTCCTTCCGATGGTACCGTTTCGATGAAATTATACATGGGCCCGATGCGCTATCTGGATATCAAAGATTTTGATGAGCATGGCTTTGATATGGTTGAAGTTAGTTACGGATGGCTGCGTTGGTTCTCTGATCCTTTTGTGCGATTCGCCGTAATTCCGTTTTTCAACTTCTTTAGTGGTTTCATTTCTAACTACGGAGTGTTGGTAATCATTTTTGCCTTTCTAGTTAAACTCGCACTTTCGCCGCTTACTATTAAAAGCTACAAAAGTATGGCGGCCATGCGTGAGTTACAGCCTCAAATGAAAGAGATCCAGGAGAAGCACAAGAACGATCCCGCAAAGCAGCAAAAAGCTACGATGGAGCTTTATCGAAAGAACAAAGTAAACCCGATTGGCGGTTGTTTACCAATGTTGCTTCAGTTCCCAATTCTGATCACACTTTGGAGATTTTTCCAGAATTCGATCTTATTACGCCAGGAAGAGTTTTTGTGGGTGAGCGATCTTTCCGCGCCGGATTATATCATCAGTCTTCCATTCAGCATTCCATTTTTAGGTGATCAAATTGCCGGACTGGTATTGTTGATGACGGTTTCAATGGTGTTCCAAAGCAGAGTTTCTGCTGCAAATTCTACAGGCGGTGCCAACAACCCGATGGCGCAACAAATGAAAATGATGCAATACTTTTTACCGGTAATGCTGTTGTTTGTATTCAACAACTTTGCATCAGGTTTGAGTTTATACTACCTCATTTTCAACGTTCTGTCGATCTTTCAACAGTTATACATCAATAAAACTACGCACCAGGCAGCTGTTGCTAAAGCGTGATTTAGGAATTAGTTATTGGTTAATGGGAAACCAAAACCGTTAACCAATAACCATTAACCTTATTCTTTTGATAAGTACCGCACTTTTTCAATATCCACAGATTCGGTTCAAAGAGGATCAGAAAGTTCTCTGGAATCCGGTGCTGAAGAAAACGTACGTTATTCGACCCGAGGAACAAGTGCGACTTCAATTCATTGAGTATTTGCTGAATGATGTCGGTTTTTCGAAAAGTCGAATTTCATTCGAAAGTCCGGTTTCTTTACCCAAAGATAAGTCGGCTTCTCGCACCGATATCATTTGTTACGATGATGATTTCAAGCCGTTACTTCTTGTTGAATGCAAAGCGCCCTCTATCAAACTGGATGAAAAAGCAGCCCTTCAAATTGCTCGCTACAACGCCGAAGTGAATGCGCCATTTCTGCTAGTAACCAATGGCTCGTACGATTATTGGTTTCGATTTTCCGGTGAGCAGATCACTTTATTGGATTCTATTCCGGATTCTTTTACGGCTTCAAATGAACGTAATCCTTCTTTTGATTACTGGGTAGAACATGGCTTTGCCGGAAGCGAAGCTCAACCCGAAATGGTTCATTGGCTCACAGAAAATGCAACTTCGTTATTAATAAACACCACAAATCCCGCTCGTTATTTCCCTTTTGAAGGCACCGAACCTGATTTGTATCTCCCAAACTATTATCAGGTGTTGATGATCAACGAACAAACCCGACTGGCCGTCGCTTTTTCTTCCACTCCATTTGGCTCCACCAAGTTTAACGCCATCTTGAACCAAGGCGGACAGAATATCGGATTACTTTCTTCTTCTTTGGATATCGTTGCATCCGAAGAAACTGCGAACACGATCGTTCAAAATGCGCGTGGACTTAAAATGATCGACATCGTTGAAGAAATTGGCTTTGATTTCCAGAAATCGGTTACAGACTTAGCACAGTCTATTTCTAAATTGATGATGTGATGCTGCCACATAAGTTGGCGTCACACTTTGAATAAAAAGTTGTCGAACACTTTTTAATTGGCGATTAAATCTTTTTCTAGTGATTTCTTCCATGCCACGTATCCTGCAATCGCAAGCATCGTGAATAACAAAAATTGCACGCTGGTAAGAACCAATCCCTTATAAAAATAAAGTGGGATAGAAATGAGGTCGCAGATGATCCAGGCGATCCAGTTTTCGAGTTTTTTTCGTGCCATGAGCCACATTCCGGTAATTGCAAAGCAAGTTGTGGTTGCATCCCAAATTGGAACATCACTATCGGTAAAGTTCATCAGAACAAAAACTAAGATCCCGAACGAACCTATCAATAATACAGCCGTTATTACCCACTCACGTGCATCGTTTACTGAAACCGGAATTTGAGCCCGATCCCCGGAAGTATCTGTCCAGTGGATCCAGCCATATACGCTCATCACAAAGTAATAGCTATTCACGCCCATATCGGCGTAGAGCTTGTAATTGAACGCCAGGTACACATAAATCAGCACACTTACGATGCCGAACGGGTATACGAGAATGTTCTCCTTCATCGAACACCACACGCTCATTATGCCGGTGATCACAGCAATCCATTCAAGGGTTGAAGTGGCGATTACGCCTTCGATAAATGCAGAAAGTAACTCGTTCAAACTTCTATAATTTTGATGCGCGCCAAAGGTAGCGAAAAGTTCGATCGGAATTTTGTAACTTTTGGTATCATATTGCAACCAATTTGGAACCATGGCAAATATCACAATAAAAAATATCCCTGATGAGGTGTACGAAAAGCTGAAAGAACGCGCGAAACGCAATCGAAGATCTATCAATAACGAAGTGATTTATTTGATCGAATCTCAGTTTCGAGCCAATCAAGTAAATGTGGAAGAGGTGTTATATAAAGCTCGCAAACTTCGTAGCAAAATGAAGGGTAGCCTATCTACCGAACAAATTCGCGAAGCTATAAATCGAGATCGAGATGATAGTATCTGATACAAACTTAATTGCGCATCTTTGGCTTCCTAGCGAAAATACAAATTTTGCAGAAAGAGTATTTAAGAAAGAGGCTGTATGGAATGCACCTTTTCTCTGGAAAAGTGAAATTCGCAATGTAGCTATAAAATACATCTATCATAAAATATCGACTGTTCCAGATACATTACTAAGCATTCAATATGCTGAAGAACATCTCTCCGGCAACGAATTCGAAGTAGATTCTAATATTGTTATAGAATTAGCACGAAACTCATTATGTACTTCTTACGATTGCGAATTTGTTGCGCTGGCTAAAGATTTAGAAGTACCATTACTCACATTTGATAAGAAAATCCTTTCCGAGTTCCCTGAGATGGCCATCCACCCAAAGGATTTTGTAACTGAGGAATGACTTACCTGCCCTTCAACAAATTCGTGAGATTCAGCTTGTGAATTGGAATAAGGTAGGAAGAGAGCATCTCATCTTTATGAATTCCAAGTAATCCGGTTCCGCGGAAATCTACCACACACACTTTCTCTTCTTTTTGAACCACTTCGCCGATGCCGTAATACTCCGGGCTCGGACCATAATACACCAAATCGCCTTTATTCAACTCGTTATTCGCCCTACGGTGATACGGATATATCACCGGTAATAAATCTAGTCGATATGAAAGTCTGCGTTTCCCGGTAAGGGACATAATGCTCTATGCGTCCTCTATTCGTATTTCTCTTTCGTGTTCGCTTTTATGCGTGATGGTTACCCAAACGGATTCGGGCGGTAATAAATTTCCGATTTTTTTCGGCCATTCCACAATCGAAATCCCTTCGCCGTATAAATAGTCTTCTGTGCCTATCTCCAACGCTTCTTGCTCGCTTTTAATTCGATAACAATCGAAGTGATAAACGGGGATTTCGCCTTTGTACTCATTGATCAATGTAAAGGTTGGCGAACTTACTTCATGCTCTTCGATGCCAAAGTGCGAAGCGATTCCTTTCACAAAGTGCGTTTTACCCGCTCCAAGATCTCCATCTAAGCAAACCACATCGCCGGGTTTTAAACGCTCGGCAAATTGCTTCCCTATTTGTATCGTCTCTTTGATGGATGCGCTTAACAAAACACACCCCTAAATCCCCTCTCAATAGGGGACTTCCATATTTCATCACCAATAAATTGTTGGTCGTTCGTCATTCGTCGATTTACTTCTTTGGCGTCATCGTAACAATGGGCAGAATCATTTCTTCCATCGATGCGCCTCCATGCTGAAAGGTATCACGATATCGATTCTGAAACTTGTGATAATTGGTGGGATAAACGAAATAGTAATCTTCCAACGCTATGATGTATTCGTTGGCTTTCGATACTTCAGGCAATTTAAATCGCTTAGCGTCGCTGATTTTGATGCTTGCCGTTTCATCCACAGTGTTCAAGTTCTTGCCATATTTATAGCGCAGATTAGTTGCCGTATCTCGATCGCCATACACTTTGGTATCTCGCATCGAACGCACCGAGCCATGATCAGCTGTTACAATCACCGTAACATCTTCATTGGCCAGTTCCTTAAACATTTGCAGCAAAGTAGAATGCTGAAACCACGCTTCGGTAATGGATCGAAACGCACCTTCATCCGGAACGAGTTCTTTAATCACTTCTGAATCAGATCGCGAGTGCACCAAGGTATCCACAAAATTAAACACAAAAGCGGCCAATTTCGACTGCGCAAAGTTCTGCATCTTGCCGGCAATTTGTTTACCCACATCAGCACTCAGGATTTTTTCATACCTAAAATTGATGTCTATTCCTGCGCGCTTCAATTGCTTTGCGAGAAGTTCTTCTTCGTGGCGATTTAACGAAGACTCATCCTGACCTTGCTGCCATAAACTCGGGTATAATTGCTCGATTTCCATGGGTGAAAGTCCGGCAAAAATGGCGTTTCGCGAATATGGCGTTGCCGTTGGCAGAATGGAATAGTAGAAATCTGTAGTAATGTCGAACATCTTTGCCAAATACGGCTCAAATACCAACCATTGGTCGTAGCGCATGCAATCAACTAGAAAGAACATGGTTTTTTTGTCTTCTTGAAGATGCGGAAATACATAGTTTTCAATTACACCGGGCGATAATAAAGGGGCTTCATCTTTACCTTCGTTCAACCATTGTTCGTAATTCTTCTGGATGAATTTCCCAAACTGATGGTTCGCATCCTTAAACTGATCTTCCAACACCTGAACCAATGCTTCGTCGCCATCGCTTAACTCGATATGCCATTTAGTAAGCTCTCGATAAATCTCAATCCATTCTTCCCAACTTGTTCTTGGTGATATCCTTGACGTTAACTCGCCAAATTGCCTAAGATAGGTTTGAGACGATTTCTCCGTTTGAAGTCGACTCGTTTCGAGTAGTTTTTTGGTGGTTAATAAAATCTGGCTGGGGTTCACCGGCTTGATCAGATAATCGCTAATTTTTGCCCCGATAGCATCTTCCATGATCGATTCTTCCTCGCTTTTGGTGATCATCACCACAGGAAGTAACGGCTGCTCTGCTTTGATGGCATCCAACGCTTCCAGCCCACCCATGCCCGGCATTTGTTCATCCAGAAAAACGATATCAAACGAGCGAGTTTTTATTTCCTCAACAGCATCCTGACCATTTGCCACGGGTACAATTTCGAATCCCTTTTTCTCTAAAAACAGTATCAGCGATTGCAGCTGATCAATCTCGTCATCCGCCCAAAGTATTGTTGGCATTATTGATAATTTTCAATGTTAAGTTTTAAATGTTAAATGCAGTTTAAAACTTAACATTTAACACTTACAATTTTATTAAGGGTTTAATCTTTTCGAGGGTTCGCTCGCCGATTCCCTTCACGTTTACGAGTTCATCAACGGAAGTAAAATCCCCATTAGTTTCCCGATATTCAATAATTCTTTGGGCATAGGTATTTCCGATGCCGGGCAAATCCGTAAGCTGGCTTAAAGTAGCGGTATTGATGGAAATAGGTTCCGACAATGCCATGCTGTTTTCTTCTTTTTGCATCGGTTCTTCGGCGGTAATACCTGCGTACTTCTGTTCCTCTAGCAGTTTTTCGCGTTCAATGAGCGCACTTCGTTGCTCAAATTCGGCTAGTATTTGGGCATGATTATCTGGCTCTGGAACTAACTTCGCTTCATAGAATACATTTATTAAAACAAGCACCACAAACAAGAGCAACAATAACGTAATCGAATAACGCTCTCGCTTTCTGATCTGTAACCGATCAACCCAAAAAAACAGACTTCTCTTAATACGTTGTTTATTCATAAGTACCCCACAAATACATTACAATAAGCCAAAGATTTCTTTTGAAGTCAACTTGTTTCGAACTTGATGAAGTGAGATGTTTGCACAAAGCGAATCGAATGAGTAAAACACACTATTTCAATTTTAAAGAACAGCGTATCGCCTATGAGGTTGTGGGTAGCGGCAAGGCCTTGGTGGTTTTGCATGGCTGGGGTTCAAGCAAACGCGTAATGATGCCCATCGCTAACCAATTGGCAGATATTCGGGCAAGCTACGTACTCGATTTTCCTGGATTTGGCGAATCCATGGAACCTACCTCACCATGGAGCATCGACGACTATGCCGATGCCGTGGAAGCATTTATTTCGATGTTGCCCGACGATCATGTGGATGTGTTAGTTCACTCTTTTGGCGGTCGAGTAATTTTAAAATTATTGAACAGACCAAAAGGACAGCAAATCATCCAAAAAGTATTGATTACTGGTGGCGCCGGAATGAAGCCGCAACGATCGTGGAAGTTTTACTTGCGGAAATACACCGCAAAAACGCTGAAAGCACCATTTATGATCCTACCAAATCCACTTCGGGACAAAGCGCTGAGCTGGTTGCGCGGAACCGATCTTTGGAAGAGCTTGGGATCGAGCGACTATTCTAAATTATCCGGTGTGATGCGAGAAACGTTCGTGAAATCAATTTCGGAACATTTGGAGGATCAGCTTCCAACCATCGAACATGAAATATTGCTACTTTGGGGAAGAAACGACGATGCAACGCCAATGTACCAAGCCGAGCGCATCGACCAAGGACTTAAAAACAGTGCGCTTGTGGTTATTGAAGATGCGGGGCATTACGCATTTCTCGATAAACCCAAACAATTCGCTGCCATCGCCCGAGCATTTTTTGAACCGAAGTAAATAATGTTAAAGTTTAAATGTTGAGTGTTAAATGTAGTCCTCAATTATCATTTAAAATTTAACACTCAACACTTAACATTTATACCAAGGCTAGGAATGCTAAGCAATCTCGAAGTGAGTGAAATTGCAACATTCTGTGTGCGTTTGCTGCTGGTGTCGCCATTGGGACCGTAAATGGGATCATCGATTATGGGATATCCCCATTCTGCAAGATGAAGACGAATTTGATGCGTTCGCCCTGTTATGGGATTACATCGTATCAAACTTGAATTGGATTCGGGTGATGTCTCGATTACCTTGAATTTTGTAACTCCAACCTGACCTGAATCCAGGTCCTCACCACTTTCGAACACGAAACCGTGTTTTCGCCGAATTTTCGATTCTACGATCATCTCGATTTCGTCTGGGACACCAAAAACTGTCGCTTCATATTCTTTCTCAACCAATCCGTTGGTAAAGGCTTCCATCACTAGTTTTGCGAACGCTTTGTTTTTGGCAAAAAGCACTACTCCGGAAGTCACCGAATCTAAGCGATGGGTGATTTTGAGTTCCGGATAGCCACGTTCATCTAGGATCGATTTAAGGGTGTTTTTGAAATATCTACCACCGGGATGCATCGGCATGGGTGCCGGTTTGCATACCGCCAGGTAATCGTCGGTATCCATAATGACCCGAACTTCATCAGGCACACTGGGTTCAATTACTGCAGGATTATGATGCCTGATTTCATCCTGTTGCGTTAACAATGTATCTGCCGTCGAAGCTCTGTTTTCCAGATAAACGCGACCTGTTTCTATACGCTGCTTCCACTCGTTCACCGTTCGAAATGGAAACTTTGTACTCATCATTTCCAACAGCGATTTACCTTCGAATTCACCGCCGGCTTTAAACTCATGCGTGATAGGATAAGGCGCTACAATCCGAACGGAAGACGCGTTTTTTTTAGGCTGATTCAACCGAACGCTGTTTGAAATCTTCACCGAAATAATTGTACCACTTTCTAAACGGTTTGAAGGCATTTTCAGCATCAAATGGGCGCTTGTACTCACTAGCTTTGCACTCTTCACTGCAACATCCTTCCATAATATGAGCGCCTTCCTCGCTACACACAAACAATTTATTGCACTCCATATTTGCACAATTCACATAAGTATCCGCCGGTTTACCGGTAATTTCGCAATGGGCTATAGGCGCTAGATCTTTTGGATTAACCGGCACAATCAACCGATCATCAAACACAAAACACTTTCCTTCAAAATGCTTTCCCTCTTCTTCTTTCGCATAATTCAAAATTCCACCGTGCAGTTGGTTTACATCATCCCAACCTTTGTCTTTCATCAGTACCGAGAATTTCTCGCAACGGATACCCCCGGTACAGTACATCAATACTTTTTTGTCTTTGGGGATGTTTGCTTCGTCTAACCATTGCGGGAAGTCGTAGAAATTTTCGAGATCTGGAGTTAATGCTCCTTTAAAGTGCCCCACTTTCGATTCGTAGTTATTCCGAACATCGATCATTACATAGTCTTCACCGGATTCCATCACATTTCGCCACTCGCTTGGTTTCAAGTGTTTTCCTCCTTCTTTCGGATCAATCCCATCCATATGCAACGAGACAATCTCTTCGCGTACTTTACAAATTAGCTTTGCAAACGGAATATACTCCGACTGATCTTGCTTAAACTCTGTGTCTTCTAAGCCCGGTAGCGACCACACATACTCTTTGTAAGCATCGATTTGCTCTTTTGTGCCGCCGGCAGTACCGTTAATACCTTCGCTTGAAATATAAATTCTACCTTTTAAGCCAAGTTCTTGACACTTATTTTTATGAAGCTTTGTGAAACGCTCCACTTCTTCGATTGGGTTAAAATTGTAATAAAGTATAACTTCGTACATTGTATAGCTTTTGTTAAAGACGAGATTGCCGATTACATCGTTAGCAACCTCAAAAATAAGCAATTTCATTGAAAAAGACGCCCCTGACAACTCATTGTAGACACTATTTATATTTGCTCATTACTTGCAGCATTATTGTTCTGGCGAATAATCCATTATCGGCTCAACAATCTGATGATGTTACCGATGAACTAAATCCTGCTAAAACGGTAAAGAAATTTTTCAGCCATTCGGCGCACTCGTTTCAAAATCACGAGCATTCGTTTGTGAAGTGCCTAACCCCGCTCATTATCTCACTGCAAAACGATGATTCGAATGTACCAACTGCTCTAAAATCAGCATTTGATCAAGTTGATATTCGCGAAACGTTGGCTTCCGAGGAATACATTTCACCGAGTGGTAAATTTCGTATTTACTACGAAACTTCCGGCACAGATCGGGTTCCTTCGGATGATTTTAATACCAATGGCATTCCCGATTATATAGAAGAAGTTGCCGAAGCTGCCGATTCCTCTTATCAACATGAGATAATAACACTTGGATTTACTGATCCGATTGGTGCCGGTGAAGTGTACGATGTTTTTGTGCAAAATCTGGCCAATGTGGGTGCTTATGGTCTTACCAATAATCGGACATCAGGGAGTTTTGCCTGTAATTCTAACTCGCCCGGAACTTGTATTTATATCGAAAATGATTTCTCGGGATACCCGCCAAACACCGATCCGGAAGGTGACATTATTGGATCGGTAAAAGTAACCATGGCCCACGAGTTTAAGCACGCTATTCAATTCGCACAAAATAATTGGCGCGGTAATGCGGATAGATGGGCCGAAATGGATGCCACTTTGATGGAAGAAGTGGTTTACGACGATGTGAATGATTACTACAATTACATAACAGGTTTTGCTACCGATTTGTTTAATTCCCCTTCAAGCTCTTTAACCGCGGGCTCATACGAAGATATCACATGGGCTTTATATTTCTACGAGCGATTTGGCCCATTATTCTGGACGAATGTTTGGGAGATAATTGAAAGCGACAATGACATCTTATTACTAAACGCGATTGAAACCGTGTTGAACAATAACGATGAATTTTACGATGCAGCGGTATTAGAATCGTATATGTGGCATTTTGCCAGTGGTCCGGATTTTTCAAGTGATAATTACGGTTTTGAAGAACGATTGAATTATCCGAACCCACGTACTTCTTCAACTTATACCGAGTTGCAACCCGAGCTAACCGACACCCTTCAACTTTCGCCATTTGCTGCACGTTATTATGCGCTCGACAATGAGTTTAATACCATTTCTGAAGGGTATGTGAAATTCGACTTTTATGTAGACAGTCCCGCATTGCATCTTGGTTTGATAGCTTATCTGCAAAATGGATCTACAAAAATTCAAACAGCATTAGGTTCACCTGAGCGAAATACCGGCAGCATCGAAACCAATTGGCTGTACACTGAAATCGAAAAAATTGGGCTTGTAGTTATGAACAGTTCACCAGAAACGAATAACAATTATGCTTTTCGGTTTACCGATTATTTTATTGCCGAGGATATTGAAGTAGCGCAGAACTATCCCAATCCTTTTAATCCGAGCACGTCCATTAGGGTAACCATCCCAAGAACTCAGGAAATCACACTTCGTATTTTTGACTCGATTGGTAGGGAAATTCAAACCATTTACAACGGATCTATCGAAGCGGGCTTTCACGACATCCCATTTAATGGCCAAAATCTGCCTTCAGGAATTTATATATATCGCTTAGAAAGTGAGGATGGAATCCGCTCGAAAGCTATGACGCTTATAAAATAGATCGTTCTTTTAAGCCAGCTATAGGTAGCTCGAAATCGGTTAAGTTTATTGAAGTAATGGAGAGCATACGTAACATTTTTATCTCCATTAATGGAGCGGCTAATTCGCGCCAAGCGATGTAACCATCCTTAAATATAAAGTTGCTGGAGTTTTTCTCTTCCAGTACTTCGATGGTTTCCTCTACCGTAAGATCCTGAGTGTAGGCCAGTAATCCGGCCATGAGTATATTAATTAACCCAAAAACTTTTGAGTTGGTAGTATAATCGTAGCTTGGAAAAGAATGAATATTATGCCCAGCGAATTTGAGAGCAACGTTCGCATCTCGAGCATAAAGCATAACTTCAGCCAAAAACTCGGCAGTTGGCGCCGGTGTACAATTTATTTTAAGCCCTGAAAAGAGGTAATTATCTATTTTTCGTTTAAGCACCGACTTATTGTGAACGGCAATTACCTTGATAATCTTTTTAGCCAGATTTATATCGATATCCTGTCCGGGAATTTCAAAATAGACTCTGTGTGGAAGTAATCTGGAATCGGCAGATGTAGTTACAACAGCTTCAATTGCCTTCACTAGTTCTTCGGCACTGAAATTATCTACACTAACTTTTGGCAGTGTTAGTTCAAGGATATTTGTGCGAACTTCGCCGGGAAAATCAGAATGTACTGAGATAATATCTTTCTCAATATTAAGCACAGTGTTCTTAAACTCGTGCAAAGTTTCTACAATCGGACCAAAAATACACAGGTTTAAAGGGCCTTGCATTCGATCTCTACGATCTGCGAACTTAGCTAAATCAGGAATCTGAGAGAATGGAATAACAAAACGTGATAGAATCCAACTATCTTTACTACTCGTAATACGGGCATATTCGCGGAGTGCGTCGCGCAAATCAATACTCGCCGGTGGTTTTAATGCAGCGTAATCTACCGCATCAGAAAGAAGTTGTTCAACTGATTTAGTCATATATGACGAATAATACGTATCCGAAATGGTTTGATGAAAAAAAGATTGTGGTTTTTTTAACTATTTTCGTCGATTATGATATTTGATTCTTTAGGTATTTTGTAAGTAATTGACTCAAATTCTTAAGCTGCATATGGGAAAACTAGAAACTATTAGGCAATTAAGCGAACGAACAGGCTTCACGCAACAAGAAACTGAACGAATTTATAATCGCTTGGTCGACATATTATCGGATCATCTTGCAAACGATGAAGGATTTACAATACCTAAATTAGGCAGTTTTCATTCACGCATTCGCGATAGTTATCAAACTTATAATCCCCATTATAAAGGGATGATTCAATTACCAAAGAAAAAAGTGGTTCAATTTACGCAAAGCACTACCCTTAAAGATGATTTAAATGAGGGTTAAACATGAAGGATAAAGTCACATTAGCGGAAATTATCGAACTACTTTCAGACGAGACTTACATTTCCAAAACAGCAGCTCAAGATTTTATCGGTTATTTAACCGACATTTTACTCGAAGATATAGAAGAGAAAGAAAAAGCTGCAATAACCAATTTTGGCAGCTTTACGGTTGTAGAGGTTGCTGAAAGAAACGGAGTTAATCCCCAAACCGGAGAACCAATCACAATTCCGGCGCATAAACGGATTTCTTTTACACCTTACAAAGCATTAGAAAAAAAGGTGAATCACGAGTACGATCATCTTGAAGCAATAGTAATTGAAGGCAATTCAGATACGGCCAACAAGAACGATGAAAGCTCGAAAAGTGAGCCAAATAGTGCTGAGGCTTTGTTTAATACTTTAACCACATCGCCCGGCAAGCAACCTTCGCCGGATGATGACCCGTTTAATTTTGAAGACGAACCCACGTTTGACAAACAAGAGGAGTTTGATCCTTTAGAATCAATGGGATTTGATGATGAAGAAATCACTGCAACACCGGTTGAATCTGACAATGAAGTGCTAGATGATATTTTGGGATTATCCGATGAGCCCGAAGAATCATCCATTGAAGAAACTACCGTTGAAGAAGTAGTAGTGGAAACAGAAGTAGTTGAAGAAGTTGAATTAACGCTTGAAGCTGACGAAAACGAGCAAGAATCCGATATTTTCGAAGAAACTGACAATAGTGAGAAAGAAGAAAAGCCGGCAGGTTTACGTACACCCGGTTTACCAAATCGAAATAAAAATGCGCTTAATCCCACTATTTTATTAGCTGTGCTGGCGTCTTTTGTAATTTTGATTTTAGCTGTTTGGTTTTTCTTTTTACGAACAGATTCCACACCAACTCAAACTGCAGATTCAGAGTCGACTCCACCAGCTCAAAATGATCCGATCAACGATCCATTAGCCTTTGAACCGCCGGCAAATGCAGAATCTACCCAAAACGAAGACCCTGCCGAAACAGAAAGTCAGGTTATTCCAATGGTCGCCGCCGATGTAGATCTTTCGGAGAATCCCGGCGAGATGCGATCTATCAACAATCCTGAACCTCAAATAGAAATGCAGGAAACTATTGCGGTTTCTTATACAACCGGTTCTGGTGTTTGGATTTATGAAATCGCTCGCCAAACTTACGGCAACACTCGATTATGGCCACTAATTTTTCAAGCGAATTACACCACGGCTAATGATCCCGATTTAATACTGCCGAACGTAAATTTGAACATTCCGAAATTAGAAGGCACAACCGACAATCCTAGCTCTGAAGATTATCGCCGTTTAGCTGATGCTGCACGATATGTTGCCGTAGCGTACGAACAAGCAGGGAATTCTACCCAAGCTGAAGCCTATCGAAAAGCTGCCGATTGGTATGAGTCTATGCGCTAGTAATCAGATCCAGAATAATAGCGTCGGCGATCTTGAGTCCATCGGTGGTTAAGGCAATTCGATCTTTATGGTGCTCAACAAGTCCAAGTTTCTGCTTCTCGTCCAAGTAGTGCTTCTGTTTATCACTTAGAGTAAAGCTATAACGGTGTTCCAGCTCATCAATGCTTACACCTTGCTTCGTGCGAAGTCCCAGCATTAACCGCTCTTCGGCTAGTGCCGGTAACGAAAGTGTTTCTACTTCAATTTTTTGTCGCGATGGATTCTCCAAATACTCATTCAAGTTTGGTTTATTGCTCCATCTCTGCGCTTGTTTTCGATTTGCATCCCACAAAAAAGAATGCGCCGCGGGGCCTAAACCCAGATAGTTTTCATGGCTCCAATACGCAGAATTATGTACGGCTTCGTGCCCGGTTTTCGAGTAATTACTTACCTCATATTGATGAATCTCGGCTTCAGCTAATCGAGTTACTACTTTATCGAAATGCAATGCAACCTGATCGTCTTCGGGTGGAATTATGCGGCCCAGATCCACTTGTTTGCCCAATCGGGTTTGGGGCTCTACCGTGAGTGAGTATGCCGAAACGTGCGGAGGTTGAAATGACAGCAGCGTATCGATATCCTGATTGAGCACATCCAGCGACTGGCCGGGATTTCCATAGATCAAATCCACTGTAAATGTGTCGAAGTCGGCCAATGATAAATACTCGAGACTTTGCAGAGCTTCGATCCGATTGTGCGCCCTATGCATGAAAGCGAGTAAGTTTTCATCAAAACTTTGCACGCCCATACTCGCCCTGTTTACACCTATGCTTTTCAACTCTTTCAGGTAATCTGGACGCACATCATCCGGGTTCATTTCGATGGTGAGTTCTTTTAGTTGAAGTGGAAAAACATCATCCAGAGCCTTCAAGATTTGCTCAAATTGTTGAGTATTTAACAGTGATGGCGTTCCACCTCCAAAATAAATGGAAAAGACCGGTTCGGCTGAGATTCCTGAATCCTGATAACTCCGGATTTCTTCAACCAATGATTCTACAAATGCTTGTTTCTGATTATGCCGAGTTACAAAGTAGAAATCGCAATAGGAACATGCTTGTTTACAAAACGGGATATGGAGATAAAGACCAGACATTAATTAGGAATTAGGAATAGCCGAATTGGGAATACTTGAAGGCTTATTCCTAATTCGTAATTCCTAATTATTACGCCTCAGTTTTATAGAAAGGGTTCGAATTATAGGTGTCTTTTCCCGAGTATGCGCGGCTGTATTTCACGTAGTTCTGTGAATACTTTTTGATGGAGGAAATTTCTTCGTCGCTTAATTTACGAGCCGCTTTTGCCGGCGAACCCATGTATAGATATCCACTTTCCAAAGTTTTATTGGGCGGAACCAGTGTGCCTGCCGCTATGATCACATCCGATTCGACCACGGCTTTATCTAAAATGGTGGCATTCATCCCAATCAGCACCCGATTGTTGATGGTACAGCCATGAATTACTGCGCCATGCCCGATGGTAACTTCATCGCCAATGATGGTAGGTCCGGTTTGGTTCATCACATGAATGCACACATTATCCTGTACATTTGAACGCTTTCCGATAGTGATTTTATTCACATCCCCCCGAATAGTAACATTAAACCAAGCGCTACTTTCTTCTGCCATGGTTACATCACCAATAATTTCTGCGCTATCAACAACAAATGCTGTGGCGTGGATGTCGGGTGATTTACCTAAAAATTCTCTGATCATAATTCTATCCTAATGGTGATAATATTAATGCGGCCATCAATGCTGCGATAGACAAAATGTATAATGTCATTATCCCAAAGCTTTTGAAAAATGACTTCAACCAGCCTTCATTAAAAGTTTTTTTAAGATACGTGATAAAATATCCGAATATGGCAATTTGCGCCGGCCCGCTAATAATAATGTCTAAAATTATTGCTATGCCTGAGTCAAATTCTCTGCTAAACCATATCGTAAATAGCTCGATCATCATTAAAACAAACCAGATAGAATGAATATGAATGGCCAGAATTAAATATTCAACGTAGAATGCCTTCCGTTTGCGGTAAAAAAAGCTGATAAACCAGGCAAAAAGTGGCACCAAAAAAAATAATCCATACTGAACTACAGTACCGATACCACCAGCATTTCCTTCATCATTATTGAAATTGATAAAAAACACTTGTGAACTATCTACCCATTGTACCATCAAAAAATAAAGCACACTGATAGATAGATAAATACGCAATGGTGGTAAATAACTTGCTCGTTTTCCGGCAATATATTCACGAGTTACTTTGCCGGGTTTAAGAAATAGATCACGCATGGTTATCAGCCATCGGCTGTCGATATTGAACAGTGTCTCAACGGCATCACTCAAAAAAACCCGCAATGGCTGTTTAGTAGCCTGTGCTTTCTGACCACAAGTTGCGCAAAATTGCTCCACTTTATCAGAACCACAATTTAGGCAGGTCGCTGTCATTATTTTTTCATTACTGCTCATATCCCGAAAATAAAAAAGGTTTCGATCGAAACAACCGAAACCTTTTTAAAATCAACTGCGGAAAATTTAGTCCATGTAGCTTTCAACAAGCTCTTTAAATTCCGGATAACTGCCCGGGTTTCCATTAATTTTATCACCCTCGATAAAGAAAGTAGGTGTTGAATTCACTCCTAACTCCATACCTTCGCGACGATCAGAAATTACAATCCTATTCATATCCGCTGAATTCATATCCGCGCGGAATTTTTCGATATCCAAATCTAGCGACTGAGCATATCCGATAAAAATATTCTCGGCATTACCACGGCTCCACTGAGATTGCCCTGCAAAAATCAGGTCATGCATTTCATCATATTTACCTTGTAATCGAGCCGCTTCAGCAGAACGTGCTGCAACCTGAGCATATGGGTGAATACTTAATGGGAAATGCTTCGCAATCACTTTAACATCGGTGCCCAAATCTTGTTTTAATTGCTTTAGCATAGAGTGATAATACGCACAGGCAGGGCATTCGTAGTCGCTGAATTTTACGATAGTAACTTTTGCCTCTACATCTGGCTGTGATTCTGCTTCTTCGGTAGAAGGAGCTGTATTCGAAGTTTGCGGTGTTGTTTCAGTTTTTTGGCACGCAGTAAACACTAATAATAGTGCGGTGAGGCCAACTAAAAAATTCTTCATGTAGTAGTCTGTTTAATTCTTAAGATCGATGAACTTTTTTAAAATGTCGGGTTAAGATACTGTCTATTTTTTCAATTATCTCGGGGATATGAAGTTCTTTTACATCTCTGCCTAATGATAAACGCACAAACTCACGTGCTTGTTCGTCGCTTCGCCCTAATGCTTTCATCGTTCGGTTTGGCCGATCGGAACCTATCTGGCAGGCACTCCCCGTTGAAATCGCCAAGCCTGCCTGACTGCATTCTAACATCAAAAACTGTCCTTCGATGCCCGGAAAACGCACTCCCAGAATATACGGTGATTGAGAACCGGTTTCTCCTTCTACAACCATCTCAAATGGCAATCCTCTCAAACCATCAATCAGTTGTTGTCGAATGTTTGAAATTCGATGAAGCTCTTCTTCTCGCCCATTTGAGCTAATTTTTGCAGCCGTAGCGAAGGCCGCAACACCGGGCACGTTTGCTGTGCCGTATCGAAGCGCTCGTTTTTGATCCGGATCGTCGAACATAGGCTTCCAATCAACTTCTTTGTGCAACCACAGCGCGCCTACACCTTTCGGGCCGTAAATTTTATGCGCAGAAATACTCAGGGCATCAACGCCCCAACTTTCCGGATCGAGTGGGAGCTTTCCAAAACTTTGCACACAATCAGAATGAAAGCGAATATCTTTTCCTGCGATTAACTGCCCGATTATTTCCAATGGATGAATCACTCCCAGCTCAGAATTAACATGTTGAATGGTGATGAGCGCTGTTCGATCAGAAATGAGGCTTACAAAATGATCCAAATCCAGCATGCCGTTTTCGAGTACATCCACCCATCGAACTACATAGCCTTGCGACTCCAATCGGCGAAGCACATTTATCACCGAAGAATGCTCCATCTGCGAGCTGATGATTTCTTTCCGATCGTCTTCTCTACCATCCAACAATGCCTGAATCGCTAAAAAATTCGCTTCCGTTGCGCCCGAAGTAAACACTACATCACCGGGAGTTTTGCTTATCGATGAAGCAATCACCTTAGTGCCGGCATTTAATACCTGCTTTGCATTCGAGCCAACATCGTGCAAGCTGCTTGCATTACCGAAATAGCGTGTGGAAACTTGCTGCATCGCTTCCATAACCTGTGGATGAATGGGTGTAGTAGCAGCGTAATCAAGATAGATCATTTAACTCGTTCTTATAGATGAAAACCGGTATCTTCAGCAGTTCAAAAATAACTACTTTCGTTCAGTTAAACCCGATTTTCGTGTATAACCATCTTTATAAAAAAATCGTTGAAGACGCCCTGTTTGAAGACCTCGGCATGGGCGACATCACCACAAATTCGATCTTCGATGTGTCACAAATCGCCAAAGGCACTTTTCGCGCTAAAGCCGCAGGTGTAATTGCCGGGCTGGAAGTTCTGGAAACCGTGTATGCGTTCTTCGATGGCGATGTATCCATTGAATTGTTAGTGAATGATGGTGGCATTGTAACCGATCAACAAATTGTGGCTGAAGTTGAAGGTCCTGTTACCACTTTATTGAGCGGCGAGCGTGTGATATTGAATATCTTGCAGCACATGAGCGGCATTGCAACCAGCACCCGAGAACTGGTGCGATTATTGGCCGATCCAACCATCGCCGTTGTGGACACACGCAAAACATTACCGGGCCTTCGCGGACTACAAAAGTACGCTGTTACCTGCGGTGGTGGTAAAAATCATCGTTTTCGATTGGATGACGGTGCCATGATCAAAGACAATCATATCAAAGCAGCCGGTTCTATCACCAATGCTATGGAACAGATTCGAGCCAAAGCCGGGCACATGGTTTCCATCGAAGTAGAAACGGAGACCAAAGCACAAGTGTTAGAAGCGGTAGAAGCCGGTGCCGATGTGATTATGCTGGACAACCGAAGTCCTGAAGAAGTTCGTGAACTAACCAGCAGCATACCTGACCATATTACTGTTGAAGTTTCGGGTGGGATAAATCCAACAAATATTACAAGTTATCAAGGTTGTGGTGCCGATATTATTTCGGTGGGATGGATCACTCATTCGGTAAAAGCACTCGACATCAGCTTTAATTTAAATAACTAGCTAACTCTTAACCCTAACGTAACGCCTAAGCGCAATTTTTTGTATTTTTGAAGCTCGTTACGCATTCCTGTTTCGTACTAGATTACGACAACCAATTATAGCATGGACGTTTTAGAACTTTTAGAAATTGAATCTGAAGTAAGTCTTCCCAAGCGATACTCTACCCTTTCTGTGGAAGAAATGGAGGCACGGGTTAATGAGATTAAAGCACATTTTGGGGATCGTTTGTTTATACCCGGTCATCATTATCAAAAAGATGAAGTTATTCAGTTTGCCGATGCCAGTGGCGATTCGCTGAAGCTTGCGCAGATTTGCCAAACAAAGCCGAATGCAGAGTACTTTGTGTTTTGCGGCGTACATTTTATGGCCGAAACCGCTGATATGCTTACAAATCCGAATCAAAAAGTGATTTTACCGGATTTACGTGCCGGTTGTTCTATGGCTGATATGGCCGATATTGAGCAGACTGAAATCGGCTGGACCAAAATGCAGGAAATTTGGGGCGATACCATTTTACCGCTTACTTATGTGAATTCGACAGCTGCCATTAAAGGCTTTGTTGGTAAAAACGGTGGGGCTTGCGTAACCTCCGGTAACGCTAAAAAAATGCTGGAATGGGCATTCACCCAAAAAGAACGTATTCTGTTTTTACCGGATCAGCACTTGGGTAGAAATACTGCTTTTGATATTGGCATTCCTCTCGAACAGATGGCCGTGTACGCTCCACTTACCGGCGAGTTTGAGTATGAAGGCGAATGGGAAGATGTGAAGGTAATTCTATGGAAAGGACACTGCTCGGTGCACGAGAAATTCAATGTGCAGCACATTCAAAACCTACGCAAGCAACAACCTGACATGAACATCATTGTGCATCCCGAATGTACTTACGATGTAGTTCAAGCTTCGGATTACGCCGGCTCAACTAATTTCATTATCGAAACCATAAAGAATGCGCCAGCCGGTTCTAAGTGGGCCATTGGTACTGAGATGAATCTGGTGAATCGCATAATCAATGAGCATCCCGATAAAGAAATCGTGAGCTTGAACCCGTTTATGTGTCCATGCCTAACGATGAACCGTATTGATCTGCCTCATCTGCTTTGGAGCTTGGAAAAACTGGAGCAAGGCGAGGTTGTGAATCATATCACGGTTCCGGCCGACATCACCAAAAATGCGGTGCTTTCGCTAGAGAGGATGTTGGAGAGAAGCTGAGCAATGGAATCTTATAAAAAATCTAGAACGAAACTAGTTTTATCATTCCTGATTGCTCTTTTAGTTGTCATATTTTCTAAAATATATAATGTAGGGACTGCATTTACTATTAACTTCTGGGGTTTCTCACTTTCATTTACCGACAATCTAGTTAACTTAATCTTTTACGATTTTGGAATATTTATTGTAACGGTTTTTGTTCTTTATAGAAGTCATGAACTCTTTCTTGAATGGGAAGATTTACAAGATATAAAGTTAAATGGACATAGAGAGATAGATTATTTCATAGTGCAATCTTTAGCTATGTTTATTATCGTACTTGTTTATATAATTCTAGCTATTGAGGATATACGAAATCTTGATGAATTTGAATCTTGGTTATTTAGAGCTATAGCTCTTGGTGGCGCATACGGCTATCTTGTTCATTTTGATTTTCACTTTCTGATTTCAAAACTTAATTTTTCTAAAAAATATGCACTATTCTTTAGAAGATCTTTTTTATTAGTAATTCCATTAAGTTTTTTAATTGAATACCTGAAAGTTGACGGAGATAACTTTAACCATATAGTTAGATTTTTTCTTTTTTCCATATTTAGCTATGCCTTCTTTTTTTATTATCCATTTATCATTTTTGGATTAAATAATAAAATTAAAGGTGATCAGAAGAATTAAGATTAGAGTTACCCTCGTTCCGAACAACCTGTTCGGAATGTGTGCTCGAACCACTGGTTCGAATATCGAAAATTCAACGAACTGAGCGGCGGAATAATGTATGACATCGATTTTCTGCGCTGAGATATCACCTCTCACC
>JAXMOK010000011.1:0-96804 GCA_034669965.1 Balneolaceae bacterium | reverse complement strand
GGGACGACAGGATTTCCCCAATGGGATTCCTTCGGAAGAACCTGCGACTCCTTGGCCTTACTCTGAATACCTAATCCTACTTAACTTCGCACATGAGTCACTCTATTCCATTCTCATGAATCGAAATAAAAAAAACCTCAACCAAATAAATCTGATTGAGGTTAAACTGGTCGGGACGACAGGATTTCCCCAATGGGATTCCTTCGGAAGAACCTGCGACTCCTTGGCCTTACTCTGAATACCTAATCCTACTTAACTTCGCACATGAGTCACTCTATTCCATTCTCATGAATCGAAATAAAAAAAACCTCAACCAAATAAATCTGATTGAGGTTAAACTGGTCGGGACGACAGGATTTGAACCTGCGACCCCTCGGCCCCCAGCCGAGTGCGCTACCGGACTACGCCACGTCCCGATTGCTTTAAAGATACGATGATGTGATTACTAAACTCAATTGGTTTTAGTGATAATCTATCTGTGATGTTTTAGAATCTAATCCCAACAGAATATTTTAGCATCAAATCTGGAACAGCAAGCACCGTAACACCTACATCCAAATTGCCAAAAATAGTATACTGTCGACCCATCGAGAATGCCTGTGGCAAGGGGTTTCCTAAATTATTTCTCAAACTCTCGTTGTTGTTAGTTGCAATTCCTTGCCCAAGAATTACATTACCACCTAGGCGATAATGTGAGTTTTTATATCCTGTAAAGCGACCTAGGCTTTGAAATATTAATCCATCAATATCTAAGAAAAGAAGTCGAACCGGTAGGGTAACAATTTGAAATGGGCTCACCCATCTATCCCGCATTCTGAAATCTAAACCAAATCCAATTCCATGTGTAGCTTCTTTTCCAATCGTAGTACTACCATGCTTAAATGTCAGATCGCCGAAATATCTAGAATAGTTTAAAACAACGGTATGCTTACCAAGCCCAACATCAACACCAAACAATAGTGAAGAAGGCAATTGAAGCTCACCATCACTTACTAATGATGAAATATCCCTTTCGGTTGTTAGATTCGGCTTATTTGCTTGTAAACTATCTAATGCCACTTCCATATCACCGCTAAGAACTTGATCGCCTGTACCCACTAAAAATACCGGTAAAAAAGCACTTGCCACTTTGTTTGTGCCCTCCAATTCGAATTTCGGCATTTGATTGTACACAATAGAAATATTGAGTTCATCATCGAGGCTATAGAATAACCCGAGTCGAGTTCCATATTCTGTAGCTTCAAACTCACCATAAGCATTCATAAAAAAGGCATTCGACTCTCCTAATTCTCTATTTAGGTTTGGATCGTTTGGGTTGTTGAAATATCTCTCATCCGCACCTCCAACTACAACCATACCTGATAAATCTGCCTGTAGATTTCGGGTATTCGTAAGTTCGTATCGGGTAAAAGTTGCTCCAACGCTTAGTTTTTTACGCTTTGTATCAAAGATTTTAGCTCCACCGCCTAAAGAAAGCGATGACATTCGAAAGTTCATTTGAGTAAGCAGAGAAATGTTCATCAATACGTCGAATCGTATTGCTACATCATCTGAACCCTGCTCTTGGGCAAGCTTTGCAGATAATCCTGTAACTCCAAAATCAAGATTAACAGAAGCCGGATATGTATACGCTCCGGCAAGTGTAAACTTATCAGTAATAGGTGCAGCAAATGCAATGGATGCAATTTCATCATCAAAACCCACATCCAAATTTCTCATCTCAGTTGGCTTGATGTAGGTTTCCGGAAATGTCGTCCACGAAGCTTCCTTGGCAAACTCCTCGTTAGTTGCAGTGGTAATTTCGTCGTTTAATGTCTTTAACAATTCTTTATTAACACTGGAAATGTAATTGGTACCTAAGCCTAAACGGGTATCTATTGCCAAATAACCTTTACTTAGTGAAGTAAGATGTGCCGGATTCAAGTTCACACTAAGTGCACCATTTGAAACTCGAGACGAGATTACGCCTCCCATACCGCCCGAGCCTAAACTACTGCCAACGGTATTCAAATTTATTCCGAAATTAACGTCCATATATCCACCACGGAACACATGTAATTCGTTGGCATCCGCATTTTCTTCTTCCTGAGCCCATCCCATTAATGGAATCGCACTCAAAACAATCAATAATGTAATTTTCTTTAAACTTTTCATTTCCATACCCCTTTAAAAACTGACTGTAAAGCTAATGCGTTGTGAATTTTGAATCGGATCAATCACGTATGCAAAATCAGACTGTAACCGAAGCTTATCTTTTATTTTTATATCGAGACCTGTACCCAAAGTAAATCGGTCGTCATCTAATTCATTAATTCCTTGCTCGGTTCCTGCGCGAATCATCAATACGTTTACTAAACGACCCTCAACTCCTGCTCGTACCCAATTTGTTCGCTCGCTACTTATTGCCGGCTGAAAGTCTACTACAGCAAGGAAATTCTTCGATAATTTGAGTGCAGAACCTATGATTAATTCATAAGGTAGGTCTTCATCGTATTCACCTCGAGCTTGATATTCAACACTTCGTGCTTCACTGTTCCAACTCATAGGAGCGTAAGCATCTCGCAATACAACTCCAAGTTGCACTTGATCGCTGGGGTGAATCATCAATCCTAGATCGAGACCGAGTCCATTTGCATCCCCAAATACTTGTTGTCCAAAACCTGCGTCGATCTCAGCGTCGTCGAATACCATATAATCGTCGCGATTTAACGAGTTATTGCCAAAAGATGCGTTTCTGTATTTAACAGCTACGCCAAGGCTAACAATATTAAATCGAATACCATATGCTACATGAATCGAAAGCTCTTTCATCGCATCATCACCCGAAGAAATTACTGATATTCCTACCGCATGATTCTGTCCCGGAATAGGCATGGTAGCAGAGGCATAATTGTATGTTATCAAACCGAGTTGATCAGCTTGGGAAAAGCCTGCTTTAATATCTGTGATTTGAGTTAAACCGGCTGGGTTCCAATACGGGCTATTTTCATCGTCGGAGAGGCCAACAAAGGCAAAACCCATACCTACCGGTCTTGTACCAAAACCTATATCGACAAAAGAGCCGGGTATCATTGATAATTCTTGCGCTTGTGCATTGCCTGTAGCAAGCACCGTGATCGTAAATAAAAGGAGGATTAGTCGTTTCATAGTGCTTACTTGATTAGGATTACTTGTAATAGTTGAACTTCTTCTGCTTGTTGATCTTTGGCTGTGATTTGGACAATATATCGCCCGTTTCTAGCCATGTTACCTGCATCTGTCAGGCCATCCCAAAGGATTTCTTTAGCGCTTGATCGCGATCCATACCTCCCGGGTTGTTGCAGATCGTTCTCGAGCAGTGTTCGAACTAACTCTCCACGAATATTGAATATTTTTATGGTCACCTTAGCCGGCGGGAATGCAGTATCGAGCCAATACCCGATTTTTACCGGACCGATATCGGGGGAGAATGGACTCGGTAAAACGGCTGCATTTCGAATACCAAGTGGCTCGTTAGCCGCTAGCACTGCAAATTGCCCAAGTCGCTCGGTACTAACTGAACCTGCTAAATTCGAAATGTTTTTAGCTGTGATGTTTTCGAACACTTCCCACTGTAGGGTAGTAAAATTGAATCGTGCAATTTCACGCTCACCGGTGTTTAGTTCCGAGATTGTAGTATCGACTGGAAGTGTAAGTTGAGCTGACGACTTGAGCTCACTTCCCGAGAATGAGAATACATAAATGCGATCGCCTACGGTATAACTTTGATCCGAGCTTTGTGCAAACACAAATTTCTTTGTGGGTGGCGGATTGGTTTCAGTTAACGAGATCTGTGAGGTAAACTCAACAGATCCGGCAGGTAATTGAAGCTCCAGACCACCACCGTTGGTAAATGTATAGGCTTCATCTGGTTTCACTTTGGCAACCAAGTCTACACTTTCAGTGCTGCCGGTTAAGCCCGAAATGGAATCACTCGCTGAAATGACGAAGGATCCAAAAAAGGTATTTGCAGTAGGAATAAATACCCCTCTGTTATCGATACTGCCAAAATTTGGTGGGTCGATACTCCATTGCAAGCTTTCACCCAATAGCACGGTGCTACCCGAAGTGTCGATGGCTGAATATGAAAATACGTGTGAAGCTGAATTATCCAACTGCTTGGCCGGACTGTTTACCAAAATGCTCTCCAGCGGAATTTCATTAACTGTAAAGCTTACATTTGCATTTACAATACTACCGTTCAGTTTAGCAGATGCTTTTAGCTTATAGGTTCCGCTTTTTAAAGTTTTCAGCCTGATGGTAGTACCGGAAGTATTTGTTAGTTCTATACCAGTTGTATCAGATAGATTGGCAACCGTTACTTCACCTAATGCATCATCACCTTCAAATTTTTCTGCTAGTGATTTATTAACTCCGTCACGTACTAACATTTGCAAGTTATAGGTTTCACCAACTCTTAATGTTTGGCCATTCACAGATGGAGTTAAACGAACATTGGTTAATATTCCACTTGCAAGCGGCGTAATGGTACGTTGATTACTCACAAAAACATTACCTGCCACGGTATCCGTAATAGAAGTATAAAACGATACTTGTTCGGTAGAATTTATAGCAGGGATTGCTGCTGTTAGCGTATCTCCCGCTAGTGTCATCGTTACTAATTGAAACGATGTTTGTGATGCTTTTTTATAATAAAGCTCACCTGAAACTCCGGAATTATCGTACCCGTTAGTATTAACTACTCTAACCGATGTCTGCTCGTCAGCTAATATTTTAGGCACTGTTAATTGTCTGAACGGAATTGCTACTTCATTTTCGATAACAGTAGTATCGGTTGGCAATGGAATTCGTATGGTATTCTTAGGAATTAGATATCCACTTTTCGAAACGGCAACTACATACGTTGCTTTACGCAGATTATCGTCCGACTCGAAACTACCATCAGAACCAGTTACTATTTGATTGGATTCACCTCCTGAAATTCCAAATTCCAATGTTGCACCTTCGAGTGGTTTAACACCGTCTGTTACTAGTAAGTTAATTTGTCCACTCGGCAAATTAGTAGTAGGTAAATTTTTACGTTTACCGATATCAGCAACAGTCAATCTTATGGTATAACTTTTACTGAATAAGCCTGATTTTACTTTTATCTGATAAACAGTAGTATCATTTGCCCCAGTTTTTACGGGTAGCGTACTAAATCTAAATCGACCACTGGCACTGGTTGTAGTTTTGATTGAAGACCCGGAAAGTGCCTCAACGGTAATACCTTGTACTCCGTCACCTTTATATCGCACAATTCCTCGCACATCTGCTGAAGCTTGATTTAATACTAAATCGTCAGCGGTTGCATCGGTACCGGCAGTTAGAGTTACAGAAACGGTATCTCTTGTAAACCCTTCTCGTTCAGCTGTAACTTCGTAATTGCCTGCAGGTAGATTACTCAAAGTATAGACGCCTGAACTATTTGAAGTGGCACTAAAACTTTGCCCAGTCGAAGATTGTGTTGCAAGTATATCTACACTTCGAAGATTAGAAGTCGAAGTCCCGTTGTCTTGTTTTACAGTTCCCGTAATTGCTGATGCGTTTGCCAATAGTGTAAAACTTACTGAAGTAGAATCGCCCGAATTGAGTGTAACATTATTCACTTCAGGATCGGTTGAGAAATTATTCTTCGATGCTCTGATGGTGTATTCGGTACCCGCTTTAATATCACTAAATAATGCAACCCCATTATTTCCTGTTTTCTTTGATAGAATTACGGTGGTATCAGCAGATACTATTGTTACATCAACATTTGATTGCTTGTTGCCATCGCTACCATTGGCAACCACTGCAATGGTCCCAATATTAGCCTGAGCATTAAAATTCTGTGTTCTACTTCCATCTCCGCTTAACTCAAAAACATCTGAGGTATCCGGTGAAAATATATAGCCTAGACGATTTGCTACAACTTGATATCTACCTGCTTCAAGAAACTCGAATTTAAATCCACCGCTTGAATTTGAATTTGCCAAATCTATAATCTGCTTGGTATCTGCATTTAGAAGCTTAACACTCGCAGCATTAATACCGGCATTACCACTAATTATACCTTGCTTTACAATCACTTCTAAATTGTCGTCAAGCGAGACTTCATCGGCACCAAGAGGCACCTCGATTTCAGTTACAATATTTTCGTAACCCTCTCGGTAAATGTCAGTTTCGATGGAATAACTAACTCCCGTTTCTACGCCTTCAAAAGCAAACTCACCACTTTCGTTGGTTTGAGTTGTAAACGACTCCGTTGCACTTGATGCCACAACAGTTACTCTAAATGGAAGGACTTCATTATCCGTATCTGTAACCGTTCCTACAATGGTTCCGTTATTTTGAAGGAGATTACTACTAGTTACAAATGTTGGATTTTCAGGATCTATCGTAATCGAAACTGTGTCTGATTTAAAACCATCTAAGCTACTTATTAATGTGTAGTCAGACGGGATAAGGTTGGTTATTTCAAATTGCCCACTTGCTGATGTTATAGCAAAACCGGAGCCTCGTGTACCATTCGCCGAAACTTGAACATCTTTAATCGGATCTCCTGAAACCGTATTTGTAATCGTTCCCTGTATCACTCCATTATTGGGGATCAGGTTTGATACATCAACATCAGTAACGTTTAACTCATCTAACGTGACAACTGTACTTGTTGGATCAGAAGTAGTATAACCGGTCTTTGCTGCATTCACCGAGTAGGTAGATGGCTCAACGGTATTAAAGGTATAAGCCCCATTCGCATCGGAAATCGCAGTGTAAGTGATCCCGTCGGTATTAGTTGCGGTAACAGTAGCATCGCCTAAAGAGATGCCATTCTCATCTGATATCGAACCTGTAATACTTCCATTTTTTGCATCTAATTGACGATCCAGATTTAAAAAGTCACCATCTTTTAAAGTAAATGTCTCACGCTTAGTTATGAACCCTGTTTTACTAATTTCGATAGTAAAAGTGCCCGCCGTTAATCTCGTTAAACTAAAACTTCCTTCCTGATCGGTTAATGCTGAGGCACCTTTACCACCAGTTTTTTGTAAACTGATAAACGTTTGATCTATACCGGTGCCATTTCCATCCGTTATAGTTCCACTTATGAATGCAAAATTCTCATCTACATCTAGGTTTATTCCTGTCAGATTTTGCCCAATACTTAACGACGTGCTCGTTTCAGCTTGTGTATATCCGGCTTTCGTAGTTTTAAGTGTGTAGTTCCCCGGATCTAGCCCAAGTAAATATGTACCATCTGATGCTGTTTCTGTACTATCAACAGCATTTCCATTCGTAGAAAATGCAATTACTTTAGCTTTTGATAGAACATCAGATCCTTCAACTGTAACTTTCCCTGCCACCGAACTTGGATTAGCATCTAGGCTAAAATCGTAAACAACCGTTTCGCCGGGTACTAGTTCGTTGGTAGATGATGATTTTGATTTGTACCCATTCTTTGTAGATCTAATAGTATAAATCTCACCTGCCGGCAATGAAAATGCATAGGTTCCATTTACCTGTGTTACCGTACTTTGTTCAAAAGTATCATCGTCTGGTTTTGTGATTGAAACCGAAGCATTTCTTAAGGCATTAGTCCCATCAGTAATGGTACCTCGTAGTGTAGTTAGGTTTTCAATTAGAGTTAAATTTTGATTTACCAACTGTTGGCCTGGCCCCACTGTTAAAACATTGGTTGAATCGCCAATAAATCCTGACTTAGTAGCCTTTATGTACCAACTACCTGAATTTAAGTTAAATGAATAAGTACCATTTAAATTATTTGTAATTGAAGTGGTATTACCTGTGTTAGTATTGATAGCTGTTAACCGTACATTTGATAAGGCTTCACCACCGGCAGTTATTTTACCCGAAACAGTTCCGGCATTTGGTGTCATTTGAAAATCAACACCTGTTAACTCTTGCCCAACTGCTACTGAAATTGTTCGTGGTTCAGGAGAAACTAATCCTGTTTTATTAACCGTAATTTCATGCTCACCTTCAGGAACACTTAATTCATAAAATCCACTACCAGAAGTTTCTACCGAACCTACACCGTTTATAGAAACGGTTGCATCTGCAACTCCATTTCCATCCGGTAATGTAACCGTACCTGCAATAGAACTCGGATTTGGAATCAGCTCGAAATCAATACCAGAAATAGTTTCGCCTACCGCAATTCCTATTACTAGTTCTCGGTCTACATTTGAAGTATAATTATCTTCAATAGCTTCGATGGTGTAAGAACCACTTTTTAGTGATAATGTGTATTGTCCATTTCTACCAGATACCGTACTAATTGGTTCACCAACATTTGGAATAGCTTTTACTATTACACCTTCAAAAATACTACTACCAACTGTACCGTCACTATTTGTTATTTGTTCTCTAACAAAGCCAGTAACTTGATTTGCATTACCTGTCAATACAAAATCCTGATTTTGTAATACATCACCTGTTGAGAGAGTAACTTCTTGATCAGATGGTTTTACGAAACCTATTTTTTCAGTTGAAAGAGTCCAACTACCACTAGCTACAGTAAATTGATATAACCCATCTCCATTTGTGTTGGCCTCATAAGTAAAATCACCATTAGTAATTCTTACTTTTGCACGTTGAATTGCCTCACCATCCTCGTTAAACACATAACCAGATACTGTCGCCTCATCATTTATTAATACAAAGGCTTCGCCAAATGCTTTTTGTTCATTTAAGCCAACGGTCACACTCTGTTCATCCGCACTTATGTACCCAGTTTTACTTACACTAGCTGAATAACTGCCTTGGTCTAATGAAATAGAAAATTCGCCATTAATATCAGTGACAATATCATCTTCGAAATCACCTGAAATTGCTTCTATACTTACTTGTGCATCAGCAACAACCTCACCGGCATCATCACGCACCACCCCATTAATAGTTGATGGTAGCGGGGTTAATTTAAGTGTAAAATTTGTCCGCTGATCATCTCTAATTGTGTATTCACCACTATTTGTCTCAAAGCCTTCTTTAGTTGCAGTGAACTCATAAGTACCGGCAACTAAACTATCGCTGTGACTACTTTCTTGAACAAAATATGGTATTGAAGGGGTTACACCACCTGAGATTGCTCTGGCAGTAAGTTCAACGCCTAATATAATTGAATTATCATCACTCGAACGTATACTTGCACCAAATTCACCTGTTTCTACATTATATGTGAAAAACCTGCTTTGGCTTGTCGAACCACCACCACTATTATTGTTAGTAGTAACATTCCATTGATATCTTCCATTTTTTAAATTATCAATAGCGGGGTATTCAATTAATGTATTTGTAGTGGTGCTTGACCAAATTGGAAGGGTAACGTCAATGCCTTGCTGCTTCACTACTTGCAGTAAATTTACGGTGTAATTTGTTGCTTCAGAAACCTCATCCCAAGTAAACGTTATGGTTTCTTCTGAGAAAAACACTTCATCAACTGTAGGTGAAAGCAAAGTAGTAACCGGCACCGCATCAGGATCAACAAAAGTAAAAGGTACAATACCACCGAAAACGGGACTTGTATAACCTGGGTTATTCTCCTCATAAACATTCAATATAGTATAGCTGTACTCCTGACCCGAGTTCAAAGGTGGGGCTTCATCATTAAATGGTGATTGGTAATTTATATCACCATAATTCGCAGTCGTGTTTTTTGTTATATATTGCCATACAATAGTTGCCCCCTCGATAGCTACTTCACCACTTTCATTCTCTACGATATCAAAAGGAGTACTAGATAAGATTAACCAATAGGAAGGTACTCCGGATACCGCTGTCCATTGAAA
Organism: Balneolaceae bacterium; assembly: GCA_034669965.1. Lineage (GTDB taxonomy): Bacteria > Bacteroidota > Rhodothermia > Balneolales > Balneolaceae > HXMU1420-13. The sequence goes on along the minus strand of JAXMOK010000011.1, from coordinate 86,995 downwards.
TACAGGTGAAGAATTATCAATTGAGCCTCGAGGCGCAGTAATAGAAGGGGCTTCATTCGCTTCTATTATTAACTGAATTTCATTGGAAAAAACAACCCCGCTAGGATCAGCCTCAAATTCCGCTTGAATTTCTGTTGTCGTTAGTTTAGTTGAGTTTGTAACACGTGCATAATATCGGCCGGGTGTTAAACCAAGATCATCAGCAACAAACTGTTGATTTACACCTGATACATTTTCTTCAAGCAAATCATAGGTATTAGATGTACGACCGATTATTACCTTAGCATTTGCTCCATTCAAGTTTAGCGCAGACTCATCTGGTTGCAACCAAGTAAGCCGAAATACTTTATCCCTCTTTATCAGAAGTTTAGTACTAAACCCACCATTTGAGTTCTGAAGCTCAGCAGGTTTAAGAATAAATGTTTGTGCGTTTAGTGAATTCGCAGTTATAGCGATTAGAATAGCCAAGCTAATTCTCAGTAGTACCCCTTTCATAAAATAATGTCTTCTAAAATGTTCGTGGTAATTGTAATGATTTTATAAGTGCAATGATACCGTTTCTCATTTTTTATCGGTCATAAATCTCATTTCTACATGATCATGTAGTAAACATTAGAAAATCTTAAAAAATATTTTATCTCTTCATATGCAGTTATTTCAATGATTTATTGACCGAATCAAAAGGAATGACAGAAAAAAACATTAATTAAAATTTTTTAATGTTAGAGATTCTTAATATATTTGACGCAGAGAGAGTCAGAGACAAATAAGTCAAGAGAAACAAAACATACTGGTCATGAGAGCAATTAACATTTACTGGACATTCATCACACTGTTGTTAGTGAGCACAAATATTTCAGCTCAGAAGTCTGCGACAGCAGTGATGAATGTTTCGGTAACTGTTGTTAGCGGGGTAACGCTTAGCGAGGTAAACTCGGTAGACATCAACTTCGATAATAACACCGTAACAGAAGGTGGGTTCGAAATTACAACCCCAAAGCATTTAGACGCTGACGTTTCGAATCAGGAATCGGTAGTAATTACCAATCAATTTGGCGAAAGCATAACTATCAATTCTGACAGTACTTCAAGTGTTACAGATGATGTTCACTCGATCAAGTTGGGAGCAAACTTTGGATCTGAATTAGCAAACTTACGCGGCACATACGAAGGCACACTAACAACCACTATTACATATTTTTAAGCACACCATTTTATTCTGTACCCTATGCCTCAATTGGGTGATACCATTGAGGCTTTTTTATTTCCCTAAACTTCCATTCCTTTTCACTTTCATTAATAAAACCATGAATATGAAAAGGATTCTTTTATTGAGCTTATTTCTGGGTTTAGCTTCCCAATCAATCGCACAAGATGTGCGAACGTTTACTAAATACTCCTGGCCAGAATCAGATTCCGATTCTGCAACCTACACCGTTTCAGGCGAACGCCACGGCATTAGCTTTTTTCCTCAATACCTACACCCCGAAGTTGAGTACGTTGGCGGTGATGAACTAACTTTCGACACCTATCACACCGTTGACGTAATGTATCATTGGTATAAAAAATGGGCGGATGAGTATCCTGATATTGTGGATTTATACGAAATCGAGCGTAGTTTCGAAGGTCGACCCATCTTGCAGATGACCATCACCAATAAAGAGACGGGTAAAGATACCGACAAACCTGCTGCCTACTTCGAAGGTGGCAGACACAGTGGCGAGATTACAAGTAGCGAATCTATCCTTTGGTTAACCAAACATTTGTTAGAAAATTATGGCAAGGACGATGCAATCACAGAACTAATCGATACTAAAGCCATTTACCTACGCCCACAAAATAACCCTGATGGTTCGAATTTATACTTGCACACTGCACAAAGAAATCGCAGCTCGGTTCGTCCTCATGATAACGATCGCGACGGCTTGCTAGACGAAGATGATGAAGAGGATTTAGACGGCGATGGGATTATGTATTCCATCCGAAGAAAAGCAAACGAGGATGAATTAGAAGAAGCAAACTACATCATCGATCCAAGAGATCCTTCTGGTAGGTTAATGACTAGAGTGCTTGCCGGAAAAGGAACACATTTCGTATACAGCGAAGGAATCGATAATGATGGAGATGGTGATTATAATGAAGATGGCGTTGGTGGTTTAGATCTTCATCGAAATTATGCCGAAAACTGGCGTCCAGTTCCAGGAGGCGATTTAACAGGCAGGGGCTACACACAATACGGTGCAGGCGCTGCTCCACTCAGCGAGCCTGAATCGAAATCTGTTGTTTTGTGGATGCTATCACACCCAAATATCTCCGTTGTAAATTCGATGGATACTCGCGTACCTATGCACTTGCGTCCGCCATCAACATCAAAAAGCACTGATCGAATGTACCCCGAAGACTTAGCAATTTATGAGCGACTAGATGAGATTGGGCTCGAAATTACTGAATACCCTTGGGCAGGTGATGTATACGAAACGTACATGACGCGCTACCCAATTAATCGTGTTACAGGGGATCCATCGAAACCGAGCCCGCTCTTTGGGCATGGACCTGATTTCGGATATTTTTATTTCGGTTCGATTTGGTATGGCGACGAACTTTGGAACAACGGCGCTATGAAAGATTACGATGGAGACGGCGTGTACGACAACTATGATGCCCTCCGTTGGGATGACGAAGAAAATGACGGGAACGGATTCAGAGAATGGGAAGCTTTTGATCACCCAACCCTTGGAGAAGTTGAAATTGGTGGCTTTCATCCTAAATTCTTTAGCCAAAATGGGCCGCCTTGGATGCTCGAACACTGGGCCAAAAAACAGGCTCTCTTCAATCTGGCAATGGCACTGGAATTGCCACAAATCACATTAAATAATATCGATATTAACAAAATCGATGGTTCTACTTATGAGATTGAGGTACAAATTGCGAACACAGGAAATTTGCCGGTTGCCCTTAAACAAGCGCAATTAGTGAAAATTGTGAAGGAAGATCGCATACAACTTCAGTTTGATGAAGAACTCACTAAAGGATTTGAAAATGCGCCGGTTCAAATTACTACACCGGAATTATACGACAAAACGGTTTATTTAGGATACACGGAGCCAGGCGAATCGAAATCGGCCGTTTTTAAAGTAACACTAAATGGTATTGATGGCGCTAAAGGCACGGTAAAAGTGCTCTCAACCCGTGGTGGATATATTGAAAAAGAATTCACCCTTGGAACACCTGAAGAATGAGTTTTAAAGGACTAAGAACTGTTATTTATCCGGCACCAGATCTAAAAGAAGCAAAAGAATGGTATACCGCAATTCTTGGAGAACCACCTTATTTCGATGAGGCCTACTACGTAGGATTTGACGTTGGTGGCTACGAGTTAGGTCTAATACCTAAGCGTACACCCAGTAAAGATGGAGCTGTAGTGTACTGGGGTGTAACTGATATCAATGAGACTTGGGAAATGCTACTAAAATTGGGCGCAATTCCTGATGAAGAAGTAATACATGTTGGTGGCGAGGTATATGTAGCTACTGTCATCGACCCTTTTGGAAACACCTTTGGTATAATTCAAAACCCAAGTTTTAAAGCACGAGACTGATCGGAATAAAAAAAGCCGTTACTCATCGAGTAACGGCTTTATCATGTAAGAACTTACGCTCATTCTAGAACGTATACTTCAGATGCATTCAACCCTTTAGGGGTTTCAATAACTGCGAACTCAACTTCATCGCCGTCTTTAAGCGATTCGTGGTGAGCTAAATTTTCTACATTATTCCGGTGAACAAATACATCATTTCCACCTTCGTTTCTGGTTATAAATCCGAATCCTTTTTCATCATTAAACCATTTTACTTTACCGTATTCCATTATTAAATCGTGTATTACTTGTTTGCACAGGTACAGTTGTTCACAAAATATGAGCTCGTGAATTACATTCTAAATCGGCTGTGCGGATATTTTAATTTACAAACTAGAGAAGGGAATCAAATACTGTACTAAAAGACCGAGTCCTGACCTTTAACTTGTTGTTTTTAATATCCCCTTTATATTTTTCAATTCCAAATGAACCCTATAATACTTTAAATGCTTTTGCATTTGTAATTTCTCATTTTATGCGATCAACAAGCAAAAAGCAAAACATACCATGTACAAATTAATCGGTTTAGCTAAAGAAGTAGAATCACCTGAAAACCCAGGGGCACTTGAAAAAAGAGTGGCATTAACTCCCTCTGACGTCAAAAAACTGATTGAAGCAGGATGCACGGTAGATGTAGAAGATGGTGCAGGTGAAGGTGTTGGTTTCTCAAACGAAGAATACTTACAAGTTGGTGCTACAATAGTTACACATGATGATTTATACCGCAATAAGGATCTTATAATCAAATTCAAAGGTCCGGCTATGGAAAGCATCCCTAATATGAAAGCCAATAGCACACTATTTTGCATGGCTCATTTTCACTCTTTTCCAGAGCGCGCAAAATTACTTGAAGATCATAAAATCAATGTAATTGCCATGGAAAACGTGGTGCAATCGCCGGAAAAACAACCGAAAGAGCTGGTTTTGGGTCTAATGGCCGCTGATAACTGTGTTGAAATGGATCTTCGAATAGCGGGTATCGATCGAGATCAATTTCATGTAATCGGTTACAACACCAAAATGGCAGGCGTGATTCGACGTTTGATGAACCACAATCCATTTAGTCTGGTGCTACATCATGTAGATGGAAGTATCGAAGATTTAGGAAAGCTAAATGAACAGATCCGTGTTGTATTCGATTCTTCAACAATCAGCGATGCACCATCACTTATAGAAACGTTAGAAGAACATTCTGTTCGCTATTACGATGTAAATGATTTTGTTCAGCAACATGGCAAGGAAGCTTTAAAGTATTACCGTCATGTTAATCCGGCACCAGAATTTGGGAAAAGAAAAATTGAGGCTTTACACGAAACTGGACGCGCCGGGGCACGTTATGGGTTAGAATTACTAAAAACGAAAAGTAATAAAGCTAAGCAACCATCTGACGCAATAGTAACCGTTTTGGGCTATGGCAATGTTGGGATGGGCGCAGTTCACGAATGCTACGATGCCGGCGTTAAAGAAATTCGAGTGTTAGGTAAAATTCAAACCGCAGCCGATCGTATCGATGCTTATATACAAGATGCAGACCTCATTATTAACGGTGCTGAGCAACCTAAACATTTACGTGGAAAGAACTTTCTGATCACTAAAAATCATACAAAACAATTGCTTGAAAAAGGTTCCGTTGTTATTGATTTGATTGGGGGTTCGGCAACCAATAGAAGTGCGGTTGAAAACGTAATAGAATGCACCTATCTCACAAATCCTTTCTTTGAAGAAAACGGCATTTTGTTCTCGGCATTATGGGGTTGGCCGATGATGGGTTTTATGCGCGAAACCGCCATCAAATACAGTGGTCAGATTGCAGAAATTCTACTTGGCGATGACCAGTTGATTCGTGGAATTGAACATTTAGCGCCTGGAGTAAAAAAAGCTTTGGTATGTGGTCCATTTTCTTAAATTGATAAGGCACTATATTTACAAAATTGGCGTTTCTACAGAGAGAAAAAACTATTATGCCATATATAAAAAACATTTCCAGATTAATTCTGCTCGCTGTTGTTCTTGTTTCAACGCAAGCATGTTTTACCACAAACGATCAGGGTAGGGAGATCGCTTTAGAATATATTAAAGGTGAAGTATTTGTTCTTTTAGAACAAGGTGCCACTTACGAAGACCTCGAAAAAACTGCCAAGGAGCATGAGTTTGAAATCGATCGCCCATTAGGTAACGGATATATTGTAAAAGTACCGGTTGATAATGAGCCACTTTGGATTACACAACTAAAAACATTTCTAATTATTGATGAAGCTCGTTATAACGTTTACGGGTACGAATATTCTATTTCGATAGAAGAACCGGAACCGATGGTTGATAACAATGAACTTACGTTAACTATTAACTATTCCGGGTGCGATGATGGACACGCTTTTCAATTAGAACATCCTGCTAATTTTTCTAATGATTTGAAAGTATGGTTATTTAAAACCACACCAGATCAAGAATGCGATGCCTACTTTGCAAGCGAATATACCTTCACAATTCCTCGCTTTATTCAATTAGCGTCCAAAGTAACTATCGAAGATCCATTCGGAAATGAAGTTCAGTTGTGGCCTGACCCACAAACACCTGTAGTAAGTGACTAATCAAGTCCCATAATTTTGCGATTGGTGGCTTCATCAATATCACCGCCGGCAAAGTCATCAAATACTTTTTCGGTGGCCTCGATGATGTGCGATTGAATAAAGCCGGCACCTTCCCGAGCACCTTGCTCCGGACTTTTGATACAACACTCCCATTCCATTACAGCCCAAACATCGCAGCCATATTCGGTTAATTTCGTGAAGATTGTTTTAAAGTCGATTTGACCGTCTCCGGGCGAACGATAACGACCAGCACGATCTTTCCAGGTTCCGTACCCACCAAAGGCCCCTTTTTTGCCATTTGGCTTAAACTCCGAATCCTTTACATGAAACGCTTTGATAAACTCATGGTAATGATCGATATAAGTGAGATAATCCAGTTGTTGTAGCACAAAATGGCTAGGATCGTATAAAATTTTCGCTCGGTTATGGTGATTCGTAGCCTCTAAAAACCGTTCAAAAGTAACTCCATCGTGTAAGTCTTCGCCGGGGTGAATTTCGTAGCAAGCATCCACACCATTTTCTTCGAACACATCTAAAATAGGGACCCACCGTTTGGCCAATTCATCAAAACCTTGATCAACTAACCCATCCGGTTGTTGCGGCCATGGGTGCCAATACGGCCAGATTAATGAGCCGGAAAACGTTGCATGTGTGCTGATCCCTAAACGCCGGCTGGCGATAGCCGCTTTTTTAACCTGATCCACCGCCCACTCGGTTCGCGCTTTTGGATTTCCTTTAACTGCATCTGGAGCAAAATTATCAAACATCAAATCGTATGCCGGGTGCACTGCAACTAGCTGCCCTTGCAAATGCGTTGATAACTCAGTGATTTCTAGTCCATATTCATTGATTTTACCTTTCAACTCGTCGCAATAGGTTTGGCTTTCAGCCGCTAAATCAAGATTAATCAGCCAAGAGTCAAGCGTTGGGATTTGAATACCTTTGTAGCCTAAATCAGCCGCCCATTTACACAACCCATCCAGTGAATTAAATGGTGCTTGTTCGTCGATGAATTGGGCTAAAAAAATTGCCGGTCCTTTAATGGTTTTCATAATCATTTACTGCTTTACGTTTACCCAAATATTTCCTTTTTCGGTGGACTCTATCACAGCATCAACTAAACTCATCCCATGTACACCGTCGTCAACTTCGGGATAATCGTATACATTCATATTGTGATCCTCGCCGGCATCAATTGCTCTCAGGTGCATCGCAAAATTTCGATATATGTTTGCGAACGCTTCCAGATAACCTTCAGGATGACCTGCCGGTGTTCTTGAATTTGCTTGCGCAGCTTCGCTTACATATCCAGTTCCCGTGCGGTATACTTCGTCGGGATTGTCGTTCCATTTTACAATCAAGGTATTTGGATCCCGCTGCGTCCATTCGAGTCCGCCTTTTTCACCATACACCCGAACTCTGATCGCATTTTCCTCGCCTGCTGAAACCTGCGAAACCGTTAACACACCCGAAACGCCACCTTCAAATTCCATAAATGCACTGGCGTCATCATCCAACAATCGGCCGGGCACTATCTTTTTTACCATCGACAGCACTTTTGTGATTTGTAAGCCTGAAACGTACTCACCCATATTTGCTGCATGTGTGCCGATATCGCCATAGGCCCCGCTCTTGCCAGATTTACTTGGGTCGGTTCTCCAGGCTGCTTGTTTTTGATCGGTGTCTTCCAATTTCTCAGACAGCCAACCTTGGGGATATTCCATCATCACTTTCCGGATAGCGCCAAACTTGCCACTTATTACTAACTGGCGTGCTTCTTTCACCATTGGGTACCCGGTGTAGGTATGCGTGAGTGCCAACGGTAATCCTGTTTCTTTTACTTTGCTTTGGATAGCCACGGCTTCGTCCATATTAAAGCAAAGTGGTTTATCAATGATCACCGGGAATCCATAATCAAGTGCCATTAAAGCCGGCGCGGCATGCACATGGTTTGGGGTTACAATCGAGACAAAATCCATGCGCTTATCATCCGGCAACGTTGCTTCAGTTTCAATCATTTCTTTGAACGAACCGTAAACACGGTCATCATCCAAAAAAAGCTCTTCGCCGGTTTGTTTCGATTTTTCGGGATTGCTGCTAAAGGCCCCACAAACTAATTCAATCTGTCCATCCAGATTTGCAGCCAAGCGATGAACTGCGCCAATAAAAGCGCCAACACCACCACCAATCATTCCCATACGTAGTTTTCGTTTCGCTAAACTCATAAATCTATGTTGGGTTTAAATCTGTTTCCTTTTCGATTTTATTGTCTGCTTCTTTATCCCAAAAAGTGAGGAAAAACAATGCCGCTACTCCCAGAGCAACTATGCCAGGCATCACCCAAAACGATTGTGCACCTGATAACCAACCCTCACTTGTAGAGCCATCTAAGGCAATGTTATCGCCCCACCAACCCAGCACATAGTTTCCAATTAACATACCGGCACCGTAGGTAAGTAAGTTAAAAAAGCCTTGCGCACTCGCTCGCAAATGTTTGGGGGCTTTCTTATCCACATATAGTTGACCGGTTACAAAAAAGAAATCGTAGCACACACCGTGTAAAGCGATTCCTAAAATCACTAGTGCAGTTGAACTAGGGAAGAATCCAAATAGAAAATATCGGGCAGTCCAAGCCAGCATCCCTACTAGTAACATCCATTTCACTCCTAATCGAGCCAAGAAAAACGGAATCGCCAGCATAAACAGAACTTCACTCATCTGCCCAATGGCCATAAATGAAGGCGACTGAGCGCCAAAAGCTACAGCCGCTATAAAGTCGTTTGTTCGTGCATAATAAAATGCGAGAGGAATACTTATCGCAAAGCAGCAAAAAGAGAAAACAGCGAAGTTTTTATCCGTTAAAAGTTTAACGGCATCAAGCCCCAATGCTTGTTTCAAATCAAATTTTTCGCCCTTGGCTGAGGGTAGCGTTTCTGGCAAAGTGAAACTATACAAACCATACAGTACCGAAATTACCGCACTTACTTTTAGCGGGATATCGGTGGATTGGATATTGCTTTCTACACCGGTAATCCATCCTAACAATGGAATCTCGAAAAAACCCAGAACTGTTTGTGCAACGATAAATCCTGCCAGAATCCAGCCGATGGTGCCCCATACCCTGATTTTAGGAAACTCGGTATCCGGGTCGCTGATATTTGCAAAGGCAATGGCGTTTACCAATGCTAGAGTTGGCATGTACAACATAAAGTACGCCAACATGATCCATATAAATAAGCCCGGTTCGGTTATGGTTGACGCATACCATAATAATCCCGCTCCTAATAAATGTGAAATTGCATTCACCTTTTCGGCATTAAAAAAACGATCGGCGATTAATCCTACAAAAACCGGAGCCAATAACCCTGCCCAATTATGGGTAGCATAGGCCGAGCCAATAATGGAATTTAAGCCTTCTTCACCTTTAAACACTTCGAGTAAATATGCCCCCATGGTTACAAAAAAAGCACCCCAGATGAAGAATTGAAGGAACATCATGAGACTTAGTCGAGCATTAATATTTTTCATAGGAATTGATTAGTTAGATCATACTGGCTTGATGCGCAAAATCTAAAGCATATTCAGGCTTTTCCAAAAAAAAAGGCTCATCGTCTAAATTTTTTACAGGCCTGCTTTCAATTTTGTTAAATCAAATCTCTTCACTTATCCTTTTGGGCAAAGTTTTAATCAGCAGCATCAACATGTTTGCTTGTTTTTTCGCACTTTCTTCTTGGTATCAAACAGAATGAGTTATGGCAACAACGCTGGCAAAAAAATTTCAGCTGAAAGAAGAATATTCGGTATTACTGTTGAATTCGAACCCAGGCATGCATCCCTTGTTTGAGGGAATTCGAATTCAATACAATAATTTTGATGACCATAGTTTCGATTCTGTAATTCTATTCGCAAAAGACGAACAAGAAATTGGTCAACTTTTACCAAAAGCAGATGAACACTTAAAACCGCAAGGACTCCTTTGGTTGAGTTATCCTAAAAAAACCGGCTCGATTCCTACCAGTTTGAACCGCGATACTACGTGGAGCATAATTAAAGAGTACGGAATGGAACCTGTTAGGCTGATTTCTGTAGATGACAATTGGTCGAGCATGAGACTGGTCAAAGTTGAAGAGCGTAAAAAACCTTCCACTTTCGGGCAAGATCCTCCGGGTGTTGACAGAGCCACAAAAACCGTTACTCCGCCCAAAGATTTACAACGGTTATTAGATGAAAACCCCGATGCTCAAGCTTTCTTCGATGAAATTGCTTACACCTATAAACGCGAATATGTGGGATGGATTCATCAAGCCAAAAAACCGGAAACGCGAGAGCGACGGATTCTTAAAACCATCGAATTGCTGAAAGCAGGAAAGAAAACCAAATGAGAACCTGCACCCTATTTCTTGTGTTATCGATATGCTTTTCTCTGAATTGCGGCAATCAGAACAAAACCGAAAATCGTTCTAAGTCTTCAACCCCTCAATTTATGTCGGGTACTTTCGAGGATGATTATGGAATCCAGTATTCGGTTTCGGATTCTTTGTTCATTCTTTTGCCTAACGATATCTATCACATAAAAAAATGGGATCTCGGTCAACAGTTTCTGATTGCTCAGAACGATTCAGCGAATAGCTATGATCCCGGGAAATGGACACGCATCGATTGGATTGAACTCGAAAACATGTCGCCTTTTGATTGGGCATTTTGCTTGAGCGTATTTAACGCCGAAACAGCCATGGAAGCCGAAAACTCTGCTACAGTAAACCCAGAGATACCACGAACAGGATGTAATGATTTCCCTTTTTCTCGAATGAAACAGATTGCTCAACCCGACACTACATCTCGATCTTACTAAGTAACTTATTCCCGAACTCATGCTAAGCTCGCACACCTTTGAATTCTTATCCGATCTAAAAAAGAACAACAACCGCGATTGGTTCAATGAGCACAAGCCACGCTATCAGCAAGCTCACCAAAATGTAGCTGATTTTATGGATGCCTTAATCGGCGAGATGAAAAAGGTAGACAACATCGAGAATGAATCGGGCAAGAAATCGATGTTCAGAATTTATCGCGATGTGCGTTTCAGCAAGGATAAATCGCCGTACAAGCCATCGCTTTCGGGAAGTTTAAAACGTGCCACAAAATGGTTACGAGGCGGTTATTATGTTCACATAGAACCTGAAAATGTATTTTTGGGCGTTGGATTTTGGAATCCTAACCCTGCCGACTTGAAGCTTATTCGGGATGAATTAGCACATGATGCCGATCCACTTCGAGCAATTCTCAATAACTCAGAATTTAAAGCTACATGGGGTGAGTTAAAGGGCGAACAAGTTAAAACTGCACCAAAGGGGTTTGCCAAAGACCATCCCAACATCGATCTGATTCGTTTCAAGTCCTTCACTTTTATGAAATCGTTTAGTGATGAAGAAGCCCAATCGGAAGACTTCATTTTCGACGTTGTTAAAGCATTTCTAGCCATTCGTCCTTTCTTCGATTATATGAGTGAAGTGCTTACTCGACACACCAATGATTAACTGCTAGATAGCCAAAACCTAGCTTTAAACAACAAATTTGGAACAATTTGTTCTGAATGGCCTATCCAATAGTGAAACAATAACAAAAATAACAATTATGAAACGCACTATAGGAAGCATACTTGCAGGCGGTGGATTACTCGGCTTGCTTTATTTTGGATATCAATATTTTCAAAACTCTGAATCATTCGAAGCATTTGGAGCAGATGTAGCTGTGAGCACCGGCGATATTACCCCGGTAATTATATCCGGCGTTGTAATGCTGGTAGGCCTTGTAGTAGCGCGTTCAAAAAATTAAAAAAGGAGAAAAAATGTTACGCTGGAGTGTATCTTTTTTACTAATCGCTATTGTCGCTGCAATTTTTGGTTTTGGTGGAGTTGCCGGAGCCGCAGTAGGAATTGCTAAAATTCTTTTCTTTGTATTTGTAGCTCTCTTCGTATTATCGCTTATTGTTGGGAATAAACCATCCAATGCATAATAACTGAGTGAACACAACCTCGCTTTTAGAGCAAACCGTAGGAATTCCATTTACCCAAGGCAACACCATTAATGTGTTGAAAAACGGGGATGAAATATTTCCTGCGATGCTCTCGGCGATAAATAACGCAACCCAAAGCGTTGATTTTCTTACCTTCGTTTATTGGGAAGGAGAAGTCGCTGATCAATTTGCTCACGCCCTAGCATCGAAAGCCAAAGAAGGCATACCCGTTCGGGTTTTACTAGATGCTTATGGTGCCTTACCTATGAACAAAACCTTGCTTGATCAGATGAAACAAGCAGGTGCGCATGTGATTTGGTTCAGGCCTTTAGCCCGATGGAAAATCTGGAAATCGGATAACCGAACGCATCGAAAAATTCTTATTTGTGATGATGAAACAGCTTTTACAGGAGGAGTAGGCATTGCCAAAGAATGGGAAGGAAATGCTCGAAATCCGCAGGAATGGCGAGAAACTCATTTTAAAATTCAGGGTCCTGCCGTTCGTGGAATTAAATCTGCCTTTGTTGAAAATTGGATTGAAGCAACCGATGCCCTAAACACAGACCTGTTTCAAAAAGAAGAGGTTCCTGCTACCGGTTCGTCTAGTATCCAAGTTCTACGCACCTCTGCTTCAGTGAGATGGAGCGACATTGTATTGCTTTATCAAACCCTACTTGCGGGTGCAAAAACACAAATTCATTTATGTACCGCATACTTTAATCCCGATCAGGCTTTAGTAAAATTGCTTTGTAAAAAAGCTTCTGAAGGTGTGGATGTCAAAATCATCTTGCCCGGCGATCACACCGACAAACGTGTTTCGAAAATTGCCGCAGAAGATATCTTTGAGCCTTTACTAGAGGCTGGAGTACAGCTTTTTTATTATCAAAAAACGATGATGCACGCCAAAGTCTTGATGATTGATGATGATGTATCTTGTTTTGGGAGTGCAAATTTTAATCACCGATCGATGCTAAAAGACGACGAGATTAATCTGGTAGCCATTGATGAGGCGTTGAATTTTACTTTAAATGCACATTTCGATGAAGACTTATCTCATTCTGAGCAAGTTACTCATCAAAGGTGGAAACGCAGACCAATCATTAAAAGAGTGTATGAATCTGCAATAAAAGTGATTAAGCAAGAAATTTAAGATCCCCTTTTGATTCTCACTCTACGAGTGAAATGTTCGGCTTCACAATAATGTTTCTTTATGTAGTTCCGTCAACTCCTCACTGATCTCCCATAGCTTTCTGGCTGCTTCGGGATCCATGGCCTGCTTTCGTGGTGTTTTAACTTTGCAATCTGCAAAATATGCACCGTTCACTTCTTCCACTTCGGGCGATATTGCCAAATAAATAGTTGTCGCCGCTCCCTCTTTTTCTGTTTTCATGAAAGGCTGCCCCATCCACCAGAACAGTTTAAAAATCGGGTTCAATCCTGCACTGAAATTTGTTTTCACCACGCCAGGATGCAAGCAATTTGCGGTAATCTGGGTTCCTTTTAGGCGCTCAGCTAATTCAAAGGTAAAAAGGATGTTGAACAATTTTGAATTTCCATAGGCTTGCCATGATTTGTAATCATCTTTCAACTGTAAATTTTCAGGATCGAACTTTCCATTGCGATGCGCTTCGGAGGCCACATTGATAATTCGAGCATTTCCAGAGTTTAAAATCGTTGGTAGCAGCAAATTAGTGAACAAGAAGTATCCCAAATGGTTTACGGCAAAAGTGCTTTCAAAGCCATCTACGGTTTCCGAATATTCACTGGCAATAAACCCGTGATTATTGATCAGAATATCAATTTTCTCATATTTCTTGATGATCTCATCGGCCGCATTTCGAATTTCATCCTGGCTAGAAAAGTCACACAAAACTATATCGATACCGGCGCTAGGTGTTTCTTGTTGAATGGCTTTTTTTGCGGCTATGGCTTTGTCTTCGTTTCGGCAAACCAACACAATAAAAGCGCCTTGGCGGGCAAGCTCTTTGGCAGTTTCGTATCCGATTCCTGAGTTAGCCCCTGTAATTATGCATAGTTTGTTTGTCATTGTAGAATGATGGCATTGTGTTTGCTGTTATTTGATCATCGAAACCAAAGTTCTCAAGTTCCCATTTCGTATTAATTAACACAATGATTCAACAATATTTAAATTCGATCGAAAACTTTATAGTAGTCGGCGATCGGGTATTGATAAAACCCCGTGATTTAGAAACCCATACCCGCAGCGGCTTGGTACTGCCTGCATCCGTTAAAGAGAAGGAAGAAATTCAAAGCGGATACATTTTAAAAACCGGTCCGGGTTATCCTATCCCAAATATGGAAGTTGAAGAAGCTTGGAAAAGCTCTGAAGACACCAAGTATATTGGCATGCAAGCCGAAGAGGGTGACTTGGCCATTTTCCTAAAAAGTCGAGCACATGAGATAAAGTTCGAAAATGAGACCTATTTGATTGTGCCACACTCGGCGATTTTGCTTTTGATTAGAGATGAACTTGGCGGGTAATGGCAAAAACTGAAACCATTACCATCGACCCAAAATTAAAACAACATTCTGCCTTTGAAGATTTTCAAGCAATGTTGATCGGTTCGCTCCTCGTTGCTTTTGGAGTGGCTATTTTTACGGAACTCAAATTATTAACCGGTGGAACTGCCGGTTTCGCATTTCTGATATCGTATTATTCCGATTTTAGCTTTGGGCAGGTATTTTTCGTGTTAAACCTTCCCTTTTATGCACTCGCAATTTGGAGGCTCGGAATACCTTTTACGCTAAAAACCTTCACTGCTGTATTTCTGCTATCGGCATTTACCGAACTCATACCCCGAGTTTTTGAGTTTGGGGAAATTACACCATGGTTTGGCGCTGTTTTTGGCGGATTAACAATCGGAACAGGCGTTTTGATGCTTTTCAGGCATAAAGCCAGCTTGGGTGGAGTGAACATCGTATCCCTATATTTACAAAAATACCACGATGTAAACGCTGGTCGATTTCAAATGGTTGTTGATACAGCCATTATTATTTGTGCATTTTTTGTTGTTGATTTCTGGTCGGTAGTGTATTCTATTTTGGCTGCAATTTGCACGAATCTGTTGCTGGCTATAAATTTTGTGAAAGGCCGCTACCTAGGCTCGCTCGATTAATCAAACCAACTACTTATGAAACGATCTGATTTTCTTCGAAATACCGCACTTGTAGGTGCGGGTGCACTAATTCCATTTCCTGCTTTTTCGAGCATGGCAAAACGATCAAATTTTACAGAAATAAGGCGAGGTGTAGGGATGTACCGAGAGCGTGGAGGCACTATTGGTTGGTTGATGAACGACAATGCGCTGGTTGCCGTCGATTCTCAATATCCTGAAACAGCTGCTAATTTTATTGCCGGCGTAAAGGATATGACATCCCGTAAAATGGATTACCTCATCAATTCGCATCATCATGGCGATCATACAGCGGGTAATTCGGCGTTCAAGGGTTTTACCTCACATATAGTAGCTCATGAAAAAGTACCCGGCTATCAAAAAACGGCGGCAGAAAGTCGCGATCAAGAAACGGTAGATGCTCAGGTGTATGCCGACATGACTTTCGCCGATAAATGGAGTCAGGATTTAGGGAATGAGACGGTGCACCTTACGCATTATGGTCCAGCCCATACCGGTGGCGATTCTGTGATTTACTTCGAGAATGCAAACGTTGCCCACATGGGTGATTTGGTTTTCAATCGTGCGTATCCGTACATCGATCCGGGCGCCGGAGCCAACATCACGAATTGGGTACAAGTTCTACGATCAACGGCGGATGATCTACCAAATGATGCTATCTACATTTTTGGGCACGGGAATCCAAAATATGGAGTGACAGGCTCTAAAGGCGATGTTATTGTTATGAGTGACTTTCTTGAAGAACTCCTGAACTTTGTGCAAAAAGGCATCGATGCGGGTAAGTCGAAAGAAGAAATTGCCCGAACCGAAGTGCTTCCCGGATTCGAAGAATTTGCTTTCGAAGGTTGGTTTCTTGGTCTCGATTTCGAGCTGAATACTGCCTACGATGAGCTGACGAATAAATAATTTTTCGATTCTCAGCCTACTGTAACCACCCCGCCCACCGTTCGGTGGGCACCCCTCCAATGGAGGGGAATTAAGTAAATCGTAATTCGTAAATCTAAGCTCGCATATTCGTATTTCTCAGAGTTCGTAGTTCGCGAGTTCGAATGTTCAACTGTTCTACACCACCCCGACCACCGTACGGTGGCCACCCCTCCAATGGAGGGGAATTAAGTAAATCGTAATTCGTAAATCTTAGCTCGCATATTCGTATTTCTCAGAGTTCGTAGTTCACGAAGTCGAATGTTCAACTGTTTTACACCACCCCGACCACCGTACAGTGGCCACCCCTCCAATGGAGGGGAATTGAATAACTCGTAAATCTTAATTCGCATATTCGTATTTCTGAGAGTTTGCGTCAATTCCATATAAACGAGTCATTCTCTTTGCGAAGAAGATGACAGATGAGGTGTATACTTTCTTTCAGTCCAATACTTTACCTGAATGCTAGCGGTATTTCTGCATCAATTTTCAATCTCCGACGCTGAGTATCGGAGCTTGGGGCAAATCCTGAACTGCTTCTATTGAGCATGTTTACCACAAAAGCGCGGAGGCACTTATAAATTATAAGCCCTCGAGTTAATCAATTAAACCATACCCGGTATTAATCCATTAATTGAATTTTGTCCTCTTGGAATTTGGAGTTTTCTAAATTTAGTAATCGTACTGGTAACGAACATCCAACCCTTGGCGAGAGTCATCACCCTGAGTGATAATGAGATCCCAGCTTTCATTGAGGATATATTCCAAAACAAATAGCGTTTTTGGAGTGGAACTGGTGATCTCATTTATGATGGAAAAGAAAGTTCGCTCATTCAGATACCATCCGGTTCTGATAGCCGTAGCTCCATTTTGTCCGGAGTTGTCTATTTGAACTACATCTACCCCTAATTCTCTGGTTGCAATCGATTCAACTTCGTCGAGAAGCACGTCAGCTAAAGCCTGAAATGCCATGGCATCGTTTCCTTCGGCAAGTACACTTTGCCATGAATCCAGAGAATAACACGGTTTGTTGAATAAAGTGTAGCAAATCACATCCGACTGCTCCATTTCCGGCTCACTTTCGAAACTAAATTCCGGGTTTTCAGCAGTTCCCGTAATCACATAATATAATATCACCGACTCCCCCTTTTGGCGGGTTTGAGGCACATATGCACTTCGGATATCTAGCTCGGGATTGTCGTATTCTCCAATAAATTGAAACGTACCACGCTCAATTTCAAAACGTTTACCGAGTGGGCGAATATAGCCTTGATCGGCGTTCAACGAACCAAATAAGCGAATATCCTCATCGCGTTCTTTAGCAATCTCGAGGGTACCGATC
Source organism: Balneolaceae bacterium (assembly GCA_034669965.1). Classification (GTDB taxonomy): domain Bacteria; phylum Bacteroidota; class Rhodothermia; order Balneolales; family Balneolaceae; genus HXMU1420-13. The sequence goes on along the minus strand of JAXMOK010000011.1, from coordinate 69,330 downwards.
GGTTCAAGTTGTAAGTCTAAATAATCTCTTGAACGTATATAAAAATCACGCCTTAGTTCCAGCGACATATCGATATTTAGTGAATCGAAGGGAGCAAAGGATTCAATGCCTTCATCATCAAGTTCTACTTCCTCTATTGCTTCCTCTCCAAAATTCGACAAATAATAATATCCACTATTTACAATCAATTCTCCCGAAAGATCCGGCTGCAAGAGTTCTCCTTTCATTGCCGCATCTAAATCAATAACAAGCTTCATATCTCGGGTATTCGAAATCTCGAACAATCGAGCATCCGTTTTGATATTAATATCAGAAGGTGAAAGGCCATCTAAAGCAGCTGTTCCGCTTGCAGAAAACCTTCCTCTTCCACTTTCGGCATAAACACGTTCTATGGTAAGTTTGCTTGCATCAACATTAATTTGAGAGTTTATATTTCGCAGTTGAATACCTGAATAGGGTACGTCAAAAGCTGCATTTTTAACATTGATGAAACCATCGGGTTCAATGTTGCCAATAGTGCCGGTGAACTTTATATCGGCATTGAGTTCCCCTTTTAATTTCGAAACGTAATTCGGATCAAGGAAATCTTCGAATAGTGCCAGATTTAAATTATTACTCACTCCTTTAATATCTAGCTGGTCATCTTCTCCGGGAAGCTTGAACTCAAGCGTCTTGAAATCAATTTCAAATGGATAAGCAATGGTAATCTCAGCGGCCGTTGTATTTACTGCAAAAATCTCACTGTGAATATCCAGCATTTGCCGCTCTGCACTGTATTCAAATTCAGAATTGATCGAGTTTATAGAAATGCCGGATAACACCGGTTCATTTATGGTTAATTGACCGGTAAATAATGGAGTGCCAGCCGTTCCTTTCATTGTACTTTCGAAAGAGGCTACTCCTGTGGTATTTTCAATACCAAAGTCGGCCAGTAATTTTTTAAATCGCACCAAATTTGTGGGCTGTACAGTTAACGAACCTTCAACAGAGCGGTTAAAGAATTCATCGTCTAGAGCGTCTGTATCAACTACAAACGGCACGTTTACTGATCCGGTAATCATTTCTTTTGAATCCCAGCTCAGTGCTGTTTCAAATTGGAGACGTTCATCCCAAATTTCAAACTGTGTAACGAGGCTATCGGCAATTGTGCCATTATAATCGATCTGACTAATGACCGCATGCCCTTTACCTGTTGTTTGGCTTTCTACTTGTTGATAGGAAATATCAGCCGAAAGTAATCCATCCAAATATCGTTCACCTAACATTATATCTTGTATCAAGCCTATGTCAAAGTCACTCCCTGAAAGAATCATTTCCTTATCAGTTTCGGTTACATATGGAATTGAAAATTCGAGAAATGCTCCATTTTTTGATGCCAAGACTAAGGTATCGGTACCAAAGCTATTTTCAGTTAAACGAATATTAAAAGGTTTTTGCAGAATTAGATCTGACTCCGAGTTAATGAAATCAAACTTTGTAAAGTGGAGATCCATCACCAAAGCATTTAAATCTTTTTTGACTTCAGCTTTTTGAACCAACCTACCTTGGTCGCTTCCGGTAATTGTAACATCTAAATTTGCCGTTAAAGAATCAGAAGTGGTTTGCCCGATTACATCCAGCATCACATCTTGCAGCTCAATTTCTTGTATGCGTGGTTGCTCAATAGATAGCCCTGCATCAAAATCGATGCGTTCGCCCAGCCCTAGTTTTGCATCACCAATCACCGATATGGCTTTAAAAAGGGAATCAACCTGTATATCATTTAAGTTCAAATTGAATGTTCCTTCGAGACCCACATCCGGAACTTCTGTTATTTCGCCGGAAACCGTTCCTGTAGCTTGCAAGGTTGTGAGGTCAAAAAAACCAGCCAAAGGTTGAGAGTTCAACAATTCAAGATTCAGATTTAAGCGGTTATTGGGATCAGAGAAATCAAAGAGATTGCGCTGGCCTTGAATATTTCCTTGGGCAATTTCACTTTCGATGGTGCCTTCGTTAATAATTAGCAGGCCTTCATTTAATTTGATGGCACTTTTGAAGTTATCCAGGCGCGCGCTGTTTATCTTACTTTCGGTGATGGAAAGCGTTCCAAATAAGTGAATGGTTTCCAATGTTTTTCCATTTCCTATTCCATAAAAACTACCGTTTATATTGGTCGAGTTCCCTTCCAGAGGCTCAAACTTTCCTACATCAATTGAGTCAAACTCTAAGTAATAACTATATTGCGGGAGTTCACTAAATAAATTGGTTGCCTGAAAATCGCCGGTGAGTCCATTCCCTTCCTGGTCGATTACAATGTCGGCTATCGTTTTAATTTTGCCAATTTCGCCACTTAATTTCAGTTCGTTTATCTCTTCATCATACACTTGAATTGGAATGGCTGAATCATTGTTTAATCGCTGGTTAGCAATTGTATACGTCCAACCGGAATCCGGTAACGCCCATCCAAAACCATCCAGTTCACCGGCCAATGTCATCGAACCATCTAAAGCAGCTTCTTCGATCCAAGCGCTTGGTTTTATGTCGACCAATTCAAATTTTACAAACCAATTTGGGGATTCATCAAACAGCTCAGTAATTTCGGTTTCGGCATAAAAAAGTTGGTCGTCCTCAGCATCAATCTTTAAAAACGATTCCACTTCACCGTCGTCGATAGTGCCTTCCCAAACTACTTTCTCAAGTTGATATTGATTCCATTGTGGATTCGATAATTCCGCGATCCAATCGCCAGAATATTCTTTTTCTGCCGGTTCAATAATGCCCTCCCAATGAACTCGCACCGGCCCGGTTGCAGCATAGGTACTATCGTTTAGCACCTTGTCAAAATTCAAATAAGCAGCATTTAGCTCAATTTCTTTAACTGTCCAATTCGGCTCTGAAATAAGGTGTGCTCTAACTTCACCCTCATCAATGTTTGCGCTTTCAACAGAAACGGTAATCTTGAAATCCTTAAAAGTCCCCTCTAAGTTTAGTTGAACATCTATATCGTCGGCGTTTAATTCTTTATTGGTCCACTCGGTTATAGTTTGTTGATACACCGGGTTTCCGACAAAACGGCTACCTAACGATTCGTTCGAAAGATTGGCATCAAGTTGCCCATTTAGGATGGTTGAACCGAGTTTAAGAATGATGTCGTTGAGTTTGATTTCTTCGTCATCTACAGCCCCTTGCAATCCAACCATTAAATCGCCAGGCAATTTTCCGCTTTCAATTATAAAAGAAAGATCCTGAACACTAACACTGTTCGCTTCTCCGAATTGTAATTTTGAAACCAGCTGAAAATCATCAACTACCAGAGCGGTATCTTTAAAGTATTCCTCATCGCGATATTCCGTACGCAGATCACTTATCGACAAAATGTCTATCACAAAAGTAAACTCCGATTCTTCGTCATCTTGAGTGGGGATCAACTCATCGGGGTTGGGATTGATAAAACTGGCCATTACCGAATCCACATAAATGCCCCGGATGTTCACGTCTCCAAACAGCACCTCTTTGATGGTATAGTCGATACGAATCTCGCCGATCTCTAAATCGTTTTCGGCTTTTTTCCAGGATAGCCCTTCTATAATCAAATGGGAGAATATATCTCCATACAAATCCCTGATTTCAACGTCAGCTTCTAAGGCTTCAGAAGCCGTTTCTTCAATTTTTTCTTCGATTTTATTGTATAGCCATTCACTGTTTATTAGCCATATACCGGCTATAAATGCCCCAATTACAATCACCAAAGTAATTGCGATTACTTTAACCCATGGAAAGTTATGTTGTTGATTTTCTGCCATTAAAACGCTTGCCCGATACTAAAGTGAATTCTCCATCGCCGCCCGGGGATATCCTGTATTCCTGTTAACACCTCTAGGTCTTTGTCGGTTGGATTTAAAATATAGGCCAAATCAACGCGTAGTGGACCTATGGGGGTTTGATAGCGTATGCCACCGCCGGTACTGTATTGAATGTCCCGGTCATTTATTCGTTTTAACCCAGACCAAACCTGTCCTCCGTCTAAAAAAGTGGCTACGCCAAATCCCTTAAATAACCGATCTAATTGTTGCCTTAGTTCTACATTAAAAGTGAACATGGCTTTTCCACCTACCGGTATAAAATTTACCTTTTGTTCTCCCGATCCATCTTCTGCCTCGGTTACAATAGCTCGTTTCGGACCTAAATCGCGCCGACTAAATCCACGAACAGAGTTTGTTCCCCCCGCATAAAATTCGATATCGGCCGGGAGCGAATCTTGTTTCGCATAGTAAATAGCACCGGCTTGCACACGAGTAGCCAACACCAATTTATTGGTTAGCTCGGTATACTTCCGAACATCTAATGCTGCTTTTTGGAAACTAAAAGTTGATTCACCAAACAATCCGGATAGTTCCAAAAATGGTTGAATGATCAATCCTCTTTTACCTCTGCTTAAGCCTCGGGCATAGTACATGTTAAACGAAAAACTAGAAATGTTGTAATTTAGCACACTATCCGGCAGAACGGCACTTACATCTATGCTTCCATCATTGGTGATGTCATACTCATTATTGAGAGCAAATTCGTAAGAAAAAGTACCCGTTAAACTACGATTGTACTCGTATCCCAAAGTATTAATTAACCCACCGGTTGTAATCGAATACGAAGGCTCAATCCTGTTTTCGATAAATGGACTGATATTGAAACTGCTTTTGGTGTTAAACACATACGGGATTAGATACTCGGCACTTAGCTCTTTTTCGTAAAATGACAGCCTGCCTGATGAACTAAACTGCGTTCCTTTTCCGGCCACATTTCGGTGCACCCATGTTGCTTGACCACGAAGTAACTTCCAGAAATTATTGACACTTATTGATTCATCCAGCCGGTCAAAATCCCCAATTCCGCCGCGAAAACGCCAAGAGCGAAGGGATAATTCTTTAACTCGTAATTTTAAAACCAACGAAGTGTCTTTTGGTTGATCGGGCACCGACATAAGTGCAAGCCTAAACAAGTGATGCTTGAAAACTTCGCGTTGGGCATCTCGGATTCTATTCTCAGAATAGATTTCTCCGATCTTCAATCCGGTCTCGCGAATAATAATGTCGTCATTTAGAGATTCATTGCCTTCAATTTCGATCGAAACGATACGAGTTCGTGGCCCTGGTGTATTTTTGATGGTTACTTTTGCTTCGTTTGCCACCGAATCAACTTCCACTGCTACCGAGGTATTTGCATACACAAAACCAATGTTTTTCAGAGCTCGCGTAAAAGTACCAACCACTTCCGATTCCTCAATCTGCTGGAATCGTCGACCTTCACGAAATGGCACTCTGTTTACCGTGCGATTGTATTCGCTGCTTTCAAGAATGTAGGCCCGGGTTGTTTCATCAGCAACTATTTCAATGTCAACAGTTCGGATAATCAGTGGTTTACCTTCGTTTATCACAAAAGTAAGCTTTTTCCTATCTGGCGAACCATCGTCTCTTAACTCAAATCGAACTTCAACTTCCGGATATCCCCTGCGTTCATAAAAACGTTCGATACGAATTACATCTTTTCGAATCTCGAAAATATCTACGTCCATACCCGCCGAGTTTCTTTTGAATATTCTTTTCAGAAATGCAGGTCGTTCGTTTGCGATGTATCGCTTTATCACTAAATCCTCGAAGCGCTCATTACCTTCAATTTCAACTTTCCAGATACGAGGTGGGTCCTCTTCTTCCTGCGCAAGTACTTGAGCAGAAAACCCGAACATGATGCAGATAATAAACGGTACAATAATGCTATGTTGGGATAAAAATCGGATCAAAATATGGCTTGAAAATGCTTAACAGTATACTCCTAACTTTTCTTTAATAAAACGCAGTTTAAAAGTTTAAAAGCACGTGATTGCTTCCTATTTTAAACGCAAATGGGTATCAATATTATGAAACTGAAGTTACTGTTATTTGTTTCGATAATCTTAATCTCTTGCAAATCATCACAAGAGTTTACAGGGTTCTCGTACGATCCGCCTGGTGTTACTAACACAACCGGCAAAGAAATCACTCCACAAAAACTGCGAACTATCGGCGCCGGTGATCCAAAAGTATGGATTACCAACGAATTTGAAAGCGCTCGTGCCGTTGATTTTTATCAAGTTAATGAAACCACTTTCGAGGTGCTCATCGAGCCGGAGAATCACCCGATAAACAACAGTCCTTGGTATGCGTTTAAAATTTGGGCTGATGAGCCAATTCCAATTCAACTGCGATTGGCTTACAATCAGGGGCGCCATCGGTACCTACCAAAAGTGTATCGCCAAATGGGAAGTATGTCGGCTACGCATATCATCAACAATGCGGTGTACGACACCGCCAACGGAAGCACAACCTTTGGGCTATATCTTGAAACCGAGCCTCAAACAATTTCGGCACATTTTCTGGATAACAGCCGATATTCAGAATTACTGCACGAATCGCGGAATTTCAGGCAATCGTTTATTGAAGTTGATACTGTAGGGTTCTCCAATCAAAACCGGGCTATTTTAGAATATACAGTGGATGCAACTGACGTTGACGAAGCCGGAGTTTTGGTGCTATTGAGCCGCCAACATCCACCAGAATTTTCGGGGTTTCTCACTTATCGAGAATTCTTTAAAACCTTAATTAGCGACTCTGATCTGGCAATAGAATTCAGAAAACATTTTGTTGTCAAGGCTTTTCCGATGCTCAATCCCGATGGCGTTGTTAACGGGCATTGGCGCCACAACGCCAAAGGTGTTGATTTAAATCGTGATTGGCAAAACTTCAATCAACCTGAAACAAGATCTGTTCAATTTGCTCTTACGCCCATACTCAACGACCCGTCGAAGCGTGTGTATTACGGAATCGATTTTCACTCAACTAACGAGAACATTTTCTACCCAATTAATAGTGAAATTGTAACCACACCGGATAATCTTTCTCAACGTTGGTTCGAAATTGTGAAAACTGAATTGCCGGAACTAAATTTTGTCTCCGAAGAGTTTGATACTTCGTCACCGATTTCAAAAAACTGGTTATTTCATACCTTTGGAGCTGACGCTTTAACTTTTGAGGTAAACGATGAACTTATGATTCACCAAATCCAAAAACTTGGTGTACATTCCGCAAATTCTCTAATGCGCCTTTTGCTGGAAGAATGGAAAGCTGCAAACTAATTTAAATCCCTACTTTTGATACTCACCAAAGCACTAAATAACTGGAAATTACGCCTCATTTTAAGCGCCTTGCTCTGCATTATGGGCTTAGCTGCTATGGTGAGTATGCTTTTGGGTTTGTTTGTTGATCTTACAGTCTACGACAAATCTTTGGTAGCCATTGCCATTTTTATGGTGGGTATTCCGGCTTATCTAATTATAAGTGGACTTGCAAAAATTGATGAATTGACTATTGCCGAGTTTCTCAATCAACAGGTAGATGAGCTTCGGAACCGAGCAGAATTGCTTGCCCAAAGCGATGAAATCTTAAACGAACAGGAGAAGGAAATTAGATCGGAATTGCTTCAATTTATCGACGAACATCCCATCGAAACGCTTTTGCCCGACAAGCCGGTAAAACAAGCTTACTTTTTGATGCTGGCTTCGATCATTATCAGTTTTGGAATCTGGTTTGCCGGCGCATAAATACTATTAAGCAGCCGATTTCCTATCTTCGGTTATGTCTCACGATCATAATCACCACCACCATCATCACCACAATATAGAGGATGCCTCCATCGGTAAACTCTGGATTTCGATTGCGCTGAATCTGATTATCACTTTGGCGCAGTTCGTGGGAGGTATTCTTTCCAATAGCTTGGCTCTGCTCTCAGATGCCGTTCACAATCTTAACGATACCGCTTCGCTTGGTATTAGCTTGGTGGCTCGAAAAATCTCTAAGAAAGGAGCCAATCACCGTAAAACATTTGGCTACAAACGTGCTGAAATTATCGGTGCCTTTATCAATCTTATCACTTTGGTAATTGTTGCGCTGTTTTTGGTGAAAGAAGGGTTCGAGCGCTTTTTCGACCCTCAGGAGATTGACGGCTATACCATGTTTTATGTAGCCATAGTAGGCTTACTCGGCAATGTGATTACCGCAGCCCTTTTGTTCAAAGATTCGAAAGATAATCTGAACATGAAGAGTGCCTACATCCATATTTTGTCGGATGCATTTTCTTCGGTTGGGGTAATTTTAGGTGGATGGCTCATCATCCAATATCAGTGGTACATTGTGGATACCATTCTTACCATTTTTATTGGCACCTACATCTTGTGGCATTCTTATCACATGCTGCGAGAAACGATCAACATTTTGATGGAATCGAAGCCATCGGGTCTTGATCTCGATGAACTTACATCCAATCTCAAAACGATTGTTGAAGTATGTGACATTCACCACCTTCATGTTTGGCGGCTGGATGAATCGCAGGTGTTACTAGAGTGCCATGTGGTTATCGAGAAAGAAGATGTAATGAATATGGAAGAGGTAAAATCGGCCATCAAAAAGCTGCTCCACGATAAGTATGAGATAACTCACTCTACGCTGGAATTCGAGTTTGAACCGTGCTCGGCACATCATCATGAATTAGCACATTCGCATTAATTAACGACTATTAAAGCTATAGTTTCGTACTTTTCCATCGCCAAATTATTCATCAAAAATACTTCGATGCGGCTACTCCTGGTTTTATCTTTTTTCCTTTTTTTTGCCTGCCAACGTACACAGATTATCGACGATTTGAACGACGCCTCTTTTGAGCTTTTAACGCAAGATAGTGTTTCGGTTACCTTCCCCGATGATTATAAAGGCAAATACGTAGTGATGGGCTTTGTGTACACTAATTGTCCCGATATTTGTCCACTGATCACCCAAAACATGATCAAAATTAAAGAGAAGTTAGGCTCGCCGGATGATGTTCACTTTCTTGGATTTTCATTCGACCCTGATCGCGATACTCCTTCGAAACTCGCAGAGTATAAATCTGCTTTTCGATTAGATGATAATTTCGATTTTATCACCGGTGATACTACCACCGTTTCAGCATTGATGGACAGTCTGCGGGTTCGAACACAAGTTTCGTTTACCACTACTACCGAAGTCGGCGAAGAACTCTATTTTCTCAATCATTCGGATAAGATTATGGTGATGGATCCAAAATCACGAGTGATTATCGAGTACGGAGGGAGCCAGCCTATGGTTCCCAATTTAATTGTAGAAGACTTCCAAAAAATACGCCAATGACTCATTCTATTTTGTGTTCGGTTTTATTATTTATCGCCCTAACCTTTGCCTGCTCCTCAGAACAAAAAACTCCAGAGAATAATACTGTAAACATCGAAAATGTCTCTTTGGAGATAACAAATGGTTGGGCGCGCCCTGCTCAAGCCGGTATGATGACTGCCGCATATTTTACGATCCGAAATAATGAACCCTTTGCCGACACTTTGCTTTCGGTGAGCTATGCTTACGCTGAAGACACCCAAATTCATGAAAGTTTTGAGGTCGAAGGCGGAATGATGGGAATGCGTCCTGTAGGGTTAGTTCCTGTTGCACCTCAATCGAAAGTAGAACTAAAACCAGGTGGAATTCATGTGATGATTATGCGGCCGGAGATAAATCTTACCGAAGGTGATTCTATTGATCTTGAAGTGGCTTTTTCGTCTGAAATCCGACTGATTCGGGTCCCGGTTAAAGCTACTAATTGATTGAATCCATATTTTGTCATTCAGATTCGCCGGCTAGCGGATCAGGATGATTTTCTAGTTTAAGTCATTCAAAGAGACTCATCCAAAAGCCCTCATTCATCCACAAAAAAGGCTCCACCTTATGGAGCCTTAACATGTAAATAATTAATCTGCTATTAATGCGACGCCCACACGCTGGTGGTGCCATCATTATGGATGAGCAACACATCGTAATTATCAGCCGGGCGGCCTTCAACTTCCATCCCCGGTGAACCAATTGGCATACCCGGAACCGTAATTCCAATGGCATCCGGTTTTTCAGCTAATAACCTTCGAACATCTTCTAAAGGAACATGTCCTTCAACAACATAACCACCCACTTTAGCGGTATGGCAACTAGCTAATTCTTGTGGAACACCAGCTTCGTCTTTGACTGCAAATAAATCTTCGGGCACCACCTGTTCTACTTCAAATTCTGCAGTTTCCATATGGTCGGCCCACTTTGCACAGCACATGCACGTTGCGCGTTTATACATTACCACTTCTACTTTGTCCTCATTTACATCAACCAATGTAGTTGATGGCTGGGTGGTATCTTCGTTTTGTGGCCAGAATAAAAAGGCGGCGAAAGCAATAGTAAAAATGCCGCCAAAGGCTAAAATCTTTCCGTTTGTCATAATTTCGTTTATTTAAAAATGAGTGCTAAAGTTAACGATCCTTTTGTTACTAATCACATAACCAAATAAAAGCTACAATCATTTAGATTCCTTACCTTTTCTGCTCTTTAAAACTTTTAAAATTCAGCTATGAAAAAGCTTTCTTCTTTATTTATTCTTTTTGCTTTGTGCAGCATTTCTTTAACGGCTCAAGTTCGATCATACAATCTTGAAACCGGTGCAATCTACACTGTAGATGTAGAACAAAGTCAAGAGATCTCTCAAATCGTCATGGGAAATCCAAACACCATCAACACCTCTAATACTACTACCGAACAAATTGAATTTCTTGGACAAACCAACGACGGACTTTACAACATCAAAGTAACTACGCTTTTGCAAAAAACTGAGATGAAATCACCAATGATGAATATGACCATGGACTCGGAAGATGCAAGCACCGGAAACGGATTATTTGCAGCCATCAAGGGGTCGTCGTATACATTTACAATGTCGGCTACCGGCGATATCAAAGAGATAAATGGACTAGATGAGATCATCGAAACTGTAAATGCTAAAGTGGAAGACAATCCCCAGTTGAAAGCTCAAATTGATGCGATTTTTGGTGAAGAAACAATCAGAACTTCATTAAGACAACGGTTCAGCATTTACACAAACGATAGCGCAAACGAGTGGACTCGCAACGAAGATTCTAACATCAACAATATGCCGGTTGAAATGATGACCACCTACAGCTATCAAGATGATACAACCATCGGAGCCGAAAGTAGCATCAACATAGATGCAACCACCGTTCAAATGGGAATGAATGTTGACATGCAATTGGAAGGAACCCAGAAGGCAACGTACAAATTAAATGCAGCCACTGGCATACCTACCACTTTCGAGAGCGTAAATGATATATCAGGCAATGCTCAAACGCAAGGCATGCAAATTCCTATGACGATCAAAACGGTTACTAAAACCACCTTCACTGCAAAATAAACTCAGTGTCTAATCAATCTATAATCCGGGTTTCTGCGTTCTTATTGGCTGCGGCCGTTGCTATTGGTGCATTCGGCGCCCATGCTTTAGAAGAAATTCTAAGCCCCGAACGCATAAAAATCTGGGAAACTGCCGTCTTTTATCACACCTGGAATGCACTGGGTGTGATGTTGATGGCCGTAATTGAAAAGCAACGCAGCACCGTAATTAAATCTGCGCCTTTACTCATTCTCGGCGGCATTTTTATTTTCTCAGGATCATTGTACGCGCTATGCTTATCCGATATTGGCCTATTCGGTGCAATTACTCCAATTGGTGGATTATTATTAATTGCAGGTTGGATTGTTTTTGGTTGGAAAGTAGTTTCTAAAAAACAACCCACTTAAAACACACCTTATGAAAGCAATTTGGAATGGTCAGGTTTTGGCCGAAAGTGATAGCACCATTGTTATCGAAAATAATCACTATTTCCCGCCATCATCACTCAATAAAGAATTCTTCAACGAAACTTCGCATCAAACGGTTTGTCCATGGAAAGGTACAGCAAGCTACTACTCGTTAGAAGTTGATGGAAAGGACAATCAAAATGCTGCTTGGTATTACCCAAATCCTAAAGATGCCGCTGCAGAAATAAAAGATCATGTAGCCTTTTGGAAGGGTGTGCAGGTTGAACCGTAATTGATTCTTCACATTGTCTTCACAATTAACCCGCAAATTTGAACCTTTAGCGGGTTTTTTTGTGTCATCTTCACAAAATCTTCACATTTCTCCCGTTTCTTTGGATTGGTTCTAAATAATTCATTCATCAACATCATTACAGCTTTGAATCTTCTAAAACACTCCATGCTCTGGAGTATTTTTTTTGCAATTCACTCAGGATTGTACGCTCAGCAATTCTCGATTGAAGGTGTTGTATCTACCCAACAAGGACAGCCCATTTCTGAAGCCACCATTTACCTTTCTCAATCGGCTTGGGCTATTTCTGATTCGGATGGGCAATTTCAGCTCCAAGATCTTAACTCCGGTGAGTATCCCCTAGTCGTTTCCAGAGTCGGTTATCAATCCAAAGAGATGACCGTTCAAATTCCCCTTCCCTCTGAAGGAGAACTCGAGATCATTCTCGATGAAAAGATTTACGATAACAACCCTGTGGTTGTAACGGCAAATCGAACTAGCAAAATGCTGCAAGATGTAAGCGTTCCTGTTTCGGTAGTGAACCAAAATGAAATTGAAGCTTCCGGAAGTTTACGCTTGAGTGATATTTTGGATGAGCAGATCGGTCTGAATATCGTTTCAGATCATGGTACCGGTATTCAGGTTCAGGGATTTGATCCCGAATACACGCTTATTCTAATCGACAATCAACCGGTAATTGGCCGAACAGCTGGAACCCTTGATCTTACCCGACTTTCTGTGGGCAATATCGAACAAATCGAAATTGTGAAAGGGCCTTCATCGGCACTTTGGGGAAGTAATGCACTTGCCGGTGTGATCAACATCATCACCAAAAAAGGTAATAAACCCTTTACACTAGATGTAAACGGCCGCTATGGATCACATTCTACTTACGATGCCGGCCTAAATGGAACCTTTAAAAAAGATCGTCTTAGAGGTCGCTTTTTCGGAAGCTACAACGGCTCAAGCGGCTACGATTTGAACGAAAAAACGGTTGCTCCCACCATCCCTGAGTACGAAAACATTACATTATCGGGCGGGATGAACTACCGAATTAATTCGAATCTGGATTTTGGCTTTTCAACCCGATACTACTCTGAAGAGCAGTTTTATAACGATGAAATCAATAATGGAAATAGCCTAGATGCAATAGTTGGCGAAGATTTTCAAACTGATTTTAGCTTATCACCGGAATTGAATTTCTATATCGGGAATAAATTTCTTCTTGAAACCAATGCCTTTTTATCAACCTTCGAAAGTAAATCAGAGAGCATTTTTACTGAATCCGGAGTGATCTATTTTTCTGATTCTTTCTCCCAAACGCTGAATAAATACGAATCAAAAGCCTCCGCTTTCTGGAATTCTGATCATTCGACCATTGCAGGTATTGGGATGAATCGAGAAGACCTAACTGCTGAGATCTATGCCGATGTTCCGGGATTTAGTTCGTATTTCGCATTCGGGCAGCACGAGTGGCAAGCCAATGATAAACTATCGCTTATTGGTGGATTTCGTTTTGATGCACACAGCGAATACCGGTCTCAATTGAGCCCAAAATTTTCAGCACTGTACAAAGCCAACGACAAAGTCCAATTTAGAGCATCGTTTGGTGGTGGGTTTAAAGCACCGGATTTCCGTCAGCTTTTTCTCAACTTTACCAATCCAATTGCTGGGTATAGCGTTTTTGGCACAAGCACTGTGGTGGAAGGCATCAATCGACTGGAAGAAGACGGGCAAATTGAAGAGCTTTATTTCAGTCCAAGTGAAATAACTGATATTCGTGCAGAAGAGTCATTTGCTATCAATGCCGGAGTTGATCTATTCGTTAACGACGATATTCAGATCAACTTCAACGCTTTCAGAAATAACATCAACGATTTGATCGAAACCCAACGTATTGCCCTTAAAACGAACGGTCAGTCGGTATTTTCGTACTTCAATCTGAATAAAGTGTACACCCAAGGTCTTGAGACCGAGCTGAAGTTTCAGCCTGCAAATTTAAACGGTTTACGTATTTCATTAGGCTACCAATATCTAGATGCCCGGCGACAAATCACCAGAAGTTTCGATCGCGTAGAAAACGGCGTTGTAGTTACTAAAACGGAAGATATTTGCATCCCACTCTACAATCGATCTAAACACACCTTTAATGCCAAACTGTACCAATATTTTGAGAAATCGGGCATTGAAACCGGTCTTCGGTTTATGCTTCGAGGCAAATATTGGTTTTTCGACTACAACGACAATGGCATTGATGAAGAGAGCGAATATGTGTTGAATGACGACAATCCTCTCCAAAACACTATTGTTAATTACTCTATTTCAAAGACCTTCGCCGAACGTTACAAAGTGCAGTTTGGCATAAATAACCTTTTCGATTTTCAAGACGAGATTGTACTCCCATCAAACCCGGGCAGAACATTTTACACACAAATAAACATAAATCTATTCTAAAGACTAATTCATCCAACATGAAAAACATAATCAATAGAGCATTTCTTTTACTTTTGGGATCTACCTTGATTTTCACAGCCTGTGAAGAAGCCGGAAACAGTGGTCCTGCTGAAGTTGAGGCTGAAATCGCAACCGACATCCAAGCAAATGTGAATACCATTTTTTCACCAGCTGCTCCTGAAACCGACGTTGAAGGTGATACGGAAGAAAATCCGGGATACACTTTTTACGATCTTGATGCTGGCAGTACAGTAGACGATTCTCTTTCTGCTGCATGGGACATCGCATTTGGCGGAACTACCATACTTGCAAATTCAGGAAATGGTGGTGGAATCCAAGTTCTTGAAACTGAGTATGACGCAGTTCTTGAAGCGCCTACAAGCGGCTATAATGCTGAACTTAGTGGCTCAGGAAGCTGGTATACGTACACTGGCGAAGCTCCAAACGGACCTAAGCATGCTATTATCGCAGACACGAACAAAACCGTTGTTGTTCTTACATCTGATGGTCGCTATGCGAAAATCCAGATTCTAAGCTATTATGAGGGCAACCCGGATGTATCTACTTCGCAATTTGCTGATTTCAGAACTCGTCCTGCAGACAAGCACTTCACCTATAATTACACCGTTCAAGGCGAACAAACCACACAACTTTATCACGAAGATTCATTCACCTTCTTCGATTTTGAAACCGGTTCTGTTGTAGAAGATTCACTTTCATCTCAGTGGGATATTGGTGTTAACGCAACAACTATTATCGCTAACTTTGGAAATGGCGGTGGTATTCAAACCCTTAACATTGCTTTCGAAAATGTTACCGAAGCGCCAATCGACGGTTATGTGGATGCTAATAGCAGTTGGTATACGTACACCGGTGAAGCTCCAACAGGACCTAAGCACGCTATTTTGCCAAAAGACGGAACAACACTAGTTGTAAAATCTGCAGAAGGCAAATACGCCAAAGTTCGAGTTCTCAACTACTACAAAGGCAATCCTGATTTAACCAGTGAAGCTTTTGCAGCATTCTTTACCCGACCTGAAGACCGCCATTACACCATCGAGTTTGCCATTCAAACCGATGGTTCTAGATTCTTCGAGTAACACAATTTCCTTTTTTTGATTGAGATTTCAATCACCAAATAAATTTAAAGCCCGCTTTTTTTAAGGTGGGCTTTTTTTGTTTTAAAGATTCTTTGGAAGGTTAAGCCTCATTAAACCTAGACTGTTTCAAAGGGCAAGAAGCACTAAACCGGAAGCTTCGCCGTTTACTTTTGTTAGCAAAAAACGCTGTAACAAACTTTATAAGTTTGGGTAAACAACTTGTTTGATTGAAAAACCTCAAACAGATGGTATATTCCAATCTCTAAACGATAATCCAAAAAATGAATATGAAGCACATATCTAGACTTTTAAGCACACTCGTTTTGGCGTTGATGGTTCAAGGAGCCGTCGCTCAGTCAACTCCGGATGGTAATATGAATCAAATGCAGGGCTTCGGTCAAGCCGTAGACATCTCGAATGGTAACGTTTTTATTGGCGAACCTTCCAACGTTCATTTACCCGGTGTGGTTTATATTTTCACACAAGAAAATGGGGAATGGTCGCAAACTTTTATGATTAAAGCAGAAGATGGCGTTATTGGCGACGGTTTTGGACAAGCCATTTCTGCAAATGACAATATGTTAATGGTAGGCGCACCTAATAAAAATGACGACGAAGGTGGAGCTTACATTTTTATGCAAACCAACGACGGTTCGTGGACTCAGGTTTCTGCACTTACAGTTGAAGCCGATTCTGCAGTAACTGCGGCAGGTTCGAGTGTTGCTCTCAGTAACGACTACGCTTTTGTAGGTGTACCTGAACTTGGTGATGGAGCCGTAGCAGTTTTTAAAGTGAATGGCAACAACTGGATGCAAGAGCATCTGATTATGAATACCGATACAGCTGAAACAGGTTTTGGATCAGAATTAGATTTTGATGGCACTAATTTAATAGTTGCTGCTACTAACCGAGATGGTGGTGCAGCTTATGTTTATGCAATGGATGATGCAGGTGAATGGGCACAAACCGGAACTCTAAAGAGCTCGGCCCTTACCGAACGCTCCGGATTTGGTAGCGCTATTGCTATCAAAAACGACCTAGCATTGGTTGGCGCATTTCGTCAAGATGGAATTGGTTCTGTATTTGTTTACCGCAAATCAGAAAACGGCTGGATGGCTGACGGTCGGCTTGCCGCATTTGATGGTAAAAGCAGACACTCATTCGGATACGCCATCGATTTTACCGACAACGAAACATGGGTAACAGCGGTTAATTCCAATGGTTCAGCCGGTAGTTTATACCGATTTATGATGAACGAAGACGGTACATTCGGTTCTTCCTCAAAAATTGAAGACATTGGCCAAAATCCTGGTGATTACTTCGGTTATTCTCTTGCAATCGATCGTGGGATCGCAGTTTCAGGTTTATTTGGAGTTGATCATCGCTCTGGAGCAGCTGCTATTATGGAACAAGATGACATGGGCAACTGGGATGCTGTTAATATTGTAATCAGCGAGCCAACCAACTTGCTTACTTCTGTAACCGATGGAAAAATTGATTGCGAAGGCGGTGCAGCTAACTTATTCGGTTGCGAAAATGTTAATCTGGTTTCGTTCTTACCAAACCGTGAAATTGGTGGCGATCGTGGTGTAAATCTAAATGATATTTGGGGCTGGGAAGATCCAGAAACCGGTAAAGAATATGCACTTGTTGGTAGAACTGAAGGAACTTCTTTTGTGGATATCAGTGATCCGTCAAACCCGGTGTATGTGGCAAATCTACCAATGACCGAAGGCGCACGTGCAAATGCTTGGAGAGACATCAAAGTGTACGAAAATCATGCTTATATTGTAGCTGATGGTGCGGGCCCACATGGCATGCAAGTTGTTGATCTAACCCGTTTACGCGAATTTGACGGCGAGCCAATGTTACTCAACGCCGATGCACATTACGACAACATTGATAGTGCTCACAATGTGGTTATTAACGAAGAAACTGGTTACGCATACATTGTTGGTGCAAGTGGCGGTGGAATGACTTGCGGCGGCGGTTTACACATGGTAAATATTCAAGATCCGAAATCTCCGGAATTTGAAGGCTGTTTTGCTGATCCATCTACCGGAAGAAGTGGAACCGGTTATTCGCATGACGCTCAATGTGTGATTTATGACGGACCGGACACTGAGCATAAAGGCAAAGAAATTTGCATTGGTGCGAATGAAACTGCTATTAGTGTTGCTGATGTAACCGACAAAGAAAACCCAATTGCACTTTCAACCGGATCATATCCTGACTACGGTTATGTTCACCAAGGTTGGTTTACCGAAGATCATCAATACTTCTTCCAAAACGATGAGTTGGATGAATTGATGGGAACCGTTGAGCAAACCAGAACTATTGTTTGGGATTTAACCGACCTCGACGATCCTCAAGTACTAACTCAGTACTTCAACGACAATGCGTCGTCCGATCACAACTTGTACATCAAAGATAACATCATGTATGCTTCGAACTATGTTTCTGGTTTGCAAGTAATCGATGTTTCTGATCCGGCAAACCCAACTCGTGTTGGCTTCTTCGATACTTTCCCGTTTATGAAAGACGAAGCCGGCTTTAGCGGTACCTGGAGTAATTACCCATATTTCAAAAGTGGTGTAATTGTAATGACCAGTGGAACCGAAGGCTTGTTTATTCTTGAGACAAGTCCTGTTATTAATAAATAACAACACCTTTTATCAGGGTCTCCGGTTTTGTGCCGGAGATCCTTTTTATTTTAGATTCCTATTTATCCATTATTCGCCATGAGAGCTCATTCATTTTTCAATTCTAAGATGCTGCTCCAATGCAGCTTGTTACTGATTGCTATATTTGTATCAACCGGGACTATTTTTGCGCAACAGGCTAATGATTTCGTTTATGTGTGTAATCAGAATTCCGCTTCCATATCCGTAATCGGTGCCAATTCATTAGAAATTGAAGAAACCATTGATCTTACAAAGTTAGGGTTCTCTGAAAATGCGAAACCACATCACACAGTAGTTGAAGCAGATGGCTCGCATTGGTATGTAAGCCTAATCGGAGAAAACACAGTACTCAAATTTAATGCAGCAAACGAACTGGTGTCGCAGGCACCTTTGGAAGTACCCGGTTTAATGGCACTTCATCCAACCGATAACTTCTTATTTGTTGGTCGTTCGATGAGCGCAGTAAATCCACCTCAAAGTTTTGCAGTGGTAGATCGCTCCACTATGAATGTGTTGGACGAAGTTGATCTCTTTTTTACCCGCCCTCATGCCATCGCAACCTTATCAAACTCGCAGCATATTTTCGTAGCTAGTTTATCATCCAACCAAATTTTAACCACTGATATAAACTCCGGCGATAGTGAACTCATCACGATGGAAGGCATGAACCACATGTTCGTGAACTTTGCCATATCGCCCGATAATAAAACCTTGGTGGGTACCACTCAAATGACCGGGAAATTTCTGATTTTCGATATTTCAGACCCACTTTCACCCGAGCTAACAAAAACGCTCGATGTTAACGCACAACCTTGGCACCCGGTTTATTCTGATGATGGGCAATTCGTTTATTTTGGTAACAAAGAAGGGAACTCAATCACTGTGGTGGATATGAAAGCAATGAGCGTAAAAAAAGTTATTACCGGCGAAGGACTTGCTCAACCACACGGTGCCGTTTTATCAGCCGATAACAAATATTTGTTTGTTACCAACAACAACATGAAAATGAACATGATGAGCGGCGGAGATCACTCGAATCACGGCGATCACAGCAATCAAGCAATGGCCAAAAAAGGTACTGTAACGGTTATCGATACTAACACGCTCGAAATCATAAAAGTGATTGAAGTTGAAATGAATCCTACCGGAATTGGAACACGATAAATTCAATGAAAAACAGACACTCTTTTGTATCACTATCAGTTCAACTACTCCTCTTTTCAATCATTGCCGGGATAGCCTGTTCAACAAGTTCTCAATTACCAAAGAGCAAATCCGATGAAGCAGAATACACTCGAACTATAGACTGGATTTCTGTGCTCGATGAAAAGGGTTCGTCGATCGATCATCCTTTTTTAGGTGGATTAAACACGCCACGACCGCAGTTTGTTGATATTGATGCAGACGGCGACCCTGATTTATTTGTGCAGGAACATACCAACGAACTCATGTTCTTCGAGAACACCGATCCCGGAAGCGAAAACCCGCGCACTTTTCGATCAGAACAATTTTTCGATATCGATATTGGTGAGTGGTTCCGTTTTGTAGATATGGATCAGGATGGAGATTTTGATTTACTCACAGAGCAGCCTTTCAGCTACATCAGTTATTATAAAAATACCGGAAATGCTCAAAACCCAAATTTTGTGTTGATGGCAGATTCCCTGAAAGACGCTACTGGGACACCCATCTTTTCTGATCGCCAAAACATCCCGAATGTAACCGACATTGATTGTGATGGACAGCCCGATTTGTTTATAGGTAGTTTAGAAGGCACCGTTTCGCGTTATGAATCAACCGGTTTCGATGAAAATGATATTCCTAAGTTTGAATTACTTACTAAGCGATTCGAAGACATCGAAATCGTAAAACAATTTGGAACCATGCACGGCGCAAACACCATGACTTTTATGGACATTGACAGTGATGGTGATGAAGATATTTTCTGGGGCGATTTTTTTGAACCGAGCATTCTTTTACTCAAAAATGAAGGCACGTGTAAAAATCCAATTTTCAGAGGCGAACCTCAACCCTTCCCACCCGGCAATCCCGTAGAAAGCAGCGGTTACAACGCACCGGCTCTGGTTGATTGGAACATGGATGGCGATGCCGATTTATTGCTTGGCGTATTGGGCGGAGCTTATAACGCGAATCGAACTACCGCTGAGAATTTCTTTTATTACGAACAAACTCCCAGCGGATTTAAGCTGGAAACCAAACAGTTTTTAGAGCAGATTGATGTTGGTGATGAAAGTATTCCTGCAGCCGGCGATATTGATGGTGATGGCGATATTGATCTTCTTCTTGCCAATAAAATCGATCCTTCAAACTTGAAATCTTCGGTAGTTTATATTTTTGAGAATTTTGGATCAGCAACCCAACCTGAATTCCAAAAAGTAGGGAAAATAGATCTACCAAACGGGTATCACTATGCGCCGGAACTTGCCGATTTAAACAACGACGGTTTTGCTGATCTCCTGCTGGGAAACTGGAAAGGCGACATTTCATACTACATCAACCAATCGGGATCGTTTGAACTAGATTCTGAGGCCATCGTAGAGTTGCCACGCGGTAGTAACGCCGTGCCCCGCACCATCGACATCGACAACGACGGCGACTTAGACCTTGTGTCAGGTTCGTCCGGTGGAGACATCCACCTATTCAGAAATGTAGGCAGTAAAACAGAACCCTCTTTCGAATATGTTGATGGTGCCTTTGATGGAATTGAATCGAAACACCGAAGTACCCCTACTTTTTTTGATTCCGATAACGACGGTGACTTCGACTTATTAACAGGTAGTAAAATTGAAGGTCTTCTTTATTTCGAAAATATTGGATCACCCATTTCTCTAACTTTCAATCCTGCTGAGTTACCAATCACAACAGCCACAGCACCGCTAAGTGCTCCACTTTTTAAGGATTTAAATGACGATGGCACACCGGAGTTATTGATAGGAACAAGAAGCGGCGGTTTATTACTTTATCGAAAAAAATGAGCCTTTAAACACTACGAAGAATGAATATTGAAGAGTTTCGCGATTTTTGTCTTGCATTCCCCGAAGTAACCGAAAGTTTCCCTTTCGATGATAAAGTGTTGGTTTTTAAAGTGGCAAATAAAATGTTCGCTCTCGCTGATGTCGATGAATTCAGAAGCATCAACTTAAAATGCGATCCGGAAAGAGCCGTAATTCTTCGAGAAGAATACCCGGAAATTAACCCCGGTTATCACATGAATAAAAAACATTGGAACACCGTTGAAATGCAAGGTGAACTGGATGACGATTTTATTCAAGAATTAATCAACCACTCCTACAATTTGGTTGTAGCAAGCCATACCAAAAAAGTGCAGGCGCAAATCAACGCTCAACGATAGAGGTTTCTTCGGTTTTATTCTTATTAAATCTGAGATACGACTTCTTAGCGAACCAAATAAAAAATTCGCGCTGCCCGAAAATGGTCCCCCAGCTAATCAATAAAGCGTAGTAAGTTGGCAGAATTACAACCATCCAGATAGGCAATCTTATGTACCAAGCCCAGTCAGGATCAACCCCAATCAGCGAATAAATTAACTTTTTGGCATAAAGTACCGAAAACCCTGTTATAGCAAACACTATTAAAATGATTAAAACCTGAGTGTTGCTATGGATATTCCAACGCTGTTTTAGTTTATCCAGCATATACAAAGAGAGATATTAAATATTGAAAATCTGATTTTTGTAGCTTAAGTGAACTCAAAAGCTTAGAGTTGGCAATATACCAACATTTAAATTGATTGTTTGTAGATGTTTGCAATTACTATTGGTTGCAATTAGTTTACTGCAATCTGGAAGGACGGAAGTTTATTTGGCTGTTGAGAATGCGTAAATATTTAATCGAAGTAATCGGGACTTTGGCGTTGGTTTTGGCTTTTGGGCTAACCACCGAGCCATTGGCATTGGGTATGGTTCTCACTGTTTTAATTTATATGGGGATGCATGTTTCCGGTGCACATTTCAACCCTGCTGTATCTTTTGCATATTTTCTTCGCCGTAAAATAACTTTCAACGTGTTTTTAGGATATTTCGCGAGCCAACTATTAGGCGCATTTGCTGCCGCTGGCATCATCCTAATGGTTACCCGTACAGTGTTTTTTGTGGAACCACCTACTTCTACCAATTTGTATCAACAAGCTACGGTAGAAATTTTTCTAAGCTTTTTATTTGTTCTTTCTTACCTCAATCTGATTAAAAATAACGGCCATGATTCATTTAAAATTAATGCAATTGGTGTTGGCTTAACTTTAACGGCTTGTATCATGATTGGCATAAATATATCTGGTGCCTATATGAACCCTGCCATGTCAATCAGTACTTCGATAATTGATTTTATGGCCGAGCGCGGCACTTCGTTCGAAAGTATACCGCTTTATACGGTTGCCCCAATCACCGGCGGTACACTAGCGGCACTTTTACACTGGTACACCAGCGACTAAGTATTTTCCATGATTGATAAAGAGAAGTAGAATTTTGATCCCACTTCGGGTGTGCTCTCTACAAAAATCTCAACGTTGTGAGCATTCAAGATCCCTTTTACAACAGCTAAGCCAAGGCCGGTTCCGCCTTTATCCCGGCTGCGTGCTTTATCGGTTCGATAAAATCGGTCGAAGAGTCTATCCAGATGTTCTGCTCCGATGCCAATTCCACTATCGATTATTTGAACGTTTAGCATACCACTTGCTGGTACACACTTCACCTGAATTTGCCCTTCGTGTGTATATTTGATGGCGTTAGAAACCAGATTATCCAACACCTGCTCCATTTTTTCATAATCAGCATATACGGTGTGCTCACCGGTTTTATCAAAAATCAGAGCTAAGTTCTTTTCTGTTGCAATGGGTAGATAGGTCTTTACTACTTCTGTAACTAATTCTTCGATTATAAAGGAAGATTTGTGGATGAACCCTTCATCCATATCGTACCGTTGTAGAGATTTTATATCCTGAAATAGCCTGACGACCCGATCAACCTGTTTTTGTGCAGTATGTAAATATTGAGCTTTTTTCTCGTCGCTTAATCCATCAAGTTGCAGCATTTCCATGGCGCCGGAAATAGTATGCAGCGGGTTTCTCACTTCATGAGCGATATCTGCAAAAAATTCATTCTGCTTTTCGTTTAACGTTTTAAGTTTTTCGTAATCGTCTTTTAGTTTCGCCGCCATATTGTTTAGCGATTTAGCTAGCGATCCAAACTCATCTTTTCTTGCCAAATCAATCTCTCGATCCAAATTTCCATCGGCAATATCCAGAGCTGCCTCTTCCAACTGCTTAATCGGTTTCCCCAAATAACGAGCAAAAATAAAACTCACAATAATCACCACTAAAATGGAGCCGATCATTGCACTGTAAATCAAATGCCTGATGGATGCTGCCACAGCATACAATTCTTGTTTACTTTTTGAGATTCGCAAATAACGAATCTCTGTAATCTGGCGGCTAATTTTGTGAAAAGAAAGCACTTGATCAAGATCTTCATCATTAAGAATCACCTGTTGATCTCGTTCTAATTCGTTCAAAAGTTCCTCATTTAAAAATGCTCTCGAATCCTGAAATTCGGGGGCATCCACCGGAGCGTTAACCAACACGGTACCCGAAGAATCAAAAAGAGCAATTTGATAGCCGGTTAAATCTGCCGTAAATGTGGTTTTTATAAACAGATCTGTAAAATCATCTTCTTCTTCCAACGATTCGGCAAAAGTTCGAGCGTCTTCCTCGAATTGCGAAATGGCCTCATCCAATAAAAAAGTGCGAATGCTTAAAATGGCATAGGCACTTATTACAACCACTCCAATCGATAGTAAGGTAATGTAGGTAAGCGCTAGTTTTTGTTGGATGTTCACGAGTTAATGAACTCCCGGTTAAACCCATATCCAACACCTCGATATGTTTTTATTAACTTACCGGAATCTTTCATTTTAATACGAAGGTTTTTGATATGAACATCCACTGTTCGGTCAAAAATGTATTTCTCTTCATCAGTGATGTGCTCTAAAATTTCTTGCCGGCTGTACACTAATTTTGGGTGCTGAAACATCAACTCCGCGATTATATATTCTGTATGTGTTAAATCAACTTGCTCGTCGTTGATGTACATCTCATTAGCATCCGAATCCAGATACACATTACCATATCGTAACCAGTGTGTTTTCTCTGGATTTTGCCGACGTAACTGAGTTTCGATGTGCGCCTTTATCAAATTGAGACTGGCCGGTTTTTTTATGTAATCATCGCCACCTAATTGTAGTCCCTCAATTTCATCTTTTTCTTCGTCGCGAGCTGTCAAAAACAAAACGGGAATTTCGTTTATAACCGGATGTTTGCGAATATGCTTACAGATCTCTTTTCCATCCATGTAAGGCACCATAATATCAAGTACGGCTAACTCTAATTCGTTTGCATGGTTTTCGATAATATCGAGCGCTTCTTTCCCATCTTTTGCCCAATGCACGTTAAAACTGTTTATTTCAAGGAAATTCGCTAGCATCTCGCCAGACTCTATTTCGTCTTCTACCAGTAAAATTGTGTGGTTGGTGTTCACGTCTGTAAAATTGATTAAGTTCAGCAAAAAGTTATCAGAATGAACTATAAAAATAAAACTATTTGGATAACAGGCGCATCGTCGGGGATTGGCGAAGCTTTTGCTCATTTTTTTTATAAAGATGGTGCTAATCTAATTCTCTCATCGCGGCGAAAAGAAGAGCTTGAGCGTGTTAAAACTGAACTTGGCGGAGATGACAGCCGAATAAAAGTACTCCCGTTGGATTTAGCCGACTCTGCCTCCCTTAAAGAAAAAAGCCAAGCAGCACTCACTTTATTTAGCGGAATTGATGTATTAGTAAACAATGGCGGGGTGAGCCAGCGTTCTTTATTTGCCGAAACCGACATGGAAACCATTCGCCGGCTAATGGAAATAAATTTCTTTGGCTCGGTAGCTCTAACACGACATGTGTTACCGCATATGATGGAACGTAAATCCGGACAAATTATAGTTACCAGCAGTGTGGCCGGAAAATTTGGCACTAAATATCGGTCGGGCTACGCAGCTAGTAAGCATGCCTTGCAAGGCATTTTCGATTGCATCCGCCAAGAGATGTACGAATACAACATTGCAGTTACCATGGTTTGTCCCGGTCCCATAAAAACCAACATCACTCAAAATTCACTTACTGCTGATGGCAGCTCATTCGGCAAAATGGGCAATTTACACAGCGATGCCATGGACGCCAACGAAATGGTACAACGCATCTGGGGCGACATCAAAGCAGAGAAAGAAGAGATCTACATTTCCAGCCCCAAAGAGCGCCTTGGTCTTATCATGAAGCGAATTTCGCCATGGTTGCTCAATAAGATTTTGAAACGTAGTAAAGTGATATGAAAAATTTTGCTTTGGCAATTGGCGCCACTTTTTTCTGGCTGATTATTGCTGAAGTAGCACTTCGATTGGTGTACAATCCCGCACATCTTTCCATCAGCAATGCCATTATGGGCGAGCCGATGTTTCGATACGACGATCAGCTAGGTTGGAAGATCATCCCAAATTCGAACGGCGAATATACTGCTAGTCGGCCCATCCGGTATTCTCATAATTCGTTAGGTATGCGAGAAACTGAAATCATTGAAGATTCCAGAAAGCGTATTCTGTTTTTGGGTGATTCTTTTACTTGGGGATTTGATGTAGAACAAGATGAGCGTTTTACCGAGTTATTGAAGCCACATTTCGAGGATTATCAACTTATCAACGCCGGTATAAATGGCTACGGCACCGACCAGCAGTGGTTATGGTTTAATCACCTTGAAAGCATCATTAAACCTGATGTAGTGGTTTTACTTTATTTTGGCGAAAACGATCATGTTGATAATTCAACAAACCTTCGCCATGGCGGTTTTTACAAACCTTATTTCGAAAAATCGGATGACATGCTCACAATCAAAGGGACTCCGGTACCCAAAGGCGAACGCTATTTTTATGCAGAAAACCCGACTCTGTCAAAATCGTGGTTGGTACGTCTTGCTGCTTCCGCCTGGTTTAAAAACAAAGCACCGGCTCAAGTGTATGTTGAGGATCCCACTTTCGATATATTGCAAAAATTCAATGATCACCTTTTAAGTAAACAAATTCCGTTTCTGCTGATAGCTCAAAGTCCTAAAGAATCGGTGAAAACCTTTTCTGAGGCACATAACATCCCATTTCTGGATGTAAGTAATGATTATCGTTACGAAACTTTTGGTGGTCACTGGACGCCAGAAGGACATCAGTTTGTAGCAGATTCCATGCTTAATTTTTTGATCACTCATTTAGAGTAAGTAGGAAAGTAGTCCCTATCCCAAACGGCGACGTTTATTTAAATACGCAAGTAATGCCTGATCAAATTGGCCTTCGGTATCAATCTGCTCGAAATCAATTTCGAACTCACTGCAAGCCATTTGGAATTTGTGGGTGTATTCTTCGATAGTAGCTTTATAATCGGCGCGAATTTGCGATGGAATCACCTCCATTTCGCCCCCGGTTTCCAGATCTTCAAACACAATCCTGTCGTTAGCAAAAGCAAGATCTCGTTCGCTGCGATGTTCCAAAACATTAAACAACAACACCTCATGCTTGCGATGACGAAGATGCTTAAGTGCTGAAATTAACGCCTCTTGTTCATCCACATTTTCGAACAAATCGGTAATTATTACTACTAAACTACGATGGTTAAGCCGCTTTGCCACTTCGTGAATAGCTTGGGCAGAAGCCGTTTTGCGCTGTTCACGATCTTTTTTTTCTTCGCTGATTAATTCCCGCTCAAGTTGCAGATAAATCTGCCGTAAATGCGCATAGGTACTTTTTGCGGGGATAAAAGTCTCTAGTCCATCGCTGAAAGGAATCAAGCCGGAAGCATCGCGTTGGCGATGCATCAAATACATTAACGAAGCCGCAAAATGAATGCCGTATCGTAGCTTACTCCACGTTCCGAAATGTTTGTACAGCATCGATGAGGAAGTATCGAGCATCACATAACAGCGAAGATTGGTTTCCTCCTCATACTGCTTCACGTAAAACCGTTCTTTTTTGCCGTAAGCTTTCCAATCGATGTGCTTAAAGTCATCGCCGGGGTTGTACGGGCGATGCTCTGCAAACTCTACCGAAAACCCGTGGTAGGGACTGCGGTGCAATCCAGAAATAAATCCTTCTATAATTTTTTTTGCGCGCAGCTCAATATTGCTGAGTTTCGATAGTATTTCCGGGTCGATAATCATATCAAAAAGTACTACAAATTTAAGAGGATAAGAATTTCTTATTGTTGGAAGCGCTTCTTTTCTATCACATTGAAAAACCTTCACATAATATTCTTAAAGCGCCCGTAACATTGATTGAAAGTAATAAACGAAGCTATTTATCGATTATACATTTAACAGAGGTAAAATAATATGAAATGGCTTTCCCGAGGGCTATTGATCCTCGCTTTTTGCATCCAATCATCTCACGCATTGCACGCTCAACTAAGAGAGCCTAAGCCAACCGTATTAACAGTAAGTC
The DNA here is from genome assembly GCA_034669965.1 of Balneolaceae bacterium. Lineage (GTDB taxonomy): Bacteria > Bacteroidota > Rhodothermia > Balneolales > Balneolaceae > HXMU1420-13. The sequence goes on along the minus strand of JAXMOK010000011.1, from coordinate 41,550 downwards.
CTGAAAAAGGGGTCCATTTTATCAGCCCCGATGGATTCATGGAAATCCGAGTGGGGTTTCGGCTTCAGCAGCAAGTAGCGCTCACACAAGTTGTAAGCGAACAAGATAATCTGCAAGGTGAATATATTATCCGAAGAGAGCGAGCTATTTTCCGTGGGTTTTTATTCCACAACAAACTCGATTATCTGGTACAATTGGGGATAGACCAAGGCAGCGTTTTGCTGTTAAATGCCGAGTACAGCTGGAAACCTGATGAAAATACACAAATAACCTTTGGGCAGTTTTTCCCTCCCACCTTCCGCCAGTTCCAAACCAGCTCAAAAAATCTGCAAATGGTGGATCGCTCTAATGTAAGTCGATTTTTCTTTACCGATTACGATCTGGGTGTACGATTTCGCCGAACCATTCCAATAAACCCAAACTTTCAATTCAAAATATCTGGTGCACTTACCCACGGCGAAGGCAAAAACTTAAAGACAGCGCCCGGTGGCTGGGCGTACATGTCGCGCGTTGAGGTCTTGCCCTTTGGTGCTTTTACTAAAGGCGGAGATTATATTGAAAGTGACATCCAAAAAGAGCAGAAGGCGAAATTGAGTATCGGTGCCGGCTTTTATTTCAACAAAGATGCGTACACAAAACTCGGGAATGTGGCTTGGTATGGCTCAGAAGACGACATTTTTGACCAATATGCCGATGTTGTATTCAAGTACCATGGATTTTCGATCAATGCCGAGTACATCAAACGAAGCGTAGATAACGAGTTACTAGAAGTGGATGGGCAGCGATGTCTCGCCGATAAAATCAGTGGTGAAGGCTTTTATACTCAGGCCGGGTTTTTTGTTGATAAAAAATTCGAGCTAACAACCAGGTTCAGTAGCCTCAACCCTCATGATATCCATCATAACGAGCTTGGTAAGTTTACTCAGCAAATCAAAGTATCTGCTGGGTTAAATTACTTTTTTATAGGACACTCACTAAAACTTCAAGCTCAATTGGGATATGTAAGCGAACAATTTGCTACTATCAACAACCGCAATTACTTCGAATTTCTCACTCAATTCACCATCAGTTTTTAACACTCACTCATCTAAGTAATGAAACTCGACACTAAACAAATAGTTGGAATATCCATTGGCCTGCTAGGTTTGATTTCGCCTTTCTTCTTTCAGCTTGAAGGGCTATCGGATGCAGGACATGTAGCTTTGGGGATTTTTTTTCTAGCCGCTGCTTACTGGATGCTCGAGCCATTCCCGATTTACGCTACTTCGGTGCTCGTCATTTTTCTTCAGGTGATATTGCTCAGCCAACAAGGCTTTCTATTCCCCGAAAGTACCGCTCAATATACTCCGGATGATTACACCGCATTCATAGGTACGCTGGCCAGTCCAATCATCATTTTATTTCTCGGCGGTTTTGTGCTTGCTGATGCAGCCGTTAAATACGATCTGGATCGCAATCTCACTCGCATTCTCTTATCCCCATTTGGCAAAAAACCGGGTTCTATCGTTCTGGGTTTGATGGTAGTTACTGCGTTGCTCTCTGCATTTATGAGTAACACTGCCACTACAGCCATGATGATGACCGTGATTCTTCCAATTATGGCTCGCATCGGTAAAACAGATCCACTCAGAATTGGGTTGGCTTTATGTATTCCGTTTGCTGCAAATATCGGTGGAATTGCCACACCAATTGGTACACCTCCAAATGCCGTTGTGATTGGTGCATTGTCTCAGCAGGGCATCAACATCCCTTTTGGCGAGTGGATGATTCTTGCCACCCCGTTGGTGGTTGTTGCATTACTCTTCGCCTGGTTCCTTCTTATAAAAATGTTTAAGCCGGAAGCAGAATCGATTCAAATTGATATGTCGGGAAAGTTCAACACTTCAGGAAATGCGATTCTACTTTATATAGCGTTTGCTGCCACCGTGCTTTTCTGGGTTACCGAAAGTTTCCACGGCGTTAAAAGCGCGATCATAGCTTTAATTCCCGTAGTATTTTTAACTCTGAGTGGTGTGGTTACTAAAGAAGATATTCGGAAACTGCCCTGGGAAGTACTATGGCTCGTTGCCGGTGGTATCTCGCTAGGTATTTCGATGAAAAGCACCGGTCTTGCCGAGTGGATTGTAGGCAGCATCGAATGGAGCGCATTTGGCACCATCAGCTTGCTGGTTGTGTTTGCCGGGGTTTCGGTGTTGATGAGTAACTTTCTCTCCAATACCGTTACCGCAACTTTGCTCATTCCTTTAGCGGTGAGTTTAGCAACGTCGGGAGTTGCCGGCGAAGGTTTTAACCTCATTATCGTGAGTTTGGTAATTGGTGTAAGCGCAAGCATGGCTATGATGCTGCCTATTTCAACACCTCCAAATGCTATCGCAATGAGCACTGGAACCATCCAAACTTCAAACATGGCAAAAGCGGGGGTTTCTGTTGGGATTTTCGGAATCATACTCGTGGTAATTTATGCCTTGTTCTACTGGCCATTCATTCTAAATTAAGCAGTCATGGATCGACAAATATATATTCTCGTAGTTGAAGACGAACTTGAAGTGATGGAAGCTCTGGTAAACGATTTGGAACAATTCGAGGAGTATTTCCCTATCGAATCGGCGAACTCATCGGAAGAAGCCAAGCAGGTGGTTAAGGATATCTACGCTTCCGGCAATGAAATAGGATTGGTGCTTTGCGATCATGTGATGCCCGGCCAAAATGGCGTCGATTTTCTTATCGAACTACAAACCAACAACCAACAGCATAACGCAAAAAAAGTATTGGTTACCGGACAAGCCGGACTCGAAGATACCATTCAAGCCATCAACAATGCCCAACTCGACCACTACATTGCCAAGCCGTGGACCAAAGAACAACTGGAACAGGTGGTGACTGCCCAGCTTACCAATTATGTTATGGATCAACGATATAATCCTATGCAGTACATGATGATTTTAGATAGTGTACGTCTTTCGGAATACATGAGAACGCATAAAATTACGGATCACTAATGCCTACTAAAGCGTTTTCAGATCGACAGGAGTTACTGAAATTCATTCGGCGAGCAATAACGGAATCGCCGGAGTTGCAGCAATTTCTGCGTACTTTTTCGAAAGATGAGGTTTTATTTCGGCAAGGTGATCCTATCCCTCATTTGTATTTACTGCTCGAAGGTGAAGTTATTCTTAATCATCAACGCGAGGATGGCACCGAACTAGATCTGATTACACTTTCACCGGGACATTTTATTGGATTGGTTGCCTTTACCACCGGTAATCATTCGCTTACAACCTGTAGATGCACCCAGAACACCATTGCGCTTTGTATTCGTCAGGATGAGTACGAAACGATAATGACCAATCACCCAAAGCTCAGTAATCCGGTTCAAAAACTGATGCTTAGCAACATGGCCGATCGCTTCCAGAAAAATGTGCAGCTCGAATCCAAAATGAATGCGCTGAACAAGCAACTTGAAGACGAAGGCGAGCAGCTTAAAGAAGCGTACGAACAATTGGAAAGCTCACACCAAAAGCTGGTGCATCAAGAGAAAATGGCTACTCTGGGTGAATTGGTTGCCGGCTTTGCGCACGAGGTAAACAATCCTGCCGCGGCACTTCTCCGTTCCTCAGAATTGTTGAAATCTAACTTCGGGGAGATGCATCAAAACGATGCCTTTTCACAGATATTTAAATTGGGACTTGAGTCAAAACCCGTGAGCAGTACCGATATCCGGACGAACATGCTTCAGATTCAAAAACAGTTTCCTTGGGTTAAAGAACGCTCTCAGACTCGTAAACTCGCCCAAATGCCCGACGAGGCTCTGGCGCTTATCCTCAAGCATAAAAAGAAGGTTGGACTGGATCAAATGGTGCAGCAATTCGAATCGGGAAAGTTTATACACAACATTCAGGTTGCCAGCGAGCGAATCGCAAATCTCGTAAAAAGCCTCAAAAGTTATAGTCGCCACGATAACAACGAATGGGAAAAAATTGATATTCGTGAAGGTATTAATGATACGATTCTGATTCTTTCTAACCGATTGAAGTATCTGAATGTGGAACTCGATTTGAAAGACATTCCAAATACCTGTGGAAAGATGGGAGAGTTAAATCAGGTTTGGACCAACATTTTAGTTAACGCATGCGATGTGCTTCCCAATGGTGGCGACATCGCTATCAAGACCAAAGCTGAAAGCGATTTCAAAATTGTAGTTGAAATCACCGACAATGGTCCCGGTATCCCCGAAAAGATTATCGATCGTATTTTTGAACCGAATTTTACCACCAAAAATCAGGGAGCAGAATTTGGTTTGGGCTTAGGTCTTGCGATATCCAACGAGATTGTTCGTCAGCATGGCGGCTTTATCAAAGTATCAAATCTGGAATCAGGCGGGGCAAGTTTTAAAATTATCTTGCCCGTTCGGAATTGCTAAGCCAATGCACGGTTTAGATCTTCGGTTAAATCTTTGATGTGTTCTAGCCCTACACTAAAGCGAATCAGGTTTTCCGGAGTCGATGAATGATCTCCTTCACTCGAACGCCGGTGCTCCCACAAACTTTCGATTCCGCCCAAACTGGTAGCCCGTCGTATTATTTCTGCCCGACCAACAATTTCGAGCGCTCGCTCTTGGTCGCCATCAATCAACATCGAGATCATCCCACCAAAACCTTTCATTTGTGCAGCCGCAATTTCGTGTCCGTTATGGGTTGATAAACCGGGGTAGTACACTTGTTCAATGGTCTTATGTGTAGCTAGAAACTGAGCAACTTCCCACGCATTTTGATTATGCATTCTCATCCGATGCGGAAAACTGCGGATACTTCTTGCCAACAACCAGCAATCAAAAGGTGAAGGCACCGAGCCTTGTTTTCGTTGGATCATTCGGATCGCATCGAAATGTTCGTCGGCTTTTGCCGCGATGATCGCTCCGCCCAAAATATCTGAATGTCCGCCGAGGAATTTACTGGTTGAATGCATCACAAAATCAGCGCCGTAGCTAATCGGGTTAGTATTGTAGGGTGTTGAAAAAGTGTTATCTACACAAACCCGAACTCCTTTCTGATGCGCCACATGAATGGTTTTTTCCAGATCGGTAATAAGTAATAAGGGGTTCGATGGAGTTTCCAGTAACGCCAGTTTAGTTTCCGGTTTGATGGCTGCTGCAAACGCTTCTAGATCAGTGGTATCAACACTGGTGTAGCTAAGTCCCCACCGATCAGCGAAGTTTTCAAGGATCGATCGTGAACCGTGATACAAATCATTAGGAATGATGATATGCGCATGCTTGGGAACACTCATAAACATCGCAGTAATGGCTGCTACACCCGATGAAAACGCAGCGCCGGCTTCCCCTTGCTCTAAGGAACATAGCAACTGTTCCAGCTGTAAGCGGTTTGGATTTTCGTACCTCGAATAAATAAAATCCCCATCTTGATGCCCTTCAACATGATGTTCGTAGGTGGTTGAAGGTTCCATGGGCGCTGCAATAGCTTTACTGCCCGACCAATGTTTACTGCCACTATGAATGGCGAGGGTTTCGATGTTTTTAGTTTCTTTCATACTTCATGTATTTGAAATCTTGAATTCGATCAAAATGTCAATCTTTTCTTACTTCCTTTTGATATTCCAATGGATCAATTTCCCAATTTATAGTGCCAGTAAATTTTTTTGCGTCAAATGCTTTTTTCGATCCATCCAGTTTTTTTAACGTTTCCAGCAGACTAGAAGATGTTTTTTTCTTTTTAGCAGTTTTTCCCATCACTTTTTTCTCTTAATTAACAAAAAATGATTCTTAATTCCTCGTTTTCAGCGCCTTTATTGCTCTGATGCGCTCTAACACCGGCGGGTGCGAATAGTTCAAAAATACGTACCAAGGATGCGGTGTAAGGTTTGATAAATTATCCTTCGATAGCTTTTTCAGCGTTGAAATCATGTCTTGTTTGTTGCCCGTAGTTTCAACGGCGTAGGCATCGGCTTCGAACTCATGTTTCCGCGACGACATCTGCATGAAAATCGACAATATCATTTCGATGGGAGCGTACAACATCCCAAAAAATACCAAACCTGCATACACCGACATCTGATCCATGTAAAAGGCATCGAACAAACCGCGCTCTTCTAAAAAGATGGAAAGCAAAAAGAATAGCACCGCCGTATGCACCACACTTATCACCATTCCTTTTATGATGTGCTTCTTTTTATAGTGACCGATTTCGTGCGCTAACACTGCCACCAACTCTTGGGTTGTATGATTTTCGATCAACGTATCGTACAGCGCCACACGTTTGTTTTTGCCAAAGCCCGTGAAAAAAGCATTGGATTTGCTAGAGCGTTTCGAGCCATCAATTACGAATAATCCACTCAGATTAAAGTCTACCTTTTCGGTGTATTCCTCAATTTCGTTGCGAAGCTCGCCTTCTTCTAGTGGTGTAAATTTGTTGAATAGCGGCATGATCCAAGTTGGAGCCACGTACTGCATCACCAAAGAAAACAACGTAACCGCAGCCCACGCGTACAGCCACGCCCAATCGCCTGCATACATGAAAAAGGCTAAAATCCCCGCCAATAATGGAATCCCGATAAGTGCCCCGAGCAGCATTCCTTTCAATAAATCCAGCACAAAGGTTTTGGGGGATGTCTTGTTAAATCCAAATTGTTCCTCAATCACAAAAGTGGAGTAAATACTGAATGGCAACGAAATGATCGACTTTGCAATCACCAAAATCCCGATGAACAGCAGTCCGTAAGTTAACTCACTAAACGGGAAGCCTCGCAGCCATTGATCCAGGAAATTGAAGCCTCCGTAAAACCAGAATACCAATAATAAAAACACATCAAAGGTGCCGGTGATGAACCCAAACTGAGTGCGAACCCGTGTGTATTGCTGCGATTTGGCGTACGTCTCTGCATCGTAAACTCCTTCAAATTCTTTGGGGAGTTCGGGCGAAAGCGATCTGAGATTCTGAATATTGGTGATCAGGCCGATCAAATAATCAAGCAGCAATGCCGAAAGAATTACAATGGCGTAAATGTTCATGAAGTAGTCGTTGTTAGTTTGAAAAGAAAATAGGGATTACCGACCATTTCTTTGCACTGCATCCATCAACAATTACAATGTAAATGATAGACAACAACAAATAGTTTAACATTAAACTATTTTGTAGATTTGAGGCAGAATTTAACATCGGAAAACAACATGAAACATCACAAAGGATTACATCACATCACCGTGCTTGCAGGCGGACCGAAAGAAAATGCAGATTTTTATGTAAAGGGTTTGGGCATGCGGATGGTGAAGAAGTCGGTCAACCAAGACGACCCCGGAACCTATCATTTGTTTTATGGCAACGAAGCCGCGCAACCCGGCTCAAGTTTAACGTTTTTCCCTTGGCCACTAGCGCACAAAGGAAACACAGGAACCGGCGAGGCCGTAAATGTCGCATTCAAAGTGCCGGATGGATCCCAAGATTACTGGCTCGAGCGATTGAACTATCTCGACATCAACCATTCCGATTTTTTTGGAGTTTTTGGAAAGCAAGCCATTCGTTTTAATGATCCTGATGGACTCGAACTCGATTTGGTGTTTGATGGATCACCCAAAGAAAAAGAGAGCGCGTTCGAAAGCACGGTGCCCAACGAATCGGCCATTCAAGGTTTTGAATCTACCCGCTTAAAACTGAGCGAAGCCGATGGCACGGTGGATATTTTAACGGATGTACTCGGATTCAGCGAATCAACTTCGGAGGGTAATCTAACTCTGTTCGAAACCGACGCCAATATCGGTAGCTCGTTAATTATCGAAACGGGTGATCAGGAACCGGGCAAAGGCGGACGTGGAATTGTCCATCACGTTGCATTTCGTGCCAAAGATATGGATGAACTAAACGAACTTCGTGAAAAAGTACTGAGTAAAGGTCTTGACGCCACCGGCATTATCGACCGACATTGGTTCAAGAGTGTGTATTATCGCGAGCCGGGCGGAGTGCTATTCGAAATGGCCACCGACGACCCCGGTTACACCGTAGACGAAGATTTCGAGCATCTGGGTGAAAAGCTGATTTTAACTCCGTGGCTGGAGCCTCGCCGTGATCTCATCGAGCGAACATTACCAAGTTTAGATTAATAAAAAGAACCATGGAATTATTCAGAACATCGAACGAACAATCTTTTGAAGGCCCGCATCAAAAAGAACAATTGCTACAAGGCGGTGTAGAGCCCACATCCGCCAAAGCTGCCATGATCATGATTCACGGTCGCGGTGCAAACGCACAAAGTATGCTACCGTTGGCAGGTGAGCTTTCCCAATCCGACGCATTTACATTGTATGCGCCACAGGCAGCGGGTTATACGTGGTATCCCTACTCGTTTTTAGCACCGCAGGATCAAAACCAGCCCGGATTAAATTCGGGACTGCAAGCGGTGCACGATGCAATTCAACAAGCAGAAAAAGATGGATTCTCAAAAGCTCAGATTTTCTTACTGGGGTTTTCCCAAGGTGCATGCCTGGCCTCAGAATATATGGCCCGACATCCCGAATCCTACGGAGGATTGTTTGTTTTAAGCGGCGGATTAATCGGGCACGAATTACGCCCCGAATTATACTCCGGTGATTTAGGGAAGACTCCCGTTTTTATGGGATGCAGCAATACTGACGCCCACATTCCCGAACAACGCGTGCATGATTCAGCCCGGATTTTTGAGCAGTTAAATGCTGATATCACTAAGGTTATTTATCCTGGAATGGGACATACCGTCAATCAGGATGAGATAGATCAAATTAACCGAATGATAGCAGATCGCCTGACAAGTGATTAGTTAGGCATCTGAGTTGATCTGCTTTCATTAAGCATCTCATCTACATTTCAATTTGCCGGATCGGCTTAATATTTTCTACTGGTATTTTCGATAAAACTGTAACACCTTTCATCCCCTACCCTCATTAGTTACAGTTGGTTAATACTTAATATATGTACGATGAATAATTGAGCTGCAATAAACAGATACGCACCAGAGATTTCTGGTCTCTATGAAATTCAATTATCTGCGATCATCGAAAAAGACAATAGTCTCACCAGCGAAGGCTTTTCCCTGCTCTATTACAACGCGGAATATTTACGAATGAGGGTGAGTAATCGAACAATAAAAATGGAAGTTTGAGCTTAGGGGTGAGGAAAAATTTCCCAAAACTTCAAATTCTAATGTTTCAGCTGTTCCTTTTAAGCTATTGCAATGCAGTATCCTGAGGCGGAATGTGGATAATCCTGTGGAAAAAGAAATGGGGTGTTAAATTTGAAAACTTTTGTAAATCAAATACATTGAGACGACCACCTCTTGTGTAATCCTTGGTATGATGGGACAAGGAGCCTCCACCTGCCAACCCTAATTGGCTGTCACCACTTTATTGGTCGTCTTTCTATTACCCAAACCTATGCTAACCTTATTATGGAGGACGTATGTCGTTAAACCGATCTGTGTTTAAGAATGCAATAAGTCTGTCGTTATTCCTCGCCATGTTGTTTATTGGCTCGGGATTTCTGCAAGCTCAGGATGTTAATTTCCGCGTTATGACCTACAATGGTCTAAAACTTGATGGTACCGATACCGACCGTCAGTCTGCTTTCCAAACCGTACTTGAAGCTTCGAACCCCGACATTTTGCTGATGCAGGAAATCGTGGATGCTTCCGGTGCCGATCTAATTCTAAATGCTTTGAATGCACAAGGTACTCAATACAGCAGGGCTACTTTTCTTAATGGAGTGGATACAGACAATATGCTTTTTTATCGAACGTCCATTGGTACTCTCATTTCACAAAATGAAATTCCAACTACACTTCGGGAAATTTCAGAATATGTGATGCAAATCGGAGACAACGAAATTCGATTTTATAGTGCTCATTTAAAAGCTAGTTCGGGTTCAACAAATGAACAAAGACGACTAGATGAAGTTACTGTTCTAAGAAATCATTTAAACAATCTTCCTGCAGGTACAGAATTTGTAATTGTAGGGGATTTCAATATTTATGATAGCGCAGAACCTGCTTATCAAAAATTCTTAGCAAACGAGTCGGATAATGATGGTCGTGCGGAAGATCCACTTGCAACTACAGGCGGAGTGGGTGACTGGCACATCAATCCGGCTTTTGCAGCTGTACATACTCAAAGCCCACGTACTACTCAATTCGGTGGAGGAGCCCATGGTGGAATGGACGATCGTTTTGATTTTATCCTCACGTCTTTTGGTATCAACGACAATGCCGACGTTGAATTAATAGAAGGAAGCTATACCGCATTTGGTAACGATGGGAATCATTTCGACACCTCAATTCTTGATGGTCCTAACTCAGCAGTATCGGCAACTGTAGCTCAAGCATTGCATGATGCGAGTGATCACTTACCAGTTTATGCTGATTTCGTCAGCCTTAGTTCGGGTGGTGGTGGCAATATATCTCCACTTGCAGAAGCTAATGGTCCATACAGCGGAACCAGCAGCAGTACCATCACTTTCAGTAGTGCCGGATCAGTAGATCAGGATGGTAGTATTACCTCTTATTTTTGGGATTTCGGTGACGGCTCAACTAGTTCATCTGCAAATCCAACCTATTCTTACTTAGCAGATGGAAATTATAACGTAACTTTAACAGTAACAGATAATAATGGCGCATCCGGTCAGGATGTAGCAAGTGTTTATATTTCAACTTCAGGCGGTGGTGGAAATGGTTCGGTGCTGTTTAGTGAGATCTTTTACGACACTCCAGGAACAGATTCTCAAGAAGAATGGGTCGAACTTTATAATGGAAGTTCATCTACTGTAGACCTGGGTGGCTGGACTATCACTGATAATAATGGATCCGGTTCAACCTATACTATTCCAGGTGGTACTACCATCCAAGCAAGTACGCATTTAACTATCGCTAAAAACAGCACCGGTTTCTTCGCTATCTACAGCTACGATGCCGACGTTTATGGTGGAATTCCTGCTCTTAATAATGGTGGAGATGCACTTTTACTTAGAGACGGTAGCGGAACAATGGTTGATGCTGTAGCTTGGGAAGGTGGCGCAAGTGCAGGAACCCCGGCAGGTTGGGGAAGTTCCTCTGCTCCTTCTGCTTCAACGGGAAACAGCATTGTAAGAAGTTCTCTTAGTACCGATACCGACTCCTTTAGCGATTGGGCAACGGCAACAGGTAATGGAAATCCTCAAACTCAGCCAACTGCTCCACCGGCAAATACTGCTCCAACAGCGGTAGCGAATGGTCCTTACAGCGGCCGAGTGAATACTGCAATCGCCTTTAGCAGTGCAGGATCAAATGATTCAGATGGTACTATTGCATCTTATCTCTGGAACTTTGGTGATGGCAATACATCTACAATAGCAAATCCATCACATAGCTATGCATCAGCGGGTACTTATTCAGTTAATCTAACGGTTACTGATAATGATGGAGCAACTGGACAAGCTTCTACTTCAGCAGATATTACTGTGAATACTGCACCACTAGCAGTAGCAAACGGTCCATATACAGGAACTGAAGGCCAGAGTATTACTTTTAGCAGTATAGGATCAAGCGATTCAGATGGCTCAATTAGCTCCTATTTATGGAACTTTGGTGACGGCAACAACAGTACATCAGCTAATCCGTCTCATACTTATGCATCTGTTGGTTCGTACTCAGTAACCCTTACAGTTACGGATAATGAAGGTGCGACCGGACAATCTTCAACAACCGCTACTGTTGATCCTGTAGCTACTAGCAATTCAGATATTCTAATCAGTGAAGTTTTCTATGATACTCCTGGAACTGATTCTCAGGAAGAGTGGCTCGAGCTTTATAACAGAAGCGTATCAACTATTGATCTAAGCGGATGGACTATTACTGACAATAATGGTACCGGAACGACTTATACAATTCCAACAAATACCACCATTGATGCAAGTACGCACATAACCATTGCAAAGAATAGTGCAGGTTTCTTTGCTCTTTATAGTTATGAGGCGGATGTATACGGAGGTATTCCTGACCTGAATAATGGTGGTGATGCTTTACTACTTAAAGATGGTAGTGGTGCTCTAGTCGACGCTGTAGCATGGGAAGGTGGTGCAAGTGCGGGTGTTCCTACAGGATGGGGAAGTGCAACCGCACCTTCAGCCGCAACTGGTAGCAGTGTTGTTAGAACATCATTAACTTCTGACACCGATTCCTTCAATGATTGGGCAACCGCAAGCAATAACGGAAATCCAGAAACTCAGCCGACTGCACCTCCGGCTAATGTAGCACCTACAGCAATAGCAAACGGACCATATACTGGCACCGAAGGTCAATCTATTGCATTTAGCAGTTCAGGATCCAGTGATTCTGACGGAACTATAGCTTCTTATCTTTGGGATTTTGGGGACGGCAATACCAGTACTCAAGCAAATCCTATTCATGCCTATACAACGGCAGGAAGTTATACGGTAAGCTTAATAGTAACCGACAATGATGGAGCTAGCGGTCAGGCTTCCACTACCTCAACTGTTGATCCGGCAGCCACAGGTGGATCCATTCAATTCACACAAGGAACATTATCCGGTGTGGGATCAAGCTGGCAAACAGTGAACCTGCCTTTCACATACAACTCAATGGTTGTAGTGGCCACACCAGTATATAGTGCCGGAGATTTACCCGCCATTGTTCGTGTTCGAAATGCCACTGGTAATTCATTCCAAGTAAAAGTTCAGAATCCTAGTAATGCAGCCTTGAGTAATTACTCAATTCATTACATTGCATTAGAAGAAGGTGTGTATACAACCGGAACTGACGGTGTTAAAATGGAGGCTGTTAAATTCACTTCTACTACTACCAACTATAAAGGCTCTTGGTCTGCTCAAAACAGAAGCTATCAGAACAGTTACGCTTCACCTGTTGTATTAGGTCAGGTTATGACCGAAAATGACCCTTCGTGGTCAGTATTCTGGGCGCATGGTTCAGGTCAGAAAAATGCTCCAAACAGTTCCAATCTCAATGTAGGTAAACATGTGGGTGAAGATTCTGATAAAACACGTGCTAATGAAACTGTAGCCTATATCGTGATGGAGTCCGGTAACGGAACAGTTGAAACAACTCCGTTCCGTGCTGGATTAGGTTCTGATATTGTGCGTGGAGTTACAAACGCACCACCATACAACTACTCTATTTCAGGCTTAAGCTCTGCTGAAACGGCAACTTTAAGTGTTGCCGCGATGGATGGCGGTGATGGAGGATGGCCACTGTTGTATGGAAGCAATCCGTTAAGTTCTAGTAATGTAAACCTTGCTTTTGATGAAGACCAGATTGCAAACTCAGAGCGTGGTCATACGACGGAGCAAGTAGCCTATGTGGTATTCGGATCCACTCCGGCAGCCAAGCTGGTAGGCGACCCTTTTGCTGATCTCACAGAGACACCAACAAGCATCGGCTTACTACAGAACTACCCGAACCCATTCAACCCAAGCACTAATATAGATTTTGAACTTACTTCCACAGCTCAGGTTCAAATCTCAGTGTACAACCTGCTTGGACAACAAGTAAGTACCTTAGTGAATGAAGAGCGCCCTGCAGGTCGACATTCCGTTACATTTGATGCCGGCAATTTATCTACCGGTGTATACATTTATCGAATGATGGTGAACGGACAAGTATTCACAAAGAAAATGTTATTGGCTAAATAGACATCATATTTAACTAATAATAAAAGAAAGGGGGCTTGTTGGTGCCCCCTTTTTTTATGCCTTATAATATTTAATCTACCGTCATTATATGAGATGTCAGATTCTTAATTTTTTAACTTTTCATTGTCTATAGGTTCTATTCTAATGAACCATATCATTCAACTTTCATAATAGGTTGAACAATCACCTAAATCACTTTTCTCTATTTGGAAATTTACGAGCACGGTTTAATATTCTGTTCGATGTTCTAATCGCACTCACTCTAAATCGGGTACATCCTATGGAAATTCTCTGGCTGGTATTGGCATACGTGCTGGGCATGGCCATGCAGGCGCTTCGCTTGCCTCCTCTCATCGGTTATTTGGCTGCCGGTATCGTTCTTTCGCTTTCCGGAATTCATATCGAAACGGATGTAATTCACGAACTGGGTCATCTTGGTGTGCTTCTGCTTTTGTTTACCGTTGGGCTACACCTTCGCCTTAAGAATATTATTCGTCCTGAAGTTTTTGGTGCCGGCGGTTTACACCTCTCCATCTCGGCGCTCATTTTTAGCGGAATTGCGCTAGCCTTCGGTTTTGAACCGGTTGCCTCGTTGATTATCGGTATTCTGCTCGGGTTTTCGAGTACGGTATTGGCGGCAAAAGCATTGGAAGCACGTGGCGAACTCGGAGCTTATCACGCACGGGTTGCCATCGGGATTTTGATTTTGCAGGATTTGGTAGCCATCGTAATTCTGGCGCTCAGCGGTGGTGGTTTGCCCAGTTATTGGAGCCTCGGACTCTTACTCATCCCACTTGCCCGTCCTCTGATCCTAAAATTGTTCGTAGCCAGCGGACATGAGGAACTTCAACTGCTTTTCGGCTTAATCTTAGCCGTGGGAACCGGAACGCTGTTCGAAGTTCTTGGGCTTTCCTCCGAACTGGGCGCATTGGCTGCTGGAGCAGTCTTATCAGGACATCAACAAGCAGACGAATTAGCCGAAAAACTGTGGGGCTTGAAAGAAGCGTTTTTGGTGGGATTTTTCCTTGAAATCGGGCTTGCAGGCTTGCCCGACATGAGCGCTATGATTTTTGCACTTGTGGTAATTGCCGTTCTTCCGATCAAGTCGGCTTTGTATTTCTTCCTGCTCATTGCGTTTAAATTACGTTCCAGAAACGCCTTTATGGTGATGACCACCCTCACCTCGTACAGCGAGTTTACCTTAATTGCCGGAGCCGTTGCAACCGGTGCGGGATTTATCCCACAATCTGCACTCATTGCCATGGCCATGATTACCGCGGTTAGTTATGCGATCAACGCGCCCATTGCTTCGAACGCGAACAAGCTTTGGAAGAAATACGAGTTCAGCCTCATTCCATTTGAACGGGAAACTAAGCATCCGGGCGATCAGGTTGTTTCGGTGGGTGGCGCACATTATTTGGTGATTGGGATGGGACAAGCCGGCTCAGCCGCTTACGATTATTTGAAAGAGCGCGAACATCGGGTAACGGGTTTGGATAGCGATCCTGCCCGCATCGAACGGAATATAAAAGACCACCGTCGTGTGGTTTATGGCGATGCTTATGATCCCGAATTATGGCAGAATATCGACTTATCAGGCGTGAAAGCGATTATTTTGGCAATGACCAATCCCGATACAAAAATTCAGGCTACCAAAATGCTCCGCGAGAATGAGTATCCGAACGATATTTATGCGTTGACGATACGAGACGAAGAGTCGGCGTTGTTAGCAGAAGCCGGGGCAAATGCGGTTTGTTTACCAATGCGACAAGCCGGGCAGAAACTTGCGGAACTCAGCCTTAGTGAAAAAATTGAGGGTTCTGTAGCGCTGGAACTGACTGAACAATAGTAAAAATTCTACCATGTGAGAATCTCACCATGAATAAATACAATGAATATGTAGTACAGCTTTTGCAATCGCTCCAAGCTTTCGCCAATGTACCTGCCGAACAACTTTCCTGGCTGGTGGAAAACTCCAAAGTGTGCACTTATCAACCGGATGAGCACCTCGCTAAGCCCGGCGACGATATCAACCGAATGCTGATTTTTTTAGACGGCGAGGTGAAAATAGAACTAAAAAGAGGGAATCAGTTCAGATTACTAGGCAATTTCAAGAAAGGCGATATTTCTGGGAAAATGCCCTTCTCACGTATGCAATCTTCAGCAGGGTATCTCACGGTAATTGAAGAAACTACAGTGCTCGAAACCAGTGAATCACTCTTTCCTGAAATTGCAAAGCATTACGAATTAATCGAAGCTTTTGTACATCAACTTTCTGATCGGATTCGGAATTTTACCAACCTACAGCAGCAAAATGAAAAGCTAGTTGCGCTTGGCAAGCTATCTGCTGGTTTGGCGCATGAGCTAAATAATCCGGCTTCTGCTATGGTGCGATCGGCGACGGCTCTACGGGATAACATCCGTGCAAAACCAGATAAATTTAAAGCAGTGATGCACATCAAGCTTACCGACCAGCAAGTGGATGCCATTAATGAATTGGTGTTTCGAAAAGCGGGTGGCGGCAGCACCAATAATCAATCGCTGATGGAACGCACTGCGCTGGAGGATGAACTCACCGATTGGATGGATGATCATAACATCGATCTTGGATTCGAATATGCTCCCACTTTTGCCGAGTTTTGCTTTAGCGTAGAGGACTTAGAATTTGTGAAGGCGCACCTCAGCGAAGAGCCCTTGGCTTCGGTTTTGGGCTGGATCGAAGACGTGCTTACCACCGAAAAAATGGTGGAAGAAATTGAAGATGCATCGCGCCGGATTTCGGAATTGGTGTCGTCGGTGAAAACCTATTCGCACATGGATCGTGGCACGGATAAGGAGGCGGTCGACATCAAAAAGATGCTAAAAAGCACGCTTACCATGCTGAATCATAAAGCGAAGATTAAAAATTTAACCGTTGATGTGAACGTAGAAAAAGAGCTTCCCGAGTTTTGCGGATTTGTGAGCGAGCTCAATCAGGTGTGGACAAACATCATCGACAATGCCATCGATGCAGTTGATGAGGGTGGAAATCTACGAATCCATGTGTCGGCCAAAAATGGAGATCTTGAGTTTGTATTTCAGGATGATGGTCCGGGCATTCCTGCGGATATTCAATCCCAGATTTTCGATCCGTTTTTCACCACCAAAGACGTAGGCAAAGGAACCGGACTTGGACTGGATGTAGTGCGCAAAATCGTAGAAAAACACGAAGGACGCATCGAGCTAAACTCCAAACCCGGAAACACCCAATTCAAACTTATTTTCCCTTTAAAATGATAAGTTATAAATGTTAAATGTTAAGTAAACCCACATTTAACATTTAGCACTGAGTATTTATAATTTTCTTATGAAAAAACCCATTCTTTTTGCTATCGACGATGATTCTCAGGTGTTGCGGGCGATAAGTCGAGATCTGCGGCAGCGCTATCGGTCGGAGTATCGGATACTGAGTACCGACTCCCCCAAAGAAGCCCTTGAATCGCTTCCCGAGCTAAAATCAAAAGGGGAAACGGTTGCCCTGTTTTTAACCGATCAACGAATGCCGGAAATCATCGGCGTGGATTTTCTGGAGCAAGCAAAAACACACTTTCCCGAAGCAAAACGTGTGTTACTCACCGCTTATTCCGATACCGATGCTGCCATCAAAGCCATCAACGAAGTGCAGCTCGATTACTATTTGTTGAAGCCCTGGGATCCTCCCGAAGAGAAACTGTATCCCGTGCTCGACGATTTACTCGACGACTGGCAGGCCAACTTCAAGCCTGATTTTCAGGGGATCAAATTGGTGGGTTATCAGTACTCTCCTAAATCGCACGAGATCAAAGATTTTCTATCCGGAAATTTGATTCCCTACCGCTGGATGGATATTGAACAATCCGAAAAAGCTACAGAATTACTTGAAACCAACGGGCTGAACTCAGGTCAACTTCCTGCCATCTTTTTTGAGGATGGAAGCCATCTATGCGAACCCAGTCCCATCGAGATTGCCAAAAAATTGGGGCGCAGTCCAAATCCCGATGCCGAAATTTATGATGTAGTGATTATTGGTGCCGGTCCGGCCGGATTAGCCGCCGCGGTTTATGGAGGATCGGAAGGATTGAAAACGCTGCTCATCGAAAAACGAGCGCCGGGCGGACAAGCAGGCACGAGTTCACGCATCGAAAATTATTTGGGCTTCCCGAACGGACTTTCCGGCTCCGATCTCGCCCGAAGAGCCATCACCCAGGCCACCCGATTTGGTGTGGAGTTTTTGTCGCCGCAGGAAGTTGTGGGCATTGAGTCACAGGATCAGTATAAAACCATTCACCTTTCGGATGGAAGCTCGGTAAATGCAAAAGCTGTGGTAATCACCACGGGCGTAAATTATCGAAAACTGGAAAGTAAAGGGCTGAGCAATTTTACCGGAGCCGGCGTGTATTACGGCGCGGCCATGACCGAAGCCCACGCTTTTAAAGGCAAACAGGTATACATCGTTGGGGGTGGGAATTCTGCCGGACAAGCAGCCATGTATTTATCCACTTTTGCCGAAAAAGTGCATATCGTGATTCGGCGTGAATCGCTGGTGAGCAGTATGAGTTCTTATTTGATTGATCAAATCAATAAAACCGAAAATATCGAACTGGTTCCTTTTACCGAAGTAGTTGAAGCCGATGGAAACGGGCAGTTACAAACGCTGGTACTTTCAAACTCTGAAAGGGAATCAACCGAAACCGTACACGCCGATGGACTGTTTATTTTTATCGGCGCACGGCCTTATACCGACTGGGTTAAAAATCAGATCATCAAAAACGAAAAAGGTTTCATCGAAACGGGGAAAGAGCTCAACAAATACGATGATTTTGCCAAAGTGTGGAAACTCGAACGTACGCCTTATTTACTGGAAACGTGTGCGCCCGGCATTTTTGCTGCGGGGGATGTCCGCGCCGGAGCCATGAATCGGGTGGCCTCAGCCGTGGGCGAAGGCGCCATGAGCATCAAATACGTGCACGAATATCTGGCGGATTCGGGGGTTTGATAGCAGCAGGATTTAATCGAACTTTTTCGTTAATTAGCATCATCATGGTATGAACCCAGACGGAAAAACCCCGTAAGCTGAGCGCACTTAATAACCAAAAAATCGGAGTACAATCATGAAATCTCGTTTACTATTTTTATTCGCTTTATTTGTGTTCGCATCCTGCGCCGAAGTGAATTACATCGGCCAATCGTATGAGCCCACCACAGAAGTTGAAATCTTCTACGATGAAAAAGCTATTGAATATGATTACACCATCATCGGGCAAGCCATTGGCAGTTCTTCGTGGTTCAATTCCATCGAAGACATACAAGATGAGATGATTAAAACAGCCAAGCGAAAAGGCGCCGATGGCATCATCATCACCGGAATTGATACCGAGCGCTATAACGATGGCGATTCAAGCAGTAAAGAAACACAGGTTAAAGCCGTATTTTTTAAATACGATTAACAGTAATTAGTTTTAAAAGAGAAAGGGACGAAAGTCCCTTTTTTTATGAGTGCTTGGTACTAAAATCAGTGCAGAAGAATTGAAAGCTTTGTTGTACATTCGAGATTATCTACCTCTAACTGACTAATAATTCTTTCCAATGGCTTTTTCTCGCTCCTTCATATTTTTGATGATCCTAGGCATTTGCTCGCCTGCGGTTGTCGCACAAATTGAATTTGAGCCGGGCTATTATATCTCCAATTCGGGAAACCGAATGGAAGGGTTGATCAAGAATCAGGGCTGGAAGAAGAATCCCGTGGTTTTTCAGTTTAAAACCAATGAACTAGCCACCCCACAAAATATAGGTATCCTAGATGCATCAGAATTCGAGATTACCGGACATTTAAAATATGTTCGAGCGGCGGTTCCTGTCGATCAATCTACCGATTCCCGAACACAACTAAGCATCTCGATGGTGCCTGAATTTGAACCGGATACCGTTTTCCTAAACGTGTTAGTTGAAGGAGAAGCAACACTTTTTGAAATGGAAAATGAGGTAAATAAAAGATATTACTTTCAACTTAAAGGAGAAGAAATTACTCCGCTTGAGTTCAAAAAGTTTTTAATCTCTTCTACGGAAATTCGATCCCAAAAAACGAACACCAAAATCCGAACTAACAAAACGTATCAACAGCAGATTCGAAATTCGCTGAACTGCTCCAATATCAATCAAGATGAAATTGAAAAATTGGAGTACAAAAAACGAGAACTAGTTGCTGTATTCACGCAATTCAACGAGTGTGTGAACAGCGACTTCATCGTGTATCGCGGCAAAAAAGCTAAGCGATTCAATATTTCGATTGGACCTCGTTTTTACCGATCTACCTTAGAAGTAACCGGTAGCGCTGAACGAGATTTTGCTGATTTTGGCTCTCAATCTGCCTTAACCTTCGACATTGAAGCCGAAGCTTTTCTCCCATTCAATAATAACCAATGGAGTTTGATTGTAGGGTTTACTCCTCAAAAATTTGCGCAAACCGTTACCACCGAACATGGCACTATTTCCTTCGATCATGCCTCCTTAAATGTGCCGGTTGGTGTACGTTTTAATAAGTACATCAACCCCAAAACCAGATGGTATCTGCAATCAGCATTTATCCTCACCATGTTCAGTGAAACCGATATTCAATACGATTTCCGAAATGGGGCTAACGACACCGTTTCGAAACCGGGAATTTCCTTTGCTGCCGGCTTCATTTACAAAGATTTGATTAACGCTCAGTTCGAGTTTGAACCACGCCGTCAACTGTTTGCTTTGGCAACCACCTTCGAAACAGCCTATCAAACCGCAGCACTTAGTGTAAGCTATCGATTACCTTTCTGATGACCGTACCTTTTGTCTCTTTTTTGCGAGCCCATTTAAAGATTAACATCATCGTTATTTTTTTCTTGGGCATATTTTCTGCCGGAGCTTTTGCACAGATGTCGTACGAAGCCGGATACTATATTGATAACGCCGGTGAAAAAGTTGAAGGATTCATCAAAAATGTAGATTGGAAGCGGAACCCTAAAGACTTTTCGTTTAAAAAATCACTCAGCGAATCCCCCAGAACTTTATTCATAGAGGATGTTCAGGCATTTGAGGTTATTGATCAGATAAAGTATATCCGAAGGCTCATTCTAGTGGATAAATCCACGGATTATCGATATCAATTAAACGATTCGATGGTGCCTGAAAATGAGTATGATGAAGTTTTTTTACGTGTTATAGTTGAGGGAAATGCATCGTTGTATGAATTGCGCACGAATTACAACACGCGATTCTATGTATCCGTTAATGGTAGTACCGTGGAACAACTCGAGTTCAAAAGATTCAAAATTGACAATCACGACATCGAAACCAACGACGCGTATCAAGATCAACTTTATGAGTTAATAGTGTGCAGCTCAATCGATGAAGACAGATTTTTTTCGTTGGAATACACCCGGAGTGTATTGGAAGATTTCTTTATCGAAATGAATACTTGCCTCGGCAGTTCTTCGAAGCGCTACATCGTTCAAAAGCGAGAGCGCTATAATATTATGATTGGGCCTCGACTCGTGTATAACTCATTGTATATCAACGACAGCAATGCTCATCGATCGTATGACTTTGGGAAATCAATGAGCATTTCATTCAGCGCCGAGCTTGAATTATTCCTGCCTTACTATAATAACAGAATGGCATTTTTTATTGGTGTTAGTCATTTAGAATTTGAGTTTGAGCACACCGCTGATTTTGGCTATGCATCCATCAAACACCGTTCAATTAGTGTACCGGCAGGTTTGCGATTAAGCTATTATTTGTCAGAAAAATCTCGATTATTTCTTCAGGCCGGAGCATCTTATACATTTAAAAATAACACCTACTTTAAGTCGGATTATCGAAATAACATCACTGAAACCACCCCGGTTTGGAATGTGTTAATTGGTAGTGGCATAGTTATTAGTGATCAAATAAATGTTCAGGTAAATGTGGAACCTTGGAAAGAATTCTTCATGGTTATTCGAACTATGGACTTAGACTACACTTCTGTTTCGCTTACAACAAGCTATCATCTTCCTTTCTAAATACGTATCTACTAAAAGCCGATTTTCTTTTTTACGGCATCCAAAGCTTTATTTTTAAGGTCTTCTTCCAACTCTTTTTTCTTGTCTTCGAGCTCTTTCTTTTTCTTTTCTACGATGGCGAGCTGCTCATTCACTTTAGTCTCCAGTTCGGCATATTTATCTCGAAGAATGGCTTCCTGCTCATCCACTAGTTCACGTACTTCGGCTTTTTTCGCGTTCACTCTCGATTGCACTTCATTTTCAATTCTGCGTTTTGCATTATCTACTTCTGCCTGAACCGTTCGCCTTAGTGCGTTTAAAAACAAATCATCCACATTCGACCGAACCCGTGCTTTCAGCGGGCCATCGGTATTGTCGATAAGTGCGGTTGCGGTAATTCGATTGGTGCCCGAAATGGCATCTCTGATCAAACGTTCAACTACACCTTTTGGAGCTCCTGCGCTTTCAAAATCAAAGGCAACATTATCAGCCACGTAATCCACTCTACTTTCAATTCTCCGGTCTTTAATAGTGAGATCAACGTTAATATCGCCCTGACCGCTACTTAAATCATAAGGCAACAATTCGGAGGGCGAGATTTTCGAATTCACGAGTGAAAACCCGGAATAATTAATCGAAAGTGATTCTGTTTTCTCATCACCCAAATAATTCAATGCTCCATCAACGGTAAGAGTTGCAACTCCTTCTTCGGCACCCGACAGATTAAAAGTGATAGGTTGACCTGTTTTGTTTTGATTGTTCGTTATGTTGAACGCTTGTCCGGCAAGCGCGATGTTATTTTTGGTAACGCCAGAAAGTTCAACGTTTTTGATCCACAATTTTGGCAGATCGTATTTGTCGGTAAACTCAAAGTTTCGCCCTTCATATCGTTGAGGCTTGTCTTCATTTTCATCCGTTCCGATAAACTTTTGTCCATATTCTCTACCCGTTGCCAGATATTGGAGATAGGTGTTTAAATCGGCCAATAAATTTTGCCCGAACAAGGCTGTTCCGATGCTTTGTGCATTAATTTCAGGCAACTTAGCTACGTTTTTAACGCGCTCCACATCAGCGCTAATCCAATTATCAATCTGACCTATGCTGTTTCGCGACTTTTGAATATCGGTTCTGAAATCGGTTTGAAGCATATTGATTTCATTTTTTAATGAATCTGCTTCTTTTACCACTTTTTGGATGGTTTCGATGGCTTTTACAGCGGCCGGCACATCTTTAATTTCATCAAGTTTGATCGACGTTACCAATGTTTCGATATCGCGGGCATTCTTTTCGATGCTGTTATTGGCGATGGTAGAATCCCATTTCGTGTAGTTCGACTCCAGATCGTTTTTCAAACCATCCATCTGGTCGATACTCTGCAAATCGATGGTCGCCAATAAACTATCCACGTTGATGTCGTCTTTCACATCTGTAAACTCCATACGGGCGTTTTCTGCGATGGTGGATGTAACTTCAGCCGTAATGCTGTAAAAGAAACCTGCATCATCTGGCACCCCGGTTTCAGGATCGTAACCTTCAGGAATTTCAAATGAACCATCTGTTTCGCGCTCTGTTTCTAAAGCAAAACCCGTCATTCTTACGTCTTCGATAATAACTTGCTCCCAAAGTACAGGCCAAAAGGCAAAATCTAATTCCACTTCCCCTGTTTCGAACAAATTCATCATCGTGTTATCGGGATCGGTAACCTGAAGGCGACTCCACTTCAGATGCAATTCGGTTAAACTAAAATCAAAATCTTCGAATTCAACCAGAGCCGTGTTGGCTATACTAAGTCGGGTTTCGATTTTTTCTTCGATGTATTCATCGGTTATTAGAAACGGCGTTCCAATAAACAATGCTGCTACTATCAGTACAAAAATTAATCCTTTAACTCTCATTATTTCCCCCTCACTCGATTATATCCTTTATAGAACGTATACAACTTAGAGCCTTTCATGATCTTCACAATCTTGAGTTTTTGAACTCTCTCGTGGATATGTTTTCGATATTGATTTACAAACAGAATCACACCGGGAAAAACCGGAACCGTTAAAAAGAGTGCTACAAAGAAACTGCCAATTACCACTGTGTTATAAAATCGGGTCATCGCCCACCATTCATTGTCGTACATGCTAATCCAGAGTGATTGGTAATTCTCGTGTTCTAATAACCAGGTACCAAAATTGTGAAAAGCCGGATCGGCGAGATAAGCAATACCACTAAATATCAAAAATGCCAGAATGGCCATCCCGATATTTACCTTTAATACGATAATCAGTGCCGCAATTATCAAATTGTGAAACGAAAAAAACGGGGTTAACCCGATGATCATCCCCAACACAAAACCACCAGCCAACTGCGGCGGTGAAGCTTCTGACGATAACGCCTTTAGTAACTTGGCTATATATTTTAAAATGATGAGCATTGCTGCTTCCCTGTTAGATTGATAACCCTGATTCCGGTTAATTAATATGCACTTAGTTTGTCAAAAATGGAACCTGAGAATGTGCTACTAACGTTAAACTTTATTGAGATTTTAGCCCTTGTACCATTTACTTTGTAATAATTCAGTACCATCATGCTTCTACCATAGTTCTACTTTTTAACAGAATCTAAATTATGCCCGTTCGTCTTTTTATAGTTTGTTTCGCTGCATGTTCCATATTTATTACTGCTTGCGATAAGAATAAAACGATTTTTGACGAACCATTTCCATGCGAAGATGGATTGGCTGACGGCACTTACCCATGCGAGAATATTGGGTTGTATGCCCATCTTTCCCGTGCTGATTTTGATACAGAACGTCTTAACGACATTTGGGGCTGGACGGACCCACAAACAGGGAAAGAATATGCGTTGGTTGGTAAATATGATGGAGTAGCTTTTGTTGATGTAAGCGATCCTGAGAACCCACAAATTATTGGTGAACTTCCTGAATCCTCATTTTCGGCGAAACGAGTAGATCTAAACACCTCTGATCTGGAAATTTGTGAATTCGGAATTGGCAATACTCCCGAAGCAAAAGCTTTAACCGAGGGCTCCGTTTGGCGAGATTTAAAAGTGTATAACAATCACCTTTTTGTGGTTGCTGATGCACAGTCGCACGGCATGCAGGTTTTTGATCTTACAAACTTGAGAAACTTCGATGGTGAAGTACTCATTTTTGATGCAGATGCCGTTTACACCGAGTTCTCGAATGCCCATAATATTGTGATAAACGAAACCACCAGCTTTGCCTATGCTGTAGGTGCTACAAATAGCGTAAACGAAGATTTTGTGAACGATTGCAACGAGGGCGGTTTACACATGATAGATATTTCAAATCCAAAAAACCCTGTTTTTGCAGGATGTTATCGTAATACCGAAGCTCCTCGTCGCAGAACAAATTCTGCCTATATCCACGATGCTCAATGTGTTACCTATTCCGGTCCGGATGCGGGTTTCCAAGGCGCTGAAATCTGTTTTAATGCCGCCGAACGGGCTGTAGATATTGCCGATGTTTCCGACAAATCGAATCCTGCTCACCTTGGTTATGCGGCCAATCCTAATGTGCAATATTCTCATCAAGGTTGGCTCACCGAAGATCAAGCCTATTTTATCATGAATGATGAACTTGATGAATTAAATCTTGGAAGGAATACAAAGACCCATGTTTTTGATGTTCGTGATCTGGACAACCCCGTATTCGTAGGTTCATTCGATCACATCACTCGAACTATAGATCACAACTTATACATCAAGGATGACCACACGATTTTAACGAACTACACATCCGGTGTTCGAATTCTCGAAAACCAAGATTTATCGAATGCCGAATTTCTACAAGTTGGTTTTTTCGATACCACTCCTCGTAACAATTCCATCAACTTTGAAGGCACCTGGAGTAGCTACCCGTTCTTCGAAAGTGGGATACTGATCGTGAGCGATATTTTTGGTGGATTATTCGTGCTAAATCCCCATTTAGATTAACAGAATAACCACAGAACTTTTGGTTTTTAGTGTTTTTATTTTAGATCTAACAAGCTCTACCTTTACAAATGTTTTCAATATCGAATAACCAAATAATTGGTACTTAATAATTTATGCTAAAATATTTTTCCTGAATACCAAATCATTAAAAACCTGCTCAGTTTTTAAGTTAAAGGCACTTTTACTTAACTTTAGCACTTTTAAAGTTCAGCAATCTATAAACGACACCCCAATCTCTTTTCATGGATTTATTCGACAAGCTAGAAGGACGCCCAAGTCCATTAGGACCTTTCACCTCAGCCGGATATGGCTATTATACTTTTCCAAAACTTGAAGGTCCTCTCGGTCCTGAAATGAAGTTCAACAACAAAGATATGATCGTTTGGAGTATCAACGATTATCTTGGCCTCGGCAGCAACGAAGAAATTAAGAAGATCGATACCGAAGCAACTGCAAAATATTCGTTGAGCTCGCCGATGGGTGCCCGTTTAATGACCGGTAACACTACCGAGCACGAAGAGCTGGAAAAGGAACTTGCCGAATGGGTTCATAAACCTGCTGCTCAGTTATTGAATTTTGGCTATCAGGGAATTATGAGTGTAATTCATGCCTTGGTAGATCGTAACGACTTCTTGATTTACGATGAGCTTAGCCATGCCTGCATCGTTGATGGTAAGCAATTAGCAATGGCCGAAAAGTCTGTGTTTAAGCACAACGACATCGAGAGCTTTAAAAAGCAATTGTACAGAGCCGCATCCAAAAAGAAAGATAATTCATCGATTCTTGTAGTTACCGAAGGTGTATTTGGCATGACCGGCGACTTGGGAATTCTCAACGAAATTATCGAGCTCAAAAAAGAAGTTCCTTTCCGCTTATTAGTGGACGATGCACACGGCTTGGGAACTTTAGGGCACGATGGCTCAGGAACCGGAACACAGCTTAAATGCCAAGACGGCATCGATATATACTTCGGTACTTTTGCCAAAGCTGTTGCCTTGATCGGAGCGTTTGTAGCTTCAGAGCCGCGTGTAATCGAATTTTTGAAAGCAAACGTTCGTAGTCAGATTTTCGCGAAGTCGCTGCCAAATCCTATTGTTGTTACTGCTCGCGAGCGCGTAAAAATGATCCGTTCAAATCCGCAGTGGAGAGAGAAATTATGGGATAACACGCTCAAATTACGTGAAGGATTGCGCAAAATAGGGTACAATGTTCTGCCGTCTGAGAGCCCTGTCACCCCTGTTTTAACCCAAGGTAGCACGGAACTTTGCCAGGATATTATGCGCAAATTACGCGAAGAACATGGCGTTTTTGTTAGTGGTGTGGCCTATCCGGTTGTTCCGCGTGGCATTGTACTTATCCGCTTGATTCCTACTGCGGCACACAACGACGAGCATATAGAAAAAACACTTGATGCTTTCGCTGCAATTAAGGATTTTGTGATGGACGCTACGAACAAGTTATCTGCGTAGCTGAAGAATTTGTGGTCATCTATGAGAAAAGCCTTTCCGGGAAATCGGGAAGGCTTTTTTCTTTTAGAGAACTAAAAAGTAACCGACACCAAAATCGGGAGATGATCTGACGGGAAAAACCCATTATCGCGAGCGAAAATTGCTTCGTAAGATGCTACTTCAATCAATCCATTCACAAAAATATAGTCGATGCGCCGATCTAGTGGTTGCTCTGGGTCGAAGGCATGAAATGTACCTACCGGGCCTTGAGGCTCTGTTTTCGAAATCGTTCTAGCATCATTCATCACCCAATTTAAATAAGTAATCTGTTCAGATTCGGGAACGGCATTAAGATCGCCCATCACGATAATTGGCAAATCCTTTTCGATATTCTCCTCGATAAAACTCCGAATCAGCTTTAAGGAATTCAGCCTCGCTTCTTCTCCGATGTGATCCAAATGGGCATTAAATACCACGAATTCTTTGTTTGACTTCAATGACTTGAACCTTGCCCATGTTGTTATCCGCTCCATCGATGCATCCCAACCAACCGAAACGGTATCCGGTGTTTCCGAAAGCCAAAAGGTATCTTGATCGAGTACACTTAGTTTTTGGCTTTGATAAAAAATCGCCGTGTATTCACCCCCCGTTGCGCCATCATCGCGGCCAACGCCCACATAGGCATAATCTGTGAGCGCACTGTCTAAATATGCCACCTGATGATGCAATCCTTCTTGAATACCAAACACATCCGGCTTGGTTTCATTAAGCTGATCTACCACCCACTCCTTTCGATTCTCCCAACTGTTGATGCCATCACGCTCGGTAGCATAGCGTATGTTGTACGTCATTGCCGAGTATTGAATCGGCTCGGTGCAACTGCTGAATGTGATCAATAGGACAAATAGTAAAAGGGAGTTTCTCATTGTTTTTCAAAATAGTTTGGGATAGGAAACTACTTAAATATGCGTTGGATAGGAAGCTCAGTAATACCACCTCACCCCGGCCCTCTCCTGCAACAGGAGAGGGAGCTTAATTACTAGATGCATACCAAAAGTCATTCTGATCCGCCAACCGGCGGAGAAGAATCAGCTCAGCTTTGTTCTGGGTAAAACCTGTCTTTTTGCATTCATTTACAAGCGGAGCGACGGAGTCTGTTTCAACTAGATTTATCTAACCCTTTTTTTATTTCTCCCTATTTAACGGCTGCGGGACTAAAGTCCCTTCTTGATTATGAACGTGCTTTTACCTCGAACATAAACAAGCAAGGGTTTTAACCCTGCGTTTTTAATGATGAGAAATAATTTTAGACTCTTGGTTCAATATTAGGCTAGCTGCAACCATTCACGATCCCGCCGGTTCCTGAGCATGTCGAAGGAGGCGGGAGAAGTGATCTCAGTATTCACAACTCGAAACTGAGATTGCTTCGTCGCAAGCTCCTCGCAAATGTCCTAGTTCGGAATGCCATTGTGAATCACTTGTTCATGCTTTATTTGAATACCTATCCCCGTCATCACGAGGAGGCTTAATTGATTATTAGATTCGAGTGTTCTCGACGACGTGATCTCGTGTACATTGACACATTCGCAAGATTGCCACGTCGATGCGCTCCCCATTATATTCGTTCTTTATAGGCTCCTCGCATTGACATAATTTCAACTCACTCCGATCCTCTCCTGCATCAGGAGAGGGAATTCAAATTCAGAATCTGTCGACGATTCTATAACTGTAGCAACCATTCACGAGCGGAGCGAAGTGATCTCAGTATTCACAACTCGTTACTGAGATTGCTTCGTCGCAGGCTCCTCGCAAATGTCCTAGTTCGGAATGCCATTGTGAATCACTTGTTCATGCTTTATTTGAATACCTATCCCCGTCATCACGAGGAGGCTTAATTGATTATTGGATTCGAGTGTTCTCGACGACGTGATCTCGTGTACCTTGACACATTCGCAAGATTGCCACGTCGATGCGCTCCCCATTATATTCGTTCTTTATAGGCTCCTCGCATTGACATAATTTCAACTCACTCCGATCCTCTCCTGCATCAGGAGAGAGAATTCAAATTCAGAATCTGTCGATCATTTCAGTGACTAAAGTAATTTTTCAAAATCACTATACGGTGGAAAATGTAATCTTCAGTTTAAGAACAACAACTCTTATCTTTTTGAATGGGCGGGCATGCAACATCGCCATAAGAACAGAACACGCAACAATCACCACTTTTTGGTTTGAGTACTGTTTTGCAGTTTGAGCACTCCCAAAAATATTGGCAAGAATCGGTCGGCATTTCTTCTGTTGAGGAACCTGTGCATTCTGGGCAGGTTATGGTCGATTTGGTCAGGATGGAGTTATTCATGTTCATGATTCTAATGTAAAACTTATTTTCTCTCGTTCCGAACGACCCGTTCTGAATCCCCGATTAAACCACCGATTCATGTGTTCTCTTTGTACTTTTCTCATCAATAATTCTAATGCCTTTTGAATGCCGATTACCATTCACGAGCGGAGCGAAGTGATCTCAGTATTCACAACTCGAAACTGAGATTGCTTCGTCACAAGCTCTTCGTAAATGTCCTAGTTCGGAATGCCATTCTGTTTCACTTGTTCATGCTTTATTTGAATACCTATCCCCGTCATCACGAGGAGGCTTAATTGATTATTGGATTCGAGTGTTCTCGACGACGTGATCTCGTGTACCTTGACACATTCGCAAAATTGCCACGTCGATACACTCCCCATTATATTCGTTCTTTATAGGCTCCTCGCAATGACATAATTTCAACTCACCCTGTCCCTCTCCTGCATCAGGAGAGGGAACTCAAATTCAGAATCTGTCGACGATTCTATAACTGTAGCAACCATTCACGAGCAGAGCGAAGTGATCTCAGTATTCACAACTCGAAACTGAGATTGCTTCGTCACAAGCTCCTCGCAAATGTCCTAGTTCGGAATGCCTGATTGAACCACCGGTTTTATGTATTCTATGTACTTTTGGCTTGACCCAAAAGTACGAAAAGGTCATGCTAAGAATTTTTGATGCGTCTCGAATGCATTCGTTGGATAAATTCGATAGCTAACAAGCATTTTACGTAGCATAGTAATGTATCTCGCTTCCAGTTCTCTTTAGTAATAACTACATTCAGGTAAACAAGCTCATTAATAATGATTACCAATTTCAAAGAAATAGAGAACTCTGCTTTAAATCTTGACAAAAAGAATAAAGCCCGCTTGGCTGATAAGTTATTACAAAGTATCCAAGGTGAAATTGATCCTGAAATAGAAAAGGCTTGGATTGATGAGGTTCAAACGAGAAAAGATTCTTTAAAATCGGGAGAAGCCACTCTCCATTCTTCTTCTGATGTCTTAAAAGAAGCAAGAAAACGTATTCAGAAGTGACAATTTTATTCCATTCTGAGGCCAGAAATGAGTTTTTCGAAACAGCAGATTATTATGAAGAACAGGTAATCGGCCTTGGCGACGATTTTATTGAGCAAGTAGAAAAAGTGTTGGATGTAATTGAACAGTATCCCTTATCCGGTACTAAAATCATCTCAAATGAAAGACGTTTTTTATTACCTCGTTTTCCTTATGGTAACATATATTCGGTTAAGGATGATCTTATTACCATATTTGCGGTTATGGACTTAAGAAGAAAACCAGGATATTGGAAATCAATAATTCTAATGCCTTTTTTGACCTCACCCTGTCCCTCTCCTGCATCAGGAGAGGGAACTCAAATTCAGAATCTGTCGACGATTCTATAACTGTAGCAACCTTTCACGATCCCGCCGGTTCCTGAGCATGTCGAAGGAGGCGGGAGAAGTGATCTCAGTATTCACAACTCGAAACTGAGATTGCTTCGTCGCAGGCTCCTCGCAAATGTCCTAGATGGGAATGCTTGCAGAATCAACAAACGCTAGACAAAGAAAAAGCTCCAACACAATGAAGCGCTGGAGCTTTAAATAATTTGAATAGGTGAGTCGATCAGTTGAACAACTTTTTCACCCAACCGAATACGCCACCTTTCTTGGTATTCTCTGAGGTTTCACCATTGCGGCCTCCTGAAAGTCCATCGTAGGTTGGGCGCGGCAAACTTGGTCCACGACCCTGCTTTTTCGCTACCGGTTTTCTGCGACGATCTTTCGATGATGATTTTCCACGATCCCGATCATTATTCGAACGGCTGCTTGTTCGGTTGTTTGATCTATTATTTGATCGTCTATTATCACCCTTTGAAGATTTGCCGTTTGATTTACTCTTCTTCGGAGCTTTTTTCTTTTCAACCAGCTCTTCGGGTAACGGAATTTCTTCCGGCGGATAACCCGCTTCTTTTGAAATTCGCTCGATATCTTCGCGATCCATCTTAGAAACCAACGAGATTATCTGTGCAGCTTTTCCGTTGCCTACCAATTCAGCGCGGTACCGATATTCGTCCATTTCGCCGGGTACATCGTAATTGATGACTTCGCCTACTTCGTTCATATCAATTTGTGTAGCAGATAATCCACCCACTAACAGCACACGCATATTGTATTTGTGGAATCGCTCGAAACGCTCATTATAGGTAGCTTCGTCCAGATCATCGCCCAAACTAACCACGCCCCAGCTTTTCTTGCGGATAATGCGGAACAGGCGATCAGTGGTTCGGCTCGAAGCCGCAAATACAACCACGCGCTTCGCTTTCGATTCCTCTAGGTGCGCCATCAGCGTAGAAATCTTCATGCGTGGTGGCACATTGATGTAAGCTTGCTCTAAGTTCTTCGGGATGGGCGCAGGCTCCTCATCGTCAGAATTATCAAAAGATGCAGTTTCTTCCTGAGCTTCTTCTTCCTCAGTCTGATCCTTTTTCAGCACTACCTTCACGCCAACATCTTCCAGCTTCTCCTCTACTTTGTCGAGATCCACTACGACTTCCAATTCTTGCTCTATTTCTGAAGATTCTTCATCCTCTTGATCACTTTTCAGTACAACAGATACATCTGCTTCTTCCAGTTTTTCTTCCACTACGTCGAGGTCGACTTCAGTTTCTGTATCCTGATCGTTTTCGGCAGTTGTTTCTTCATCTGCTTGATCTGCTTCTTCTTCGATGTCTTTCTTCAAGACAACCTTTATGGAGGCTTTTTCTAGCTTTTCTTCAACCACTTCAATGTCGATATCAGCTACTTGAGCTTCTCCATTAGAAGACGGTTCTTCGTCGCTCTCCGGCAGAGATTGCCCTTCAAATCCGATGAGTTCCGGGTTCTTAAGTGCGAGTTTTACTAGCTGTTTTGTAGCAGAATTTTGCTCTTGCGATAGCATCACAATTTGTGGTTCGCAATCAACAAAACGTAGAATATCCTTAACGCGATTCACCAGATTAAACTGCTGCATCTCGTGGGCTTCATCAATCACTATTAGTTTGAGATTGCTGAGCCGGAAGTTCTTTTTTTCCAGTATTTCAATAAATCGACCGGGATTTGCTACAATCACAGGCGCCCCATCGGTCAAAGCTTGTTCCTGTGTAGTTTTATCACCTTTCATGGCCATTAATGCACTACTTATTTGTGCATGGTAGCCGAGCGCCCAAACTTGTTCGTCTATTTTTTCAGCGCGTTCAATGGATGGTGTTAAGATTAAAACTTGTGTGCCACTTTCCTCTCCATGTTCAGTTATTTTCTGCAATGCCGGTATCAAAAACGCAAGGTCATCGTTCGAGTGCGTTTCTACCAATGCGTGCTTACCGTCTAAAACTATCGGAAGCATTTTTTCTTGGAGAGGTGTTGGCTTTTCAATTCGTACATCGGCCAGCCCGCTCAATAATTCGGGGCTCAGACCATATTTTTCAAAAGACAATGTTACACCTCTTTCGTTTGGCTTATGTGTTCAATTTTCAAAGATCAATGTTCCACACGTGGAACGCTTTAATATACGAAAGATTGAAACAAGCTTAGGGCTTTTCTTGACCGTGTTGCTCGTTTTCGAGATAAGAAGTTGTAAAAAACGGGTGCAATAACAGATTTCCCTGCGATTTTCTTATCCAAACAATGGTTAAATAAGCCACCAATAGAATTGCTAACGTTCCTATCAAGCCGCCTTCGGGGCCAAAAGAGCCGCCTGTCCACGTTGGGTTTCCTACCTGTTGAATCTGGATGAGCGATCCCCGAATCGGTAACCCACTCACTCTAAAGCCGAATATTCCGCCTTGGGCAAAATTCCATGCAAAGTGAATACCCACCGAATACGCAAGCCTTCCTGTTAGCACATACGGTATGGCTAGCATTATTCCCGCCAAAGTAATATTGATTAATGCTAAATAGGTGAGATTAGGATTGGCACCATGAGCTAAACTAAAAATTACCGAACTAAACAGAATTGCTATAACAGTAGCATTTTTAGGGGTTATTCTACCAAAAGTGAATGCTTCTTTGAAGTTGGGAATCAAGTACGATCGACTCATTACTTCTTCGTAAAAACCAACATTTGCCATTTGAATAAAGAACAAGAAAAACGGAATAATCCAGCTGGTTTCAGCGGCATTTTGCCAGCTAAAACCCATATATATTAAATCTCCACCTGCCCATTCTACCAAAAAAATAAATAGCATTGCTAAAAATGCTATGCCCGCCCCTACACCAAATTCACGCCACCATTCGGTACTAAGATCCAGGCCGGCTGATTTAATGTTCTTGCGATTATCCATAAACCGAAACGCCATCCAGAAAAACCCGAATGTGAACAACGAGGTAATAAAATACTGAACTCCTTTTAATGGCAATGCATTGCCAATAGTCATGATGAGGAAGGTTATGAGAAGATAAACCGGGATGCGAAATCCGGCCCTAAGCCTCATCTCAGATTTATTTAGAAAGGGGTTCATACTAAACGCTGAAGTTTAATTGTTATAAGCTCCTATTATACTACTAATTTAGTTTTCGTTTCGATATGCAGCGATATGTTTTACAAACCAACTCTATCGAATTGCATGAAGCATTTAACGCAAATTTTGAACTCGAAAATACTTTTGATCCCACCTATAATGCTGCACCGGGTCAAATTCTTCCAATCCTAAAATGTAATCGTAAATCAAACATAATCGAGCTGGCAATTTGGGATGCCCAAACTCCTCACATTGCTAACGATCAAGCATTAAAACCTAGGCACCAACACTTGATTGCTGCACCTTGCGTAGTTCCGATTTCTGGGTTCTATGTATGGAATCAAGTAACCAAAGGTTCATTGCCTTTTTATGTTCGCATTCATTCACAGCCTATTATTGGCATTGCGGGTTTTATCACACAACAGGATGAATACTACAAACGCTTTACCATTTTATCTCGAGAAGCCAATGTTTTGTTGCAACCGATTAACAAAAGCATGCCTGCTATTTTAGACCCCACTCAATATGAAAACTGGTGTATCGGTTCGGCTCCAGAAATTATCAGAAGCGGATTTCAACATACTTTAATTATGCCGGACATGACCATTTTCAGAGTTCCGGATTTGGTGAATGATCTTGACAATAACGGTCCGGAGTTGTTGCAGCCTATCCCAAAAGTAAAGGATGAAGATGATTAGTGATTGCTATATTCATCTTTTGAATGCAATCATTCGGCTGGTCGAGTGCCCGGCTTTCCTTCTTTAGGGTTTTCGTAATACCGGATCGTCGGATATGCAAAATCGATGTCATCATGTTTTTGAAATTCATCGAGCACATGTTCCCAAATCACTTGCGAAGTACCTCTCCTACGTCGTGGATTCGTAAGGTATCGAACAGTAAGATTGATTCCACTTGCCTTCACATCAGTGTACACAATCGGGGTTAGATATCTGAATTCGATTAAATACGATTTCGATGCATTCGCAATTTGTCGCTCGGCACTTTGAATAAATTCTTGCGATACCTCGTTGATAATATCAAACAAAATCTGCTTTGCTTTTTTCCAATCGCTTTCAAACGTAACAAGCACTTGAACCTCGTTCCAAATAAATTCGAAATCGCTGGTGTAGTTTGCCAATTGATGTGAAAACACTTTATGGTTGGGTATGTGAATTACGCGACCTGTACTTTGATCGGCTCCCACCCAATTTCCGATCTCAAGAATGGTGAATTTGAACGGGCGAATATCGATCACATCGCCTTTATAATTGTCTAATTCGATGCGGTCACCTACATCAAACGGGCGCCTCCATATAATAAACATCCAAGCAGCCAAATCGGTGACGGGGTCTTTCAAGGCGATAGCAACACCCGCACTCAATAAACCTAAAAATGTTGCAACCGATTGTATGCCCGAATACCAAATCTGGATTACAGCTAAAAAACCTATAAAAAAACTTCCGTATGAAAGGTTTTTACGCCATTTATATTGCGTACGATTGTTTTCTGTTTTATTGGTAACAATCCTAAGAATGATAAATCGTAGCAACCATAGCAATACAAAAACACCCAGTGTTTCGATAATCTTGGCGGTCAAATCTGGCGAGTTGATGAAGTAATCCATCAAATCCTGCTGAATGTTTTCAATTCTTTCACCCATTTTGTATTCCGATGTCGCTTTTGCTTGGTTTCATATTCAAAATTTGGGTATCTTAGTAGTCTTTTGAAAGTTTAGTTGATTACAAAATGCTTTACAACATAATTATAGCTGTTATCACAATTATTTGCGCACTATTAACTTTAGTAGTGCTGCTGCAGAATGGGCAAGGTCAAGGCCTTTCCGGAATTGGTGGCGGAGGCGGACTTGACGCCGGTGCCGGTGGACTTGGTGCACGCAGAACTGCCGATTTATTGTCGCGCGCAACTTCCATTTTAGGCGGTGCATTCTTAGTGCTTTGTGTACTTGCGAACTTTGCTATCGATCGCCAACAATCGGGCAATTCGGTGTTACAGCAAGGTGCTCCGATAAACGACATTAGCGCACCATCGCAAACTCAATCAGCAGTTCCGGTGCAAACGCCACCTCCTCCAGCAACAAACGAGGATAACAGCAACGACGATAACTAAGTCGTAGAATCTTTTTTTAAAGCCTCTTTACACCAAAAGAGGCTTTTTTTATTTCGAGGAGTTAATCGATATCCTCAATGGTGAGATAAACCATGGTTTGGTTTAATAAACGGTATCCTATTTCGCCAAAAGTTACCGGGCCTGCAAAGCCAAATGTAGGACGCCCTTCTAACTCTGCATATTGATAATTGAGTATACAATTACAGGAGAAAACTACTTTTTTGCTTACTCCGATAGGAATTTGTTTAAAAAAATCGAATACATAATCCTGAATTGGCTTTGCAATTTTATATACCGTATTAGAAAATACAGGTGCGTAAAAATACACTTTATTGTTTTCGATTTTATGAAAACTGGTATTTAGCCTTGCACCAAAAGAATTGGCTACTAATGGCTGTTTAAGACTGATTTTATTGCTTTCAATATATTCTGCGAAATTTTTCCGGGTTCCATTTACATAAACGTCTTTGGTCAAAAATCCATCAACCGGAAATTTCAGTTCATCACTCTCGCCTTGTTCAAATATGTTGATCATATCTATGTATGCGATTTTTTTGTTTGGCAAAGATGCATGTATAACAACTGCTTCATCAGTCAACTCATCACCCGTTTGGCCATCAAATACTTTGGGGGTTGTATATTCGGCTTTGTCGATATTTATTCCAGAAACCCACCCCACGAGAGGCTTGTTTGCAAAACCGTGGTATTTACCACAATTTAAAGCAAATGAAGTGTGGATATCGCTACCGGAAGGCATAATTATAATGCTGAAGCCATTGTTATAGGCATCATCATAAATCCGTTGAATATTATCAACATTGTAAACCAGATGTTTAGTTGAAATGATACTTTTTGGTAATTCAGAGATAAATAATTCAGTTTCAGTAAACGTTCCACCTTTGTAATCCATAAAATAAGGAGTGGTGCCGGCAATCCAGTCTCCTTTTGGCAAAAGCTTAATAAGCTTTTCATTTCCTGCAATCAACAATGTCTTTCCTGCTTTTATCATTGCTGTTACTTGGCCAACGCTTCTGATCTGAGTTTTCATAAATCAGTTAGTTAAAAATTTTCATCAGGTCTGAAAAAGCACGTGGATTGTTTTGATTAAACTTGAAAAAAGCATGCAGTTTTCGCGAACACGATCTTAGTGTTGCTTCAGTAGGTTGTGCTAGATAAGTATGTTTTAATTCACTTATTAATACTTTTATAGCAAATAACTCGAATTCTCGGGTTACTTTCCCGGTAATTAATCTCTCCCATACAGGATTATTTGCATCTGGCAATGTCATCTTCTAAGTTTTTTTTCTCATTATAAGTCCTAATTATCGGTTTTTTAAACAGTGTCTTTAATCAAATCCCTGAACGGGGCTTCTATTATGCACATATAAAAATGATTTTAGCTCAATAACTATAATTAATTGTTACTTACCAATACAAAACCTCGAAAATATCGAATCAAGAATATGTTCGTTGGTGATTTCACCCGTTATCGTGCCCAAAGCATTTAATGCTGCCCGCAAATCGATGGAAAGAAAGTCGCCGGTCATACCCATGTTTAAGCCATTGATTGCCGCCTGAACTTGCTCGTTCGCTTTCTTCAAAGCATCACGGTGGCGAGATGAAGTTACCAGCAAACTGGAGGCATCGTAATGCTTGTTTTCGAGTGCACGTACTTTAAGTGTTGCTTTCAGATTGTTGATAGCATCGCCCGAAAGTGCCGATATCTTCAAATCAAATTCCGTGCGCCAATCGTTCACTTGTTCGATGTCGGCCTTGGTGCCGATCAGAATAAAAGGCGTTTCACCGGCTCGTTGTTGAAATTCATTGATTTCAGTTCGTTCCTCAACCGTAAACGGGTGCGACAAATCCTTCAGATATACTACTAAATCAGCTTGCTCAAATGCTTTTTGCGACCGTTTCACCCCTTCGGCCTCAACCACGTCGTCGGTTTCACGCAATCCTGCAGTATCAATCAATTTGAACAACAGCCCTTCGTAATTCCAATCCACGTCGATGGTATCGCGAGTGGTTCCGGCAATATCGGTAACGATTGCGCGATCACTGCCAACAAGCGTGTTTAAAAGGGTAGACTTTCCTGCATTTGGGCGACCGATGAGCACTGTTTTAACCCCATCTTTTACCAGCCTGCCGGTTTCATAGGTTTCCAGCAACGAGTTTATCTCGGCGGAAACATCCACCAACAATTTCATGAGCTGCTCTTTATTGGCAAATTCAACGTCTTCTTCAATAAAATCGAGTTCCAACTCAACCATGGCAGTGGCGTCAATAATTTGTTGCCGAAATTTCTTGATGTGTTCGCCTAATCGCCCTTCCAACTGCTGGTGAGCAGCATCTACTGCTTTCACACTTTTGGCGTGAATGATATCCGCAACTGCTTCGGCTTGATCTAAATCCATTTTGCCGTTAAGAAACGCCCGTTGGGTAAACTCACCGGCTTCTGCTGCCTGCACACCAGCATCCAGAATTGTTTCCAATACTTTTTGGGTGACCAACACCCCACCGTGGCACGAAATTTCAATGGTATCTTCGCCGGTGTAGCTTTTTGGTGATCGAAAAATAGTGGCTAACACTTCATCTACAGGATGGCTTTGTTTGTCTATAATCTTACCAAAATGAACCGTGTGCGATTTCTGAGCCTCAATATCTTTTCCCTTAAATATCGAATTCACTTTTGTGATGGCATCTTTCCCCGAAACCCTGATCACCGCAATTCCTCCTTCACCTATCGGTGTTGCAATTGCGGCAATTGCTTTTTTTTGCTCAACCGAATCTTGCATTGTATTGTTTTTCATAATCCTTATTTCTACTATAAATCCTTTAACATCATCGCATTAGTCATCACTCTAACCAACATTTAATATTAACTTTATCAGTAATGAAAAAACTTTCTCTGTTTGTAGTTCTCTTAATATCATCAGGTACGTTGTTCGCTCAA
The DNA here is from genome assembly GCA_034669965.1 of Balneolaceae bacterium. GTDB lineage: Bacteria > Bacteroidota > Rhodothermia > Balneolales > Balneolaceae > HXMU1420-13. The sequence continues at coordinate 2,485 of JAXMOK010000011.1, read as the reverse complement.
AATTCATTTGGTCCTGATCGGCCGGGTTTTGGATTCAGCTCTAACACTACCGCTTCCGGAATGTATGGTATCGAAGCCGGAGCTACCTTCTCAGAAACTGGCTCAAATATAGGTGAATTTTTCTTTAGAGCGGGATTAACCAACGCTTTTGAAATTCAATTTGAGGCCGGTTCTATAATTATTCCTGAAAATGGCGATTCGGAACTGTCTACTCAATACCTAATCCTAAAGCATAAACTCTACAATACCAACGATGGCTCGTTACAAATTTCTGCCATGAATCGATCGTCGTTGCCATTTTTAAAAGCAGACGAGACAGAATTTTTCACTGAGTTTTATTTTTTAGCTGATTTTACTTTAACCGAAGAATTGGGAGTTAATACCAATATTGGTTTTGGTAATTATGCATTCAGCGATTTTGATAACCCTACTTTTTACTTTACTGTAAACCCCGGCTATGTAATTACGCCTGGCACCTCGGTTTATTTGGGCTATGCTTATAAAGACGAAAAGTTTTTCGATTCCAATAGCTTTGAATTTGGCATCGCTCACTTGATCCACGCTGAATCTCAAATCGATTTAGGAATCGTTTTCGACGATGATCTCAATCCATCCCTAAAAGCTGGTATCGCAACCAGATTCTAAATTCCGATTATCATGAAAAAACTACCTTTGCTCTTACTATTATTGATGGTGACGTCAATTACCCTCTCGGCACAAACAAATGTTGACGCTTTAAAAAACCAAGCAATTGATCGCGTCGAAAAACACTCTGCTGATTTAATCGCACTCAGCGACGACATCTGGGAATATGCTGAGATCGCCTTCAAAGAAAATCAATCTGCCAAAGCTTTAGCCGATTTCGCCGAAATGCATGGCTTTACCGTAAAACGTGGCGTTGGCGAAATCCCCACTGCTTTTACTGCCGAATTCAGCCGTGGAGATGGCCCAACCATTGGCATTATGGGCGAGTTTGACGCACTTCCCGGCTTATCCCAAGAAACAAAGCCATTCAAGTCTCCATTGGTAGAAAGTGCCCCGGGCCATGGCTGCGGACATAACTTATTTGGTGTAGCATCGCTTGGAGCGGCAATCACCATCAAAGAAATGATTGAATCCGGCGAATTTGAAGGCACTATTCGATTTTACGGCACCCCCGCAGAGGAAAAATTCTTCGGTAAACTTTGGATGATTCGCGCAGGTTTGTTTGATGATATTGATGTGATGATGGACTGGCATCCGAGTGCGGAAACATCCGCAAATGTACAAAGCAGTTTAGCTTTGGTTGATTTCCTGGTAGAATTTTACGGTCAGGCTGCACATGCTTCCGGCGATCCTTGGAACGGGCGTAGTGCCGGCGATGCCCTGGAATTATACACCGATGGTATAAATATGTATCGCGAGCATATTAAGCCAACGGTTCGTATTCATTATCACATTCAGGACGCAGGAAAAGTGGTAAATGTAGTGCCGGATTATTCTAAAATCTGGGTGCGAGTGCGCGACACCAAACGTACAGGCATGCAAGAAGTGTACGAGCGCGTGATGGCGATGGCCGAAGGAGCCGCAATTATGGCCAATGTAGAGCATCAAGTGTCGTTGATTTCGGGAATTCACGAAGTGTTACCTAACCGAACCGGTGGCACTGCTTTGCAGGCAAACCTAGAAACGCTGGGAACCATCGAATATACGCCCGAAGAGGAAGAATTTGCTAAAGCCATTCAACGGGCGACCGGCAAAGAAGAAGTGGGCATCGATATGGAAATTAATCCGCTTAAAGAAACTGCCGAACATCCTATGGGAGGCTCAACCGATGTGGGTGATGTGAGTTTTGTGGCACCAACTATCCGGTTGGGAGTAACCACCGCGCCAAAAGGTACACCTTGGCACTCGTGGGCTGTTGTAGCATCCGGTGGAATGTCGATCGGGCATAAAGGACTGGTGTATGCTTCAAAGGCATTGTCGATGACGATGGTTGATTTATTTACCAATCCCGAGTTGATTGAGCAAGTGAAGGCTGAGTTCAACGAGCGTAAAGGCGATTATGAGTATGAAGGAATGGTGCCTCCGGGTCCACCGCCGTTGGATTTTGAGCAGTAGGAAATCCACCTCACCCCGACCCTCTCCTGCATCAGGAGAGTGAGGTTAATTAATAAATGTATACCAGTTAATTTGAAAGTCATTCTGATCCGCCGAATGGCGGTGAAGAATCTGCTCAGTGTTGATCTGGCTAATATCTGTCTTTTTGCATCCGTTCACGAGCGAAGCGAAGTGATCTCAGTATTCACAACTCGTAACTGAGATTGCTTCGTCGCAAGCTCCTCGCAAAAGGGTGTAAATATCAAGATGATCTAAAATAAGTCCTCCTATTCTTATGGTAAAATCAATAGTTCAATGCATAAGGTTCTTGTCGTTTAATGACCGAGAACATGCGGTGCACTAGTTTGCTTCTCACTGCATTTATTACACTCATTTTAGGTTTACC
>JAXMOK010000010.1:0-111208 GCA_034669965.1 Balneolaceae bacterium | reverse complement strand
TAGCTGCGGGTAACCACATCCAATTTAAATTCTTTAGTAAATACGCGACGTTGATTCATAGTTCTTTTGAATTACAGCAGCTAATATACCTTAACTCACTGTCTACTAAAATGTAGTAAGCCCAAAGATATCCATTGCTTGAATTCAATCCTTTGGGTGAGCCAAACGAACACTTGAACACTTGAAAATTGCTTGTTGAATATTGCATATTGAATCCCTTTGCCCCTTTCCTCCCAACTCCTTATCCTCAACGGCAATTCATAATCTAACCGAACATCATGCCACTAATCACAAACGACGCTGTTGTATTTGGACTCTTGATGGCCATTCTGGCTACCATTTTTGTCACCTCTCATAGTTCAAATCCCGGATGGAAAAAATTCTACCGCTTTGTCCCTTCGCTGTTGTTGTGCTATTTCGTGCCGTCTGTGTTTACCTCCTTGGGCGTGATTGATCCCAATGAATCGAGTTTGTATTACATGGCATCGCGTTACTTATTGCCGGCAAGTTTGGTGTTGCTCACTTTGAGCATCGATTTAAAAGCCGTGATGAACCTGGGCTGGAAAGCCGTAGCAATGTTCTTCGCAGGAACTACTGGAATTATCATTGGTGGACCGATTGCCTTGATGATCGTGAGCGCAATCAACCCTGAAATTACAGCGGGGGCAGGTCCTGAGGAAGTTTGGCGTGGACTATCAACCGTGGCAGGAAGTTGGATTGGAGGTGGTGCAAACCAAACGGCGATGTACGAGATTTTTGAGCCCAGCGATACCCTTTTCAGCGCTATGATTACGGTTGATATTATTGTTGCTAATATCTGGATGGCCTTTATTCTGTACGGTGCAGGAATGAGCGATACCATCGACAAATGGTTTAAAGCTGATTCATCAGCCATCGAAACCCTCAAAAAGAGCGTGGCCGATTATCAGGCAAGCATCGCTAAAGTCCCAACGCTGGTAGATTTTGTAAAAATGGGAGCCATCGCTTTCGGGATTACTGCCTTAGGGCACGTAATCGGCGATTTTATTGCACCATGGGTGGATGCAAATTCAGAAACCCTGAGCCGATTGAGTTTTAACTCATCGTTTTTCTGGATTGTAGTTGTTGCCACACTTGGTGGTTTCGCGATGAGTTTCACCAAGCAACGCAAACTTGAAGGCGCCGGAGCCTCAAAAATGGGAAGTTTGTTCCTCTACATTTTGGTGATGACCATAGGGATGAAAATGGACCTAGGTGCTTTCACCGAAGTCCCCGGTTTTTTCATCATTGGTTTTATCTGGATCATCATTCACGTGATTGTGTTGCTCGTTGTTGGTTATCTGATTAAAGCACCGTTTTTCTTCACAGCCGTGGGTTCACAAGCCAATGTTGGTGGCGCTGCATCGGCTCCTATTGTTGCCAGTGCATTCTCGCCATCATTAGCGCCGGTTGGTGTTTTGTTGGCGGTTTTAGGCTACGGTGTAGGAACATTCGGTGCATGGTTATGTGCTCAAATCATGCGTATCGTGTCATAAATTAACTGAACCATTTACTCATAATGGTGGTTTTATTGTCGTATCTTTGAAAGCTGAACCGACAAATATTAAAACCACTTTTTTTGAAGAGAGCACTCATATTTTTGGCTGTCTTTGTGGCTGTTGCAGTGGCCACTTATGCCTTGGTCATCATCCCAAATTATTCTGCATTTAAAACGCTGTATGCCAATAACGATGGAATGCGCGATGGCTACGAATACATCGAAAGCACCTATTCGCTAAAAACCCTCACCGAATTTATTGGCGAAAAGCCGGAATTTTTCTCCATTGTATCTTACAATGTTAACGATCCTGATTCGGGCATTTATTACAATCCGGACGAACTCAGCACTTTAGGAGCCATGGGCAATTTGTTTTTGCTGATCGAGTATGAGCGTCAGATTGCAGAAGGTTTGATTGATCCCCAAGCATTGGTTGATTTAGAAGAGATCGAAAAGTATCTGCTTCCTCAAATCAACCAAAATGCGCATGAAGGCGCAATGGAGTATCTTACTAATGAGGACGTTCCTGTTACCAACGATAATGCGATGCGGGCGTTACTCGAATATAATTCGCTGCCCCTTTCCGATTATTTCTGGTTTAAACTTGGCGAAGAAAACATTAGAGCTTTAATGGTTATTTTGAATCTGGAAACCACTGAAATGCCGGTTCCCTTTTCGGGATATTATTCAGTGATTGCACCACACATTTCTCCCACCATTAGTGCCGTTGCTCGTGAAAATCTGGATTACTTTTCTGAGATGAGCCGCGATAGCATGTTCGCTGAGATGATCGAAACTGCTGGAGAATTCATTGGTGATGAACAGCAAAATGCGATGCGCAAGCAATTTATTAAGGATGAGCGCTTGGCAATGTCGTTTATTGAAGAGCGAGATGCACTCGAATTGCTCCCTCACACTACCGCTCGTGAGATCACCGGGTTATTAGCCGGATTATTGAATAATGAAGTAATCAGCGAAGAAGTGAGTACTGCGGTAACGAATAAATTACGTTGGCCGATGGATTCAGAGCCCATCAAACGATCTTTTTCTGATTACGGCGCTATTTACGACAGCCGGATGGGCATGTTGAGCGGCATCGATTTTGGGACTTCCATCTACGACGGTCATAATTCGGTGCAGGCGGTATTTTTCGATGATCTACCTGTGGCCTTTTTCATTCACCTGTCGTCAAATCACATGCAGGAAGATTACCAACAACGCTTGATTTGGGATCCCGCTCTGTATGAAACTACCATCGAACAAATTGAAAAGAACAAGTGAACATTGAACATTGAACACTGAACATTGAACATTGAACATTGAACTTAGGTGATTGTTTGGATTTTGTGAATTGGAATTTGGAATTTAAAACACTATGAAATACCGCTTACTTTATCTCTTTTGGCTCTTTCCCTGCTATTTGGCTTTTATCTCCATCCAGCAGCTCAACGTGTATCGAGGAACTATATACACCTATACCAATGGCCAAAGTATTGCCGCTGATGTCACCGATTTCGACATCAAACAAATTGCAGCCCAAAGTAACGGCTATGTGGATTTAAAATTCATTGATCCGGAGGGCGAAACCATCGAACGTCGACTTTCTCTCTCGGTTCAAATGGCACATAAAATTATGGATACCGCTGTGATCCCCATCCGATACAAAGAAGGAGCTTATCAGGAAATCGTGATGATTCCGACGTACGAGCTTCAACGCAGCACCTCATTTATGAACATGATCATTGCACTAATCGGACTAACCATTCTTTGTGTGGCGATGGTGTTTGCAACTAAATTCGCGAATAGACGCGCATCGGGAATTACCGATGAAATTACAATTGAACGGGTAGATGTATGAGCAATAAAGGCACACTTTATTTAATTCCGACCACACTTGGCAAGACGCCATCCAACAACGCTTTACCCGAATACACTTTAGAGATTGTTCGAAAACTAGATGCGTTGGCGGTAGAGAATATTCAATCTGCGGTGAAGTTTTTGCAATGGGTTGGGGACACCATTCCTGAATACAAAATCGATTTTTATCAACTGAACAAGAAAACACCCGATCACGAGATTTTTTCATTCCTAAAGCCACTAAAGTCAGGTCGTGATATGGGAATCCTTTCGGAAGCGGGAGCTCCGGGGATTGCTGATCCGGGGGCGAAACTGGTGAAAATGGCGCATCAAAACGGGATGCGCGTTGTACCTTTGATTGGTCCATCCAGCATTCTTTTGGCGATGATGGCATCGGGTTTTAACGGGCAATCATTTTCATTCAATGGCTACCTTCCCATCGACCAAAAAGGTCGTAAGCAGATGTTGGTGCAGTTGGAAGGCGAATCTCGCCGACATGATCGCACGCAGATATTTATGGAAGCGCCTTATCGCAATAACGAAATGCTGAAAAGCATTCTCGAAACTTGTCGCCCCGAAACCCGATTATGCATCGCGTGTGATATCACTTTAGAAACTGAATTCATCCAAGCTAAAGAAATTGGCGAGTGGAAAGCAGCAAAACTCCCCGATCTGAATAAACGCCCTGCAATTTTTATTATCTACGGAAAATAAAAACCCTCAACAGTAATCTGATGAGGGTTGGTAAAACTAGTTATTAGCTTAAATAATTAATGTGCTCCAGCTTCCTGAAGTATACTAGCTACACTTTTGTGATTTTGTGCAACCGCCTGATCGAGTGCCGACCAGCCGCGATCGTCGTGCACATCGACGTCGCTTTTATTATTTATCAATAATTCTACGATTTCTTTAAAGCCATTAGTGGATGCCCAATACAATGCGGTAGTACCGCGATTATCCCTATGATCGATTTCCGCCCCAGCATTTATCAACGTCTCTACTATTTTTTTGTGACCGTGCTTGGCTGCTTTTAATAAAGCGGTTCGGTCGTGTTCGTCTTTCGTGTTAACCTCAATTCCCTCGGCTAGTAATTTTGCTACTGTCTCGAGGTCGCCATTTTCAGCGGCGTCAAGAAATATTTCTTCATTCATATGATGATTCCTCCTGCAGTTTATTTATTTAGTACATAAATGAACAAGATTTGCCCGTGCATTGTAATTGCCTCAGAGCGAAATGTCAAGTAAAATATGAGTGCCTAACATGAATAAATGATGAAGTTAAGCTAGTAGTTTTAACTGAAACTTAACCGGTAGCTTGGACGCGAAATGCTGGTATTAAATCACGAGCATTTAATTCGTTCATTATCAATTCGGTAATGTCACTTTTCAATAGAAACTCATATCTGATGTCTAACACGTAAGCCTTTACCTTGCATACCATTACATAGTTTTGCTCGTGCACTTGGTTGGCTGTCATCACCACAATGGGCTTTTTTAAGTACACGTATCTGGAAGAAATAGCTGCTTTAAAAGCTATGTCTTTCACTTGATCAATATCTGTTTTCGCAGGCAGAAAAACTTCGATCACAACCTGGCAATCCAATGCCCCCGAGTTGGTGTTCGAAACTGAATTACTCACAATATCTGCGTTCGGAATTGAAACGACTGAGTCGTCTGGTGTTACGATACGAGTCGAGCGTAATCCGATCTCCATCACTTCACCATAGTGGCTGTTTACTTCGATTTTATCTCCTACCTGAAATGGGCGATCCATGATGATAATGAACCCACCAAAAATGTTTTTCAGGATATCTTGCGATGCAAAACCAACGGCAATACCAATCGAAGCACCTACGGCAACAACGGTTTCCATCGGAGGTGAAATAATGCCGGCAATCACAATAAAAATGGCAAACGACCACACAAACACATTCAAGAATGGCACTAATCGTTTAATTAGTAATCGATAAGATGACTGCCGCTCGGCAAGCGCTCCAAGCAGAAATACTACAATGCGGTTAAACAGATAAGTTCCACCCAGCACTAACACCGAGTAAATAATTTTACCAACCGAAAAGATGTCCTTAATCTGCCCAATTTGGGTTTCAGGGGGTGGAATCGCCGAACTGTCGGCAGCAGCCGTACTTTGCGCAAACGCCCATCCGGCACCAACAATCATCGTAAATATAAAAGAGAGTAGACGCTTCATATCAGGCATTAATAAAGTTTCGGGATTTCAACAAACGCACAACCTGTCGGTATATAAGATCGTTGAGGCTGTATTTTTTCTCATTTCGAACCAATAATCCGCGTGAAAACAGCCGGGAAATAATGGTCTCTGCCTCCACCGAAGTTATGTTCATGACTTCTTTTAATTCGCGGGCGGTAAGTACGTCGTGTTTTACAAAGGCATTTATCACAAACAAAGTGTTCGAGTCCAACTCAGCTAAATATTGGATACCTTCAAACTCTTTCGGCTGCATATATATAAATGATCCCTCAATTTTCTGGATAGATCGAATCCAATAAATCATAGCCACGGTGGCATTACCTTCGGCCATTTTAAACATTTCGTTGAAAAACTCATTGCTTAAATATTCTTGAGCTGCTTCAGAGTCGTCGAGTAATTTTTTGTAGGATCGGCTTTTGGCCGTGTTAGCATCCGGTAAAAATTCTAACTGATACCCACTCGCTTTTTGTCGCTTTAGAATAAGTTCTTTTATCTCCTGCTGATTGTATGAGTCAACAGCAATGGTATGTGAAAAGTAGTCGCTTATTTTTACGGCTACATTCAGAAAGTTCCATGCATAACGCGAGCAGCTGCACACCCAAAGTACTTGCTCTTTGGTTTCGGCAATCAGATATAACAACGAAGCAATAGCTTGGTATCCTTGCACCGTTCTAAGGAAACTATTCTGCATATTTTCTAGCAAAATCACGGTTTTCTTGCGTCGGCGATTCAGTAGGTTAATTATATCGTTAATACTATCTTTGGGCTGAATTTTAAGCTGCTTACAAAGCACTTCCAGCAATTCTTTTTCCGTAGAAATACTGTAATTAATCGAAAGTAGCTCGCAGCGTTCGTTGGCAAGAACTTCTTTTTCTAAAAAGGAGATTAATGTACTTCTCCCACTTCCCTTTTCGCCAATAACTGCTACCGACGATGGAAAGCCGGTTTTCCACAAGTCATAAGCTCGGGCCGTATGTTCGAAATGATCATTCTTTCGAATAAAAAACGCTTGTTCCGGACATCGCTTATAATCAAACAACCTGCGATATATGTAAGGGAGTTGTCGATATTTCTGATCGGTTTCGTACAGTAAAGTAGCAATATTCGTTTTCTGTACATTGATGTGAGCCACTTCGACCAAACCGAAATAAGAACGAACTCCATCCGATAATTCATTGAACTTGCCTACTGTAAATCGGCGAATAATCTCAATACGGTCGGTAAACTTAGCCCAGTAGATGCTGATTTTTTCGGTGTAATCCGATGCCGACTCTTTCACCCGCATTTGAGCATCGGCCCACTTAATTTCACTCGCATCCTGATTTAACAGCAACTTCTTAACACGCTCCATCAACTCGGCGTGATGCTTATTCAATTCAGCACCTAAACCTTGCTCAATTCCAATCGCATCTTGCTTCAAATCTTCCAGTTTCACCAATGCTAATTCCAGTCCTTTGGTTACTATCTCTAGCGGGCCTTCCTCTTCGTCTTTATCGGCTTCCGGGGCAATGGAAAGGTTCGTTTTTATGATTTGAACCACTTCCGAAAACTCTTCGGCCAGTTCGGCCACTTCTTGTTCAGGGTTTAATTGCTCAGGTAATAATTCGAGCAAATATTCATCACCTAACAATCGTCTAAACAACGATTGCCATTCAATTTCTTTGATCGAATATTCTGGTTGATGTTCTCTAAAGCCGATATCTTCGATTAATGGGAGGCGCTGTTCCACCCGAGTAGCTAAGGTAGAAATATCAGCAGCATAGGTTTCTAGGTAGGTACTCAAAGTACGTTCGTCTGTGGCTTTATCCAGTACCGGTACAATTTTCTTTTCGATGATAGAAGCCGTTTTGGCTTGAATAGCATCACATGCTTTACTTAGCGACTCATTGCCCTTTTTAGCCTTTTTTACTGATTCGAATTCAGTTTCCAGAAATTCAACCAACTCGGCATGTTGTGGCAAAATAGCTTCGTTAATCGTGCTTGAAAAATCATTTTTCAACCACCCTTCTCGCTTTACTAATTCCTCTTCAACCAACACCAACGATTGTGCTGCGGATAACTGTTTAGCGTTTGCTTCGAGTAGTTTAGCCCAAGTTGTTTCCGTCTCCTTCCAATCGACTATAAAACTCTGTTTTTTTCGATGTACTACTTCATCACTTAGTTTATTCTCAGATAATTCTACAGTTCCGGCAATTCCTAATTTAGCAATTACCTGCTCATTTAAGTGCTGAATCTCTTTTTCGGATGCATTCATCAACGAAGTATAAAGAGCATCCAATACGCTTTCGCCCTGTAAGATAATCTGTTGAATCCGCTCAACTTTCGATCCGGATAAATTTGAAAGCAATTCATTCTTGCAGTCGATGAGTATATACGATACGAGTGCCGCCTGCGATTTTTGCCACTTTTTAATCAGATAAGCCGACTCAATACATTGCAACAACACCAAATTTTTGAATGCTACATTTCGGCTGAATTCTTCGGGTTGATTTGGCTCTTTCTTCGCTACTTTTAAAAACGCATTTCCAATCGCTGTATTGGTATTGCGGATACTGCGATGAGCTCTTTTAAAAGTCTTGACAAAACGAACCAATCCGGGTTCATCAACGGAAGAATTAAAATGATTTTGATCTTGAGGGAGCACATAACTTTCCGGGATTTGTGCGGCAATGGCCTCCAGTTTTTCAAACCAAGTAGGAGCCTCAGTTTTATTCAACGTTCGTGCAAAACTTTTCAAGCGGGTTAATGCATCGTTAACGTTCCCATTATCAAGATCAGCCCTACAATGACTTAGTACTTGTTTTACATTGTTATACTGTTCTTTATCCCATTCAACAAACCATTGTTCAACTTCTGGCTGAACTGATCCCCGGAATTCTTGTTCTGTACTTTCTAGTGTGTGCACGTTTTAGATGATAAGTGATATTCAATCAAACAAATGGTAGCAATAAATTTGATATAATCTAGGAGATTTGCCCCAAAACTAAAAAAAATGACAACATTCGAAGCTTTCATAAGGTTAAATATTGCATTATCTTCGACTAATCATCTACAGAAAAAATGGCCCTAAATTTTAAATCCATTTCCATAATGAATGGGTATGCATTCCTCCGTATATGTGCGGTCTTGGTTATTGTTTTCTCAATTCCACAAAATTCGGTAGCCCAAATCCATCTTGATAGGGTGTCTAAAGCCGAGCGAAGCGATGGCAAAGGCTACGTAGTTCGTTTTCATTTCGATCAACCCATCGACTCTTTCCAAGTAATTCAGCCAGCTACCGATCTTATTCAAATGCAGCTGTTTGGCAAAGATATCGACACAACAGGAATTGACTTGCCCGAAATAGGCGGCAAAATTCAGGAAGTTCGTCTTTACAAAATGGAAGACAGTTACGGGGTAGATATTTATCTGGACCAAAATGTGTATGTAATGGCAAGTGCCTATCCCGATAAATTCAGCGATGATTTGTTGCTAGCACTTACTAAAGCCACCGCCTACGAAGTTGAAGTATTTACCCAACAGTTTTTGGCTAAAAACTGGTATCTCAATGTTAACCCGGTTGATGCTCTTGAAATTACCCAGATTCCGGTGGCCGAACCTGATGATAAGTTTAACAATATAGCCGACAAACTGAAATTTGATACCATAGTTATTGATGCCGGGCACGGTGGAAAAGATCCGGGGAATGTGGGCTATAAAAACACGCGTGAAAAAGACATCGTCTTGGCCATCTCTAAAAAACTGGGCGAATATATCGAGGAATATCTTCCGGATGTGAAGGTGATTTACACCCGTGAAGACGACACCTTCATAGATCTGTACGATCGAGGAAGCATAGCCAACCAACACGAGGGCGATTTATTTGTCTCGATACATGCAAATGCGTGGCATACTCCTTCGGTACGTGGCACTGAGGTGTTTTTTCTAGGACTTCATCGAAGTGAGAGCTCTCTCGAAATCATGAAAAAAGAGAACATGATTTTTAATGATGGTGAACGCGAAGTTCGTGAGCTTTCCGAAGAAGAGTTATTAATCTACGAACTTGCCCACAGTGGTTACATTGCCAATAGCGAACGTATTGCTTCGATGATGGACCATCAATTTTCAAAACGCGCAAGTCGTAAGTCACGAGGCGTTAAACAGGCCGGTTTTGTGGTACTTTACGAGGCCTCGATGCCTGCTCTGCTTGTGGAAGTTGGTTTTCTAACCAACCCCAGCGAACAACGCTTTTTAGCCAGCGAATATGGCCAATCAATTATGGCATCTGCAATTTTCAGGTCAATAAGAGATTACAAAGAAGAATACGAGCGCAGTCAGGAAATCACATCGTCGAATTAACAATGTCGGAAAAGAAACCACTTATTATTGGTGTAGCAGGTGGCTCAGGATCAGGTAAAACTACCGTTGTAGATTACATTTGTGAGCACTTCAGCAAACAAAACATCCTTCGGCTCGAACACGATTCGTACTATCGTGATTTGAAGCATATGCCTTTCGAAGAACGGGTAAAACAGAATTTTGATCATCCCGCATCACTCGAAACCGAGTTATTAATTCGCCACATTGAGGCACTTTCTGAAGGGTATCCGGTTGAAGTGCCCGTGTACGATTTCGCTGCACATACTCGAAAAGATGAAACTCTCACCGCAACGCCTACCAAAGTTATTCTCATAGATGGCATTTTGATCTTCAGTGAGCCTCAGCTTATCAATTTAATGGACATCAAGATTTTTGTGGATACTGATGATGACATTAGACTGCTGCGCCGGCTAAAGCGCGACATCAACAAACGTGGTAGATCTGTAGAGAGCGTGTTTGAGCAGTATGAACAATTCGTGCGCCCTATGCATCTTAAGTTTGTGGAACCGAGCAAACGCTACGCTGATATTATTATCCCTCGTGGTGGGAAAAACCAGGTTGCCCGCGAAATGGTAATCTCACTTATCGAACGAAAACTAGCGTAATCGTTATTCTTCCATCAAAGCTTCCATCCCGCAAAAGATTAGATCGGGACGAACAGTATGTGGCTCATCAATAAAAGTTGATACTAAATCGGCATCTCCGCCGGTCACATAAATCTCAAAATCTGCAATATCGTTTCTATAGCGAAGGAGATTGGCTTTTAGTCCATCCACAAACAATTGTGAAAGCCCCCATTGGAGCGACTCATTACTGCTTTTGCCGGGAAATGAATTTGGAATCTGAAATGGAAAATCGGGTAAATTTGGCGCCGATTGATAAAAAACCTTAAGCAGGCTTTGCACGCCCGGCATGATCACACCTCCTCTAAAAACACCGTTTTCATCCATTAAGTCGATGGTACAAGCACTACCTGCATCAATAACAACCACCGCTTTTTTTGCTAGTTGAAATGCTCCTAAACAGGCGAAAAATCGATCAAGCCCTAATGTTTCCGGCGTTGAATAATCCAATAACTCGCTTGGGATGTCATTAACTTCGAGCAAGGCAACATGAGTGCAATCAATTAATTGCTCGAGCCAGGAATTATCCGGCTTTACGCTAATTGCTATTACATAATTAATGCTCTTCTCTTTAATAAACTCAACAAGTTTTTCTGTTTCTTTGAACCCGACGATTTCCCATCGTTCTTCCAACCGGATTCCTATTTTAAACGAACTGTTTCCGGCATCAAGAAATGCGAGTTTATCAATTTGGATGGAATCGAAATTGCTCATGAATTTGTATTACCTTTAGAACAGAAAGTTAACATAAAATCATCCATAACTATGAATTTACAGTCGAAAATTGCCATTGTAACCGGAGCAAGTAGCGGAATCGGTACTGAATTTGCTAAGATTTTAGTTGAAGCCGGAAGTACCGTTTATGGCTTGGCTCGCAGCACCGACAAGCTAACAAAAATTCAGGAGGAACTTGGCGATTCATTTATCCCTGTAACATTGGATGTAACCAGCTACGACGATGTTGAAGAATGGGTGCTTTCGACGTTCGATGACCAACAACCGGATATACTGGTTAATAATGCTGGTCTGGGAATTTTTGGCGATGTTGATGAATTAAGCGTTAAAGACTGGAACACTATGATGGATGTGAACTTGTCGGGGGTGTTTTATTTAACGCATCTTGTTGTACCTAAGATGAAGCAAAACCCAAATGTGTGCCACATCGTAAACATTGCCTCGGTGGCCGGGTTAATGGGGAACCCAAAAATTTCGGCTTACAATGCAACAAAGTTTGGATTACGTGGTTTTAGTGAGGCATTGTTTAAAGAACTCCGCTATGATGGAATTAAAGTATCCTGTTTCTTCCCCGGCTCTATCGCTACCGCATTTTTCGATAAGGTGGATGCCATCGAGTTACACGACAATATGATGCATCCCATTGATATTGCTAAAACATTGAAATACGTTCTGGAAACTTCTGATAATTTCTTGATCAACGAAATTACGATGCGTCCTTTGAACCCAAAACCACCTGAAAAGTAATTCATGCGTTGGTTTATTTTAAGTGTTTCAATAATTCTAAGTGTAGGTTGCGAAGAGGAACCTACACTGCTTCCTCCTACAAATTTATTGGCAGAGGATGCGTACATACAAGTACTTACAGAAGTGCATTTGTATAATGCCCTGGTTCAATCGGCTGATAGTGTGGCCAATCAGGATAGCCTACGGTTAGCATTGTACGATCATTATCAGGTTAGTGAAGATCAGTTTTTGGAAAGTCATACCTTCTATCAAAGTCAGGTAATGCTTCAAAAAGTACGGTTAGATTCTGTTTCAAGTCGGCTCAAACGATCACTGGAAGCTTTGAATGAAGCTCGCTCGGCAACTAATTCTTCTGGCGGTAGCGCCCCGGTATTTCAATAATTGGCTCTAAAATATCCTCTCGAATCAAATAAGCTAATACCGTGTGAACATGCTCAAATTTCCAGTCCAATTGGGATCTCGCTTCGGTAAGAGTTAGTTCAGATTTAGAAAGCAGATCAAAAAGTGCCCTCAAGTCTTCTCTAATCGGATCAGGTAAAGTTTGGTCATTTCGTTTACAATTATCACACTTTCCGCACGGTGTGGCAGTTACGTCCCCAAAATAATTAAGCAAGTACACTTCTCGGCACACATTTGTAACAGCATAGCCATGCATGAACTCAAGCTTTGCTAGCAAGTTATTCCTATAGTTTTCGACCTGTGGTCTGGGGATAGGAAGCTGTTGCATTCGCGGACCGATCAGACGAATCAGACTGTTGTCATCTAGCATCGAAAACATGAGCACACGGTCGTGTTGCATCAATACATTTAGGGCTTTAATCAAACTATTTCTGTTGATTTTTAAACGCTCAAGTAAGAACTCCGTATCTAGTTCTACCATATTCGAGAAGGCAAAATGCCCAAATAATCGAACCAGTTTATCTAAAAACTCTGCTTTTTCCGGATTTTCGCAACGCTCTTTAAACTTTCCAATCATCTCCATACTCAACACAAATTGGAGCTGAACTCGTGGCTTTACTTCTTGCTGCATCACCAACACATCGAATTGCGCAAGCAACTTTAATCCAGATCGGATAATTGAAACCGGAATTCCTGACCGAGTTTTGATGCGTTCCAAATTTAGGGATGTGAGTTCCGGCAGCTCTGAACCGATTGCCAGGCCCAGATCATCGCACAAGGCATTATAAATCTTAGAAAGTTCATCCCAGGTAGGGTAATTATCTTGAATACGTTGCCTTGCTCGAACAAAATCAGATGCTCGGTAATACAAAATTGGGTAGCTCTCTGCACCATCGCGTCCGGCCCGACCTGCTTCTTGATAATAGGCTTCGATGGAGTACGGCATTTCTTCGTGAATTACGTATCGGCAATCTGGTTTATCGATGCCCATCCCAAACGCATTGGTTGCCACTACCAAAGGCGTTTCGCCTCCAATCCATCGCTGTTGAATTTGTTTTCTATTTTCAGATTCAAACCCGGCATGATAAGCTTCGGTTGGAATTCCTATTTTAGTAAAGCGATCGGCCCAATATTCGCAATTTTTCCGGGTTCCGCCGTACATCAACCCATCCCCTTTTTCCGAAGCTTTTAACACAGTTCGTTCGATTGCAGGCTTTTTATTTTCTGATTGCATCACCCACCAAATCAGATTCGGACGAGCAAAGCCTTGAGATATCACGGTGGGCTCGGTAAACTCCAGATTATCCAGAATATCTTTTCTAACCTCAGGCGTTGCAGTAGCAGTAAGAGCTAACCATCGTGTAGAATCTGGCAATACTTCCAAGGCTTCGCGTATGGTTCGGTAAGAAGGACGAAAATCATGCCCCCATTCCGAGATACAATGCGCTTCATCTATCGCCACTAATTCTACATTCATTTTTTGAATTTCAGCAAGAAACAACGGACTATGAAGCCGTTCCGGTGCGCAATACAACAACTTATACATACCATTTCGAGCGTTAACCAAGCGTTGCTCCACTTCATAAAATGGCAAAGTACTGTTGATGAAGGTTGCTGAAATACCCCGATCTTTCAACTGCTGAACCTGGTCTTGCATCAAAGCAACTAGTGGAGAAATCACCAATGTAATTCCTTCAAAAACGGTTGCCGGCACTTGATAGCAGAGCGATTTTCCGCCTCCGGTTGGAAAAAGAACCAACGTATCTTTATTGGCGAAAACGGAACGAACTACATCCGCTTGGCCATCACGAAATCCCGGGTATCCCCAGTACTGAGCTAAATTGGATACCGCCTGATCAAATGAAGTAGAAGCTTCGCTCACCCGTTTCCTTAATATTTTTCGATGTCTGCATCTAATGCTAAGGCAATGCCATTGGTCCAACCAAAGCCATCTTGCGTTGGGTATTCTCCCCCACCAGCCAACAATGTGGTATCAGCAACATTGTACTTTTCCATCATTTTACCGGTAGCGCCATACACTTTTTTGTTTATAGAAAGCCAATCTTTGGCTATTTCGTCAGCTTCATTTTCAAACCCGTAATGCGCTAAGCCTTTGTATGCAATCCATTGCAACGGTGCCCATCCATTGGGCTGATCCCATTGTTGACCCGATTTATAGACTGAAGTAAGCATTCCACCATCTTTACGAAGTGCGTCTAAAAGCACCGGAACTTGTGCTTTTCCATGATTCTCATCGGCAGCTCGAAAATACATGGGATAAAAACTAGCCGCTGTAACTCTACCTGTAAAGCTACCATCCGCCCAAAGTACATCCATAAACATCGAAAAGTCATCATTCCAGAAAAGAGAGTTAATTGCATTTGCTCTTTGCTCAGCCAAAAGACTAAACTCAGCTGAACGGGCTTCATTTCCGGAAGCCTCGTACAAACTAGCTAATACATTTTCGGTGTGGTAAAGGATGGAATTAAGATCAATTGGGGCAATTTCACTGGTTCGGATCGTAGTAAAATCGTTGCCATCTTCGAACCAACGCGCACTAAAATCCCATCCGGATTCACACGCTGCTCTTAAATCTAAAAACAGTTTGTTGGCGCGTTCTTCGCTCATGCCGTGTGCGAGTTCAACATCTTCGCGGTACGACTCAGGTCGTGGTTCCAACAAATCATCGTGATATCGGTTTATCACATAATCGCCCATTTTAACTACCCGTCGGTATACATGATTTGCATCACTGAGTTGGTCTTTGCCATCCATCCAAAAGTCGTATTCTGCTTGCAGTGCCGGTAAATATCTAACAGCTTCTTCAGGTGAAGTATATTGCGCATACAAATTCACCATCGCACCAAAGAACGGTGGTTGACTTCTCCCCAAAAAATATGTTCGGTTTCCATTCGGTATGTAGCCGATCGTTTCAACCTGATATTTGAAATTCTCCAACATCGATTCGATCAAATCTACCCTACCGGAAACGCCCAATCCGATCATAGTGAAATAAGAATCCCAATAATAAATCTCGCGGAATCGACCACCGGGAACCACATATTCGCTTGGGAGTGGAATCAATGTACTGAAATCGCCGGCATCTTCACTGCTTCGGGTTAAGCTCGACCAAAACGTATCCAAGTGTTTAATCATGGGCTTCGATGCGTCGATCTCTATCGTCTGAGGCTGGAAAGGCGGGTTGAAGTTTTCATCTACAAACGCGACTAATGAAAATCCCTCTTTATCTTTTTCTGATTGATAATCGGCTAAAATATCAGCCGGTGCTCGTTTTGGGGTGTAATCGACAAAAGTTTTTGAGTCAGGGAAAATCCCTTCCATTTGTACATCATGGAAAAGCTCACTTAATTCTTCCCAAGGTTTATAATAGTCGTTTTCAGTGCGTTCCTCACTTTGAGAACAGCCCGAAATACCTACAATTAATAATAAACATAGAATTTTTGAACACTGTAACTTCATAGCCGGATGGTGAATTTGAATTCGATTTCGGCTGAATGTAGTCAGATTTTATCTAAAGTGAGACGGTATTCGACCGCTAGTTTACTTCCAGCGTTCTTGTTCCAGATTTTGAATAGCAGCCATCACATCGCGCTGGCTTATCTGCCCAACTAATTTACCGTTATCTAATACCGGGAATCGGCGGATTCTTAATTCGAGAAATTTCTTAGCCACTTCCATTATATTTTCTTCAGGTCCAACACAGGTTGGCTCCGGTGTCATGTAATTTACTACCGAACCAATTAACTCTGGCGTGTTCAAATATTTACCTCGCACCACTTGTTTTAAGCAATCCCCTTCTGAAACTACGCCAATCAGTTTACCATCATCATCTACAACAGGAGCACCGGAAATTCCTTTTTTCACTAACGTTTCGATTACAGTATGCATCGACTCATCCGGCTGAAATGTGATGAGCTTGGTGGTCATAAAATCTTTAACCTGAATAGCCTGTTCTTTAAACTTTGGCTCTTTTCGTTGCGCAGCTTTATAACTGATTACCATAGTGATTCCCCAATTTAGTTGATGTTCCTTTGTTAATAATAACGAAGGAGACGAGATTTGCAAATACTTTGCTAAATCAAAGGTAAATTACCCTCAAAAAGATTATCAAATGCGTTTTCATCTTCCAGATCGGATTCGATAAGTAAACTAATTACATCGCCCACTTTCGAACAAGCGATAAAACTATCTGGATTTAGATCAGGCGTTACAAGTCCTTTATCGATCACTTTTTTAACGGTAGTTCGAATGAGCTTTGCTTCTTCGTGCATTTCGAAGTGATCGAGCATCATTGCAGCAGACAAAATTGTAGCTACAGGATTAGCGATGTCTTTTCCGGCACCTTCGGGGTAACTTCCATGGATAGGCTCGAACAAGGCTGTATTATCACCAACCGATGCCGATGGGAGTAAGCCAATAGAACCGGTAATAACGCTGGTTTCGTCACTAATGATATCTCCAAACATATTCTCGGTTAGGATTACATCAAACTCATTGGGACGCTGTATAACCTGCATGGCCGCATTATCAACAAACAAGTATTCTACCTCAACCAGCGGGTAATTCTGAGCTAATTTTTGCACCGTTTCGCGCCATAACCGTGAAGTCTCTAACACATTCGCTTTATCTACAAGCGTAAGTTTTTTACGGCGACGTAATGCTGCTTCAAAAGCCAGATTAGCTACTCGGGTAATTTCTTCGGTACTATATTCGCAATGATCATAAGCTGTATTTCCACTGTTCATACGCCCTTTTTCTCCGAAATAGATCCCACCTGTGAGCTCTCGGTAAACCACTAAATCGGTTCCAATAATACGCTCTTCTTTTAGCGGTGATCGCTCGATCAGCGAGTGATATAAATGAACAGGACGAATATTCGCATACAATCCAAGAGTCTTGCGAAGCTTCAGCAGTCCTTGTTCGGGACGCACTTTGGCCGACGGATCGTTATCATATTTTGGATCACCGATTGCACCAAAAAGCACTCCATCCGATAATTTACATGCTTCGATGGTTTCGTCGGGAAGTGGATTCCCGGTCTCGTCGATGGCTGCAGCTCCTACAAGAGCGACATCGTAAATAAAATTATGCGAAAAACGATGTCCAATGGCATCAAGCACTTTAATAGCTTGTTTAACTACTTCGGGACCAATTCCATCGCCGGCTAATAATGCAATCCGTTTATCCATGCTCCTAAAATTCTATATGCTCTTTCTCGAATGCCTCAATATCGGCCTTTTTACTCAATAAAAAATCAATATCGTCATACCCATTCATCATGCACATCTTCTTGTATGGATTGATATCAAACTTTTCAGATAACTTTTTTCCTGAAATGGTAATTAACTGGTTTTGCAAATCTATTAATAAATATTGATTTGGATTCTCTTTAACCTGATTAAAAATAGTATCTAAAAACTGTTGGCTAACCTGAACCGGAAGCAATCCATTGTTGAGTGCATTGCCTTTAAAAATGTCGGCAAAATAACTAGAAACAACGGCTTTGAAGCCATAATCTACTAACGCCCAAGCCGCATGTTCGCGACTTGATCCACAGCCAAAATTTTCATCGGCAACTAAAATGGAACCACTGTAACGCTCAGAATTCAAAATAAAATCTGTTTTAGGATTTCCATCCTCATCATACCTCCAGTCTCGAAACAGATTCTTACCAAATCCTTCGCGTGTGGTAGCTTTTAAAAACCGCGCAGGAATAATCTGGTCGGTGTCTACGTCTTTTACATTCAGTGGAACTACTCTGGATTCCAAAATTCCGAATTTCTGCATTAGGCAGGTACCTCCTCGCTAATGTAATTTCTTGCATCTACAATTTTACCTTCTACGGCAATTACGGCGGCCGTTAACGGGCTTACTAACATGGTTCGGGCGCCGGGACCTTGACGGCCTTCAAAATTTCGATTGGATGTGGAAACGCAATATTCACCTTTAGGAATTTTATCGTCGTTCATCCCTAAACAAGCCGAACATCCGGGCTCTCGTAATTCAAATCCTGCCGAACTCAAGATATCATGCAACCCTTCTTTCCGTGCTTGTTGTTCCACTTGTTTCGATCCGGGCACGATCATCGCCGTGACATTATCAGCTTTCTTTTTCCCTTTCACAAACTCCGCTACAATCCTTAAATCTTCGATGCGGCTATTGGTACAACTTCCGATAAATACATGATCGATAGTTTTTCCGATAAGAGATTCGCCCTCTTCCAACCCCATATATTTCAACGATTTTTTGAGAGAATCGGGGCTATCAAATTTAGCCGAAGTTGGAATATGTTGAGTAACTCCAATTCCCATGCCCGGGTTGGTTCCATAGGTAATCATCGGTTCGATATCGCTCGCATTGAACTCAAATTCGGCATCAAAAGTGGCATTCTCATCCGAATACAAACTGCTCCAATATTCCACGGCTCGGGTCCAATCCTCTCCTTTCGGCGCATGTTTTCGACCTTTGATGTATTCAAGAGTAGTTTCATCAGGTGCGATTATTCCACCACGGGCGCCCATTTCAATACTCATGTTGCAGATGGTCATCCGAGCCTCCATCGACAGTGATTGAATTGCTGAACCTGCGTATTCGACAAAATATCCGGTGCCGCCGGCCGTGCCTAATTTCGAAATGATATAGAGAATCAAATCCTTCGAAAACACTCCGTCCTGTAGTTTTCCATCAATGGTGATGCGCATCGTTTTCGGGCGTTGCAGCAGTAGACATTGCGTAGCCATTACTTGTTCAACCTGCGATGTCCCGATTCCAAAAGCAATCGTTCCAAAGGCTCCATGCGTTGAAGTGTGGCTATCGCCACAAACTATGGTCATACCCGGTTTAGTGATCCCCAACTCCGGACCAATTACATGCACAATTCCTTGAAAAGGATGCCCTAATCCAAATAAATCAATTCCAAAATCTTCGCAGTTTTTAGTTAGCGTATCCACTTGATGTTTGCTAAGAAAATCTCTGATCGGTAGATGCTGATCTTTGGTGGGAACGTTGTGATCGGCTGTAGCAACGATGCGATCTTTGCGGAATAAACTAATGCCTCGTTTTCGGATTCCTTCAAATGCTTGAGGACTGGTTACTTCGTGAATAAAATGACGATCGATGTAGATAATTTCCTGGCCACCATCAACTTTTGAAACAACGTGACGGTCCCAGACTTTCTCGAAAAGTGTTTTTGCCATAGATTAAGCCGACTTTACCTCAGTTTGTGAAAATAGTGAAATCAGATCATCGTCTTGCACTACCTTTTTCTCGTCGGCGATGTGTAGAAATTCCTGATAATAGCCTTCCATGTCTTCGCGGGTGACATTAAACCCAAGTTTTTTAGCTCTGTAATTCAATGCTGCGCGACCACTACGAGCGGTTAATACTATCGAAGATTCATTTACCCCAACCTCATTCGGATCGATGATCTCGTAAGTTTCTCGTTTTTTGATCACACCATCTTGGTGGATACCTGATGAATGCGCAAATGCATTTGAGCCAACGATTGCCTTGTTAGCTTGCACCGGCATCCTCATTTTACTCGACACCAATTCACTGGTTGCTTTGAGGCAACGCGTGTTAATTCGGGTATCATGCTTCATTTCTCTGTGCTGACGCATAATCATCACCACTTCTTCTAGCGAGGCATTTCCTGCGCGTTCGCCTATACCATTAATGGTACACTCTATTTGACCAGCCCCATTCACTACACCTGCAATCGAGTTGGCTGTAGCCAAACCCAGATCGTTATGACAGTGAGTAGATATAATTGCCTTATCGATCCCCTTCACATTTTCCTTAAGATATTTAATCTTTTCGCCGTATTGCCAAGGCAAGCAATAGCCTGTGGTATCGGGGATGTTAACTACGGTTGCTCCGGCAGCAATAGCTGCTTCAATAACCTTTGCTAAGTATTCATTATCGGTACGTCCGGCATCTTCGGCATAAAACTCTACATCTTCTACAAAGCTTTTGGCATACTTAACCGCAGCCACGCCTCGCTCGATAACTTTTTCACGCGTGCTTTTTAGCTTATCGTAAATGTGGCTATCGGAAGTACCAATACCGGTATGAATACGGGGTCGAGCCGCCCCATTTAATGCTTGAGCTGCTACTTCGATGTCTTTCGGTACAGCACGCGAAAGAGCACAAACGGTTGTGTTTTTAATAATCTGAGCGATTTTATTCACCGAATGAAAATCTCCCGGGCTCGATATCGGGAAACCAACTTCCATCACATCTACACCCAGCGCTTCCAGTGCCAGCGCTACTTCGATCTTCTCGTCCGTATTGAGCTGACAGCCCGGGACTTGTTCTCCGTCGCGTAGTGTGGTGTCGAATATTTGAATGCTATTGTTTGGCATTTGTCTGTTGATTGCTGATTTTAAAACATCTACTTACCGTTTGAGGTATAAGTGATTGTCGCAGAAATTATAGTCACACTTAAGTTTTCTGAAACCGCAATCCACTTATATTACAACACCCAAACATAAGTACGGCTTGAGCATTTTTTGTTAACTCACTCATTTTATTTTGGATGCAGATTATATCACATCCAATTTCTTACAATGGCCAACCAACCAAACGATCATCTTTATCAATTAATAAAATCGCTTACTAAGGCAGAAAAACGGTCGTTTAAGATTTATGCCACGCGCACAAGCTCTTCGGATGCAAAGTTCATTCAGCTTTTTGATGCGGTTGATAAAGCCAAAGAGTACGACGAAGATGTCATCTGTTCGAAAATCAGCGACCTGAAAAAAGCACAGTTTTCGAATCTGAAAGCACATCTTTATAAACAGATTCTCACGAGCCTTCGGTTAAATTATGCCAATCACAATATCGATATTCAATTGCGCGAGCAGATCGATTACGCTCGAATTTTATACGACAAAGGGTTGTACAAGCAGAGCCTCAAAATTCTGGATAAAGCCAAACTACTATCGATCCAAAACCATCGGATAACTTTAACTACAGAGATTCTAGGTTTCGAAAAACTCATAGAATCGCAATACATCACCCGTAGTTTACGAAATCGAGCTGATGAACTTATAGAACAAACCGAAGTATCGGTGAAATCGGTTGAGCGCTATCATGCGCTCTCGAATCTTTCGCTACGCTTGTATGGTATCTACATTAAGGCAGGGCATGTGCGAAACGAGCAAGATTACGACATCACCAAAAAGTTTTTCGACAATGCGTTGAAAAAAATTGATTTAAACGACACCGATTTTTTTGATGAGCTATACTACAACGTATCACATGCCTGGTACAGCCTGATTGTTCAGGACTTTTTGATGCAATACCGTTACGCCCAGAAATGGGTGGAATTGTTTCATAATAACCGCGATATGCTGGAACTGGAGCCCATCTGGTATCTGAAAGGCATGCACGTGCTTCTCGAAGCGTTGTTTATTCTGGGGCATCCACAAAAGCACGATGAGGTAATGCATCAGCTTGAGAAATTTGTAGAAAACCCGCCGGTTCGAACGAACGAAAATCTGGAAACGCTCGGGTTTCAATATTACTACACTAGTAAAATTAACAGCTATTTTATGAATGGGCGATTCACTGATGGCCTTTCGATAGTTGCGCAGCTTGAAAGAGAGATCGAGAAATTTCGGCATAAAATAGATTCGCATCGCATTCTCGTTTTCTACTATAAAATCGCTTGCCTTTTTTTTGGAGCCGGTAAATATAAAACCTGCATCACCTACCTAAATAAAATCATCAATTATCCCGATCCTCGGCTTCGTGAAGACATCCACTGTTTTGCCCGAATATTAAGCCTGATTGCTCACTTTGAGCTTGGCAATCAAATCTTGGTCGAATATCAGGTGCGAAGCACCTATCGCTTTATCCGAAAAATGAATGACTTAAATTCGGTGCAGGAAGAAATTCTTAAGTTTCTACGTAATCTGAGCTCCGTACAGCCCAATTATCTCAAAAAAGAATTCATAAAATTGCGCGATCGACTTCAACAAATTCAAGATCAGCCCTATCAACGCCGAGCATTTTTATACTTGGACATCATAGGATGGCTGGAATCAAAAATCGATGAAAAACCTATTCAAGATATCATAAAACAACGATTTCATCGCCGTTAGTGAGCCTCTGAAGTTGTTGGCCATCCCATTTTTCTTTAGATTTATCCCATCTTTGCATTGCGATTTCCAACGATTAGCTATTTCTTTGGAATCACATTAATCATCGAATCATGAAAAACTCTGTCATTCCTGTGGTCATTATTAACGTTATTGGTTACATAAACCGATCCGGGAATGCTATTTGTTAATGTTACGATTACTACAAAACGAGCCTTCCCTGAACGGAAGGCTTTTTTTTTGAACATGCATCATCTATGGCGGAATTAAATAAATACAGTAAACACATTACTCAAGATGGCTCTCAACCGGCCGCACAGGCTATGCTTCATGCATTGGGATTAAGTGATGAAGACCTGAATAAACCGTTGGTTGGCATTGCCAGTACCGGCTACGAAGGCAATCCTTGTAACATGCATCTGAATGATTTAGCTGTGCATGTAAAGCGAGGTGTTAATGCCGCTAATCAAACCGGGCTGATTTTTAACACCATTGGTATAAGTGATGGCATTTCGATGGGCACACCGGGCATGCGCTACTCCCTTCCTTCACGTGATATTATTGCAGATTCGATGGAATCGGTGGTAGAAGGAATGAGCTACGATGCCATGGTTGCCATTGTAGGTTGCGATAAAAATATGCCGGGTGCATTGATGGCGATGCTTCGCGTGAACCGTCCTGCTATTTTAGTATATGGAGGAACTATTGCCCCCGGTTATCATAATCGTGAAAAACTGGATGTAGTTTCAGCGTTTGAGGCTTGGGGACAAAAAGTTTCCGGCTCAATCGACGATCAAGAATTCAAGGATATCGTGATGAACGCATGTCCGGGTCCGGGCGCTTGTGGTGGAATGTACACCGCAAATACGATGGCATCTGCTATCGAAGCAATGGGAATGACGCTCCCTTACAACGCTTCCAATCCAGCAAATGCATCTGAAAAAGTGATCGAATGTGAAGCGGTTGGAGCACACATGCTAACTTTGTTAGAGAAGGACCTCAAACCCAATGATATCCTCACAAAGAAATCTCTGGAAAATGCTTTTCGATTAATAACGGTTCTTGGTGGATCTACAAATGCTGTGCTTCATCTACTGGCCATTGCTAAAACTGCCGGCATCGAATTTACACTGAAGGATTTCCAAAAAATCAGCGACCAAACTCCTTTTTTAGGTGATTTAAAACCGAGCGGACGCTACGTAATGGAAGATTTGCATAAAGTGGGTGGCATTCCTGCGGTTATGAAATTTATGCTCGACAATAACATGTTGCACGGTGATTGCATGTCGGTTACCGGAAAATCCATTGCTGAAAATCTAGATAATGTTGACGCCTTGTTGGTGGGACAAGATGTAATTCGTCCAACAGAGGATCCGATCAAAGAAAATGGACACATTCAGATTCTGTACGGAAATCTAGCAAGCGAAGGCGCAGTGGCAAAAATCACAGGAAAAGAAGGCGTTCGATTTAGTGGTCCGGCTCGAGTTTTCGATAGCGAAGAAGAAGCCAACGAAGGAATTCGAAACGGAAAAGTTCGCAAAGGCGAGGTAATAATTATCCGTTATGTGGGGCCAAAAGGTGGACCGGGAATGCCTGAAATGCTGAAACCAACCTCTGCAATAATGGGGGCAGGACTTGGCAAGGAAGTTGCATTGATTACCGACGGTCGGTTCTCGGGCGGATCGCATGGCTTTGTTGTTGGTCATGTAACGCCCGAAGCTCAGGATGGTGGCAACATCGCCTTAGTTCAAGATGGCGACCCCATCCGAATTGATGCCGAATCAAACGAAATTGAAATTGAAGTTAGTGAATCAGAACTCGCAAAAAGGAAAGCAGAATGGACAGCCCCACCGCTTAAAGCAAAAAGCGGAACGTTGTACAAATACGCCAAAACCGTGAGTTCTGCCTCAGAAGGCTGCGTAACCGATGAGTTTTAAATAAACGGCTAATAATTATGAGTACTATCGAAGCCCCATCAAAAACTGAAATGAATTCTACAACCGTTACCGAACGAGTTACCGGTGCTGAAGCCGTCGTGCGAATCTTGCTTAAAGAAGGTGTGGATCTCGTTTTCGGGTATCCGGGTGGTGCAATAATGCCGGTTTATGATTCTTTGTATGATTATCAGCAGCAAATTCATCATGTACTGGCTCGCCACGAACAAGGTGCTACTCATGCTGCTCAAGGTTATGCTCGAGCGTCAGGAAAAGTGGGTGTTTGTCTGGCAACTTCTGGTCCGGGAGCTACCAACTTAATTACCGGTTTAGCCGATGCCCAAATCGACTCCACTCCTATGGTTTGCATCACCGGACAAGTTCCCTCAGGATTACTCGGTTCGGATGCTTTTCAAGAAACGGACGTGATTGGTATTTCGATGCCGGTTACCAAATGGAATACACAGGTAACTCGTGCCGAAGAAATCCCTGAAGCACTTGCTAAAGCCTTTTATATCGCAAAATCCGGTCGCCCCGGTCCTGTTTTGGTTGACATCACTAAAGATGCACAGTTTCAGGAATTTGATTTTAGTTATACCAAATGTACCGGACTCCGAAGTTATGTTCCGGTTCCAAAGCTGGATCCAACAAAGGTTGAACAAGCCGCTGAGTTGATCAATAATGCGGAACGCCCTTTCATTCTCTTTGGGCAAGGCGTGATTCTAGGAAATGCCGAAGCTGAGTTTAAGACCTTCATCGAAAAAACAGGAATTCCCTCGGCGTGGACCATTATGGGTCTTTCGGCCTTGGAAACGGATCATCCGCTTAATGTGGGCATGCTGGGTATGCACGGTAATTACGGACCAAATTTACTTACCAACGAATGCGATGTTTTGATTGCCATCGGGATGCGCTTTGATGATCGAGTTACAGGAAACCTATCTAAATATGCTAAGCAGGCAAAGGTAGTTCATCTTGAAATAGACCCGGCTGAAATCGACAAAAACGTAAAAACAGACGTAGCAGTTTTAGGCGATTGCAAAGAGTCGCTTACGGCATTGATCGAAAAAGTGAATCCAAACTCGCACGAAGAGTGGTTGCAGCGATTCAGAGATTGTGATGCTTTGGAACAGGAAAAAGTTATTCAGGATGAACTTCATCCTAAAAGTGATCTGCTTTCGATGGGCGAAGTGATCCGAATCATCAACGAGAAAACCAACGGGGATGCCATATTAGTTACCGATGTGGGCCAACACCAGATGGTGGCTTGCCGATACACCAAATTCAACCAATCCAAAAGTAACATCACCAGTGGCGGATTAGGAACTATGGGCTTTGGATTACCGGCCGGATTAGGTGCCGCACTTGGAGCACCTGATCGTACAGTGGTAGCAGTAATTGGTGATGGCGGACTTCAAATGACGATTCAGGAATTTGCAACCATTTATCAAACACGAGCCAACGTAAAAGTACTGCTTCTCAATAATGAGTTTTTGGGGATGGTGCGCCAGTGGCAACAGCTTTTCTTTGATAAAAGATATAGTTCAACTGAAATGATTAATCCCGATTTCCAGACCATTGCAAAAGGCTATTACATCCCCACAAACAAAGTAACCGAACGCGAAAAATTAGACGATGCCATTACCGAGTTCATCAACCACGATGGCACTTACTTTTTAGAAGTGATGGTTGGCAAAGAAAACAATGTATTCCCGATGGTACCCAGCGGTTGCGGAGTTGCAGAAATCAGACTGGAGTGATCATGATCTACAAAAATTTTACCCTTTTATTATCCAGACGTGAAAAAGATAACCCACTTCGAGAAAGTACAAATTCAACCCAAAGAGCTCCCCTCTCCTATTTAGGAGAGGGGCCGGGGGTGAGGTCAACTATGCGAGGAATTAATTAACCATGGAAAAAAGAGAATTCACTATCACCGCTTACACCGAAAACACGGTTGGCTTGCTGCATCGAATCACCATCATTTTCACCAAGCGGAAAATAAATATCGAAAGCATCACCGCCTCAGAAAGTGAAATGGAAAACATTTATCGCTTTACCATTGCGGTTACCGAAACCGAAGAATTGGTAGGCAAAGTGGTGAAGCAGATCGAGAAATTAGTAGAAGTGCACAAAGCGGCCTATTTCAAAAAAGATGAAGTGGTACAACAAGAATTGGCACTGTACAAATTAGCTACCGAATCGCTCACCAACGGATTGGAAGTAGAACGGATCGTCAGAGAACATTCGGCTCGGTTTTTAACCATCGAAAAGAATTTTGTGGTAATCGAAAAAGCCGGATATCGCCGGGAAGCCTTCGCTCTTTTTGAAGAATTGAAGCCTTTTGGAATCAAAGAATTTGTGTTATCCGGAAGAGTTGCCGTTTCCCGTGCAGAACGTGGTATCGGCGCTGAAGTCCGTGAATTACTACAATCCGAAGCAAGCATTTAATATCGACCTCTTGAAAGTCCCCTCTCGAGAGGGTATTTAGGGATGTGTAAATTTTATTCATACAAAACAAACCAAAACAACTATCTAACATGGCAATTTTAAACTTTGGCGGGGTCGAAGAAGTAGTCGTAACCCGTGAGGAATTCCCACTAAAACGAGCACAAAAAACCCTGGCAGAGGAAACCATCGCAGTGATTGGCTACGGTGTTCAAGGAC
Source organism: Balneolaceae bacterium (assembly GCA_034669965.1). Classification (GTDB taxonomy): domain Bacteria; phylum Bacteroidota; class Rhodothermia; order Balneolales; family Balneolaceae; genus HXMU1420-13. The sequence continues at coordinate 84,018 of JAXMOK010000010.1, read as the reverse complement.
CCGGACAGGCACTTAATCTTCGCGATAACGGCTTTAACGTCATTGTGGGACAGCGCAAAGAATCGAAAACCTGGGATAAAGCTGTGGCCGATGGCTGGGTGCCCGGAGAAACGTTGTTCGAAATCGAAGAAGCGTGCGAGCGTGGCACGATTATTCAATATTTGCTTTCTGATGCGGGTCAAATCACCCTTTGGCCAACGGTTAAAAAACACCTAACCGCAGGCAAAGCACTCTACTTTTCGCACGGATTCGGCATCACTTACAAAGACCGAACAGGGATTATCCCTCCTGATGATGTAGATGTAATTCTTGTAGCTCCAAAGGGTTCGGGAACTTCCCTCCGACGCATGTTCTTGGAAGGACGCGGCTTGAATTCTAGCTTTGCCATTTTCCAGGATGCCACCGGAAACGCCTTAGATCGTGTGGTAGCTTTAGGGATTGGAGTTGGATCAGGTTACTTGTTCGAAACCGATTTCAGACGTGAAGTGTACTCCGATTTAACCGGCGAGCGTGGCACTTTGATGGGTGCCATCCAAGGTATTTTTGCGGCACAATACGAAGTGCTTCGTGCTAACGGACATACTCCATCCGAAGCCTTTAACGAAACGGTGGAAGAACTCACACAATCGTTGATGCCGCTTGTTGCCGAAAACGGTATGGATTGGATGTACGCCAATTGCTCAACTACTGCACAACGTGGCGCTTTGGATTGGTGGAAGAAATTCCGCGATGCCAGCAAGCCCGTGTTTGAAGAATTATACAGCGAAGTAGTTGCCGGAAATGAAGCCCAGCGTTCTATCGATTCCAACTCTCAAGACGATTACCGTGAAAAGCTAGAGAAAGAACTCGAAGAATTACGCGAATCTGAGATGTGGCAAGCCGGCCAAACCGTACGCACGCTCCGACCGGAGAATGGCTGATTAACTAATTCAGTCATCCCGGACTTGATGCGGGATCTGGATATTGATAAAAGCCTTGAGATTTTTGAAAGCCCTAGATTCCCGCCTACGCGGGAATGACTATGCTTAGTTACTTGAACAAGATTAGTCAATGGCAGTTCAATACATCTTAGGTCATCCCTGCGAAGGCAGGGATCTCGATATTGATAAAGGCTTCAGATTTTTAAGAGCCCTAGATTCCCACCTACGTGGAATTGACTTTACTTAGTTATATGAACTTAAAAAGCCTCCAATTTTGGGGGCTTTTTTGTAACAATTTCCTGTTAATACAGTATCTATACTTTAAAGTATTATTAACAGGAGGTAGTATGAGTTTAGTATCGTCACAAGAAAGAACCAATCGTGCAAATTTAAGCTTACTTCGTGGAAAAACCTTCTTCCGTGAAATCTCTAATCCTCGTGCAAAACGAATTGCTTCAAAACTAGATGGAGTTAACCTAAAGAGAAAAGCAGTCATCCTTGCAAGAAGAAAGTTAAATCATCGCCTTCGTTTGGCATTTGTACTGAGCTTGATTTACCTAATCTTTGCCCTTGCATTCGCGATCCTAGTTTAATTATTGAGATGACTCTAAATATATGTCTTCATTTTCATCCCCTTTTGTGATTGGTTTTTTCATCAAGTACATCTTTTCAAAACTTGATACATTTTCTGGTAAGTGTATTTGCTTAACTATTTCCCTAGTTTTTAAATCAATAACGAATATATTTATCCAACTGTGTGTAATCAGATAGCGCTCGTTTGGGGATAAATAAACCATGTCAGTGATCGAATTTACATCAATGGTATCACTAATAATATCTTTACTTGGATCGTAAACTGTAATCTTTTTTAGGCTTGGACCAAATATTCCAAAATCATCCGGTCCGGATATATACACTTCTCGATTATCTTTTCGAGAAACAAGTTGCCCCCATTTAAAAATTGGTATATATCCTACTTGCTTATTATTGTTTAAATCTAATACTGGCCCTCCAGTAAAGTAAAGTGTAGACCCATCCTCGGATGCTTCAAAAATTGAGTGCTTACTAAAGTCAATTAGTTCGAATATTTTATTGCTAGTACTAGATTCTAGATCAAAATGATACAATTGTCGACTTGAATTCAGGGCAAAAATAGTTTGTTGATTAGCGTTAAACTCGATGATTTTATAGTCATTATGGCCTGCTGCGACTACATCAATTTCCGTAACAACTCCCGTATTAGGGTCAATATTTCCAAAAGTTCTTAGATCTTGTTCGCCATTATTGCTTGCTAAGTAATCAAGTTTTGTTATAAAATAGATTTCTTCATTATCTGAGATAAATTCCACCGAGTGATCATAGATTACTTCATGGTTCCATGATTGTGTTTCAATCATGGTTACATATCCGGGATCTCCTCCATATAAACCTTCTCCACTGGATACATACAATTTGGAGCCATCTGCAGACGCAGCAACTGAACTGATATTATTAATTCCGTGAATATTAAGAATGGCATCATTCTCTAGGTTAACCATATGAAGAATATTTCCTCCACCTGTAAACCCAAATACAACCAACCCCTCCAAACTTTCCTCTTCCCACACAATGGGTTTTTCTTTGTCATCACCCCCCAAAATTCCGCAGTTAACGAACCCAATTATTACAAATACCGGTAAGCAGTAAAGTAGAACCCTGATCATTTATTTAACTCAACTAATTAATAAAACTTAAATACTCATTTTAATTTTAGAGTCGCAAGTATTGATTATGTTTTATTTAATGGTAAGAAACTGAGTCACTTTTCGTCATAAAATCTAACTCTAAAACAGGCTTCAGATCGCATGGCTGATTTACTTACAAAGCATAGGCATCAGCTGGCGACTTCTTTTTTGTCCAAGCGGACGCTTGAACTAGTTTAGGCCTGATCTATTTCGTTTATGTTGTTGTTTATGCCATTTTCAACTGAATCCAGATTGAAAGCTTATTCAATGTTTTGCTTCCTGAATTTAATAGCAATGATTATTAGAACATAGATGTGTAGTTTTAAGAATGCCCGATCGTTCATCACTCCAAACTTTTCTTTCAAACATACATCCCGTGCCGGAATCGGTAATGCAGCAGTATTTATCGCAATGGAGTGAGTATGAGCTTTCAAAGAAAACGATCATGACCGCCCCCGGCGAGACCGAACGCTATTGGTATTTTGTGTTGGATGGGATTCAGAAGTCGTACTATTTGCATCAGGATAAACAGCACATTATCGCTTTTACCTATACGCCTTCCTTTTCGGGCATTCCGGAATCGGTGCTTACTCAATCTCCTTCCAAATATTATCTCGAAACGATTACCGACAGCAAGTTTTTGCGTCTCCCCTATGTAAAGCATCAGGAACTCATGCAAGAACATCGCGAGATTGAAACCCTGTTCCGTAAAGCAACAGAGGGTTTTCTGATCGGCATGTTAGAGCGCTATTACCAGCTAATGGCATTTGATATGGAAAGTCGGTTCAAAGCCTTCATGCAACGCAGTCCACATTTGTTGGATATGGTTGCTCAAAAAGATCTGGCATCTTATCTGCGGATTGATGCCACTAATTTCAGCAAGTTGATGAACTCGGTTCGACTTTAAATGTTGGTTTAAACCAAGTTAGATTTCCGGTGTATTTCTGATTTTTGGGGACAACTAAAAATCAAAGAAAATCATATGCAGCAAAATTGGATCACTCGCATAGATCAAAATACGGCGCTTTATACCGAGTATTTTGGAACATTGAGTTCAGATCAATTCAACCTAAAACCAAGCAATGGAAGCTGGAGTGTTGGGCAAATCATTGATCATGTAAACAAACTTAATGAAGATTATTTCGTGGTATTCTCAGTTTTAAAATCGGGGAACCTTCGTGTGCCTTTTTTGATGAAAACTGAGTTTTTGTCTGGATTTATTGGAGATTTACTACTGAAAACCATTGAACCCGAACGCCGGAAGAAAACCAAGACTATGAAGCCTTGGGAGCCGGAGGCATCGGTCATATCACCAAATATTCTTGATCAGTTTGAAACCAATCAAAACAAGTTGAAACAATTTATTGTGGATTTAAGAGAAGAGATCGATCAGAATTCCATCATTCATTCCCCAATCAGTAATTGGATTACTCTGCGCTTGAATACAGCCATCGAGATGTTAATTCAACACGAACTCAGACACTTCAATCAAGCAAAAGAAGTGTTGGGGAAACTGGAATCAAAATAGGTAAGCAGATATTTCCTCTTGAACTAGTTTAGGTAAAGGCTGATTCTATACACCAGTCATCCCGGACTTGATCCGGGATCTCTTTTAAGTATTTATCAATTAATAGGATTTAGATTCCCACCTTCGCTGTAATGACTTTACTAAGTTACTCGGTGTGATCGTTATCAGGAGCAACTCTTGATTTTGCAGCATTCGCTTCAATACCTGCTCCCAGTGCAACGCCTAGGGCAAGCCAAAGTCCCATATTGCCGGAAATCGCACCAATTACTGTTCCGATGATGATTCCGTAAGCTACGCCACTTCCTTTTTTGTCTAACATCTTAAGCCCTTTTTTTATCTTGGATTTATTCAACATGCAACACTACGCAAGCTTTCGAAAACTGTTGCTCAGAACCTTTATTCGATGGGCACATCAAAATAGGTGTTCGGGAATTCTTCGGGCTTGAAGGTAAAATGCCACCATTCTTGTGAATAGTTTACAAAACCCTCGGCCTCCATCGCTTCAAGTAATATCATTCGATTTGATAAGATGCTATCAGTCATCAACTCTGATGTTGTATGAGATCGAATATCAAAACAATCGTAGGCTGTACCCATATTCAGTTCACTTCCACGATACTTGTACCCATCTTCATCCAAACAATTATATTCAAATTCTGATGGAGTTTGATAAGGTAATCGAACAATGGATAAGTCTACCGTTGAGCCACGGCTATGTCCAGAGCGTTTAGCGATGTAACCCAGCTCAAACAAGCTATCAGCCGGAATATTTGGGAAATAAATTGATTTAGTTTGATCCGGTTCATCGCCCGATGACCATCGAACAAAATGATCTACTGCTTGTTGTGGCCGGTAGCAATCAAAAACTTTAAGCGATAACGATTGTTCAAGTAATGCCGTTTGAACTCTTGCTAAAGCCATGGCCGAAGATTCTGTTAAGTAACATTTTGGAGAGGAATAACCATCAACCTGTTGCCCAACAAAATTGTGAATTCCCGCATATCGTATCTCTTTTATTATACTCGGAGAAATCTCGCTGATATCAACCAAAGGGAAATCTGATCTGTCGGAAAACATGCCACTTAAGTGAATTAAAACTATTATTGAAATTAAGCTCTTTATGATCATTTTTCCTTATAAAATTTATTACTTAACAGACGATATATTAAGCTGTAAAAACTATTAATCACATCTAACGAACTAAACGGCATAGGTTTATGTAGGTAGGTTGGAGTTTCTTAATGATACTAAGCGTTTGGTAGTTAATTAGTATTTTAATAAATATACAAGGCAGATTAAGGTGGTAATAGAATTGAAGACTAGAACAAAGCAATTGATTAGCAATAGAAAAGATTTCTTCGCTAAAAATACCGAACCCGGTGATAATTTCGAATTGTTATTCGAACATGCCCCTATTTCAATATGGGAAGAGGATTTTTCGGAAATAAAGGATTTTCTAGAAGATTTAAAGGAACAAGGGGTAACGGATTTCCGAACTCACTTCGAAAAGCATGAAGATGATTTATTTATAGTTTCAGGATTGATAAAAGTGTTGAATATCAATCAAGAAACGTTAAAAATGTTTGGCGTTAAGACGAAAGAGGAGATCCCACGTAACCTTTCGAGATATTTCACTTCAGATTCGCTGCCGGCATTTAAAGAAGAGATTCTTGCTTTTATTGAAGGCAACAACGAGTTCGAAAGTCAAATTCCGATCCGCTCGTTAGAAGGCTTACCCATGATATTGGATTTTAAAGCAAAAATACTTCCCGGTTACGAAGATAATTGGAAAAAGGTGTTAGTGTCTTTCATTGATATTACTAAACGTACCGAAGTAGAAAAGGCCCTCTTAGAAAGTGAATTAAATCTAAAAAAGAGTAACTCTGCCAAAGACAAATTTTTCAATATTATCGCCCACGATTTGAAGGGCCCCATGAACGCGATCTTGGGTTTTAGCAAGTTATTAAGTGATGAAGATTCGGATCTCGAGCATTCAAAAAAACAACGAATGCTCGGATATATATACCAAAGTGCTAAAAAATCGTACGAGCTTTTCGAAAACCTGCTTACCTGGTCGAGAGCACAGAATGGTACGATCAAATATAGTCCTGAAATCACGAATCTTTATGTGCTTATAAAAAACACGATCGAGATTTATGATCAGACATTGCAGGAGAAAAGTCTCCAAATTGTGAACGATGTTTCGGTACACACCACAGCTATGGCAGATAAAAATATGGTGTATACGCTTTTTCGCAATATTATCTATAACGCCATAAAATTTACTCCACGTCTAGGTAGCATTTCTATCAAAACGGAACAGGTATTGGGTGAAGATGGTTCAAAATTCGTTCAGGTTTCTGTTAGTGATACCGGAGTTGGAATGACGGATTTTCAACTAGAACGAGTATTTAAAATTTCTGAAAACACCTCTACAAAAGGTACCGATAAAGAACTTGGTACAGGTTTAGGCCTTATTATTTGTAAAGAATTTGTTGAGAAACATAACGGCCAAATGTGGATTGATAGCGAAATTGGACATGGAACTACCGTACATTTTACGGTTCCGATGGCCTAAGTTTTTACCAACTTATTAATATGAATAAAAGCCTCTACATCGAGGCTTTTATTTTTTTGTGAAGCTATGAAATTAATCTTTTGATCCACATCCCCAGGAATCAAAATCTAAATGGTCTAACTCACCATTTTCGATTAATACGCCAACTACCACTCCCAAAGCGATCCAAATTGCCAGCCCACCAAAAGTAACACCCATCAATACACCCATTCCAATTCCAATAGCTATGCCGGTTCCTTTTTCCATTTCGTTCTCCTTTGAATCATATTTAAGTATGTGATCCCCTACGGATGATTAGACTAAAAAGTTACTGAGTTAAAAAGTATTTGTTGATAAAAAGGATCCTTGTTTCGTAATTCAGCTAACTCTAAAAAAAGAAACTATGGATCAACAATTACAAACAATGATTAACAACATGCCGGAGAAAACGGGTAAATCTCTGGACGAATGGAAATCAATTTTAAAAGAAAAAAACTATGCAAAGCATTCTGAAGCCGTAAACTTCCTTAAAAACGAACATGGTGTTTCTCATGGTTTTGCCAATACCATAGTTCACTTATCAAAAGACGAACAAACGGAAGAAGTGGATTTGGTGGATGCTCAGTTTAAGGGGAAAGAAAATCTGCGACCTATTTATGAACGATTTAAAGCGGAGGCACTTAAACTTGGAGATGATATTCAAGTGGTTCCAAAAAAATCGACGGTAAGTTTTGTTCGAAATAAACAGTTCGCCTTATTTAAGCCGGCCACTAAATCGCGAGTAGATTTAGGACTGAAGCTTAAAGATCTTGGCATCACCGATCGCCTTGAAAGTTCCGGGCCATTTGGCACCATGTGCACCCATCGAGTTCGAATTTCGAATGAAGAGGAAATTAATGATGAACTAATGGGTTGGGTTCATCAGGCTTATGATAGTGCCGGTTAGCGCCACTTAAAATAGTATTGTGGGAACAAAAAGATCTTTTGTTCGTCTATGTGCAGAAATTAATCTGCTTTTATGAAAAAAGTCTTTTTCGGTGTTTTCACGTCTCTCGCCATCTTCATTAGCTTTTATCCTTTTAGTTACCTCTTTATCGAACCCGGTAGTGGTTTTTTGAGTGGTAAATCTGGTGAGTTACTTTCAAGTAACCTTTGGTGGATAGGATTCTATTTGCACATTTCTTTTGGCGGCATTGCATTGTTTGTTGGGTGGTCGCAGTTTATTACAAAACTGAGGCAAAATTATCCAAAAATGCACCGAGTCATTGGTAAGATTTATGTTATTTCAGTGATAATAAGTTCGGTTGCAGGTATCGGCATCGGTTTTTTTGCAACCGGTGGTGTGATTTCTGCAACCGGTTTTGTGTTACTTGGTGTTGTGTGGTTTAGTTTTACTGTTGATGCTTTACGATTTATAAAAGCCGGTGATGTGCTCAATCATCAAAAAGCCATGATAATCAGCTATGCTGCTTGTTTTGCTGCGGTAACTTTAAGAATCTATTTGGGACCGTTAATTATGTTTTTTGACGATTTTATTATAGCATACCGCATTGTAGCATGGTTGTGTTGGGTTCCGAATATTATTGTAGCCACTTTAATCGCTCGAACTCATGTTACCAGGGAACTTCGTTATGTTAGTTAAAACCCATTGCAAGACCGACTTTGTTGGATAAACTGATATCAAGCACGTTGTTGATCGTTATCCCGATCAGGTAATAATCACCTTCTTTAATTCAAATCAGCAGTGATTACAATAATCCTATAGTATGATGTCTTCGGTCTTCGATATTATACGCGTGCCATCCAATGAATATCACAAACATTGCAGGTAGGAACAGGCCAAAGCCGAATGTGGCCCAACCAAGTACCAAACCTGCCCAAATAAACAATGGACTAATAAATAACAAACCGAAACCAACATTATAATGAGCTTTATAAATATGACCTAAACCCGGAATGATGCTTGAAAATGCGGCGATTACGTCTCTAGAATGTTCAAGAGAACTATAGTCTTCTGCACTAATTTCTTCGTTATCTTGAGCTGAAATTTCGGTCATTATCAACAATGCATAAATAAATTGTACAATAAACAGCATTTGAAGATTGGTCAATTCTGCTTCATAACTCATATTTGTTGAAATCATTTCGCCAATAGAATTAGCTAAAGTTTTTTCCAGGAAGAGTAATAGGAAGCAACTGGTACCAAATATTATGGTGATTACTTTACCTGCCGAATAAGGCCCTTTATCGCTGCTAATTTGAGAAACCCATAAAACTGAAGCCATATAAAAACCAGCCATAACCAGTGCACCTAACATGATAATAGCTTCCCATTTAGACACGGTATTTGGATCTAGCATTATTTCTTCTGTATAAAAGTTAATCAGAATCGAATCCACAACGATTATTAATACAGAAAGGATTGCTAGGATGAAAACCATAACCTGAAGTATTTTATTTTGCATTTTCATGGCACCCTCCTTTTCAATGTTAATCTTCTGTATAATTTTATTACAAAATTTGCATGAAGTCTTGATGAAGTCATTCTAAAAATTATATATGCTTACCCTATTAAATACTAACAAAACCGGAGGTGTAAATGAGTCTTGTATTAACAGAAAGTCCGGAAGTAGACGTTCTTATCACTAAATATCCGAAGTCTGTAAATAAGAGGTATAAAGAGTTTAAATCACTTTTGGTTGAGATAGCTGAAAAATCTCCTGACGTAAAAAAAGTAACTGAAGAAATTAAATGGGGGGAACCAAGTTACAGGTCCAATATTGGAAGTCCGGTTCGCTTTGGTTGGAGTAAAAAACGCCCCGATCAGTTTGGGATATATTTTATCTGCTCTACCAACTTGGTAGAGACTTTCCGAAGGGTGTATCCCGGTTTTTTTCAGGTTGATGGAAATCGTGGACTAATCTTTGCCCCGGATAAACCCCTCAAAGCAGAGCCACTAGTGCATTGCCTAAAAATGGCTTTACGATATAAAAAAGTAAGAAACTTGCCCGATTTAGGTGCCTAACTTCACGAACTGTCAGGTATTTTGCTTTCAAACTATCGTTTAAAATTTATATAAAAAGGTGGTTTGACCGATAAATTTATTATTCTTTCATAAATTATTTATTTGGGTACAAAAATTAGGAGCCTATGAAAACAATGACCTGTAAACAACTTGGCGGTGCATGTGAACTGGAATTCAGTGCAGAAACTTTCGAAGAAATTGCTGAATTAAGTAAACGGCATGGCATCGAAATGTTTGAACAGAAAGATGTTGCCCACCTTCGTATGATGGCCAAAATGAAACAAATGGCAGAAAAACCAGGGGCTTTCGAAGATTGGATGGAAGAGAAACAAGCTATCTTTGACAATTTAACTGAAGCTTAATTTCAACCAAAAACCATTGTCTAATTCATCATCACGAAAACTCATTGTGTACATTTCAATGAGTTTAGACGGCTTTATAGCCACTAACGACGACCGACTCGATTTTCTGGATGAATTCTCAAACACAGGCGAAGATTATGGTTACACCGAATTCACTTCACAAGTCGACACTTATATTGTTGGGCGCAAAACCTACGATGTAGTTTGTGGATTAACCGGCGGCACTTTCCCTCCTGCCAATCAATTTAATTGCTACGTTCTTTCTAAAACCCGCAGTGGAACCGAGAATGGTATCACCTATTATTCTGGGGATATTAAAGAACTAGTTGAAATTATAAAATCGAAACCGGGCAAGCATATTTACTGCGATGGCGGTGGCGAGATTGTTCGTTTACTACTAGAACAAAACTTGATTGATGAGATGATAATTTCGGTGCTACCCATTTTACTTGGTGATGGAAAGCGACTATTTCCGGGAGCAAATATTGAACTTGCCCGTTTGACTGCAACTGAACCGGTAACATATAAAAGCGGAATCGTTCAGCTAAAATATACTGTAGCCCGATAGATCAAAATGGGTTCAATTGATAACCTCGGATGACTTCTTAACCCGGGAATTGAGGACGCTGTTCTTATCCCCAAAAACCAATGCCGGTGGGGGACTAAAATATGGGTATGGCTGGCAATTTACTTCCGATGGAATTATTGAACACGATGGAGGAAATGCAGGTTTTATTAGTTTTTTAAGTTTCGATCCTGAAAGTAAACAACATCATGTGTTGCTGACCAACCGAAGCTTTGAGTCGATCTATGACCTGGGAAAAAGCAGTAATAAAATTCGTGCCCTGTCGTATGAAATATGGAAATGGAGAAACGGCGACGTTATCGAAATTCACCCTCATCCTATGCAGGGTAACACTTCTGTAGAAGAATTGACGAATATTAGTACTTCCGATCTTACTTTTTATCACGGCGATGATGGTTCGACTAAAGTGTCTTCACCAAATATACCTTTACTCCGAAAAGTAGTACGAACACCTATCGAGGCCACTTCAGGCAATAATGAAAAACTCATCGAAATTGCCCGGCACTTAGAAAGCGATAGTTTCTGGAAATTTGCCAAATACTGCGATGGCGAAATGAAATTTGTGGCCTATTCAGGCTTGTTTCGATACGGTTTTAGTATGATGAAAAAGCAAGTTGGTACAATGCAACAATTGGTGCCTTATTCGATGAAAGAAAACCGAGGATATCTGCGTATGATTGGCGATGAAGCGACTCTCGACCTTGTGGTATACTTTAACGATGAGGGCAAAGTAATGGGCGTTTTTGATACCGGTACATTTGAACTTGAAAGTCCTAGTGAAATGAAAATCTACCAAATTACCGAGCAAAGTTTCTGGATAGATGGTTTCCCTTACGGCGAGCAACCGGCATACCTAATTAGGGATGGTTCCAAGTGGGCATTGCAACAATTTGGGCGCACTATAATGCTTTGAACAAAAAAAGCCGCTACTCCTAGAGTAACGGCTTTCTCTCTCAACTCAACAGTAACTAATTGTTATTATTTAGCGGCTGCTAAAGCTTTTTTTACGCTTGGTGGTAAAATTACAGTGTCGATAACGTGTACAACTCCATTACTTGCCATAATATTAGCGGCAGTTACATTAGCGTTATCGATCATTACTTTTCCGTAGTTAATATCTACGGTTACTTTACTTCCTTGTACGGTTTTTGCGGTCATACCGTCACTTAAATCGGTTGATTTTACTTTACCCGGTACTACATGGTAAGTAAGCACTGCGATTAGTGCATCTTTGTTTTCCGGTTTTAATAAATCTTCAACAACACCTTCGGGTAGTTTTGCGAAAGCTTCATTTGTTGGTGCGAAAACGGTGAATGGTCCATCGCCTTGTAAGGTCTCAACCAACCCACCGGCCTTAACAGCAGCTACCAATGTTGATAGCGATTCGGTGCCCACTGCTAATTCTACAATATTTTTGTTTTGTGCTTGTACGGTTGATAGGCTGAATGCCAAAAATAATGCTACAAGTCCTGCGGTGATTTTAGATAACTTCATGATGAATAGTTTTTATGTTTTAGGTTAAAGTTACTATAGGTACGAGGCTCGACCCCCGTTTGGATTTCCTAAAACAAAAAAAATTATGAAGTGGCTTTTCCGCTTAAATAAGCACGTTCAACAGTAGCTGTTTCAGAGCCACCTTCTTCCTCAAGAGTAACATTCAGCGATTCAAAGTCCCCATCGAAAACCGTTAAGTGTTGCAAACTTTTATTATGATGAAACACACCAATGTTATGCATATGTCCGTCGCGATCTGCCCAAAGCTGATACTGGTGACCACTAGGAGGAACCGGTAAATCTCCGATTTTTATATACACATCACGAGTTTGTTCATTGATATAAACGGTAGCATGCGACTTTGGGGATACATCTAAACCATAAAGAGGGATTTCCATATTTACCACGCTCGTAACCACATCCAACTGATTTGAAAGTGTAGCAATTTGCTGGTTTGCGTCTGCTTGTTCATTTTGGGCGCTCTGCAATTCATTAAAGAAATATCCATTTATACCAACGCTAATCAATAGTGCAATGGATGCTGCTATTTTATACCAATCTCTGCCCATTGTTTGATGATCGATTGTGGTCTGCGGTTCATTCGCTTGATTCACTTCTGATTCTGTCGATGAATCCTGCCGAATTTGAGATAGAGCATTATTCAATATCGAAGCAGATGGAGCTCTACCCGAATTACGGGCATAATTATTTACTGATGATCTGATTGCATCAATTTCCTGATGAATTTCAGGATATTTTGCTGCGTATTCTTCTACTTGCTGTGCTTCGGTTTCTGAAAGTAAACCGCTCACATACAATTCCAGTACACCGGATTCTATGTAGGCTTTGAAATCCATGGGTTAAAAAATACGTCTTAATGTGCTAATTGCCTTACGCATTCTGGTTTTTACCGTTCCTAACGGGATATTTAATTCATGCGATATTTCTTTTTGAGTATATCCTTGAAAATATGCCATATCGATTAGTGAACGTTGAGAATCGGGAAGTTGCCCTACCGATTCCCAAACGCCACTATTTCGCTCTTGAACACTCTTTTGATGAATAGCCTCACCATTAAATACGAAGTTATCTACACTTTCGGATTTCATCGATCGTAAATAATCTTTTCCTCGGGTGGCATCGATGGCTGCATTCTTACATATTCGAATCAACCATGTGTATAATCCCGCTTTGGAAGCATCATAGGTATCTCCTTTCTCCCAAATCTTTACTAAAACTTTTTGGAGCACATCTTCGGCAATAGCTTCATTTTTAACTACCGAACGGATTTTGTTCATCATCGCGATAGAATAATGTTCGAAAATAAGCTCAATTGCTCGGTCGTTTTTAGCTCTTAAATAACGAACAATTTGATCTTCGACACTGATAGAGAGTAATGGGACGGGTTGGGGCACGGGAAAAAGTTAGTTACCCCATCAACCCGCAATAGTCTAAAAATCATTCCATTACCTGAGTTAACTCACCGTGGTTAGTTATTAATTTCGGCATCCATCCATTCAATTCTATCTTTAATCCAATCTTTCATATAGTTGATTTCATCTTGATAAGTCTCCCCTACATAAGAATTGAAAATCACTTCTTCACCCATAATATCCCAGCGTTCAAAATTCCGGTCAATGGCCTTGGCCTGCTCTAATTCTCCAGCGTAATCATCTATTTTTGCGTGGATGGAAGCAAGGCTTAAGGTCGAACTTTTAAGCTCATTCCAACGTGTTTTCAATGCATTTTGAAATGTTGGATCTTGATACAGTTTCTCCCAATAAAAAGGTACCAACCACAAATCATCGGGATAATTCACGTTGTAGTTCATGATCCAACCGCTACTCGAGCTTCTCCCGTCGTTCCCAAGTGCAATGTTATAGTCCCACAACGGACCCATTTTCAATTTCTCGTTTTTATCTTTGTGCAAATATGTACTTAACCGATACGCATCGGGATTAGCACTCAGCTCACTCAGAATAAAGTGATCTACAAAACTGTTTATGTTGATGTAATTATCGTAGGCAAGCTGAAATTGATCATTAAAAATGGCGGTTTCGAACTCATCAATATATGCCTGAATATACGCTTTTTGCTCTGTGGTGATGTCCTCTGCTTCGGGATCTTCATACAAATAATAGGTTTCTTCGCCTTGTTTTGGTCCATAAGGTGCATAGGATAATTCATTCCAGAATGCTCCATAATCTGATCTAAAACTGATGTCTTCGGTATAATCCGAATCGCCCGACCAATCCTCGTCATCCGAATCGCCAGCGGTTTTGTCAATTTTTAAGATGTAGCCACCGGTAAGATCCTCTCCCGAATTCTCTGATGGACGAAGATTCGAAAGCGCCAATCTGTTATCATCGCGTTTTATCTTTTCCAGTAAAATATATACTCCTTCGTACGATCCGTTTACTTCTAATTCAGTAAAAAAACCACGGCTGGCGTAGCCTCCAATATCTCTTGCCAAATCGTACATTAGCATATTTCGCATCAGGGTTTTGTCGCTGTATGGTCCGTATAGTACCCAATCTTCTTCTTCCGGGAGTGTATGGATGGGAACATCAATATCGTTGCCGTCAGCATTCCAAGTTTCAAAAGCGAAGGATTTCTTATCAAACAAGCGACGCGAAGTAGATCCTCTTAGCTCTATGCCAATCTTTCCATTAAAAACAGTTTCACTATTGGCTCTAACCTTCATATCTGCCATTACTTTTGGCTCATCAACAATTTCTTTACCGTTGGTTTCAACAGTAATGAATGGAATGAGAACTCCAAATTCGGGATCAACTTCCGGAAAAGGTCCAGTTGTGTCTTTTTTACAGGCTGAGAATGCCGTTAATAGCAGTATTGTAGCTATGAAAAATGTTGAAGGTGTGTGCTTGATCATTATTTAGGTATTAATTCCTTAACCATTAGGCTTACTGTCTTTTTCCCACCTTCCGATTGTTGTTGCCCCACCTCTTTAAAGCCCAATTTTGTATGAAATACTGTAGAACCGGGATTTGGTGGGTTGATGTTCACTTCGCAAGTAATTCTTTCTTCCTTTGAGTGTTCTTCCAAGTACGCATACAAATTGCTACCGATTTTTTTACCATGATAATCCGGTGAAACAACAATACGGTCAACATAATCAAAACTTGGGTAATGCTTGGTAAAATAGCGGTAATTTTCTGAATCATAGACTTGTCCCGGCCCCAGAACAATGATAAATGCCACTACATTCTGATCACTCTCTACTACTAAAAAGAATGAGCTCTTCTCTATAAATTCCTCGAATTCACTAATAGGAATACTATTCACATGCGGAACGGCCTGCTCATTTAATTGAATGATGGTTGCCAAATCATTGTGCAGAACGGGGCGAATTAACATGGTTGCCAAATCTTTTCTTTTTTGGGGTGTTTCTACTAAATGTAGGGTGAGAAATCAAATCAACAAACAGAATTCGGTTACATATAGTAAAATTGGTAGCGCTGATTAATTGTACGTACATATTGTTATTCAATCTAATCCGAATCTACTATATTCTGCATCTCACTCATTTTAATAGTTTATATGGCAGATTCTAAAGAATCAAAACTCATTGTTACCCGCGAAATAGACGAAGCTGCAGATACGCTTCGAGGTATTGCAATCCACACACCGTTGCAAGAAAACCCTTTACTTTCAGAGGAAATTGGTGCGGAAATTTGGCTCAAACGCGAGGACTTACAGGTTGTTCGGAGTTATAAAATCCGGGGCGCTTTCAATAAAATTCAAAGTCTAACCGACGATGAATTAACCAATGGTGTTGTATGTGCCAGTGCCGGAAACCATGCTCAAGGTGTTGCTTTCGCCTGTTATAAAAAGAAAATACACGGCACCATATTTATGCCCATTACCACACCTGCACAAAAGGTGAAACAGGTTAAAATGTTTGGAAAGGAGTTTGTTGATGTCGTATTAGAAGGCGATACCTTCGACGATTCATTTGCGAAAGCCTCAACTTTTTGCAATGAAAAAGGTGCCGCATTCATCCCACCGTTTAACGATCCTAAAATTATTGCCGGACAAGGAACCGTTGGAAAAGAGATACTACAGGATATCGACTCCCAGATCGACTATCTACTGGTACCTGTTGGCGGTGGTGGACTTTCGGCGGGAGTTGGCTCCTATTTTAAGGTTCATTCGCCGGAAACTGTCATCATAGGAATTGAACCTGAGGGCGCGCCAGCAATGCAACAATCAATGGAACTGGGCGAAGTAATTACCCTGCAAGAAATCGACAAATTTGTGGATGGTGCGGCGGTACAACGTGTGGGCGATATCACTTTCGAGATATGTAGAGAAGTTTTGGATCGTGTGATTACAGTACCCGAAGGTATGATCTGTGGCACCATCTTAAAAATGTATAACGAGCAAGCCATAGTAGTTGAACCGGCAGGGGCATTGGCGATAAGTGCTCTCGAACTTTTAAAAGATGAGTTGAACGGAAAAACCGTTGTTAGTGTGGTTTCCGGCAGTAATAATGATATCACTCGAACAGCTGAAATCAACGAGCGTTGGTTGATGTACCAAGGTTTAAAGCATTACTTTATAGTTGATTTCCCGCAACGTTCAGGTGCCTTAATGGAGTTTCTGAGTGACGTTCTTGGTCCAAACGACGATATCACCTATTTCGAATATTCTAAAAAAACTAACCGAGAACTCGGTCCGGCTTTAATCGGACTTGAGTTACAGAATAAGCATGATTTAGAACCACTTATTGATCGTATGAAAGCCAAAAAATTCAGCTTCGAATATGTAAATGACCAGCCACGCTTATTTAGATTTTTGACTTGATGAATTCCCAAAAACACCTCTTTTCCCTAGATCCGGATGTAACATATCTAAACAGTGCGTACATGTCGCCCTTAATGAAATCAGTTGAAAAAGCAGGAATCCAAGGCATACGTAGAAAACTACAGCCCAATCATGTTTCGGGTGAAGATTTTTTTAATGAAAGTGAGATGCTTCGCCAGGAGTTTGGTAAACTAATCAACTGCAATGATGCTAATCGATTGGTGATAATCCCTAGTGTATCCTATGGGATTGCGAATGTGGCAAATAACTTAACACTTTCTCAAGGTGATGAAATACTCATTATAGACGAGCAGTTTCCTAGCAATGTGTATCCTTGGAAAAGGGTAGCTCAAAAATCTGGCGCAGTAATCAAAACTATTGCAGCTCCAGATGAGTGGGAAAATCGAGGTAAACAATGGAATGAACGAATTATTGAAGCAATTAATCCCAGTACCCGACTTGTAGCTTGCGGACACATCCATTGGACAGATGGCACTTTATTCGATTTAGTTTCCATCCGCAAACGAACAAACGAAGTTGGCGCATTGCTGGTAATTGATGGAACGCAAAGCATCGGCGCTCTTCCCTTTAACGTAGCTCAAATTCAACCTGATGCGTTAATTGCTGCCGGATATAAATCGATGATGGGTCCTTACAGTATTGGAATGGCTTATTATGGTCCCGCTTTTGATGAAGGAACACCGATTGAGGAAAACTGGATTAATCGTTTTGAAAGTGAAGATTTCGCCAATTTGGTGCATTACAATGATCGCTATCAGCCGGGTGCTTTACGTTATGAAGTGGGCGAACATAGCAACTTTATTCTGGTGCCTATGCTGCTGGAAGCTCTAAAAACTCTCAATGCTTGGAAGCCCGAAAATGTGCAAGCCTACTGCACTAATATCACAGAAACATCGATTACGAAGTTAAGGGAATTGGGATTCCGAATCGAAGAAGATGATTTTAGAGCATCAAATTTATTTGGATTACGACTTCCGGAAAACCAACATATGGCAGAAATCAAGCAGCGCATAAACGCTGCCGGAATTTTCGTGTCATATCGAGGTGATTGTATTCGAATCTCACCAAACGTTTACAACACGGCGCAAGATTTAGAGTATTTAGTTAATGTTTTGGACGAAAGCACTTAGTTTCTTAATCGTCGTCGTCATCCTTATAGAGTTCAGGAACTTCAAAATCAGTTTTATCTTTCGATTCTTCAGCTTCTTTCGTGTACTCGTTAATTAATCCCTTTAAACTAGTATCCGTTTTATCTTCTACTTCCAGATTTCTAAAGGTTAAAGGCAGTTGAGTTTGCTCAAATTCTATGTAAACCATCAAGGTACTTTCACCTACTTCGGGTTCATCCGAATAAATAGTGAACAGCTCAACAGGTTGCTGTAAAAACTTTGGCTTTATCTTAAAACTGCCAACTTCTTCACTTCTAACTTCAGGTGTTATTTCGTTGCCCCAATGAGAAATAGATCTTGATACAAAAACTTCCCAATCAAATCTTCCGGGAATCGTATACATGCTGTATCTCCCCTTTGGTAACACAAGACCTTCGATTTCAACATCGGCGGTAGTGTAAAATCGGGTTGGCTCGTTGGCTCCCATTCGCCATAATTCGTTATACGGAATACGATCGCCGATCATTTTTCGTCCACGTACTGCAGGTTGGCCATAACAATACAGCATTTCCCAACCTCTTATTTTAAACTCATGACTTTGAAGCGGGCTGAGCCTGTCTTCATACGTTGGCTTTGCCGTGTAATCCATTTGGCAAGAACCAAGCGTTAATTCAACGGGAATATGATTAAAACGTGTAAAGAAAAAGAAACCGAAAATAGCCGGTAGAACCACCGCACAAAGGAATATTAAACCAACTTTCTTTGGGTTGATAGTAACCATGATGTTCGTATGTAGATGATGATAATTGCTCTAAATGTATCGCTTGCAACGTTAAATAAAAAACCACATCGAAATTAGTCGATGTTGTAATGTATCTTTTATAAGCGAATTGCCTTTACAAACTATTTTTGCTCGTTGGTTTTCGTCACTTTCGAAGAGCTATCAACTTTGTCTTGCACAGCTGGTTCAGCTTCGACATTTGTATTCTCGCTTTCCTCGATAACTGTTTCCACTTTTATTTCAGGTGTAGAAGCAGCCTTTGATTTTTTATCAAGCACTTTAGTTAAGCCCTGGATGGAACCCGGCTCTAAACCAACTTCATCCAAAATGTTATCTACTACCGGAGCAAGTCCGCGATATTTCAACAAGCTGTTTACAAGCTGATCCGCCATATTTCCGTTTCCGCCACCAGATGAAGGTGCCGATCCGCCGCCGCCATTTCCAACAAAGTCATTTAATCCACCAACATTAATCACTTTCATGTCAGAGATTGCTTCAATTGGTTTCACAGATGCTTCGATGATAGAAGCAGCCTGTTTTATGGTTTCAAGTTGAATTCTCATTCTGATAATGTCCTCAGAAAGAACGTTTTCGGCTGCATTCAATTTCTCGTTACCTTCGGCTTCTACGGCATATCGTTCTTCGTCGGCTTTTGCCTTTATTTTGATCGCTTCCGATTCAGCCATTGCCGTGGTTTTAATGGCTTCGGCTATATCAAGTGCGGCCGATTTCTCTGCCTGTGCAGCTACTTTTACAGTTACAGCTTCTTGTTCAGCTTTTTCAGTGGCTTTAATAACTGCAATTTCTTTATTCCTATTAGCGATTTCTTTCTCTTTGGCGGTAGCAACTTTCTCATTAGCAGCTACTGCTTCAGCTTCGGCTAAACGTGCTTCTTTCTCCGCTTTTGAGCGTTCTTTTGATTTGTTGGCTACCGCGATATCTCGAGACTGATCGGTGATTTCTACCGTTTTTTCTCGTTCGATATCTTTCTCTTTTATGGCTTGCTCATTTAGGATCCGTTCCTCTTCAACTGCTCGATTTGCCTTAATTCGAGCTGTCTCAACTTCTTGTTCAGCCATAATAGTTGCTTCTTCGGCAAGTTTATCATTTTCGGCTTTTTCTTTGGCGATTGAACTCGCTTCTATTGCAGCTTGGTTGGCAATGGCGCGCTGTTGTGCAGCTCGGGCAAATTCTTCTTCTCGTTCGAGTTCTAAGCGTTCTTTTTCCGCTTCAAGATTCTTTTTCTTGATCGCAACCGAGGTATTTTGCTCAATGTCGTTTCGAACTTTTTTCTTCTCTTCGATGGTTTCTGTAAGCTTGGTTAAACCGGTAGCATCAAATGCATTGTTCGCATTAAAATATTGCTTATCTGTTTGATCTAGCCCGGTTAGGGATACCGTTTCAAGTTCCAATCCATTTTTCTCAAGATCAGCTTTTACCGCATTCTGCACTTTCTGCACAAAATCAGTTCGTTTTTCATGAAGTTCTTCCATCCCCATTTCGGCAGCTACGGCTCGAAGCGCATCCACAAACTTACCTTCCATCAACTCTTTTAACTGATCGGGAGAAATTGTGCGTTGACCTAAAGTTTGAGCCGCATAAGCAATGGCATCCACTTCCGGTTTTACCCTAAGGTAAAATTCTGCGGTGGCATCAACACGCATTCGATCTTTGGTAATAAGGGCTTGTTCATTTTTTCGAGACACCACTAATCGTAAGGTGTTCATGTTTACAGTGATCACTTCATGAAGTACAGGAAAGACCAAAGCTCCCCCGTTCATCACTACTTTCTGGCCTCCAAATCCCGTTCGTACAAAAGAAAGTTCTTTCGAAGCTCTTTTAAACAATCGCGCAAAAACCAGCCCTATCACCACAAAGCTGATAAAAACGGTTACTGAAATAAATATGATGTCGTTTGATGTTATAAATTCCATAGGTTATTATTTAATCTACTTTTATTGCTTTAAATATGGATTGCTCGTACCCGGTTAATTGCACTTTTGTGCCCTGTTCAAGCTGTTCTTCTTCATTTTCCGGCTCAACCATGAAGTAATGTAATTGACCGAATTGATCTTTGTATTTCCCCTCGGCCGGAAGTCCTTTTTTGGCAGTACCCGTGTTTATTTCAACAATTTGGCCTACAAAAGTTTTTTCTGATAAAGCCGAGGTTTCTTCTTTAAACACTTTGGAACCAAGAAATTCTGAAATCACTTTATAAATGGGAATCGCCCCTAAAGACGCTACTATCCCGGCAAGCCATGTGGGCGCGGGATTCTCTGTAAATCGTACTAACATACTTTGCCCTACATAACCAATTATCGAAAATGAAGCGGCGTAAACTACAGCCAATATCAAGAGCGGCACATTTTCAACTTTAATCCAGGCAATGTATTTCGAAATAAAATTGTCATTCATATCTACATCAACGTCGGCATCTGCATCCATACCAATGCCCACATCGGTAGCATCAAATAGATTGTCGATAATCTGCGAGAGACCGGCACCAATCAGTAATGAGCCAATTTCGAGCACCATTATTACGGCTACAAAGCTAAATGCAATGAGGAAAGGAGTGTTATAATCTGCGAATAGATATTCTGTCATGCGTCCCGAAAAGTTTAACTGTAAATAATGGTTTTCTCACTTAGTTACCACTATAAAATAAAAAAGCCACTCCGATTTTAATCAGAGCGGCTTTTTAAGTAATTAGTTACTAGTGTGTTAGCTAAACATAGCCTTCACATATCCTTTTCTCATTTCAGCAATTGCTGAAATTGAAATCTCTTTTGGGCAAACAGCTTCACATTCACCGTAGTTTGAGCAATCGCCAAAACCTTCGGCACTCATCTGATCTACCATGGAAACCACGCGGTTGTTCTGCTCAACCTGACCTTGAGGTAACAGACCGAGATGAGCAATTTTCGCGCCTGTAAATAACGAAGCAGATGCGTTCGGGCACGCCGCTACACAAGCTCCGCAACCGATACACGTTGCGTAATCAAATGCGATATCTGAAGTTTCTTTCTCAATCGGACGAGCATTCGCTTCTTGTGCTGAACCCGTTTTAACGGAAACATAGCCACCGGCTTCGATAATACGATCGAATGCAGAACGGTCTACTACCAAATCTTTGATTACAGGAAATGCTGCTGCGCGTGGTGGTTCGATGGTGATTTTATCTCCATGCTTATAATTCCGCATGTGCAGTTGGCAACAAGCTGTTCCTTTTTTAGGACCATGTGCCTGTCCGTTAATCACAAGATTACAGGATCCGCAAATCCCTTCGCGGCAATCATAATCAAATTCAACCGGGTCTTTCCCTTCAAGCTGAAGTTCTTCGTTCAGAACGTCCAACATTTCCAGAAAAGACATGTGTTCGTTAACAGTATCTAGTGTTCGTTCTTCGAAATACCCTTTAGCCGTTGGGCCGTCTTGTCTCCAGTATTTCAGATGTACGGTAAAATTTTTACTCATAACTTTTTCATTTGCCACAAAAACACGGAAACACTTAATGAGAGATCTTCTCGTGCTTTTGCGATTTTATGGCTTTTATTTATACGATCTTTGTTTCAATTCAACAAACTCGAACTCAAGTGGTTCTTTATGCAGCTCAGCATCGAGCTTTCCGTTCACACCTTTATACTCCCATGCCGATACATACGAGAAATCATCGTCGTTACGTAATGCTTCTCCATCTTCGGTCTGAAACTCTTCACGCAGATGGCAACCACAAGATTCCTCACGATCGAGGGCATCTTTCGCCATTAGCTCTGCCAATTCAAAGAAATCAGCAACCCGGAAAGCAAATTCAAGGTATTTGTTGTAATTGTTCTTATCACCCGGCACATATACGTCTTTCCAAAACTCTTCACGTAGTGCCTGAATTTCTTTAATAGCCGACTCTAATCCTTCTTTTGAGCGCTGAATACCGATTTTATCCCAAACTATCTTACCAAGCGAGCGGTGGAAATCGATGATTGTACGCTTTCCTTTAATGCTTAGAAGTTTGTCGATGTCATCTTGCGCTTTTTTGGCAGCTTCATCAAATGCTTCATGATCGGTACCAAATCGAATACCCGGTTTAATATCAGCAAGGTAGTTACCAATGGTAGCCGGCAGTACGAAATAACCGTCAGATAGACCTTGCATTAACGCACTTGCACCTAATCGGTTTGCACCATGATCGGAGAAGTTTGCTTCACCTGCGGCAAATAACCCGGGGATGTTCGTCATTAGATTGTAATCAACCCAAAGGCCACCCATCGTGTAATGCACAGCCGGGAATATTCTCATTGGTTGTTTGTATGGGTTTTCACCTGCGATATTTTCATACATATCGAACAAGTTTCCATACTTAGCACGTACTTTATCTTCGCCATCCCGTTTAATAGCATCACGGAAATCTAGATACACCGCCAAGCCGGTATCTCCAACGCCTAAGCCTTCATCGCAAACAATTTTGGCATTTCTTGAAGCTACATCGCGAGGAACAAGGTTTCCGAAACTTGGATAGCGTTCTTCCAGATAGTAATAGCGTTCTGCATCCGGTATATCGTTTGGATGACGATCGTCGCCTTTCTTTCTTGGAACCCAAACTCGACCATCGTTACGCAAACTCTCACTCATCAGTGTAAGCTTAGATTGATAATCGCCGGATACAGGAATACATGTTGGGTGAACCTGCACAAAACAAGGATTAGCAAACATTGCACCTTTTTTGTGGGCTCTCCACGCGGCCGTAACGTTACTATTCTTTGCGTTAGTAGATAAATAAAACACATTTCCGTATCCACCTGTTGCAAGTACTACAGCATCGGCTTCATGACGTGTAATTTCACCGGTAACTAAGTCGCGAGTGATAATTCCACGAGCAACACCATCAATAATTACTACATCAAGCATCTCATGGCGAGTGTAATAATCGATATTACCTTCATTAACTTGACGCATCATGCTTTGGTAGGCGCCAATCAATAACTGCTGACCTGTTTGTCCACGAGCATAAAAAGTTCGGGAAACCTGAGCTCCACCAAATGATCGGTTAGCTAATAGTCCGGAATACTCACGAGCAAAAGGAACACCCTGTGCAACCGCCTGATCAATGATATTATTTGCTACTTCAGCAAGGCGATACACATTGGCTTCGCGTGATCGGTAATCACCACCTTTAATGGTATCGTAAAATAATCGGTAAATGCTGTCGCCATCGTTCGGATAGTTTTTCGCAGCATTAATTCCACCTTGAGCAGCAATAGAGTGTGCACGTCGAGCTGAATCTTGAATACAGAATGCTTTCACTTTATAGCCCATTTCGGCTAAACTTGCTGCACCGGCACCACCGGCTAATCCTGTTCCAACAAAAATCACCTCGTACTTACGGCGGTTGTTTGGAGCCACAAGTTTCATCGTTTTTTTATGTTGCGACCACTTTTGTTCCAGTGGGCCTTCAGGTACTTTCGAATCTAATTTCATTCTCTAACTCCTAATATGCGATTAATGCCCCTTCACCACCAGTGAAGTAGATATATAATGGGATGAATATGAAGCCTGCCATAATGATGATGGCAAATGCATAGGCTATTGTTTGAATCTTTTTTGAAGCATCGCCATGTTTCATTCCAAGTGATGTAAATGCACTCCAGAAACCATGCGATAAATGCAGTATTGCTAAACCAAGCACTGCAACATATCCTATCACAATCCAGGTTTTTTGGAACTCTTCGATCACTAGGCGACGTAAATCGCGTACTTCTTTGCCACTAGCTTCTAACACCGTTGAATAATCTGCACCAAATTTGAAGTGAATGATGTGAAGCACCAGAAATATCAAAATGATAGTTCCGGTATAAATCATACTTTTGGATGCAATACTTTGATGACTTGCACCGCCCCGGGTTTTGTATTCCGTATATCCTTCAGGGCGGGCTTTTCTTTTATTCATCCAAATGGAAACCCCCAAAACGGTATGATACAAGAAAAAGAAAGCGAGACCGGCTTCAATCACATAAAGCAACGGCCCGAGGCTCATCAACTTATCTGTATAAATGTTGAAGGCTTCAGCACTTCCGAAAATGGCAAGGTTTCCGCCCAAATGCCCGATGAGAAACAACATCAAACCGATGCCGGTGATACCGGTCATAAATTTGCGTCCAACTTGCGAATTAATCGCTTTTTTAAAAGATGGCATAGATGTTTAAAATGTTTTATTAAGGTGCGTATCGGTAATTTTCACTATGTTTCAATACTAATTGAAACAATTGCGTTCCGATTAAATTTTGATTGAAAATCGTTCTTTTATGCTCTAATTACAAGATAGAATGAGACTAAATAAGTACGGTTTTATCACAACTTTTGGGAATATCTTCACTCCTTTTTTCGCCTACATTTTTTATGAATTCGATTAAAAAAAGTACAGAATCTTCGATTAGAGAAAGGGGCTCAAAATTTTACGGTTTTTTGTTTCCCTGCAACTCGGTCGAAGAGTTCGATTCTGCCCTCGATGAACTTAAAAATCGTTACCCGGATGCAACCCACCATTGTTGCGCATATCGAATTTTGAGTGAGCAGATTTCGGAGTTTTCCTCCGACGATGGTGAGCCATCCGGATCTGCAGGCTTACCCATTTTGAATACATTAAAGTCGTTCAAGTTGGTTAATACCGGTGCCGTAGTAGTTCGTTATTACGGAGGGTCAAAATTAGGAAAAGCGGGATTGATCGAAGCTTACAGCTCATCCACAAAAGAATGCGTAGAACTCGCTGATATCGGAACCCTAGAACAGGTTTTTCAATTAAGGATATCCTACGATTATCCCCAGGAATCTCAGATTCAACAAATCATCCACAAGTTTCAATTAACTGAAATCGACCAACATTTCACCGAACGTGTAATGAAAATTGTACAAGGGTCCATCCAAAAAGAAGAAGGCTGCGTACAATCATTTGAGGCGATTGAGTATCAAGGAATATCATTTGAGCAATTAGATCACACTTTTGTGATGACTTGAACCATCGTAATCACTATCCTCATCAGAAAATAAACAGGGCGCTTTACTACTATTTATGAAAAACAATCTTCACGATCAGGTTGCTACTTATTACGGACAAACTATTACCACTACCGACGACCTGAAAACTTCTGCTTGCTGTACAAACATTGAATATCCGGCTCACATCAAACAAATTCTTTCTGAACTGCACGATGAAACCATGGCTAAGTATTATGGTTGTGGTTTAACCATTCCAACACACCTTGAGGGCTTGCATGTTCTCGATTTAGGATCAGGTTCCGGGCGAGATTGTTTTGTGCTTAGCAAACTAGTTGGCGAAACTGGCTCGGTGATTGGTGTGGATATGACCGATGAACAACTCGACGTAGCCAATACCCATAAAGCTTATCATGCTGAAAAGTTTGGCTTTTCGAATGTAGAATTTTTAAAAGGTCACATCGAAAAACTTACCGAGTTAGATCTCAAGAAATCCTCCTTAGATTTAATTGTCTCGAATTGTGTGGTGAACCTCGCATCCGATAAAAAGGCCGTGCTGCAAGGCGCTTTTGATCTATTGAAAGAAGGTGGCGAAATGTATTTCAGCGATGTATATGCTGATCGCCGAGTTCCAAAAGAAGTAGCAGCCGACCCTGAGGTTTATGGAGAATGTCTTGGCGGAGCATTGTATTGGAATGACTTCCTATACATTGCCAAAGAAGTAGGTTTTACCGACCCAAGAGCAGTGAGTTCTAATAAAATTGCAATCGAAGACGAACGCATTGCTAAGGTAGTTGGGAACATCAATTTTTATTCGGTTTCCTATCGCTTGATGAAGCTACCTAAGCTGGAAAGTGATTGCGAAGATTATGGGCAAGCAGTGCGCTATAAAGGCACCATTGCACATGAAAAAGAGAAATTTGTACTCGACGATCATCACAAATTTGAAAGTGGTCGAATTTACACGGTGTGCGGTAACACTTATATGATGTTGCACGACACTCGTTTTAAAGAGCATTTCGATTTTTGGGGCGATTTCTCAACCCATTACGGAATCTTTGAAGGTTGTGGTGGTGCTGCTCCGTTCTCGACCGAAGAATCAAAAGCTGAAGGAGTTACCTCATGCTGTTGAAAGAGAAAGAAATTGCTGAAAACTTTGCATCCAGAGGTAAGTTCGTTGATGATAAAATCACTGGAAAAGGAGAAGAACGCGCGTACGTTGATTTAGTAAAACTCGAGACCTTATGGATTAACACCGGCACTCGCTGCAACCTTCAATGCCAAAATTGCTACATCGAGTCATCCCCAACTAACGATGAATTGTTGTTTATCAGCAAATCAGAAGTGGTTACTTATCTCGATGAAATTACAGATTTAAAGCTTGGAACTTCTACCATTTCATTTACCGGTGGCGAGCCTTTTTTAAATAAAGATATGCTCGCCATTTTGGAAGAATGCTTAACTCGCGGCTTCGAAGTGTTAGTGCTAACCAATGCCTATCGTGCCATCGACAAGCATTTTGATGCGCTGAAGCGATTGAATAGCGCCCATCCCAACAAACTGCACCTTCGCGTTTCGCTGGATCATTACTCCGCTGATATTCATGAAAAAGAACGGGGGCCAAAAACCTTCGATCGAACTTTAAACACCATCAAAAAATTAAGTGATTGGGGTTTTGATGTGAGCATCGCGGGCAGATCTTTAGCTAACGAATCAAGGTCAGATGCGCTGCTTGGATATCAAAGCATTCTCAGCCAATTTGAAATCAACCTTAGGGTGGTTGATGGCAATAATATTGTGATTTTCCCCGAAATGTCGACTTCCAAAGACGTACCGGAAATCACCACTGCCTGTTGGGATATTTTGGGCGTTCATCCCCAACAACAAATGTGCGCCACTGAACGAATGGTGGTAAAACGCAAAGGATCCGATCATCCGGTTGTGCTGCCTTGTACCTTAATTGCGTACGACGAAGCCTTCGAAATGGGCGCAACATTGAAAGAATCGTTTGAGCGAGTGTATTTGAATCATCCATATTGTGCTCAATTTTGTGTGCTTGGCGGAGCAAGTTGTTCAGGTTGATCGTATTTTCCTCTTTGGAACGCTTCAACATTAATTATCTTTACCCCTGCCTAACCAAAGGCAATCTGAAGCAAAACAATTCATGAAGATATACACAAAAAAAGGCGATCAAGGTCAAACATCGTTGTTTGGCGGACAAAAAGTAGCTAAACATGAGCACCGAATTGATGCCTATGGAACCGTTGACGAACTTAATTCTGTAATTGGAGTGGTTCGCTCGCACGATTTGGATGCACAAATTGATGAGTGGCTGCAAACTGTGCAGCATCAGTTGTTTGTATTGGGATCAGATTTAGCCACTCCTCAAAGTCGCGAAGTTCGCATCGACCGCATTTCTGAAAAAGAAATCACGTTTTTGGAAGAGCTCATTGACGAAATGGACGAGCAACTCCCGGCGTTGAAGAATTTCATTCTACCGGGCGGCACGAAAGCAGCCTCATTCCTTCATTTGGCCCGAACTGTATGCCGACGAGCTGAGCGCATCACCGTTGCTTGTGCCGAACACGACGTCATTAGTGAATGGACTATCAAGTATTTGAACCGTTTATCGGATTTCCTGTTTATGTTAGGTCGATTCGAAAACTTCAAGTCGGGTAAAGAAGACATCCCTTGGATAGCTGAATAATTTATGGCATCAAAAACTACAAACGCTGAATCATCTAACCGCGGTTTATCTTCACGGAAGAAGACCCTTTTTTACCTGATTACTTTTTCTATTCCGGTTCTTTTCTTTTTGATTGTGGAGGTTTCACTACGCGTCGCCGACTACAAAGGAAATAACGATCTTTTTATCGACCCTGAAGTTCCGAATGTCGAGTTTTTGTATCCCAACCCAAACTTTGCTTCCCGTTATTTTTTCTATACAAATACTACGCCCAGCCCTTCCACCGACATGTTTCTCGTTGATAAACCGGAAGATGGTTTCCGTGTTTTTGCGATGGGAGGATCTTCGGCTGCAGGATATCCCTATGGGTTTAACGGCACTTATTCGCGGGTTGTAAACGACGTTTTGCAGGATGCTCTACCCAATAGAACGGTGGAAGTTGTGAACGTGGGAGTTTCCGCCATCAGCACATATACATTGTTTGATCAGGTGGATGAGATTATCGAGCAAGAACCAGATGCCGTACTTATTTACGCCGGACATAACGAGTTTTATGGAGCGCTAGGGGTAGGCTCGAACGAAAATCTGGGTGGCTTTCCCGGCTTTGTCCGCTTTTACTTAAAAATGCAGCGATTAAAAACCTTTATGTTGCTTCGAACTATGATCGTGGACACCGGAAAGTGGTTCGCTGAAACTTTTGGGGATTCGGAGTACGATGCATCGGCCACCCTAATGGAGCGCATTGTAGATTCAAGATCTATTGAGTTGGGCAGCCCAAAATATGAACTCGCTATGATTCAGTTTCAAAGTAATCTGGATGCCATCGTTTCAAAATATCAAAAAGCAGGAATTCCGGTTTTTATTGGCAGCGTTGCCAGTAATTTGAAAGATCATCCACCCTTTGTGGATATTCAGGTTGGCGAGCGGCCATCGGCGCAAGTTACCTTCGATGCAGCTCATCAAGCGTACGATAATCGCGAATATGAAACTGCCCACGAGCTTTTTACCTCAGCAAAAGATTTGGATGGTTTGAAGTTCCGCGCTCCATCGCAAATCAATGAAATAATTCGCCAAACTACCGAAGCCAACGATTTTGTTTATTACGTTCCATGCGAGGAAGAACTAACTCGCTTCACTTATGATGGAATCATTGGGTTCGACTTAATGCTCGAGCATCTTCACCCAAATCAGCGTGGCTATTTTATCATCGGAAAAGCCTTCGCGTCCTCTTTGCTCGATTATCTTGAAATTCCGCAAAGTGATCTCCCCCAACGCCTGAATGATTACTTCGATGACATGCAGTTTTCAGATTACGATCATCGGGTTGCACATCACCGAGTAGAGACTTTAAAGCAAGGATTTCCCTTTGTGATGGGTGAAAAGCCAACGCCATACCAAATTGATTATGACCCGATTTCTCTTGTTGATAGTCTTGCTTTCAGAACTGTTCACTTTAATTTGAGTTGGGATAAAGCGAAGGTTCATTTGGCAGATATTTATACACGAACCGGGCAGAATACGAAAGCTATTCAAGAGTATTTGGGTTTGATTCGAAATCAGCCATGGAATGAATCTCCCTACATTTTTGCATCACGAATTTATCTGGATATGAATGATTTCGACTCGGCTGAACCCTTGCTTAGAAAAGCATATGAAATTAATCCAAGGGATGCCTTTATCACCAAAATGCTGGGGGCTATCGAAGTGCAAAAAGGCAATGCCATCGATGGAATCCGATTTCTGGAGGAATCACGTCGTTTAAATCCGAATGATCCTCAAATGTTATACAATCTATCGGGGGCGTATGGCATCGATAAACAATTTAATAAAGCGCTGGAAATTGCATTACAAGTGCAACAAATAAATCCACGTTTTCCGGGCAATGTAGCCTGGATTCAACAATTACAAACACTTACAAATTAGTAATTATGGCTTTAATGGTATCAGTTTCGGGAATCAGAGGGATTTTCGGCACAGATTTAACACCCGAAAATTTAGCACGTTTCACCGCCGCTTACGGCACATGGACAGGCGGAGGAACCGTTGTTTTAGGTCGTGATAGCAGAGTAACCGGTAAGCTTTGCGAAGATATTGTTGCCGCTACTTTAAAAAGTGTAGGCTGCGATGTTGTGCGAGTTGGGATTGTGCCAACACCAACGGTAGCAATGGGTGTTTTGAAATATAATGCCGCCGGGGGAATCATCATTTCTGCGAGCCATAATCCTGCAGAATGGAATGCTCTGAAATTGTTAAACGGAACCAGTGAATTCATGGATGCCGAACAAGGATCGGAGATGATCAGCATCAACGATTCCGGCAAATTCAATTATCAGCAATTCGATAAAATTGGCGTTGAATGCGAAGATGAAACCCTGATTGACTATCACATCGAAGAAATTCTAAAACTTCCATTTATCGATGTTAATACGATTCGAAATGCGAAGCTTTCTGTGGCTGTGGATGCCGTAAATGGAGCGGGTTCAATTTCGGTTCCGAAGCTACTTGAAGCTCTTGGTGTAGAAACCGTGCACAAAATTCATTGTACGCCCAACGGGTTGTTTCCGCATAATCCTGAGCCACTGCCCGAGCATCTTACCGAAATCTGCGATCTTGTAAAGCAAACTGGTGCAGACATTGGCGTAGTTACCGATCCCGATGCAGATCGACTTGCCTTGGTTGACGAACAAGGAATCCTATTTGGTGAAGAATACACTCAAGCCACCGTTTTTGATTTTATCCTATCCAAAAAAGCTGGTGCAACCACAACGAATTTATCGTCTTCGCGTGTTGCTGATGACATCTCTAAAAAATTCGGACAGACTTGCCATCGTTCGAAAGTTGGAGAAATCAATGTGGTTAAGAAGATGCAAGAAGTAAACGCAGTAGTAGGTGGCGAAGGCAGTGGTGGAATCATCGTTCCGGATTTGCATTACGGTCGCGATGCTTTGGTTGGAATCGCCTGTGTGCTGCAACATTTGGCCGAGCAAAAAGTTAAAGCTTCGGAACTTCGAGCCGGCTACACCAACTATTTTATGAGTAAAAATAAAATTCAGCTCGACGAACTCGGGAAAGATGCAGATGATGTTCTGGAAACAGTAAAAGAGCATTTTTCGAGTTTAAATCCGATCACAATCGACGGCGTAAAAGTTGATTTTGAGGAAGGTTGGGTTCATCTTAGAAAATCCAATACAGAGCCGATTATCCGGGTGTACTCTGAAGGGAAGTCGGTGGAAGCTGCAAATGCTTTTGCTGCCAAAGTAACTTCAATAATTTGATTCTATGAAACGATTCAGTTTTTATTTCTTTGTTTTGATACTGATCTCTTTCAGTGCTTGTGCTCAGGCTCAAAAGGAGAGTAACAACACTTCGCCTGAACTATCTGAAATCAGCTACACCGAACAGGATGCAGTCATTTTTGCTGATATTTTGGTGAAGTACAAAGATGAAGCAGATCAACCTATTGCCACCTTAATTCCTGAAATCGGGAAGTATTTCATCGGCAATGAATATGTGGCACACACCCTTGAAGTAAACGAAGAAGAAAAGCTGATTGTAAACTTGCGAGAGCTGGATTGCACAACCTACGCTGAGAATTTATTGGCACTTGCCCGAACGTTGAAATCGGAAAATCAAACCTTCGAGCAGTTTGCCGAAGAGATTAAAAAGATTCGATATCGCGATGGTGAATTAAATGAATATCCATCTCGTTTACACTACTTCAGCGATTGGATTTACAACAATCAGGCGAACAATTTGGTAAGCACTCCTGCTGATAGTTTTGGAGCTCCATTTCCGAACAAAGTGAGTTTCATGAGCTCCAATCCGGATAGCTACAAACATCTAAAGCAAAATCCCGATTATGTTTCTGTGATCGAACAGCAGGAAGCTGAAATCAATTCGAAAAATTACTTTTATCTCCCGAAAGAAAAGATCGCAGAGTACGAGCATCTGCTAAAAGCAGGCGACATCATTGGGTTAACAACGAGTATTGGCGGACTAGATGTGGCGCATGTTGGCGTGTTGGTTGAGCAAAACGGGAAGCTTCATCTTTTGCATGCTTCTCAATCAAATTTGAAAGTTGAAATCTCTGACGAACCTATTTCTTCCTTTTTAAAACCAAATTCTAAGAATACCGGCATCATGATTGCCCGTCCGGTAGAAATTTAACTAAGTGCTCAATTTTGAGCGAGTGAGGAACCTAATATGTTAAAGTGGATCGATGTACTGAAATTTGCGCGGAATGGAAATCCTGAACCGGATCGCCGAGTGGAAAAAACTCCGGAAGAATGGAAAACTCAGCTCACCGAAGAAGAATACGCGGTAACCCGACTTAAAGGAACCGAACGACCATTTTCGAACGAAATGTGCAGTCGATTTGAGCCGGGTAAGTACGAATGCATTTGCTGTGGTACCCTTCTTTTTGATTCTGCCTCCAAGTTTGAAAGTGGAACCGGTTGGCCGTCATTCGGACAACCTGTAAAAGAAAACGCGGTTTCTTATTCGGCCGATCACTCTCACGGCATGACTCGAGTCGAAATCCTATGCAACACCTGCGATGCGCATCTCGGGCATATTTTCCCGGATGGTCCAGAACCTTCCGGACTCCGCTATTGCACCAACGCAGTGAGCTTGAAGAAAGTTGAGGAAGTGGAATCGTCTGACTAATATCTGTCTTGGCAAATAATCGTAAGGCTATTTCATGAAATGGTCCTTCATTAAAAATACCTCCCAATGATTTCAAAAAACCTCTCTCACCTCTATCAACGCGAACTCACTAACGTTAAAGAAGAAATCACGGCCTATGCCGATGAAGAACAACTTTGGATTACAGCCGATGGGATTAATAACAGCGCCGGTAATCTCAGTTTGCACATTTCAGGAAATCTCCAGCACTTTTTCGGCGCAATTTTAGGAGGTACCAATTACAAACGAGATCGCGATTTTGAGTTCAGCGGCAAAGTAAGCCGACAAGAACTACTCGACGATCTGGAAGCCGCTGAAAAAGCTGTTACTGATACTCTGGCTACTATCTCCGATGAACAACTCAATGAAATTTTTCCGGTGAAAGCCTTTGGGGAAGTCACCACCGAGTGGTTTATCCTGCATTTGTACGGTCACTTGACCTATCATTTGGGTCAGATTAATTACCATCGAAGATTGTTGGCGAAATGAAACGCTTGTTCGCTTTATTGGCATGTCTAACGGTGAGTATATCGCTATCCGCTCAAAGTGAAATTACTATTCAATACATCGGAAATATGGGAGTGTTGATTTCTGATGCGAACAATTCTTTATTGATCGATGGGTTGCATGACGAATATCGGGCAGAGAGCTACACCTTCCCAAGCGATGAAGTCGCCCAAACGCTCATCACAAACAACGGCAGCGAATTCCCGCCAATAACTGCAATAATGTCTACTCATTTCCATCAAGATCATTTCGATGAAGCATTGATCAATCAGTTTTTAGAATTGAACGAGCACTCTGTGTTCATAGGTAGTGAACAAGCAGCTGCAGAGTTAGATGAGGGAAAAGATCAGCTGATTCCGATTTCCACGGCAACTTATCAAAAGCAATCGGTGAATCTAAATGGAGTGAAAATCACTTCATTTTACTTGAATCACGTTAATCCGGGACGATTTGACTCAATTCAGAATGTAGGTTTTGTAGTTGAAATAAACGGCTTCAAAATTCTGCACATCGGCGACACTAATTGGTTTGAAGAAGCTTTCAACGCAGCAGAGCTGGCCTCCTTAGATCTTGACCTAGCGATTATACCTTTTTGGATGCTAATGAGCGAAGAATCAAGCGCAAAATTCTCGCAGTGGATTTCTGCTGATAAGATCATCGCTACCCATCTTTTTTATAAGGATTTTGAAGACTATGAAAAGGATATCCTCACCTATTTTCCAAATACAACTCTCTTCACTCAACCCAACGAAAGCATCACTTTGAAGAAGTAACGACCTTCATTTAAAATTTAGAATTGAACATTTCTAATTCCATTCGCCAAGGGCGAATGGCTCACCACGGTTTTTCCAGATCTTTTTTAGAATATGTCTTCTCGTGATAATCGAACACGCTGCCTCTCGGTTTTTTGAGGTCAAGCGGATCATTTCCAAACAGACGAAACATCAAAGCGATGGGCGTGATGAATAGAAAATAGAGCAGCCCTAGAACAATGGGATTTACGATTCGGGATAAGATTAAAGCCAGTTTATACCAACCCCAAACAATCCAATTTCCGGCCGGCGGGATGACCAGCATCAGCAAGCCTAAGAATAACGAAAAATAGGCTACATGCTCGTCATCAAAAATAGCAGCCAGCAGTAAAATCCCAACTACTATTACGAGTTGTGTTTTGGCTGTCTCTGGATCGTTA
Source organism: Balneolaceae bacterium (assembly GCA_034669965.1). GTDB lineage: Bacteria > Bacteroidota > Rhodothermia > Balneolales > Balneolaceae > HXMU1420-13. The sequence goes on along the minus strand of JAXMOK010000010.1, from coordinate 49,032 downwards.
CGAACGAATTCTATATCACGATTGGGGAGCATCAGCGCTTAAAATAAGGTGTAAATAAATGGCGCGATGGACGATCCGCCACCAATTACGATTAAAAAGCCAAGTAGCAATAACACTACAATTACCGGGGCCAGCCAGAATTTCTTCCGCTCTTTCATAAAGCCCCATAAGTCTTTCAGTAAATCCATAGTTCTTATTTTGTCACTAATACACAAACCTTTTTGTGCTTTAGTGGCGATTAATCCTTCTCAAATTCTAATTTCTTTGCCCATTCGGGTTGATCTGCTTTCGCGTAAACATAATTCCCCATCACCAGATAATCCATCTCGGTATTCATAAAACAACGATAGGCATCTTCCGGTGCACAAACAATCGGCTCTCCACGTACATTAAAACTCGTGTTTACCACCAATCCGAAGCCGGTTCGCTGTTTAAAAGCGTTGATCATATTCCAATATCTCGGATTCGTTTCCTTGTGCACTGTTTGAACCCGAGCCGAAAAGTCGATGTGTGTGATTGCTGGTAAATCTGAGCGCTCAACCGCTAATTTCTCACGAAGTGGCATTTCATGATATCCAGCGGGCAATTCATTTCTCCTTTCCTCAACCACCGGCTGCACCAATAACATATATGGTGAAACCGAATTCATCTCAAAATACTGATCCGCATCTTCTGCCAACACAGAAGGTGCAAACGGTCGGAACGACTCCCTGTATTTGATCTTCAGATTGAGTTTTTTTTGCATATCTACACGCCGGGGATCCGCGATGATACTTCGACCACCTAATGCTCGCGGACCAAATTCCATCCTGTCCTGAAACCAGCCAATCACGTTGCCTTGATCTAGTAACTCAGCCGTTTTATCGAATAATTCATCGTCTTCAAAGTGCTTATAAACGGGACGGTATTTTCTTAATGCACGCTCAATGTCAAAGGGGAGAAATTCCGGCCCAAGATAAGAGCCTTGCATCGAGTCGGGCGATTCCGGCGTTCTGTCTGCATCAAAATATAAATGATGCGCAGCAAGAGCGGCTCCAACTGCTCCACCGGCATCCCCGGCAGCAGGTTGGATGTACAAGTTCTTAAATATTTTCTCGTTTTGAAGCTTCCCGTTCGCCACACAATTCAATGCTACACCGCCTGCCAGGCAGATATTTTCAGATCCCGTTAATTCTCTGGCGTGGGCAGCCATTTTCAGCACAACTTCTTCAGTCACTTTTTGGATGGCAAGCGCCAAATCAGCCTCGTGTTGGAGCAATTCTCCTTCACCTTCCCGACGAGCAAAACCAAACAACTCTTCCCATTTGCGCTCATTGGTCATTCGAAGTCCGGTTGCATAGCTAAAATACTCCTGATTGAGCCAAATCGAGCCATCATCCCGAATATCCACTAAGGTTGATTTTATTTTTTCGATGTATTCTGTCACTAGTTCCGATTCGGGATTTCCGTACGGCGCCAAGCCCATGAGTTTATACTCTCCCGAATTCACTTTGAAGCCGAGAAAATAGGTGAACGCGGAATAGAGTAATCCCAAAGAATGCGGGAACTTCAATTCTCTTAATAACTTGATTTCCTTGTCTTTTCCGTGGCAGATTGTAGCCGTTGCCCATTCCCCAACTCCATCAATCGTTAAAATCGCAGCATCCTGAAATGGAGAAGGATAAAACGCACTCGCTGCGTGACTAAGATGATGCTCCGGAAAAAGTAAGTTCACCTCTGATTTGGTGTATTCATCTACTTTTTTTAACTCATCGTAAATGAGTTTTTTCAAAAACATTTTCTCTTTTAGCCAAACCGGCATGGCAGTGATAAACGAACGAACGCCTTTGGGAGCAAACGACAAATATGTTTCCAGCAGACGCTCAAATTTGAGAAAAGGCTTATCGTAGAATACGATGGCATCTAGCTCGTCGATGGTCAATCCGACTAAATCCAGACAGTATTTGGTTGCTTCAACCGGAAAATCGGGATCGTGTTTTTTGCGAGAGAATCGCTCTTCTTGAGCTGCGGCGATAATGCGTCCATTTTGCACTAAACAAGCTGCCGAATCGTGATAAAATGCCGAAATTCCTAAAATGTTCATGGAGTAGATGAAGTTGCTCAAAGATAGTAAAACCCGAACTTCTGCCAACCACTTTGTTTTTATTACTAAGTTAGTTCCTTACCTTAAGCCCACACTTTTCATCACCATCAATCTAGCTACATGATTATCTCAATGACCGGCTTTGGGCGAGGTGAGGCTGCTGGAAACGGCCTCAACGCTACAGTCGAAATAAAAACACTGAATAGCCGATATTTAGATGTGAGCATCCGATTGCCACAAGTATTACAACACAAAGAACTGGCGCTTAAAGAGCTGTTTCAAAAGAGTGTAAACCGAGGTAAATTAAATGTTTCGGTAAACCTCACTCAACAAGATAATACCGAGCCTAACATCAAAGTTGATGAAAACAAAGTGCGAACTTATGCTCGCGTACTTAACGAAGTTAGAACTGCGGCCGGAGTGGAAGAGCCCATCAGCATAAAAAGCATTCTAAATTTTGGGGATGTGTTTGTCTCGCAGCAAGATGATGAGGAATCTATCAACCAGAAATGGAAACTGGTTAATGAAGCGGCACACAATGCAATCGGCAATCTGATGCAAATGAGAAATCAGGAAGGCGGGCAGCTTCGTAGCGATTTACTCTCAAGAATCGCAAATATAGATGAAACTGTTAATGAGATTTTAACCATTACAGACGGACGGGCCAAAGACGTTCGCGATAAGCTCCACGAACGCATCAAGCAATTGGTAGACGATGAAAATATCGATGAGGAACGCCTCGAAATGGAAGTGGCTATTCTTGCAGATAAGATGGACATCACTGAAGAAACAGTGCGGTTACGCGCTCACCTTAAGTTTTTTGTGGAGGCAATTGAACAGCCAGAACCTGCCGGCCGCCGACTCAATTTCCTCACCCAGGAGATCAATCGCGAGCTAAACACTATTGGTTCAAAAGCGAATGATTCTGAAATCGCGCATCATGTAGTAAAGGCGAAAGAGATGCTGGAGCAGATCCGCGAGCAAGTACAAAATGTTGAATAATAGCTTTGAGATGTGAGGATTGAGCTTTGAGCAAAGGTAAGATTATTATACTTGTATCGCCCAGTGGAGGCGGTAAGAGCACCATTGCAAAGCGGTTATTCGCAGACTTTGAAGACCTGAAATTTTCGGTATCTGCAACCACTCGCGCCCCTCGTGAAGGAGAGGTTGACGGCACGCATTATCACTTTATTCCTCGCTCGAAATTTGATGAACTCATCGCTGCTGAAGAGTTTTTAGAGTGGGAAGAATTCTATGGTGGAAGCCGCTACGGAACATTGCGTTCTGAGGTTGATAAAAAGCTGAATTCGGGGTATTTTATTCTGCTTGACATCGAAATAAAAGGAGCGCTGAACGTGAAGCGCATTTATGGGGATGAGAGTTTGGGATTATTCATCAAACCACCCTCTTTTGAAGTGTTAAAGCAGCGCCTGATGGCCCGTGGCACAGAATCTGAGGAAACTTTGCAACTCCGGCTTGATCGCGCAAAAGAAGAACTTGAGTATGCCGATCGTTTTGATCGGATAATTATTAATGACGATCTGGACACAGCCTACGCACAGGTGAAGCAAGCTGTAACAGATTTTATGAATTCATAACTACATCTATGTCTATTCAAACACTCGACATTGAAAAACTAAAAGAAGTAACCGGTAACAAATACGAATTACTGGTTATCATGTCTAAGAGAGCTCGCCAGATTGCAGCCCAAGAAAAGCTTGAGCTTGACGAAAAACTTCAATACTTCGAAGGTTTCGAAGATGATGACGAATTTTCGTTCAACGAAGAACAAGAGCAAATCTCAAAAGCATTCGAAAAACTTCCTCATGCTACTCGTCGCGCCATTCGTGAAATGGAAAACGACGAAATTTACTACCGAAAGCCTGAAGTTGAGTAATTCATGCTCTCCGGGAAACGCATAGTTCTTGGTGTTACCGGAGGAATCGCAGCTTACAAGGCTGTCTTTTTACTTAGAGAATATCAAAAAGCGGGAGCTGAAGTGCGGGTTACAATGACCCCATCGGCTACCCGCTTTGTTGGTTTAGAAACCTTCGCCTCCCTCTCCGGCCATGATGTTGCCGTTGAAATATTTCCTGAAGAAGCCGGTGCCGATGAATGGACCCGACACATCTATTGGGGCGAATGGGCTGATTTATTTGTGATTGCGCCATGCACAGGAAATACGCTCGCTAAAATCGCGAATGGTATCTCCGACAATATGCTCACCGCCACGGTGTTAGCTGCTCGATGCCCAATCCTCATCTGCCCAACCATGGACGGCGAGATGTACGATTCTCCATCGGTAGAACGAAACTTGAAACAAGTTCAGGATTTTGGTTATCACGTGCTTGAGCCTGAATCTGGATTTTTAGCGAGCGGTATCGAAGGCAAAGGTCGACTCCCGGAGTTTGAATCTATTCTCGACACTTCGAGCGAGATAATTGGCTCGATTGAAGGCCCGCTTACGGGTAAAAAAGTGGTAGTAACCGCCGGACCGACACGCGAGCATATCGATCCGGTTCGATTTATCTCCAATCCAAGTTCCGGTAAAATGGGCCTAGCAATGGCACAAGCGGCACAACGCTTAGGTGCTGATGTTACCCTGATTCATGGTCCTGTTTCCATTCCTCTTCCCGAGGATATGCACAAAATCGCGATTACTAGTGCCGATGATTTATTTAAGGCGATTCAACGTTTTGCAAAGGCCGATATAATTGTGATGGCTGCTGCGGTTTCCGATTTCACCCCGGTTGAAGTTCACGATCATAAGGTGAAAAAAGAAAAAGGGGAATCTAACATCGAATTGAAAAACACAGTGGATATCCTGTCGTGGTTGGGAGAACGAAAACCCGATCATCAAACGCTGGTTGGCTTTGCGATGGAGACCGAAAAGCTGCTCGAGAATGCACATCAAAAGTTGAAGAAAAAAAACGCCGATTGGATAATTGCCAATTCACTCACCGAACAAGCATCGGGTTTTGAGAGTGATACAAATACTGTACATTTGTTAAATACTTCGCGTGACCACACTTTTAGTGGAACCAAAGCCGAAGTTGCAGAACAAGCATTGAACGTAATTGTACGCGTATTATAACCTCGTATGAGAAAAAGCCGGCTAGTTTTAACCATTCTATTATTTGCAGCATGTGTATTATCTACCATTTTACTGGCTACCGCACCGCCAATCCATGTTAATACAATAACTACTGAAGCTGAAGTAGATTCACTGATTGAACTCGCGTTTTCTGATTATGGGGTCAAACGCTCGCAGTACCGGGTGCAGACAATTGTTATTGATACTGCATTTTCGCGTAAACTTTATCGCATTGATGTACCGCCCCAATTCTCCAAAACATCCTTTCATCTAAGGCTGCAAAAAACGGTATCACCATTTGGTTTAGAGGTTCCTGCTAACGTTTTTTTCCCTGATAAGGATATGAATATCCATATTTTATACAACGATACTATTTGGCGAACGCTTCGTCTACAAACAAAAAACGAATGAGAGACCATGGCAGAGAGTGCACTTTTAAAACGATTTCAGCTGATTGAATTTCCTCAACCTCCTATCCTAAAAACCAAGTATCCCATTTTTTTGTGCCACGGTTTTGGTGCTATTGGTGCGATGGTAAAACCTTCTCCTCTTCACGATCCCTGTATGTTGATGCGTGAACATGGAATCGTTGCTTTTGCACCAAACGTAGTACCGTATGCCTCTATCGAAACAAGAGCAAAAAATTGGGTTCGATTAATTCGGCAGGTGTGCGACGAGCAAGGATTTGAAAAGATAAATGTAGTTGCCCACAGTATGGGAGGGCTTGATATGCGGCATGCACTTTGTCACTTAGATATCTCCGATCGAGTAGCGTCGTTAACCACGGTTGCAACTCCTCATCATGGAACCTATTTGGCTGATTTGGTGCTGAAAACTCCTGAAATACTCACCGACCGCCTAAGTGAAGTGGTAGATTGGTTTGGTAATAATGTGTATCCAAAAGAAAAAAGTAATGCTATTGGCTCGGTAGAGCAGCTTACCCAAGGTTATATCAATGACTGCTTCAATAAAGAAACTCCGGATAACGAAGATGTTCCTATTTTTTCGTATTCAGCTTGTGTCGGGAAAGGAACAAACTACCCGCTCAATCCAATTTTTAAATTTCAGAATTCACAAATTTATGAGCATCAGGCCGAAAACGACTCATTCGTTTCGGTTGAAAGTGCAAAGTGGGGTACCTATCTGGGATGTGTAAATCTTTCTCATCTTAACCAGATTAACGTGCAGGTTTGGAAAGAAGCAAAACCAATATATTTTAACTTCTGGACCGGTGTTATTAAAGACTTAAATAAAAACGGTTTTTGATAACGTTTTAATTAAACCGATTTCTATGCATTCGATAAAACTAACTTTTGGTCTCCTATTCACTATAACGGCTTTAACAAACTGTAGTTCTACCGAGTCCGAAAATTCTACATTGGTTATCAACGAAAATATGCTTTGGGCATCGGCGGTGACTAATCAAACGCAAGGAATAGATTCACTATATTTTCCCGATGCAATAAAAATATATGGTCATGGAGAGTTGTATCTGGGGGCATCAGAAATCGCCGAATATTGGTCGAATCAAGAGATGAATATCAAAGAAATCGAAACCAATTTTTCGGTTAACGCTAATTACGACTCTACATATATTTATGAGATTGGTGCATTTGAAGACTCAGAAGGCAGAAACTTTGCCCACTTGCTGATTAAAAATCAAAGTGATGGATTTCCAAGTAGAGAATTAGAAGCATTAGCCCTTTACAGCGACACCGATATTGAAGCAGCTAAATCGGAAATCTCCAATCAGCGCAATCGCTGGATGCATTACTGCAATACTCATCAGGTAGATTCGCTGGTGATGAATCTATATTACCCGAACGCTGTTTACTATAATCATCGCCTACCAATTACCGAACAATCAGCATTGATTCAAGAATATAGGTATATGGGTAATGAACGATATTCATTAAAGCTGATACCGCTACATCTTGAAGTGATAAACGATCAGGTTGCCTTCGAAATTGGGCAATGTGAAGGATCCTATAATGGTAAATACATGTTGATGTGGTTTAAAGATGAGCAAGGGGAATGGAAAGTACTTATGGATTCTAACATCTAAAATTATTCGAAATGAGAATACTTGTTGTTGGTGGAAATGGCACTATTGGTAAGCGAATTTGTGAAGCTCTTTCGGAAAATCATGAAGTTATCATCGCTTCAAGAAATTCCGGCGATGTTCAGGTAGATATTGCAGATTCTGCATCAATTAAAGCGATGTTTGAAAGTATCGAAACAGTTGATGCAATTGTATCGGTTGCCGGCGAAGCTAAATGGGCTTCATTTTCGGAACTAAGTGAAGAAGACTATTACATTGGCATCCAAAGCAAGCTTATGGGACAAGTTAACTTGGCTCGAATTGGGCTCGATTTTCTTTCTGATGGAGGCTCCATCACGTTAACAACCGGCATTCTTGCTGATCATCCGGTACTCAAAACCAGCAGTGCAGCAATGGTTAATGGCGCGATTCATAGTTTCGTGAAAGCTGCATCACTTGAAATTAAGCATGCACGAATTAATGTAGTTTCACTCGGTGTAGTAGAAGATGCCTACGAAAAATACAAAGACTACTTTCCGGGCCACAACCCTGTTCCAAATGCAAGAGTAGTAAACGCTTATTTAAAAAGTATTTTAGGTGCAGAGACTGGATCGATAATTAGAGATTATCCATAATATTTTACGTCTTTTGATCGGGTTATATTGATTCAATTTCATTTCTTTTCAAAAATGTAAATTCGATCAAATTCAACAACATCAGGCTTTTGTTATGCGGATACTACTTACCCTTGCTCTCATCTTCCAAATTTCTATAACAGTAAACGCCCAACAGCATCAAATTTCTGAAGATAAAATTGATCGATATGCGCTAGATTCGATTGATTTATTTCGTGAATTATTAAGCATCCCAAACGATGCTATAAACCACGACGATATAGATAAAAACATCATCTGGAGCGAAGAACAATTCTCGAAAAGAGGCTTCTCGCTTACGCGAATTGAAACTCCCACTGTTCCTCTATTACTCGCGGAAAAACCCGCTTCCGGTGCAGAAAAAACCGTATTGATTTACTTACAGCTTGACGGCCAACCGGTGGATCCCTCACGTTGGATGCAAGAAAATCCGTATCAGCCGGTGCTTAAAGCTGAAAATGAATCGGGAGAGTGGGAAATCATAGATTGGGATCGCATCGACGAATTTAATCCAGAATGGCGAATCTTTGCTCGCTCAGCTAGTGATGCTAAAGGTCCAGTTGCCGCTTTTCTAGCCGCTTTAGATTTAGCTGAAGATGAAGGCATTGAGCCAAATTATAATATAAAAGTGATCATGGATTATGAGGAAGAACTCGGTTCGCCAGAGCTTCCAAAAGCAGTTATCGATAACACCGAATTACTCGCTGCCGATATGCTCATCATTTTTGATGGCCCGAGCCACATCTCCGGAAATCCAACCCTCACTTTTGGAGCTCGAGGCATTGCAACCATTCAGCTTACAACTTATGGTCCTGTTGTCGCTCAACATTCCGGCCATTTCGGGAATTATGCGCCTAATCCTGCCTTCCGGCTTGCTCGTTTACTAACCACTATGAAAGATGATAACGGCTTAGTAACCATTCCGGGATTTTATGATGGCATCGAAATTTCGCCCGAAGTGGAAGAGATTCTACGTGCCGTACCTGATAATCAACAGGGAATTAAAGAGCGACTCCAAATCGCAGAAACCGATAAAGTGGGTCATTTCTATCAGGAAGCTATTCAATATCCATCTTTAAATGTTCGCGGCATGCAATCCGGCTGGATCAATGATGAGGTACGAACCATTATTCCGGGTTGGGCGCGCGCAGAAATTGATGTTCGACTTGTGTTGGAATCTGATCCAGATCGACTGATTGATCTCATTAAAACGCATATCGAAGCACAAGGCTATTTGGTGCTAGATCGAGTTCCTACCAAGGAAGAACGGCTGGAGCATCCAAAAATCGCCACCTTTACCAGTAATATTTCTTATCAATCGTTCAGAACTCCATTCGATTCGGAGGTTGGATTGTGGCTTCGCAGCGCGATTCAAAATGGATACAATCAAGAACCGGTTATGATTCGGATGAGTGGCGGTTCTATCCCGATCTCGCCTTTTGTCACCACACTTAATGTGCCTGCAGTTACAGTTCCAACTGTGAATAGGGATAATAACCAGCATTCCCCCAACGAAAATCTGCGCTTGGGGAATTATCGAAATGCCATTAAAACGATGGTGTATATCCTGGCAGAAGATTTGTAGAACTACTCGAAATCTACATCAGCCATTTTGCGAAGCAGGTCGTAATCGGTAAGATCGTATTGGATTGGTGTTACCGTTGCATAACCTTCGTTCAGCAATCGGATATCGGCGTCGGTGCCGTCATCCAAAAGTTCAAACTTGCCGGTTAGCCAGTAATACGGTCGGCCGAATGGATCTTTACGCGCTTCGTATTCTTCCACGTAGCGGCTGTCTGCCATACGAGCCAAACTCATTCCCTTGAACGGGCCCGCAGGGGCGTTCACGTTCATTGTGACGCCTTTTGGTAGACCATTTTCCAATACTAGCTTCACAACCCGGCGGGCAGCTTCCTGACAACCGCTTAAATCGGCATCGAGTCCAAATTCCGTACAACTAACTGCTATGCTCGGATAACCTAGAATAGTTCCTTCGGTTGCGGCACTTACCGTTCCGGAATACAGGATATTTATCCCCGCATTACTTCCATGATTGATTCCACTAAGCACTAAATCCGGTTTGCGATCCAAGAGTTGACCATGAGCCAACTTCACACAATCAGCAGGAGTTCCATTTACCGAAATACCATCAAAGCGATCGGTAATCTTTAGTTTTTGAGAACGTAGTGGTTCTTCGATGGTGATGGCATGCCCAACAGCGCTTTGCTGGCGATCGGGTGCAACAATAATCACTTCCCCAAATTCTGAGGCAACTTCGGCTAGCGCTTTAATTCCGTTACTATAAATACCATCGTCGTTACTAACCAGAATCAGTGGTTTCTTATCGTTCATTTACGCTCCGTATTGCTCTTCTTGATTTGGAAAATCTTTGTCTTTTACGTCTTTAATGTATTGTTCGATAGCTCCGGTCATCACCGAATGGATGTCGGCATATCGTCGAAGAAATCTTGGGTTGAATCCTTTATTCATCCCCAACATATCGTGAATTACGAGCACCTGTCCGTCGCAATCTACTCCGGCACCGATACCAATAGTAGGAATGTTAATCTCGGCAGTAACTTTTGCTGCCAGTGTAGCAGGGATTTTTTCTAACACGATGGCAAAGCAACCGGCCTCTTCCAATAGTTTTGCATCCTCTATTAATGCAGTTGCTTCTTCTTCTTCCTTTGCACGCACTTTATAAGTGCCAAATTTATAAATGCTTTGAGGAGTTAAGCCGAGATGTCCCATCACCGGAATTCCTGCATCCACAATTTTTTTAACGGTATTGATGATCGGCTTTCCACCTTCAAGTTTTACCGCATGGGCGCCGGCTTCTTTCATCATTCGGCCGGCAGAAATCAACGCTTCTTTTGGCGTTACTTGATAACTCATAAACGGTAAATCAGCAATAACCAGCGCTCGATCCACTCCACGCACTACGCATGAGGTGTGATAGATCATGTGATCTAGAGTCATAGGCACGGTTGTTTCATGGCCGGCCATCACATTACTGGCAGAATCGCCCACTAAAATGATTTCGATCCCTGCCTGATCCACAATTTGTGCCATGGTGAAATCGTAGGCAGTAAGCATCGAGATTTTTTCGCCCCGATGCTTCATTTCGACCACAGTTTGTGTAGTAATTTTCGCTGGCTTGGTTGATCCCGTTTGAGTACTCATTACCCTTCCTTTGGTACAATGGCTGCAGAAGCTTCTAATTCACAAGCAATCTCACCGTCAACAGTGGCTTTCCCGATCATAGTAACAAAATTACGACGCATTGAGCCAAGCTCTACTTCCAGTTTCAATTGATCACCCGGAACTACTTGTCGGCGGAATTTGCAATTTTTGATTCCCGTAAACACCATCAGGTTCTTCTCCGGATCATCCACTTTTTGTTGCATAAGCAATATGGCTCCAGCTTGGGCCAATGCTTCAACTTGTAGCACACCCGGCATAATTGGAGCGCCGGGAAAATGCCCGTTAAAAAACTCTTCGTTTACGGTTACATTTTTGATGGCTGTAATTTTTTCTTCTTCTAATTCCAGTACGCGATCAACAAGTAAAAACGGATACCTGTGCGGTATCACTTTCTTAATTTCTTCTATTAGCATGATTCAATGAGATAAAATTTCGTTGGAAAGTGAGCAAGCTACATAATGCTACTCTTTTAAAACGCGGTTTATGAATCTGTGGAATTACTTTGTAAGTGATTCCCAATCCAAATTGAAGCCGAATTTACGAATCTCAGAACAAAGTTATTGGAACAGTATTTTCAACCTGATAACAAAAAAGCCTGATCGACAACAAGTGCCAATCAAGCTCAATAAAAAATTAAACTTGCTGCAAATGATCAACGCAGTTCTTCAATGGTTTTGATGGTCTTCGAAACTAGTGCCTTTAACTCGTCATACTTTTCGCTTTGTACTATGTCTTTAGAAATCAATTTCGACCCCATACCAACACAAGTAACGCCTGCATCGAACCAAGATTTCAAGTTTTCGGGATCTGGAGAAACTCCCCCGGTGGGCATTACATTTGTCCACGGTTGAGGGCCTTTTATCGCTTTGATAAATCCAGGTCCATAGGTTCCACCAGGGAACAGTTTAACCAATTCACAGCCCATTTCTTCAGCTTTGGTGATTTCGGTTAGAGAACCACATCCGGGCGACCACAGTACTTTTTTTCGATTACATGCGATCGCAATATCCTCGCGATACACGGGAGTAACTACAAAATTGGCTCCGAGTTGCATGTATAACGATGCCGCACCGGCATCGGTAACTGAGCCCACTCCTAATACCATTTCAGGTAATTCGGTAGCTGCATATTTATTTAGCTCTGCGAAAACTTCGTGAGCAAAATCGCCACGATTTGTGAACTCGAGCACCCGAGCACCGCCGTCGTAGCAGGCCTTTAGTATATTTTTTGCAACGTCGACATTATTATGATAAAACAACGGAACTAACCCCGTTGACTCCATTACCTTAAAAACTTCGATGCGTGTAAATCTTGCCATGTTAATTCCAGTTTAGAATTGTATTAAAATCGTATGCAGCCGGGTCAGCTACAATATTATTTGCTGCCTCATAATCCTTGGAGGTTACATAGTGCAAATTCTGAAAGCAGAGTTGAGCGAATTCAGATTCAATATTCACAAGACGAGGAGTTATCACACCATCATTTTGATCAAATTCGGATAGATACATAGGAACTATTTCGCCTTTTGGATTTGCAGTTACGATGCAGCCGGAAATTTCTTCGTCGAATAGTTTTTTAACTCCCATCCCCAAAATAGTACAAAGTGTTAAATCGTAGCCAATGGGTCGACAACAACGAAGTTCGTAACCCAGATCAACAGGACGACATTTCAGATCAATGTTTAAATCTTCAAGGTGATTTTGCAACAAAGTATTAAACACATTGGCTTTACTAAAATCGCCCAATATCGGATGACCGTGTGGATCAAAATGTAGTTCGATTCCGGTTTTCCGGATTTCATCGTCACTTAAAATGTGGAACAAGCCTTCACTTATTAGAATCACTCCGTAGTCGATGCCCAGGATCATTCTTTTGAGGATTGAACTCATCATCAGTTTAACAACCTTATCTACCGTAGCTTCCGTTTTATTAAACATTTCGGGGATGATCACCATGGGTAAATGTCCTGCCGAGGCAATCCCTAAAGCGAGGTGACCTGCAGAGCGCCCCATTGTAGAAAGCACGAACCAATTGCTGCTGGTGATGGCATCTTCATACACGGTGTTAGCGATTCGAACGCCTTCATCTTTTGCCGAATGAAAACCAAAAGTTGGGTGTCTGTCGGGCAAGGGTAAATCGTTATCGATTGTTTTTGGGACGTGAATATTTTTAACCGGCAAATTATTACTCACAAGAAACTTGGCTATCCGATTGGCTGTGCCTGCGGTATCGTCGCCTCCGATGGTAACCAATAATTTCACATTATTCTTTACAAAAAATTGGTCGTGAAAATCTTCGTCTTTTGGTTTAAAACGGCTCATCACCAAAGTAGACCCACCGCGATTAAAAATCCGATCAGCATATTTGAAATCGAATTCGATTACCCGAGGGTTTTCAGCAAACAGACCTTTGTACCCTTCGTGAATACCAAGCACCCTATAATCAGAAGCGATGAAAATTTTCGCAACCGTACTAATTACAGCATTGATTCCCGGCGCCGGACCTCCCCCACATAAAATTGCTACTGTTGGTTGCATTCTACTCTTCTTAATTGGATTGACCCTTAACGTGAAACTCTTCCTGAAGCGTCACCGCTTAACATTTTTTCAACTTCCGGTACTGTAACCAAATTGGCATCACCTTTTATGGTATGCTTTAAACACGATGCTGCAACGGCAAAATCGAGTGCTTTCTGTGGATCGTTTTCGTAGGCGATTAAACCGTAAATAAGTCCACCCATAAACGAATCGCCTCCACCTACACGGTCTACAATATGCGTTATTTGATATTGAGGAGATTCGTACATCTTTTCGCCATCGTACATCACACCGGCCCAAGTATTATGCGAAGCCGATATAGAACCACGAAGTGTTGTTATCACTTTTTTTGCTTTGGGAAACTTCTCCATCATCTGCTTGCACACCGAAATAAAAGCCTCTGCTTTCACTTCATGGCCTTGCTTGGTGATGTCTAAGCCTTCCGGCTTAATGCCAAAATGCTTTTCAGCGTCTTCTTCGTTACCTAAAATGATGTCGCAATATGAGGTTAACTCAGTCATTATTGGTTCAGATGGAACACCATATTTCCAAAGTTTGGCGCGATAATTCAGATCGGTAGAAACGGTTACTCCCATTTTGGATGCTAGTTTTACAGCTTCTAGGCAAGCATCAGCAGCGCCTTGTGAAATCGCCGGAGTAATTCCTGTCCAATGAAACCAATCAACATCTTCGAATACCGATTTCCAGTCGATCATCCCCGGTTCGATTTCTGCCATTGCAGAATGTGCCCGGTCATAAACAACTTTACTTCCTCTGGAAACTGCTCCGGTTTCGAGGAAATAAATCCCCAATCGATCGCCACCAAAAGCGATATGATCGGTACCAACTCCACGTTTTCTCATTTCCATCAAGGCGCATTGCCCGATATCGTTATCCGGGAGACGGGTAACAAATTGAACCGGAACGCCATAATTTGCCAGTGAAACGGCAACGTTAGATTCGCCGCCTCCATAAACCACGTCGAAACTATTTGCCTGAGAAAACCTTAGAAAGCCGGGAGGTGCTAATCTTAGCATGATCTCCCCAAAAGTGACTACCTTTTTCATTATCTAATCAATTGTATTTTTATGATTTAAATACCGAGTGCTTGTCCACCACCAACTTGAACCGTTTCTGCTGTCATAAACGATGAATCTTTACTGGCTAGGAAAGAAACCACAGCTGCAACTTCTTCGGGCTGACCTAAACGACCAAGCATGATGTTGTTCTTCCACGAAGCAAATACTTCGGGTTTAGTTGATTTGATCTGTGCATGAAACGGGGTGTCGATGGTGCCCGGAGACACTGCATTAACACGAATGCTATATTCTGCTAAATCTTTTGCCAAGGCTCGAGTGATAGCGTGTACACCAGCTTTCGATGTTCCATAAATTCCTGCACCAGGACCGCCAGCATTCCAGCCCGCATTTGAGGTATAGTTGATAATACTAGCGTAGTCGCTTTTCTTTAGATACGGGATTGCCGCTCTGGATACGAAAAAGGTGGAATCCAGATTTAGGGCCATCACAAATCGATAGAATTCGGTAGTCATTTCTTCAAATCGTGATCGCCCACCTAAGCCACCGGCGTTGTTAACTACTACATCAATCTTGCCGTATTTGTCGCCAATAGCCTTGATGTTTTCGTTTACAGCATCTTCGTTGGTTACGTCGAAACCATAGTATTCAGCTTTGATTCCATCAGCTGAAAGTTCTTCAACTTTACTTGCTCCGGCTTCGTCTTCGATACCATTTAGAATTACGGTGAATCCATCTTTTCCAAGTCTTTTGGCTACTTCGAATCCGATGCCACCCGTAGCACCCGTTACAATGGCTACTTTTTCTGTTGTTGTCATCTTATTAAATGTTTTGTGAGTATTTAAAATTTATTGAACTGGTTTTATCTCTTTTGCGAAATAGTAAATCGAGAATACGCCCAGTGGTACAAAAATTGCGATCATGATGAAGATCGGTGTGTATGAAACTTCTGCGATCACTGGAACCAAGAAATTCATAATAATTACGGCACCTAGCCCCACGGTTCCACCGAAACCGGCAAGCGAACCAACCGATTTTCCGCTAAATAAATCGCTTGGCATGGTTTGGATGTTTGAAATCACAAATTGGAATCCAAACAATACACCAGAAACTATGATTACGAATTTGAGTGGAGTGTCGGCAAATAGAATGGTGGCAACCAAGCCTAAAAACATGATAACTCCCCCAATGGTGATCGTACGCTTTCGGGCTTTATCAACCGAAGCACCTTTCATCATTAGTTTCCCGGCGAAATATCCACCGGTAACGCTACCAACTGCTGCACCAACATAAGGCACCCACGTAAATAGCCCGATTTCTTTAACATTGAAGCCGTACACATCGGCAAGGTAAATGGGCATCCAGCCTACAAATAACCACCAAATGGGCTCGATAAAAAAACGTGACATTAACACAGCCCACGATTCACGGTATGAAAGTATTTCTCTGGCGGTTAGACTTTTTTCCTCTTCATCGGTCTTTTGTTCATTGATCTGTCCCGAGATAATGTATTCTTTTTCTTCTTCGGTAATCCAAGGGTGTTTAGACGGCAAATTCTTATTGATCACCATCCATGGAATAATCCAAAGTAATCCAATCGCACCGATAATTACGAAAGTCCATTCCCAACCAAAGGCTACCCAAAGTGCAGCGATAAGTGGTGGTGCAACGATTGAGCCAAGAGCAGCACCGGAATTGAACAAACCCTGTGCAGTTGCTCGCTCTTTTACCGGAAACCATTCGGCATTACTTTTAACGGCGCCGGGCCAGTTACCTGCTTCTCCTAATCCAAGGATTACGCGGAAAAAAGAAAAACTAAGAATACCACGTGCAAATGCGTGTAATACGGTTGCGATACCCCAAACCCCGATCGAAATTACGAAGCCCATTCGAGTTCCGATTTTATCGAACATTTTGCCGGTTACTGATTGGCCAATGGCATAGGCTACCAAAAACACATTCAGAATAAGCGCATAATCTTTGTTGTCCATGCCCAAATCTTCAGAAATGGCCGGCCACATGATCGAAAGCGATGATCGATCGATATAATTAATTACGGTGGCTAAGCAAATTAATGCGATGATCCACCATCGGAGGTTTTTTACCTTCATATACGTTTAGTTTAGATTTTTAGTCATTCCTGTGTGTTCTGGCTTTTTAGCCAGTTTTAAAAGCTGATCTATTTCTTATCCCCGAAATATGAGACTGAATCACCGCTTAAAAAATCTTCGCGAACCGGTGCAAAAACATCGATTAAAATGCCTTCTTCTAAGCACGTAACGCCATGCACAAGGTTTGGTTCGATGTAAACTCCGTCACCTTCTTGCACAATTTTCGTCACTCCATCGATATGAAATTCGAATTTACCTTTAGCGATGTAAGTGGTTTGTGTATGGAAGTGATGATGTGGCGAACCAACCGCTCCTTTCTCAAATTTCACTTGTACCATCATTATTTGATTATCCCAACCGAGCATTTTGCGGGATACGCCACCGCCTAATTCTTCCCATTCCATTTCGACGGTTTGGATGTATTTTTCGCTTAATCTTTTCATATCTAAAAATTTTTATAATTCTTGCAGTGTAAAAGAACCCGTCCATTCCACTACGTTTTCTTGAAATTCTATTGAATGCGTGCTTTCTTCTCCGGCATCTTGATTGGAAATACAGAAGACGTATTTCTGTTGATTGGTAAGCTCGATTTGCACTGCCGAATATGCTTCGGTATCCACTAAAACCGTTACATTTTCTACCGAACTAAACGAATTGAGAGGAATTTCATCGGCAGGATTGTATCGCCCGTGAATCTCAATAGCGTTGGCAAAAAGTGTGCTTTCCGTTTCTGTTCTTTTGTGGATGAGAACCGGATCACGACGGAGATTAAAATTCGGATCATTCGCTCCGATTCTTCCAAAAATCATTTCATCGCCGTTTTCGGTAGCGCTGGTTAGCGAGTAAAAAGTGGTTCCGTTAAACCATGTTACACTGCTTCCCGAACCATCGGTTTCGCCGTGTGCTTCTTTCCACAAATGCTGATATCCATACTTTTCGCCCATCACTTGCAAATTGTTGATGGTTTCATACTCGAAGCTTGCGTTCATCAAATGTCCACCATTGTAAAACGGTAGTTCGTAGGTGGCCGCTTCATCATTTTTAATTCTGAATAGATCCAGGATAATTTCATTTTCTATATCGGGCAGGGCAATCATGGCCATAGTTCGTTGCAACTCCACCCCAGGATAAGCATTAAGTTCTTTAGCACTTACCACTTGAACTTCTTTGTCGTCTAATTTAAATAAATAGGGTGTTCCCGGATTATCTTCTGCAGTTTGAACATCGCGTTCAAACTGGGTAGTTTGGTTCATAACCACCGTATTGTGTGCAATGGTATGCTTTGCCCACGTATTATTTTCTTTCAGATAA
The DNA here is from genome assembly GCA_034669965.1 of Balneolaceae bacterium. Lineage (GTDB taxonomy): Bacteria > Bacteroidota > Rhodothermia > Balneolales > Balneolaceae > HXMU1420-13. Next base: position 30,961 of record JAXMOK010000010.1, on the reverse strand, counting down.
CCACCACCATCTTTGTGCTCAATGTTTACCCAACGTGCCGAACCGTAATCCTGAAAAACTTCTTCTGCGCCGTGATAGAGTAAAAATGTGAGTCGATCAAAATGACCATGCCCCATTCCGTGTTTGGCATATTTCATCATCAACGTGATATCGTTGGCTTTAACCGAGCTGCGAAGTATCCCGATAGCTCCTTCATCACCTTTTGCGCCATCACTTAACTCAACGCTGCTTTTAAAGTTTGGTGTAGCTTTTCCTTGTGCGATCGCTAGAGCTGCTGAAAAACCTGCATCGTTAATAGGTACACGTCCCTGACCTTCAATGATGCTTAGCAAACTGGAATTTTGATCGCCGTAGTGATACGCCATACTTACCGCAATTACCAACTCGCGAGAAGCCAGCGACATCCCTTTTTGGGCATCGTTAATTGGGAAGAAATCGCCCGCTGCATTGGTTTGGTTTACCATCGCTGAAACGGCTTTAATTAGCAAGCCATTGCGATAATCCAGCATGCCGAGTTCCGGCTTTTCATTTTGAAGAGCATTCGCAAAAATTAAAAATGGGTACATTGCATACCGTTGGTAATACGGGCCTTCGGTATAGTACCCATCCGGAGAAAAAGCGTGATCAATTTGAGCCAGAAAACCTGCTTCTTTTTGGCCTTCAAGTTGTATAAGTCCGCCATCGTTGTCTTTAACCTGATCGGCAGGAACTACGGTATCTAAACCATACAGCGCCCAGTTTACGAGCTCATCATCGCCCATCACCAAGCCTATCATACCCACAGCCGCATTGCCCCAAGTACTGTGGTTATGAATTCTGTTGAAGAATTGCGGTGTTTCGATAGACAGAAACTCTGCGTAAGGGCGAAATAAATTGGTATTGAGATGCGCTTTGGTTTCGTCATCCATCCAATTGTAGATGTACGAATAAGCCTGACTCGTATACACCAACCAGTTTGCATCGTTCAAAGATTGCCAAAAGAATTTCCCACGAGCGTATGATCTTTCGGCCGGGTGTCGATCCAATGTCGGATACATTTCAGCGTATTCAAGCAACATGTCCTTGATGTAGTTCGCATACTTTTCATCACCGGTAATTGCGAATAACACCCCCGCTTTTTCCATCAAAAAGAAATTCGATTTGTGCTTTTCGTGAGTGTAGCCACCGGCCAGATCTTTGGGTATAGGCACATCAAAACCAGCTTCAATTTCGCTATCCACCTGAGCTTTAATCGTGTCGAAAGATCGCTCGAAAAGTGGTGCTTCGCCTCTGTTCGATTGAATTTGCTCAACGCCTTGTTGAGTGAGGATCAATCCTGAAAACTCCTGCGCGGTTGCACACGATGTGAGTACCCCAACAATGATTAGTAAAAATAAGGTGTTCCGCATCAGTTTCGAACCCTTAAGTTAGTTGCTTTATACTCCGAATTATTGCTTCTCAGGCGTGACGTGTCTTCCAATAAAATATCTTCCAGAATGGTAATTGGTTCACCATTGGTTAGATGCAGATCGATGGTTGCGCTGTTTTTAATCTCAGAGTTTGAGAAATGCAGTTTCTGAACGCCATGAAAACGGAAGGTGGCATCGGTTTTGTTTCTGCTACCGGTTCCGCTGTTTTCAACATCTATATTATCGATTTCCACGATAGGCCCGAAGGTACTTTCGTCGGTTCCACCACGATAGATATTTGCGATGGCGCCTTGAACGTCGGTAAAGGTAGAATTCAGAATCCTGACGTTTTCTACATTATAAATTTCCAGGTCTTCCACTTCGTGATCCAAGTTCATGATGGATCCTGTCACATTAGTGAAACTCGTGTTTCTGATCACCACCGAATCGGCAAAGGTGTGTTTGTAAGATTTGAGGAAATCAAAAGTGTGGTTTTTATCCAAATCTACTACCTCTGCATCTTCTAACACCAACGCGTAGTTTTTTGTCATCGAATACTTGCTGGTGCTTACAACACTGTTTCCTGCCAAATCTGGCGATTCTACTCCATCAATAATTACATTTTTAAGTTTAAGTGCTCCGCCATTTTCAATCTTAAAAAACGACTGCTTTTCTGAGTAAATAGTGGCTTTTACGCCGGACTTAGATTCGATGGAAACCGGATGATGTATATACGCATACTTAGTCATCAGATATTCGCCACCGTTTTCGAGCTGGAGGACATCTCCCGGTTGGCTGTTTTCCAGTGCTTCTAAAATGGTATCTGTTCCCGGGGCAACAGCAATGGTAGATCCTTCGCCGAAGGATTTATCATTCTGATCTTTCGGATAGTAACTCGCACCGGTCTCTTCTTTCGAAACCGGAAGTTTGATCTCACCAAAATTAATTCGATCTACTAATTCCTGATCCGGAACCCATAGGCCATGCTCATTGGTTTGAATGTTGAACGGCACTTTTTCGAAGCCTTCATCAAAAGGAGTTTCGGCCTCTTCGTTCATGATATTTCCTTCGAATTCGATACCGGAAACATCATCGTAAATAGTAAATGGAACGAGATTGGTGGTGCTTAATAAGATATTGTTTTTCATGGTTGAGCCCACCGGAACTGCAGAACGCTCTTCGTCGCTACCGGCTGCCAATTGAATGAAGTCGCTCTGGATTACAATGTTGTTATCCATGTACGAATCCACTACCTGATTGTAGCGATTGATAGGAGAATTCGGCACGCCGTTCATGATCACCAAAGCACCACGGAAACGATGTCCCGTTAATCCGAAGAGGTAATTATTACGAACGGTTTGGTATTCGTTGATAATGCGAATACCACCCGTATTTTGCTTTCGGTTGCCTAAAAAGTAGTTGTTTTCAACCAGCGTGTGTTGGCTATGACGCATGGTTAAGGTTCCCTGCGATTCGAAGAACACGTTATCACGGTATTCATTTCTGCCCGATTTATTCGATATGATTTCGTGTTCTCCGTTCACCCGATCGAAGTAGTTATTGCTTACTACACTTCGCGAGTTGGTGAGCGAATAATGACTGGTTCCGATTCTCAGCGTTTCGCCACCGTTCGAGCCAAGCACATCGCGTGGGCCAAAGTAGTTGTATTCGATGATGTGATTATTTTCACGGCTTTCTTCGGTTGTTAGTTTGATTGCCAGCGAAACCCCTCGATTTCCTTTTCCGATCAATGAATTGTGATCGAATCGGTTATTTTTACCATAAATGGCCACCCAAGTATCCGAATCAAATCGTTCCGGATTGGTAAAATTATCGATCACTACATTAGTTACTCGGCTATTATTTGCCAGATCAGTCTTACTGGTTTTAAACGAGATAACTTCGCTTGTTGGCGTATACCCATTTTTGAAAACCAGATCAGAAACCACTAAATACCCCCCCGAGAAAGCCAAATTTGATTGCCCCGAAATAATTACTTCGCCGGGAGTTTCAGCCGTTAATGTGATGGGCTGCTCGGCAGTTCCCTCACCTTTGAGCCGAAGTTCTACATCCATCCATACCCCATTTTCCATGATAATGGTATCGCCCGGCTTTGCCGATTTTACAGCAGCATTAAGCTCGTCGATGTTAGAAACCATAATGCCATTACGAGTTGCACATGAAGCCGTTATAAAAAAGGTTAGTAAAAGAAGTGTGAACAGTTTGAAAAAGCTGTTTGGTTTATTCATGAGTGACATCCAGACTATAAAATTTTACGATAGAATGAGCCCCTGGCTCTTTAGATTGCAGGTAATTTCCTGCCACAAAAAAGTTTTCGAAATACCATTGCTGTACGTCGGTGTCACGAAAAACAATGGCACGTTGGTCGTTTAGCTTAATTTCGATTCTGCCTTCTTTCGCCGTAATTCTGATGGTTGCTTTATCAAAATTGATAGCTTTTCTGAAGCTTTTACCTTTATCATCTTTCCAGGAATCTTTCAGGTATAAATCTTCGCCAACCGTGTTCCAATCTTTCAACACTTTACGAACCACACGGATTTTCCCGTTATCCCAAAACACTTTGAGAAACGGAGGTCCTGTGTTTTTATCTAAGCCCAGCAGTGCTGTTTGTTCGTCGGTAGTACGTCCGGAAATTTGAAAGAGAATGGTTTTGTGATACTTCCCCTTTTCGTCTTTCGACATTTTTGTAACCTGAAATTCGGAAGTAAGCTCTCCGCCTTGTTCCAACGTCCAGTTTACCGAGCTGCTACCCGGCTTCATCTGCTCGCGAAGGGTCGACTTTGTGTATTGCGCCGTTGAGGTACCATCGGTTGGATATGCCTCCAAAACGAAGGCTCCATCGGTCGAATCCACATAAAAGAAAGGCTTTGCGAAACGATCTTTTTCGAAGTTCGAAAGCTTCCATTCTGCAGCCGAATACCCAGAGGGAAGTTCTAATTTCCAGTTGCCTAAATCGATGCTATACTTTGGTTGAGCGGTAGCATTTACAGCGAAAAGAATTAGTAAAACAGAAAGTAATAAACGCATGTTTTCCTCCTAGTGGCTAACTTCCAAATCGTAATATTTCACGATAGAATAAGCTCCTTCGTCACGTGTACTTAAGTAATTACCTGCTTTAAAGTAGTTTTCGAATACACCCCATTTTTCCATGTGGATGTCCTCGTAAACGAATGATTCGTTGTCGTTCAGAATTACTTCCATCCGCCCTTCCGAAACAACAACTTCGAGCGTGAATTTATTTGTGCCAACAATTTCACTGAAATTCCGGCCTTTATCATCACCCCAGGCCGAGGTGTGCAGCATTTCCTCGTAGGTAGCATCCAGGTCTTTCAGCTCTTTGGTTTTAACGCGTACTTTGCCTTCATCCCAATAGATTTTAAGCACAGGCGGAGCGTTATTATCATCCTCGCCAATTAAATCACGTTGTTCATCGGTAAGCCTACCATGAATTTGCATGATGATGGTTCGGTGATAATCTCCGGTGTGATCCTGCGTAATCTCAGGTACGGCAAGTGTACCCCTTAATCTTCCACCTTGAGCAAAGGTCCAGTTTGTGTTGTTACTTCCCGGTACCATTTGTTCACGCAATTCAGTTCTAGAATAGGATGAATTTGCTGTTGAAGATGCTGGATAGGTATAGAAAACCAAGGAGCCATCCGTCGAATCGTTATAGAAATACGGCTTGATGCGCTCGTTATTAGCGTAATCAAAAATTTCCGGTGGTTCTACTTCAAGTGGTCGCCCATCTCCACGATCGATAGGAAGGGTAACTTTCCAATGACTCAAATCGATTGCAACTACATTTGTATCTGAAGCATCAGGGATCTCCAAATCATCGTAATCGCTTGGATCCGGTCGCGTTGGCAATTCATTCTGGCAAGCAATGGTTGTTGCTGCAAACAGTGTGAATATTAAAGCTATCCCAAAAGTATGAACCGTGGTTTTAGATAAGGATTTCATTTATAACCTGAATTTAATTTTCTACAATGGCAAAGTTATCTAGCCTTGCTTCTACATCGGTTGTGTAGAAGTAGATCGCAATCTGTGTACTCGAGCCCGAGTTAAAAGGAATCGTCTCACGGATATAAGTTTTATCATCGGTTTGATCAGAATAACTACCCGAGGCAATCGTTGCTGCTGCAATATTTGAAGGATCGTTAACCGGACCATTCAAAACTGATACAGTTACTGCGCCAACCGGGCTGGTTTTAAGTGTATAATAAAAAGTCAGTATATATTCGGTCTCTGCTTCTACGGTAACCAACTGATAACCTATACGATCGTTACTGCTTGGTAATTTTGCAGATTGTTGTCCATCAAAAACCGGACTTCCTGTAATCTGAATTACGCCACCTAAGTCGGAGTTTCTCCAACAATCGCGGCCGTCCATATTTCCATCTCCACAAGTTTCACTTCCGGCACTTCCATCTTCGAATCCTGCTTCTAAAATAACTGGAGCAAAGGGTTCATCGGGTTCTACAATACTCAGAACCGACATATATGTACTTGAAACACCAAGTTTATCTGAAGCAACCAAGGTTACGGTGTAATCACCATCGTCAGCATATGTATTAAATGGTTCTTTATCGGTGGATGTGTTTCCGTCACCAAAGTCCCAAGCGTAATCGGTTGCACTAACCGATTCGTTAGTAAATGCTACACGCAGATAGTTATTATCGCTTTGAGTAAATGAAAAAAGCGCACTTGGTGGAGTTTCATCGGGTAAAGACCCGGCTGCCGGCAGCTCTTCGTCGCATCCGTTTGAAACGAATACTAAGCCTGCCATACAAACAATTGTTATTAAAGTTCTAAATCGAATTGAATTCATAGTGATATCATTTTCTTTTCAAATTCTTGATTGATCGACGGGTTTAGTTATAACCCGGATTTTGACTAAGTGCACCTTTGCTCACGTTTATTTCTCTTTGTGGAACAGGCAGTAATAAATCGTTATTAGAGAAACTATATCCGTTTGAGGTTGCGAAAGCACTTAATACATCGGTTGCCTTACCTAATCTGATTAAGTCGTACAAGCGGTGATTTTCGAATGCCAGCTCAATTCTGCGCTCTGCTAGCAATTCGTCTAAGGTGAGTGTACCTGAACCGTCTTCAGGAATAGTACTCATACCTACTCTGTCACGTACCGCATTGTACGCTCTTATTGCTGTTACCGTTTGTGTGGATGAACCACCGGCCATGATGGCTTCGGCATACATTAGATAAATATCAGCATATCTCAATACTATCCAGTCGTTACCGCAGAAGCGAGCATCAGCACTTTGAGTTATAAATTTACCAACTTCGGCTTGATTTAACGGGTTTCGTAGCACCGGAATTCTTTCCGTATCCGCCGGGTCGATGGCTGCAATAAACTCGTTCGTTAGATAGTTAAGCCCTGAACGAACACCACCGGCTGTAAATTCGAAAGAAAAGTCCTGACTTTCGTTCGCATTGTCATCGATATAAGGGATGGCAAACAAGATTTCGTCATTTCCTTCCGAATAGAATACATCACGGTAATTTGGTAATAAACTATAGTCGGTACCATCAACTAATTCTTCTAAAAGAGTTTCTGCTTCGTCATAATTGTTTAGTGTTAAATGAACTTTAGCCAATAAACCTTTGGCAGCACCTGAAGTAGCTCTGCCAAAATTGATATCACCTTTTGCCGGAAGATTATTTACTGCAAAGGCTAAGTCACTAATGATAAGATCATATACTTCACTTGTACTTATTCTTCCGAAGTATTCAATGTCATCAGCACCAATGATGGTATCAACAAGAGGAACATCACCAAAGGCACGTACTAAGTTGAAATATGAAAGTGCACGACCAAATTTAGCTTCCCCTTCGAATTGGGTACGCTTAGTTGGGTTTGTTGCCGCATCTAGATAATTCAACACTAAATTGGCTCTAAAAATTACATCGTAATTGAAGGCCCAATAATTAGCTACAGCGCCATTAGTCGCACTCACGTTTAAATCCTGAAATTCGCCCCATATACCTTCACTGTTTTTAGTGCGGGTATTGTCGGAACGCATTTCGGTGAGTGCGAACTCACGTTGTGGCACTGCTTGCATGGCATCATAAATACCAATTACAGCACTTTCTACTTCTTCAGTGGAATTGAAGTAATTATCAATTGCAATCTGAGATGCTGGTTCCTGATCTAAAATGCTATGGTCACAAGCAGTAAAGGAGATCAGTACAAAAAATATTGCTATATATCTGATTTTATTATTCATGATTGAGTTAATTAAAAGTCTAGATTTATACCGAATGATATCGAGCGATAAATAGGTGCTGTACCTCTTTGATACCCGTAGGTTAGAGGAGATTTAGAAGCACCCGAGTCAACCCCTTCCGGATTGTACCCGATGTAATCATCGGCCATGAGGTAGATCAGATTCTGACCACTTACATATAATCTTGCACTTTGAACACCCGCCTTTATTAAGAACGAATTAGGGAGGTTGTAGGCAATATTCAGGTTTCTAAGTGCTATGAATGAAGCGTCCTGAATATCATCGCTAGTAAAGATTCGCTGTTGAACTAAACCCGGATCAGGGAATTCAGAGTTATAATCTTGTCTTCCTGAGAACTCGTTATTAATGTATTGCCCTGAAATGTTTCGTACTTCGGCACCGTGTGAGCCTTGGAACATGAACGAAAACTCAAAGTTCTTATACTTTACATTGTTTGTTAAACTCCAGATTAAATCAGGATAGGGTGATCCTAGAATTGTTCGGTCATCTCCATCAATTACACCGTCCCCATTTAAATCTCTTACATAAATGTCTTGAGACTGAGCATTAATAGGTGAGAACGGATCATTGATATATTCCAAGGGGATTTCCTTATCTACCACATACCCGTAGAACGTAGAAATTGGTCGTCCCTCTAATGCAATCCATTCTGCCGGACGTTTATCGTCCACCTCACTAATTTGACCATTAGATGATTCAAAATTGGTTAAGGTGTTTTTATTATGAGTTAACGTTACAGTCGTTGTCCATGAAGCATCTTTTGAGAGATAATTTCTTGTAAGTAGCTCAAGTTCAACGCCTTCATTTTCTACTTCGCCTTTATTTACTAAAGCTGTAGAAAATCCTGTTGCAGAAGGGATTGGTAATTCTAGAATAAGATCACGACTGGTTCTCTTATAGTAATCAAAGGAGAGATTGATTTTCCGGTCTAAAAAGGCAATATCAAAACCAGGATTAATTTCATCTAGCTTTTCCCAACCAAAATCGGCATTTGCAAGATTTTGTTGATATATACCAGTAGCACCAAAACCGGTAGCAATAGGTGATAATAATCCAATGTGGGCATATTCTTCCGGAATTGAACTATCTATAAATGTAAAGCTATTTGAACCAGTTTGACCATAACTAATACGTAGTTTAAAGTCTTGCACAATATTTTGATCTTGCATAAATGCTTCTTCGGTAAGCATCCAGCCTATTGAACCGGCAGGGAAGAAACCGAATTTTCTATCTGGACCGAATTTGGAACTACCATCTAGTCGTGCACTTACCGACAATAATATTTATTTTCGTACGCGTAATTCACCCGTGAGAAATAAGAAATTAAATTCTCTTCTGCTTTAAGTGTAAACGCTTCAGCTATGTTATTACCTGGTAGAGTTCTGATAATATCGTTTTCATAACCAACTTCTTCCATTCTGGTTACTTCTCGTTCCCAACTTTCGTAGGCAAATCCGGCAACAACTGCCAAATCAGTAACATCATTTGATATGTCATAATTAAATACACTTTCAGACACTAAGTGTGTTTGAATACGGCTTCTGCGTATAGACTCTGAATCGGCTGCTCCGTTTCTGGAAGCTTCAACACCTGCCCAATCCTGATTTAAGGTAACTCTGTAATCACCACCAAGGCGTTGTTTGAATTCGAAATTATCCGAAAACTGATAGGTAAGTTGGGTATTCGCATACACTTTATTTTCGAATTTACGCTCATCACGCTCAACCACTTTCGCTAATGCGTTTTGATTGGAGGTACCACTAATATCGGTTCCTGAAGGTGATGAACAATCCCCGGCACCAATATCCGGCATACCGGCATCTAAATCGTAATCATCGAACATACGTTCCATAGCGTAGTCACCAATTTCGGCATCAGCCCATCGGCAATTTTCACGATATCTGTTTACATATTGAATATTGTTTTCGTCCAGATATATCGGTAACCATGGGTTTTGGCGCATGGCATCGTGTACCCCAATTGGGAAGCGACGTTGCTCGGTTTGTGATGGGTTCAATGTAACCGAAAGACAAAGTTTATCACGCAAACGAGTGTTCAAATTCACACGAAAGTTCAACTTCTCGTAATTATCGGTTAGCAGTACCCCTTCATCGTTCTGATAATTTATTGAAGCTAAATACCGGGTGTTGCGTGTTCCACCTTTGGCTGAAAATGAGTGGCTTAAAATAGAGCCACCATCCATCATTACTTCTTCCCAGTTGGTATAGGTACCTAATTGCTGGATATAAGTCATTTTTTCAGTGAGTTCGCCACCATTGTTCGCTCATACAAATTCTGCCCATGCATCCGGTGTGGTAAGCACATCGTTTGTGGGTACAGATTTAAATCCTACATACCCATGGTATGAGAATTGAGTTGGACCTTCGGCACCACGCTTGGTCGTGATCATTAGAATACCATTGGCACCACGCGAACCATAAATGGCTGATGAAGAAGCATCTTTTAATAGCTCAACCGACTCGATGTCGTTCATATCCAGGCTGGAAAGAAAATCCCCATCGTTACCAACAACAATACCATCTAATACCACTAATGGATAGGAGTCGAAGTTGATAGAGCCCTGGCCACGAACGGTAATATCAGGAGCCTCACCCGCAGCCGGGTTCGTTTGCTGAATATTTACACCGGAAATCTGCCCAATTAAAGCATCATCAACTCGGGAAAGAGGAATTGCATCCAGGTTTTCGTTTTTAACACTTGAAACAGACCCTGTGAGGTGAGATTTTTTGATGGTTCCGTAGCCTATTACAACTACATCTTCGAGTAGCTCAATGTCTTCTTGAAGCACAATATTAATTACTCGTCGGCCATCAACTGGAACCAATTGGGTTTTAAATCCCAAAAAAGAGACGATTAGAACTCCATCGGTTGGAGCATTAATTGCATAACGGCCATCAACATCGGTAGCTGTACCAATTTCAGTGCCTTGTACTATGATGTTAACACTTGGTAGTGGTTCTCCATTTTCTTCGGTAACACTTCCGGTTATTGCAATATCTTGCGCTTGCAATCCCTGAAAACTTAAACATATTGTAAAAAGGAACATCCATATTCCACTCTTCAATAGTTCTTTACCTGGTGGTAGAGTGAGTTTTTTCATCGATTTAGGTTATTAGGTTGGTTTTAGTTAACTCGCAACAAGTGTAGGATTACAACAAACCAGCATCTCTGAATGCATCGACTTAAAACACTTTGTATATTCTACCCGTGTTTTAATCGCATTACTATCAGTCGCCAAATTGATATCTCTGCTGATTAAAATCCCAAGATGTGGGTCAGTTCAAAACTGACTCACTTTTTTTATGTCCATTAATTCAAATTATTCCGCTCGAACCATTGAAATGAGGGATACTGTCGGCAGTTCGCACGTAATCAAGTATGTCCTTCAAATGTTCGTTAAGTATGTTACCGGCACTTTTCGCATCCTGATTTTTAATGTGCTCTAGTAAAATCTCATGCTCTTTAACTGCACCCAAAGAGCGACCTTCCCCACAAACATCGTAAGTGTTAAAAAAACTGATCACATCAGGAGCGATGATTAGTAATAATGAAGTGAGTACCGAGTTTTTGCTTGCTTCAGCAATTTTTAAATGGAAAAGCAGATCTTCTTCAACAGCAGGTGCATTGTTATACACTTTGTCTTTATGCGCAATCAGAGCTTTTTCTATTTCCAGGATATCCTGTTCATCTCTGTGCTGCGCAGCCAGCTTAACGGCATTAGTTTCTAAGATAGCTCGTGTTTCAACCAGCGATCTGAAATCCGTTTCTTGAAGCTGAAGCATATCCGTAATTAGGCCTTCCAAAGCAGGAAGTCCCATGCCCGCAACCACAGTTCCACTTTGTGGTAATGCTTTTAATATTCCGTAGAATTCAAGCTTTTTAAGTGCATTTCTGAGATGTGTTCTGCTTACACCAAGATGTACGCTCAACTGCCTTTCCGGGGGTAATTTATCACCCGGCTTAAGTTGACCCGTAGTAATCAATTCTCTGATCTGCTTAATAATTTGATCTACTGGACTTTCAATCTTGATTTGATTGAAATTTTCGAGTGTTTTCATAACTGTATCCCTGTTCGATTAAATAATTCCTTAAGCTGGTACATATTTATCTAATCTTCAATTGGTTTGCTTGATAAAGTTTCGGAAAGGTAACTCCCCAAAATTCAAGGGGAGCTACATGTTCTAACCGATACATAAGCTACTATGCTATGCTTATTTTATTAAAGTCATTCGCTTAACATCACTAAACGAACCGGCTTCTATTCTGTAGAAGTACATTCCACTTGTTAAGCCATTTGCTTCGAAAGTGAAGTTGTAATTTCCTGCCGATTGTTTCGCATTAACCAGAGTAGCTACTTTTTGCCCTATCATGTTAAACACTTCCAGTTTTACCTGTGCACTCTCGTTCAACGTGTAACTAATATTTGTGCTTGGGTTAAACGGATTCGGATAGTTTTGGTCTAGGACAAAAGTTTTTGGTAGTACTTCTTCCAAATCGTTAGAAACGGGGTCAGCTTCCTCAATCGAGAAATCATCCACATTTACCGAACTACTTCCATTTTCCCAGTCGTTGGAAATGAAGAGTACAACAGTTGTGCTCGAGCTAGAGTTGAATGTGATCGACTGCTCGATGAAATCACCGGTATTACTTCCGCTTGCATCGTCATAATTTTGAGTAGCAAGAATCTTCGTTGCATCCCCGATTACATCTACCGTGCTAAATGGTGCATCATAAATTTCTACCGTCAGGGTATTTCCAGAGCTTTGCTTCATAAACCAACTGATTTTATAATCGGTGTTAGCATCAACTGCAATGTTCTGATAAATCCAACGACGATTACTTGTTTCTGAAGTACCGGTAGGTAGTTTACCACTGAATCCCTGGTCTGCTGGTGGATTTGGAGTATAATTTGTGGTAGACATTTGTAATACCCAAGATCCATCACCAATTACTGCATCAGCATCTGCTTCAAGATCTTTATTTCTCCATGCTGATCTGTTATCATCGCGATTTGGCTCATCTTCGAAATCAGCATTCGCGATCATAGGAAACTCTGGCTCCACAACTTCTTCAACTTCTTCGATCGAAAAATCATCTAGGTTTACAGATGAAGAACCATTTTCCCAATCGTTGCTAAAGAATAGAACAACGGTTGTGCTTGCACCGGAGTTAAATGTGATAGACTCGGCTTTAAAACTACCGGTATTACTACCGCTATCATCGTTATAATCCTGAGATTTCAGAATTTTTGTTGCATCGCCAATGGTGCTTACCGTACTAAAAGGCGCATCGTAAATGGCCGCTGTTAGTGTGTTACCACTTGATTGCTTCATGAACCAACTGATTTTGTAATTTTTACCGGCTTCCACAGCAATTTCTTGATACATCCAGCGTCGGTTACTGGTTTCCGAGCTTCCGGTTGGCAGCTTTCCACTAAAACCTTGATCAGCAGGAGGATCTGGTGTGTAATTTGTAGTAGACATTTGAAGAACCCACGATCCATCGCCAATTACGGTATCTGCATCGGCTTCAAGATTTTTGTTTCTCCATGCAACCCGATTGTCGTCTCTATTGGCAGAATCTTCGAAATTCGGATTCATGATTACAGGAGTGAAAGCCTGCATTGTATTTTCAACAATCGAAAAATCATCCAGATTTACAGAAGAAGTTCCATTTTCCCAATCATTCGAAATATATAATACTACGGTAGTATGATCACCGGAATCGAATGTAATTGATTGTTCAATAAATGAGCCTGTATTGCTTCCACTGGCATCGTTATAGTCTTGAGACTTTAAAATCTTGGTAGCATCTCCAATGGTACTTACTGTACTAAATGGTGCATCATAAATCGATACATTAAGCGTATTCCCACTCGACTGTTTCATAAACCAACTAATGGTATACGATTTATTTGCTTCAACCGTAATCTCCTGATACATCCATCGGCGATTACTGGTTTCTGAGCTACCGGTTGGTAGCTTTCCACTAAAACCTTGATCAACAGGGGGATTTGGCGTGTAATTTGTAGTTGACATCTGCAACATATAAGAACCGTCGCCTATTACGGTATCAGCATCTGCTTCAAGATCTCTGTTTCTCCATGCTTCGCGGTTATCATCGCGATTAGCAGAATCTTCGAAGTTTGCATTCATTATTACAGGTGTAAAAGCTTCCTGTGCAAACGAGTTTGAAAATAACAGTAGAGATAGGACCCCAATCATACCTACACTGAAAATGGTAGCTTTGTATTTCATATTATTCTGATTGATTAGTGTTACCCCAAATTGGTTGACCAATATTGGTTGACCAATTAGATACGCAAACGTCTTAAAAAAACGCTTTCAAAAAAGTTTGATTGGAGAAAGATTTTGCTAAAAAGTGAGGCCTTACTATCGGAAATTCAGTTTTTATAGATATACATACCCATCGATAGCAGATGATGAATTCTGTTATTTCAGAAAAAAAAATAAGAAAAGCGCTTTTTCTGAGAGTGATTTTCCAGATTTGGACAAATCAGCCGATTTTTATTGAACCAATCCAACATAAATGTATGCAATGCCACCCGTTAATCGCACGGCTCGATAATCAATAAAACTTTTAGACTCTTCCATCAGTTTGAGGAAGTTTTTCCCGGCCGGAAATGTCGCACTGGTTCTTGGTAAATAAGTGTAAGCTTCGCGATTACCGCTTAACCAACCTCCTACTGCCGGCATAATGTGTTGGCTATATAAATTATATGGAAGTTTCATTAGACCCTTTGGTTGGCCAAATTCCAGCACTACCACTCTCCCACCAGGTTTAACCACTCTTGCCATTTCCTTTAAAGCAGTTACGGGTTCGTCCACATTGCGAATACCAAACGAAATACTAGCTATGTCAAAGCGATTGTCTTCGTAGGGTAGGTTCATTGCATCGGCTACTTCAAAATCAATCTCCAACCCTTGTTTTTTGGCTTTGTCGGGCGCCGGTTCAATCATCGGAGCACAAAAATCGGTACCAAGTACGTATCCGGATTTACCAACCGTTTTTTTGAACTCGATTGCCAGGTCACCGGTACCGGTGGCACAATCTAAAACGTGATCGCCTTCTTTAGCATTACTTTCTTTAATAGCTTTAGCCCGCCATGCGTGATGAACTCCAAATGATAGAACCGTATTAATTCGATCATAATCACCGGCAATGTCTGCAAACATCGAACGTACTTTTTCACTCATAAAACATCATACTTTTTGCTGTGCTAACCATTCTCATTGGCAAATGGTTCTAAAGTTGGCAAAGATAAGGTTATTTGTATCGAGAGGGAGATTTATTTATTCCAAACCAGTTCACTTTTGGGCAGGTGTTCAACCATATTTAGCTGAACGGCTTCAAACGCTCCATCTTTCCATATTATGTGATTGATGGATCCATTTTGATGGTTAATTTGATGCATATTTTCTAAGCCATAGTCTAACAAACCAGCTAGTAGAATTCTGATTAATCTCCCATGAATCACTACTGCTGTATGTTCATGACTGGTTTGTGCTGCTATTTCTCTCAGCTTAGTTCCTGAACGCTGATATACTTCTTCAGGCGATTCTCCACCCGGAACATTTGCAGCAGTATTTCCTGCTTCCCATTGCGATTGAATCTCTCTTATTTCGCCGATCACGTCATCGAAAATACGGCCTTCCCAATCGCCAAAGTCCATTTCATCTAACTCGGAAAAGCTTTGGTATTCTATCCCCTTTTGCTCGCTTAGCGGCTCTGCAGATTCTTGAGCACGTTTGAGGCTGCTCGTTATAATTTGGGATATTTGCACCTCTTCCAACGCTTTGGCTACACAATCGGCTTGCATTCTACCTTGCTCGTTTAGCGCAGCATCTATGCCTCTACCTTGTAATTTTAGCGATTTATTATAGTCTGTTTCACCATGCCTGATCAGGTAGAAATGTTTAACGCTCATAAAGTGAGTGATATGTTTAGGTGTTTAAAGTATACGTCTCTGTATAGATTTCTAAGCCCACGTTCGAACGTGAGAATTTGATTGTTGGTATCGCTAATCTCTTCGGATGACAGCCAATTCCAGAATTTATCTTCGTGTACAATTTGGGCCATATTAACTCTGGTGGTGTAGGTCTCGTTGTTTAACCTGCGCCCGTTTTGATAAATGTTCACCTTCATGCTCATTTTGTAAACCGGACCGGGGTCAATCAAATTGAAAGTGAATCCTTTTTTCACCTTCATCGACTCCACTTCGAAATGCAAGCCCGATTGATCGGCATTGTCAAAATAAATTCCATCTAGTTGATTCGAATATCCCAACACCACTTTATCTAAATAATAAGTTCCTTTCTGCTCTATCAGTTTTTGGTCATTGATCTGATTTCGAGATTGTGGGTTTAAGACCCTGCTTTGAACTTGTAAATCAGGAACCGATGCAACACTCACTACGCTAAAATTATCAACTATAATGCTGGTTGGTGCACATGAACCGATCCAAAAAAACGTAAGAACCCAAATCAGGTTTTTCATTTCTTCTTTCTCGTTTTATGATAATTCTGCAATCGGATCAGCTCGTCCTGCATTTCATCTACCGATTTAGTCAAGATCCCTTCGCTCATTCCATACCGGATCAGTAACATGTTTAATATTCGATCTTGGCGTTCTACTGCTTTTTGCATTTTACTCTCGATAAATTTCAACAAAAGTCGCAGCAATCCCACTTTAAATAGAAATACCAAGCCAACGCCGTACCAAACTCCGGTCATTGTTGAAGGTAAAAAAGGTATCGTTCCTGATGTATTAAATGATATTCCGATCAAAAGAAGTGCCGAGATTCCGTACAAAAATCCATCGCTAGCAAATACCTGCATCAATCGGGAAGCCCACACACTGATTAAGGCGGCAGTATTCAGAAATACAAACAGAAAGAAAAGTATGGAAACCAAAAATGCTGATAATGGTGGTATCCATAAAAATAAAAGAACGAAATAAAGTAACAACGCTAAGCCATCAACGCTCACCACCCAGGCATCAGCTTGTTGAATAATGCGTTCGAGTCGAACTTTTTTTAAAAGTCCGGGCACATATTTTTCAATTCGTTCTCTGGTTATGTGATACCAAATTCCATTGGAAGTGGAAATACCGTCCGGCATTTCTAACATTTGCCATTTCGATTGGCCAACTTTACGTGCATTCATGTCCCAAATATAGGGTACTCAACGTTAAGGTTCATGCTTGAGCAACAGTAGCAATCCCGATTTTTCGTACACCTGCATTTATCAAGGTGCTAGCTAACTCAAAAGTAGTTGCTCCGGTGGTAAATACATCATCAATTATTAAACACGCAGCGTTTTTTAGCATGGCATTATTCAAAACTTCAAAGGCATTTGCGATATTTTTATTTCGCTTCTCAAGTGTAAAACCAGTTTGTGTAGCTGTGTGTTTTATCCGAGTTACGACTTCTTGGTTGATAAGTGTACAGCTTGTACTCATACTTACTCCTTTAGCAATTTTTCTAGCCTGATTGTATCCTCTTTTTTTCTTCTTTTTGCGATGCAATGGAACCGGTACAATCACCCATGAATCATCTTCTAAAATGTTATGATCAACTAATGCTGAGCCTAGGACCTTTCCCAAATCTACTCCTACTCCGCTTAACTGATTGTACTTCAAGTCGTGCAATAAATCCTGGAGGAAACCACCTTTATCGAAATTCCAGAGTGCAAATTGAAATGATATAGATTCAGGCAAAAAGATATCCGAGGTTGTATTTCCCTCTCGTAATTCGGTTCGTTCGAATCGCGATTTAAGGCAAGTAGAACACAAAAACTCGGTAGTATCCGGCAGTTGCAATCCACAAAGTTCGCAGACATGTGGAAACAGAGCTTCCTTTATACCACCCGCTATGTATTTGATGTTTAGAATATCCCCAATTTTTATTTTCTCTTTGCTTTTGCTGAATGCTTTAATTACTTAGTTTGCTTTCAAAATAACAACGCCGAAATTTACGCCGTACCCTATGTCGCTTGGGAAAGATTTAACTGCCAAAAGAAAACGTTTAGGTCTCACTTTAGAGGAGATTCAAGGCCAGATTAAAATCCCAACGCAGATTCTGGCATCTATCGAGGATGACTCGATTTTTGATCAAATTGAATCGAACAAAACCTATACACGAAGTTTTGTGCGTTCGTATGCCAAAGCGCTGGGTATTCACGATCAGGCCATAGTTGATGCTTTAGATTCTATCGAAGCAGGTCTTTACAATCCGGGATCGGTTTTGGAAGTTGATAATGCACTTTCTATTGAAGACGAAGAGGTAGCTTCAGAAAATCTAGTTACCTCCGATGAGTCTGAAATTATCTTGCAAAAGCCCGACATCGAAGAAAAAGATCCGAAACCAACCCCAACGGTTGAAAACGTAAACTGGGCTGATTTAGGTAAACGTTTTAACGCACCGGCAGCAGGTACAAAAATTATTCTTCCGGTTGCCATAGCATTGGTAATCATTTTGTTGGCGATTCTCATTTTCATTTATCGCGAACCGATTATGGGATTCTTTAGCTCCGACGATCCCGTTGAGAATGCAGAAGTTTTGGGTGAAAGTGACACAACTCCATTAATCAATGATGCATTGATTGATAGCACTGCCCTGGTTGCACCTTCTACCGAAGATCTTATCCCTGAAGTTCAAGATGCACCGCAAGAATTACTTGCTGAGGAAACCGAGGACAACGACGAACCTGAAAGACCCAGAGCAGTTAACTTGCCGTTCAGCAATGCGCTTACCGAAACTCTTACCGTAAGTGTGTACGCAGCGTTTGATAAACTCGAACCGGTTAGAGTAACTTCCGATTTTAACTGGCGAACTAATCCATTTTGGATGGAACAAGGGCAGGCGTACAATTACAATTTTACCGACACACTTCTTGTTCGTGGCCAATACACAAGAATGCTTCTCCTATTTAACGGCCATGTAATTGAGCAACCTTTCGAAAACTATTATGATGATTCTTTTGATTCAATTATGCTCACAAGAACCATTCTGGATGATGAAAAATATTTTATTCAACCTTCCGCAGTGTTTCCATTTGAAGTTGGCCCACCGGATAGTTTAGTCTATCCTCTTTCGAATTAACATTCTTTCTCTATGAACAAGCAAGACGCCATTAAACGGGTTGATAAGCTACGTTCTCTGCTGAATAAAGCTAACGAAGCTTACTATGAGGATGCCCAACCTTTTATGAGCGACAAAGATTTTGATGAGTCGTTAAAAGAGTTAGAAGCGTTAGAGCACCAATTCGAATTAGTAACGGCTGATTCTCCTACTCAAAGGGTAGGCGGCGAGATTTCCTCACAGTTTAATTCGGTACTGCATCCTGTACCTATGCTCAGCTTAGATAACACCTATAATGAGCAAGAACTCAAAGATTTTGATGGTCGAGTGCAAAAGATTTTGGGCCATACCGACTACAATTATCTGGTAGAATTAAAGTTTGATGGAGCTTCGATCCGTTTGCGATACGAAGATGGAAACTTTGTTCTCGGAGCTACACGTGGCAACGGCGAAAAAGGCGATGACATCACACGAAACCTCAAAACAGTGCACGATATTCCGCTTACACTTTCTGGTGATTATCCGGCAGTGGTTGAAGTTCGCGGCGAGGCTTATATGGAACGCGAAGCCTTTGCCCGGATGAATGAACGCCGGGAAGAAGAAGGCTTGAGTGTGTTCGCAAATCCGAGAAATTCAACGGCTGGATCGCTGAAAATGCAGGATCCTAAAGCCGTAGCGCAACGTCCTATTCGGTTTTTTGCTTTCGATCTAATCTTCGATGATGAAGATCCTAACATCACCCAATGGAAGAAAAACGAGCTTATCCAAGAGTATGGATTGCCTGTTAACGATCACCCAACCGTTTGCAATACTATCGAAGAAGTACTTGAAGTGATTCATAGATTTGATGCTTTACGCCACGAACTCCCCTACGAAACCGATGGTGTTGTAATCAAAATCAATCAGGCAAATTTACGCGATCAATTAGGTAGCACCTCAAAGTTTCCACGATGGGCAATTGCCTATAAATTCGAGGCTGAACAAGCTCAAACCAAACTCAACGATATTTCACTGCAAGTGGGTCGATTAGGAACCATCACCCCTGTTGCAGAGCTCGAACCGGTATTATTAGCCGGAACAACTGTAAAGCGAGCCTCCCTCCACAACGAAGAGGAAATCCATCGAAAAGACATTCGTATTGGAGATACTGTTTTGGTTGAAAAGGCCGGCGAAATTATCCCTCAGGTGGTAAGTGTAGTAGATCCAAATCGGGAAGGTCGTTCCGCGTCTTTCGATTTCCCTGCTCATTGTCCAGCGTGCGAAGCTGAATTGATTAAGTATGAAGGAGAAGTAGCATGGCGATGCATCAATCCTGAGTGCCCGCCACAAGTTAGAATCAAAATTGAGCACTTTGCTTCCCGTGATGCCCTTGATATCGAAGGATTGGGTGAGTCGGTTGTGGATCAATTAGTAACGGAAGGTTTGATTACCAACTATGCCGATTTGTTTGATTTGAAAGTGGAACAGATCGTTCCTCTTGAACGAATGGCCGAAAAATCTGCTCAAAACCTAATTTCTGCTATCAAAAAAGCGAAGGAACAACCTTTCGATCGTGTCCTTTATGCTTTGGGAATTCGCTTTGTAGGCAAAACGGTAGCCAAAGATTTAGCCAAGGCATTTTCATCGATAAAAAATCTACGTACAGCTTCGGAAGAGGATTTATCAAATGTAGATGCGATTGGTCCACGTATAGCTGAATCGGTGACGCAATTTTTCTCAAACGAGATCAACACAAACACTATTGAACGATTGCAAGCCGCGGGATTACAATTCGAAATGGAAGAGCAGGAATTGGCATCTTCAAAGTTGGAAGGAAAAACCGTTGTTTTAACAGGCTCGCTACCATCGCTTTCTCGCAAACAAGCATCAGAAATTATAGAAAAACATGGGGGTAAGACCTCATCGTCGGTATCCAAAAAAACCGATTACGTGCTCGCTGGAGAATCAGCCGGATCGAAACTGACCAAAGCTCAGGATTTGGGAATCACTATTTGGGATGAAACAAAGTTCTTAAATTTTCTAGGTGAAGAACCTGAATAACTTTTGTTATAAATCTTCTAATTCGAAGTATCAAATCCACATTTCGGTTTGACACATCTAATAATCTGCTATGTCCCTTTGATCCTCAGTCCCTTTGCCACTCAGTCCCTCTTCCTCCTTTTCATATTCCTAATTCCTGATTGAATTACCTATCTTCCGAAAATCATCAAAAATAGCGGACCATGGACATCAATCCCCTTGATACAGAACAGATTGGGTTAAAAACGCTCGAAAAACACTTGATTCGATCCCGAAGCGAGGTTTCATTAAAGATTGGAATCCCACGTGAGCACTCCAATGATGAACGCCGAGTTTGTCTAACTCCGGGTGGTGTTGCTATTCTAAAAGCCAACGGACACGATATTTATATCGAAAAAGGTGCCGGTGATGAAGCTAAGTTTTCCGATCGCGACTATGCCGAATCCGGTGCTGAAATTGCGTTTAGTTCCGAAGATGTATTCAAGAAATCGGAGTTAATCCTAAAAGTTGCCCCATTAAGCAATGAAGAAATTGAATATGTACAACCGAATCAGTCTATTATTTCTGCATTGCACCTGGGAAACCAAAAGCCGGAATATTTCGAGGCGTTAACTAAAAAATCTATCACCGGAATTGGATATGAATTCATTCGGGGATCTGATGGCGAGTTTCCCATTGTACGGATGATGCACGAAATTACGGGCTCGATGTCGGTGCAAATTGCAGCGCATTACATGGAAAATCTGAGCGGTGGCCAAGGCGTTATGCTCGGCGGAATTTCGGGAGTACCACCAGCTACGGTAGTTATTTTAGGTGCAGGCATCACCGCGGAATATGCAGCCCGAACTGCATTAGGGTACGGCGCACAAGTTTTTGTGATGGATAACGATCTTGCTGCACTTCGCCGCCTCGAAAATGATCTAGACCGTAGAATAATTACAGCAGTGGCCAATACACAATATCTCAGCCATGCACTTAAATTTACTGATGTAATAATCGGTGCTGTAATGGCCGAAGGAGATCGCTCACCGTGCCTTATCACCGACGATATGGTAGCAAGTATGAAACCCGGCAGCGTTATTGTTGACACCGTAATTGATCAAGGCGGATGTATAGCAACGAGCCGAGCAACAACCCATTCTAATCCTGTTTTTCAGGTACATGATGTTACTCATTATTGCGTACCCAATATTCCATCTAATGTAGCCCGTACAGCAACAAATGCTTTAAATAATGTACTTGTGCCCTATGTATTGGCAATTGGAGAGGCAGGTGGAATTAAAGAATGTTTATGGGATAACGTTGCGCTTAGAAATGGCACCTATGTGTATAAAAATCATCTTACAAAAAAATCCTTAAGTAAGATGTTTAACATGCCATATCGGGAAATTGAGATGCTTATCGCTTCACAGATATAAAGCCATATGTCTGAGCTTTCGCCCTCAAATTATAAGCGCATTAGCCTAATCAATTGGCTTCTTAGCATTCCGCTGATTGTGCTTTTTGCATGGCCCTATTATTACGCGGCAAAACTAATCGGGATGGGTGAAGCACTTCGTTATCTTGGTGCTTTCATTTTTTCGTTACCGTTTACACTTACCATCATCCATGGGCATGTTACCATGGCTCTAGGCAACTATCACAGGCTTACTTATTACCGTTGGTTAACCGATCACCCCTTTAGTTTTGGGTTATTCTATTCTGATCTTCTGATAAGTACCCGTTTCCGGCTTATTTTGTTGATTGTGAGCTTAATATTTTTACCGGTTGGCTATCTCATTTCAATTTAAAAATACTTGTCCATTTTTCGGTTGAGCGCTCCTCCATATTGAGCTAGATTCATATTTAAAAAAGCTTTTTATGATTTCAACTTCCGTTCAACAACAAAAAGAAACCTATTATAAAGCGCTGTTAAATCGTGATCCCGAATATATTGGTCTTTTTTTTGCAGCCATCAGAACCACGGGAGTATTCTGTATTTCAACCTGTCGAGCTCGAAAACCTAAATTCAAAAACGTAGAGTTTTATAGGGATGCAAAAACTGCTCTTCAACATGGATATCGACCATGTAAAGTATGCAAACCAACCAATTCAACCTTTCAGCCTCCGAATGATATCCAACAAGCATTAGACATGCTTTTTGATAGTGATGTAACTAAAGTTTCGGATTATGAGCTAAGGGATACGGGTTTAAGCCCGGAAAAAATTCGACGTTGGTTTAAGGCTAATCATGGAATCACGTTTCAGGCGTATCAACGTATGCTTCGAATCAATACCGCTTTTCAGGATTTGAAATCCGGCTCTAAAGTTGCTCAAGCTGCCTTCGAATCAGGGTATGATTCCCTAAGCGGCTTTGGTTATACGTTTAAAATTTTGACCGGAAAATCACCAAAAGAAACGCTAAACAAGCAAATCATTCAGCTCACCAAAACGGATACGCCACTTGGTCCTATGTTTATTGCTGCAACAGAAATCGGTTTATGCATGCTCGAATTTTCGGATCGACGAATGCTCCAAACCGAATTCCGCGATCTCCAACTTCGCCTTAATGCTGTTATTCTTCATGGAGAGAATGAGATCACAAAACAGACGAAGCGAGAGTTAGGTGAATATTTTGACGGTCATCGGAAAGCATTTACAATTCCGATAGATGCCCCGGGCACCGAATTTCAAAAGACTGTATGGGATGTATTACAAACGATACCTTACGCAGGAACTCGATCTTATCAAGAACAAGCCAATTTAATAGGAAAACCCAAAGCAGTACGCGCCGTTGCAAACGCTAATGGCTGTAATCGTATTTCGATAGTAATTCCCTGTCATCGGGTTATTGGCAAAGATGGTTCGCTCACCGGTTATGGAGGTGGCTTAGAACGAAAAAAATGGTTGCTGGATTTCGAGATTTCTAATCAAGATTAAAACAAGAAGGAACTTTAGTCCTGCCAACTCTGCCCCCAAAACACACTCCCAAGGGTTAAAACCCTTGCTTGATTATGACCGAGCTAAATCTGTAATTCGATTTACAAATCCTATCCAAGCAAGATCATAATCAAGAAGGGACTTTAGTCCCGCCCTTTCTTCTCACATTTTGCTCAATTAAATCGAATTACCGGTTTTAATTGCTTCAACCACACTCGGGTCCAGTAGCGTTGAGGTATCTCCCACATTTTCGAGGTCGTTTGCAGCCACTTTGCGCAATATTCGGCGCATGATTTTTCCAGAACGAGTTTTTGGAAGACCGGGTACAATTTGAATTTTATCCGGCTTGGCGATTGGGCCAATGATTTTCACTACTAAATCAAGCAATTCTTTTTTGAACGCGCCTGTGTCTTCAACTTCTCCATCACATATCATAAAAGCATACACACCTTGTCCCTTAATATCATGTGGATAACCAACCACGGCGGTTTCAACTACTTTAGGATGCTCATCCAACGCATTTTCAATCTCAGCGGTACCTAAACGGTGACCTGAAACATTCAATACGTCATCCACACGACCAGTAATTCGATAGTAACCATCCTCGTCACGACGGCAGCCATCACCCGTAAAATAATATCCTTTGTAGGTAGATAGATAAGTCTGTTTATATCGCTCATGATCGCCATAAACGGTTCGAGCAATCGACGGCCACGGATGCTTGATGCACAAGTTGCCTTCCACGGCATTGCCTTCGATCTCGTTACCATTTTCATCCATCAACACAGGGAATATGCCCGGGAGTGGAAGGGTTGCAAATCCCGGTTTGGTTGGAGTAATACCGGCTAGCGGCGAAATCATTATTCCGCCGGTTTCGGTTTGCCACCACGTATCAACAATCGAACAGCGACCACCTCCAATGTGCGTGTGATACCAATGCCAAGCTTCTTCGTTTATCGGCTCACCAACCGTGCCCAACACTTTCAACGAACTTAAATCGTATTTCTTTACGAAATCCATATCGAAACTCATCAGAGCGCGAATGGCCGTTGGTGCAGTATAAAAATGTGTTACCTTGTATTTTTCAACCACTTCCCAGAAACGACCTGCATCCGGATAAGTTGGAGTTCCTTCAAAAATAATACCCGTAGTTCCAGTGAAAAGCGGTCCATAAATAATGTAGCTGTGCCCGGTAATCCAGCCTGCATCCGCCGTACACCAATACACATCGTCGGCGCCTACCTGAAACACATTTCTAAACGAGTAACTTGTATAAACCATATAGCCACCGCAGGTATGAACCACACCTTTTGGCTTTCCGGTTGATCCCGAGGTATACAGAATAAAGAGCGGATCTTCAGCATCCATTTCCACGGCTTCGTGTTCTTTGGATGCATTTCTAATCAAATTATGCCACCAGCGATCTCGCCCTTCTACCCAATTAATGTCGCGATTGGTACGCTGACAAACGATCACGTGCTCGACTGTTGAACAAGTTTCAAGAGCCTCATCCGAAATATCTTTTAGTGGCACGTGCTTATCTCCACGGCGAAGCCCATCATTGGTGATCAACATCTTAGCTTCACAATCGTTGATGCGCTCAGAAAGTGATTGGGCTGAAAATCCTGCAAAAACAATAGAATGCACAGCCCCAATGCGAGCGCAAGCCAAGGCCGAAATTACCAATTCAGGCGTCATTGCCATATAAATACAAACGCGATCCCCTTTTTTGATACCTTTCTCTTCCAATACATTTGCAAACCGACAAACATCCTCGTGCAATTGTTTGTAGGTGATGGTCCGACGGAATGAATCGGGGTGATTCGGCTCAAAAATAAATGCGGTTTTGTTTCCGATGGTGTTTAAATGGCGATCCAGGGCATTTTCGGTGATGTTTAACTTTCCACCTTCGAACCATTTAACATCTGCAGTTTCGAAACTCCCGGTTTGAACTTTATCCCATCGTTTGCGCCAGTAGAAGGTGCCGGCCTCATGATCCCAAAATTCTAGTCGTTCTTTCTCGCTTTCTTCAAAAGTTTCATGATATTCGTTGAACGATTTAATATTAAGCCACATTGTTCTACTTGCTTTATGGATTATAATTTTGGCTCGATATTGACCTTTTTTATACCAACTTGCAAGCACAATAATATGTATAACAGGCAGAAAAGCGATTTTTTACATTCTTAATCCAATATGAACAAAAACCAAGGCCGACAGCTTATTGAGAAGTGGTTTTCCAATAATAATTGGGAAGTATTTCCTTTTCAAAAAGATGTTTGGAATGCTTTTTTAACAGGTAAAAACGGTTTGTTGAATGCTCCCACAGGTTCAGGAAAAACTTTTGCTCTATGGATGCCTAATCTCATCCGTTGGATCGATAATCATCCCAATACCTATCAAACTTTAGAGAATAATGGGTTGCAGGTTCTTTGGATCACACCCCTTCGAGCGCTGGCAAAAGACATTCAGAATGCGCTTCAATCCTCGGTAGATGAACTCGGAATTCCCTGGGAAATTGGTCGGCGAACCGGCGATGTTTCAACTTCCATCAAACAAAAACAGAACCGGAAAATGCCGGAAGTGCTCATTACAACCCCTGAGAGCATTCATGTTTTACTTGCACAAAAAAACTATGCTCGTCATTTTAAAAAGCTACAATGCGTGGTGGTTGATGAATGGCATGAGCTACTGGGATCTAAGCGAGGCATTCAAACTGAATTGGCACGATCAAGACTTAAAGCACTTCGCCCCGATCTTCAAACATGGGGGATTTCTGCAACGATCGGTAATTTAAACGAAGCACTTGAAGTGCTACTTGGTGATGATCACTCTGATGACCGTTCAACAATTATTCGGGCAAACATCAAAAAGGAGATGAAAATTACTACGATCTTGCCCGATAAGGTTGAAACCTTTCCTTGGTCGGGGCATTTAGGGCTGAATCTGCTTCACAAAGTTACACCAATAATCGATGCACATACCTCAACGCTTGTTTTTACGAATACCCGCGGGCAAGCTGAAGTCTGGTTTCAAAATATTTTGGCAGCACGCCCCGATTACGCCGGTCAAATTGCGCTGCATCATGGTTCTTTAGATCGAGAAGTGCGAAATTGGGTGGAACAAGCACTGCACGAGGGTATTTTAAAAGCAGTAGTATGCACTTCCAGTTTAGATTTGGGTGTCGATTTCAGACCTGTTGATACAGTTATTCAAATTGGAAGCCCGAAAGGAGTAGCTCGTTTCTTGCAACGTGCAGGACGGAGTGGTCACCGCCCAGGGGCCGTTAGCTCGATTTATTTTGTACCGACACACGCCCTAGAACTGGTTGAAGCCGCTGCATTAAAAAGTGCCGTTGACGAATCGGAAATGGAAAGTCGCGATCCTATCCTCAAACCCATTGATGTTTTGGTTCAATATTTGGTTACCCTTGCCGTATCAGATGGTTTTTTGCCGGATGAAATTTTTGCTGAAGTTCGAAAATCCTTCGCCTACCAAACGCTCACTGATAGCGAATGGGATTGGATTTTAACCTTTATCACCACCGGTGGGAAATCGCTGGGCAAATATCCCGAGTATTCTAAAGTGATTGTGGATGAGGATGGATTGTTCAAAGTTGTAGATCGGAAAATTGCACGTCGCCACAGAATGAGTATCGGAACCATCACTTCCGATTCAATGCTACGCGTGAAATATCTCTCGGGTGGAAATCTTGGTTCTATCGAAGAAACGTTTATAGCTAGTTTAAATATTGGGGATAAATTTTGGTTTGCCGGACGAAATCTGGAGTTAATACAGCTTAAAGAAATGACGGCATATGTGCGTAGAGCTAAGGGAACAAAATCGAAAGTACCCAGCTGGCAAGGTGGACGGATGTCGCTCTCCTCAAACATGTCAAAATTATTGCGATCAACTATGCAGAAAGCTATTGACGGCAATACTGATATGGTAGAAATAAATGCAATTCAACCCATCTTAGAAGTGCAAAAGTCATGGTCAATACTTCCGGGTGAAGATCAATTTTTGATTGAGAAAAGCTACTCAAGAGAAGGATGTCATGTGTTTTTCTATCCGTTTGAGGGCCGATATGTTCATGAAGGAATGTCGACTTTGGTGGCGCATAGAATATCTAAAATGGTTCCAATAACCTTCTCCATTGCTATGAACGATTATGGCTTCGAGTTACTTTCAGATCAGGATATCCCCATCGAAAAAGCGCTAGAAAACAATGTATTTTCACCGGATAATTTAATTGAAGATATATCAGCTAGTTTGAACAATAGCGAAATGGCAAAGCGTAAATTTTGGGAAATTGCTCAGGTTGCCGGTTTGGTTTTTCATGGGTTTCCGGGCGAACAACGTAAAACGAAGCACCTGCGCATGTCTTCAGGTTTAATGTTTGATGTGTTTACTGAATACGAACCCGGCCATTTATTAATTCAACAAGCTTTTGATGAAATCATGTTTTTCCAGCTTGATGAATTACGTCTTCGTAAAGTGCTGTTAAAGATTCAAAAACAAGAAATAGTATTAAATCAAACGAAACGATTTACTCCATATGCATTTCCAATAATGGTCGATCGTTTGAGAGAAAAAATGAGTTCCGAGAAATTAATCGACCGTGTAAAAAAGATGCAGACTCAACTTGAAAAACACGTTTAGTGGATATAATGAAAGAATTTAGTATTACCATCTCCGGCCAATCGTTTTTACTATTGGCACAAAAAGCGATGCTTTGGAAAGAAGAGGAAATGTTAATTATATCCGATGTCCATTTGGGAAAAGCAGGACATTTCAGGAAAAATGGTATCGCATTACCAAGCTCATCAAACGACGACAACCTGCACCAAATTGATGAATTGATTCAAAAATGGAACCCTAAAACCATTCTATTTTTAGGTGATTTATTTCACAGTGAGAAAAATGAAGAATGGAATACATTTAAAGAGTGGCGGCAATCATATAAAAGTATATCATTTAAATTGGTGATGGGAAATCATGAGATATATCCTCAAACTGATTATGAATTACTCGGGATAGAGTGTTATACGCATTATCATAAATCAGATATTCTGTTTGTTCATGATAATAGCGATGTTAAAACTACATCCGATATGTTTTGCATTTCGGGGCATATTCATCCCGCAATTCGTTTAAAAGGAAAAGGCAGGCAAAGTCTCCGGTTTCCCTGTTTTTATAAAAATGAAATATCAATGTTAATGCCTGCATTTGGGAATCTAACCGGCACGTACTCGATAAAGCCAAAAAAAAACGATACTGTAATCGCAACGCTCGACGATCAATTAATCCGTATTCAGTGAAACACTTTCAATTCTGTTACATGTATAAAAAAATATTTATTACTGCTTCTTTTTTGGTGATTCTGCTAAGCACATCGAAAATGTTACATGCTCAATTAAGCGATTTTGACCCTGAATTTTACTTCAAAAATTCTATTTCCATTCAAAAATCGGGTATGATTGTGCTCGGAAGTTGGGCAGGTTTGAATCTAATTTCAGGAATTGGAGGTAATTTTTACTTCAACAATGAGAGCAAATACTTCTTTCAAATGAACGCTGCATGGAATGTTGTTAATCTTGGAATTGCAGCCATTGGCTTTTCCGGTATACCTGAACTATCGTCGCAATTAAGCAATCAGGAAATGCTGAGTGAGATGCGAAATTTCGACAAAATACTGTTGATCAACGCTGGACTTGATCTCCTTTACATCGGGACTGGATCCTATTTACTGAATCGTGGATTAAAAAAGAATAATCATCGGTTCATAGGATATGGGAGATCGGTAATTTTACAAGGTGGGTTTCTACTCTTATTCGACTTGGCTTTATACCTAATTCATTCCCCTAATACCAAAGGTTTATATCAAATCACTGAGAATATTACAATAACTGCTACTGGGTTTTCAGTGGCATTTTAGTTACTCGTTCGATTTCCGCTTATAACAATGATGTAGCCTACTCAATATCCGTGATTTTCTTGTACGAACATTTGCACCTGTTAAGCCGAACTCTTCTTTAGCTTCCTCAGTGGTTGCATCTGGTTTATCAATAAAATACTCAATAAACGTCCTGGATTTCTCTTGTAGCTCTTCAAGGCATTCTTTTAATATTCGTTGCCTTTCTTTGTCGAGTAAGTTTTTAATCTGCTCTTCAGGCTCGTATAAATTGTTTAGAGCTTCCTCTTCGTATTTAAATTTGTGTTCACGCTTCGAATACCTCAAATATTCATGTCGGCATGATTTAATAAAGTAGCTAAAGATGTACTTATTCTCTTTAATCTTGTCTTTTCGAATTTGCTCAAAAACATCAAGAAAAGCCTGCTGCACACATTCCTTAGCGGCAGTTCTTTTAGCATTCATCACTACACAAAGATAATCTTCAAGCCTGGGAATAATTTCGTTAATCAAATCCCTGGCTTTGTTTTCGTCACCTTGTTGAAGAGCTTCTACTAGATCTGAGTAATCAACTTTGGATTTCGTCAAAAGAATTAATCAATAATTTATGTTTAGTATTGCCCGAATCTAACGATAAATCAGATAGACATTCCTTCATTTTCTATTTTCGATAAGCGCTTAGAATAGCTTATTCTGAGCTATTATCGGTACTTTTGTTAGTTAAATTAGTAAATTTTAATATTTCTTTTGAGCAAAACAGAAAAATAGTTTAGGTTATTCATGTAACAAAAATTAGATAATGGACTCTTATTCTTAACAAAAACTATGTTATAAAATTAACTGAACACTCAAATTAATTTTGTAACAATTCAAGCATATAGAACTCTATATCTGGACCATAAAAATAAACTTTAACTTAATACTTATCGCAATGAAAAACGTTAAATCTCTATTCGCCCTACTTACTCTTGTTGCTGTTTCTTTTGCTTGCGCTCCGGTTGCAGAATCTCCCATTACCGAAGCTCCTGCTTCTCCTTCTGAAGTGACCGTTGATGAAGCCGCTTTCCCTTGGACCGACGACGCTAACAACTGCTGCGGTGGAAAGCCGATCCTTACTAAGCCAAAAATCTAAGGCATTCCTTCTCAATCAACCAACCATTTACAACACCAAATTTTTACCACACCATGAAAAACGTTAAATCTCTATTCGCCCTACTTACTCTTGTTGCTGTTTCTTTTGCTTGCGCTCCGGTTGCAGAATCTCCCATTACCGAAGCTCCTGCTTCTCCTTCTGAAGTGACCGTTGATGAAG
>JAXMOK010000009.1:0-121665 GCA_034669965.1 Balneolaceae bacterium | reverse complement strand
AGTTACCTCGTTTAGTTCTTTAGTGTTTTCAATCTATGTTTTG
Source organism: Balneolaceae bacterium (assembly GCA_034669965.1). GTDB lineage: Bacteria > Bacteroidota > Rhodothermia > Balneolales > Balneolaceae > HXMU1420-13. The sequence goes on along the minus strand of JAXMOK010000009.1, from coordinate 121,622 downwards.
ATATTGTACGCATAAGTAGCTATCCTTTTTGCTTTTAATCTTAGGTACAATCAAAATTTTATGAAAATCTTAAAAACACTTTTTTACCTCGTTCCGAACAACCTGTTCGGAATGTGTGCTCGAACCACTGGTTCGAATATCGAAAATTCAACGAACTGAGCGGCGGAATAATGTATGACATCGATTTTCTGCGCTGAGATATCACCTCTCACCAACTAAGCTCTAACTGGATACATGAAGTTACCTCGTTTAGTTCTTTAGTGTTTTCAATCTATGTTTTGATATTGTACGCATAAGTAGCTATCCTTTTTGCTTTTAATCTTAGGTACAATCAAAATTTTATGAAAATCTTAAAAACACTTTTTCTATTCGGGGTCGCTTTAATACTCATCACATCTTGCGCATCATCTTATAAAAGCATCTCTCCGGAAAGGCTCAATTACGGTTCACCAACTTCAGAAAACGACATTAATATAGCTTATCAAACTAATGTATTGAGCACTAGCGGTAATAAAAAGTTAGCTAAGAAAGAATCCGGTTCTTATATAAAAGTTATTGCTGTACGCATTACTAACAATACCAATGATCGTGTAGTATTTGGGCAAGATATGATGCTAAAATCCGGAAATGTTCCGCTTAGCATATTAACCCCAAGTCAAATTACCGCTAACATTAAGCAAAGTTCCGCTGCTTATTTGCTTTACCTATTACTTACACCTATGACTCTTCAGATTGGTGATCAAAGAACGGGCGATGTTGAATCTTACAATATTGGATATGGTGTTGGTCCAGGATTGGCGTTATTGAATATGGGTGTGGCATCGGGTGCGAATTCAAATTTTGAAAGCGAACTTGAGACGTACAGCATGATAAATCGCGAAATTGCTCCCGGTGAAACCGTTTACGGTCTCGTTGGGTTGTCTAACTTTTCTTATGGTCTTATTGAAATAGAAGAGATGTAAGATTTAGAAATCTTTCAATTTCAAAGCAGTATCAGTTGGTACTGCTTTTTTTATTGCTATATGTTCCCCTCGTTCCAAACAACCTGTTCTGAATACTTGCTCGAACCACTGGTTCGAATATCAAATTATCGATTGTCGTTTAAATTCAAATTATCCAGAAAAATAATTTTGTCCCGGTAAACATTCTTTGTTTGTTGTGATAGTACTCGGAGTTAATCCTAATCAACCATTACCAACCGGAATAATACTATGACTAACTTAGAACGTGCTTACGACATTGTAAAAATGAGCAATGAGGGCCAGATGATGGAAGCCCTAATAAAATATTACCACGACGATTCGGTAAAAGTAGAAGGAACCGGCGAAGTGATGGAGGGCCTTGAAGCAAATATTGAATTTCATAAAGGATGGATTGCAGGCATTAAAGAAGTGCATGATGGAGGCATTTTAGCAGCCGCCGAAAACCCGGAAACCGGAGTAGTTTTTATGGAATCATGGGTAGATATGACCTTCCAAGATGGCAACAGAATGAAAATGCAAGAAGTAGAAGTACAAACCTGGGAAGACGGTAAAATCAAACACATCCGTTTCTACTACGATACCCGTGGAATGGAATAAGGAATTCTTTCAAGCCAAATAAATAAACCTTTTTCTTTCGTAAAAGTTAAAGCAATGCGGTTTAGCATTACTTTTATTATTGCTTTGATTTTCATTCCTTCTTTGTATGAAGATTTTAGCTACAATGGTAATCCTTTTCAGTTTGATTTCGTGTTCAGATATTAAACTCGAAAATCAACCACAACAAACTACGTCTGCTCAATACATTTCAGTTTTGGGAATTGCCCAAGATGCGGGCTTCCCTCAAGCAGGGTGTGAAAAGGAACAATGTCGTTTATATTGGGACGGAGAAGAAGAAGCTCGCCATGCAACAAGTCTTGCATTAATTGATTCTGAAGCGAATAAATTTTGGATGGTCGACGCCACTCCAGACTTTAAGCATCAGTTAGAATCTATCAAGCAACTGAAAACTGGAATGGCATTTGGCGGAATATTTCTTACACATGCCCATATCGGACATTATACCGGCTTAATGAATCTTGGAACCGAAGTTATGGGCGGCTCGAATGCTCCGGTGTTTGCAATGCCCCGAATGAAAGAGTTTCTGAGCACAAACGGTCCATGGAGCCAACTGGTGAATTATGGGAATATCAGCATCAATGAATTGAAGGCTGATTCTGCCATTCAAATTTCTAATCAGGTCAGGGTTACGCCCATTTTGGTACCACATCGCGATGAATTTTCTGAAACTGTTGGGTATCGGATTGAGTCGGATTCAAAATCAGTACTTTTCATCCCCGACATTAACAAGTGGGAAATTTGGGATCGCAGCATTATTGATGAAATCGCAAAAGTAGACTTCGCGCTTCTTGATGCAACTTTTTTTGATTCCGATGAACTGCCCGGTAGAAATATGGCGGATATTCCACACCCGTTTGTGGAAGAAAGTATCGCCTTGTTTAAAGACTTACCGGCTTCTGAAAAATCAAAAATCATCTTTATTCATTTCAATCATACCAACCCGTTAATTTTGGATTCTCAAGAACGCGCTCATGTTGAAAGTCTGGGCTTTAAGGTAGCCTACGAAGGCATGCGCATCGAATTATGATGAAGATCTCAAATATCACTCCGGTACTTCCGGTATCAGACATCCAAAAAGAAATTGCGTTTTTTGAACAGCTAGGCTTTTCTAATTCCTATGACTCCCTTCGATATTCTGATGCATTAGATTATGCGGTAATGACTTATGATTGCCAAAGTATTCACCTTCAACTTTTCGCAGATGGAAACTTTGTAGGTCAACAAATAAAGTTCTGGGTAGCAGACATTAATCCAATTAAAACTCTCTTTGATGCTGCGAAAATAAAGGGACATCTTCACATGCAAACTCTTTGGGGTACCCACGAATTAGGTTGCTACTCGCCGTCGAAGCATGCCCTTATTTTTGTGCAGGAGATTGTTTAGTTGCTACAACCGATGTAGCGATAATATACCGGTGTGCCATCGGGTTGGATCATCGATGTCATATTCCCGAACCGATCGTAGGAATATTGGTAGTTGAACACATTAGAGTCGCTACGCACTGCAAGCACATTGTTTGGGGAGAAAAACCGTGCATCCGGAAAGTTGGTATCGGTAAAAAATGGGAGAAACAGATTCATCTGCGGACTTTGGAATTCGTCGTATTCGAATGTTACATCCTCAAATTTTTCGAATATTGAAGGATCATCGCGATCTGCAAAAAAACGCTCATTTCGAGTGATGTTTCCGTTTTCATCGGTAAAATAATTCGAGTAGCCGGCATATAAAATCTGCCCATCGCTAGCTTCGCGGTATAAATCGATCAATATTCTATCGGTATTACTATAATCGATTTCGTGGATAAGCCGAACTCCAGATCCACCGAAATATTTCTCCACACGCTTTGGTTTATCCACTTCGAATTTTACAGTCATATAAGGAAATCGTAATTCCGACTCCAATTGATTGCGAACTACTAATGAATCCACAAAATATTGAAACTGAAATGCGGCCACTACCAATGGGTCATCATCTTCACGCAAAAACTCTTGCCGAAGTTGATAAATTTGTCCGCCCGAAATTGTGGTAAACACCAAGCGGCTATTTTCGGCAAACTGGATTTCGCTCAAAATGCACGTGTTCTCAGGTGTGGCGTTATTAACCGAACACGATGCAATCAGTAGCGATACAAAAACAAAAACGGTAAAGATCCTATGAGTTTTCAGCTTTATCAAACCTTTTGGTTAACCTGATGAATACCTTAAATAACTAAATATTCTACTATAAGGTATCACGAAAAGCTGGTTTTAGGATGTAGCGTTCAGAATATCAGGAAAATTTGATTACCGTAATTTTAGAATTAGTTTCAGGGCAAAAATCATCTACTTATGAAGCGAACATTTCTTCTACTTCTCACGCTCTTTCTATATCAACCAATAACTGCTCAATACTTTCCCGGCCAGTGGGGAGATTGGGAAACTCGCGCACCCGAACAAATGGGTTTTAATGCAGATTCTATTGATGCTGTTATTGAATACGCTCAAGCTAATGAAACCACCAACCCTCGGAGCATGGAAGAAAATCATTACGGCACTTTTGGTCGGGAGCCTTTTGGTGATGGCGTTGGTCCATTTAAAGATCGGGGCGACCAGACCGGAATCATCATCAAAGATGGATACATCATCGCAGAATGGGGCGAACCGTTTCGGGTAGATATGACGCATTCGGTTACCAAAACTTTTTTGAGCAGCACCGTGGGCATAGCCTACGATTTGGGGCTGATTCGTGATGTTAACGACAAGGTTGATGCCTACATGGCGCCCATTTTAATGGCTAATTTTGATGGTGATCAGTTCAAAGCTAATGAGTTCAAATCCCCGAAAGTGATGGAGCCATTTAAAGGAGAGCACAACTCGAAAATCACCTGGGATCATTTATTGCGCCAGACTTCCGATTGGGAAGGCACTTTATTTGGCAAACCGGATTGGGCTGATCGACCAGACCGGGATCGGACCACTTGGTTAACTCGAGAGCGATATGAACCGGGCACCGAATGGGAATACAACGATGTTCGCGTGAATCTGTTGGCGTTGGCCGCGATGAATGTATTCAGAAAACCGTTGCCGATGGTTCTGCGCGAACACATGATGGATAAAATCGGGGCAAGCCCAACCTGGCGCTGGCAAGGCTACGAAACCAGCTGGGTGGTTATCGACGGACAACTAATGCAATCGGTAAGCGGTGGCGGTCACTGGGGTGGCGGGATGTTTATTTCTGCACGCGATCAAGCTCGGTTAGGTTTACTAACTTTGAATGAAGGAATCTGGAATGGTGAGGAGATCATCAGCAAGGAATGGATTGAAATATCCAAAATACCAACAGAAGCGAACACTGGCTATGGATACATGAACTACTTTTTGAATACTGATCAGGAAGCGATGCCGAGTGCGCCGGAATCAGCCTTCTGGCATCTAGGCGCCGGCACAAATATGGTGTATTGCGATCCTGAAAATAACCTGGTAATTGTAGCTCGATGGATTAATCGCTCAGCCATGGAAGGCATTGTGAAGCGAGTAATTGGGGGGATGGAATAATGAGGTTTGAGAAATTGCTAATCAGATTGTTGGTTCAAACATCGAATTAATGAACTTTCAAATTTTTGTTGATGCATCAATTTGAAAGTATTAAGCCCCTTTAATTGTTAGTTACAGCCACCGTGCTATCTTTGTTAAAATCTAACTAATCCCCCTTTTACGATGAGCATTGCTCAGAAAACTGCCATAGTACTGGGAGCCACAGGTTTGGTGGGATCTCAACTTCTCGATTTTCTTCTAAACGACGCTCGATATGCTTCCATAAAAGTATTTCATCGGCGAACTACGGGTGTTTCTCATCCAAAACTGGAAGAGCATATCATCAACTTTCACGAGATGCGCATCTGGCAACATCTAATTACCGGTGATGAATTATACTCGGCATTAGGAACTACGTTGAAGGCAGCCGGATCGAAAGAAGCCCAATACGAAGTGGATTTCGAATATCAGCTGGATGTTGCTAAACAAGCAAAAAAGCATGGGGTGCACAAATACGCGCTGTGTTCGTCTTTAGGCGCCACTCAATCCACTAAGAATTTTTACCTAAACATGAAGGGTAAGCTAGATAACAAAGTTCAAGAGCTTGAATTTGAAAAAACGGTGATTGTCCGCCCTTCATTACTGATCGGTGATCGTGACGATCGCAGAATTGGTGAGCAGTTAGGTGAGCCGCTATTGAAAATCGCTTCTCTAATTCCACCATTCAAAAAATATAAACCTATTCACGTTCGGGATGTTGCCAAGGCGATGATCATCGGCATCCATTCCCAATCTGATAGAGTTATTTACGAAGGATTGGAAGTGCATGAACTTGCTGGGGTAAATTAGTTAACTCGTAAATCATTATTCGCATATTCGTACTTCTCCCGGGTTCGACGTTCAAGTGTTCGAAGTTCAATGTTCGATTGTTCAACACCACCCCGTCCAACATTCGTTGGCCACCCCTCCACCGGAGGGGAATTAGTTTATTCGTATTTCGTAAATCATTATTCGCATATTCGTTGTTCAACGCTGAACACCCCTCCCCATCCGCCGGTTGGAGGACGGTACTCCCCTCAAGGGGAGACTTGTTTGAAATCGTAATTCTTATTTCGTTATTCTCGTATTCGTACTTCACATGTTCAATGTTCTATTGTTCGACGTTCAAGTGTTCTACTGTTCTATAATTCTCTATCTTCGCGGCATGATTTATTCCATCCAATCTGATTTTCTGGAAGTTTCCATCCAACAAAAAGGGATTGAGCTGAGCTCCATCAAAAGCAAGCAAACGGGAATCGAGTATATGTGGCAAGCTGATCCGGAATTCTGGGCGGGGCAGGCTCCGGTTTTGTTTCCGGTTATTGGATCGTTGAAAGACCAAAAGACGATGATTAATGGCGCCGAATTTCAAATTCCGAAGCATGGTATCGTTCGACATTCTACTAAACCGAACGTAATCAATCAGACAAACAATTCGATCACTTTTCGATTGCATTGGGATGATGAAACTTTGGCTGTATTCCCTTTCCGTTTTGTGTTTGATGTGACTTTTACTCTGAACGGTAAACAACTCGACGTTTCACATACGATTCAGAATATAGACGAGAAAGTGATGCCCTATAATTTGGGCGGTCACCCGGCGTTTAATTGTCCGATAAAACACGATGAGCAATATTCCGATCATTTCTTTGAATTCGAACATACCGAGCATTCGGAATCATGGTTGATTGATGAACACGGACTACTTACCGATTCGAGTATCCCCATGCTGGAAAACAGTAATATTTTAAGGCTTCACAGTAATTTGTTCGATCGTGATGCTTTGATATTTAAAAACCTGGAAAGCAATCATGTTACCTTAAAAAACGACACCTATGGAAGCATTCTTCGCATCGATTTTCACGAATTTCCCTTCCTCGGAATCTGGGCAAAGCCCGGTGCTCCTTTCGTTTGTATCGAGCCGTGGCATGGCATTACCGATCACCAACAAACGGATGGAAAATTTGGTAGCAAAGAAAAGCTACGAATGCTGGAACCCGGCACTCAAGAATCGTTGAGTTATCAGGTCACTATTTTAGATTAGGCTTTTCTTTTCCACCTTTTTTGTGGTACTTCTGTTAACAAATTGTAGCCCAAACCACTATGAAATATTTCGTCTTTATAGCCTTCGCTTTTTTGATTTCGTGCACCGGAGCTCAATCTGATCAATATGAACCCGAACTCGTTTATGCTTCTGATCAAACGCATGCAAATCTTGGCATTTTTATAACCGACACTGCTTACACGAATGTCCGTGAAGTTTTCCAAGACACCACAACCACTGCGTATGGACTTCAATGGGCTTCTGAAAACGAAGTTCTATTCGTGTTTTATCAAACCGGAAATACGGAGATTATGAGCTTAAATTTGGAAACGGGTGATATCAAGAATATGAGCAATCATCCCGCAAAAGATGGAAGTCCGCAATTATCTCCGGATGGAAAGCTCTTAGCCTTTACCAGCGATCGCGATGTGGACGGGAGATACGGTAGCGGCGACGAAATTTATCTTTTAGAAATTGGAACCACCGACACCACTCGAATCACTTTTAACGAAACCTACGATTCAGGCATACGCTTCTCACCGGATGGTTCGCAAATAACGTTCTGCAGGCAGGTAAATCGAGAAGAAAGCAATGGCGAGATTTTTGTGTATGATTTGGAAACCAAACAAGAACGTCGTGTAACAAACAAACCGGGGTTCGATTGTTTATCTGACTTCTCACCAGATGCAGAGCGGCTTACCTTCCACGGGTGTTCAGAAAATGGCTGTGACATTTTTACGATTTCGGTGGATGGGGAATCACTGGTTAATATCACCGATGATGAATTCGATAATCGCTGGCCACGCTGGTCGCCCGATGGCGATTGGATTGCGTACACCTCGGTTCGCGATGGCAATTCTGATATCTTTATAATGCGCCCTGATGGTTCGGATAAACGAAGAATCACCACCCACGAAGGCCGCGATGAAATCGCTGAATGGAAGCCTTTCTAATTAAGTTCTTTCGATGTTATTAATACACCTCACCCCGACTCTCTCCTGCAAGTAGAGGGTGCTCGTTGTTTGAGTCTATTTGTAGAATAGCTTCAGTTCCTTTTTAAATGTCTGCAGTTCCTTAATTCGTATTTCGTAAATCATTATTCGCATATTCGTACTTCTCCCAAGTTCAATGTTCAAGTGTTCGAAGTTCAATGTTCGATTGTTCATCACCACCCCGTCCAACATTCGTTGGCCACCCCTCCGCCGGAGGGGAATTGATTTAATGTGATTAGAAAATTGATTCAACAAATAATAATATATTCAAAAACTCAAGATCCCTGCCTCCGCAGTGATGACCAATACGAAGCCTTATATCATTTAGAAAGTAATTCACAAATAGTACAATTATCGAAGTCTTCTCCCCTGTTGCAGGGGAGAAACAAAGAGGGGTCAGTAATTCGTATTTCGTAAATCATTATTCGCATATTCGTACTTCTCCCAAGTTCAATGTTCAAGTGTTCGAAGTTCAATGTTCGATTGTTCATCACCACCCCGTCCAACATTCGTTGGCCACCCCTCCGCCGGAGGGGAATTATTTAATTCGAAATTCGTGATTCAAGATTCGCATAATCGAAGTTCAACGGTCTTATACTGAAATAGGTTGACACTTTGCTTTCACTCAGTGTGACTTTGTGTAGAAAATTCGTAATTCTTATTTCGTTATTCTCTTATTCGTACTTCACATGTTCGAAGTTCAACTGTTCAACGTTCTATTGTTCTTTTGTTTTCCACTGCTTTTCCTCTACATTTTTGGGCGAAATCAAAAACCAATTGCTCAATGAAAAAACTACTTTTTGCTCTACCTCTCTTCTTGCTTTTTCTTATTCCTGAAATCAACGCTCAGAACTCGAATCTCAAATCAATGGTCGATCAACGTGCAAACGATCTCGAAAATCAAGTGATCGAATGGCGGCGATATTTTCACGAAAACCCGGAATTATCGAATCGGGAATTCAACACTGCAGCTAAAGTAGCGGAGCATTTAGAATCACTTGGCCTCGATGTTGAAACCGGCATTGCACATACCGGTGTGGTTGCTATTCTTGAAGGCGGAAAGCCCGGACCTGTAGTTGCGCTTCGTGCAGATATGGATGCACTACCCGTTCCTGAGCGAAATGACTTGCCGTTTAAATCTGAAATGATGGGCGAATATCAAGGTCAAGAAGTTCCTGTGATGCATGCCTGCGGACATGATACCCACATTGCTATTTTGATGGGAGTAGCTCAAATACTCACTGAAATGAAAGACGAGCTGTCTGGAACTGTGAAGTTTATTTTTCAACCTGCTGAGGAAGGAGCGCCTCCGGGGGAAAATGGAGGTGCAAAAATGATGGTGGAAGAAGGCGTGCTTAAAAATCCCGATGTAGACGCCATTTTTGGCTTACACATTTCCGATGCTACTCCGGTGGGAATGATCAATTATCGCGATCGCGGAATTATGGCTGCTGTAAATAGTTACGAAATCACCGTAAAAGGAAAGCAAGCGCATGGTTCAGCGCCGTGGACGGGGGTTGATCCGATTGTGACGGCATCTCAAATCATAAACAACATTCAAACCATCGTTAGTCGAAATCTGAATCTAACTACGCAGGCGGCTGTGATCACTGTCGGGCAAATCCATGGTGGCGTTCGAAGCAACATCATCCCCGAAGAAGTGTACATGGAAGGGACCATCCGAACGCTGGATGCCGGAATGCGCGAAAAATTATTTGAGCGACTCGAAACCGTGGTCACCAACACCGCAGAAAGCAACGGCGCTGAAGCCATTCTCAACATTCGCGAAGGCTACCCGATCACATACAACGATCCTGAGTTAACCGCCATGATGCTACCAACCTTACAAGAAGTAGCCGGTGCCGACAAAGTGAATTACATCAACGCGATTACCGGAGCTGAAGATTTTTCGTTTTTTCAGGAAGAGGTTCCGGGCTTGTATTTCTTTTTAGGTGGCTTACCTCCGGGAGGAACCGCAGCAGGGCATCACACCCCCGACTTTTACATCGACGAATCGGGATTGAAATTAGGCGTGCGAACAATGAGCAATCTCGTAATCGACTACTTTGAACGATCAGCAGGAAAATAACATGAAGAAATTTCTACTCTTAGTTTTACTTATCCCATCAGTAAGTTTCGCTCAATCTTTAAGTGATGTTGAACAGTCAATTCTTAGGTCGATTGAGTCAAATCATGACGCAGCGGTCGATTTCTTGATCGAAAACGTGAATATGAACACAGGATCGATGAATCCGGAAGGTGTTCAAGCGTTAGGAAAAAGGTACATCCAAGCGTTCAACGAATTAGGCTTCGAAACCGAATGGGCTGATCAAAGCGAAGTAAACCGTGGCGGGCATTTCATCGCTCGCAAAAAAGGAACTTCAGGATTAAAACTCTTGCTTATCGGTCATTTGGACACGGTTTTTGAACCAAATAGCCCTTTTCAAAAAGCAGAAATGCTCAACGATTCTACCATTGCAGGACCCGGCATTGCTGATATGAAAGGCGGAAATGTAATGATTCTATATGCTCTCAAAGCCTTAAATGAAGCTGGAGCGCTGGAAGATGCAACGATTACCGTAGTCTTAACCGGTGATGAGGAAAAAGCAGGTAAACCCACATCTATATCTCGGTATCATCTGGTTGAAGCAGCTAAACAATCCGATATTGCACTAGGTTTCGAAGGTGCTTCTGGCTGGCATTATGCAACGGTTGCACGCCGGTCGTCAAATAGCTGGGTTGTTGAGATCGAAGGTGTACAGGCTCATTCATCCGGGGTTTTTAGTGAGCGTGTAGGAGCTGGCTCGGTTTATGAAGCTGGACGAATTTTACATCGATTTTATAATGAGCTTCAGGAAGAATATCTCACCTATAACGCTGCAATGATAGTTGGCGGAAACGAAGTCGCTTTCGATGATGAGAACCAAACCGGTGATATGAGTGGAAAAACCAACATTGTTCCTAAAAAAACGGTAATCAAAGGGGATTTACGATATCTAACCGAAGATCAAGGGGAACGTGTTGTTAAGAAAATGGAAGAAATAGTTTCTGAATCACTTCCTCAAACGACTTCTACTTTTACTTTCAACAAAGGCTATCCGCCAATGGCTCCTACCGATGGAAATATGAAAGTGCTTGATGTGCTAAGCAGTGTAAGTGAAGATATGGGAATTGGTCCGGTTGAAGCTTTCGATCCCGGTCGCCGTGGGGCAGCCGACATCTCTTTTGTAGCCAATTATATTGAAGGCGGTTTAGATGGACTTGGTGTTATTGGTCGTGGTGCTCACAGTCCGAACGAGATGCTTCACACACCTTCATATATGAAACTTACACAACGTGCGGCATTACTGATTTACCGCCTCACTCGAATGGAAAATCTTTAAACTATGAACATGCGAATACTTTTAGCCGCCTTTGTATTATTTATTACGCCAACCTTAAATGCGCAATCGCTAGATGATAAAATTGCGAAAGCCGAAGCCTTAGTTGAGTCGTTTGTTGAAGATAAAAACCTCCCAGGCATGGCTGTTTCCATTTATTTGGGAGATTCGATGATCTGGAGCCAGGGCTTTGGCTATGCTGATATCGAATCACAAACACCGGTTGATCCGGCTCTAACCAAGTTCCGAATCGGAAGTGTATCAAAAACACTTACAGCGGCGGCTATGGGTGATTTGATGAAAAAAGACATACTCGATCCCGATACTATCGTGCAAACGTACGTTCCTGATTTTCCGAAAAAGGAGTTCGATATTACCGTTCGTCAGGTTGCAGGACATACAGCCGGAATCCGCCATTATAGAGGTATCGAGTTTATGAGTTCTAAATTATATGCTACGGTGGATGAAGGCCTTACCATTTTTGCGGATGACCCTTTATTGTTTGAACCGGGAACTCAATATAGCTACTCAAGCTACGGCTGGAATTTAATTTCGGCCGTGATTGAAGGAGCTTCGGAGGAAGAGTTTTTAGGTTACATGAAAGATCATGTATTCGATCCGCTGGAAATGAATAACACCGTACCTGAGTGGACGAATCAGGAAATCTCGAACCTTACCACTTTTTATGTGCCGGTTGGTGGCGACAACCTTGTTGCCCCATATGTTGATAATTCCTACAAATGGGCCGGTGGCGGTTTTGTGGGTACCACCGAAGATTTAATCCGATTTGGCGTAGCATATCTCGATTACGAATATCAACCCGAACGAGTGCACACCGACTTAATGACGCCCTTAACCTTAACCAATGGCGAGTCGACCAACTACGGGATGGGTTGGAGTAATTTATCGCACAATGGAAATCGTTGGGTTGGGCATTCCGGTGGCTCAGTGGGCGGCAGCACCATGTTTTTGATCAACAAAGAACACAACTTGGTAATTGCCTACACGATCAATCGGTCTAGCGTTGGTTTTGATGATTTACACTGGAAACTTGCGGATATATTTTTGGGTGAAGAATAAGAACTCACTTTATGTGAGTCATAAAGCATTAAACAGAGGTTTTTCGCTCAATGCTTTAGAGCTTTTTGTTAAATTAGATTTTAAATCAACAAGTCCTTCTCCTTGTTAAGGAGAAGACAGAAGAGGTCAATATTGTAATTCAACACACCCCTAAATCCCCTCTCAAGAGGGGACTTTTTATTAATAAACCATGAAATACCCAACATCCTGGAAATCTTACGAACTTATCGATATCGGCGAGGGACGAAAACTGGAGCGGTTTGGGGATATTGTGGTTGATCGACCTGAACCTTCGGCGACGGGTAAAAAAGGTGCTGTTTCGTTGTGGGATGTTGCCACGCATCGCTTTAATGAGCAAAAAGGACAAAAAGGGAACTGGAATAAACCCGTCCCAGACGTTATGATCCAATATCTGCAGGATGAGATTTCGATCCTGTTTCAGCTAAAAGAAACGGCCTTTAAGCATTTGGGGGTTTTTCCCGAGCAAGCTGAAAACTGGGATTTTATTGCCGAACAATGCACGAAGATTTCAGACTCTAGCCTTCAACCTCGCATTTTAAATTTGTTTGCCTACACCGGTGGAGCTTCGTTAGTTGCGGATCGATTTGGGGCAAAAGTCACCCACGTTGATTCCTCAAAAACCGCCGTAAATTGGGCTCGCGAAAATGCTGACCTCAACGATATTTCTACGATTCGCTGGATCGTTGAAGATGCCCGAAAATATGTGGATCGTTGCATCAAGCGAAGAGAGACTTTTCACGGTATTATCCTTGATCCACCGATTTTTGGGATGGTTCCAAAAGGCAAAAACTGGAAACTAAACAACGATTTGGAGCCGCTTCTTTCCAATATTCTTAAGATTCTGGATCCCGAGCATCAATTCCTGATTTTGAATACCTACTCGCCGCAACTTCCCCTTTCTGATTTGAAAATAATGCTGCGTGGGATTCGAGGTTGGCCAACACAATTCGAAGCCACCACACTTGGTTTAAAATCTACAACCGGCCGAGAATTGGAGTTGGGGAATTTGGTGCGTTTTTCTAAGTAGCCAAAATTTTTGCTTCTAAAACACGAAACCACAGAAAGGATAAATTTGCAGCGAAAGGACGAATTTATATTGATAAGAAAACTCGTTGTTTAGATAAACTCTTATCTCACCCTATTCTTTCCTGCTTGTTCATTCAAATTCTCTTCGCCATCAAATGCATCCGGAAATTGGATATAATCAGCTGTTTTTGTTGCTGATTTATCTTTTGAGTTCGCACCTTTCGAAACAAGTCCTTTCAATTTTATGAAGGTATGGCGAACCGAGTTTTTCTTTTTCTTGATGTAGTTTTTAAACCCTCTTAAAATGACCAGATACGTAATAAAAGTGGCTGCAAGACCGATCGGGATGCCAATCATTCCCAAATTAAGCATCGCCAGGAAAATCGTCCAAAAGCCAACATTAACTACAATTGGAATCGTCCAGGACATAGCAAGTTTGCTAAACACACCCTGATAAATAAGTTTGGTTTGATCGGTACCGGGAATTAATGAAAGTTTATGCGTGGTATTGTTCGTTTCAGCTGTCCATTCCAATAACTTACCTACTTGCGAGGAAGATCCTGCCTTCCCAGAATGGCGCTCCATCATGGCCACTACCTCCGGCCATTCATCTTCCGAAATTTCACCTTGAATAACATGCTCGAGATCGATTTTTGTGGGCATCATTAACGACGAAAGAAATCCTACATCTTCGTTTTCTGGCTCTATGTCTATGGTTTCGGCAACATTCGCGATGATATCCGGCTCTAAACCCACTTCTTCGGCAAGTTGTTGTAGCTCCTCAAGCGATAACCCCATAGTTACTTTCTCCCTTTCCGAAGCCTGAATTTCACCCGCCCGTTTTAAAATCTTACTGATTTCCTTTTCAGTGTATAACCGATCGTTACTCATGGTTCTGTCTCGTATTACCCAAATTTGAATGCCCTGTTGCATTGCATTGTACTACTACGAGAATCTATCAAAATGTTATAGAGGTGCCTAATGGATTTTAAAGCGAACTCGAACTGTAACTTTTCCTCTTCAGTGTTCTTTTGAATTTCAACTTCATGTAAGCACTTACATCTGATTCTAAAGCGTTGGTTTGGTACTTTCTACCATTCGAATTTTTGACTTAATCACACATTCATGAAAAACGCGTTTCTAACCTTTGCAGCCAGCCTGCTTCTTTTTATGGCAACTTTCGCTCAAGTTGAAAAAGTAGAGCCTCCTTTCTGGTGGACCAACATGCCTGTTCAGGAACTTCAAATTCAACTTTATGGTGATAATTTGGGCGAATATCGAGCAACCATCGATTATCCCGGCGTAGAAATTACTCGACAGTTAGCCGTGGATTCGAAGAACTATCTGTTTTTGTATCTCGAGGTATCTGACAAAGCCCGGGCCGGTACCATCAATATCGAACTACTCAAAGGTCGCCGGGATCGCGTAAATGTAGATTTTGAGTTGAAACCGCGTGCATCTACTGATGGCAAACACATGGGCTTTGATGCTTCGGATTTAATTTATCTGATGATGCCCGATCGATTTGCGAATGGAAATCCTGATAACGACTCTATCGACGGAATGCTGGAAACAGCGGATGTGACCAACCCTGAACGTCGGCAAGGCGGTGACCTTGAAGGTGTGATGAATCATCTCGATTATATCAAAGAACAGGGAATGACGGCTATTTGGTTGATGCCGATTTTCGAGAATGATATGACGCCGGAGTACGGTGGATATCATGGCTATGCTGCTACTGATATGTATCGCGTTGATCGGCGCCTGGGTACTAACGAAGAATACAAAACACTGGTTGAGGCCTCCCATCGAAATGGAATGAAAGTAATCATGGATATGATTCACAATCACATTGGCGATCAACATTGGTGGATGAGCGACCTGCCCACCACCGATTGGGTGCACAGTTGGGAAAAATACGGACAAACCAGCTATCGAGGTCCGGTTGCTTCCGATCCGTATGCGAGCGAATATGATTCGAACAAGCTCGAAAAAGGTTGGTTCGTGAAAGAAATGCCAGATCTGAATCAAAATCAGCCGCTGCTTGCCGACTATTTAATACAAAACACCATCTGGTGGATAGAGTATTCGGGCATCGATGGCATCCGCATGGATACGTACGTGTTTCCCGATCAAGCGTATATGGCACGTTGGGCAGATGAAGTGCTTACTGCCTATCCGAATTTTAATATCGTTGGGGAAGCCTGGTTGAATTATCCGGCTCCGGAAGCCTATTGGCAATTCGATAAACCGGGCTTCGAAGATGGGTATCAGTCGCACTTGCCGAGTGTTACTGATTTCCCTCTAACACAGACTATTGATCGCGCGTTAAATGATGATTTTGGTTGGGATAACGGACTTGCTGCTATATGGAATTTATTAGGCAACGATTTCTTGTATGCCGATGCCATGAAAAATGTGATTTTCTTAGACAATCACGATATGGATCGAATTTATGAACGTCTTGGCAAAGACGAGCGTAAGTTTAAAATGGCTTATAACTTTTTGCTAACCACTCGTGGAATTCCGCAAGTTTATTACGGCAATGAGTTGATGATGCAACACGAATACCGCGGTGGTGATGACGAGCATCGACGACCAAACATGCCTGGTGGCTGGCCGGGAGATGAGCGTTCTGTGTTTACCGCAGAAGGACGAACCGACAAAGAAAACGAGATGTTCGAGTACACCAAAACCATCAATCACTGGCGGAAAGATGCCGTAGCTATTCATGAAGGTAAGCTTGTGCATTTTGTACCACAAAATGGAGTGTATGCCTATTTCCGCTTACACGACGACCAAAACGTAATGGTGATCATGAATCAGAACGATGAAGAGGTAACCATCCCTAGAAATATACTTGCTGAAATCCTCGATCATTTCTCCACCGCCACCGATATTTTTGATGGAAGCAGCATCGACGTATCGGTTGATTTTACAGCCCCGGCTATGACAACGAGTGTGTGGGAGTTGGAATAATTTTTCAACCGAGTAGGTGGATTTCATGAAATCCACCTACCATTTTTTTAATTCTCTCGCAACAACTTCGAATTCCACGCCATCAGCGAGGTTAGCAACACAATAATGGCAATGGTATAAAACCCACCATCCAGTTGATGATGTTGAACAATCGCACCCATAACGGGTTGAGAAATCAATTCACCAATTCCGCCCATTATCATTACGGTAGCCAAGGCATTTGGGCTAATTTTACCTGTGATGCTAAAAATGAAAGGGAAAGTAAGTGCTACACCGGCACCTAAGGCAAAAATCCCGATGCTTGAAACCCAAAGTTGTTCTGCAATGATTGCCAGTATTATACCGGAAACAGCCACCAACAACCCCGTTGTAATTAGATTTCGTGATCCGAATTTTGCTCTTAACCGATCACCTGTAAAACGCATCATTAGCAATGCTACTGCATAGGTTGTGTACCCAATGGCCGCTAAGCCTTCGCCGGTGCCTAAGTAATCGGAATAAAAAAGTGCTACCCAATTCATTATAGATGCTTCGGTACATGCTGCCATAAAAATAATAGCTCCCAACCATAACACTGGTCGATCAGGCCATTCCAAACCGGGTTTTCGAATCGCCGAATCTGCATCTTTAGGAATAAATTTGAACGCAACAATTACCACGATAAACATCAAAACACTGATTACTATCATGTGGAGTTGTGCCGATATCATAAGCCCAGCTGCAATAGTGCCCAGCACAGCACCTGATAAATTACCTACTCCAAACCATGAATGAATAGTCGACATACGTGGTAGACCCGAACGTTTTTCATAACTAGCACC
Source organism: Balneolaceae bacterium (assembly GCA_034669965.1). Taxonomy (GTDB): domain Bacteria; phylum Bacteroidota; class Rhodothermia; order Balneolales; family Balneolaceae; genus HXMU1420-13. Next base: position 104,127 of record JAXMOK010000009.1, on the reverse strand, counting down.
CAGCGCATTGATCGATAAATTAAAACCACCAATGGCAGCTCCCATAATAATCATTGATGCTGCTAGTACTATCCAATTAGGTGAAAATGCTATCGGAACAAGAGATAGGCTAATAATCCACCCGAAGATCAATGCGGTTTTTCTAGCATCGAAGATATGAATTAGCCAAGCGGTTATGGGCAGCATCACCACAGAACCAATGCCACGAGCGAGTAGCGCATACCCTAATGTTGCAGGAATTAAAAGAGCGGAATCACGAATGGCCGGGATACGGCTTGCCCAAGTCGAAAAATTAAAACCGATTACAAAAAATACGGCACAGATAGCTATAAACTCGAGCCGAAGTGCTTTTTTTTGGTCTTGATGTAGTTGTGATGAAGTTGAAAAAGTCATGCCGTATAAATCCCGTAGAAACTCCCCAAAAATACACCTATTTTCGGCTAACTAAACTCAATTTTATTATGGAATATCAATTTCTGGTTGTAGCGCACGTTTTTTTAGCCATCGTAATTATTGGAGGGGTTTGGATGGCATCCTTTATCGTAATTCCATTTGCAAAAAAAACCGATAATCCGGCGTTCGCATTTAGCTACATCAAGGCTTTTGACCGCGGTTCGCATATCGTACTCACCCTTCAATTATTGATTGGTTTTCGTTTGGCGATGATCTACCTACCCATGAGCGAATGGTTCGCATTCGAAACTCACCTTTCGCTTTCTTTGGTGATGAAACTGATTCTTTGGATAGCTTTGTTTGCGTGGATGATCATTGGAAAAAAGAAAGGAATGTCAACTCCTGAAAAAGGCACAATTTCGTCGGCTGCAAACTACTTTGGTATACTCAGTCTAATAGCTTTTGCTTTGATGATTTTTGGACTGAATTTCCGACTAGGCTTGGGATTGTTTTAAAACTGGGCTCTAATTTAATCGCTCGGCCAATAGTACCTGTAAATCGTCGAGCTGGTCTTGTGGGATGATTTCCGATTCCAAATTTAGCTCTCGTTTCATCAATTGATTTCGAGCGGGGCCGAGTTCATAGAACAACCGGAGGTGCTCAACTTCACTGGCAAAGTACTTGTTAGTAAAACGATCTCGAAAAGGGTTTTCATCTACCAATTGCTCAAACTCTTCTAATAGATGCGCACTCGAACCTTTTAATAACTGATGAACCTGCACCCCTCGTTGATCACTTAAAGGAATGGCGTAGCGCATCGGGGTTATTCTTTTTAATAACTGTGTGGGTAAAAAACATGCGCTGTCAATGTGCTCGTCGGTTACGTATAGTAATTTCAGCAATGCCCCTAGTCCTTTACGAACTCGCAAATGGCCTTTAAAGCAACCATACGTTTTTGGATAATCGTTTAGTGGCCGCATCGACAATCGAAACTCTCGTTTATTTCCCTGCCGTGTTGTTGAAATGTAGTAGTACGTTTCGGGCTTTTTGTTGGCCTCGTTAAAGGGCGGACGCAGTGATCTGATCAACAAATTCTCGAGTAGAATGGCGTCGGTTTCATTTTTGCATTCTTCTATGCCAATACGATGAAGATGCGCGATCATCCGTATAACTTTCTTTGATTTTGAGTACCTGTACGAAGTAAGGCGCTTATGTACATCTTTTGCCTTGCCCACGTATAGCACTTGGTCTTTCGCATCGTACATAGTGTAAACCCCGGGCGTATGCGGCATATATTCGGGTAGCGCGGCATTCACCCTTTCTTTTTGGGTTAGAGCAATGGGTTCAAATAAATCCAGATTCATAAGTTAAAAGTACAAAATGCCCAATTGTTGATCACGAAATAAGTTAGCTTTTACGAATCTATACTTTCAAGGCGCTGTTAAGTATATTCAATCCTTTAGTTAAAGGTAAATTCTGGGCTTCATGTTGTATTCGTTAGTTTTTAACATCGATGAGCAGTTAAATATCAAAGAGAAGACAAGCGAACTTTGCGCAATTGTCCCTGGCTTTGATGAGAATTCTATGCTCAATCTCAGTCAATTTTTTGCGCCAGATAATGAACATGAATTCCAACATGTAATAAAGCAACGTGCCGTTAACGTGGCACTTTTGCAAGGCTCGTTGGTGGCGATAGATCAACACCCACCGGCCCGTTTATTTATACATTGCATAAATAACGAAGGCCCGGATGCCATTTTTGAATGTGTTTTGGTAAGCGCAGATGCTTGGGTAAGTACAACGCCGCCTGAAATTTCGAGTTCACTTTTTAAGCACAATCCCCTTCCCTTTTATTGTTTCGATACTAACGGAAAGTTTATTCATGTAAATGAAAAACTGATTGAGTTTACGGGACTTTCTGAACAGAAATTAATTCAACTCGGTTTTAAAGATTTTATACACCCCAATGATCTGGGAATTGCCAATAAGCAATTTGAATTGGCTTTACAAGGTAAATCTAGCCAGTTCGAAATTCGAGTAATACTCGCCGATAATACTCAGAAAACAATTCGAGCCAATAAATTTCCACGAATCGAAGCAGACATAATTACTGGTGTGTATGGCATTTTCGAGGATATTACCGAAGAACATGAATCGGAAGCACGCTGGCGAGAATTGGTTGAACAAAGCCCTTTACCAGTATCGGTTTTTGTTGAAGGTAAATATGTATTTACAAATTCTGCAGCCTTGCCTTTTTATGGGGTCGATTCCGTTCATGAGCTGATTGGCAGATCGGTGTATGAGTTTATTCCTGATGATGAAATAGAAGAGTTAAAAAGTCGTCAATCACGCCTCGAAGGTAATGAGCTTATTGAACCCGGTGTAGGTAGCATCATAACCAAAACCGGCGACATCAAATATATCGTTGCCCATTCTCGTCCTATCATTTATAAAGGGCAACAAGCTATTCAGTCTGTGATTTTCGATATCACTGAAATTAAAAAGCAAAAAGAGATCATCGAAAAATCATTAAAAGAGAAAGAAACACTATTAAAGGAAATCCATCATCGCGTAAAAAATAATCTGGCAATCGTATCTGGTTTGTTAGAGCTACAAATTAAGAAGGTAGATGATCCAAACACCATAGATGTTCTCAAAGATTCACAAAATCGGATCCTTTCGATCGCCCTCGTGCATCAAAAACTATATCAAGTTGAAACGCTGGACGAAATAAACGTAGGCAACTATGTAGAGGAGCTTATATCTAGCCTTAAAAACTCTTTCAACCAATCCAATCGCCTTAGTATAAGTGTTCATGCGCAGAATGTTTTTCTGAATATAGAACAAGCGGTTCCGTGTTCGCTAATTATTAACGAGGTGGTTGTTAACGCTATTAAACACGGTTTTGACCACACTGAGCACGGTTCTATTAACGTTTATATTGATAGCAATCCTACGTTTGTTCAGATAAAAATTGAAGACAATGGAATTGGAATGCCAGAGGAAGTTAATGTTGAAGAAGCCAATTCTCTTGGAATAACCTTGATTAAGATTCTAAGCCAACAATTAGACGGAACGTATTTGTTTGACACTATTACTGAAGGTGGTACACGTTTTATTCTCCGCTTTCCACACAATCAATCTTAAGACGGCACCAACATAGTATCTCGGTGTTGTTTACCAAAATCTACGGTAAATGTACTTCCGGCTCCGGGCTCGCTTTCAACTTTGATGCTGCCCCCAAGCGATTCTACCTGATTTTTGGTGATGTACAGCCCGATACCTTTGGCATTGTGGTTATCGTGAAAGGTTTTGTACATGCCAAAAATATTTTTGCCATGCTTGTTCAGGTCTATGCCTTGGCCGTTGTCCCTGATCAGTAAATTCACTTTATCGTTTACACGCCAAGCTTTAATATAAATTTCAGGTGTACGATCGGGGTGGTGATATTTAATCGCATTTGAACAAAGATTAAGCAAAATACTATCCAAATATGCAGGACTGTATTTAATAAAAAGCCCACTCTCAATATCCTCGATCAAATTCACATTTTTCGATTTAATTTCGGTTGCAAGAACTTCTTTTACGCCATTCAGTACGTGTTGGAAATCTAAATTTTTGAGATCTGTTTCTACCTTACTTTGGTTATCTATAATCTCGTTTAAGTCGGCAATGGTCTCGTTCAGGCGTTCCGATGCGCCCTCCAACATATCTATAGATTCGTTTTTCTCTTCATCTGATTCCGCAATTTGAATTAAGCTAACCAACATCGATATCCCACCAGCGTGGTTTCTCAGGTTATGCGAAACTATATGCGCGTAATTAGAAAGTCGTTCATTTTGCTTGCTAATCACATTTAACGACTCAATTAAGTCAACTTCGTATTGGATACGTTTACTTACATCGGTTGTAACCGAAAGTACTGCCGGGCGCCCATTAGCTAAAGTGAAAGGCAGTTTTGTAGTTTGGTGCCAGCACTCCACTCCATCTTTTCTTATCGTTTTTTCTTCAGGATAAAACGCCTGTTTCTTGCTGGCAATTACCTCTGCTTCGGTTTCGATATATTTTTCGGCTCGGTGCTGCGGCACACCCAAATCAACATCCGTTTTACCAATTATATCGCCATTTATTGGATCGAAATACCTTTTTGCAGCCTCATTAGCTAATACATATCGACCAAACTCGTCTTTTATAAAAATTAAGTTAGGCACCGAGTTTAGTATAGACTCTACTTGTTTGCGCAATCGTTCTACTTCTTCGAATTGCAACTTCTTCTCGGTAATGTCTTGTGTGATTCCATACGTGCCAATTATGGTTCCATCATCATCAAGCAATGGGTATTTACTGGTAGATGCCCATTTAACCGTTCTGTCAACGTTGTTAAAAACTTCCCGCTCTTCTTTGCTTACAATCGGTTGCTGAGTAGCAATTACCATCTGTTCGTCTTCCATTGCAATTTGTGCATGTTCGATGGCAAAAAAATCGAAATCTGTTTTACCTATTGCCTCTTCTGGACGTTCGAGCCCAAACTTTGTAGCACATGTTTTATTTATTGCTATAAAACGACCATTCAAATCTTTAAAAAACACACTTCCGGGTGTGTTTTCCATTAGACGCTTAAATAAAAGAGCATGGTTGTTCATTTCAGTGACGCTTATTCACCCTATTTATCGGAATAAATACTACTGAACTTAATCGCGAAAATTGTTTATAACTTTATCGGGATGGTATAACGAGTATTTCCCCAAAGTAGATTTAATGCCGCATCTTCCCCATTTTCTGTAACGGTTATAGTGAACGATTCAACGTATTCTGCATTATTTTCTCTAATCATTGCTGTTCGCCCTAAATCTAGTTCTTCGTTATACGTCCTGCCGTTCTGCCCGGTCTGCTTGTTGATAATTAGGGTTCCACCATCGGCCTCAGGGATGGTAAATAGGGTATACTCGCCGGCCGGAACGACCACATCGCCTACGTGAATATCCGAAGAAGTTCTAAAATGGGTGGCGCGATTTGCGCCGGTTCTCCAACGCTCGCCATAGGAAACAATTCCACCGAATAATTCGCGACCTCGCGCCAATGGAGAACCATACTCCAATCTGAAATTAGTTCCATTTACATCAAACTCTTGAGTAACCGCACCTGATAACGCTCCAAACACTTTACCGTTTGCTTCGGCTTGCTTAAACTGCAAAGCAATTTGTTTAATCGGAATATTATTAGTGCGTTCTACCATCAGTTTTCGTGTAGTTGCAGATGCATCTAATGCTGAAATTCCATTATCTAAGGTGCGCTCAACCACCATTTCTCCTCTGGATGGATGCCGAATTACCGTATTTCCATCCTCGTTAACGAAAAGCTTAAAGCCCATGGTTCTACGTCCTCCCAGCATAGGAAGGTCAAACATATCGCCGTTTTCCATTTCATTAGATCGCAACGCAATTTCGAAAGGCCAGTGGGTATATTCTAAAAAGGGAACTACGCCGTTTTCGTAAGCAATCATGCTCGTACTCGATTCATCACCTACATTCGTGATTATTTCTAAGCTATCGCCTTGCCTCGTAATTGTTCTATACAAATCACGCTCACCATCGTAGCCTAGATCTGTGGCGTATCGATACATTGTCATTTTTTGTATACCGCCATCTTCGCCAAGCTTTACTTCAGAAGTAGTAAGCACAGTTCGTGGCGACCTGACCACAACATCAGCAATGATACCATCTGCCGTTAACTCAAAAGTTTCAACAGCTACGGTATCAGCCCCCAATCGGGTGATAAAACCCACATTGGTCGGTTCGTTAACACCACAAGCCGCCATTAAAAGTATTAGTGAAAATATAAAGGCTTTCATAGTTCTGTGTTTAAAGATTCCAGTCTGGTTGCTTCAAATTCGTCGCCCGAATACCATCCTTGTAAATCTGGCGCATTTAAAATATCTACACCTACTTTGTAGAATAAGCGGGTGTCTTTAACGGCACCGGATAAATCCCAATACTCGTTAATCTCGTCGTTTACGGTGTGATAATTTGCTGAACTTACACTGTCGATTAACGCCGAAAACGCCTCATCTTTTCCTACAAAATCGCTGCCGGGAATGGGGAAAATCGCCGGTATTCCAACTTTTGCCATATTAAAATGATCGGATCTATAAAAAAGGCCCAATTCCGGATTCGGGTCTGCAATTACAACTCTTCCATCTCGTTCGGCGTGTTTTTCCACCAATTCGGTGATGGTATTTCGGCCATACCCAATTAATACTACATCGTTGGTGTAGCCATAAACATTCATGCCATCGAGGTTGATGTTTGCTGAAATCTGCGCCGGATTTACGGTTGGATTTTCTGCCCAATATTTTGAGCCCAACAACCCAACTTCTTCGGCTGAAACGATCAAGCCTATCACACTGCGCTTAATTTCACTTTGTTGCGACTTGAACGCTTGCATCATCTCCAGCAAAGCGCTGACTCCCGCTGCATTATCCTCAGCGCCGTTGTTGATGTCATCGCCATCTATTGGATTGGTAACTCCAAGATGATCGAAGTGGGCGGTCAGAATCAGATACTCGTCTTTTAGTTCGGGGTCAGAACCTTCGATCATTCCGATTACATTTTGTGCGTTGATTGTACGATATGAAGCATCAAGCTCTGCATCCAAACGAATATCACCCAATGAAACCGGCACAAAGTTAGGATCGTCAGCGGCTTCTAAAAGCTCATCCACATCTAATTCTGCAGCCTCAAATACCTGCTTGGCAAAATCGTAAGTAACCCATGCGCTCAACGCGGTCTCAGAAACTTCGGCACTACTTTTCACGTTAAACCGTTCCCTACTCCAGCTGTTCGAAACTACATTCCAACCATATCCGGCAGTTTCATCGGTATGAATGATAATGGCTCCCAACGCTCCCATTTCTTTCGCTTTCTCGAATTTGTACGACCACCGACCATAGTACAATCTCGCTGATCCTCCGAAAAGATTCTCATCATAACCGGGATCGTTGTTTTTAATTACCAGGACTTTCCCACGTACATCTAGATCTTTAAAGTCGTCCCAATCTTCTTCCGGGGCTTGAATTCCATAACCCACATACACCAACTCGGCTTTGTTGATGTCTAGCTCGGTTTGCTCACCGGCAGGCCAAGCCACAAAATCCTCGAAATAGGTTGCTTCCATATTACCCACATTCATTGCGTGATTACTTGTTTGCTGACCAACCAATGGAAAGGGTTGCACGTAGCTGCCATCCTCGGTTCCTGAACTTACCCCTATCGCTTTCAACTGGCCGACCAAATAATCTACCGACATTTGCTCGCCTTCGGTTCCGGTACCACGCCCCATGTAAGCATCGGATGATAGCTCTTTGATATGATCCATCATTTGTTCTTGGTTGATGGATTCCGCCCCTAAGTACGCATCGTGAATATCATCACATGAAATAACAGCCAAAACCGTAACTGCTAGGAGATATTTAATTGATGTTAGATTCTTTTTCATAGATAGTTAGTTCGTTAGGCCTATAATTTAGTATAGCTTTCGACATTCTAAAAGCCTTTTGAGTTTATGAGTTGTAAATGATTAGCTTCAACAAAAACGATATGAGCTCATTTAAAGACAAAATTGTATTGATAACCGGTGGCGCTGAAGGCATTGGTTTGCTGATGGGACAAAAAGCCCTGAAGAAAGAAGCCCGGCATTTGATTATATGGGACATCAATGAGCAAAACCTTACTTCAAACGTTGAAAGGCTGAATGCACAAGGATTTAGTGTTTCGGGGTATAAAGTTGATGTTTCGAATGCTTCCGAAGTAGAAACCTGTGCAAAAGAAGTGCTTTCAATTTTTCCGAGTGTTGATATTTTGATCAACAATGCCGGCATTATTGTTGGAAAAGCTTTTCACGAACATACTATTGAGGATATTGACCGAACGGTGGGTGTAAATCAATTAGCGCCCATGTATGTTACCAAAGCATTTCTTCCGGCCATGATGAAACAGAGTTCCGGGCATATAATTACGATAACCTCAGCTGCCGGCTTAACTCCCAATCCCGGAATGGTGCCATATGCATCCAGTAAATGGGGCGCAATTGGATGGGCTGAATCGCTACGTTTAGAAGTGCAACGAAATCACCCAAGCATACAATTTACCAATGTGATGCCAAGCTACATCGGCACAAAGATGTTTACCGGCGTCACCCCTCCCCGACTCATGCCCATTCTAGATCCTGATTTATTTACCGATAAAATCATTCGTTCAATTGAACAGAATAAAACAATGTTGAAAGCTCCTTGGCTTGTTAAACTCACTACCTTTGTTCGGGGGAATTTGCCCTCCTCTTGGTACGATTTTGTAGCAGACAAATTATTTAACGTGTACGCCTCGATGGATACTTTTAAAGGGAAGGATTATGACTAAATACGCTGATGTATTAGAGGCACAACGTCAATTCTTTGTATCAGGAAAAACTAAACCCGTTGCTTTTAGAATTGAGCAATTAAACACGCTCAAACAGCTTCTCAAGAACCATGATAAAGAAATCATGGATGCCGTCTATAAAGATTTCAAAAAACCTCCTTTTGAAACTTATGGAACTGAAATTGGGCTCATTATAAATGAAATAAATTTTGCACTTCGTAATATCGAAAAATGGGTAAAGCCAAAAACGGTACCAACTTCTTTAGTCAATTTTCCATCTAAGAATTACATTCTAACTGAGCCCTATGGCAATGTGTTAATCATAGCTCCCTGGAACTATCCGGTTCAACTTTGTTTACTTCCATTGGTAGGTGCTTTGGCGGCGGGAAATACTGCCGTCTTAAAACCATCAGAGTTATCGGAGCATACATCTGCAATTCTTCAAAAACTAATCGCTCAATATTTCGATCCTTCGGTAGTGTATACCGTGTTGGGCGGAGTAAAAGAAAGTAATGCACTTCTGGATCTTAATTTTAATTACATCTTTTTTACCGGAAGCATACGCGTTGGTAAAATCATCATGCAAACTGCGGCAAAAAAATTAACACCGGTTACCTTAGAGCTTGGTGGTAAATCTCCCTGTATTGTTGATGAGTCTGCCGATTTAGAAATATCTGCTAAACGAATTGTTTGGGGTAAATTTGTGAACGCCGGTCAAACTTGTGTTGCACCTGATTATTTATTGGTGCAAGAAAGTATTCGCGAAGACTTCGAGCAGGAATTAAAACAAGCTGTTGAAAATTTATACGGAACTGACCCGTCGCAATCCGAAGATTATACTCGAATAATTAACGGCTCCCATTTTGAACGATTGAAAGCGTTTCTTGATAATGGTCGCACTGTAATAGGAGGAGATTCGGAGTCTTCGGATCGGTATATCGCACCTACAGTTCTTAGCGACATCACTTGGGAAGATCCCATTATGCAGGATGAGATATTTGGACCAATTCTTCCCGTTTTATCCTTTACTCATATTGATGACGCCATTTCACAGATTCTGCAAACTAACCGACCATTAGCGCTTTATTTATTTACATCGAATGATGACATCGAAAAAAAGGTGCTAGAGCAAGTCTCTTTTGGGGGTGGAGCTATAAATGATACCATTGCCCAATTGGGAAATCACCATTTAAGCTTTGGTGGAGTTGGTGCCAGCGGGTTCGGTTCATATCATGGGAAAGCTAGCTTCGATTCATTTTCGCATCAAAAAAGCATCATGAAAAAGAACTTCTTAGTAGACATCCCGCTTAGATATGCCCCCTACGATGGAAAAATTAAATGGCTAAAAACTATATTTAGATGATACCGGATACGTTTAATGCCTTTTTTGTTGATCAAGATCATCAAGCTTCGATTAAATCAGTTCCTTACTCGGTATTACCCGATCATGAGGTAACTATTCGCGTTCACTTTTCTTCACTGAATTACAAAGATGCGTTGTCATCTCGTGGACTAAATCGAGTTACTAAGTCTTATCCTCATATTCCGGGTATAGATGCCGCCGGTGTTGTTCTTGATGATAAATCAGGCACTTTTTCGCCTAGACAAAAAGTAATAGTTACGGGCAATGACCTCGGCACAAATACTTACGGTGGATTTGGGGAGCTAATCCGGGTACCTGCCTCATGGGTAGTAAAGTTACCAAATGGTTTATCCCTTGAACAAAGCATGAGCATTGGAACCGCCGGTTTTACTGCTTTGTATGGCATTGAACGATTGAAAACGGAATCCATTGAACCTGACGGTGGACCTATTTTAGTTACCGGTGCTACCGGAGGCGTAGGCTCATTTGCAGTTTTTTCACTTGCTCAATTGGGTTACAATGTGATAGCTGCCTCTACCAAATCAGAAGCAAATGAATTACTAACTACTCTTGGGGCTAGTGAAATCATCAATTCTAAAGAGTTGATCGATGCGCCTTCACATCCATTATTGCCGCGTAAATGGCAAGGTTGTATAGAAACGGTGGGTGGAGAATTACTAGATGCTGTATTACGTCAAACCTACCCCAAAGGAGCTGTAGCTTGTTGTGGCAATGTTTTGGGTGTTCAATTACAAACCAATGTATTGCCTTTTATACTTCGCGGCATTTCACTTCTCGGTATAGATTCGGCATTTTGCATTCGTTCAATTCGTAAGCAAATTTGGGAAACGGCTTCCCAACTCCCTCTCGATACATTACCCAAAAGTTATTACCGATTGGTATCACTCGAACAATTATCTGGTGAAATAGACGCCATTCTTGATGGAAAGCAGATGGGCAGAATAGTTATTAAACATACTGAGCCTTAAACAAAAAAAGTGAGGCAGCTTTCAAACTACCTCACTAAAGGGTTATGGTATCAATAAAATCTTAATTCAGTTTTATGCAGCGTGCACAGTAGACTTTCGTCGCGCCATTGCTTTTTCTAGCGAAGCATTTAAACCTTTTGCGGTAATTGGTTTTAGCAGATAGTCTACACAGCCCAGTTCTTGAGCTTTTTCAACCATGTGAGTTTCTTTCTCGCCGGATAAGAAAATTACGGGTGTCTCAGAGCCTTCTTTTTTAAGTCGCTCAACAATATCAAGCCCGGTTAGCTCTCCTTTTAAATTAATGTCTACGATTAATAATTCCGGATTAACTTCTCTGTACAGTCTAAGTGCATGTTGTCCCTCACTTGCCTTAGCTACTACGTTGTAACCAAGCTTATTTACCAACCTCTCTTCAACCATCAATAAGAGCAAGTCATCTTCCACGATCATTACTTGTTGTGTCCTTGCGTTCATCTTGTACTCTCTTTTATTAAAATTATCTAACACAAAGATATTAGAAGTTTTTAACATTTCAAAGCTTTTTCTAATACTTTTTTCTTTCCAACGAAACTTTTTCGCTGCTAATCAAACATAAATAGTCTTTTAGTATTTGTTATTACGAAGATTAGAGCCGATCGGATTGGAATATTTTATAAATAGATTTATAAATATATTTTAGCTGCAGTAGCAAATGTGTTGCAGTGAGCCTCTAATATTAGCCTGATATCGGGGGCATAACCGCCGCCCATCGTAACCATAACCGGAATTTTCTCTGAATTACAGGCTTCGAATACCAATTCATCTCTTTGTCTACAACCTTCCAGACTTATCGATAGCCTTCCAAGTTTATCTTCAGCTAAAACATCAACACCTGAAAGGAAGAATACAAAATCGGGTTTCTGCTCGTATATCAATCTTGGTAATGTTTCTTTTAAGATGGAGAGGTATTCATAATCTGTAGTTTTATCCGGTAGTGGAATATCAAGATCAGATTTTGGCTTTTTAGTAGGATAGTTGTTTGCGCCATGCATACTAAATGTGAAAACCCGTGGATCATTGGCAAATATCTCTGCTGTTCCGTTCCCTTGATGAACATCAAGATCTACTATCAATATTTTTTCGACTGAGGTATTCTCTAACAGATAACTTGCTGCTATCGCTTGATCATTCAGCAAACAAAATCCTTCCGGACGATTAGAAAATGCATGATGTGTGCCACCAGCTATATTAAAAGCCACGCCATCGGTTAACGCGAAATTTGCCCCTTCTACGGTGCCGTTTGTAATCCTCAGCTCACGATCGATTAAAGATCTACTTTGCTTAAACCCGCTGGCACGCTCTTCTTTTTTGGACAAATTAACAGTGAATAATCGTTGCAAATACTCTTTGCTATGCACACTCAATTCGTACTTCTGCCCTGCTGATGGTTCGAAAAAGCAATCTTCTTTAACTATTCCCAGCCGAACCAGCCTTTGGGGTAAAAGCTCATATTTGATCATGGGAAAGCGATGATTTTCCGGAACCGGATGCACATATTCCTGGTGCCAGGCAATCTTAAACATACAGACTATTGTTTCGAGATTTTGAGTTCATTCAAGCGCAACAATAATCATTTTAAAAACATTTATTGGTCTTTTAGCCAACTGGGTTTCTCAAGTTTGTTTTCATAAATATACTCGGCAATTTCGCGAATATCTTGCTCAGAAAACCCCACCGGGTCCATAATTCCATATTGCTCAACATCGCTATGTAACATTGCTTGCTCTGGTGCTGGCATTAATATGAATTGAACCATTTTATCTACGAACTCTTCTTTGGAATCGGTTTTTGCCAAATAATTGCGTTTCGCTATTTCCAGAGGTGGAGCTAGCCTATCATCGGGTGCCGCAGTTGGGCTATGGCACACATAGCATACCGTTTCGATATGTTCTTTAGCAATTACCACTTCTGCTACTTCAAACTCTGCAATATTTGGTAATTCTTCTTGTTTACTGGCTTTGTCTGCACACGAAATACTTAATACAAAGCAGCTTATAATGATTAGAATTATCGATTTCATCGCTCCCTCCTTTCCTGTGTTTAGTGATAGCAATTACTCTATTCCTATTGCTAATATGCCGCACTAATGTGTAGGATTGATGAAGTTTTGGGTAGGTTCTGTTACACTTCTACACCAGTAAATACGTCTACGTTTTGCGAATCGAAACTGAATTCCAGCTCAAATTTGCCATTTGTTACCACCTCATATTCAGCCTCTAACTGCTGTAATTGGGCATGTATCAAATTTAAACCCAGGTTTTTAGGTGTTTTAAAATCAATATGCTCTGGATAACCAACACCATTGTCGGTATAAAAAACACGAATATGTTGGTTGTTAACTATAAGATGAACTGAAATTCGATTATCCTTGCGATCTTTAAAAGCGTATTTGAAGGAGTTTGTGATTAGCTCGTTGAGGAGTAATCCGAGAGGTATAGCCTCGTTTATATTTAATCGATAATCCTGCACTTCAATATCAAAATCCACATCCTGAACACGATTTTGCATTGTAGCACTAATGGCGGGAATTAATTTTTCAAGATAATCATGAACATTAATAGATGATAAATCCTTTGTGCTGTACATTAACTCGTGTACCATTGCAATGCTGATAATTCGATTAATACTCTGGTCAAAAATTGTTGATAATCGATTATCGTTAACTTCTGTTTTTTGCAGTTGAAGTAAGCCCGAAACAATTGCAAGATTGTTCTTTACCCGGTGATGGATTTCTGAAAGGAGTGTTGTTTTCTCAGCCAGCGATTTTTTAATCAAAACCTCAGCTTTTTTACGCTCAGAAATATCAACCGAGAACACTGTTATACCTGTAACTTTACCACCATTATCTTTAATGGGTGAAAACCAATATTGCCAATAGTTAAGCTTGCTACCCTCTGTTTTGGATTCAATTATTGCCTCGAATGCCTCACCTTGCATAGCACGATCGAGATACGAGTATAAATTAGTAGTAACCAGCTCAGGTAATAGTTTACTCATGTTATCGCCTAAACCTATTTCAACCCCAAATTGTTTATTTACTGCATGTTCATAGGTTTTGTTGTAGGCGAGGTAGTTATAATCGGTATCTAACGAAAAAATGTAGATATATTCCGGGCTTTGTAGAATAGAATTAAGAAGCTTCGAATGGTTAATAAATTTTTCTCTACTATGGATTAAATCATGAGATTTTTCATCCAAAAGCTCTTGTAAATCCAAGGGTTTGCGAAAAAGTTTATACGAAAGGTACCCACAAATAATAGATACTACAGTTGTACAAAACCCGATAATAATAAAATTGTGTAACGCCAGATTCTGATTTTTCTTCTTGGCATACAAGGTCCAATCGGTTTCTTCAACTGCTATTGATTCATATTGGTTTAGATCGTTAGATTTCCCAGCATCATCTAAATAGATATCAGTAGTACCATCAAAATTATTGTATTTATACAATAGGAAATCATAGTTGTCGGAAAAGGCATCGATTTGAGCTTCTTCAAGAATGGTGTCGAGATACATGATTACCGCAACAGCAGTAATCTTCCCTCCATTGTTGTGTACAGGAAGTAAACCAATCAGGCCTAGCTTTCCTTCTACTAACCGTACTGGACCCGACACATATAAAGCATCTCTTTCGTATGCCGTGAGCAGCTCGTTCATTACTCGGGCATTTTGCTCCATGTTATACCCAATAATATTATTGAACTCCTCAAATGGGTAAATCTCACGTACTATATTATCTTGTATTATTTCCAACAAGTTTACCGTTGGATATTGCCCCATTAATTCGAAAGCAACTTCATCAAATTTCTCTACTGCACCCGACTCATTTATAGTTTGAGACAAGAGTAGTGCCACACTATTTACCTCACGAAAGGCATATTGGAGGTTCTTTTGAATTAAGGATAAAACTTCAGTTGTCTCTGCTTTTTCGCTCTTTAGAATTGAATCGTATTGTAGAAAAGCTATACTAAACCCAATTACAGCTATAAATAGCGCCACCCCAATACCCGAAAATACAACGGTACTTATCTTTTTATTGTCACTCGTTAAACTAGTCAACTTTGTCTTCTAAATTATTAAAAGCACTCCCACAATGGCTGATCATTTACTCGATTCGTGATATTGAACTCTTAGAATCTTCTTAAAAAAATATAAAATGGGCTTCCTAATTAATATTAGAATGTGAACCTCTGCCCTGAACCGAAAAATGAAATACTAATTCAAACTTATCTTTTGTTTTTGCCTCATACTCAGCGTCTAGTTGTTGTAGCTGCGCATGTATCAAGTTCAAGCCTAAATTCTTTGGTTTCTCAAAATCTACTTCTGCCGGAAATCCTCCCCCATTATCTGCATACACGGCTGATATCTTCTCATCGTCAACAACTAGTTTTATTCTGATGCGATTATTGTCTCGGCCTTTGAATGCGTATTTAAATGAATTGGTAAACAGTTCATTCAGCAATAATCCCAAAGGAATAGCCTGATTTATATTGAGCCGGTACTCTTCAATATCGATATCGATATCCACATTTTGAATTCGATTTTGCATAGTAGCACTGATTGCAGGCACTAATTTTTCGAGATAATCGTGCACATTAATCGAGGATAAATCTTGCGTGTTGTACATCAACTCGTGCACCATGGCAATACTAATAATACGGTTGATGCTCTGATCAAAAATTGCCGTTAATCGCTCATCATCAACCTCCCCTTTTTGTAGCTCTAACAACCCAGAAACTATGGCCAGGTTATTTTTAACACGGTGATGAATCTCTGCCAGTAACGTAGTTTTTTCGCGTAAAGAGTTTTCAACAAAGGATTCAGAATGCTTCCGTTGTGTTACATCCTGGGTAATACCCATTACCCTTGTTACCACATTATCATCGTTTCTTAGCGGGATAAATAGCGACTCGAAATAACTTTCACCATCATCAAAGCCAAACTCGGTAGACTCGCCAAGCAGGGTGCGGTTAAACAATTGCTCTGATTTTTCCCGATAACCGTTTTTCATTAACCCGAAGTAATAACGCCCAAGGAAACTCTCCGGAGACTCCATTTTGAACATCTCGGCTCCTGCTTCGTTAATCGAAATCAAGCGACCCTCAGTATCAAGTTCGTGTATACAATAAGGTGAGTTTGAGATCAATGTTCGTAAACGGCGCTCGTTTCGTTCAATGGTTTGCTCAGCTTCAACTCGCTGAGTTATATCAATAGAGAACACCGTTAGGCCAATGATGTTTTCTTGTTTGTCACGAATCGGAGAAAACCAATTTTGCCAATACTGAACATTTAATTCAGCGTCTACATTTTCTTGAACAAACTCGAATGCCTCGCCATTAAGGGCTCGGTTGTAATTAACCATTAGCAAAGCACGTGCTTTTTTGGGTACAACATCAAATACATTCATCCCTTTTTTAATGGGAACCCCAAACAAATCTTGGGCTATACTCCGGTGATTCTCATTAAATGCCATGTAGTTGTAATTGCGATCTAGAGAGAAAATCACAATGTTTTGCGGGCTTTCAAGCACCGACGTAAGTAATTCTGAACTTTCTTTAAACTGCTCTCGACTTTCCAATAACTCTTTAGATTGTTCGTCGATTAAATCTTCGAGTTCGTAAGGTTTACGGAACAGCTTATAAGACAAAAATCCACACAAAACAGCGCCAACCAAAGAAAATCCACCTATAAAAATAAACGAAAACCATGCATTCGACACATTTTTATGTGCAGCGTATAATTTCCATTCTCCTTCAGGAAAATCTACCGACTGTCCGTTTCCGAACGCAATATTTTTATCACCCGGCAAGAAAAATTCTTCGATCCCGGTGTTGGGATTGGTTTTACCTAATTGGAAATAATATTTGTCGGAAAACTCATTAATTCCCGATTGTTCAATCATCGTACTTAAGTAAACAATCACCGCCGACAGCCCCCAAAGTTCATCTTCAATAATAACCGGTATGCGGCCAATCACTGCCATTCCGCCCTGCTTCAGTTCAAAAGGTCCGGCAAAAAAAACGGTTCTGGTTTCGGTCGCTCTAATTACCTCGCGATTTACTTTAGGATCGGCAAGAATGTTATATCCAATAACCGCCTCATTTCCTTCGTATGGATATACATATTGAATGATTCCATCGGGCACCAATTGCAGTACATCAACTCCTTCGTGATTATTCAACAAATTCTCGGCGTACGACTCAAAGTTTTTTACTTCGCCATTATCCTGCACCGTAAGTGCCAAAAACAACGCCGCACTGTATGCTTCACTAATAGTACGCTGGATGTTTTGCTCAACAATTTCCATTACATCGCGAAGTTCACCTTCTTCGCTCTGATTTTGTACCTGAAATCGGAAATAGGATATAAGCATCCCTGTACTGAAGATCAGCAGTGCGATTAAAAAGCCGGACAATGCCGGTGGAAAACGGTTACTATGAAGGTTATTCTGCGACAATTTCGCCCAGTCTTATTCTTTTTTCTTTCTTGAAGATACTCACTTATCGGCTGAATTAACTAAATCTGAATACCATTCTAATTAATTCGGTATTTAGCATCAACAATTTTGAGATCTTTAGAAATTAGAACTAGTTCAATTCCATTCTAACTATAACTATATACTTTTTCGTGAGATTAAATCATATACAATTCTGCAATTGACATTTCGAACGGAATAAGCGCCTTAAGCATTCCTAGGAAAAAATCTGCGAACCTTTGACGAATCATTCCCAGTCGGGATAACAGATTTATTGGATTAGCGGATTCCGCTGATAGACGCTTTGCAGAAATACAAAAACTTTCTAATCCCTGAGTATTTGTTAGAATCATTACGTAGTTCTACAAAGAACATAATCAAGCAAGGACTTCTGCCTTGATGATTTATTCACGAAACTTGAGCTTTTGAAATGAGGTGTGTAGATCCCCCTTTAAAAAATAGCCCCTACCAAATTTGATATACTCATCGCTTTATCAGATACTTGTGGCCACTTCTCACCCATTCACATACACATACACATTCATTACCAACTCGTTTAACTATGCCCAATATCCGCATTCTTAGCTTTTTTGGCTCCATTCTTCTTTTGATTTCTCTCACATCATGCGGCTCGTCGAATCCCGACCGCCTTATTATCACCAATGCCAACGTTTATACCATGGCTTGGCCTGATCCGGATCAACATGGAACAACGAATTCAGCAGCTCCTTTTCGAAATGGGCAATGGGTTCCCGACGCTGAAGCCATTGTGATTGAAGGCACAAATATCGTGTTTGTTGGTGATGAGGAAAGTGCGTTGTCTTATCAAGATGAACACACAACCATACTGGATGCTGATGGCGGGACCGTAATTCCCGGCTTAGTAGACAGTCACGCACATCCATACTATTTCGGCGAAGATTTAGGGAAAATAGATTTGAGCGGTTTGGCAGACAAGGAATCGATTGTGCAATATTTGATCGATCATCAGGAAGAATCAACTGCAGCCGATGGTTGGATTTTAGGTTTTGGTTATGATGAAGGCAGCATGGCCACCGAGTTATTACCAACTGCTGAGGATTTATCTGAAGCCTTTACCGATCGACCTGTATTTATCATCGGTACGCATGGCTTTACCTCTGTAGCCAATTACGAAGCCATGAATCGCGCCGGAATTACCGCTGGAACAAAAACACCTGTTGGTGGCGAAATCTTAAAAGATCAGAATGGGCAGCCAAACGGCATCTTTCTAAATAATGCTGCCGAGCTAATCGAAGAATCACTTCCTCCAAAAACAGTAAATGATTATCGTCGGATTGCACTGCATGGGATGGAAGTAATGGCAGAATCGGGTTATACGGCTTTTCATGATGCGGGCACGAATCGGGAGTATCTCGATGCCTATCAACAACTGGAAAATGAAGGCATTTCTCCGGTTCGTGTGTACGCCATGTTACAAGCCACCGATGAACAACTTTTGAAAGATTGGATGCAAAAAGGTCCTGAAGCCGAATCCGGCGAGCTGTTCACCGTCCGAGCGGTAAAAGCGTATTACGATGGCTCTTTAGGAATTCGAGGTGCAAAATTGATCGAAGATTATTCCGATAAACCCGGACATAGTGGAATTAGTGGGGAAGATTATGGTTTCAATGAGGATCTAGTACAGCAGATGATGGAAGCCGGATTTCAGCTCGGAATTCATGCCATTGGCGATGCCGGAAATAGAGACATGCTCAACTTTTATCAGCGTGTTTTTGAAGCCAACCCTGAATCCAAATCAAACCGTCATCGAATTGAACATGCCCAAGTGGTTCACCCCAACGATTTTCAACGATTTGCGGATTTGGAACTCATCGCTTCGATGGAGCCACCACATATGGCCGAAGACATGGGCTGGGCAGAAGACCGCGTTGGTAGTGAGCGGATTAAAGGCGCTTACGCATGGCGCACATTTCGAGAGCATGGCGTCCCAATTACTTTCAACTCTGATTTGACCGGTAGCGATCACAATTTCTTTTATGGATTTTATGCTGCTATCACCCGAAAAAATAAGGATCACCAACCCGAAGGCGGTTGGTATCCCGAGCAGGCACTCACTCCCGAAGAAGCATTGCGAGCCTACACCAGTTGGTCGGCGTTTGCATCCTTTCAGGAAGACGTACTTGGCACTATTGAAGTGGGAAAACGTGCTGATCTAACCATCCTAAACATCGATGTGTTAAACGTTGGCGAACAAAACCCCGATTCTCTTTGGACAGGCGAAATCCTGGGCACCATCGTTGATGGACGATTGGTTTTTGATGGATTTAATGACTAGCAGAGGAATATGGTTCTTTATTCTATTTCGCAAATCACTAAAAATTTATTGATTTACGATTGATGAATAAAAGAAATACGAGTTACGAATTTAGGTCATCCAGTGCGGAGCGATGGATCTTCACAACGCTAAATAAGGCTAGAAATTTGGTTGGATAGATTCCTCGATTCCAAGGAGTGACTTGACTAATTAGGCTTGAGTTTATCCCCACATTTGTCATTTCAAGCATAGCGAGTGCCAAAGGCAACCCTAGTGAAAATCTAAAGTCTATGAACTTACCCCCTATCAAATCCTCTAATAGATAGAAAACCTAATTCAACCAAACAATACTTCCATTTAACAAAGTTGCAAAGCTAACCCACAGGATATAAGGAATTTGAAGCAATCCGGTGATTGGCTTTATCTGATAAAAGAGCTTCGAGAAATACAGAATAAACCCAAGCAGGAATAAAATTTCAATGAATGCAAGTACTGGGTTTTGAGCTCCAAAAAACAACAGTGACCACGCTGCATTCAGCAACATATGAATGGCAAAAATCGTCAATGCTTTTTTAACGGCAGGATTTTTAAGACCTTGGTGCCAGATCATTCCGGCGGAAATCCCCATAAAAATGTAAAGTGTCGACCAAACCGGGCCGAATATCCAGTTCGGTGGATTGAACACTGGTTTATTCAAGGTTTCGTACCAGCCACCGATTGAGCCCGCTGTTGCAAATCCGGATAGCCCACCAATGGCTAAACAGATTACTGCGCTGATTACGATTTTTAAGATTATTGATTTCTTCATGTTAATGCTTTGTGTTGTAGACAATTAACCCAATCAATACTTTCGCGAAAACATTCCAGCATCTCATACTCCTTGTATAAAACGAGTCATCCAGAACGGAGTGATGGATCTGCACTATTTTTTATATAGACATTTCTTTAGTATGACTCTTCGCTGTGATCGTTGTAGAGACTTTGCAGAAATACAAAAACCGGCTAATCCATGAGTATTTGTTAGGAATCATAATGTGGTTCTACAAAGAACATAATCAAGCAAGGACTTCAGTCCTTGAGTATTTCCATAATTGGAAACAAACCCCTTCTGTCTTCCCCTTTCAAAAGGGGAAGAACTCCAAGGATGAAACGAGTCAATAACAACGAGTCATCCAGAGCAGAGCGTCGAAGTGAGAAAAAATCAATCTACCTCCATTCTATTATCCAACACATCCCTATCTAATAACATAAAATTGGGATCAACAATCACAACATCCGGCTTGTCATTTAATTCAAAAGTGAATGATTCTTCATCTTTTTGGGGAAAGATTTCAAGGATGTCGATCATTTTTAATTTTCCATATTCATCTACCGAATAGAATTCGATTTCAACAGGGTGATCAAATGCCATTTCACGTTCTGTTTGCCAATCAGAGACCTCCAGTTTTTCGAATGCTATTTTAACTTTTATTTCGAAGTCTCCTGTATCACGTTGTACGACTTTCACTTCCTCGATCTCATTATCGTAAATAATCACCGATTCAAGGAGTTCTGTTACCACTTGTTTTTTGGATGCCGGTGTCACTTCATAAAGATAGCTAAGCAAATCCTCGGTAGTAGGATATCGATTCTCTGCAATGTGCTTAGTTCCGTTTTTTGAATTCCAGTCTTTGATAAAGCTCGTTAATGCCTTATTGATTTTCTCTTCCGATAACAATTGTTCTAACGCATTCATCACAACTAAGCCTTTTCGGTAGTAGACGTGATCTTCACCGGATTTTACCAAGCTCAACGGCGCTTCATGCTCATCTAACCTCATTCGATTCTTGAAATACTGCCGCATATTCCATTTCAAAATTTCATTTTTCTTTTCTTCCCCATAACGCTGCTTAAACACCATCAGCGCAGAGTATTGTGCCAACGTTTCTGCAATCATTAGCTGTCCGGGTACATCCGCTGCATTTACCTGATCGCCCCACCACTGATGAGCCACTTCGTGTGCAGTAATGAAGAAAGGAAGATCGGGACCGTTTTCCGATTCGGTATCTAAGGTAAAACCCATGTTTTCGGCCATTGATATCATTCCGGGAATCGATTGAGCCCGATCGTGATAGATGGGAACTTCCACCATTCGAAGATGATCAAATTGATATGGCGAAAAATGTTTCGAGAAGTATTCAAGCGAATGCTTCATTCCCGCCATCATGCTTTTGGTATTAAACTCATGACCGGAATGATGATAGATTTCCAGTTCTACCGAAGCTGAATCTTGAAATTCTATTTCAGAACTAATCAACTCATAGTCTGCTGAAACAATGCTGAATAGATTCGAAATCTTCTGATCGGTTCTATAATGAAAAAATGCTCGGTCATTTTCCTTCCACTTTTTGATCAGATTCCCGGGAGCAATAGCATTCTGTGAAGAATCAGTGCTAACAATTATTTCCAAATCGATGTATTCGCCATTTCCATTTGCCTTGCCGATCGTTAAGGCATCCAGGTCATTAGCCTGATTACCTGTTTGAGCCGGCAACCCAAACTCCGCTCTAAGTTTCGCATCCGCAATCTCAATATCATCCAAATAGCCAAGCGAAGGCAAATGATAGTCATCAATCAACGTACCGTTTGATACCAAATACGGACTAAATTCTGAAGATAATTTCGGCACCCGATAATTTTGCTGAAACGCGAATTCCAGTGAATCGCCCGGCATCATCGGCTCACTTATACTGATTTTATACAATCCAAAATTGGCGTTGGTACTATCGATAGACACAATGGTAGATTGAATAGGAAATTTCAAATGAACAGCATCATTCGGAAGTTTTTGGAGATAAAACTCATCAATACTTTTGCTCGTTTTATTTTCCAGCTGATAACGCCCATGAATCTGATAACTCAAAGCAGACGGATACAAATCCATATCAAGGGAAACAGCAATCATTTCAGGATGCGCGAGCTCTTTGATAAAGCGGAACTGCTGTTCGTAGTCAGCTCTAAGCTGCTGTTCTTCTGATGTACTGTAATATGGGCTGGCAATATTGGTGTGATAGAAAATCACCGATCCTGTGATCAAAAATCCCATGAAAAAGAGAACGCTTGCTACCTTTAACGAATGGGCGAAATTTGAGCTATAACCGGCTAAGCGTTGGAATAATCTTGGCTCTGAACCTCTAGGAACTAGGACTATCACTAGTACAAAAGTCAAAAACGTAATCACCAACCAATACGATTTAATCCATAGATACGAGCTCATCATATGCGAAAAACCGTTCATGTCGGAGTAGGTGGGTAACACTGAACCGCCGAATGAAATCAAGTCGTGAGTGACGTCAAAAGCCGCAAACCCCGCAGTTGTAATGAATAAAAAGGCCGCAGTAATAAAGTGTGCCACATATTTGTGATTTACGAGCACCTGAGAGATGAAGCTCACCACGCTAATCAGCACCAAGAATGGAAAGATCTCCACAAAAAATGCAAGCAGATACAATTCAATCTCGAAATCGTAATAGCCGTGTGTTGCTTGAAATCCAATACCCGTGACAATCATCAACATCATGAGAATAATCAAAAGACTCAGCAAGCCGAGTACTTTTCCGGTGAGCTGCACCCAGTTTGAAATAGGTAAGGCATCAGCCACCAAATGGATGGTTTCATCGCGCTCTTTCCACATCAATTCGCCGGAATAAAACAGGATTATCCCGATAAAAAAGAAGAAGGTCAGCTCCACCAACTCGCCCACAATCAGATAGGTGGTGGGAAGATTGTCAACCCCAAAGTCGGTACCGAGGCTAAATCCGTTGATCAACAAAATTCCGGCAGCACATAGTAAAATCGCCCAGAATGATATTTCAGACACTATTAGCCGAAGATTAAACGCAGTATGATGCAACAACTGCCAAAAACCATTGGGCTTTGCATACACATTTGAAGAAGCAGAAGCGAAACGTTGTACTCTTTTATCAGATGGAATCTCTTCACTTTGATCCAGCTTTTTCTGCTTTCGGGATGATTTAGAATGCACGCTAAATTGGAACTGAGCGTAGCCAAAGCCAAGCGTGATTATCCCCAGTGAAACCCATAAAAGTCGATTTGCAAGCAAAACACCTTCGATGGGCACTATCGCCGAAACTCGATCCGCCATACTCCAACCACCGGTGATTATTCGCACACTTTGAAAAGTGAATGGCTCGAGCAGTGTGGTTAAAAACAGGTCTTCTGAACCCACCGCAAGTTGCAGTGAGAACAAATAAATCAACAGAAAAAAGAAGCCTTGAATGTACACCAGAAGTAGCTTTCGGGTAATTAATCCTGTTACAAAAAATAGGGCACTGCTGAAGAACAAAGTGGGAACGATCAACCCAAAAAACGGCTGGAAATATGCCCAAAAGTGGAAGTTCAACAACTCAGAAGTTTCGTGCCAAGGCAAGAATGGAGTGAGCATCATACCCAACGGCATAGCAGTAAAAATGAGGACAATAATTACAAACGATCCCAGAAACCTCGACAATAAATATTGGGCTTTGGTAAAAGGGAACGAGAACAGTAGTACGTGAGAGTTTTGAATGAAATCCCGCAATATAGAAGTGCCTGCAATCATGGAAACGATCATCAAAAAGAGTGCAGAAACGATGCCCATGGTTCGGGCTATCACGATCGGAGAATTGGACAACAGCGCGGTTAACTGTCCCTCGAAAATGAAATCGATGCTGATGATTGAAAACAGAAAAAGGGCGATGAAATAAAAATAAGTGTCGAAGCGACGAGCCCGGTATTTGAGTTCGAAAAGGAAAAGTTCAGTAAACATAGTGATGGAAATTGATGGATTTTTGAGCGGAAATCAGCGCTGAATGGCTGCGAAATAGACGTGGTTGAGATCCGTTTGAACTGGCAGAAACCCTGCTCCGGGATCATCCTCTGCGTACACATAAACCAGTGGTTTACCTCGGAAAAGTTGTTCCGCAATTACTCTGTGTTCTGTTTTATATGCATCAATCCGATCTCTTGAAATCTGTTTTTGCCAAACTTTCCCCTCGATGTCAGAAATAGCTTTCTCCGGCGCACCCGACCAAAGTACCTTTCCCTCGTTCATGATGGCCATGTTCGTACAAAGCTCTTTCACGTCATCAACAAAATGCGTGGATAAAATCACGATTGCGTGCTCACCCAACTCACTTAACACATTGTGAAACCGATTGCGCTCGGTGGGATCGAGTCCGGCCGTGGGTTCGTCTACAATAATCAATTTTGGATTAGTGAGTAACGCCTGAGCAATGCCAAAACGCTGTTTCATTCCTCCCGAAAACCCGCCCAGATTCTTTTTCCGATGCTGATATAAATTGGTTTGATCGAGCAAATATTCAACCCTTTCTTTTCGGGTTTTTTTGTTTGAAATCCCTTTTAACACTGCGAAATGGTTAAGCAAAACTTCAGCCGGTATGTTTGGATACAGCCCGAATTCTTGGGGCAAATATCCCAGATTTTCTCTTAGATGATGTGGGTGTTCCAGAATATTGATGTCGTTCAAAAAAACAGAGCCCACATCCGGGTTTTGCAACGTCGAGATAGTCCGCATCAAACTTGATTTCCCCGCGCCATTTGGTCCCAACAGCCCGAATAACCCACTTTGAATATTGAGCGAAACATTATCTAAGGCTTTCACGCCATTGGTATAGGTTTTGGAAAGGTTGGTTATTGTAAGTATGTTCATGGTCGGTTAGTTGAATTTTCGACCAATTTATCTGTCTAAATCTTAGCCTCTGAGCTTTTGACGCAGAAACCGTTTTGGTGATTATGAACGAGTCTTTTTCGGTGATGAAGTGATCTCATCCCAAAAAATGAAAGGTTTGTACCTCGTACTGAATTGTTCATCAAGAACTTTGTTAGCGGTCGGTTGCTTCAGTAACTTTGCGCCATGATCGACAAACTTTTCACCCGATTTCCCTGGATTCAGAAATACGCTTTCTGGATCATTTTAATTGGCGGCGCCCTCGTGTTTATGTACACCGAAGACGAAGCCATCGAGCCGTATTACTCGTTTTCAGTATTTATTTACTGTGTGTTTATGATCTTCTGGGCCATCCGCTGGATCGTGAAACAACGCCGGGAATTGCTAGCTTTAAAAACCATTCAGCAACATACTGAGTTGCAGCATCTTAAAAGTCAGGTGAATCCGCATTTCTTTTTCAATATGCTGAATAACCTATACGGCACGGTAGATTCTGATCCCCAGAAAGCCAAAAACCTGATCTTAAAGCTGTCGGATTTGATGCGCTACAGTATTTACGAAGGCGAGAACAAGCGGGTAGCGATACAGAAGGAAATCGATTACATCCACACTTTTATTGAACTGCATAAGATGCGTTATCGAAAGGAAATCGATATAAAATTTGTGTTAGAAGTGGATGATCCCGAACTCGAAATTATGCCACTGATGTTTATCAACTTGATTGAAAATGCCTTTAAACATGGTGTCGAAAATCTACGAAAAGATGCCTTTGTTCATATCCGATTGTCGTTAGTTGAGGGGAATCTATTTCTAGAAGTCCGCAACAATTTTGATACTGCGTTGTTGAGCGATAAATCCGGCATAGGATTGAAAAACCTGCGTCGGCGTTTACAGCTCGAATACCCTAAGCGCCACAGCCTCACTTTCGAAGTGCATAACAACGAGTACACCGCAACGCTTAGCATTCAGCAACCATGATCGAATACATCATCATCGACGACGAATACGTTGCCCACGATATCATCAAAGGCTATTGCGATTTGTTGCCCAACATGAAATTGCTCAAAAACTGCTACGATGCGTTGGAAGCCATCGAGTTTTTGAATACCCATTCGGTTGATTTAATTTTTCTCGACTTGAACATGCCCACGCTTAAGGGATTCGAGTTTTTGCGCACGCTGAACAATCCCCCAAAAGTGATTGTGACTACCGCATATCAGGAGCATGCCCTCGAAGGCTACGAGCTGAATGTGGTTGATTATTTGTTGAAGCCATTCAGCTTCGAACGATTTCTGAAAGCCATCAACAAAACAACGCTATCTAGTCCTACTAAGAGCACTACCGCAATTGCCGAATCCGAGCATAAACCCCAAACTATCTTCCTTCGAGAGGATAAACGTTACGTTCAGGTTGAACTAGATCAGGTTCAATATCTAGAGGCTTCGGGCAATTACACCAACGTTGTTACTGCAGATAAAACCCTTTCCGTTCGTGAAAAAATTTCGGAATTGTTAGATGAATTTGGTTCTGCAGAATTCCTGCAAGTCCACCGTTCTTTCGCAGTTTCCAAAAATCACATATCCAGTATCGTCGGGAATCGAATATTCATCGGTGAGACACAAATCCCGATCGGCAAGATGTTTAAGTCGAATGTGGAAAGGTTGATAGGGTAGTTTTACGGCCCCTCGACAGGCTCTGGAACCGGGAAGGACAGAGGGACAAGGTGCGTTTTCCACACTTTCTATTAATAAAAATATCAATTACTTACGATTATTGAAAAATCAGCTAATCTAAAGTTCACTAATCGAAGCTATAGCCTAGATTAGCTTCGTTGATGAAAAATTACGAGCTACGAATTTAGGGCATCCAGAACGGAGTGATGGATCTTCACAACAATAAATCGGCTAAGTAATTATTTGTGATTACTCTTCGCTTCGCTCTGAATGACTTGATTAACATCGCTCATGTTAATAAACCCCTTCTGTTTCCCCTAAACAATCTTAACTCGAACCTTTTTCTTTTTTAAGCGAGAGTTATCTAACAGCTTGATGAGCTGCTCAGCTTTTGAAGTTTCTACGGCCACGAACGCACTGTCTTGCTTCAACTCGATCCTGCCAAGTTCATGCTTTTTCAATTTGCCTTGTTTGAAAAACAAACCTGCAATATCGCCTTTCGAGATTTTGTCTTTTCTCCCCCCTGAGACAGATACCGTCTGCCATTCTGTTTTTGAAGGAATTGGTGCTTCCAACAGATCTTCTACTTCGGCATCTAGGATAAAATCGGGCAGATCTTCCTTTTCCCATTGCAGCACATACGCCACTCCACCACTGTTCATCCTTGCCGTTCGTCCATTTCGATGGGTGAATTCCGCTGCTTTTAGTGGAAGATGATAATGGATAATGAAATCCATTTCCGGAACGTCGATACCTCTCGCCGCTAAATCTGTTGCTAATAATAGTCGATGCGTCCCATTTCGAAATTTGATGAGTGCCATTTCACGATCATATTGTTCCAAACCACCATAAAAACAACCGTGATCGATTCCATAGTGATTTAGAAAATCACTTACGCGTTGAATCGACTCTTTGAAATTGCAGAAAATCACCCCTTGCTTGTCGCCAATATGCCGAAGCAATGAAACCAGGATATCCAGTTTATCTTTGGATGGAGACAGTACTCGCTTAACGGTTAACTCCGATTCGCCCGTGTCTTTGTATATGAGTGTTTTTGGATTTTCAAGACCAACAAATTCGGGGATTTCGACTTCATGCGTAGCTGAGGTGAGTACTTTTTTAGTAAGTACAGGCAATTCCCCAAGTATCTCACTCATTTCATCCTCAAAACCTACTTCCAGAGATTTATCAAACTCGTCGAGCACTAGTGTTTGGATAAACTCGGTCGTAAAGGTTTCTTTTCGCAGATGATCTGCTACTCGTCCCGGAGTTCCAATAAGAATAGCCGGACGATGCTTCAAATTTGATTTATCCTTCGACATTTGTTGTCCACCAAATATCGCATTGGCTTTGTAACCCGAGCCCATTTCGCGGGCAACCTGTTCAATCTGAATGGCAAGCTCGCGAGAAGGAACCAAAATCAGTGCCTGAACTTCCGTGCAATTTGCATCGAGATTTTGAATTATGGGTAATAAAAAAGCCAGTGTTTTACCCGTTCCAGTTGGGGAGATCAACACCACTTCCGGGTTGGAATGAATGGCGTGCATGGCTTCTTCTTGCATGACATTGAGGTGATCAATCCCCAATTTTTGCAGAATATTCTTTTGATTCTTTTTTGTAGATGACATACCCCAAAGTTACGGCAATTTACGCTCGTAAAAATGGGTGATTATCAGTGCAGTTTCTCCCACATTTCTAAAAACTTCCTTTTAGATATTAATCACCGCTTGTGCAAGCGCCCACCTTGACGTTTACTCTACATATATTCCCAAATTTGACATTTCGAGCGAAGTGAGGAATCTATAGTTCAACCAATAAGCTTTTCAATAATGAGTTCATCTACTCAAGTGAATTAAGAACTGCCTTTTTGACTGATTAAGTTTTTCAGGAATAATTATCGTTATTAGGTGCTCATGAGTAAAAATAAAAATGTCACCTTTGGTTGGGCTGTAAAGAACATTATCTGGCCCAGAAGAAAAACCCTCTTTATTGGGCTTTCACTAATCATCATAAGTCGGCCTGCAGGTTTGGTCCTCCCTGCTGCCACCAAGTATTTATTGGATGATGCAGTGCCAAACAAAGACTTCGAGCTACTTCAACTCATTGTCATCGTAATTGTGATTTCGCTGATTGTACAAGCTGTATCATCCTTCTTACTCACTAAGATTTTAAGTGTTGAAGCTCAGTTTCTCATTTCTGAATTGAGAGTAAAAGTGCAAAAGAAAATATTATCGCTACCTATCAACTTCTTCGACAATAATAAATCCGGTGCTCTGGTTTCACGAATCATGAGCGATGTGGAAGGCGTTCGAAATTTAGTCGGAACGGGCCTTGTTCAATTAATAGGTGGGAGTATCACCTCAATACTTGCACTTATTTTGTTGATCCAAATCAGTCCTTCGATGACGGCGTTTACCTTGATCCCCGTTGGGTTATTTGCCTTTATCGCAATGAAGGCATTTGGTAAAATCAGACCTATTTTTAGGGAACGTGGCAAACTGAATGCAGAAGTAACCGGACGCCTGACTGAAACTTTAAATGGAGTTCGTGTAATCAAAGGTTTTAATGCAGAAGTATCAGAAAACAACACCTTTGAAGAAGGTGCTCGACGTCTATATGAAAATGTGAAATCCAGCTTAACTGCCACGGCCCTTGTAACAAGTACAGGGACTTTTTTGATTGGATTAGCCAGTGCCGGTATCCTCGCAATGGGTGGATATTATATGATTGAAGATAATTTGACGGCCGGGGAATTAATCTCATTCATTTCCTTACTTGCATTTATGATTGCACCGATTGTTCAGATGAGCAATATCGGAAGTCAGCTAACAGAAGCATTTGCAGGCTTGGATAGAACAGAAGAGATCATGAAAATGGATCCCGAAGATCTTATCGATCAACGCCCAATCATCCTTGAAAAAGTGAATGGAGATATTGAATTCGATAATGTATCCTTTGCTTATGAAGAGGATGTTGAAGTACTAAAAGAGATTTCGTTCAAAGCTCCTCCCGGTTCCGTTACAGCTTTAGTTGGCAGTTCCGGTTCAGGGAAATCCACCACCGCAAGTCTGGCTGCAACATTTTTAACTGCGAAAAAAGGGTTAATCACCATTGATGGTAATGATATTTCAAAAGTTAATCTTGCAAGTTATAGAAAACATCTGGGAGTGGTTTTACAAGATGATTTCCTTTTTGAAGGGACCATCCGCGAAAACATTCTCTTCCCCCGACCAAACGCTACTGAAGCAGATTTACAAGCAGCTGTAAAAGGTGCGTATGTAGATGAGTTTACCGATCGTTTTGAAGAGGGACTTGAAACCGTGATTGGCGAACGAGGTGTAAAACTTTCCGGTGGACAAAAACAGCGGATTTCGATTGCTCGTGCTTTACTTGCTGATCCCAAAGTGATCATTCTGGATGAAGCTACATCCAACCTGGATACGGAAAGTGAGACTTACATTCAGAAAAGTCTGGATGATCTGATGAAAGACCGAACCACCTTCGTTATCGCTCACCGACTCAGCACCATCAAAAAAGCCGATCAGATTTTGGTTATTGAAGACGGCCGAATAGTTGAACGAGGCACTCACGATGAACTGATCTCTAAAGAAGGTCGGTATTTTGAACTGTATACCTATCAGAGTAGGATTTAGATTTTATAGGAGCAGTGGGGCAAAGGGACAGAGGCTTTACTGGTTCAAGCGTACGCTTGGACCTAATAACTTTATACAATCCTTTGTCTTAACATCCGCACACGCGGACGCTTGCGCTAGATTGGGGCGAGAAAATTCAAGTTCCCAATTCTCAAAATTTGAATAATCAAGTTTTATCAAAGAATCTAGCCTAAATGAGACCGATAACATTTAGAAAGTAACTAAATTAACATCTGAGGCACCACAGCCTTGTCCAATCCTTAATTCAATTATAGTTTCTACACCATTGGCGAAATTAGCATTAATATTTCTACTCCATCCGCGATTACCGTAACGAAATCCAATATCTACATTAATATTATCATAGCCACCGCTCATACCTTCATCTAAATTGAATGTCTGCTCCTCACCACCAACTATATTTAAACTATTAAATTGATAACCAACTAGCGATACGCCAGTTATTGATAAAACTGAACTACAGTTTGAAGTGTTTCGAATCTTAAGTATTGGAAAAGTTCCTTCTTCGCCTACTTCATCTTCTAATTCCTCTTGAGTTTGATCTTCACAACTACAAACGGGATTATTTCCGCATCCATACAGTAATGCCAGAACTAAAGCAGCCAATAAAAATGATATGTTTTTTTTTGATGATGTATTCACTCTCATCAGTTTGTATCCTTTGTTAACCACCAATCGCGATTTTTTTTAGTTCAATTACCCTAGTTCCATAGCTCTGCTGCGGGACATCAAGGGGAGCTCCGCTCCCATTCTTGTGTTGCCCATCAATTACATTCCGATCTATAAATCGTAATAATCTCATAGTCTTTGCACCCAAATATGCACTTTTCGACGATTCACACTAGTATTCCGGTCGCTCCACAAAACCAGCGTTAACAGGATTATAGTGAATATATTCTAAACAAGACTGCTTCTTTAAGCTGGCGACGACGGATATTCATAATTTTATAAAACCTATAATTAGATTGTGAAGACTCATCACTCCGTTCTGAGTGACTTTATCTCGAATCAGATTAATCCTAAAATCAGCCTAGTCCGTTATGCAATATTTGTTGCGGTTTCAATCGGAATCAAACTCCATAATGAGGGGAAAATGCGGCCTTTCTGTTCCTCAAACTGACCCCGGTTATTAATCAGTAAACTTAATTCCATAAAAAAACCCCAACCAGAAAATCTGATCGGGGTTTGAAACGTGGGACCGGGCGGAATTGAACCGCCGACACACGGATTTTCAGTCCGTTGCTCTACCAACTGAGCTACAGTCCCTTGTTTAAGAGGACGGCAAAGATAGCGCCTAAATTATCCAGATACAATATCAGTTTTCATTTTTATGCTACTTCTGCCAATTGAATGTCTTTTAATCGCATTTGAAGCGTTCGTCGTCCATTCCAATGATTTTCTTCCAGCACATACGCAATGTTAAACGGTTCGCCATTACGCACCATCGGTAAAAACTCATGCATGTTGAACCCAATGGCATCGAACACCCCTGAATTTCCTTGCTTTATCCGCATTTTGAGGTGACCATTGCCAACCACGGTTGGAATGCCCACTACATTCACGCCTTCACTTACAAAAATCGGTCGGAGATTTGCCGGGCCGAATGGTTTGAACTGAGCCAGTAATTTCCAAAATTTCATGTCGATTTCAGCAAGTTCTAGTTTAGAGTCAACCATTAACTCCGGCTCGAAACTTGATGACGACAACCCGTTAAAAGCGATCCGGTTTATACGGCGTCGGAACTCGGTCAAGTTTTTCTCTTCCAGCGTTAATCCTGCCGCAAACTCGTGCCCACCAAATTGCTCCAGTAGATCTTCACATTCTTTCATGGCGTTATAAATATTAAAACCACGAATACTACGTGCCGAGCCCTTAATTTTACCTTCTACATTACTCAACATTATAGCCGGGCGATGAAACATATCTACTAAGCGAGAGGCTACAATTCCAATCACACCCAAGTGCCAGTCGGGCTTGTATAGCACTAGCGTGCTTACGTCATCGATATCTAATTCCTCATCGATCTGAACGAGTGCCTCTTCCATCGTTTTACTGTCTTTATCGCGGCGACGAAGGTTGATCGACTCCAACTCTTTAGCCAGTGATTTTGCCTCACCCGCTGTTTCAGCGATCATTAATTTTACCGCTGTGGATGCATCTCCCATTCGTCCTGCTGCATTAATACGAGGCCCGATTGAAAAAACGATTTTACTGGTGGTTATATCCTGTGCCGGCATCCGAATTAAATCCATCAAGGTTTTGATTCCGATTCTTGGATTATTTTGCAACATTTGTAACCCTGCCCGCATCAAAATACGGTTCTCGCTGATGATTGGGACGATATCGGAAGCGATAGAAATGGCAATCAGATCCAAAAACTTGTAGGCGATCGAGTCCGGAAGACCTAATTTTTTAAGCGTTGCCTGAACCAGTTTAAAGCCAACCCCTGCGCCCGACAATCCATCAAACGGGTAATCGCAATCAGGGCGTTTTGGATCGAGTACAGCTACGGCATCGGGTATTCCATCACCTACGGTATGGTGATCGCAAATGATGAGCTCCATTCCCTTTTCTTTAATCTCTTTGGCTTCTTCGATGGCCGTAATTCCACAATCCACCGAAACAATCAAGTTCGCACCTATACTTTGTGCATACAAAATCCCTTCCGGGTTAATCCCATATCCTTCTTTAAATCGATGCGGAATGTAATAATCGGCATCTACACCAAATTCTTTTAAAAAGGTGTACACACAAGCCGTAGCGGTAGTCCCGTCTACGTCATAGTCGCCGTAAACCACAACCTTTTCGCTTTTACGTATAGCCAACGCAAGACGCTCAGCGCCTTTGTCCATGTCCTTCATCAGGAATGGGTCGTACAACAGATCTATAGTAGGTCGGAAAAAAGATTTTGCATCATCATATGTTTTTATGCCACGTATAGCCAGCAATTGGGCTATAATGTCCGGTACGCCAAGAGCCTGCTTTATTTCGGACACGCTCTCTTCTGGTTCCGGCTGCGGATACACCCAGCGGAATGACATTGTTAACTTTTCCTTTATTTTTATTTTTATACATAAGAGGCGAGACGGCGACCAAACCTGCACACCATACCTTTCGGCATTTTCAACTCTTTAAAATACAATTTTGCTGTAAACTTTCACTATTTGCTTTTGAATACGCAAACTCGATTTCTGCCACAACAGGTTCAATATGATGTATGATTTTGCGTACCTTTTGTTCCGATCAGCGAGCCGCAATGCTTAAGTTTTAATTGGTTTTTTAACTCGAAAAACGAGATTTTTGGAAGCGGTTCCAACCAATAAAAATATCCTGTAACATGATTGACACTCCATCTGCAGAAACTGAAGTAACTAAACAAGCAGACACTGAATTGAGCATTTTTAACGCATTGCAAAATATGGGGCACGAACAAGTAGTAGTTTGCTCAAACCCCGACACGAATTTAAAAGCGATTATCGCTATTCATAACACAACTCTTGGCCCGGCATTAGGCGGCACTCGAATGTGGATGTACAACAACGAGCAAGAAGCTTTACGCGATGTGCTGAGGCTGAGCCGCGGCATGACGTATAAAGCAGCTATCTCCGGCTTGAATTTAGGGGGTGGTAAAGCCGTGATCATCGGCGATCCTCATACCGATAAAAACGAAGCCCTTTTCCGTTCTTTTGGTCGATTTGTTGACTCACTCGGTGGGCGATACATCACTGCCGAAGACGTAGGAATGAGCGTGCAGGATATGGAGTGGATTTATTCTGAAACCAAATTTGTGACCGGTATCCCCGAAACCTTAGGTGGAAGTGGTAATCCGTCGCCGGTAACGGCCTTTGGCGTTTATATGGGAGCGAAAGCGGCGGCTAAAAAAGCTTATGGCTCCGATTCATTAGCCGGTAAAAAAATTGCGCTTCAAGGTGCCGGAAATGTGGCTTCAACCTTTGCTGATTATGCCGCTAAAGAAGGCGCAAAACTCTTTGTAACTGATATATACACCGAAAAAGCTCAGGCATTAGCCGATAAAGTGGGTGGAACGTTGGTAAACCCAGATGAAATTTACGGCCTCGATGTCGACATCTTTACTCCATGCGCATTGGGCGGCGTGGTAAACGATCAAACGATGGATCAGTTTAAGTGCGATATCATTGCGGGTGGTGCTAATAACATTTTGGATGATGAAGACCTGCACGGGCAGATGTTGCTGGACAAAGGCATTTTGTATGCGCCGGATTATGTGATTAATGCCGGTGGAATCATCAACATTTCGAGCGAGCTGGAGGGCTATAATCGCCAACAAGCTATGAACCAAACCGAGCGAATTTACGACACTACGCTAAACGTGTTGAACTACTCTGAAGAACATGGCATCCCAACACACAAAGCCTCCAATGAATTGGCCGAAAAGCGAATTGCTGAAGTGAGCAAGCTCAAAAGCATGTACACTTCTCAAAGTAAGATCTCCGGTCGTTTGGGCGAGATGTATCGGCTTGATAATCGCTAATTAAGCAATTTAATCCTTATCTTTGAATCCCGTTTGATAACCCAAGCGGGATTTTTTTATGCGATCGATTACCCAAATAGAATTTCACTCATGAATATCGAAGAGTTTCAATTTAAAGACCGAATTATCAAGGGAATTACCACCGATGGGCATTTCAAAATTGCCGTTGTTAAAACAACGGATGTTGTTCGCGAAGCCGCAGAGCGCCATCAACTATCGTTGCTTTCAAAAGTGGTGCTTGGTAAAGCATTGACAGCCACTATGCTTTTGGCTTCAGAACTTAAAAAAGAGGAACGCATTCAACTGCGGATGGATGGAAACGGTCCGCTTAAATCGGTATTAGCCGAAGCAAATAGCTTGGGCGAAGTTCGCGGTTATGTTGCAGACCCAACCGCTGAACTCGACTACACATCAAAAGGTGTAACTTTGGGTGATGGAATTGGCCTTGGTGTTTTATCGCTTACCAAAGTGTTGTATAACGAAGCCGAACCTCGCACATCCTCTATCGAAATTGCGACGGGAGATGTTACTTCTGACGTTGCTCGTTATTTAGCTCAATCTGAACAAATTCCATCTGCTGTCTTGTTGGATGTGGGCATTGATGATGAGGGCTTAATTACCCAAGCTGGTGGGTTGCTTTTACAGCGATTACCGGGCGCTCCTGAAGGCCAAATTGATATGCTTCAGGAACGATTGGCTTCATTCCCTCCGATCGATCAACTTTTACGAGATGGGCAATATATCGACGAGATTATGACCAAGTCGATTTCGCCGATTGAGGTTAAAGAACTTTCGCGCCAACCTGTTGATTTCTTTTGCCGATGTTCCCGCGAACGCTTCCTTGACGCACTTTCTATGTTAAACATCGACGACTTGAAAGATATGGAAGGTGAATCGCAGGAAATTGTATGTCATTACTGCAACAATCGTGAAGAAATATCGAAAGAGGATATCGCTAAACTTATCAGCGAGGCACAGGCAAAATTAAACTAATTAAAGGGTAATAAAATGGGCAGGCTCACCAACGACGAACTTAAACTAATCATCAAGAGAGCCTCCATCTTACAAAGGTATCACGAGCAATCACTTTCGGGCGCCAAAGTGCCGGAACCCGAAGATGTTGAATCCGTTTTTGAGATTGGCCACAATCTAGATATCGGACGTCATTTCATCAAACAAGCGATGCTCGAATATGAGGGCATTCCGATCGATGAGCCCATTA
The DNA here is from genome assembly GCA_034669965.1 of Balneolaceae bacterium. Lineage (GTDB taxonomy): Bacteria > Bacteroidota > Rhodothermia > Balneolales > Balneolaceae > HXMU1420-13. The sequence continues at coordinate 67,348 of JAXMOK010000009.1, read as the reverse complement.
TCATTGATACCCAATCGTTTTCTGAAGCTGAAATTCAAGGCTATGCAAATGGCCCGCTTGACGGTGCATTGCTGAACGAAATTCGCGCTCAAGTTGAGTATCATTTTAATACCATTGGCACTATCACACGCAGGAAAGGAAATATTTATTGGAATTCAACTCCGGCATTTCCTGCAAAGATGTTTGCAACTACCCGAAGCCCTGAGCTTGAGATAAAAGAAGAATCCTCGGGAAGGGTAAAGTTGACGCTTAAGCAAAATCTAAAGACCTATAACAAATTATTTCTGCCTGCCATGGCTTTTGGCTTTGGTGGGTTTATGATGATTTCTGCAATGCTGTTCGAAGCAGCCGAGGGCGATTCCGAGCCCTTAGTTATAATAGGCAGTATGTTCATTCTTGGAAGTCTTGCTTTTGCCCGATATGTTCGGTCTTTAAAGAATAGGAAAAAACGCAAACTCAAAGAACTAGTTGAAACTATTCAACAAGTAATGGAACGCAGATTCCGTGCAGGACGCTTTAAAGAGGAACCCAAGCCGGAAATTGAAATGGAAGAATTTGATGAAATGGTGAATGAATCAGATGACATTGAAATTCGACCGGATGTAAAGATTAAATCATAGGCGCTGTTATGCCCATCAAAAAGGTTGTAATTATTGGCGGAGGATTTGGCGGAATGAACGTAGCTAAGTCGCTTGCCAACACCTCTTACGAAGTTACTATCATCGATAAAGCAAATCATCACCTTTTTCAGCCATTGTTGTATCAGGTAGCTACTGCAGCACTTTCACCCGGCGATATTGCTACTCCCATTCGGTCGGTGTTCACAAAACAGCAAAATGTAAAGGTCGTTCTTGGCGAAGTTGTTGAGATTAGTAAAACTGATCTGGTAGTGCAGTTAGCAGAAGGCGATGTGATTCCTTTCGATTATCTGGTCATCGCCACTGGCGCTGAATACAACTATTTTGGTAATGATGATTGGGAGAAAAGCGCCCCCGGCCTTAAATCGCTTGATGATGCCTTACGCATTCGGGAACGTATTTTGGTATCGCTGGAGCAAGCCGAAAAAATCCCTGATCTTGAAGATCGTAGGCCATATCTCACTTTTGTGGTGATTGGAGGCGGACCAACCGGAGTTGAAATGGCCGGTTCTATCGCCGAAATTGCCAAGCGAAACATGATGCGCGATTACCGCAATTTCCATCGTAACGAGACCAACGTTTATCTGGTGGAAGCTGCCGGTGGTGTACTAAATGGTTTCTCAGAAAGTCTTTCTGATAATGCCCTTGAAACACTTACCCAAATGGGCGTGCATGTTCTGTTGAACTCACCGGTCGAGGAGATTCGAAAAGATGGCGTTCAACTTAAAAATCAATTTATCGAGACCCCCAATATTATTTGGGCAGCAGGTGTTTCGGGTACCGATCTCACCAATAACCTTGGCGAAGAAACCGATCGTATTGGCCGAATTAAAGTGAACGATGATCTTTCGATTCCTAATCATCCTAATATTTTTGTAATTGGGGATGCCGCTTATTTTGAGGATGAAAACGGAAAACCGTTAGCGGGTGTTGCGCCGGTGGCAATGCAGCAGGGCAAATATGTTGGCAAACTGCTTAAGAATGAGTCGAACGCTGCATCTCGTAAACCCTTCAAATATATAGATAAAGGTACGATGGCTACTATCGGTCGTGCCAAAGCAGTGGCCGATATCAAAGGCTTTAAGTTAACCGGTTTTTTCGCTTGGTTGATTTGGGGTGTTATCCACATCTTCTTTTTGATCGGATTCCGAAACCGATTCCGCGTGTTCGCCGAGTGGATTTGGCATTACATCACCTTCAAGCGAGGGGTGCGGTTGATCGCGCATAAAGATAATCGCGATTAAAATTTTGGAAAAGTTTCCCAACTAGTAACCCTGGAAGGGTTTGGGTATATCAACTAATTTGCAACCCTGGAAGGATTCTAAACCCTTCCAGGGTTAAGAGACCGACCGGAGCCCTTCCAGGGTTACTTAAATTAGATAGAAAAGCTGGTTCCGCAACCGCAATTATCCGTAGCGTTTGGGTTATCGAAGGTAAAGCCTCGGGCATCCAGTCCATCGGGGTAATCAATTACGATGCCTTCTAAGTACATAAGATGTTTTGAATCAACGATCAGCTCTACCCCATGATTTTCGAACACAACATCTTCTTCAGTACGATGATCAAGCCCCAGTTTGTAGCTCAAGCCTGAGCATCCACCACCTTCAACAGCAACACGCAGATATAGGTTCTCATGTTCCTTCTGCTGATCTTTAATTTTTGCCACTTGTTTGGCTGCTCTCTCGGTTAATCCAACCGGCTCTCCGGTTAATTCTTGCACTTCCTCCATAGTCGATTCATCATCGTCGAAATCATCCAACAGGGAAGCAATTACATCGTCTAATTGATCTTCTTGATTATTCATATCTCTTTATTCGTCATCCTAAAGCTAATGCCGAAGGATTGTCGATTCTTCGCCCTTGCTCAGAATGACTATTTTTATATCCACACTTCAAGAATTGAATTTAAGCACTTTTGCGTGAAAATGTATAATGTGCCACGCCGTCCTTTTCAAACAGATCTAGCACACCAACACTTACTAAATTCACTAATATTTTTGCAGCGGTATAGCTGGTTGTATTGATGATAATACTAAATCGCTCAACGGTAATTTCACTGTATTCTTTTAAAAACCGAAATAACAGCTGCTCATTTTCACCAAACTCAAAGGTGATGCCTTCTTCACGGCTACCCAGCTTCATTACTTCAATCAACTCTTCGTTAGCTAACACGCTTTCATCGGCCTGGCGAACAAACACCTTTCTGCGTTTTTTGCCCTTCAGGTAAATCGGCTTTTTCTCGGCTTCGGGCACATCCACAATTACAATATCTTTGTTGCCGATATTTAACAATTCCATGTGGATATCAATTTCGGGCACACAAAGTTTAGCGGCTGCTTCCAACCAAAATTCTTCTTCCATATAACTTTCGGTGCCCACCATCTCTCCGTTATCACTCACACCAATCAATATGGTACCGCCGTTGGTATTGGCGAAAGCCGCAATTTCTCTGGCTATTTTTTCTGGGGATGCTACTTTGTGCTTAAACTCTAGAAAGGAGCTTTCACCTGTTGCAATCAGGTTTTTTAAATCCTGGCGCGACATCGTGCTTAGCGGCATATTGCCCGCATGTTGCAAGTAGAAATTCATTTCGTCGTCCATAGCTCTCCTCCATCAACCGTGCAGACATTAGATGATTTTTTCGTCTTTGGGGTCTCGGTTCATCAATCGGTTTAGCGCGTCCTTTGGATCAACGTCATCGAACAACACATGGTATACCGCCTCGGTAATTGGCATCTCAACGTTATTCTTTTTCGCCCAATCGTGCACCGATTTTGTAGTCTTTATACCTTCAGCAACCATATTCATGCTCTCAATAATTTCATCGAGCTTAAATCCTTTACCAATTTGTTGGCCAACATATCGGTTGCGGCTATGCGCTGATGTACACGTTACAATCAAATCACCCATACCGGTTAAGCCGGAAAACGTGTCATTGTGAGCCCCCATCATTTGCCCCATCCGCTTCATCTCATGTAGCCCACGTGTGATCAATGCTGCTTTGGCATTATCACCCAGTTCAGCACCGTCAATGATCCCGGCGGCAACGGCCATTATATTTTTTACTGATCCGCCGATTTCCACTCCAATTACATCATTATTGGCATACACCCGAAACATGGGCGTCATAAACGTTTCTTGAATAACTCGTGCAGTCCGGCTGGAATAGGCTGCAGCAACAACCGTAGTAGGACGAAGTTGAGCAACTTCTTCTGCGTGTGATGGTCCGTATAAAACTCCAATGTTATCTTCGTAAGTAACGCCGTCCATCACTTCAATCAGGATCTGCGACATCGTTTTGAACGTCTCATTTTCGATCCCTTTTGAAACCGTAACCAAAATTTCATGTCCATCAAGACACGGTTTTATTTTAGCAGCAATTTCTCTAAGTGTGTGCGATGGAGTTGCAAAAACCACCATATCCTGAGATCGAAGACAGTGTTCTAAGTCGTTATAGGCTTTAATCGATTCAGGCAGCATCAAATCGCTTAAATACGACGGGTTTCTGTGCATTGTATTGATGGAATCCACTACACTTTGTTCACGCGCCCAAATCTGTACCTTATTTCCGGCAGCTTCTAAAACCATTGCTAGTGCCGTTCCAAAACTTCCGGCGCCAACCACTGTAACGTGTCTCATACTTGCACCTGTTCGGTTTGTGTTTCGGATGATGTTTCATCTTCCCCTTTCTTGCTCCGGCCTACCTTACTCTCGGTGCCATCCAAAAGGCGTTGAATATTCGATTTGTGTTTATAAATGATCCCAGAAGCCACAAAAAGGCCAAACACGATGATACTACCGTCAATATCCTGCTGTAAACCATAGCGCATAATCAAAAGTGTGATCGGATAAATAAAAGTGGCAGTAATGGAGGCAAGCGATACATATTTAGTACCGTAAACGATGATCCCAAACAAGGTGAAAGAGATTGCGATCGAAATCGGTTCCACACCAAAAAGCATCCCGCAAGCAGTGGCTGCGCCTTTACCGCCTTTGAAGCGCGCAAAAATAGGAAACATGTGTCCGATAACTGCAAAAAGACCACAGGCAATCTTTAGAAACGCTTCCACATCCCAATTTGGTGGGGCGAGCGGACCTGCAAATAAATCGAAGGCAATGGCGCTTAACCAAAACGATGGAATGAAGCCTTTCATGAAATCCATCGCAAATACTGTTACGCCTGCCGGTACGCCTAAAACACGAAATGTATTGGTTGTTCCGGCATTTCCACTTCCGTGTTCTCGAACATCTACGCCTTTATAAATCTTCCCAACCCAAATGGCCGAAGGGATCGATCCCAGTACATAACTGATCAACAGTACGGTAAGTGTAGATAGCATTTTAGTAAATTAAATTAACGTTTAGCAGAGCTTAAACGTGGCGTTCAGCGTGATAAGATGAACGTACCAACGGGCCACTTTCTACATGGCCAATTCCTAGTTTTTCTCCAATTTCTTTGTATTCAGCAAACTGATCCGGGTGTACCCAATCCAAAACAGGGTGGTGCATTTTAGTAGGTTGCATGTACTGCCCGATGGTTAATACATCCACCTTATGATCCACACAATCTTGCATTAATTCAATCACTTCTTCCCGAGTTTCACCCAAACCAACCATAATTCCGGTTTTTGATTTCACCCCAGCTTCCTTCGTTCTTAACAAAAGCTCCAAAGATCTCTCGTATCTTGCCTGCGGACGAACTCGTCGGTATTTATTCGGCACCGTTTCAAGATTATGGCTCAACACTTCCGGTGGAGTATCCAATACAATCTGTAAGGTTTCCCAATCGCCCTTAAAATCTGGAATCAACGACTCTATCGTAACTCCTGGAATAGCTTCGCGAAGTGCCGTGTGTGTTGCAGCAAAAATAGGTGCGCCGCCGTCTTTTCTATCATCTCGGTTGATGGAAGTCAAAACCACATGTTTCAACTTCATTTTAGCCGCGGCATCGGCTACACGTCTTGGCTCATCCCAATCTAAATCTTTTGGAGGTCGACCTGTTTTTACAGCACAAAAAGCGCATGAACGGGTACAAACATCGCCAAGCAACATAAAAGTAGCGGTACCTGCGCCCCAACATTCGCCCATATTCGGGCATCGGGCTTCGGAACAAACAGTGTTTAATTTGTGCTCATTAATGGTGTCGAGTACTTCCTTGAATTTCTCTCCTGATGGAAGTTTAACGCGTAACCACTCGGGTCGGCGTTGCTTCGATTTTTTCTCTACAATTTGTAGTTCTTTGATCATGGAATAAATAATAACAGTTTGTCATTTCGAACCCTGATTCATCAGGTGAGAAATCTAAATTTCTTCGAATTCAGTAGATTTCTCACTCCGTTCGAAATGACAATTTTTTTAATAACGTAATACTATAAAATTACAAAAAATATTGCTCTAGTTCCTGCCATCCACCGGATGGAGAAATACGAACTTCAAAAACATCTTCAAAGTGCGAAACGATTCGTTTTTTCACTTCCTGTTGATCGATTTCCCGCCCTAATTGTACCTGTAAACTCGTAACGGCTTTGTCGGTAATTCCACACGGAACTATGTGCCCGAAGTAGCTAAGGTCGGAGTTCACATTAAATGCGAAACCATGCATGGTAACCCATCGCGAAGATCGAATACCGAGAGCGGCGATCTTTTCTTCCCCGATCCAAACGCCTGTTAATCCATCGATGCGACCGGCTTCAAGGCCGTAATCTCCACAAACACGAATGAGGACTTCTTCGAGAAAACGCAGATATTTGTGGATGTCGGTGAAATGACGATCTAAATCCATAATCGGGTAACCTACAATCTGCCCCGGACCGTGATAGGTGATATCACCACCACGATCGATTTTCACGAATTCAGCTTCCAATTTTTGGAGCTCTAACATCGAGCGAAGCATGTTTTCTTCAGCTCCACTTTTCCCCAGCGTGTATACATGTGGATGTTCCACAAAAATGAGCGCATCATTTTTTCGCTCGCCCTCAAATTCCCCTTTCGATTCAGCTCGCTTTTCCTCAATCAGCTTTTCCTGAACAGACCGCTGCACATACCACACCTTTTGGTATGCTCCGTTTTCTAAATCGTAAAGGTTGATGGGTTTTTTCATGTTGAATAAACAAGTAGGGACGTATCATGATACGTCCCTACTGGATTTCTATAGATAATTACTGACGGCATTTATGACCCAAAAAATAAATTTGTCATTTCGAGCGGATGCGAGAAATCTAAAAAATTGCTTCTACAACGATCTTCAGATTTCTCTCCGCCACCGGGCGGATCGAAATGACAATCTAACTTTGGAAGTTATGCGTCACTTTTTAACCGGAGTTCCTAAGTGCACGCCTTCGTTGTATGCTTCAGCAACGGCTTCCATCACGGCTTCTGATAAGGTTGGGTGAGGGTGCACTGCGCTGATAATTTCATGTCCTGTTGTTTCCAGATCACGAGCAACCACTGCTTCGGCAATCATTTCTGTAACGCCAAATCCGATCATGTGGCATCCTAACCACTCGCCGTATTTTGCATCGAAAACAACTTTTACGAAACCTTCTTCGTGGCCAAGAGCAGTTGCTTTACCGGAAGCTGAAAGCGGGAATTTCCCAACTTTGATCTCGTAGCCTTCGTCTTTTGCGGCTTGCTCGGTTAATCCAACCGAAGCAACCTGAGGCTCGCAGTATGTACAACCCGGGATGTTCTCGTAGTTGATTGGCTTCGGATTTTTACCCGCTAATTGCTCAGCAAGAACAACTGCTTCATGAGACGCTTTGTGCGCTAACCAAGGAGCACCTATAATATCACCAATTGCGTAAATGCCATCTACACCGGTTGAGTAATCACTCTTATCCGCAACAATAGCGCCGCGCTCTACTTTTACGCCGATATCTTCCAGTCCAAGATTCTCAACATTTCCGGTTACGCCAACCGCAGAAAGAACCACATCGGCTTCGATTTTCTCTTCGCCTTTCTTGGTTTTAACGGTTACTTCAACGCCTTTACCTTTTTTCTTAACATTCTCTACCGTGCTTTCGGTAAGAACGTTAATGCCTTTTTTCTTGTAGATTTTACCAAGCTCACGTCCAACGTCTTTGTCTTCTACAGGAACCAAGGTTTTTTGTAGTTCAACTAAAGTTACTTCGGTGCCGATGGTGTTGTAGAAGTATGCAAACTCCACGCCGATAGCGCCGGCTCCAACAATCACCATTTTCTTAGGCTGCTTTTCCATGGTCATCGCCTTTTCAGAATCGATGATCATTTCGCCGTCGATTTTCAAACTAGGAAGCTCACGCGGACGTGCACCTGTTGCAATAATAAAGTGTTTCGCTTTGATGCTGTCTTTCTCTTTGCCGTTTTCGTCGTTAACCGCTAATTCGCTTTTCGACTTAAATTTACCGGCACCCATGAACACCTCGATCTTGTTGGCTTTCATCAAGAAAGAAATCCCTTTACTCATTTTGTTGGCAACGCCACGGCTACGTTTCACCATGCCTTCAAAGTCGGCTTTTACATCGCCCACAGAGATACCGTAATCATCGGCATGTTGGATAGATTCTAATACTTCTGCTGATCTTAGCAATGCTTTGGTTGGAATACAGCCAATATTTAAACAAACGCCACCTAAATGTCTTTTCTCTACAATCGCAGTTTTAAAACCCAGTTGCGATGCTCGGATTGCAGCCACGTAGCCACCAGGTCCCGAGCCGATTACGCATACATCAAATTCTTTTGCCATGATTTCCTTTTGATAATAGTTTTTGATTTTCTTGTTGCCAAAAATCACTAAAACACGATAATAACTTCAATTATACAGATGCGCCTTAGCTTTTCAGGATTGTATGCTTCCAACAGGTAAGAAGTCACACATTCAAGGGCGCTTAAGGTACGAGTTTTGAATTAGAAGTTCGAGTGGTTGAAAGGGGAAAGTAAGCCCACTTTAAAATTATTTTTTACCTATAGGTTGAAGTTACCATTTAATTTTCTACATTTGTAGAGCAACCTCTAAATAAGTAGAACATGCAATTATCTAATACCGAAGAAGAATTAATGGAACACTTATGGAGCCTTGAAAAGGCCTACATGAGTGATTTACTGGAACAATACTCCGATCCGAGACCTGCACCAACTACCATCGCCACTTTGCTAAAACGTATGCAGGAAAAGGGATTTGTAAGCTATAACCAACACGGCCGTTCACGCCAATATTATCCCTTGGTGGCAAAAACCGATTACTTTGGATTGCATGTTCGAGGCTTAATCAAAAAGTTTTTTAACAACTCTTCGGCTCAGTTTGCTTCCTTCTTTACGAAGGAAACCGATCTTTCTGCCAAAGAACTGGAGGAGTTACGCGCCATCATCGATAAAGAAATTGAGAGGAAAGAATCATGATCGTATATCTTGTAAAATCGACCATCCTGCTTGCGCTCCTTTGGGGACTATACACGCTACTTCTCGAAAATGAGAAGATGCACCGATTCAATCGTTTTTATTTATTAGCTGCTTTGGTGATTGGGTTAACAGCTCCGCTTATACAGTTCGAGATTAGCCCTAATTCCCCGGTAGCCGGAATTGCGTTGAATCAAGTTGATCAGATTGTTGAAGCACCTACTGAGTTGGTGGTTGAATCGATTTCACCATTGGTGACCAACGCCCCGTCATTTGATGAGTCATCGGTTTCTACTCCATCCCAACCCGAGTATAACAAGCTGGCTTTGATTTTGGTTTTTGGTTATCTAGCAGTAGCAGGACTTTTGTTTGGGAAGTTTGTTTTTGGTCTGCACGAAATCTACACCTCAATAAAAAAGGGAACAGCCAAAAAATGGAAAGACACTACACTCATTTTGATGGATGAGGCTATTACACCACAATCATTTTTGAAATGGATTTTTCTGAATTGTGAAGACTATGAGTCTGGCAAGATTGGCGATGAAATTTTAGAACACGAACGCACTCACATCAAACAAAAGCATTCGGTGGATGTGTTATTCATCGAAGTTCTGAAAGTGGTGTTCTGGTTCAACCCTTTTATGTATGGTTTCCGAAACTCCATCATGCTTAATCATGAGTTCTTGGCCGATGAGCATGTGGTGACTCATGTATCCGACCGAAAGAATTATCAAGAAACCTTACTTCGGTTTGCAACCACAAAAAAAGCGACTTCACTTGGACATCGATTTAGCCAATCTAACCCTAAACAGCGGTTATTAATGCTTGCTATGAAAAACCGAAGTAAAATATCCTCAATAAAAGTCGTTGCCGTTTTTCTTGCTTTGTTAACACTTAGTGCTGCTTGTTTAGAATACGAAGTGCAAGACAATTCGAGTTTAAATGACCTTACCAAAGAATTAGTTACGCAAATAGATTTTAAAAAGGTTGATATAGATCCAGGTGAGAGAAGTGCACTGGATAGTTTAAAACATGCTCTTATTCGAATGGATTCTAGGATAAACATGAACTCCAGCGATTCTGTTAATTCAGATCAAACCAGATATAAGTTAGTTTTATCAAAATTGAACTCTGAATTCAGTGACCGAACTAAAGCTTATATCGAAAAAGCAGTTTCTGATAACCCGCCAAGTTTGGAAGAATTAGAACATGATTACGCCTATTTATGGGGTACTTATTCCTTCATGTCTGCAATGAAAAACCAATTAACGAACGACCCACTGATTCAGTTTTCTTCGGGTAATTTCCCTGCACTCGTTCCATCTCCTAAGGAATTATTAAATAACCGCCGCCATGAAACTGACTAATAAACTCGATTTTTCGCTCACTTTAAAACGCTTTTTGATGATGGGTAAGTCGACCTCATTTCTTCGGTCCTTTTCACTAAAGCTTACAGTATTTCCAGTATTAAGTATTTTGTTTGTGACTTTTTGTACTGAAGTATATGATGGTCATCCGAAGGAGATTTATACTGAGAATGAGTACCTATCCTTCATCGCTGAAAATAAATCACCTAGAGGCTCCCATTGGGGAACCTATTTCGATTCTAATGGCAACCCTTATACTGGGGAAGTAAACTGGTATTTTAAAATAAACAATCAATTAGCAAGAAAGGAGCTCTATCAAAACGGCAAACAAGTTCAAGTTGATATCTATAATACTGTTGGAACTTTGGTTTGGTTAAATAAAAACGAAGTTACTGAAAGTGAAGATGGCACTAAATATTTGAAACATTTTCAGGAAACTGTTAATGATTCCATCTACCTAGCATTCGATCTTCAATGGAAGCAAAATTCGCATACCGTTAAAGAGTATCATATTAATGGACAATTAAAGCATCAATACACATATGATACTTCAATAAATCGAGTTAATGGAATGGCTTACGAATACGACCAAGAAGGCAATTTATTGAAACAAGAGAGATACGAAAACGGCGAACTCTTGGAGACGATCAAATGAAAAAACTGACCAATAAACTCGATTTTTCGTTGGCCAAGAAGCGATTGGAGATGATGGGGAAGAAGAGTCCCCTGCTTAAGCTCTTTGGTTTACTTTCTGTAGTTATTCCCGTAACTGCATCATTGGTGTTTATGTTTTGCACCAATACAGAGGATGAACCGATTAGCTTATCCTTTGAGGAGCTGCAAGCCAATTTACCCCCAACAACGTATTTCGATATCGAACTGGAATCCGAAGGAACAACAGGTCTTTTTCATCCGCTAGATGAACGTACGGGTATTTATCTTGGACCCGATGGTGAGCCTTACACAGGAGAGCGAACTACTTTTGATGTAGAAACAGACTCTGTTTTGTACCGACAAACCATGGTAGATGGAAAAGTAACGAGGACTGAATTTCCTCTGTTTGATCTCGACGGAGTATATCAACACCAAGTAGTTGTAATCCCATCTTTAGATTCCGACGGTAATAAAGTCTCAACTTACTATAATTACCTAAATCCAGACAGCTTGATACTGTCTTCGAGAAGTACTGAAAGAGATTCAGTAACAATCCATGAGCAATTTCACCCAAATGGGGAATTAGCCTTTTACTTTCAAATAATTCCGGAACACGGAATAGATGGTCTGGCAACTACTTATGATGAACAAGGTGCCATTAAAGAGCAACGGCTTTACGATAAAGGTGAAATTGTCGAGATTATTGTCGAACAGGAGTAAGTCTAATTTCCATAACGAATATATTATTTCAAGTAAATATTTAATCCCCATCTTGATCTAGATTCAAAAATAATCGTTCTTACTGCTCGAGAAATCATCACAAGAGATCGTTTGGCTATGAAAATCCTGCTTTTACTACTATCACTATTTTTAATTCCGGAGCCGATGGCTTCCGAAACACCTGCAAACTCGTCCGACGACGAACGCATTCAGCAACTAGTGACGCATTTTAATGCTAAAGGAGTGGACATCAAACCACTGCTCGATGATGAGCGCTTTGCATTGGTAGAGAAAATCACGCGCAAGTTTACCCGATCGGCTGAACGACGTATCGAAAGTCTGGATGATTACAAGAAAGTGATTGGTTATGATGCCAAAAAGAGAGCTATCGACGAATTTTACGCTAAGTACAGTGCAGAATTAAAAGCCGCTGAAGCAGAATACGGGATCCCTAAAGAGGTGATCATTGGAATCATAGCGGTTGAATCTGATTTCGGAAAAAATAAAGGTCGCTACAATCCTTTTAATGTGTACGTGAGTATGTATGTGGAAGATCATCGCGCAAAATGGGCACTGGCTCAACTTGAAGATCTTATCGAGTTTGCTGAAAAGAAAGACATGGACATTTTGTCTTTGAAATCGAGCTATGCAGGCGCTATGAGTTACGCGCAGTTTATCCCTACTTCGCTTAAACGATTTTGGGTAGGCAACGAACTATACCATATGCCCGATAACATTAACTCGGTAGCTAATTATTTGGCTCACTTTGTAAATGTAACCGGCAGCCTTGAAACTGCCGTTTTACGCTACAATCCAAGCTCGCTTTATCAGGGCGCGGTACTTGCCTTGGCTGAAGACGCTGAGTCAATTATCAACTCAGAGCCTTGATTTGAAAGAACGAGCTTTTAATTAAGCTCGTGTGACATGAAGTACCATTTCGGCTCGCCGTAATCGAAGCCTTCGCGTTCGTAGAGTTTCTTTGCAGGATTGTCTTCTCTCACTTCTAAGGTGACTTTTGAGCAACCCATTTCTTCGGCATCTTCTTTCACGGTTTCCAGCATCTTAGTGCCGATCCCCATTCCTCGGGCATCAGGGTGTACAGCAACATCGTGAATTTTGAATGTCTTACTTGCTGTAAAAGTAGAAAAACCAATAAAGCAGGTAACAATACCCAACGCTTTTTCACCGGAGTAGGCGATGTAGGTCATAGTAGTTGGGATTTTCTTCATTTCGGCGATCATGTCTACCCGAATTTCTTCCCCCAAAGGCTCGTCTTGCCCCATCGGGTCGCGGGAAAATAAGTCTACGATATTTACAATATCGGCGGCGTGTTTTGGGTTGTCTAGATCTGCTTTGATAATTTTAACGTCGTTGGCAACGCTTTTAGTGATACTCACTTAATTTGGTTTTTTTGTTTAAAATTGAGCGCTCAAAAATAGCGTATATTTAAACCATCCTAAAGGTGAATTGTTCCATTTACCCCTGAACTGATCAATATTATTATTTACTTAACATCAGTATTTAATATAAACTGATAGTTAACAGAGGCCTCTTGCTAACGATCACTGTGGAACAATCCGCTAAAAAATAGTCTATACATACTCAAAAACATGAAATTAACTCGCTTTTTAGTTCTTTTGGTTGCCATGCTTGGTATGCATTGTGCCAGCGACTCCCCTACTTCATCCAATTCGGACCCGGATAATCCTGATAATCCGAATCCACCGGAATCGTATTCGCATACTGAACGCACGGGCAGCGCCGCAGTTGATTTCTTATCGGACGATGATTTTACATCTCTAACACTCGAAGTGGATTATGTGGAGGGCTTCAAACCAACGCCTCAGGCTATATCGGCACTTCAGCAATTTCTTGAATCACATTTGAACAAACCGGCCGGAATTTCAATCAATTTGGATGAGCCAATTCCATCTTCAGGAAAAGATACGCTTACCGTGCAGGATGTGGTTGGGATGGAAAATCAATATCGATCAACTTTTACCGATGGTACCGATTTGGGAGTTTACATGATTGTGACAGATGGAATTTATACTAAAGAAAACGTGCTCGGTTTCGCCTACTACAACACCTCAGTTGCCATTATGGAAGAACGAATTCGTCAGATTTCGGGTGGATTTGGAGAACCTTCAACTTCGGTAGTAGAAGAATCCGTCATCAAACACGAATTAGGACATTTACTAGGTTTGGTAAACAACGGGACGCCTGCAATTGCCAATCACCACGACGAAGAGCACGGTGCACATTGCACCAATGAAGATTGCCTAATGTACTACGCCGTTCAATCGGCAGGCTTTATGAGCAATTTATTGGGTAGTTCTGCGCCGGGATTAGACGACAATTGCATCCAAGACCTTAAAGCCAACGGCGGCAAATAATAATGCACTTGTACATTGCTTATTGAATGTTGAATATTGCCTATAGCTTAGCCTTGCTTGAACTTAAATAGGTTCTCAGCCCCAACCTTTTCTTCCCCTTGGTTTAGAGCGTACATTGAATCGAACAATACAATCGGGTTTTCATCCAAATCTTTGGTTACGTGCGTGGAATAACTCGATTCCAGTTTTGCAATCACTTCATCATTTTCGTTTGGTAGCCAGCGAGCAGTGTAATATGCAACCGGTGTTATCACTAGTTCTACGCCATACTCTTCTTTCATTCGATGGTGCACCACTTCAAACTGAAGAACCCCTACCGTTCCGAGTAACAACTCATTCCCAACGCCATTGGGAACTTCAAAAACGTGAACCACACCTTCTTCCGAAAGCTGACGCAAACCTTCGCGAAGCTGCTTTCTTTTGAACGGATCTTTAGTGGCTACTTTCTGGAAATGCTCGGGCGTAAACAAAGGAATCACATCAAAACGCACCTTATTTTTTTCATAAATGGTGGTCCCGATTCTAAAATCGCCCGGGTTAAAAATCGAAACGATATCGCCGGGATAGGCTTCTTCCATTAGTTGACGCTCATCACCCATAAGTGTGTGCGGGGTAGCTAGTTTCAACTTCCTTCCGGTGTGCGAAACAACCACTTGCTGTCCGCGATGGAATTTACCCGAAGCCACACGAATAAAAGCAGCGCAATCACGGTGACCGGGATTCATATTCGCCTGCATCTTAAAAATAAAGCCAGAAAAGGAATCACCTAAATCTCGTTCTGATCCTTCCGAATGTTCGTAGCCTTGAGGTGGTGGTGCCAGTTGATGGAAATAAGTCAGAAACACATCCAACCCAAAGTTATTCAACGCCGAACCAAAGAATACGGGAGTTACTTTCCCCGAGTTGTAAAGCTCTTTATCCATATTCGGATACATGTCGTCGATCAACATCAGTTCTTCGAGAAATGCTTCTTTTTCGGTATCGGAAAGGTTGCTTTGTTCCAGGGCTTCATCAACACTAAGAACTTCGGTAACTGCTTTTTTCGCGCCGTGATCGGCTTTTTCATACACATGCACTTTTTTAGAAAGCACATCGTAAATGCCCTGAAATTTTTGTCCATACCCCAACGGCCAACTTGCAGGCAATGCTTCAATTCCTAGTTTGTTCTCAACGTTGCTCAACACTTCAAGCGGATCCATACCCGGGCGATCACACTTATTCACAAAAGTGATAACGGGCACTTCGCGAAGCTTACAAACCTCAAACAATTTCTCGGTTTGTTCCTCCACGCCTTTCGCCACATCAATCACCATTAAGCCCGAATCGGCGGCAACCAATGTTCGAAGGGTATCCTCAGAGAAATCTTTGTGACCGGGAGTATCCAGCAAATTGTATTTAATGCCATCTTTCTCAAATCGCATTACGGAAGACGTAACCGAAATACCGCGCTCTTTCTCTATCGCCATCCAATCGGATGCCGCGTGATGAGACGCTTTTCGAGCGCGAACCGAACCTGCTTCGTGGATCGCCCCACCGTACAGTAACAGTTTCTCGGTGAGGGTAGTTTTACCGGCATCGGGGTGAGAGATAATGGCAAAGGTGCGTCTCTTTTTCGCCTCTTTAGTAATTTCGTTATCTGCGGTAGTCGCCTGCGACATGAAGTGATGAATTTGTTTGATTGAAAGCTGTGTAAAATACGATGATTTTTGGTTATTAGTTAATTGTGAATTGTTATTGGTTAATCGATATTAGATTTTGAGCGAACCAATAACTACTAACCATTAACTTCGGTTTTCTATGAGGATTTGGCTTTTCATTGTCAGCTTCTTTGTTGTTTCAGCAAACTCATCACTATTATTCGCACAAATAATTGGCGATGATGCACTGCGTAAAGTACAAAGTGGTCAGGCTTCCACATTAGAAGGAGAGTTTATCGCTTATTTGGCAGATACTGTCTCTCCGGATTACGCCACATCACAGCTAGAAGCTTTGGGGTTCGAATTAGGCAACATCGACATCCAACCCTTTACTATTGCGATTGTAAACCAACCGGATTCTGGGGTGTTAAAAGAACTCGCCTCCCAACCCGAGGTGCTGGACTTCGAAAATCAGCCCGACTTGGTTGACAGTGCCTATTTTCGTGATTTGCTGGGATCGCAAGACCTATCTCCAGAAGAAGCACGTGCAGCATTAGAACGTATCATTCAGTCTCAACGAGTTCAGCGCTTATTTATCCGTTTTAACTATTCGATGGATGAACGGGCTGTGAAAAAGTTTATGGGTACATACCGGTCCGTGGCTTACGAAATCATTTCTGATTTTCCCCGAACCATCAACATATTGGTGGAGCCGGGAACCGAAAAAGACCAAATGCTTGTGGTAGAAGAACTTCCCTTTGTGAAGTACACCGCATTGATTGGAATTATTGGCGAATAGAGCACTCTCTATAAATTTGATAGATACTTGATTACCCGATTTCGGAACAATAGTTTAGGATTATTGTTAATAAATAGAAACAATAATATTAAACACTTAACTATTAACAATTATGAGTAATCAAGCCGTTATTAATAACACTAATTTGTCGAACGAAGAACTAGAGCATTTCAAACAATTATTATTAGAAGAGAAAGCATCGGCCGATAAAGAGATTTCAATATTAAAGAATTCCATCCGGCAAATTGAAAACAAAATGGATGACACAAGTTCTTCTGCTGCACATCATCAAGGGAATGTAGGTTCGAACGAAGAGCTACGAGAAACCAACTATACGTTGATCGAAAAACAGAAAAATAAACTCGATAAAATTGCTGTAGCCCTAGATCGCATAGAGACCGGAAATTACGGCGTTTGTGTTGTTACCGGAGAGCAAATTCAAAAAGAAAGACTTGAAGCAATTCCATATACCGTACACGCTTTCGAAACCACTCAAGGAAATTTGGTTGCTGCGTCAAAAAAGCAACTAGCTGTTCGACAAACTGTGTAAGCTAAAACAATCCCAGCTGCTGCACTTGATTCACGGGCCACGCGGGGAGCGGTGGGATTTCGATTAACTCGGAAAGCAGTTTATGAAAATGAGTAGCCACTTTTGGTTGCGAAATAACATCCGGCGTATGAATAAACACGTACGGATGTTTTCCTTCACGAATCCAATCTGCAACAATAATCGCCCATTCTTTTAGATAGGCTTCGTTGTTTAGAATATCGTTGGTGCCTACATATCGAATCATGGGTCGATTGCCTTTCAAATCAAAACGGACCGGGTTTTTGGGCTTTTTTCGTTGCGCTTCTACAATGGATGCTTCTTTACTTTGCATTGCATGTAATTTGCGGGTATCGAAAATCATTCGCTCAATGCCATAACTTTCGATTAAACTCACAAAAGCGTGTTCTTCTTTCCCGCGATTGTAGAAATCGGGATGCCGAACTTCGATGCCATAGCTATAGATTTTTGGGAGGCTTTCGAAGAGTTTTTCGAGCTTGTACATCTCTGCCGGACTAAACGCTTCTGATAGTTGAATCATAAACGGACCAAGTTTCGTGCGCATCCCTTCAAACAAGGATAGAAAACGATCTAACTCTCCCTCAATGTTTGCCAATCTGTTGATGTGCGTTATTTGCCTCGGTAGTTTGAAACAGAATTTGAAATTCTCCGGCGTGCGCTCATTCCACTTTGCCAATGTTTCGGGCGATGGCGTGTTATAAAAAGTGGTGTTCCCTTCCACCGTGTTAAAAACCTGCGAATACTGTGCTAAGAATTGATCTGCCTTCGCTCCGGATTTGTAAAACGAACCCGCCCATTCCGGCACGCTCCATCCGGTTAATCCAAGGTGATATTTGTGTAATTGGTTAATGGTTGCTGGTTGCTGGTTGCTGGTTGCTGGTTGCTGGTTGCTGGTTGCTGGTTGCTGGTTGCTGGTTGCTGGAAAATATTGTTATTGAGTCGACAAATGGTAAGTTTGCAATTTCATTTTTAGAAGAACACCAACGATAACCGTTTAATGAATCAATTCATTCTTGTTGCAGGTTTCACATCTCCACGATGACAAGTAGTGCAATTAACCGTGGCCGTTCGATCGCCCAGTTCATCAATGCCGGGTAGGATTTCAGAATTTAGTCTCCCAGTCATTTTCCACATTTCGCGGGTAATTTTCTTTTCGATTTTCTCATCGCTCGACCAATCATCCGGATTATGACAGTGTGTACAGGTTACACCTAGTGAGTTTGAGAATCCGAATTCCATAATAGCTGTTATCCGTCCGGCAGGAAATTCGCCCATCAATTCGAGATTTTTGAACACTTCGGAAGCAGGCATTTCTTCCTTTCCGGCGATGGATTCTTTAATCGCCGCAATGGCTTCAGCCTGATCAAAATCGGAAGTATCCGCCACAACCAAATCTGTATTTGAATTCATAATTGGTGCAGAGTAGTTCATATATCCCCAACCGAAGAGCATTGTGAGGATTGGAATAAGTAGTGTTTTCATGGCATAGAGGTGAGTTATCCCTCTAATCTAACAGAATCCTTGATAGGCGCAAGTTCGCAGGCCTCTCGATTGCAAGCATTTACACTAATTTGGATCTTGGTTATCGATCTTCTTTTCGATAGATGAACTTTAACCCGCTCCAATCTGCATCCAAGGCGCATACTTTCACATCTACCAAACCAAGATGCAAACCAAATTTTCGAACGTCAATGTCGGTAATTGTCCACTGGAAGTTTTTTGATGCTTTCTTGATCCACGACACCCACAAACTACCGTTTTTATCGAGCTTCGATTTTGCGATCGGAAACAGGTTATGCAGCTCCGGCTCGTTATTGCAGAACAGATGAATAAAAGGAAAGGATTCTAAGTCATCATGTAGATGAAATCTTACTCCTGATGGTAGTTCTCCCAATAATTCGAAATAATGTGACGGGGCGTTCATCACCAAACAGTTCATCTCCGGCTTAATACCCAGTTTTTTAACGAGAGGAGTTCCTGAGTAACCGGCCATTACTATTCGTACAGTTCAATGAGTCCTAGCAGCTCTTTCAAATCAGCTACTCGCTGAGGTAATTCTAAGCGTTCGTAACTGTGGATTAGGTTTCGGATGCAGCGAATCAACACTTCGATGTCGGAAGCAATTTTGAAGTGATCGGGCTTGGGCTCGATGTTGTTTTTTTTGAGAAAGAAATAACACTGATCGTAAGAAACAATTGCGCCGTTGTCGTAGGGATCGATGAGCACTTCTTCTTTATCGCTCACATAATTGAGCATAAAGTGAATGGGCATATTCACTCCAAAGAATGGCATTTCAAGTCTGCGAGCCAGGAACATCACCACCATGCTTAAGGTGATTGGTAGTCCGCGCCGGCGACGAATTACCTGATCGATAAAGCAATTATCCGGATTGTGATAATCGTCGATGTCGCCTTTAAAGTTCAAATCCTCAAATACAAATTTGATGAGCTGTTTCATCTTCCGGCGTTCATCCAACCTATAGCGAATGGTTGGCTCCACCATCTCGGCAAAGTGATCGAGTTTCTTTTGATATTCTTCGATACGAAGTGTGGGATTGCCAAATCGAGACAACGTAAGTACCGCGTATTCTAAGTCTTTACGATTTCGAACTCCTCGATCAAGCAATTCCTGGAAATCGGCTTTTAAAACCGGAAAAGTAATCTGATGGATAATCTGGCTGACGCGCTTTTTGTCGTCTTTGTTGGTGGTTTCAACCCGGAATTCATCCAACAACGGAACCGCATTTTCGCCAAGCTCTTTAAAACGATTATGCACACTTTCCTGAATAAATGGATCGGGATCATCCATTAACTGTAGTAAAGACTCTATTTCTGATTTTGTAGTCATTTATTCTCCAAAGACTCTTCAAAATAGCCAATCATATCTACAATATCTCAAAAAATGGTTCTTTGAGTTCCTATATTCCACCGAATCATCCTCAAAAACAGCTGTATGAAAATAAATGTATCCTCCGAAATCGGACATCTAAACGGGGTAATTGTTCACACACCCGGACATGAAGTTTCTTTGGTGAATCCCGAAATTGCTGAGCAATTATTGTTCGACGACATCATATTTGAAGATGACGCCCGTGGTGAGCATTTAGATATGCTTGAGGTATTTAAAGCAGCAATGACTCCCGGTGGAAAGGTGATCGAAATTGCTGATATCTTTTTAGAGACCATCCAAAGTGAGGATGCCGCAGCGTATTTCATCGAGCAGCTCATCAAAGAATACCCTGAAGAAAACCTACAAGTGATTGAAGACGAACTTAGATCACTAGACCCGGATGACTTGCTCAAATTTAGCGTTCAAGGAGTGCTTCATGCATCCAAAGATTTCAACATGCTACCATCGCCGAACTTATTGTTCACCCGCGATCTGGCTGCTGTGGTTGGAGATGGAATCTTACTTTCACGCGCAGCCACCAAAGCACGTTTACGCGAATCATTGATTATGGAAACGGTGGTTCAGCATCACCCATTATTTGCCGAGGTTAAGAAAAACGCGGTTCGTATTTCAGGCCACCAAAGCATTGAAGGTGGTGATGTACTCGTTCAATCGGACAAACTCGTGTTGATTGGAATGAGCGAGCGGACTTCTTTTACCGGATTGATGAAAGCTGCTGAAGGCTTGCTCAATCAAGGCGTTGAAACCGTTCTTGCGGTTGATATTCCGAAACAACGCGCAAGCATGCACCTCGATACGGTTTTCACTTTTATTTCGAAAAACGAATGCGTGGCATTCCCTCCGGCTATTTTAGATCAGCAGGACAATGTGGTTGCGCTGCAAAAGCACGATGGGAAAATTGTTGCTGAGCAACGATCCAGCTTACAAGGTGCCTTAAACGAGTTTTCCGGTGTTGATTACACCTTCATTAAGTGTGGCGGCGAGGATCTAACCAGTCAGTTTAGAGAGCAATGGACCGATGGCGCCAATATGTTTGCGCTGGCTCCCGGAGTGGCGGTAGGTTACGAGCGAAACACTCGAACCTTTAACACGCTGGTTGATCATGGGTACACGTTTATGACCCAATTCGAGTTTGTGGAAGAATATCAAAATCAGCCGCTTCCATTGAACGATGAACTCAAAATCGCGATTAGTTTTCAAGGTCATGAGCTTTGCCGTGGTCGAGGCGGCGCTCGCTGTATGACTATGCCAATTTCAAGAGAATCGATAAACGCATAATTGCTTGGAAAACGAATCAAACCAAATACATATTCAGATAGAGAACGGCCGAAAACCAAAACGCATCAAGGATTTTCTGCCTTTATCGGGCAAGAATAAACCTGATGCCAAAACGCTGATCAAACACTTAGTTTTGTTTCTGCTCACTTTTGCCTCAGTTTCGTTTGTGAGCACTTTCCTGGTTGGCAAAGAACTCCAAACCGCGATTCTTTGGGGAGTGATGATTCCTTATCCCGGTGAAACCGATTTAATGCGCGGCATACTTTTCGCCACACTTTTGCTTTCCTTTTTAACTGCTCACGAGTTTGGGCATTATTTCGCGGCCGTATTTCACAAAATTGCGGTTTCCTTGCCGTACTACATTCCAATCCCCTTAGGTATCGGCACATTGGGTGCAGTTATTCGCATTAAAGAGCCAATTCATGAAACCAACAAGTTGTTTGATGTGGGCGCTGCAGGACCCATTGCAGGTTTTATCGTATCCATCGTAATACTTTTTATTGGTTTTTTTACGCTACCTGATGTGAGTTACCTCAACGAATTTGGCGACCATAATTACGTGATCGAGTATTATCAGCAAAACGGAGAATATCCTGAAGCTCCCGAATTAACCGAGGGGCAAATCGCTTTCTTTTTTGGTGGAACGCCGCTTTATAATGCGCTCTCCGGCATGTTTGAAAATGCACCACCTTTGTGGGAAATCATGCATTATCCTTTTCTGCTTGCCGGATGGTTTGGCTTGTTTTTCACTGCTTTAAATTTGATGCCGGTTGGTCAGCTTGATGGCGGACATATTTTGTATTCGCTCATTGGCTTTAAGAAACATCGCCTTGTAGCACGACTCTTTTTTATCTTGATAACCATTTTTGCGAGTTTCGAAGCCGTTCCCATCATCCATGGTTTTGTAAGTGATTACGATAGTTCAATGCACTTGCTCTCTTGGACTATCTGGGCTGGCTTTCTGTTTCTGATGTTTCAACGCGCATTCCGCAGAAACCAAAACTGGGTTGCCGGAGGATTAACATCATCTATGATTCTTGCTTTTGGTTACAGCACCTTTTTCGCCAGTGATGACGGGATGGAATCTTCATTGATTTGGCTCTTCTGGATTTTCTTCATCACATTTTTTGTCCGGGTAGAACATCCACCCGTTATTATACAGCGCGAATTAACTCCCACACGAAAAGTGTTAGGATGGCTAAGTATGCTTATATTTGTACTCTGTATAAGTTTCAATCCATTATCCTTCAGATAAAAACCTTCATGAAAAAACTATTCATTCTCAGTGCCGTGCTGTTAATGGCGGCCTGTGCCAACAATCAAAACGAAACTCAACCTGCTGTTGAAGAAAGCGCAGACTTAGAAACTCGAATTGATGCCTTACTCGACGCTGATCAATACACTACTGCCCTAGATCTTCTGGATGCTGAATCCGAAAAGGAAGAAGTGCTGGCCTTAAAAGAAAAGACCTACCTCAACTACGGTCTTTATCTTGAATATCGCGACTCGAACGTAACTAACATGCGTGATAAGATGAACAATGCGCTACGCCAATATGTAAAAGTGTTGAAGATTAATCCCGATAACGAAAAAGCCATCACCGAGATCGAGCAGATATTAGGAATTTATTCCACCTTCCCTGATCGTTCGCCGGATGAAGATGTAATGGCCGAACTTAAAGAACTTGGATTTAATAATTGACGAAAGACCGTCGACGGATGACCAACGGGGTTCTTCGTTGTCCAATATTTCGTAGTTAGTCGTAATTATGAGTAGCCCAACTATTAAAAATCGAAAAGCTTTTCACGATTTTACCATCGAAGATACCTTCGTTGCCGGGATTGCTCTGCAAGGAACAGAAGTGAAATCCATTCGACAAGGTAATGCCAGTTTTACCGATTCATTTGCTTTCATCAAAAGTGGCGAAGTGTGGCTCAAGGAATTCTACATCAAACCCTTCGAACACGGCTCGTACAACAATCACGAGCCTTTGAGAGAACGAAAGCTTTTGCTTACGAAGAAAGAAATTCGTGAGTTGGAAAAAGCGACTCAGCAAAAAGGAAACACCATTGTTCCGCTAAAGATCTTCTTCAAAAACGGATTCGTGAAAGTTCAAATCGGACTAGCCAAAGGTAAAAAGCGTTTTGATAAGAGAGAGAGTATCAAAGCATCCGATACCAAAAGAGACATCGATCGTGCGATTAAGCGCGGAAAGGTGAGTATATAAAACAAAACCCCAACCGGTTAGGTCGGGGTTCTGATATTCTGCGGAAAAGCCTGTAAGCCGGATTCTGTTCCTCCGCCAGCTGGCGGATTCGGCAATCATTTATCTAGTGCATTCTACCCGACAGCGTCTCGACAAGCGGCGAATACTGCCCTACGTGAACTTGCACCCCACGAGGTTTACCTAGCTGCCTACCTCACGGTACGGCACGGTGAGCTCTTACCTCACCTTTTCACCCTTCTCCAATGCGAAGCATTGGAAATTCCAATTCTCAATTTTTCAAATTCCAAACAAACTAAAATCATTAATAATTAATGTTTAAGTATTATTTGAAAACTGGAATTTGAATCCTTGGAACTTCTAATGCTCCGCATTAGACGGTTTCCTTTCTGTTGCACTGTCTGTCACTTATTCGTCGCCAAATAAGCGCCTCAGCTACGCCCGAAGGATCGCTGAGCGTGGTGCTTGTTGGAGTCCGGACTTTCCTCCCCGAATAAAAATTCGAAGCGATTGCCCGGCTTTTCCGCTTTCAAAGATACAAATAAATAAGGGAAGCCTTATAGCTTCCCTTTACAACCACTGTGCTGATCACAATCGCTTAGAGCGATAAGTTCTTTTTGGCGTTATCGAAAAACGATTGGTCTACTACGATACGCCCACTGCTTTCGTCGGTAATGATTTTATTCATCCGGCGAACTTCAACTTGAGTTTGTGGCGGTAAGGCCATCCCAAGTGCTGCACCACGATCCATAGCAACAACAGCAATACCATTGTTTAAACCATTACGTAAGCGCTTGTAATTTCGGATGTATCGCGCATCGATTTCCTTCTCAACTTGATCGCGTTTTGCCTCAAGAACATCTTCTTCTTCCTGTGTCGATTTCATTACCTGCTCAAGGCTATTTTGCTTAGCATTGTACAGGGATTTGATTTCGGCAAGACTTTTGTCCGCGACTTCAATTTCAGGGCCTATAGCTTCCTGGCGCTTTTCAATTTCTATTAAACGAGCCTTACTGTTTTCAATAACTTGCTTCTGCACTTCAATCTCTTTGGTAAGTGCGTCGTATTCGCGGTTATTTCGAACGGTTAGTTGCTGGTCTTCGTATTTCTTAACCTTTTCCTCAGAAGTGGTCACTTCCAATTTTAGGTTATCATACTCAACCATCAGGTTTTTCTCTTCTTCTTTCAGCTTATTAAGCTTCGACTCTCCACGGGCAATATCAGTTTCGATATCCAGAATTTCTTCCGGTAGATCACCTCTTAATTGCTTGATCTCATCGATTCTACTATCTATGTATTGAAGATTCGCGAGTTGTTGCAGTACTTCTTTCATGTATTATTATTAATCAGCTTTGATGAATGGATTGTGGTTCAATATCAGAAATGTAAATATTCATGGGATTGGTAACCTTTTTGGTTGCAAACACTTTTAGGTCGTCGAATGCATCGGTTAGCTCATTTTTTAGCTCCTCAACAATCGGGAATTCACTTTCATAATGGCCCACATCAACCAATAAGAAATCCTTCGATTCGGTAAAGAAGTCATGATATTTAATATCAGCAGTGATAAATGCTTGAGCTCCGGCTTTCATTGCTTGTTTCTTAAGCGAAATTCCCGAGCCTCCACACACAGCAACTTTTTTAATTCGATCAACATCGCCCGAAAATCGTATCGCACGAAGGTTCAACGCTTTTGAAACTAAATGTAGAAATTCGTTTTTGCCCACCCCTTCTTCCGGATATTCACCAATAACGCCCAAGCCAAAGTTTTGCGATGGTGAAGAAAGCTCTGTTACCTGAAAAGATCCTGCTTTAAGTAAACCTTCTTGTTGTAAGCCAACTCTTAATTCAGCCACATGGTGCTTGTCGATGATGGCCTCAAAACATTTTAAGCCGTGCTCTCTATTTTCAACCGTAAAATAATGCGCTTCTTCAGCGGAGTAATAATTCAGAAGCTTTAATACAGCTTCCGCATCATCGTGAGCAGTTACCAATCTGATTTTTCGACTGATGCTGTAACTTTTGTCTAAAAAACGAAGATTATCTAATCCAAGAATGTTTGCCAATACAAAGGAAACACCATCCAGAGCAGCATCTAAATTTGTGTGGGCAACCAATAAACCGATGTCATTCTGAATCAGTTTGTAAATGATTTTGCCTTGCTCATTGGTAGGGGTGATAGATCCGATTTTGTTAAAAATCAGCGGATGATGTGCTACGATCAGTTGTACGTTCTTTGAAATTGCTTCTTCAACAACTTCTTCGGTTACATCCAGGCAAGTAAGGATTGCGTGAACTTCAGAATTCGGGTCTCCGACTAGTAACCCGACGTTATCGTAATCCATCTTTATTCCGGGCGGCGCCCACTGATTCAAAAAGGTAGATATGTGTCGGATTTGAGTTGCCACTTTATCTATCCTCTATGGTGTTATGTTTAGAAAAGCGGCCCGACGAACGGCCTATGTTGGATTGATTAATCAGTACCAAAATCTGGAATAATTACACATTCTTTTGAGCTACGAAAAATACGATTAAATGGTGAATTTTAAAAGGGTAACTTATTGTTAGAAAAATAAATGCAAACCTTAATCTCAATTAAATGAATAATTCAGAGATAAAAGATAATATCAGCACAATTCAAGCACGCATTAATGAAGCTGCAAAACGCGCGAAGCGTGATCCCGAAGGCATTAAATTAATTGCAGTTAGCAAAACTAAACCAAACGAAGCTATTCTTGCAGCATTGGATGCTGGCCAACTTCACTTTGGAGAAAACCGGATGCAGGAACTTCAAACAAAAATGGACGAAATTAGCAACGAACAAGCTCAATGGCACATGATTGGCACTATGCAATCGAACAAAATCAAATATATTGCGCATCGTGTAAACTGGATCCACTCGGTTGGGAAGGCTAAATATCTTAAAGAAATTGATAAGCGAGCAGGTCAATCAAATCATCATGTGAATGTACTCATTCAGGTGAACATCAGTGATGAAGATCAAAAAAGTGGATGTGATATCCCGGACTTAGAACGAATTCTTGAACAAGCTCGTCAGTTTGAGCACATCACAATAAAAGGTTTAATGGGAATGGCGCGCTTTACCGACAACCCCGAAGAAGTTAGAAGTGAGTTTGCACTTTTAAAATCTGCTTTTGATTCGCATAAGCATTTAAATGGTGGCAACATTGATTTAACCGAATTGTCTATGGGAATGAGCAACGACTTTGAGGTTGCCATAGAAGAAGGTGCTACCATGGTACGCATTGGCAGCGCAATATTCGGTGCACGAAACTAAGGTTGATTATTTGCGTAGTCGTTACCACTTTTAAACAACCATAAAATTAAGGGCATTATGTTATTTGGACTTCCTTGGTGGGCAATCATCGCAATTGTGGCAATCGTTGGTGGTATGTACACCTCAATTCGAGAAAAAGAAATGAAACTTGAAGAGAAACGAGTTACCAGTTCGAAAGAAGCACAAGAGCTTAGAAAAATGATTTTTAACTTGAAATCACGGGTTGAACATTTAGAAACCATAGTTACTGAATTAGAGGAACAACAGCCCGAAATTACTCTTGACGATATTGAGATTAAAAATGATCTTGATGATGAAAACAGAAACTCATCCCGGGTGCGAGGTTAACATATGTCGGAAGAAGAATTTATTATATCGGTAGTGGCAATTGTATTTGGAACCGGCTTTGCCGCTTTTATCATGTACAATATTTTTAGTTTAATAAGGGCTGCAATTGAACGCAAAAACCCACCTTCAAGTGATTTAAATCCACAGTTTTTTCGTGCTTTATCTGACTTTAAAAAAACTACTGAGCGAAGACTTAATAATGTAGAAGCCATTTTAACCGATCTGGAAGAAGATCAGATATTGGTTTCTGATAAATCGGATGCTACCGGAGAGATAGAAATTGAAGATGTTGAACTTCGCAAAGAAGTAAAAAAATCTGACGATGGGAATCTGCGGAACATGTTAAATGAATAAATAGTACTTTAGAGTGCTTTTTGTTCATGAAATAATCTACAGAATATGAAGATCACACCCATTGAGATTAAACAACAACAGTTTGAGAAATCTTTACGTGGATTTGACGTTGCCGAGGTTCAGTCTTTTCTTACTCTTGTATCCAACGAATACGAGAATCTGATCACCAAAAATAAAGAGCTGGAAGAGCAAATTGAGAAACTATCTGATCGTGTAAAACACTACGAACGTGTTGAAGAAGCTCTTCACGAAACCTTACAAACCACCAAGGAATCGGTTGCTCAGAAAATGGATAACGCCCGTTTAGAAGCAAAAAATTTGGTTGATAAAGCTCACTTGGAAGCAGAAACCATAGTCAAAGAAGTGCATCACGAAAAAGCCAAAATTCGACAAAGTATTCTTCGACTACTCGATAAAAGAGAAGAAATCATAGTTGGAATTTCATCGTACTTGGAAAATGCATCTTCAACCATATCTAAGTTTAAAAACGACGAAATGAAGATTTTTACTTTGGATGATGAGACTCAAAAAAGTACCTCGAAACCTGAAGCTGAAGTTCAACCTAACACGGAAATCGAAAGCCAAAAGTCAGAAGAACAAATACCAAATACACGGTTTACTTTTGATGACGACGCCCTTTCTGAAACAGAATCAGATTCCGATATTGACACCAGCTTTATGAATTCAGACGATGATTCCTATCCTCCCGGATCGGAGCGTCTTGACGATATTTTAGACGAAATAGATTAAATACATTTGCCCATTGGACACAGTAGAACAGTTTAGAAAAAAACGAGACGAAGCGGTAACCTACTTAGCGCAACAAATTGGTGATTTTAAGCCAGAATATTTAGTAATTCTAGGAACCGGATTAGGTCATCTTGCTGAGGAAATCGACTTAACGATTTCTATTGACTACGATCAGATTCCCCATTTTCCGGTTTCTACGGTAGAAAGCCATCATGGCCGGTTGCTGTTCGGTCACTTAGGTGGCAAACCCGTAGTTGCCATGCAAGGTCGATTTCATTATTACGAAGGCTATACCATGCAAGAAATTGCGTTTCCGGTGCGTGTTGCTAGAAATTTAGGTGTACAAACGTTGATTGTAAGTAACGCTTGTGGCGGATTGAATCCGAACTTCAAACGTGGCGATATTATGCTCATTAACGATCACATTAACTTTTTGGGTGATAATCCGCTCATCGGCCCTAATGATGATGAACTAGGTCCTCGCTTCCCAGATATGAGCGAGCCATACACTGAGCGCTTAATCGAAACCGCTGAAAACGTTGCACTTGATCTATCCGTCAAAATGCATGAAGGTGTTTACCTTGCTGTTTCCGGGCCAACGCTTGAAACTAAAGCCGAATACCGATATATGCGCCAACTTGGTGCAGATGTTGTTGGAATGAGTACGGTACCTGAAGTAATTGCCGCCGTTCATATGGGACTGGAAGTACTTGGTATTTCGGTAATTACTGATGAATGCTTCCCGGATGCCCTAGAACCCGTTAGCCTCGATGACGTACTTGAAGCCGCCGGAATGGCCGAGCCAAAGATGACGCAGGTCATTATTGGTGTATTAGAACGATTATGATTGAATTCTAAGATTTTTTATCCACAAAAAGCGTTATTTTTCCACGTAGTATTGCAATCTACCTTAGAATTGTTTTTCTATGGTAAACTAACAACCATCGATAGTAGGTATCTTCATATATGAATTTTGATGGATTCGATGATGAGCTCTGGGACGAACATAAGTGGGAAGCTCATCTTGACGAAATAGAACGTAAAAGTGATCAGCTTCGTCGATTTATCTCTTCCGATCCGAAAGGGAATATTCCGCGCTGGATCACTCTGCTTAAAGAAAGTCAAGACGAGGACGATGCCTTTGAGGCATACGTAGAAGAAGAGCTATTGCTTGATGAGGCCTACTTCCCGGAAGATGACGATGATTGGGATGATGAAGATGATTTCGAAGACGAGGACTTCTTATTCGGTTCCATGGATGAATTTGATGAACTCGAAGAGTCGGAAGATTTTGACTCCGGCGAAGAATGGAAATCTCTCAGCGAGGACTACGCGAATTCAGATTATGGCTCTCTCGATAACCTTTTGATCTTCAATCGCTCAAGAGAATTGGCTGTTGACGTTCTCAAGTGGGCCGAATCGGTACCAGCAAAAGCACAGAATAAATCCTTTCAAGAGTTTGTGGGCGAGATTTTAAAAATTGGCGCAAAATTAGCCGGTGGTTACTCATTCGGTTTTGAACCTGAATATATAGGCGCAAATATTGCGTATTCGAAAAAAGCGCTAAAGTGCTCGAATCTTGGCCTGGCTTTACTTCAAGCTCAGAAAACTGAAGAATATTTTACCGAGCCGTTTTACTCTGATTTCCACGAGCGCATTTTTGAACTCCGAAATGATATCGGTGTTTACGTGCAGGAATTAAGAGATCGGTTTTATAATCGAATGGATTAAAAAGCGATTAATCTTCCCAAATCGCTACTTTCTTAAATCCCTCTGAGTCAGCTGCTGCCTGAAACATTGAACCTGTGTTTGTACGCATACTGATGTTGCCATATTTATCAACGGCGATGAAACCCGCTTCTCTAGGGTTTAGTAAATCATCAACCAAATAACTCATCGACTCTTCTAAGGTTGAACCGGTAAATTGCATATGCATGGCTAGTGCATGCGCAGAAACATTCAACATAATGCGCTCACCCCAGCCTGTTGCTGAAACAGCTACTAGATCGTTGGCATACGTTCCCGAACCAATGATTGGCACATCGCCAACTCGACCGAATTTTTTATTGGTCATACCACCTGTAGATGTTCCGGCCACAATATTGCCTTCACTATCAACAGCTACAGCGCCTACAGTTCCCATTTTCCATCCATTTTCGGCTTCGGTATCTTCATGATTATACCCTTGTCCGGCATTATTTCTTTTCCATCGTTCGAATTTTTCTTCCACGCGAAAGTATAATGGATCAACACGTTCAACATTTGTTTGATCTGCAAAGATCTCTGCTCCATCAGCAGCAAAAAACACGTGATTTGATTCTTCCATTACTTTTCGGGCAAGTGAGATTGGGTTCTTCACGGTAGTAACTCCCGTAATTGCTCCTGCTTTAAGCGTGTTACCTTGCATAAACGCTGCATCTAACTCATTTTTACCTTCAGCAGTAAAAACAGCCCCTCTTCCTGCGTTGAACAATTCATTATTTTCCATGTATTGAATAGTTGCCTCAACAGCATCCATTGCAGAACCACCAGATTCTAGTATTTCAGTACCTATAACAAGCGCCTCTTCTAACGCATCCATATAAGCCTGGGTGCGTTCAGCAGGAGCATCTTTAGGATAATATCCGGCTCCTCCATGAAGGGCAATGGCCCACTCCTTTGGCGGTTGATCTTGAGCAGTTACCGCAAACGGAATTAGAAAAATGAATAAAAATAGTATCGTTCGTTTCATATGACCCCTTTTAATTTTTTAGGATTATAGCTAAATCATTCCGCTTTTGATAGAAAAGGATTTACAGGCCTCATTTTTTTACAACCAAATACAAAAAAAGCCACTCCATCAAAATGAAGTGGCTTAGATTATCGTACGCCCGGGAGGGTTCTCCGCCAGCGGTCGGATCCCTACGGGGGAACTCCCAACCCCCTCGAGCCGAAATCCGGCACTCTATCCAGTTGAGCTACAGACACATTTTTGCTAAATGCTGATTTATTTCAGAGCCGAAATCTGTTCTTTCAGAATCAATAATGCACACTTCGTTCCTTCACAATAACAAAAAAGCCACTCCATCGAAATGAAGTGGCTTAGCTTATCGTACGCCCGGGAGGGTTCTCCGCCAGCGGTCGGATCCCTACGGGGGAACTCCCAACCCCCTCGAGCCGAAATCTGGTACTCTATCCAGTTGAGCTACGGGCACATTTTTGCTAAATGCTGATTTATTTCAGAGCCGAAATCTGTTCTTTCAGAATCAATAATGCACACTTCGTTCCTTCACAATAACAAAAAAGCCACTCCATCGAAATGAAGTGGCTTAGCTTATCGTACGCCCGGGAGGGTTCGAACCCCCAACCCCCAGAGCCGAAATCTGGTACTCTATCCAGTTGAGCTACGGGCGCATATGATCTTGCGATCAAAGGACGGCAAATATACACACTATTGCACTTTTAAGCATATGAAATTGTACGCTATTTATTGAGGTTCCTTTATTAAATCACGATCTTTACCCGCTAACAAGAGAAGACCTATGAATACTTTTATACTCACACTTGGACTTGCAGTCGTTTTAATCGGAATCGGTTTTGCCGGTATTGCTATAAAAATATTGGTAAAGAAAAACGGTGAGTTTTCGGGAACCTGTGCCAGTCAAAGTCCTTTTTTAAATAAAGAAGGTGAAGCCTGTAGCATGTGCGGTGCTCTTCCTGAAGAAAAGTGTAAAAGCGATGACCAATCTAAAAAGGACGAGGCTGAGTTTAGCCCGTTTGTGGGGTAACTATTTACACACCCCTAAATCCCCTCTCAAGAGGGGACTTTTCCTATTCAAGCACGGCGGATTTGAAGCCTTGTGTGATGTATTCTTGCCAGTTACTGGCTTGGTCGGCATAAATGAGATAACCTTCAAGATCCGGTTTTGAAGCTAAAAATGCTTTGCACTCTTCTAATCCCCGAACCATACATAAAGTTGCATAGGCGTCGGCATCCATTGCAGTAGGGGCAATTATCGATGCACTCAGTAAATTATTCTTAGCCGGATAACCGGTTTGCGGATCAATAGTGTGCGAGTATTTTAGACCCGTTTCAGCATCCACCCAGAATTTGCGATAGTTTCCCGAAGTAGCTAGTGCGGCATTTTCTAATTTTAGAATGAACTGGAAACGTTCATCAACATCAATGTTTTCTTGAGGCTTGTCTACCCCAATTACCCACACCTCATTTTTGTCATTTAAACCTCGCGCTATTATCTCACCACCCACTTCCACCATGTATCTCTCGATTCCCATGAATTCCAAATAATCAGCAATCATATCTACCGTGTAACCTTGCGCAATGGCATTGAAATCGATGGTGCTGTTTAGTGGGATTCGAACTCTATTTCCATCTATTTCTACTTTATCATACCCAACCAAATCAAGTGTTTCTTGAACCTGTTCGTCCGAAACTTGCCCACGAATTTCATCAAACCAAAACCCCCACAATCGAACCAACGGACCTACAGTCGGGTCAAAATCACCGTTTGTTTCTTCCGCAATTTCGAGAGAACGCTCCAGTACATCAAGAAAGTAGAAATCAACTTCCACCCATTCACCCGACTCATTAATTTGAGATATTAATGAAGTTGGCACCCAGGTACTCATTGAATTGTCGATATCTTCGAATTGTCTACCGATATCCGTCTTTATCTCATCAACAGCTTTATCCGGCAGTGTTGACATAAATCGAATTTGAAAAGTAGAACCTTGTGCATTTCCCGTATATACCACTAAACGTGGCTCACGCTGAGTGCATGATAAAATTAGGAAGCAAAGAAAAAGCGTTAAGTATCTCATAATATCAGGCAAAAAAAATCCCGCACAGCAATGCGCGGGATTAAACTAATGTTTGATGGATTATCCACCGAAATCATCAAAGGAAACGTTCTCTTCAGGAACTCCCCATTCGTCGCACATTTTAAGCACGGCTTGGTTCATTAGTGGAGGTCCACAGAAGTAAAACTCAATCTCTTCCGGCTCAGCATGCTTCTCTAAGTATTGGTCGATCACCGCCTGGTGAACAAACCCTAAGAAACCGTCGCCTTTTTCATCATGAATGTCTTTCTTTTCTACCCAGTTGTCTTCTGCTAAAGGCTCAGAAAGCACCACGTAGAATTTAAAGTTGTCGAATTTGTCCTCTAACTGCTTAAAGTGATCCAGATAGAATAACTCTCGCTTAGAACGTCCGCCGTACCAATAGGTAACTTTACGACCCGTTTCTAGCGTTTTGAACAAGTGATACAAATGCGAACGCATAGGGGCCATTCCCGCACCACCACCGATGTATAGCATTTCGGAATCTGATTCTTCGTTGATGAAGAATTCGCCATAAGGACCTGAAATAGTAACGGTATCACCGGGTTTTCTATCGAAAATATAAGAAGAAGCGATACCAGGATTTACATCCATCCAGCCGTTTTTAGCACGATCCCAAGGCGGAGTTGCAATACGAACATTAAGCATAATTCGGCGACCTTCAGCTGGATAGCTAGCCATAGAATAGGCACGTTCAATCACTTCATCGTTTTTCATTTTAAGATCCCAAAGCCCAAACTTATCCCATTCAAGTTGGAACTTATCAGGCTGATCGTGTTCTTCAGGATGTGCAGTAATGTCGATATTCTTGTAATCCACTTCACATTCCGGAATTTCGATCTGGATGTAGCCACCGGCTTTATAATCCATATCTTCAGGAATCTCAACGATAAATTCTTTAATGAATGAAGCCACGTTGTAATTCGAAACTACTTTAGCTTCCCATTTCTTGATCCCGAATACTTCTTCGGGGATCGAAATTTCCATGTCTTCTTTCACTTTAACCTGGCATCCTAAACGGTAGTTTTCGGCTTGCTCTTTTCTGGTAAAGTGAGGTGTTTCGGTAGGTAGAATTTCACCACCGCCACTGTGCACTTGGCATTCGCACTGCACACAGGTTCCACCGCCACCACATGCCGATGGTAGGAAAATTTTGTTATTACCAAGAGTACTTAAAAGAGTACCTCCTGATTCAACTTCGATTACTTTCTCGCCGTTAATGGTAATTTTAACCGGACCCGATGGTGTTAACACTGCTTTCGCACCTAACAAAATGGATACCAGTAAAATGATAACAGCAAAGAAAATGATGATGCTGATACCAACAATTACTAATGTCGTTGCTCCAAATATCATGATTTACTCTTCTAGATGAATTATAATTTGATTCCCATAAACGACATGAATCCAATTCCCATCAGGCCGGTTACGATAAAAGTGATACCCAGCCCTTTAAGTGGCGCCGGAACGTTTGAATATTGAATTTTTTCGCGGATAGCGGCAATAGCTACAATCGCTAAGAACCATCCGATTCCACTTCCGAAACCAAACACAGTAGCTTCGGTGATGTTCGCATAATTACGCTCTTGCATGAATAGCGAGCCACCAAGAATTGCACAATTAACAGCAATTAGTGGCAAGAAAATTCCAAGTGCACCGTAAAGAGCCGGCGAGAATTTCTCAACCAACATTTCTACTAATTGCACCATGGATGCGATAATTGCAATAAAGAGAATGAATGAGAGGAAGCTTAAATCTACATTAACGAAATCTTCGCCAAGCCATGATAAAGCGCCTTCTGACAGTATATAATTTTGAAGTAGGTAGTTTGCAGGAACTGTAACTGAAAGTACAAAGATAACAGCAATTCCAAGACCAACTGCGGTTGATACTTTTTTAGAAACTGCTAAATATGAACACATGCCTAAGAAATAGGCAAATACCATATTTTCAACAAAGATCGATTTAACAAATATGTTTACTAATTCTTGCATGGATTAGTCCTCAATCAGTTTAGTGTTACGCGAACGTTGGATCCAGATTAGAACACCAACGGTAATCAATGCCATAGGAGGTAATAACATAAACCCGTTATTGCTGTAGAAACCGCCGTTTGCTAAGTACCACGATTCTGGAATGATTTGAAAGCCCATCAATTGGCCTGAACCCAATAACTCGCGGAAGAAAGCAACGATAATCAAGATGATACCGTAACCGGCAGCATTCCCGATTCCATCAAGCAACGATCTCCATGGAGTGTTACCTAGTGCGAATGCTTCAAGCCGCCCCATGATGATACAGTTGGTTATGATCAGACCTACGAATACAGCAAGTTCTTTACTAACATCGTAAACAAATGCTTTTAACACCTGATCTACCAAAACCACAAGCGAGGCAACTACCACTAATTGAACAATGATTCGAATTCGGTTTGGAACCGCATCGCGCATCAAAGATACAATTACGTTACCTGCTGCCATTACAAACACTACTGAAAGTGCCATAACTATTGCCGGCTGTAACTTAACCGTTATCGCCAAAGCCGAACAAATCCCTAGAACCTGAACGGTAATGGGGTTGTTGTCGTCGAAAGGATCGGTTAGTAATTTCTTGTTCTTTTTACTGAAAAGAGGCTCTTTCGGCTTAGCAACCGGCTTCTTTTCAACTACTTCTTTTTCTAAAACTTCTGCCATTGTATTGTGTGTTTTTACTGGCGATTAGTTATTGAGTTGGGCTGTTGCCGAGTATCCGGCATATTCTTTCAAGAATGGGAAGTATGATTTCAAGCAATCTAAAATCATAAGCTCCACTCCATCAGAGGTAATGGTACCACCACTGATACCATCTACTTCGTACGGAGAATCCGCTGTTCCTTTTTGCACATCAATTCCGAGGAAGTTTCCGTCTTCATCCAGAATCTTCTTACCTCTGAATTGATCGGTAAATACTGGCATTTTAATCTCAGCACCTAGACCGGGGGTCTCAGCTTTGTGATCAAATACAGCACCGTAAACGGTATTTAAGTCTTCTTCGAGTGAAATATATCCCCAAATAGGGCCCCAAAGTCCGGCTCCACGTAATGGAATAACATAGTAAGTTACACCATCTTTTTCGGCAACGTACAACGGAGCATTTCGCTCGTCGTTATCAAGTCGGATTTCTTTCGCCATATCCACATTAAAGGCATCCACGCCTTGTACCAGCGAGCCTTCGCTTACTACTAACTCTTCGGTAATGTATTGCTGATACACTTCTGCAGCTTCATCGCGAGTAACTTCAATCTGAATAGAATTCAGGATGTTTTGCATTTTTTCCAGCTCAACATTTTTGTCTTGCATTGGCTTTAGCGAAGTAGCAACAAAAGAAAGTACCGCAGCTACCACCACTACCATTAAAGAGGCGAAGAAAAAAGTATATCCGTTGCTGTTTACGTTAATATTCATCGTTATGCTCCGGCTGTTTTAAGGGCTAATCTTTTTTGGCGTTTTTTGATGTTCGCCTGAATCACATAGTGATCAATCAAAGGTGCCATCGTATTCATAAATAGAATGGCTAGCATAATGCCTTCAGGATACGCCGGATTAAATACCCGAATCATGATGGCAAAAAATCCTATAAAAAATCCGTAATAGTATTTACCACGTTCCGTTTGAGAACCAGAAACGGGGTCGGTAGCCATAAACACTACTCCGAATGCAAATCCACCGAAAATTAACTGCTGCCAGAATGGAACTGCCATAAATGCTTGCTGCTCGGGGCTGATAGCATATTCGGCAAAACCGTTAAAGATTAAGCCCATTACGGCGCCACCAATAACAGCACTAAGCATGATTCTCCAACTTCCGATGCCCGTGAAAATCAACAATCCTGCACCTAATAAAACAAGAAGCGTAGAAGTCTCACCAATTGAGCCGGGAATCATTCCGATAAATGCTTCAAGTGGGGAATAATTTGTGGTTCCTGTAGTAGCAAGGTCTCCAAGTACTGTTGCACCACTAAAACCGTCAACTACTGCTTGACCTTCCTGAACGGATGTGTTAATCCAAACTTTATCGCCCGACATATACGTTGGGTAAGCAAAAAATGCGAATGCGCGAGCTAGTAGCGCCGGGTTAAAGATGTTCATTCCGGTTCCGCCAAATACCTCTTTACCAATTACAACAGCAAAGGCTACCGAAATGGCTACCATCCATAATGGAATATCTACAGGCATGATGAGTGGAATTAACATTCCGCTAACGAGGTAACCTTCTTCAATTTGGTGACCTTTAATCACGCAGAATAAAAACTCTAAGCCAAGACCAACTCCATACGATACAATTACGATTGGAATCACCTTAATGGCACCAAAAATGAATTGATCGATAAACGCTGCGTCGATGCCCAATGCGTTATAGTGGTGATAACCAACGTTCCACATACCAAATAACAAACACGGCACCAGTGCCATGATTACGGTATTCATGGTACGTTTTAGATCGATACCGTCACGAATATGAGCGCCTTTACCGGGAGTAGTATGGCCCGGCACAAATAGAAAAGTGTAGAAACCGTCGAATACCGGCCACAGCTTTTCGTATTTCGCTCCTTTTTCGAAATGCGGCTTTATGTTGTCTTCAAGAAAATCGTGTATTGCTTTCATCTATCTTAATAAACAGTGTTGATTTCTTACCCTAGTTCCTCTTTCATCAAGTCTAAGCCCTGACGAACAAACTTTTGAACTTCAATTTTTGATGTACACACAACTTCGCACAGAGCGAAATCCTCTTCTACTACTTCGTAGATTCCTAAGTTTTCCATCAATTCGATATCGTTGGTCATAATCGCTTTGATTAATTGCACCGGGTAGATATCGAAAGGAAAAACTTCTTCATACTGTCCACTTACCACAAAAGCGCGTTCTTCGCCATGCTGATTGGTATTGAGATCGTAAACCACATCTTGATTTGTAAGGTTCGCAACCTGGCGTTGGAAAAATGACGGAAGTGCTCGCGAAATGCTGAACTTATCCGGCTTAGGAATTAACCAGCCAAATAATTCCGGTTCTATGCCTTCTTCGATAACTGTTACCTGACGCTCGTAAAAGCTTAAGTAGCCGTCTTTATCAGTTTTAGTACCGGTTAACACATTGCCTGTGATAATTCTGTTCTTTTTGTCAGATACATTATCAACCAAAAACGGCTTTAAAGCAGCGCCAATTACGGTAGTATGATATTTACGATCAAGCACTTCTGCGCCGGTTACCGCAATGTTGATTCTTGCATCAAACTTGCCGGTTAAGAACAATCGTCCGATGATCACAACATGTTCCGGCGTAATAGTCCAAACGGTTTCTCCTTTGTTGATAGGGTCAACTTGTGCGATTTGCACGCCAACTACTCCGGCAGGGTGTGGACCTGAAAATTTATTTACCTGAACGCCTTTCACACTAGAAAGCACACGTCCGGCAGGCACATCAGCATTTAAACCAAGGTGAACTTTACCTTCGGTGAGCTGTGCAAGAGCGTCGATACCTGCTTGGAATTCCTTCTCGTTTCCTTCAAGAATTAAGGACATATCAGGTGCTAAAGGAGCAGAATCAAAACCTGAAATGAAAATGGCTTTCGGTGTTTTTGAAGTCTGCGCTACTACGTTGTAAGGTCGCTGGCGGAAAAAAGCCATGCACCCTGAAGCAGCCATTTTCTCAACAATGGCATCACGGTTGAGGGAAACAGGATCGGCTGAGCCGAAATCCTCGTAGCTGATTTCTATATCAGCGAGAATTCTGATTTCGAGGATTTTGCGCTTTGCGCCACGAACAACTTGTGCAATTTCACCACTCACAGGAGCGGTTAGTTTTACAGCTTCGTCGTCTTTGTTGTACATTAAGGTGCTTCCGGCTTTAACCTCGTCACCTTCTTTTACAGCAAGTTTAAATCGGGCGCCATGAAAATCGTCTGGTTTTATGGCTACAGTTTCTAACGGTGAAGAGGGAGCAAATTCTTTGTCGGCTTCCCCAACCAACTTAATATCAACACCGCGTTTGATTTTAATTACTTCTGACATGTAAGAATATTTCAATTTGGAGTTTTATCGGGAAAAAGCATGATTTCTTAATTACCCGATAGCAAGAATCAGAAACTTTCAAGGCGACAAAGATACTAAAAAAAACAAGTGATTTGGAACTCTATCCTTTCATTTAAAAATGAAAAACCACCCATTTCGGAAAAGCGCTTTCACAGTTTTCCACAACTATGTGGATAAGTGCAACGGTATGAGTTTCTTACCGCCTTTTTTTACAAAATGAGCATGGCATCGCCGAAGGAATAAAATCGATATTTTTTTTCGATTGCGTGCTCGTACAAACGTTTCATTTCGTTAAATCCCATAAAAGCAGCCACCAACATGAGCAACGTACTTTTGGGTAAATGGAAATTTGTGATGAGCGCATCCACCCTTTTGTAGCCATAACCGGGTGTGATGTAAATGTTCGTCTCGCCAAAACCGGGATTCAAAATTCCGCCATTTTCCGCCACTGATTCCAACACCCGAACCGAAGTAGTTCCAACCGCTGTCACATGTTCGGCTTGATTTAACTTTGCTGCGGTTTCATCATTAATGTGATACCACTCGCTGTGGATGTCGTGCTCCAGAATATTATCCACTTTAACGGGTGCGAATGTTCCCAGGCCAACATGTAAAGTTACTTCTTCTTTTTCGATGCCTTGGCTTCTCAGCGTTTCGAGCAATTCGTCTGTGAAGTGAAGTCCGGCTGTAGGTGCTGCTTTACTTCCTAAATCTTTGGCGTACACAGTTTGATATTCATCCGCCAGCGATTCATCCTGCTCGATGTATGGCGGAAACGGAGTGTATTTGAAAGGCTCAAGTCGCGGATCATCCAGATCGCAATTCAGGATCATCGTTCGAAGTCCGTCTTCGGCTACGTGCGTAACTTCGGCCGTGATTCCATCAACCAATTCTACCGTTTTGCCCAGTTTGAACTTTCTACCGGGACGTACCAGCGCTTCGATGGTGTTGTTATTTCGAACGGAAGTGACGAATAACTCTCGTTTGCCTTCATCAAACATTAGTCGGCAGTTTTCAACCTTACTATTGTTTACTACTAGTTTCGTTTGTTTCGGGAGATACTTCCCGAGGTTGTAAAACACATCGTCGATGATTTCGCCGGTTTCGCGATTGTAAACCAAGAGTTTAGCATGATCACGTGGATGTGCCGGCGATTGTGCAATGAGTTCTTCGGGCAGATGATAGTCGAAATCGGAGAGGGTGTAGTTCATCCCCCAAAGATATTAATTAATCGACTTTGGAAATAGTTGAACGCCGGTATCTTCGTCTATTATTTTTGATATATCTTTTAAATCAAACTCCATAGATTCATAAGGAGTGGTGAACTCAAGCTTATAGTCTTCAAGCAGATTAATATTCCCAATCATTATGGTGCCGTCTTTCTTTGTGAGCGTAATTCGTTGCTTCCATTTTCTTAGAAAACGCACATTTTCAGGCTCAATCTGATTTCCATATTTAAAAGTCGAAATGAATGAATAGAGAATGTCTTTTACATGATCTCGGTTCATGAAACCTTGGTCGGAATATTTTGTGTATCCCACCAATTCTTTTGAGTCCAAATCGAACACATAGGTTCTTAAAAGTACGCTTTTATTCCCCCCGGTGGTATAAATCTCATTATCACGCCATCTATTTTTTAATGAGCTTCCTTTCGATTTTATTACAAAGAAAACCCCATATCTAGAGCTATTTAGGTTTTTAGAATCGCCAAAAACTATTTCACTTTGAAGAACATTATCCTTGTATCCCTTTTTGCTAAAAACTTCGTCAACTCTTAGCAACTCAATAACCGCATCAATATTCGAGAAGTATTTATTTTGATCGAGTGTCATCTCAATCTCTTTTCCTTCGAACATATCATTGAAAACGCTTGGAATGAGTGCTTTATCATTCCTGATTTCTTGATAAAAATCGCTAGAAGAGCTTCCGTCATCAGTTATATGTTGCCCAAGGTAAACAACGGAATTGAATTCAGATCTTTCAATTTCAACTCTATGTGTAGCAAGCTCAACATTAGAACAGGAAATAAGTAATGCTGCCCCGATGAATAAAAATGAAATGCCCCGAATTCTCATAAAGTTTACTCCGATTTTAAAACTGCTTCCTATTACTTTAAAAACTTAGGATAAATAACGCTACCCACAACATTCCTTTGAGCATCCAAGCTATATGTTTGAATTTTTTCAATATCTCGAAGATGCCGGGTAAACGTTGAGTCGCCGATTTGAATGTTTAAAGTCAATTGTTTAATTGACGAATTATTTACTGTGTATTCATTCCCTGAGTACTCTTTGATGTATAATTTACTCCCGGTTGTGCTTTCATTGTCAATATCGAATGATTCATATCTCAAATCTCTTCCCAAAAATAAAGCAGCTAAGGCCGAGAGTTGTGGCTGTTTGTAGTCAAAGGTGTATAAGTCAACGTACTCATTATTATTAAATAGCCAGACAATATTATTTGATTGAACATCAATGATATATGCCATGATACCATATTCATACCAAGTGGTAGTATAACTAGTTGTTGGCGCTCCGCCAGCCCCACCGTAGGATGTGCTAGTCACAGAATATGGATCCGTTATTACAATTAGTGCATATTTAGAATCTGATTCGTTAACTAACGATTTATAATCAATGGATGATCGATAACTGAATGTAAGTGAACCGGCATTCTTTAAATCATGTAAGTAGTTTCGAATTGCAATTGATTCTTCTCTTATATCTTCCCCTTCTGATGTAGAAGATGAAATCCTCTTATCTATGATATTGAATCCTTCGCCTAGAAATACTTTGCTCAATTCTTCGTAAAGTTCTTGCTCCATTTTTTCCGGCGTTTTGTCTTTACTCGATTTATGATCCCAAAAATCTTCGTCTGTTTCATCTACATCATGGAATATGACGGCCATATTATCCATTTTTTGTGGATCGAAAGTTGGATCATAATTCGACCCAACAATGAATTTATTAGACGAACCACAATTAGATAAAATAATTGCCCCGATAATTAGAAATGCAATGCCCCGAATTCTCATAAAGTTTACTCCGATTTTTAAAAACCGAAATAATAGAGTAATTCTAAGTGATAGTAAAGCCGTTGTTTGGCGCTAGGCTTGAACCAACTTCTGCTTCACAACTTCAACTAAAGCTTTAGCATCAATTCCTACTTCGGTATGGAGTTCTTCCTGGGTTCCATGCTCGATGATGCGATCG
Source organism: Balneolaceae bacterium (assembly GCA_034669965.1). Taxonomy (GTDB): domain Bacteria; phylum Bacteroidota; class Rhodothermia; order Balneolales; family Balneolaceae; genus HXMU1420-13. The sequence goes on along the minus strand of JAXMOK010000009.1, from coordinate 24,918 downwards.
GGTAGCCCCATAATGGTGAGCGTGGGTTTGTCGGCTTTTTCGGCCAGATATTCTGCAACTGCTGAGCCAAATCCGCCTAATCTTGCACCATCTTCAAGTGTAATGATATGCTGATACTGTTGGCAAATCTCGTCGAGTAAGTCGGTATCCAAAGGCTTGGCAAAACGCATGTCGTAATGACCAACATTAATGTCTTCTTGCGTTAATTCTGCAGAAGCCTCAGTAACATATTTTCCTATCGGACCAAAGCTTAATACGGCAACGTCTTCGCCTTCCTGAATGCAAATTCCTTTTCCGATTTCTATTTTCTCGAAATGCTCACGTACTTCCATTCCGGTCGAGGCTCCGCGAGGATAACGAATCGCCCAGGCAGCGTCATTGTATTCACTGGCGGTAAACATCATATCTCGTAAATCTTGCTCATTCAGTGGAGATGAAATAATCACATTTGGTATCGAACGCATGAACGATACATCATACGCACCGTGGTGGGTCGGGCCATCTGCACCAACTACTCCTGCGCGATCAATACAAAATACGACCGGTAATTTTTGAATGGCTACATCGTGCACAAACTGATCGTAACCGCGCTGTAAAAAGGTAGAATAAATGGCACAAAATGCTTTCTTGCCTTGAGCGGCTAATCCCGCAGCAAAGGTAACCGCGTGTTGCTCAGCGATTCCAACATCAAATGCACGATCAGGAAAGGTGTTCATCATCGGCCATAAGCTCGAGCCACTTGGCATCGCCGGTGTCATGCTTACGATGTCTTCGTTTTCAGTTGCAAGTTCTACCAAGGCATCACCAAATACATCCTGATATTTCGGTGCAGATTTCTTGGTCGATTTTGGTGAAAGTGAAGCGCCGGTAATCTTATCAAACGGACTGCTTTGTGCATGCCATTTGGTTTGTTCTTTTTCGGCAGGAGCAAATCCCTTGCCTTTCACGGTAACGATGTGCAACAATTTCGGTCCTTTCACTTCGCGTAAATCTTCAAGCGTTTTGCGGAGCAAGTTTACATCGTGGCCGTCAATCGGTCCGTAGTATTTAAAGCCGAAAGAACGGAATAACGAGCCGGGAGTAAGTGCCGCCAACATTGCAGATTCTAAGCGAGAAGCCACTTTACGCATTTTGTTTCCTGCAGATTTGAAGTGGCCCAGCAAATCATAAATTTCGTTGCGCATTTTATTAAAAGTGCGACTGGTGGTTACTTCTGCCAAATATTCTTTTAGTGCACCCACGTTTGGATCAATCGACATGTTGTTATCGTTCAAAACAACCAACACGTCGCTGTTCATAGCGCCGGCATTATTCAGAGCTTCAAAAGCTTGTCCGCCGGTCATGGCGCCATCGCCAATTACCGCAACTACTTTGTGATCATTCTCATCAAGATCGTTTGCAACCGCCATTCCAAGAGCTGCAGAAATAGACGTAGACGAATGACCTACACCAAAAGCATCGTGGATATTCTCGCTTCGTTTCGGGAAGCCGGAAATTCCGCCATACTTTCGGTTTGTGTGAAAATTATCGCGCCGACCGGTTAAAATCTTATGTCCGTACGCTTGATGGCCTACATCAAAAATGATGCGATCTTCGGGAGAATTGTATACATAATGTAAGGCGGTGGTTAATTCAACTACACCCAGTGATGCACCAAAATGCCCACCATGAACTGAAACTACATCCACAATAAAATCTCTGAGCTCATCGCAAACGTCTTGCAATTGCTCTGAAGATAATTTCTTCAAATCGGCCGGAGAATCTATCTTCGATAAAAGAGGGCCTGCTTTGGGGATGTATTCCTTCAATTCCATAGTGATACCTAATCTTGATCTTGCCGGCTGTTAACCTGCTCTATTTTCAACTCTGCCTGATGAAGTACTTCGTTGCACTGCTTCGAAAGCTCCATGCCTTTTTCGTATAGCTTAACAGAATCTTCCAGTGTAATCTCCGGGCTTTCCAGTTGTTCCACAATATATTCCAGTTGTTTTAAAGCCTCTTCGAAGCTCGGGCGTTCCTTTTCTTCCATTAAATCGTCTGCCAGTAGTGATACTCGGTGATAAATAACTCGGAAATTTAAGGGTTTTTGGATTAAAGTTATAGGCACCATTTGCAGCGCTAAACGTACTTAATACTTTTCATTATCATCTTTAAGCCATAGATTTTATAGACACTTATTTTTAGTTGAGAACTTTTTCACAAAAATGAAGTTCGGGTATGAACCACTAACTATTCACATTTTAGCACACCGTAGAATGCCAAACTATTACTTTAGGGTTGTGATACTGTTTTGCCTAGTATTATTCAATTCCTGTTCAAACACTTCTCAAGAAGAGACCCCAACTACCAATGAAACCAATCAATTTGTCTCGGCTATAACATCGGGTGAAATCAGCGCACATGGAGAAATCGGAATCACCCTGGCAAAAGAAGTTGAACCCGAAAAACAGTTAGCCCATGGCCTCCTAACATTTTCGCCTGCTGTGGATGGTAACCTCGAATGGGTGAACAATCGAACTATGGTTTTTACCCCCAAACGGCCGCTTAAAAACGGAACTTCATACAGTGTTTCTCTTGATTTGGCAAAGCTTTTTCCTAATGATGGATCTACAAATAACTATGCATTCACCATTACAACCATCCCACAAGATTTAGAGGTGTCGCTTGGCGGGCTTTCTCCATCTCCCGAAAACCGTGACATACTCCAGCTCGAAGCTTCGGTGTTTACCGCTGACCTAGCCGACTTAAGCTCCATCAAAAAAAGTGTGCGCGCAAGCTTAGATGGAGAATCGTTAGAGATCGAATGGCTTAGTGACGGTTTACAAAAAACACATCGGTTTTTTCTTCCAAACATCGAGCGTACTAACCAAGCAACTATGCTAAAAGTACTTTGGAGTGGCGCAGCTATCGGTGCTTCCACCAATGGCATGGGATCTGTCAACGTACCGCCAAAAGGTGCCTTTGAATTGATTGAATCCACCATTTTTAGAGATGAAAACCCTCGTGTTGAACTCGTTTTTTCTGATAACGTTGAGAGCTCGCAGAATTTTGTTGGATTGATAGCGCTTGGTGATGGCAATCCCGTAAATGTGATCACCAACAACAACAAATTGATTGTGTATCCACGACGTAGGGTAAACGGCGATCAAACATTGATTATCGATAGCGCACTAAAAAGTAGTTCCGGTAAATCATTGGGGGTAATCCATCGGCGCACCGTTAATTTTTTTCAGCCTAAACCAACTGTACAATTTCTTGGAAAGGGAATCATTCTTCCTAGATCGAACGATCTTTTTGTGCCTTTTAAAGCGGTAAGTCTAGGAGCGGTAGATGTTCAGATTTCCCGAATCTTTGAAAATAACATTGGCCAGTTTTTGCAAGATCAGCAATTGAACGGAACCAATACTTGGAATTTGCGACGAGTTGCTCGACCGGTATTTCAAGGCGAGGTTCCTCTGTCTTCGCTTGGCAATGTTGATGCCGGGGAATGGAACAACTATGCGCTCGATTTGTCGAACTTTATTGAGCCGAAACCGGGCGCTATTTATCAAGTGGAGATGGGTTTTCGGCAACATCAGGCAATGTACCCTTGTGGAGAAAATAGCGAGCTTTCATCAGCCAATACCGTGCAAAATAGGGAACTAGACTCCAATTTAGATACTCGCTATTGGAACAGTTTTGGCGATTATTATCGTCCCCAAAATTTCAATTGGCGCGACCGTGATAATCCTTGTACATCCAGTTATTACTACAGTAATCGCCGGATTCGCAAAAACGTATTTGCTTCCGATTTAGGCCTCTTTGCAAAAACTGACGCTCAAAATTCTACCACCGTTTTTGTTACTGATTTAAGAACAACCGAACCACTTTCGGGCGTTGATGTTCAATTATTCAACTATCAGCAGCAGCCCATAGCCAACGGGATTTCGGATCCTCAAGGGAAAGTAGTTTTGGATGCGGATCAAGAAGCATATTACATCGTAGCCGAACAAGGAGATCAAAAAGGATATCTGCGCACTGATGATGGCTCCTCTTTATCGCTTAGTAATTTTGATGTGAGTGGCGCACGGGTCCAAAAAGGAATAAAAGGATTTATGTATGGCGAACGTGGGGTTTGGCGCCCGGGCGATTCGTTGTTTGTTACGTTATTGCTGGAAGATAAGAACAAGGTGCTTCCCGACGATCACCCCATCATTTTTGAGTTACGTGATCCATCCGGACAAATTATTGATCGAGAGACACAATTAAACAACCCATCCGGCTTTTTTGTGTACCACGGTGCTACCGAGAAGCAAGCGCCCACGGGCAATTGGCGCCTTTCTGCCATGGTTGGCGGACAGACTTTTTCTAAAACGCTGAAAATCGAAACGGTAAAACCAAACCGCTTGAAAGTGGATCTGGATTTTGAAAACGATGCCGTTAACGCCAACAACCGAACACTTGATGCCACACTGTCATCGCAATGGTTACATGGCGCAACTGCTCGTAATCTAAAAGCCGATGTGGAAATGATGTTACGGCCATCACCACCTACTTTTGACGACTATCGCGGCTACAGCTTTAGCGATGAAACCATCACTATAGATGCCAAACCAGAGTTCATTTTTGATGGCACTCTCGGTGCCGATGGCACTGTCGATTTTACGCATACTTTCCCCGCAGTTGAAAAAGCTCCGCCCAGATTCCGTGCTGATTTCAACTTGAGAGTCTTCGAACCCTCCGGCAGTTTTTCCATCGGGCGAGCTTCCACTTTTGTGTATCCGTATCGAACATTAGTGGGCATTAAAGCCCCTGAAGGAAATACCAACCGATATGGAAACTGGCTAAACCGATCTGAATCTCACGATTTCGAAATTGTGACTATCGATGCGGATGGCAAACCTGTTGGCGGTAAAAATCTAGAGTATGAAGTTTACCACATTCGCTGGCGATGGTGGTGGGAGCGCGCACGTGAAGATTTAAGCAATTACTTCGAACGCGAAAATGTTCGAAAAGTAGCTTCAGGCAAGTTTCATACTCGATCGAATGGAAAAAACACCCTGCAGTTCAAATTGCCTAATGGTTCCGATGGTGGGCGATATTTAATTCGCGTGAAAGATTCGCGAGGAAATCATTCGGCAAGTACCATTGTGTATTTCAGCTGGGGGCGAGGCCGATCTAGTGCTGTAAGTCCGGCTCAGCTTAGTTTTTCATCCGATAAAGAAGAATACGAAACCGGCGAACAGGTTACGCTTACTATTCCAAGCAGTGCCAATTCCCGTTTGTTACTCAGCTTAGAAACCGGATCTCAAATTCTGGAAACGATATGGCTGGAAGGCAACGATGGCGAAACCAACTATACATTTACGACCGATGAGCGAATGAGCCCAAATGTGTACGCTCACGTGATGCACATTCAACCCCACGGGCAAACAGATAACGATTTGCCGCTTCGAATGTACGGCGTAATTCCGATCAGTGTGTTCAACCCGGAAACGGTGCTGGAGCCTCAGCTTTCGATGTTGGATGAGTTAAAACCGGAGACAACTACTACCATTCAGGTTTCGGAAGGAAATGGCAAACCAATGAGCTACACACTCGCTATTGTAGATGACGGATTACTCGATCTCACTAACTTTTCGACTCCCGATCCACACCCAAATTTTTACACACGTGAAGCCTTGGGAATCAAAACGTGGGATTTATATGAGTTCGTAACCAGTGGGTTCTCCGGCTCTGTTTCCCGTGTGCTTTCGGTTGGTGGTGATGACGAGGCTTTAGCAGCCGACCCGCTCAACGAGGCCAATCGATTTAAACCCATGGTTCGATTCGAAGGACCTTTTCATTTGGACGCCGGAGCTACTCAAAGTCACCAAATTTCTATCCCAAATTATGTGGGCTCAGTGCGCACCATGATTGTTGCCGCCCGTGATGGCAGCTATGGATCCGCACAAAAAACCACGCCGGTTCGCAAACCGGTAATGGTGCTTGCCACCTTGCCACGAGTGCTTGGCCCTGCCGAAGAAGTTGAATTACCAATCAGTGTGTTTGCGATGAAGGAATCCATCAAAAATGTGGGCATCAGCATCGAAACCAATGACTTTTTCGAAACACCCAATGAAACTGAAACAACCATTCGTTTTGAAGAACCCGGTGATGAAGTGGTGACATTTTCACTCAAAACTAAAGCAGCAATTGGAGTGGGCAAAGTTCGGGTGGAAGCTCGCAGCGGTAGAGAAACCGCGTATCACGAAATCGAAATTGCCATTCGAAATCCGAATCAGCCGTTTACGCAAGTGATTGCAGAAAATCTAGATGCAGGAGCTAATTGGGAACTACCTCTTGAACTTCAAGGCATGACCGGAACAAATACAGCAACCCTCGAACTTTCGCGGATTCCACCAATCAACGTGAGTAAGCGATTGAAGTATTTGATTCGATACCCGCATGGATGTGTCGAGCAAACAACCTCTGCGGTATTTGCCCAAATGCTGGCTTCTGATGTAGTTGAGCTCGATGAGCAACAGATTAAAGCTATTCAACTCAATGTGGAAGAAGGCATCGAACACATCAACAAGTTTCTGACGCCGGGCGGTGGTCTGGGATATTGGCCGGGCTCGGAAAATGCACATTCGTGGGGCACAACTTATGCGTACCACTTTTTATTGGAGGCTCAAAAACGTGGGTATTACGTGCCATCAGCTTTGCTTAGTTCGATAAATTCTTATCAAAACAGAATTGCTCGCCGTTGGACCACCACCGAATATCGCCGGTCTGATTTACAACAAGCCTACCGATTATATACCTTGGCTTTAGCCGGAACTCCCGAACTTGGTGCCATGAATCGCTTTCGTGAACGAGAAAATCTGAGCACGCAGGCTCGATGGCGAATTGCAGCTACCTACGCGCTAATCGGTCAACCCGAAGCCGCGGACGACATCTTACAAGGTGCAACAACCAGTGTAGAAGAATATCAGGAATTGTCCGGCAGTTTTGGATCTTCACTGCGTGATCAGGCAATGATTTTGGAAACACTCGCCTTATTAGATCGAAAAGATGAAGCCACCGATTTAATGAGGACCATCGCCTCATCGTTGAGCACCAATAATTGGTACAGCACTCAAACTACAGCGTACAGCCTAATTGCAATTTCTAAATACCTAAATAGCTACGATGTTGCCGGCGAAATTGATGCTTCTTATGAAGTAAACACCGGTGATGTGGGCAGTATTTCCTCAAACGCTTTCGTTCGCCAACTCACTTTAACAATAGATGAACAGGCTCGAAACACAATTTCTGTGACCAATAATAGCTCCGGGACGCTATTTGCAAGAGTGATTTTAGAAGGCACTCCACTTATCGGTGATAATATTACAACGTCATCGAATCTGGTGCAGCGGGTTCGATATCTAAGGTTGGATGGCGAGTCTGTGAATCCGGAATCGCTGGAACAAGGCTCCGATATTGTGATGGAAATCGCAGTTCAAAATCCGGGACTCCGTGGCAATTATCAGGAATTGGCGTTGTCCACCATTTTTCCTTCGGGATGGGAGCTTCGCAATACCCGCATGGATGGCGAAGCCTTTAAGGAGCCGGTTTCGAATTTCGACTATCAAGACATCCGTGATGATCGCGTGTACACCTATTTTGATTTATCGGCCAACTCCACCAAAGTGTTTCGCTTCCAACTCAATGCCAGTTACCAAGGTCGTTTTTATTTGCCGGCGGTTACCACCAGCGCCATGTACGACGAGGCGATTAACGCACGAACGCCCGGGCAGTGGATAACCATCGAAGCCCCCGGTAATTAACTTGAGCAAGGAAAACACATATCGTTCAAGGCTCCTTTTTCGATGGAGGTCGTTTATCAAACGTAAACCAATATTCCTATTTGGGATTTTTATCCTTGGTTTGATAGGATACTTCTATTGGAACTCCCTTCCAGATCCTTTGTTTGATACGCCCTATTCAACCGTGCTTGAGTCGGCCAATGGCGATTTATTAGGCGCCAAAGTTGCCGACGATAGCCAGTGGCGTTTTCCCATATCCGATTCGGTTCCAGACAAGTTCAAAGCGGCTATTCTCGAGTTTGAAGATCGTCGTTTTTTCGAACACCCCGGTGTAGACGTGAGGGCGATCTTTCGCGCGGTAAAGCAAAACTATGAATCAGGCAGTGTAGTAAGTGGTGCCAGTACATTGACAATGCAAGTGATCCGCTTATCGCAAAAAAATCCAGAGCGAACAGTGGTGCAGAAGCTCCAAGAAATGATGTTGGCAACACGCCTAGAGTTATCTGCATCCAAAGAAGAAATTCTAGCATTGTACTCGGCGCACGCACCTTTTGGTGGAAATGTGGTTGGTCTCGAAACTGCGGCTTGGCGTTATTTTGGTAGAGAAGCCTCTCAATTATCCTGGGCAGAATCCGCTACTCTCGCAGTTTTACCCAACAGTCCGGCTCTTATCCATCCTGCTCGAAATCGCGATGATCTTAAAGCAAAACGAGACCGTCTGCTTAAACGACTCTTAGAAAACGGCTCCATCGATTCACTCACGTACCGATTGTCATTAATGGAAGCTTTGCCAGATAAGCCTCTGCCGCTACCTCAATATGCTTCTCATTATTTGGCGAAGCAGGTACAATCGAATAATAATGGAACCCGAATTCGTAGCTCCATTCATTTGCCGGTTCAGCAAAAAGTGAATGAAATTCTGAATTATCATCATCAAATTTTATCTGCTAATGGAATTGAAAACGCAGCTATTGTGGTGATGGACGTCAAAAACCAAGAGGTACTTAGCTATGTGGGAAACACAAAAGCAGGCAAGGATCACGATCAGTTTGTAAACATTATCGATGCGCCACGAAGCTCCGGAAGTATTCTAAAACCGTTGCTTTATTTATTGATGTTGAACGAAGGCAAGCTACTCCCCAATACCCTAGTTCCCGACGTGCCTTCAACTTTTTCGGAATATTCTCCTAAGAATTTTTCGCGTAGTTACGATGGAGCAGTGTCGGCATCGCAAGTTATTGCTCGATCTTTAAATGTGCCCTCAGTACGAATGTTGCAGGAATATGGGGTTCCAAAATTCCATCACTATTTGAACGAATTTGGTATTTCTACTATCACTAATGCACCGGAACATTATGGACTTACCCTAGTTCTGGGTGGCGCAGAAACAACGTTATGGGAGATTTCTGCGGTTTATGCTTCCCTCGCTAATCACCTAAGTACCTATGACGGCAGTTCTGATCATGCGAAAGCATTTAGTCCGCAATTTGTGAATGAAAATGAATCCAACATACAATTAAGCGCCGGTGCCGTTTGGTCAACATTCGAAGCCATGACCGATGTACAACGCCCCGAAGACGAGGTATTTTGGCGCCGTTTTGATGGTGCCCGAAAAGTTGCCTGGAAAACCGGAACCAGCTTCGGAAATAGAGATGGTTGGGCCATTGGAGTGACCCCCGATTATGTGGTTGGAGTTTGGGTTGGGAATGCTGATGGGGAAGGTCGCCCCGAATTAACCGGCGTAAAAACCGCCGGACCAATCTTGTTCGATGTGTTCAACTCGCTTCCCACAACGGGCTGGTTTGCCACTCCATGGTTCGAGTTGGATGAAATTGAAGTTTGCACAAAAAGCGGTCACCGAGCAGGTGTCTACTGCGAAAAAACGGAGCGAAAATGGGTGCCCGAAGCCGGGTTAAAAACTCAGATTTGTCCATACCACAAGTTGGTGCACCTAAATAATGCGGAAACACATCAAGTTACCTCAAAATGTACCGACATCAGCCAAATCAAAAGTGAGTCCTGGTTTGTGTTACCTGCAGATCAAGAGTGGTACTATCAACGTAGAAACGCGACTTATGCATCGCTCCCACCTATGGCAAAAAATTGTGGCGAGGATTTGAGTCAGCCAATTCAACTAATATACCCATCAACAGAAGCAGATATTTTTGTTCCTGTAGAATTGGACGGAAGAACCGGTAAAACGGTGTTTGAAGTAGCGCATCGCAATCCGGATGCGACAATATTTTGGCACTTAAACGACAATTATGTAGGCGAAACCTCGCATATCCACCAAATGGATCTGTCTCCCAAAAGTGGGCGTCACCGATTAGTTTTGATTGATGAGTTCGGCAACCGATTGGAACGAAAGTTCGAAATTATCCCAAACAAAAAAAGGCCTGGGATTCATCCCAAGCCTTCTGAAGGGTTTGTTAATTAGTTTTAGGACTATAAATATCGAAGTGTGACAGAGCCACCTGAGGTTTTAGCTTTTAATCGAGTTCCGCCTCCGTTCATGGTTCCCTCCACTTCGTCTCTCTCATATTCTCCTCTAAAATCTACCAGATCGGCACGCACTCTGTTGCCATCTAAATCCAAATCAAAACCTGCATCTTTTGGTACTGTAATTGAAATACTACCACCTGAAGTTCTCAGTTCGATATAATCCATTGGCTCTAACACTTTCGCATCAATAGAGCCACCAGATGTTTTCGCTTCTACATTGCCAGAAATATTATCAAGATTGATGCCGCCGCCACTGGTTCTTGCTTTAATACCACCTGTTACATTCGACGCCCAAATCCGTCCGCCAGAAGTTTTCGCATCAACAAATCCTTCAATTTCTTCTATGTTTATTTGGCCACCAGAGGTATTTACTTCAACATCGCCACCAATTTGCCGAACATCTATACTACCACCACTGGTCTTAGCATTTTGATTACCCACCAGGTTTTCCATACTTATGCTACCACCGGATGTACGTAAATTGGAAGTTATATTTATTGGTGTAAACACCTTGAAAGAAATACTGTATGTATTGTTACCCCAATTAGCACGGCCTTTTCGTTTAGCCTTTGCATAAACCGTATTGCCATTTTTTTCTAGTGTAATTTCCCAATTATCTAAGTCAGCCTCGCCGGATGAAATATGCCGCCCTCTACGTTTCACATACATTTCAACACGAACGGCATCAGTATTTGAGCCTTCAACATCAATACTTCCACCTGATGTTTCCACTTCTAAACGGGCATTATCGTTTACCGAAAAACTTTGCTCCATATATGGCTCTTGCGCGAATAGAGCACTGCTGCTTACAATTACAGCCAATATAAATATTCCGAATTTTGTGGTGTTAAGTGATAATTTTTTGTTCATAACTTTCCCTTTGTTTGATTAATGAAACGTTAGCGGTTTCAGAAAGTGTTTTGTTTTCACGTTCTTCATGTACACGCAGCATTTAACAAAAGGTTACTTATTTTTAATTGGTGATGATAATTGACGGAATTACTACCTTTGGCGACAAATCTTAAATAGCAGAATGAAACTTCCCTTTGTATTAGCAAAACGCTTTGTGGCCGGCGAGACTTTTGAAGAGTCAATCCCCAAGGCAAAGTATCTGAATCACAAAAACTTAAAGCTCACTTTAGATCTTTTAGGCGAAAATGTAAACGATCGTGCCACAGCCGATGCTACAGTTGATGCCTATATCGATTTATTAAATGGAATTCGCGAGCATGGGTTAATCAGTAGTATTTCGATTAAGCTAACCATGATGGGCCTCGATATCGACAAAGAATATTGCGTTGAAAACCTTTACAAATTGTTAGATGTTGCCCAAAAGCACGGTCAGTTTGTGAATATCGATATGGAAGGCAGTGATTACACCCAAGTTACTATCGATATTTTCAAAGATGCGTTTGCCAAATACGGCCAAACCGTTGGAACAGTAATTCAAGCAATGTTGCATCGCACAAAAGAAGACATCGATGAACTTGCAGAGATGGGTGCTAATATCCGCCTGGTAAAAGGCGCCTATGGTGAGCCGGCTGAAATTGCTCTTCAAAATATGGCTGATATCCGTGAAGCTTTTAAGGAATATGCCAAAGTACTTTTGGCTAAAACAGAACGCCCTCGTTTTGGCACTCACGACGATGAACTAGTGAATTGGCTACGAGAATACACGGCTACAGAAAATATTGCTAAAGATCGTTTCGAATTTCAGATGCTGTATGGGCTTCGAGAAGAAACCATGGTTGACCTCACAAAACTAGGCTATTTAACCCGTGTTTATGTCCCTTTTGGCACCGATTGGTTTCCATATTTCAGTCGCCGCCTGATGGAGCGCAAAGAGAATGTGTTTTTTGTGCTAAGTACCATGTTTAAAAAATAAATGGAGTTCTTCGCCGAGATCTCGAACCATGTTTATATCATTGGTCCGATTTTTATACTCGCAGGAGTGCTGCACTTCATCTTTCCCAACCAATACATTAAAATCATGCCCGATTATATTCCTAACCATCGGGCAATGGTTTACTGGAGTGGTGTAGCTGAAATTGCCGGCGGGCTGGGCGTGATGATCTCTACCTTTAAAGTAGTTTCGGGGTGGGGACTTATCTTGCTGCTTATTGCCGTATTCCCTGCAAATATCGAAATGTTTGTAAAATCTTATACTCGTAAGAAACACTCCCTACGAACTTTCCTCTTGTTACTACGTCTACCACTTCAATTCTGGCTAATATATTGGGTATTTATGGCAACTGGATTAAGTTTCTAAATAGCATAAATAATCATATATACCGGTCTTCACGCTAATGTTGTTTCTGTGCGTAAGAAAAAATGGGTTATCACTTATTTACCTCCTCTAGCTTTAGGGTTACTCTTATTGCTTGTGCCGCTTTTGCGCGATGTTCATCTAGAGTCTGCGCTTTTTACTTCTATTGTCATGTGTTTTTGGGGTGGATGGAAAAGCGTTCGAGTGAAACAACAAAACTATTCGTCCCTCATCCGAAAAGGCATTTTTTCTGTTTTTTTGATTTTCGCCCCTCTCTTCTTTCATGGGTTAATCTCCGATTGTATCACCCTTGATGGTTTGCTTATCTGGGCGTTACTTCCGGTACCATCATTAATGTTTGGAATATCGATTGGGCGCTTTTTTAGCATGATAAAAATCCCATACCCTACTTTTTTTACCGTTTTAACACTTTTGATTATTGCACTTGGTGTTTGGCTCTTTGAGTTCTTTCGATTGCCACAAGTATACTATTTCAATCATGTATGGGGATATTGGCCTGGTCCGATTTATGATGACGAAATCCGTGTTACTTCAGCATTGATTTGGTTTCGATCCTCAACGCTTCTTTGGGCTCTCTTACTGTGGACACTGCCTTCGTTTTCCAAATCAATGTTCCATAAAGTAGCACTAATTAGCACATCGGTAGTAGTTCTAGCGATTTTATTCTTTCAGCCTAACTTGGGTATTTCCACGCCTAGAAGTGAGCTTCAACACCAATTATCTGAACAAAAAGTCACCGATCATTTTGTTCTGTATTATGAATCTGAATTTTACTCGGCAGATGAAATCGACTATTGGGCAAATCGGCACGAATTCCATTTCAAGCAAATTATTGAGCAATTAGAAATTGACTGGCCAGTGGATCGTAAAATCGAATCGTATTTATACAATCATGCCTGGCATAAGAAGGAATTGGTGGGTGCGAAGTTTACTAGTTATGTGCCGGTTTGGTTAGAGCAAGATCAACTGCACATTGCCAAAGAACATCTCGATGGTGTGCTCAAACACGAATTAGTGCATGTGATCGCTAAACAATTTGGCAATGGATTAATGAACGCCAGTTGGAGTATTGGATTAGTAGAAGGTGTAGCCGAGGCCATTGCAAAAGACGCATCTGACGTTTCTACACTTCACCAAATTATTGCCGCCGAACAACCTTTACCATCTGCTGATCAAATGGAATCAGCTCTTTCCGTATTGGGGTTTTACGGTAGTGCATCGGCCATCAGTTATACTACGTCAGGATCATTTGTTCGCTATTTACTCAATAATTATCCAGTTCAACAATTCAAAAACGCTTATCCGAATTCTGATTTTGAATCGGCCTACGCACTGCCTTTCGATACACTGGTTACCCGTTGGAAAGCTCAGCTTCCCGTTGAAGAAGTGGATTCGCTGGATCAGGAAGTTTCGCAATATATCTTCTCCCAACAATCGCTATTTCAAGTTTCCTGTCCCAGAAAAGCTCACCCAATCATCCAAGGACTTGACGAATTCCAATTTCATGAGGCAAATCTTGACCCGGAAAAGGCGCTTGCAGTCACACAAGAGTTATATCAATCCTATCCTGATATGAATGCCATCAAACAACTTTGGGCAAAATACACGCTCCTAGATGGAAACCCACTTGAAGTTATAGAAGGAGTCACAGCCACAGATAGTATACCCTCTTTACATTTATATAAAGCCGACGCAACATTTATTACTGATGGATACACTTCAGCTGCAAGCTATTTAAGAGAAATTAGAACCGCGTTTCTTAATAAAAATGACGTCATGCTCACTCAGTCTTTTGAAGTCCGATCAGATTCCACCAACTGGCAGATTTTTATTAATGCTAGATATGATCAGCAAACAGCGATGCTAGAGGGTTTTGCAAGTTTACCGGAACCTCTTATATGGCTGTTGGTTGACCGCGCCCTCCTTAATATGGATGAACTTGCAATCATAGAATATGCTCGAGCTCTTATCCAACAAAAAACTAACCCTACCTGGTTTGATACCCAAGAAAGATTGATCAATTTGCTTGTATATTACAACGAAGCAGAGCTCGCCCAACTTTGGATCGATCGGTTAAAAAGCCTGCCTCTTCGCGAGCGTTATTTAGAACGGATCCTTGAACTTGAACAATGGGCTGATTTCAATATCGGAGATTAATAGATTTTTTATGAATACAGCAGAATTTGTCCCTTTAGAATTTACTGAACGATCTCCATCAGAGATGAAAGAACGAGCAGAAGCATTTTATCAATTGATAAAACAGCGTCGAACCGTTCGGGAGTTCTCAGATCGTCCCATTCCAGAGGGTGTGCTCGAAAATTGCCTTCAAGCCGCCGGAACGGCTCCTAATGGAGCAAACAAACAACCTTGGCACTTTGTAGTGGTTACCGACCCCGACATCAAAAAGAAGATCCGCGAAGCTGCTGAAGAAGAAGAGCATGAGTTTTATAACCGTCGCGCCCCTGAAGACTGGCTGGAAGATTTAGTGCCTTTTGGAACCAACGAGCATAAGCCCTTTTTAGAAACAGCTCCGGCATTGATCGGGATTTTCGCTCAAAGTTATCACCTCAGCGAATCCGGCGAAAAGGAAAAACATTATTATGTGAAAGAATCGGTGGGCATTGCCACCGGTATGTTGATTACTGCTTTACACAATGCCGGACTTGCTACCCTAACCCATACGCCTAGCCCAATGGGGTTTTTGAATCAGATCATGCAACGCCCTTCTCATGAAAAAGCATTTTTACTGCTTGTAGTGGGATTTCCTGCCGAAAATGTAGAAGTTCCTAATATTCGAAAAAAAGCGTTGTCCGAAATTTCAACGTTTCTCTAATGTAAATTAATGCTCCTCTAATCTTTTACACCGGTTTACTTTATCAAATTAATACAACATAACTGAAGCCCAATATTTTGATTCCGATTTTTCTGTCGACTTAGGTACAGAAATTATTAACACGAATCTAACTATGCGACTAAAATCCTTAACCCTGCTAATGGCAGGTCTATTCATCATCAATGCCAATGTTTTTGCTCAAACTGAACAAGACAAAACTTGGTTATCACTTAACATCGGAACACAAGAATATAAAGGTGATTTCGAAAACGAATTTTTTAGCTTCAAATTTGCCAAAGACTTTACTTTTGGCCTCGGAGTACACCACTATTTATCAGAATCATTCGATTTAAGCTATAACTTAAATCTTGCCACTCTTGATAATGACGACCCAACCATATTTTGGGCAACCGCTTTAAATAATAATTTAACTGCGAAGTATAAATTAGCCAATGGAACTATCCTTGCCGAAGACAGCAAGATTAGACCCTTCGTTGCTGCCGGCTTAGGTTTTTCAGCATTTATCGATTCTTCGCCAAACGTGGATAATAATGCTTCATTTCATATTCCACTCGGTTTAGGCTTCGAAGTACCAATTACCGACGATATCAACTTCATCTACCAATCTACTTTTAACCGTACTTTCGATGATGAAATTGACGGGCTTACAGGTGGAGATAAAGATCATGACGACATGTTCTTTCATACGATTGGTTTAAAAATGAATCTATTTAAAAAGAAAGACATGGACGGTGATGGTGTTACCGACAATCGTGACAATTGCCCAACAGAAATGGGCCCTGCTGAAACGATGGGCTGCCCCGATGCCGATATGGACTTGATTGCAGATAACGTTGATATGTGCCCAAACACCGCCGGACTTGCTGAATTTAACGGTTGTGCAGATTCCGATTCTGATGGCATCTCTGATATTGAAGATGAGTGCCCGAATACTGCCGGACTATCACAATTTGATGGCTGTGCAGACTCGGATGCTGATGGAGTTGCTGACCCTGCCGATGAGTGCCCAAATACTGCCGGACTTGATCAATTTCAAGGTTGCCCAGATTCAGATGGCGACCAAATCATAGACTCTATGGACGAATGCCCAACTGTTACCGGACTGCTTGCCTTTAAAGGCTGCCCTGACACGGATGGCGACGGCATTGAAGACAAAGAAGATGAATGCCCTACTCAAGTTGGTGAAGCAGGTAATAACGGCTGCCCAGGTGTTAGTGAAGCAGTGAAAGAAGAATTGGCTGAAATTTTTGAGAACCTGCAGTTTGGTAACAATAGTGCAATTATAGCGGAAACATCTTTAGACGATTTGGAAACTCTTGCCAACATTATGATGCGCGATGAAAAACTGTTGCTTAGCATCGAAGGCCATACCGACAGTCGTGGAGCTGCAGCATATAATTTGTCGCTTTCTCAAAACCGTGCAGATGCTGTAAAAGCTTACCTGGTTGAAAAGGGTATTGCTGAAGTAAGAATTACAGCCACAGGTTATGGAGAAACCAACCCTATTGATACTAACGACACTGCCGTAGGTAGAAACAACAATAGAAGGGTAGAGTTAATCCTGGATTATTAATATTCATTTTATATAAAGAAACCCCTAAAATCATTTAAAAGCTCAACTTTGGTCGGTTGGGCTTTTTTATTGGCTCTCAGTCACTTACCAGAGTTTCTAGGCGATCATTTCGAAAATTAATCAATTAAAGTTGGAACATTATTGTTTGTAGGTGCTATGAATAACTGAAACTTAGATCAAATAGTTAATCAAAACCTAAAAACAAACAATTATGAAAACGAAGTTACTTAGCCTTTTAATAATGCTTTGTTGTATTGGTCTTTATAACCCTACAGCACAAGCTCAATCAATCGACGATAAAACATGGTTTAGCGTATATCTCGGACACAACGAGATAAACGGTGAAAATGTAAACGAGATGGCAAAATTTGATATCCCAAAAGACTTGGGTGCCGGATTTGGTATCAATCGTTACATCAACCCATCTTTCGATGTATCTTTGAACACTTTTGGTACACGTGTAGATAGCGATTACTCGAACAATTTTAGCCGTCGCATGTTTAACGTGTCTACAACATTAAATTATAAGTTCGCAAACGACTATATTTTTGATGCTAACTCAGCAGTTCAACCATTTATTCATGCTGGTGTTGGATTCAGTCATTTCCAAGAAGGAAAAGCTAATCGTCAGTTAGACAAAATGAACACTTTCCAGATTCCATTTGGTGCTGGTTTTGACGTGCCACTTTCTAAAAATGTGGAATTAACTTTTAAATCTACCTTTACCAAAAATTTCACCGACGAAATTGATGGTCTTACATCAAACAGCGCTACCGATAATCAGTTTATCCATACCGCTGGTGTAAAATTACGATTAGGTAGAGTTCAGGATACCGATAATGACGGAATCCGTGACTCGAGAGATGAATGTCCGGAAGTTGCTGGTGATTACAGAACTGAAGGTTGTGCCGACAGAGATTTTGATGCTGTAGTAGACAGCGAAGACAGATGTCCAAACCAAGCTGGTTTAGCAGAATTTGCTGGATGTCCTGATACGGATGCCGATGGTGTTCCAAATTATGAAGATAAATGTCCAACAGTACCAGGTTCTGCAACAATGAACGGATGTGCTGACACTGACAATGATGGAATCGACAACCGTTTTGATGAATGTCCAACTGTAGCAGGAACTGCAGCAACTAACGGATGTGCTGATAACGACGGTGATGCTGTAAAAAATACAATGGACGATTGTCCAAATACTGCAGGTGTAGCATCTAATAACGGATGCCCAATAGTAACTGCGGAAATTGAGAAGGAAGTAAACCTGATTTTCAATAACATTTACTTTGCAACCGATTCTGATACACTGCACACTTCTTCAGTAGAAGCATTAGACAAACTTGCTAACATTTTAGATGATGATGAAGCGTTAAATATTATGTTAGTAGGTCACGCTGATAGTAGAGATACCAAAGAGTATAACAAAGAGCTTTCGGTAGACCGTGCAAACGCTGTAAAAAGCTATTTAGTAGAAAACGGTATTGATGCAGACCGCATTTCGACCAAAGGACTTGGTGAAACGAAACCAATTGCATCTAATACAACCAACGATGGTAAGAACAGAAACCGTCGCGTTGAAATTAAATTGAGTTATAACTAATTCGATTTAGTATAGAAATTCAAAGCCTTCATTCTTGGAATGAGGGCTTTTTTTTTGTCTATCTTTTGTGGATGACCGATCAAAAAAAGAAGTCCTTTTTCAGTAAACGCGATCTTATCGAATTTGGAGTAATTGCCGGAGTAGCGGCTTTTCTATATCTGATGGGATGGCATACTGAAGTTATTGGCACCCTGCAACGAGGGTTGCTAGCAACAGGCATCATTCGGCCTGACATCACCGTGGATGAATCCGAGTTTCTACGAGCAAATTACAACATGCCGCTACTTTCGATGGATGGCGAACGAATGAGCTTGCAAGACTTCGAAGGCAAAACCATATTCCTCAATTTCTGGGCAACCTGGTGTCCCCCTTGCATCGCCGAAATGCCCAACATTCAAAAGCTCTACGAAGACTTCGAAAACCACGATGACATTGTTTTTGTGATGCTCTCTTTGGATGAATATCCCGATAAAGCCCGAGCTTTTATGGCTCGAAAAGAGTTTACTATGCCCGTTTACTTTCTGGCTGGACGTAAACCCGGAACCTACGACAGCACCGTGGTACCAACCACCTATGTCATCTCGCCCGAAGGCTACATCGTAATGGAAAAAAGAGGAATGGCAAACTATAACACTACTTCTTTTAGAGATTTTTTAAACGAACTTTAACTTCTATACAATATTCAAGCTTTATAGCAGTTACGCTTAAAATGGGTTTGCAATAAATTATCGGGCATCTATCAAATGGGCATGTTTAAAAAGCTACTTCTATTCGTTTCCGTAATCGGGTTTATACACTGCGATGCTTTATTAAAAAGCGACTTTCAGGATGGCGAAAATATCGAAGCCACGCAGGCTGACCCTTCTCAATTGCTAAATAACATTCAGTTAGAATCGAAATCTCTTTTCGGAGCTGCTTCCTTTTCCGGTGGCGAGTATACCAGGATGAACTATATGTATGGCGATACATACACTTATGCTGTTTCTCCACGAAATTATAACTATATGTACGAGCGTGCATATTCAGGTATTTTTGCGGATGCCAACACGCTTATCGAAATCGCAGAAGATCGTAACTTTTACGTTCACGCCGGTATTGCTAAAATCCTGAAAGCATACACTATGATTACAATAGTGGATTTCTTTGGCGATATGCCTTACAGCGATGAATTTGACGGATCCGAATTACATCCGCCTTTAGTAGATGACGAGCTTATTTACACCAAAGCCATTGATCTGTTAAATGACGGCCTCTCTGATATACAGAATCCACTCAACAGAGCTACCCCTGAATTTGACTTCTATTTTGATGTTGGAAGTACTGAATATGTGGATTCTTGGATCAGAACAGCGAATACAATTATGCTCAAAGCTTATTTGAATATGGGAGAAACTATGGAAGTGAATGAGTTGGTTTCCAGCGGGAAGCTAATTACTGATAGTTCTCATGATTTCCAGTTTAACTACAGCTCAAATGCAAGCGATCCGGATTCCAGACATCCGAATTATATTAATGATTATTCCTTTGCCGGAGTTGCGGATTTTTTATCGATTAGCTATCTCAACATGTTATTAACCGATAAAGAATTTATAGATCCCAGAATGAATTACTACTTCTATCGGCAGTACGTAACTGATGGTATTGATGATCACTGTAGATCATGGACGTCGATTCTTCCTCATTTTGATGGTGATGACCCTAATTTGTGTTTACCATACGGTTATACCGGGCAGAATCATTTAGATGAGGGTTTTGGCTATAATTGTAATGGCAGTGGTACAACCTACGGTGTTTATCCTGTAGGGGGCGATTTCGATAATGCTGAAGGTGGTCTAATTAAAGATGGCGATGGTCTCGGTGGTGTAGGAATTGAACCAATGCTGCAATCTGCCTTCACTTATTTCATGATTGCAGAAGCAGAATTAACACTGAATAACGACCCGGTTAAAGCCCGTTTAGCTTTGGAAACCGCACTGCAACACTCCTTTAGCAAAGTGGCAGATTTTGGCGCTGATCTTGCTACAGGATCTGAGTACGAAATCACCGATTCTACCATCTCCACCTATACCTCGGTAGTGTTAGATCGATTTGATAACGCCCCCGATCACACTGAAAAACTGCGCGTAATTGCCCGTGAGTACTATTTCGCTCTGTGGGGCAATGGCTACGAAGCTTACAACCTGATGCGCAGAACCGGTTTTCCTGATCGGGATGACAATTTACAACCCTCAGTAAGTCCTAACCCGGGAAACTGGCCACGAAGCGTGCCATATCCTGCCGTAATGATCGAACTAAACGAGAATATTGAACAAAAAGCGATGACCTATGACTTATTAACTGGTCCGTTCTGGGATCCCGACAAAGGAAGCACCAAGTTTAATTTTTAATTTTTAATTTTTAAGAATAGCTATGATTTATCGCGTGTTATTATTTGCCAGTTTTACCTTTATATGCCTGATACAATGTGATTCATTACTTCAGGGTGAAGTAGAAGACGATTCGACTTCGACAGAAAATGCCGACCCTTCTTTGTTGTTAAATAGCATACAACTGGAAACCCGCTCCATATTCAGTAGTGCTTCATCGATTGGTGGCGAATTAACCCGGATGGATTACATGTTCGGGCGCACCTATCAAGACGCCTTTAGCCCTTCAAGCTTTAATTCAATTTATGGGAACGCATACAACGACATGTTTTCTGATGCTAACACGCTAATCAAAATAGCTGAAGATCGAAATCTGTATATCCACTCAGGAATTGCCAAGATCCTGAAAGCAAATGCTATGATTACTTTGGTCGACCATTTTGGTGACATGCCTGATAGCGATGATCTGGATGGTACCGAGTTAAATCCAATTTTACTCGATGATGAACTTATTTACTCAAATGCGCTCGACCTATTGAATGAGGCCATTGCTGATTTGAATAATCCACTCACCAGAGATAAACCAGATACCGATTTATATTTTCCAACTTATAGTGAAGAGGACAGAATTGAATTATGGATCAGAGTGGCTAATACCGTAAAACTTAAAGCGTATCTGAATATGGGTGACACCCAGGAGATATTTGCTTTGATTAATGATGACAACCTAATTACAGATCCAAGTCATGACTTTCAGTTTTCATATAGTATAACGGCAAATAATCCCGATTCCAGACACCCTGTTTTTTCACGCAATTATAGAGATGATACTTATTCGACGGAATACTTATCCGATAGCTTTATGAATATGTTATTAACTGATAAGCCTTTTTCTGACCCTCGCATCAACTATTATATCTTTCGTCAGGTCGTACCAAGTGACTCAGAAAAAAACGGTTGTATCGCGGCCTATGCACCGGCTCACTTTGATGAAGATGACCCATATTGCCCACTCCCCGGTGGTTATTGGGGTAGGCATCACTTAATAAATGACGGAATACCTCAAGAGTCCCCATATCCAACGTATGGAATTTATCCTGCCGGTGGTGCTTTTGATGATGAACTTGGAGGAGAAGCAAACAGTAATGCAGGACTTCAAGGAGCCGGAATTGAGCCGATACTCTTATCAGGGTTTACGCATTTCATGATTGCAGAAGCAGAATTGATGCATAACAATGATGAAAATAAAGCAAGACTTTCCTTAGAAACAGCTCTTGAACATACATTCAAAAAAGTAGCCGATTTTGGCACTAATTTAGCCACTGGAACCGGTTTTGAAATCACCGATTCTGTGATAACCACTTACACCTCGGTGGTGTTAGATCGCTTTGATAACGCCCCCGACAACACTGAAAAATTACGTGAAATTGCCCGTGAATACTACTTTGCCCTATGGGGAAACGGATACGAAGCCTACAATTTAATGCGACGAACCGGTTTTCCTGATCGCGAGGATAACTTACAACCGGCAAGATCACCCAACCCGGGTAACTGGCCACGTTCGGTGTACTATCCGGCTAATATGATTGAACGTAACGACAACATCAAACAAAAGTCGAATGCTGATTTTCTGATTGGCCCGTTCTGGGATCCCGACAAAGGCAGCACCAAGTTTAATTTTTAAGGTTACTTGTTAAGTGCTAAATGATGTTCTATTCATCTTACATTTAGCACTTACACCTTAACATTGCCTGAGCGCACTATTCCTAATTCCCATATTCCTAATTCCTAATTCTTTTCCATACCTTCAGCTCAAAAAACTGACCTAGCATCATGGAAAAAGTAATCTCCGGCATTCAGCAAATTGGAATAGGCAACCCCAATGTACTCGAAGCCACCGAGTGGTATCGTAAGTACTTTGGCATGGACATTAAAGTATTTGATGATGCCGCCGTTGCCGATCTGATGCTGCCTTACACAGGTGGAGAACCTCATGAGCGCCGGGCGATTCTTACGTTAAGTATGCGAGGTGGTGGCGGATTTGAAATCTGGCAATACACCAGCCGAACACCGGTAGCCGCAGATTTCGACCTCAGATTAGGCGATTACGGTATCAATGTGGCCAAGATTAAATCCATCGATGTTCAGGAAACCTATGAGCAGTTCAATGGTGCCGGCTTAGATGTGATTACTTCCTTGAATGAAAATCCTGCCGGAGAATTACACTTTTTTGTGAAAGACTTGAATGGCAACATCTTTGAAGTGGTGGAAGGACTTGGTTGGTTCAAAAAACGCGAAAGAAAAACCACTGGTGGCGTTTCCGGGACCATCATGGGTGTTTCTGATATCGAACAATCCCGAAAGCTGTACTCTGATATCCTTGGCTACGATAAGGTTGTGTACGACCTCATCGATAATTTCGAGGATTTTGCAGGTTTACCGGCCGGTGAAATGAAATACCGCCGGGTATTGCTGCGGGAAAGCAAGCCAAGGGAAGGTGCCTTCGTTAAAATGTTCGGCCCTACCGAAATTGAATTGATTCAATGTTTAGATGGTCGGCGTAAACCAAAAAAGATCTTCGAAAACCGGTATTGGGGTGATTTAGGTTTCATCCATCTTTGTTTTGATGTTCAAGGGATGGACGCGCTCAAAGAAGAATGTGAAGCGGCCGGGTTTCCCTTTACTGTAGATAGTGCCGATTCATTTGATATGGGCGAAGCAGCCGGGCGATTCACTTACATCGATGACCCTGATGGCACTTGTATCGAGTTTGTGGAAACCCACAAAGTTCCTATCGCAAAAAAACTGGGCATCTTCATCAATATGACGAAGAGAGACCCAAAGAAATCGTTGCCGGGCTGGCTATTACGGCTTTTTGCTGTGAATCGAATGAAAAAATAAGGGTTGGGTGAATTCATGAATTCACCCAACGAATATTATTTTATCAACAGCATTTTTTTGGTATGCACTTTATTGCCAGCTTGAAGGCGATAAATATATACGCCACTAGATGACCGGCTCGCATCAAACGAAATCGAATGAGCGCCACCAACCATACGCTGATCAACCAACGTTTCTACCAACTGTCCGAGAATGTTATACACTTTCAAACTCACAAAGCCGGCTTCCGGCAAACTGAAATTAATATTTGTACTTGGATTGAATGGATTGGGATAGTTCTGATGCAATTTGAATGAATTAGCAATTGACTGATCCTCCAAAATGGATGTTGTCGTTCCCTCCGATTGAGTTTTGTAAATTCCGTTGTTGTATGGCGCATAATAAATAAAGCCATTGTGTACTTTTAATGGCGAACCACTATAAAAAGTGGAAATCGGTAACCCATCGGCACTGATTTTCTCCCAAGTTCTTGCCCCATCGTTCGACATCCACATTCCGCTTATCGTTATGGTATAAAGGGTATTGCCATCAACTTCTATTTCGTAGGCTCCACCAATTTCGTTTTTTAGTTGATTGTCGATAATCTCCCAGGAATCGCCAAAATCGGTTGATATTGCTACACCTCCCCCATTAAATGTTGTAATGACCGGCGCATAAGCAGTATCCCCTATAAATACCACCTCAGAGCTTACCGTAAAATTTCCGGGTCCCGGAGTTATCTCCCATGTATCACCACCATCGAAAGAACGAGCTATGGTTCCAAATGTATTTACTGCTCTAAAGCCACCTAGCATCACACTATCATGAAAGGCAAAATTTGAAGGCCCTGTTGTCCCCAACTGAAAATTTGGTGCCACAACGTCCCAATTCGCTCCTTGATTACGAGACTTATACACTTGACTTCCCGAACTTGCAAACAAGGTGTCGTTTAGTGCCTCGATGGCAAACATTGCAGGGGAACCCTCAACACTAGCCCATGACATACCATCGTTTGATTTATGTAGAGTGTGTCCAATGATCGCGAAATAGGTATCGTTCGAAAGAGTTATATCTGTAAAATATT
>JAXMOK010000008.1:0-138561 GCA_034669965.1 Balneolaceae bacterium | reverse complement strand
ACAATCGAAAACGGCTCCACTCAGCCCTAGATTATCAAACTCCCTTTGAAAAACAACAACAACTAACCCAAACACAAGCCGCTTAATCACCCTTAACTAATCGTCTACTTTTTTGTTGTAATTCCACAATGTTCAAGTGAGGGAAGGGGCATTCACGATTCATCTCGCTATATCCGCCGACAATGCTATGGCCCTTTTTGAAAGCCGATCAACCATTCACGAGCGGAGCGAAGTGATCTCAGGAATTCAATAACCAATATTCAACAAGGAATAGGCAATTTTAAAGTGTGGGAGAGGGTATTCGTGAACCAGCCAACAATGCTAAGGCCCTTTTTGAAAGCCGATCAACCATTCACGAGCGGAGCGAAGTGATCTCAGGAATTCAATAACCAATATTCAACAAGGAATAGGCAATGTTCAAGTGAGGGAAGGGGCATTCACGATTCATCTCGCTATATCCGCCGACAATGCTATGGCCCTTTTTGAAAGCCGATCAACCATTCACGAGCGGAGCGAAGTGATCTCAGGAATTCAATAACCAATATTCAACAAGGAATAGGCAATGTTCAAGTGTGGAGGTCTTCAAAAGTAGAGCGCCTTAATCTCGTTCCGAACGATCCGTTCGGAATGCCTCTTAGAAAGCCGATCAACCATTCACGAGCGGAGCGAAGTGATCTCAGGAATTCAATAACCAATATTCAACAAGGAATAGACAATGTGCATTGAAGCTGTCCGATCTTTAAATGTTAAACCAAGACTCCTCATTTAACCAAGGCTCTTTATCCTAACTTTACAGAAGAAATTGCCAATCTCATTGGATAATGATACTTTAGTATCACTATGAAAACTGAATTAGTTACAACACTTAAGCGTGAGGCTACTAAGCTTCTCAAAGAGTTACGAGAGGAAAAGGAACCTGTGCTAATTACCGAACATGGTAAACCATCCGCTTACCTTGTTGATGTAGATCACTTTGAGCACATCCAAAAAAAACTATCTCTTCTTGAAGGATTGGCTCGCGGTGAAAAGGCAATTCTTGAAGGGCGAATTGTTCCTCATGCCGATGCGAAAAAACGCATGGCTAGATGGCTCGAATAATCTGTACTGAACCGGCTCTCAATGAGTTAGACGAAATTGCCGACTACATTTCCCTAGATAACCCATCAGCTGCAAAGACGTTAGTTCGATCTGCCTTCGAAAAAATTGAGCACTTATCACCTCACCCAAAAAGTGGTAAGCGTGTTGAAGAGATAAAGAGCTCTATTTATAGAGAAGTAGTTTTGCCTCCTTGCCGGATATTTTATCGACAGGAGAATGAGATCGTTTTTATTATTCACATAATCCGAGAAGAACATTTTCTGCATCTTGATTTACTTAAATCGCGGTAAAACAATGGGTAAAATTAGTGAACTCCTTAACCTCGTTCCGAACAACCCGTTCAGAATCCCTTTTGAACCACGGATTCTTGAGTTCACTTTGTAATAAAATGATCAGCTAATATATATTTGAACGGTCATTGTGAAACATATTGACATCTCAAGCAAAATTATTTCAGTTGTTTAGATGCATCATTGGATTGAATCATATACATTTATGCGTGATGAAATAGTTCATTAATAATATGTTATACCCAATTTAACACCACTTTATTATTAGCAAAGATTATTACAATATTGTCCAACAGATTTCAATCAGTAAATTAAATCATTTAGCCTATCTAGCTAATACTTTAAGAAAAAATCTTGAAGAAGAAGTTAATGAAGCAAATAGACAATTATCTGTACTGCAAGAAAATCCCCTTCTGCATCAGAGTAGCCTGCTTGAACAGGCTTCCAAAGATGGTTATCAAACTTTTCGAGAACTCGAGCAACTAAAAAAAGAAGATCCTGAAAGACATAAAATGATATTTGACCAATCATTACTTATAAGTGCTAAACACTTCTTCAAACTAAGGAAGGATCTAACGGAATATGTGTTTCCAAATATAACGTGTAATGCATTATGCATTATGAGTATTTCCCAGCTAGAGTTCAATATTTCTCTAATAGCTGAATTTCTTAGAAAAGGACTTGGGCTATCTAAAAAGCTTCAAAATCATTCAAAACAAAGTTTTCTAAATCTTAGTAAAAATTATTTCAAAAATGATGCTGGGATTGTTTTCGAATGGGGAGCAAGTCAAGAGTGGAATAATATTTGTGGGCATTTTAAAATCAGAAATGTAATTGCACATAATGGTGGAATAGTGAGTCTATCTGAAAAACAAGCTGATTTGGAATCTTTTGTAGAAAATTACGACGATGATATCATCTCAATTGAAAATGATTGCTTAATGTTAAGCTATGATTATGTAATCGAAGTAGTCCAAGATTCCCAAGGATGGCTTAAAGAATTATTTTCTAGTTTAGAATCACATACAGGTTTAAAAAATAAAAATTGGGTATAACAAACTTTTCCCCATGGGGATCTTCGACAAGGGGACTCGGACGCGGTTCCAAACTTTAATTTTAAATATCAGGCTCGCCGAATAAAAATGCCGGGGCTTAATACATCGTAATTTCCTAAATGAGTGAATCTAAAAGACAAATTCCACTAACGTCAGGTTTTATACTTTTCGGGTTATATAATCTTGTAATTATAGGAGCAGGCCATGGTGTTGCAACCATCGGAATTATGCTTGTAGCGGTCTTATTTGGGTCTTTTCCTTTTGATTTAAATCTAGTATTACTATTACTTGGTTGGCCAGGAATAATTCTTTTGTTTTATGAGTGGAGATACGCAAAGGCAAATAACCAATTGTTTCGATCTAGAGTATTCTTTCTTTATAGCGGACTTTTATCAGTATCAATTTTTGGCTTAATAGGTATTAGTGAAGTCCCAGAAATTAGCCTTGCAACTGCAATTCCTTTTTTTACTGCACTATTATTTTACTCATGTCAACTTTTAGTGAATGGTACATTTGCGTACAAACGTTTCAATCAGATGCCGCGCGAAGTACAATTAATAGTATTGTCAGTTATAATACTTTTAATCTTAACTACAGGAGCAGTTTTAACATTAAGAGGGCCCTCATTTGAAGGTGCCCCAACATCTGTTACAGAAAATGAGATCATCAAACAACTTATAGAACTTGATGAATATAAAATTGAGGAACAAAGAATTGATTCTCTAAAAGACACGGGAGTGAACGTCGAATTATCAATTATTGTAGTTGGGGATTCTATTTTTCCGGAGGATTCCTCAAAGAATTTATCTATCGCATTTGTTGAACAGGATTTGGATTTCACTACCAGTACTTTATTAATTGTGAAGTTTGATAAAGATGAAAATAAAATCGTTTCAGTAGAGAAAAATTGAAAATCTGATATGAAAAATATGAGTCACAAGTATATGTTTTTTAAACCTCGAACAACGTCGTAACAATCTCTCCTTTTCCATCCTCAAATGGGATTCGTAGCAGCTCTTTCCTTCTTGCAAACTCGAAGCTGAATGGCGGTGCGGTTATGTCGACGCCACTGCCTTTTTTGAGGCGAATTCCTTGTCCCGAAATGATATCGCTATTTGGGGTAAACTCGCCTTCGGGAAGATGCTCGGTGAGGATTATGTAGTTAAATCGACTCAGTTTTTCTACTACTGCCTGCACTTCGGCATTGGACAAATGTTGTAACACATTTCTGATCAGAGCTACATCCGCAATCGGGAGATCATCTTTGGCGATATCCAGACATCGAAATTCGAGATTCTCGGCATTGTAAAGCGTTCTATTTCTGTTGATTAACTCCGGCACTATATCCACCGCAACGTACTCGCTCGAACATTCATATAACTGCTTCCCTACGTTGAAGTCGCCACAGCCTAAATCGCAGACACTCGGTTTTTCATCAAATTTTTGCAGAAAATCGGAAACAACCTCAACATACGGTTGAACATAGATTGGATGATGCGATCCTTCTCCTGAATAGAATTCGTCTGTTTCCCCACCCCACAGATTTTGCTCATAAATCTGGGCCATTGCATCTTTGGTGGGCCAGGGTTTTTTGGATTTGGTTTCCTGCATCTTAACTAAAACTATCTCGTAGGTCTTTCAAATTTTAAGGGCAACATACTACCGATTTATGCAAAACTCATCCAGCGAAAACCATTTAGCCGCACTAAAACTCGAAATCCAACAAAAGGCCAAAAATGGCCTTGATTTCATCACGGCCGCGTCAATATTGTGGTTTGCTATCTCAATAATTTGGTCGTTGGATCAAACTGCGTACAACAAAAGCATCTTTACTTTTATGATTAGTGGATTGATGCTTCCCTTGGCGTTCGGTTTCTCAAAAGTTTACTCAACCACTTGGAAGATCAAAGGCAATCCGCTTCAACCTTTAGGTATGTGGATAAATGTAGCTCAACTCTTTTATTTTCCATTTTTGATCTTCATCCTGCTCAAATCCCCTGATTATTTTATCATGACTTTCAGCATTATTACCGGAGCACATTTCCTGCCCTATGCCTGGTTTTATGACGAGCTTGCTTACGCAATAGCTGCCGGATTTATTTCGATTGGGAGCCTGATTATTACTCTAAACATCGAGCCTGATCAAATGTGGATGGTCCCATTTTTTACGGCCTGTATACTGTCGCTCCTAGGGTTAGTAATTTTTATACGATGGAAAAAAAAGATGTCAGACGTTTCGAGTTAACTCAATTTCTATTATCGTAAGGATATGAAGCCTATCACTTTTAACACCTATTTAGAGCCTCAAACCAAAGTAGGATACTCACACATAACCGTTCCTCCCGAAATTGTGGAAGAGGTTGGTGGATTTGGCACTCGGTTGATGTGCTCGATTAACGGGAATGAGCAGATTCATTGCGGGTTGATGGGTAAGGGCGATGGTCGGGGCATGATTATCATTAACAAAAAGCGACAAAAGAAATGGGGCATAACTATTGGCGATGAAGTTACGGCAAGTATCGAGCTGGATCATTCAAAATACGGCGCAGAAATGCCGGAAGAACTCGAGGCTTTGCTGGAACAAGATCGCGAAGGACTTAAAGCGTTTGAGAAAATCACTGCCGGTCAGCAGCGGTATATCCTCAATTATGTGGATGGGGTAAAATCAATACAAAAACGTATCGACCGAGCAATCATGCTGATCGAGAACCTTAAAACCATGCCGGAAGGCTCCTTTGATTATCGGCACTTATTGGGGATGGAGAAGGAAGACTGAGGAACATTGAACGTTTAACGTTGAACCTCGAACTTTGAAGTATAAGTATGCGAGTATAGATTAACGAATTACGATTTCTCTACCCCAAGTCACACTGAGCGAATGCGAAGTGTCAGCGAAACTCAATATCTAGCTTTGAGCCAATGAAGTGTTAAGTAAAGTATTAATTGTCCATCTTCTTTGATTGCATTACCATTTAGCATTTAAACCTTATAACTTAACATTTAAACAATGAACATCTCCATCTCAACCACGGTTAATGCCCCAATTGAAACCGTTTGGAATGCATGGACGTCGCCGGAGCATATCACTAACTGGAACTTCGCGTCGGATGAATGGCACTGCCCAACGGCTACAAACGACCTTCGGGTTGGCGGCACCTTCAGCTCGCGGATGGAAGCCAAAGACGGTAGCATGGGCTTCGACTTTGAAGGCACTTATACTCAGGTCGAACACCATAAACTAATTGCTTACAAACTGGCTGATGATCGCACCGTTCGCATTGAATTCACTACCGACGGTTCCTCAACTACTGTGACCGAATATTTTGATACCGAGGACACGCATACGGCCGAACAACAGCGCGACGGCTGGCAAGCTATCTTAGATAATTTCAAAACCTACACCGAAAGTTTGTAGGTAACATCATGCTCAAGCCCACATCAAAAAAAGAACGCAATTATTGGATAGCGGCATTTACCGTTATTGCAACGATCTATGCAACGCTTGGACTTGCCGGTTCACTGGCTGATGCGTTTATCGAAAAGCAGCTTTTCACTTACTTGTTTGTGGGATGTTTTGTCCTTACAGGATTGGTGATGGTCGGGTTTGGGGTCTCAAAAAACGTTCATTTTTCTAACTGGTTACTGTATCTCACTATTTTTGTCGGATTAGTGATGATCTTCACCCGATCGGGAATTAGTCCGGTCGAGCGGACTCATTTGTTTGAATATGGTTTGGTGGGAGTGTTGATTTTTAACGCGTTGAATGAACGATACCAAAGTGTTTTTAAAGCAGCGCTTCTCGCTTTTTTAATAACCTCATTATTTGGGATTATCGACGAGTGCATCCAATACTTTTTACCCTATCGGGTTTTTGATACGCTGGATATCATCAGAAATACAGTGGCTGGATTCATCGGAATAACGATAACTGTTCTATTGATTAAACTATCCGATAGAAAGCTCATCAAAAAAGAAAAGCCCGAGTAAAAACCCGAGCTTTCCATCCTGTAAATTAAAAACGTTATCGCTGTTTAGTTTGCTGAACTTGATCGGATATTTGGCCCGAAAAATATTGAGTTAGCAAACAATTTGTTTGTTCCGTACCAAAACGCGCGGAAGTTCGGATTATCGGTCATGGCAATCACCTTTCCACCGCCGTATCTGCTTACCACAATGGCTGCTGTACCGGCAAGAGTTTCTGCGTTTTTATCCGACACATACCCGCTGGCAAGAGGATTATCAGAATAATATAGCGGCGTTGAATACGGGTTTTCGCCCTTTTCCATAAAAATGGTGCTGTTTCTGAAAACGGTGATGTCATCATCGTTATATCCATAGCCTAGTGGATGGGTAAGGTCAAGTTTAGCGTTGAAGATGGTTCCACCAATAACCTGCGCTCCTTGATCGGCCCCTTGTTTCACATACGGACGAGTTTCGGTTTCTTCTTCTTCATCCTCGTCTTCATCGTCGTCAACAAATGTAACATCGGCTAAATCGTTGCGTGCCGCCCACTGCACACCTTGCTTCATGGCAACCAGAACACCGCCATCGCGCACCCAATCTTTAATTTTATCAACCGTTCCGCTGGATAGATTTCCATAGTAATAACCGGTCATAATCAACACAGTGTATCGGCTTAAATCTGCTCCACCCATATCACCTTGATCAATGATTGTAAGCGGCATATGATATCGTTGATCCATCAAGTGCCACATTTCGCCTATTTCATACGAATTGGTTCCGTTGCCGCCTATAACCGCAACACTTGGTTTTTCAACATTGGAGAAATTATTACTTCCAAGATCCATTCCACCTGACGACAGACCGGTATTAAGCCCATACACTTTGATTTGATCTTCGGTGGCAATCTCATTCATAATTCGATGAACTTCCGTCTCATCATCCTGAACACCTACCGGCACTAAAATAGTACCATAGTCGAAGTTCTTTTCGCCCTGAGCGGTTACTCCAGAGAATGTAAGTGTTGCCACTTTCGCTTTAATGCCTGCATCTAACAGTCGATACAAAGCACGGGGCGCGTAATATTCATCCCATTCGAAAGCGTAAGCATATCGGCTTCGCCCGCCAATAATTTGTCCGTTTTGTGGCATGTTTCCATCAAAACGATCGCCTAACAAATCGTTACTAAATGAGCGATTGTTCAACTCAGCAAAAGGCAGGTTAAATGCGTAAGGCATCGTCCATGCAGATACATCGTAGAACAAACTATCTGTGAATGTATTACGGCGCTCGAACAGCGCGGTAATCAATTTATACTGCGGTTGATCGGTGGGAACCACGTATGCTTTTCCGGCCTCAAACGATTCTCCTCCAAAGCTCACATCTTCGCCTAATTCGTACACTTCAATGCTGTGGCGGTTAACCATTTCAGCAAGATGGAAGGTTCTAGCCTGATCGGCAGACTCTCCAAAAACGTACGCTTTTATGGTTGATCGGGATGCCTCGCGAGCTGCTTCTTTATAGAATAAGCGATAGTGCTCGAGTAATTCTTCGCGTAAATCTACTGCTGCTTTAATGGTAGATTGTGTGGCTGTAAATTGGTTTAAAACCGTAAAAGGAAATTTGAGCACACCATGGATGGTTTCCTGAGCATGACCTCTAGAGCTAGCCTGCTCGAACAAAATACCGATGCTTCCTTGTACATCCGGGTAGGTAGATCCTTTCCCGTAATAATAATCGTCGAAGCTCTCTTTTGTGTAGTAGAGCGACTGAATTTTATCTAGTTCTTCGGCGTGGTATTCTGCAATACTTCCTGTCAACGCCTGATTGCGTTCCGGTGTTAAAGGATGCGTTCGGCTAGGAATCCCAGGCTGAAAAAAGAAGGTGGAGTTCGATCCCATTTCGTGGTGATCGGTCAAAATATTTGGCCTCCATTCCTGAAAACGTGCAACTCGTCCTTTACTTTCGGGATGTTGAACCAGCATCCAGTCGCGGTTTAAATCGAACCAGTAATGGTTGGTTCGTCCACGAGGCCACACTTCGTTGTACTCGCGGCTTTCAGGATCGGTAACCAGCGTATTTTTACTCTTGTGCATATTTGCCCAATGTGCGAAGCGAGCCAGACCATCCGGGTTAATGCTTGGATCAACCAAAATCACGGCGTTATCCAACACGTTTTCGATCTCTGCACCTTCTGCAGCAGCCAAGTGATAGGCCGTTAATATCGAAGAGTTAGATCCACTCGGCTCGTTGCCATGCACGCTGTAGCTAAGCTGTACAACCACTGGCATATTGGATACATCTAAATTATCCGAATTTTCAGGGTTGCTGAGTGCAAGGTGGTTCTGGCGGATTTCTTCGAGTCGGGCATGATTTTCCGGCGATGTAAACACCAACGACAGTAACTGCCGGTTTTCGTAAGTTCGCCCTGTTTCTACGATAGTGGCGCGATCGGAAGCCGCCGCAATCGCATGCATGTATTGCACCAACTGATCGTGACGAATATGCCATTCCCCAACTTCTTGATTTAGAACCTCGAACGGTGTGGGTATGTCAGCGTTGTACGAAACTCCCTCAGGCAAATAGTAGTCGAGGGTGACTTGTGCATTCGTTTGCACAACCATTAGAAGAGCGAATAAGAGTGTAAAGTATGTTTTCATAGATAGTATTAATTGAATCCCTTTTGATAGCGTAGTATTGTAGCTGTTGCAGTTGAAAAATGCTGAAAAATAATCCTCCATTTCTAATAAAAACCTCAATCGAAAATATTAGGAACTTTATTTCAGGTTTTTCAAATATGGCGATACAAGTTGGTGTATTTGTATCACATTTACTTAATCGAAATATGCTCGAAAAACATCACTAAAGATTCTAATGAAGTACTTAAATGAGGCTTTTTTTGTATATGAACTTTATGAGTCTTTATTACTACCCAATTAATTGATACACTCTTCGAAATAAAAAATTCGGAGTATGGCGGAGACTAAATCAAAAGCGGTATCAACACTAAAATATGCCTTTGGCCCCGGTTTAATTTTGGCTGCGGCAGCGATTGGCGTTTCTCATCTTGTACAATCAACTCGGGCAGGTGCCGAGTTTGGTTTTGCCTTGGTTTGGGCGGTTTTACTAGCCAACATTTCAAAATATCCATTCCTAGAATTTGGTCCGCGCTACACTATAACTAAGCGTGAAAGCATTATCCACGGTTATCAGAGATTGGGGAAATGGGCGCTGTACACATTCAGTGGTTTTACCATGCTCACCATGTGTGTAGTGCAGGCGGCCGTGACTATTGTTACCGCAAGTCTTGCCGCCGAACTAACGGGAATCACCTTAAACCCTTTACTGTGGAGTGCCATAATTCTAGCTATTTGTATTGCCATTTTGGGCGCCGGTCAGTACTCCGCGCTTGATAAAGCCATTAAGGTGATTATTGTTGTCCTCTCAATATCCACGCTTATTGCGGTTATCGTGGCATTCACTAACGCAGGCAGTGTTGCGCGACCTGAACCTCCTACCATTTGGACGGTTGGCGGTGTTTCCTTTTTGATTGCATTAATGGGATGGATGCCGATCCTGATTGATGCATCAGCTTGGCATTCGCTGTGGATTTTGGAGCGCATCAAACAAACCGGGCACACCCCAAAACTGAGCGAGTCGCTAACCGATTTTAATATCGGATACATTGGTGCGGCCGTTATGGCTTTGGGCTTTCTATCGCTGGGTGCATTGATTTTATTCGGAACCGGTCAAGACTTTGCAATTAGTGGCTCACAATTTGCCACTACCTTAGTTAGTCTTTATACCGAAACCTTGGGGGATTGGGCGTATTGGATTATTATCGTGTGTGCATTCACGGCAATGTTCAGCACTACGCTTACCGTAACCGATGCCTATCCACGCACAGTTTCGCATATTCTAACCCTCAATAAAACGGAAGACACTCCAACTCCTTTTGCGAAATCGTACAAAGGCACGCTCATCATAATTTCAATTATTTCGCTCCTCGTATTATATGTGGCGGGCAGCAAATTCATCTTTATGGTCGATTTGGCTACCACGATGTCGTTTTTAGCCGGGCCGATCTTTGCGTACATCAACTACAAACTCATTTTTTCCGAGCATTTTCCTGATGAACACAAACCAGCCTTTTGGTTGAAATTATTAAGCTGGTTCGGCATGTTATTTATCACAGGTTTTGCGTTGACCTTTTTGTATTGGAAGTTCTTCGTAACTTAAGATGAATAAATTTTGCTGAGTGAAAAATTATCTATTTCCTATCCGTGAGCCCTTTAATGCTTACACCCATCTGTTTGGAGCCATCATAGCTCTTGCCGGTACCGTTTTACTAATTTTAGATTCCACCATCGATCCGGTTTCATATAAGCTTTCGTTCATCATTTATGGAATCACTGTTTTTTTGATGTTCGCTTCATCTGCCGTTTATCACGCAGTTCAAGTATCAGAACGCACCGAAGAAATTTACCGCATGATCGATCATATCATGATTTATCTGGTAATTGCCGGATCGTACACTCCAATTTGTGCCATTGCTCTCGACGGCGAGTGGCGCTTGGGTATGCTTATCGGAATCTGGATTTTTGCGGTGGCCGGCGTACTAAAGAAAGTATTTTGGTTGCACGCTCCCCGCTGGTTTTCAACCGGTTTGTATTTATTGATGGGTTGGGTTGCTGTTATCATTTTCCCTCAAATTTGGAACGAGCTCCCTAAAGGCTTTTCATTTTGGATTATTATCGGCGGATTGTTCTATACCATCGGAGCCATAATTTACGGGCTCAAAAAACCAGACCCTGCGCCAACGTGGTTTGGTCATCACGGAATTTGGCACTTATTTGTGATTGGCGGTGCGTTTTCACATTTCTGGGCAATATATAACTACCTACCCGGGTTCTAGTGCCATTTATGTCAAAGTTTTATCTCGCATTTATAGCCGCCCTAATTTTCATAGGTTCTGCCCAAGCTCAGAACCAATTGTACTTCACACAACATCGCCCAGCGGGTTTAAATTGGCAGGAACTCAAAAGTCCACATTTTCGCATCATATTTGCCAAAGGTGATGAAGCTATTGCTCGAAAATCTGCTCGTATTTTAGAAAGTCATTACGTCCAATCTTACGAATTAACAGGAGGGCAGCTTAATAACTTTCCCGTTGTGTTAAGTAATTACAACGATCTTACTAACGGCTTTGTCTCTTCGGTCAATTTTAGATCAGAAGTTGATATGGCTCCTTTTAAAGGGAAAAGCTTAAATCCCCAATCAGGACTTTGGCTCGAAACAGTGTTACCTCACGAGCTTGTGCACGCTAACCATACCAATGTTACTAATAAATTCTCATTGGCTAGTGCACTTGGGTTACTTTCGCCGGATATCCGCCGATCATTTAACATGTTTCCGCCACTTGGTGTTCACGAAGGTTTGGCCGTGTACCACGAATCGGAGCAAGGTCTCCGACCGCAATCCGGTCGCTCAAATTATACCTATTTCACTAATCAGTTCAATGCCAACCTAACCGGCAACTCTACTTGGAGTATGGGGCAAAATCTGATTATTTCTGATTACACACTCCCCAATAATCGACATTACATAGGTGGTTCAACTTTTACTGAATGGCTACATCAAACCTATGGCGATAATGTATCGAAACGAGCAATTAAGGTTCATCAAAACCTCTTTTTTATGGGCTATGGATACGCCTTAAAAAATGTAACCGGAAAATGGCCCGGTGAATTATACAATCAATATATCACTGATAAACAGGCGGAAGAATCCCACCGGATGATTGAGAATTTTTCCGGAATGGATGATTTCAACTTTATAGGTTCACCGTTTAAAGGCGTTCGGCAAAGTGGGCCTATTTGGATTTCCGATTCCGAGATTCTGTACCACTCTCGGCAATACAATGCTGCAGCTGCTTTTTATATTTTTGATACCGAAAACCAAATCCACAAAAAACTAAGCGAGCATTTTGTTGTATCAGATTTTTACTACGATTTCGACGCGGAAACACAGCAGTTAATTTTTGCTGAGTACTTTGCCAAAAACCGCATTTTTAATACCTATAATTCAGATTTAGTTCGGCTCAATGTGCAAACAGGATCTGACTTCCGCTTAACGAATAACGCCCGATTATTTTCTCCAGCAAAAACATCCCAATCGGTACTAGCGCTTCAGCCCGATGGCGATATCGCAGCCATCGTAACATTAAATGGCACACAACCTGAGGTTATTAAGCGTTTTGAGAACCGACACCCTGTAGCAATACATGCATCAAAAAATGGTTCGGATAAATTGGCTGTTCTCATAAATCAACGAGGTGTGCAGGCGTTATGGATTACAACCGAATCTACTTTAGCAGATGATTTAGACGGTAGCCCGGATTTGGCTTTTCGTGCCGGTTCTATCCACGATCCACAATGGCATCCCACCGAAAACAAACTGCTATTTACACTTGATGCTTTTCCTGCGATGAATATCTTCGAGTACGATTTGGATACCCGATCTATCGCCCAGCTAACCAATTATCCTTACAATGCTTTTGAGGCATCGTACGCGCCGGATGGAAATTCCATCGCATTGGTTCTTCAAGATCAGGAAGAGCAAAAAGTAATCACTCTTCATCGCAACGACTTTCTAAATACGCCTATTGATCGCGCCATGTTGTTAAATGGCGCTGAATTAACCAGTGCATTAAACGCTCCGATTATGGGTGATGAGTTCTTCGATGACAGTCAGTCTTGGGAGGTAAAATCGTATGGTTCAGATTTACGCTGGCTAAAACCGCGAGCTATTTTACCGGTTGTTAAAGACAAAAGTGGAACTAATGAATGGGGTGCACAAATTACCAGTACCGATGTGCTGCAAAGCCAGATGTATACGCTTGAAGTTACCGCTTTACAGGACCAAGCATGGTACAATCTAACATATACGAATAAAACTTTTTGGCCGGGAATTAGTGTATTCACTTTTAGAGAGCCTTCGTACTTTTCTACTCGGTTTAGGCTCGAA
Source organism: Balneolaceae bacterium (assembly GCA_034669965.1). GTDB lineage: Bacteria > Bacteroidota > Rhodothermia > Balneolales > Balneolaceae > HXMU1420-13. The sequence goes on along the minus strand of JAXMOK010000008.1, from coordinate 125,132 downwards.
GATGAAATTCTAACCGAGACATTTTTAGTTGAAGATATCGGCACCGGTTTTTCTACTACCTACGAATATTATTTTGATGACGTAGAGAGATATTCGTCTTTTTATTTTCGGCCGAGGTTCACATTCAACAATTCCCGGTATTATCAGCTTGATAACAACCCGGCAACTAATCGAATTAAAGAAAATAAACTTGGTGCATTTTTGCAGTTTAACCTACGGGTGTTGCAACGATCCCGCGATATACAACCGGCTTCAGGGGTTCAATTATTTGCACAAATAGAGCAATCGTTAAACAGTAATACCATTGCATTTAAAACCGATCAATTCGAAACTACCCCCGAAATACTAGACAAAAGAAATGCTTTTTATTATGGACTTAATGCTTTTTGGGCACCATTTCGAAAAACCAACCAATCGCTTAAAGTAACTGCCCAATTCTTAAACCAATCCGAACGGCGCTTATTCAGCAATGGCACCATTATCCCAATGGGTTTTAACAGCGATGCTTTTGACTTTTCCAGCTCTATTGGGCGATTTAGCACCCGATATACCATCCCCATAACTTATCCCGACAATGGTGGGTTACTTATTCCATTCTATGTTAGTTCGGTATATATGAGTGTGTTTACACATACACTTGCCGATTATGAGCGGGCAAATCCTTTAAATTCGTCTTCAACGGTGGTGGGTGCCGGGCTCCATTTACGATACAAAATCAGTAATTTGTCGCTTGATTTTGGAGTAGGATTCTCTTTTGATTTATCATCAGGTAACACCGATTTCGTTCTCGGTACATTTTAAAGCCATGAAATTAACCAGCTACTTATTTTTTATTGCCTTATTTGCGATAAGTGCTTGCAAAACCGGCGATACTCAAGAAACGAATTACGATGAGGTTGGAAACCGGAAAAGCCCCATTTCAATCAGCAGTATTAAGCATGATGGAACTTACATTAAAATTGTATATGGGCAGCCATATAGAAAAGGAAGAACTATTTTTGGCAATTGGGAACCGTTCGGAGAAGTGTGGCGAACCGGCGCCAACGAAGCAACCGAAATTACCATTACACGCCCTATTTTAATGGCTGATAATGTGATTGAAGCCGGTACATATAGTCTGTTTACAATCCCATACGAAAACGAATGGACGATCATTTTGAATTCAGAATTAGGGCAGTGGGGAGCTTTCGAATACAACGACCGACGGGATTACGTTCGTTTTGATGTGCCCGCATATTCATTAAACAACCCTGTTGAAGCATTTACCATCGCTTTTGATGACGTTCAAAATTCGATGACTACCCTTAGCCTTTCTTGGGACTTAGTAAAAGTTGAAATTCCGATCCGGTTTTACGGCGAATAACGAGTGCCTTTAATTACTGCTAACTAAGTCTAGCAACTCTTGTGGAACTTCAATATCCATTCTCAATACTTGAGAGGCATGGGTTTTACCTTGAGCGTCTAACTTTAAAGATACTGTTCCGCCGCCACCAAGGCTTTCGTTTAGTATGAAATTTAACGCCCCGATATTCGGCAATTCATAGCGCTCAACTTCACCCTTGCACACATATTTCATGTGTTCTTTTACTACCTCTGATGTAAGCTTCTTTTTTAGAAAGGGGTAAATTTCGGGATGACGGGCTATAATACCTACATTACTACCGTTCCCTTTGTCGCCACTGCGACCGTGTGCAATTTCGATCAATTTTACTATCGGCATAACTCTAATTTTTAATAGAAACTACGAAAGAGTACTCCATAAATCGACTCTTTATTTAATTACGATGTTAAAGATTTTGTTAACGCCCTCATCCCAATAAAAAACAATGATAGGCCTTAACTGATTGTGTGAAAAAACTTGCTCAATTGGGATTCTAATAATGCTACCTGCATTAATTCTATTTTCTTCTAATACGATGGGCGCCCATAATATTAACGGTAAACTCGCCTGAGCGACTGCAAAATAATACACTGCATGGGGGAGATTGTTTTTAATAACCAACGACTCTTGGTGTATGAGCGCATCAACAGGAAGTGTATTTTGCTCATTCTCAAAAAGCGAACAAGTGTTCAGAACACAGACAATGAACAAACTCTTTAACAGGATGTTCTGGTTCATCGGTCAGGATATTCATCTATGATCAGTGTATTCCAATATTCGTTTCCATCCCAAAAAAACGCGATTGCTGTTTTCCCCTCTTCATAACCCATAATCGCTTCGGTTGAATATTTTCTATAGGTACCGGCCTTTATTCGATTTTCATCACTTTCTACCGGCATCCAATCGATAACGTAAGACAACTCCTGATCTACTGCGAAGAAATAGATATCGAACGGGAGGTTATTTTTGATAATGAAGGTATCATATTGGATAATTGCGATTACCGGATCTTCGTTGTTTTCGTTAAAAAACAGGTTTTCGCAACCCATTGAAATCGTAAAAAGAAATAGAAAGGAAAGTGTTCGCACTCGCATTGTTCTCGAAATTTGCCTGTATAAATGTATACAATTATCCGCTATCTTCATTCACATATTGATGCGATAACTCTATGTACGATTCTTCTTTTCTTATCCATTTAGTACAAGCCCGAATGCCCTTTGGTAAATATGAAGGGCGTTTTGTAACCGATTTACCCGTACACTATTTAGAATGGTTTAGTCGCGAGGGTTTTCCGAATGGGCAGATAGGTCAATACCTGTCAACAATGTATGAGATTAAAATTAACGGTATTGATGAAGTGCTGGATCCTATCAAAAAGGAATTTCGAAGAAAACGGTGTCCGTGAAAAAAAAATTATACACGGTGTAACATATTTTTTACATTGCGTATGGTTTGCTTGACATCAAACTAAATGGAGATTATATGTCACGTTCTGAAATTTTATCCTGGACTTCGTTAGGTACCACAACTTCGGTAGTGGTTTTTTATGTACTCATGGTTTTCGGTTGGCCGGATTCGGTCCCTGATTTTTCATCTAATCTGTTCAAGATATTTTTTAATGTTTTTTGGATTGCCGTAATTGTCGAGATCATCGTAGAGATCAGCGAAAGTAACCGAAAAGTGGTGAAAGACGAACGCGATTATATGATTGAGGGAAAAGGCCATAAAACCGGATATAGCATTCTGGTAGTTGGTGTAATTATTACGCTAGTGCACCTTTTTATATCAAATACACTTGGTACAGTAGTGGAAGAAATTGGCAGGGTTATTAACCCTATGATGATATTTCACTTTCTATTTCTATCGTTGTTTTTAGCCTGTGCCGCCAAAAGGATGGTAATGATTTACCAATACCGCAAATCCAGCTAATATGATTGAGGGAAGAATTACTAATAATATTCGGACGTTGAGATTCATGAATAATGAAATGACTCAACTAGAATTAGCCGACAAAGTTGGGGTGACACGTCAAACCATTAACGCTATTGAAGCTGCAAAATATTCCCCCTCGCTGGAAGTAGCTTTTAAAATTGCAGCTGTTTTTAATACCACTTTAGAGTCTGTGTTTACCTTCGAAATTAAGCCCTAATTTCACGCACAGCAACGATCTCTAATTCACACTTATTCACATTTTATCAACAGATGTAACCACGCATCTGTTTTTTATTGATTTGCGCCTCTTATTTGTGGTTTCCCATCCTAATTTAGCGCTCCGATTCGGTACTTTTTGTCATCCCAAATCAAACGTTTAATACAGTTAGCCGATCTGGTTAAAATGTTCGTCATTTTTGGTAACTAATCGCATGCTTAGTGTCGATAAATGCTCAAAGAAGCTACAAAGAGCTAATTAAAATCGGCCGCTAATTAACACAAAAGTACCAACTACGGCCAAACTCAAAAATGAGATTAACATAATATGTTGCAGACAATAACTTATAAAATACTATTCATCCTTTTGGTGTTTGTTGGGGTAGAATCCGCCAACGCTCAATACTTCGAGCCGCAGACCAATATCACAGGATATATAGCTACAGAATTCAACTATTTCGATGAATTAGACGGATTTGATGTGAATTACGGAACTTCCATTTCAGAAGCCGGATTCCTAATCACTTATCGCCCTACGGAAAAAATGACTTTAAAAAGTGTTTTCGTATATCGTCCGGGTTATACTTTCGATCAGATGCTGAACGAGGCTTATGGCGAGATATACGTAACCGGTAATTTAAACGTGAAAGTGGGTCGGTTTTTACTTCCACTTAGCCCAATGAATACCTATTACTATGCGCCGGTTAATACCAGTGCCACGCTACCAATATTGATCACTAACCATGAGTTCTTTCCTTTGAACATTGATGGTATTTCGATTAATGGTAAAGTTGGTGATGATCTTAAATTTAAATATGAAGTATTTGCCGGTGGCTATCGTAACACAACTTGGTTACCGTCAGGTGCCGTTGGGTTCTTCGGTGGTGAAGTGCCTTATTTCAAAAATCAGATTTCGTCACCTTATACTATCGATGGCTCGTACAACGATTCGTACAATGTAGCGGCAGGTATTAGTGCAAGTGTTGCATACAAAACCTACTTCGAGTTCGGCGCAAGCTACTTCAAGCCTAGAAAAGAAGAAGTACCCATTTCGGTATTTATCCCTGAAAATGCATTATTCGATGGATTCCCGGCGACTCAAACTGTTATTGAAGTCGGTTTTGAACGCCCTACCTATGGCTTTAATGCAAAAGCTCAGTATGGCAATACAAAAGTTGTTAGTGAACTTTGGAAAGGTGAGCTAGAAGTTGACCCATTAGTATTTGCCTTCCAAGGCAATGCTATTCCACTAACGCAAGGTGGAGATGTAGATTTAGAAGGTTCTTTTGTTGAACTAAGCCACAGAATCGAAAAGTTTACTCCTTACGTGCGCTACGAAGATCAACTTACTGACGATATCGAATACTCGCGTTTTACACTAGGTATTAACTATAAACCCAGTTTTGAGCGTACTTATAAAGTTGAGTACATGAAATACAGCCACGACAGCGGTGACATCAATGGTGTTGTAGCCACTTTAATTTATTCATTCTAAGGTGAACACTATGAAAAAACTAATTCTAAGTACCCTATTTCTGTTTGTTGTTTCGATAACATTACAAGCACAAAGCTTTCAAGTAATTGTGAATGAGGCAAATGCTACATCAGCGTTAAGTAAAAAAGAAGTATCTGAAGTTTTCTTAAAAACTAAAGGGAAATGGGCCGATGGCTCCAAAATTGTACCTGTCGATCTTAGTGCTCGCGCAGCTACCAGAGCCGCATTTTCGCAAGAAATACACGGCCGGAGTGTGGGCGCAATTCGTAGCCATTGGCAACAAGCTGCTTTTTCAGGTGCTGGAACTGCTCCTGTTGAACGCCCGGATGATGCAGCAGTAATTGCATTTGTGAAAAATAACCCCGGTGCAGTTGGTTACGTTAGCGCTGATGCTGATGTGAGCGGGGTTAAGGTTTTAACCATCAACTAATTCTTGGCCACTACTTCAGGGTAACCCCCTTGGAAGTGGCTTTTTTAGCACTCAAATTGAGTGCACAAAACATACTAGGCTTTAATTATGAATATCCTGAACAGTGTTCGATTGCGTTATAAAATACTCGGGTTTCCGGCTGTATTTGTACTCGTAGTTGGGCTGATTTTTAATACAAGTAAAGAAAGCAACGAACTAATTCATGCCGAATTAGATCGTGTGCAATATTCTTACATTCCCTATAACGAGTATACAACTCAAATGCATGCAACCCAGGTTGCCATCCAAAAGGGATTACAAGACGCCGTAGCTGCTATGGATACTGCCGCGTTGGCTAAAAATGCCGTGTTGGCACAACAATTCAGAAATTACATCGACAGTGCTAAAGCGGTGAAACTGGATGATGATTACCAGGCATTAGACAATACATTGGCTTCTTTTAACCGCTATTTCGACTACGGTTACAAAGCATCGGAACTTATGATTGCCGAAGACTTTTCGGACGCAGTAAGCCAAAATGTGCAATCGATGATTGGTGAACTTGAACTGCTTAAAAAGCATCTAAGCGAGATTTCCGGCATTGAAGTTAACCAAGCTTTTGATATCGCTCGCACCCAATTAGTAAACCAAAGTGCAACCATTAACCAAGTACTTTGGGTTAGCCTCGCATTTTTTATAGCTATTTCTTTGGTGCTATCGCAAGCAATTGTTGGTGCACTAAAGAAAACAGTGGTTAACCTCCAACGTTTATCCGATGGCTACCTTGATGTAAAGGTTCAACCTTCGTTCCTAAAAAGAAAAGATGAAATCGGTGACATTTCCAACGCTTTAGACAATCTAGTAGGCCAACTTACAAACGTAATTTTAGGTGTGCAGCGCGAATCTATGGAAATTTCCAACATCAGCAGTTCGCTTGAGCAAACGTCACATCAAATGGCAAAAGGCTCGAACGAGCAGGCCGAGTTTGTTGAAGAAATTTCAACAACCATGGAGCAAGTAACTCGAACAATCGACATGAATGCCGAAAATGCATCAGAAACGAATGAAATCTCTACTCAAGCGAATAAACAGCTGAAAGATGTTGAAGAGAAATCGAAAAAAGCTATTGCTGCCAACGAAAACATCACCAATCGAATAAATCAAATCAGTGATATTGCTTTTCAAACCAATATTCTTGCTCTTAATGCGGCTATCGAAGCAGCAAGAGCCGGTGATGCCGGCAAAGGATTTGCAGTAGTAGCTAGCGAGGTACAAATGCTTGCCGAAAAGAGTAAAAGTGTAAGTGATGAGATTGTAGAACTCACCGAATCGGCGTATAAAATGTCGACCATGGCAGGTGAAGTGATGTTCGATACCATCCCTAAAATTGATAAGACCAGTAACTTGGTTAACGAAATATCTGCTGCGAGTGATGAGCAAAGTCGGGGGGCAAATCAGGTGAATAAATCAATTCAGCACCTTAATTCATTGGCACAACAAAGTGCGTCGAGCAGTAAGAAACTAGCTTCATCTGCGGATAACTTACTTCGCCAAAGTGATCGCCTGCGACAGGCAATATCTTACTATAAATTAGATGGTGTTCAACACCCTGGAAATTCTCGTCCGGCACCACAATCGAGATTACATAAAGCGGCATCTACCCCAAAGTTAGAGCACGCCGCACTTGATTTCTAAATAGTATTCAAGTCTTGTAGTAGAGAGTTCGGTCATTTAATTGGCCGGACTTTTTTTTGTTGAATTAAAATGATTTTGCACTAATATCCCTGTTTACATACATTGCACACATTATCTCTTCTAAACCCCTGTGTGCCATGCCAAAAATGAATATCTCCCGCACTGCAACCATTCATGCCGATGCAGCAACCGTATACTCCAAACTGAACGACTTTAACCACTGGCCAAAATGGTCCCCCTGGTTGATTATGGAACCTGATGCCAACGTAAATATCGCTACCGATGCAAAATATTACGAGTGGAATGGTAAGCGAACCGGTGAAGGCAATATGAGCATCACCAGTGAGATTGAAAATAAGCAAATCGATTACGATCTCACCTTTTTGAAACCATGGAAATCTACGGCTAAAGTTTCGTTTCACTTAGAAGAAATGGGTGAAAATACCAATGTAACTTGGAGCATGAACAGCTCATTACCATTTTTCATGTTCTGGATGAAAAAGATGATGGAAGGATTTGTAGGGATGGATTATGAACGAGGCTTAAACCTACTAAAAGACTATGTTGAAAAGGGAGAAGTAGAGTCGAGGCTTGAGTTTAAAGGAGTTGAAAACTTTCCAGGTGCAATTTATGTGGGCATAAAAAACACATGTAGCATTGCAGAAATTGGTAATACAATGCCTGCCGACTTTGATGCATTATCTAAGCATTTTGAATCGGCCGGTATTGAAGTAACCGGCGCTTTTGGTATTTATCACGATTGGAATATGCGTAAAATGGAATGTACTTATACTGCCTGTTTGGGAGTAAATTCCGCCGTTGACACTCTTCCGGCAAACATGGTTAATGGATCCATTCCAGCTACAAATATCCATGTAGTTCGCCATGTTGGAGCTTACACGCACATTGGCGGTGCTTGGAGTGCACAAATGAACATGCAACGGGGTAAAGAATTCGCGTCTAAAAAGGGAATCGACCCATTTGAGTGGTATCATAACATGCCGGGCGATGTACAAGAAAAGGATTTAATCACCGATATCTGCTTTGCTGCGAAGTAAATTGGTTTTTTATATGTGAAGCGAATGATCAGCAGAACTTTGAACTAACCATTCATTTCTTGCTGGCTCGGTATTCATGTTGATGCTTCGGGCGTAGCCTCATCATGGCTTTATTATAGGGTCATCCTGAGCGAAAGCGAAGGATCTACGGTACTTTGAGCTATCACAGCATTTCTTGCTGTCTCGGCCTTTCCGATGATGCTTCGGAAGTATCCTCAGCATGACTTAAATTTTACAGTCATCCTGAGCGAAAGCGAAGGATCAGCAGAACTTTGAACTAACACTTCATTTCTTGCTGGCTCGGTATTCATGTTGATGCTTCGGGCGTAGCCTCATCATGGCTTTATTATAGGGTCACCCTGTATGAGAATCAAAGATCCTCGACAACCATTCGCTCATCACGTTTCATTACCTGTCGATTTTTCTACGACCATTTACATTCAGAATCATCCCAAAACAGAATTCAATATTTTGTTTATTCGGTAATGTGTTAAATATTGGCGGTCTATGAAGTTCTTCACCTCCCAAATCACCTATTTTATCTCGAATAAGAAATCGAAAACCAACATCCAGCGGTTGGTTCAGTTTCTCGTAATCCTTTTTGTAATGATTGGGCTTTACGGCGTGCTGTTTCACATTATCATGGAAATGGAAGGCCAAAAACACAGCTGGATGACCGGCTTTTACTGGACGCTCGTAACCATGAGTACATTAGGTTTTGGGGATATCACTTTTACCTCCGATCTCGGACGTTTCTTTTCCATGATTGTGCTTGGCTCAGGCATTGTAGTGTTGTTGATCATGCTCCCATTCACTTTTATCGAGTTTTTCTACGCCCCCTGGATGGAAGCGCAATCCCGAGCGCGGGCTCCCCGCCAACTCCCGGATACCTTTGAGGATCACGTAATTATTACCTCTTTCGATCCTATCACCAAAACCCTCATCGAAAAGTTAAAACAGTATCAAAAACAATATGTGCTGCTGGTTTCTGAACTTCAACGTGCTTTGGATTTGTACGACGAAGGCTATGTGGTTATGCTAGGCGATGCCGACGATCCCGAAACGTATACCAAAATGCAGATTCAAAAAGCAGCAATGGTGGTTGCCAATGGCTCGGATATGTTTAATACCAACGTGGCGCACACTGTTCGCGGATTTAGCAAAGACGTTAAAATTGTAGCTACCGCAAACTCGCATGATTCTGTTGATATTCTAAAACTTGCCGGTACTGATCATGTGTTACACATGGGCAATTTATTGGGGCGCGCATTATCCCGCAGAACGCTTGGTCAAGATGCGAGAGTACATACCATAGGGCGGTTGGGTGATATAATTATTGCAGAGGCTACTGCCCACGACACTCCGCTGGTTGGTAAAACCTTGCGTGAATCACAACTACGCGAGCGGCTAGGTATCAATATTGTCGGGATTTGGGAACGTGGTAGTTTTCAAGGTTCGCATCCTGATACTGAGATTCACGATCATTCGGTTTTAATGATGGCCGGTTCTGTCGAGCAGTTGCGGATGTATGATGAGTTATTCGGAATTTATGGTGTAAGCGATGAGCCGGTTATTATAATCGGGGGCGGACGTGTAGGTCGAGCTGCGGCATTTCACCTAAAACGGCGGAATATTCGGTTTAAGATTATTGATAAAAATCCGGAGCGGATCAAAAACGAGCATAACTTTATTTTAGGGGATGCCAACGATCTGAATACCTTAAAAAAAGCCGGAATAGATACTGCGCACAGCGTCATTGTTTCCACCAATCAAGACGATATCAATATTTATCTCACCATTTATTGTCGGCATTTACGCCCTGATATTCATATTGTAGCCCGTTCTACGCTGGAACGAAATGTAAACTCGTTGCACCGCGCCGGCGCCGATTTTGTGATGTCATACGCATCAATGGGGGCCAATGCCATTTACAATATCTACGAAGAAAACGACATTATCATGATTGCTGAGGGCTTGAATGTATTCAGCTTAAAAACACCGCAAAAGTTGGTAGGAAAATCGCTGGTTGAAGCCAACATCCGTTACCAAACCGGGTGTAATGTGGTGGCTTATTCGTGTGATGGAAAGCAGGTGATTAACCCAAAACCAAATGAAGTGATCCCTGAAAACTCCGATCTGATTTTAATCGGAGAAACTGAGGCAGAACAGAATTTCATTAAAGAATATGTGGAAGGGTAAATTAGGATGAGCTTCATGTGACTTATTCCAATGTTGTAGAGTAATTGAAAAATGAGTGAAAAGAGTGGCGAAAATTTAATCGGGTTTTATGCGAGCTTTAATGCTGGCGAAACTGATCAAGATTTAGTCAAGTCTTATTTGTGGAGCGAAAACGGATTCCAATACAAACTCGCTCATCTGAATTGGAAAAAATATGGAACAGGATTACAAAAAATTCTATTTCAGATTTACGTCAAACCAATTCCATTCGAAAGAAAAAATTTAAGAGAAATTGAAAAGTATAGACCAAAAGAAGAATCAATCGGAATTCCTATAATTCTTGACAAAGAAAATTTTTTCAATTTATCTGAATCTCAAAGGCAACAATTCTTTGCGGATACAATACTAGAAAAACTTGGGATGGTTGAGTTGCAAGTAACACGGAATAATTTAGATTTCAATATTTCGCTACTCATAGATGATGTGAAAAAATCACTGAATTATACTAAAGAATATAAATCAACCTTTTGGTCAAGTCTTAAAAGCATATGGACTTAATCCACTACTCAGCCTATCCAAAACACTGCGATCAATCTAACAAATGAATCTTCCGACAATTAAAGGGACCATAGACAGACGTATTTTAATCAACTATCAAGTTGATAGAGACGTATTGACCAAATATTTACCTTCTCCATTTCGACCAAAACTTGTGAATGATAAAGGAGTCGTCGGAATTTGTCTCATTCGATTGAAAAATATCCGACCAAAAGGACTTCCGAAAACTTTTGGTATATCGTCTGAGAATGGCGCTCATCGAATTGCCGTTGAATGGACAGAACATGGAGAAATTAAAGAAGGAGTTTTCATTCCAAGACGGGATACTTCATCAAAATTAAACTCTTTAGCAGGCGGACGAATTTTCCCGGGTGTTCATCACCTTGCCAACTTTTCTGTAGGTGAAGAGAAGGGAAATTATTCGATAGAGTTTAAAAGTGATGATGATACTTTTTTATCAATAAAAGCCAAAGAAACTACCAAGTGGAACACAGGCAGCGTTTTTGACAGTTTGGAATGCGCTTCAGATTTTTTTGAAAACGGTGCCGTTGGATATTCACCAAACAAAATCGGAGAAACTTTTGACGGCCTCGAATTGAGAACCTATGAATGGAAAGTTAAGCCGCTTTCAGTTTCAGAAGTAAAATCGAGTTTCTTTGAAGACGAGACCATTTTCCCGAAAGGGACCGTCAAATTTGACAATGCCCTTTTGATGAAAAATATTGAACATGAATGGATCAGTTTAAAAGAAATAAAATACACTACTCCAAACAAAGCTATTACGCAATAGCACCATGCGGGACACAGTAATTCAAAATGCACTTCTAAATTTATAACTCTCTATCACCTACAATTATAGCACTTCCAGTGGATTTAAATCTAATTACCATCAGAAAAATATCGCTGCTCGATCTCGATGAACTTCAGTCGATCAGCAGGCAAACCTTTATCGATACTTTTGCCGCTGATAACACCGACTCTGATATGAATGATTACCTAAGTGCGGCTTTTTCTAAACAGAAACTGCGTGATGAGTTAGAGGATGAGAACTCGGAATTCTTTTTCGCAGAATTGGGCGATCAAACTGCGGGTTATTTGAAAATCAATGTGGGTAGCTCCCAAAAGTTCTTTAAAACAGAATCAGCCCTGCAAATTGAAAGAATCTATGTGCTTCAACATTTTCAAGGACAAAAGATTGGGAAGAAACTCTTCCAAAAAGCGCTAGACCTTGCCACAGCAAAACAAGCCTCATTTATTTGGCTTACCGTTTGGGAGCACAATACCAAAGCGTTAGCCTTTTATAATAACTATGGCTTTGCCGAACATGACCGATGTGTATTTACTTTGGGCAGCGATGAACAATACGATATCATAATGAAATTGGACCTCCATCCACAAACTAATCCCGGGGTGTAAACATCCCATTTCCAGAATATTTTTAGTATTCTAACGGCGGAAAATTCTAATCACAAAAAGGGGACACATGAAAAAACCTGCTCTATGGCTTGTACTGCTATTGTTTGCGATTCATTCGGCTACTTTTGCCCAACAGGATCAACAAAAAGAAGCAAAACCAATACCTGAAGAACAACAGAATGTAACATCGCACACCATCAAAGTTGATGGAAAGGATGTGAAATACGAAGCCAAAGCGGCTACAATGAACATCAAAAATCGAGAAAATGAACCCATCGCTCAGTTTGGGTACATCGCTTATACTCGAACCGATGTTAACAACAACCGTGAACGCCCGGTTACCTTTGTGTTTAACGGTGGACCCGGCTCTTCATCCATTTGGCTGCACATGGGCGCAGTAGGTCCGAAAAGAGTAGTTCTAGACGATCCCAATTTTAACGAATCGGGCTACACACTCGCCGATAACGAGTATTCCATTCTGGATGTAACTGATCTGGTTATGGTTGATCCGGTAGGAACGGGTATTTCCCGCGCAGTAGGCGAACATGAAAACAAAGAGTTCTGGGGCGTTGATGGCGACATCTCATCCATCAGTAATTTCATTAACGAATATATCACCCAAAATGGCCGTTGGGCATCTCCAAAGTATTTACTTGGCGAAAGTTACGGCACCTTTCGCGCGGCAGGACTCGCTCCCTATTTAAACAACACCTACGGCATTGCCCTGGATGGAATCGTGTTGGTTTCGAATGTGCTGGATTTGCGAACTATCACTTTCGGTGCTTATGATGACACTTCGTACATCCTGTTTTTGCCATCATATGCAGCAACTGCATGGTATCACAATCAGCTAGCAAACAAGGCTGAGGATTTCGAAGCATTTATGGATGAAGTGCGGGCTTATGCCACAAACGAATACACGCTCGCGCTAATGAAAGGCGATTACTTACCCGAAGCGGAGCGCAATGCGGTACTAAACAAACTGGTAGAATACACCGGACTAGATCGGGATTATCTTGATAAATCGAATTTACGAGTACCTGCATTTTCCTTCTTTAAAGAACTACTGAGTGATGACGAGATGACCGTTGGTCGATTAGATTCTCGGTACAAAGGATATTCTATGAATCCGATGTCGGAAGGGGCTTATTACGATCCCCAAAGTTCGGCGATTAGTCCGCCATACCAGATGGCGTTTATGGATTATTACCACAACGAACTTGGCTTCGGGAAAGACAAAAAATACAATTTTTCTGCTTACAGCTTGCCCGGCTTTAATTGGGACTGGAGTCGGGGAGGTGGAGGATATTTCCCAACGAGTCCGCAAACGGTGGATGATTTAAAGGAAGCGATGATTCAGAATCCGGGAATGAAAGTACAGGTGCAAAATGGGTATTACGATTTAGCCACTCCGTTTTTCGGTACCGAGTACACCTTTATGCACATGGATTTGCCGGATGAGCTCAAAGAAAATATTGAAATGACGTACTACCACGCCGGACATATGTTTTATACTCGAATTCCCGATTTGGTTCAATTTTATGAGGATGTAAAGCGATTTATCACTGAGGATTAAAAAACTCACTTTTCATGAAACCAAAAATCCCGGCTTTATTGAGTCTGGGATTTTTTTTAGAAACTTATCACCGGAAAGCTGAGTACACGTCGCCTGCAAAACTCAGAATCTTCTATAATTTCAGGCCCCGGATATGCACTTTATCAAACAGCTATTTAAACCCTCTAGCAAGTACAACGGGGTTCGTCCCATTCAGGTGTATGTTCTCAAACTCTTTTTTGGGCTGATGTTTTTCCTGGCAGGAAAAGACGCCTGGACTGAATTAATCACCTACCCGGGTCCCTGGGATAACGAAATTGGTATTGCATGGTGTGCTATGGCCGCTTATACCGCTTTAAGTGGGTTAGGCATGATCCACACATTGCGCATGTTGCCAATCATGCTGTTTATGTTTTTGTACAAAGGATTGTGGCTGGGATTTGTGGCTTTTCCGATGTGGAAGGCAGGAACATTAGCCGGATCAGACACAGCCGAATGGGCAGCCATATTTATGATTATGATTATTCCCTTTGCTTTCACTCCATGGAACTATGTATTCAAAACCTATATACTGGGAAAGAATTGAGCTACTTAATTAGTACGTAAACAAAAAACCCAACACAGTGGTTGGGTTTTTAAATCGTTAAGGTCGTTGTTGGTTACTGATCAACTAGTTCCTGGAATCGTTCGGCTAATTGTTGATCCGTTTGCAATGCCATGGCAATTCCCTGAAATCGTTTCTCACTTAACTCAGATTTTTCAACTGCTTTTATTTGTTGCTGCTGCATCGACATAGACAACTGCTGCAAAAAGGATTGCATATTTTCGATGGTAGATTCTTCGAGTGTAGTGAGTTCAATCTTTGTGGCATTTGGATTCGAGCGAGCCATCATAATTTCCTGAAACCGCTGACCGCTCATACCAACTTCTTCGAGTTTGGCAAATAACATACGATCGGTGGCTACGCTGATTTCCTGAAACTCTTTAGCCACTTCTACAAACTGAGCGAGCTCGGCATCGGTCACATTTTTAGCAGGGGCAGGTTGAGGCATCTGCATTTGCTGGGCATTTAACGCAGCGCTTCCAATGATTAATAATGCAATTAATAGATTTAAACTCTTGATGAATACTTTCATGTGATTCTTGAAATAGTCTTTTTGTTGTATACTCTTTGTTTTCTTCAATAAAAATAGGCAATGTTTTACGGAATCCGTAATTCAACACCATATCTTATTTGGCTTTTACAAGGTTTCGGCGTTATCTCATCACTCTCGACTTCCTCTCGTAACACGTCAAGGGTTTGGGAAATGACCTTCCATTTCATAACCCACCCGGGTTTAAACCCTTGACTGGTTAAAGGTTGGATTAGAATACCTACCTTATTTATCTATAATGATTTTCGGATCATGTAAGATGAATAATCACCTAAACCATTTTAAGATGCTTTCCGCTATCCACCCCAAATTGCCGATGCGTGATAAAAGTATTACTCGGGCATATTATATCGATCAATTGGGTTTTCAGAATGTTGGGGATACCGATTATGATGGCTATTTGATGTTGAAAAAAGATAACATAGAACTCCATTTCTTCGAATTCATAGAACTTGACCCAAAAGAAAATTATGGTATGGTGTACATCAGAACCGATGATATCGAAGCTTTTTATCACTCTTTGAAAACTAATAAAACGGAAATCCATCCAAACGGTGCACTGGAAACTAAACCATGGGGACAAAAGGAATTTTCGCTGCTTGATCCGGATAACAATCTCCTGACATTCGGGCAATCTGTTTAAGATCCTTTCTTTTCAAACCCTTCCAGGGTTTGGAAATACTTCGGACCGACTCTCTTAGTAACCCTTCCAGGGTTCTAAACCCTGGAAGGGTTAAAAAAAACGGTTTCAACTCGATTCAACTAATCTGAAACACATTGCAGATTTATTAGTAGACGCTTCCTTTAATCTACAAAATCTGGGTTTTATTAAGTATGGCTTTTGCATCATCCGTTAAAAAATGGGGTCTATTTTTCCTTCTATTTCTTCTTATTTCATCCTCTGTCGGCTTTTTCTGGTATAAGTATCAGGTTCAAAAATCGCAGGCTGCCTTTACGCCGGTAATAGATGCAGAAGAATATTTCGAGGAATATTCAACCATCGGTATCAAAAATGTATCTGTGTTGCATGCGGATGGAACTCACTTCATTCCAAATCAATACGTAGTGCTTAGAAACGGTGTGATCGAACAAATATCAGCGGCGATGATGGATTCTTCCATCACCTATATAGATGGAAGTGGTAAATTTCTAATTCCCGGACTAACCGATACTCATGTTCACTTAAAGTACAGTAAAAACGATTTGATGCTATACCTCGCTAATGGAGTGACTAGCGTTTGGGAAATGTTTGGATATCAAGCGCATCTTGATTGGAAAGAAGAGAAAGCGAAGGGAGCTATAAGTCCGGAATTGTTTATTGCCACCAGAAAACTAGGAAGTGAAGAAGGGTGGTACCATTGGGGTAAAAAATATTTTGGAGCCGGACTTACCTATACCTCAGAAAATGATGCTCGAAAAGGAGTTCATAACTTATATAGTCAAGGATATGATGCGATCAAACTTGGTGGATTTATAAATAGAGAAATCTACGACGTTGTACTTGAAGAAGCTGCAGCCCTTGATCTCAAAGTAATGGGTCATTTGCCCTATGATGTTGGTTTAGAAGAAATGTTCGGTTCCGGTATTGCGCAGTTGGCTCATGTTGAGGAAATCACCAAAAATATGATGGAAGAAATTGGAGGAGTAGGTTATGAAAACACCGCTGAATTTCTTGAGTATGTAGAGCTTCATGCGGATTCTATCTCCATCCGGTTAAAAGAAGACGGTATTGCCGTCACCACCACGCTTTTTTTGATGGAAAGCTTACCTAAGCAAAAATTCGATCTCGAAAATTATCTTTCAAGTATTGAGCTGGAATACGTCCACCCTATATTAGTTGAGGGGCATATGAATTTTAAAGGATGGTTACCGGGTAATAACATTTACGAGAACCTTGAAATTAAAAACGATCCCGAACGACGCGAGCTTTCCGAAATGTATTGGAATACCTATGTGGAAGCTATTCATTTAATGACGCGATCACTGCAAAAAAACGGCGTAGTTTTACTGGCCGGAACCGATGCCAATGTTACCGGAGCGGTACCCGGATTTTCCTTGCACGATGAACTTTCATCACTGGTTCAGCTTGGATTAACACCTGCCGAGGTGATGTATTCTGCAACAGTAGCACCAGCAAATTGGTCGGCGATGAATACGGGAGCGATTGAAATCGGTAGAAAAGCAGATCTGATTTTATTATCCGAAAATCCGTTGGAAAACATCGAACATACCCGCTCGATTGATATGGTTTTTACGGGCTCTTATTATTTGGATTCAGCTCATCGTCAGCAATTACTGGAAGCAATCAAGAACTTGAATGATGAATTGAGAACAATTGATATTTCTGAATGGGAATAGGCGTTAGGGTGTCAACTTTTGCTAAATCAATCAAACAAATTAACACCAATATTGCCGCTCAATGTTTTCAGCTTTTCATCAGATAAGGCTTCTAATCTTTAGGACATCAATGATATTTACACCATACAGCAGGGGAACCAATGACAAAAACTAAATTTATAGTTGGAGTAATTTTACTTCTGCTTTCCTATCTATTCTATTGGACTCTTGAGCCTTTTAGTGTAAATCCATTTTCCAATAAACCGGATTCCAGTTCTCAAAGCATAAACAATCTGGAATGCAATGAATTACATAGTTTTAGTAGTAAAGCGGACAGCATTCTTAATTCTGCAATAAAAGAAAATGATTATCTAGGTGTTTCGACCGGAGTTTATGATCAAGATTGTCGGATTTGGTTATCAACAGCCGGGTTTCTAGCTAAAAAAACTCATGAAAAGCCAACGCAAACAAGTCAGTTTAGAATTGCTTCAATAAGCAAACCCATGACTGCTATTGCTATACTACAACTTTACGAAAAAGGGATCATAGATATAGATTTACCGATTCAAAACTATCTGCCGGAATTTCCAAAAAAGGAACAGGGAGATATTACTATCCGTCATTTATTAACCCACACTTCTGGGGTTTCTCACTACCAATCCGATTTAGAATCTATTCATTTTACTCATTACGAGAATAGTATTAAGGCTCTCGATAAATTCAAGGATAGAGAACTTGAGTTTGAACCCGGAAGCTCATTTATGTATTCGTCCTATGGATATACTATTCTTGGTGCAATTATAGAAAAGGTTACCGGGAAATCGTATCAGAATTATATGCGAGAGCACATTTGGAATCCGGCTGGAATGACCGAAACGAATATTGAAGACAGCAATTTGAGTTATGACAATAAAGCGGATAATTACATAAAACTTGGGAATACTTTTTTCAGAAGTCCGCAGAATAATTTGAGCCACACTTACGCGGGAGGTGGTGTTATATCGACAGCAGATAATATGCTCAAATTCGGAAAAGCTATTCTAGATTATACTTTAATTAGCCCGAAAACTACTGAAATGATGATAAAACTCTCCGATTCGACCAGTACTGAAAATGAGTACGTACTTGGTTGGGATAGTTGGATTACTCCTGAACAAGGAAAGGTAATTCAACACCATGGAAAGCAAATTGGAAGCTCTAGTTATTTTAGAATCTTTTTTGATCGAAAGCTTGTTGTGGCAACTTTGGTAAATAATATGAACTCCAGAGACGAGGTTCGAAACTTATCCATTAATCTCTCTTACTTGTTACTAGAGATGAAAAATGATTAAGAAATCATGAAATTTAACCCGTTAAGGGTTTAGAACCCTGGATGGGTTGATAGTCCGGCGAGTTAGTAGATTAAACCGATATTTTTCTTATCGTGGTATCAATTTAAAGGAGAAAATCATGCCTGATTTTACCGAGAGACTTAAAATATATGATGCTTTAATTGCTCAATGCCCTATGTTCGAACGAAAAGGGAAAACAGTTCCCTGCACTACGGCAAACGGACATATGTTTTCGACCGTAAACAAAGCCGGCGAAATCGGGATTCGTTTTTCGAAAGAAGTACAGGAATCTTACCTGAAGCAATACAACACCACTTTGTTTAGATCCTACAATTCGGTAATGCGCGGATAAATTCTAATCACCGATGAGATGCTGAAAGATTCAGAACTCGTCGTTCGCCTGCTAAACGAAAGTTTTGACTATGTGATGAGTTTGGATCCGAAGTGATAGGGTTTTTCTAAACCCTGGACGGGTTAAATAGAATGGAAAGTTCTCTCATCTACTTGAATAGTTACCAATAATTGGTAATATTTTAGTTTAAAAATACTAATCATGGGAAAAAATACATCCGTATCACTTGGAAACTACTTTGATGATTTTGTTCAGCAAAGTGTTAATAAAGGAAGGTTTAAAAATGCGAGTGAAGTAATTCGTGCTGGATTACGGCTTCTTGAGGAAGAAGAACATAAAGTTATCGCCTTAAAAAATGCTATAAATTCAGGTATTGAAAGTGGAATCGTAGAAGATTTTAATCCAACCAAACATCTAGAAAAGTTAAAAACAGCCAAAAAAAATGGCTAGCTATCAACTAACGAGTTTAGCTGTCAAAGACCTTTCAAATATTTGGAACTACACTTTTGATACTTGGTCAGAAGAACAAGCTGATACTTACTTTCAGGAACTGATATCCGGTTTTGATCTCATTGCAGATCAACAAACTATTGGACTAAAATACCCTTCAATTAGAGACGATTTACTTGGTTTACAAGTGAATCGACATATCATCTTCTATAGAATTATCACCAAAGATCAGATAGAAATTACCAGAATCTTGCACGACAGAATGGATATTCAACAACATATGAAATAAGATTATTGAACCCATTAATGGTAATTCACCATTAACTAAGTATGCTCTACCACCCTTTTTTCTTTCACCAACCCCATCAAAAAAAGAGCTCCAATTATCAAAGAAATCGTGGAAGTAATCATCCAAAAAGGGATTGAGTTTTGCAGGATGGAAGGATGAGTACTCGTAAAAGGTAGAACGAATCCAGAGATCCCTCTTAAAATCAAAATCCCGGAAATTGAAAGAATCACCGTTCGAAGGAAAGGAAGTTTTTTAATACTTCCAGCAGCGGAAAGAGCATAACATCCCCAGATAATAAAGATAACAGTGATTAGAGAAGTAACTATTTTCGGATACCAACTTCCCGATTCATCAAGTCGGGCCATTTCTTGTCCGGCACCAAAAAATACGTACCATTCACCTCCACCAATCATTATTGCAACATGAAGAAGAGCAATCGCAAAGGAACAGAATGCGGCTGTTTTTAGGTAGGTAGAATGATTCATCTTTTTAATAACCCATCAAGGGTTTTAAACCCTTGATGGGTTAAAAACCGGATTGATAAAAATTAACTTCCGATCACCTTCCCAACTTCAAACACTTCTTCGCTCAGCTCGGCAGCTTTGGCTTTTACCGCATCTACCTGATCTGCAGCAACAACGGCCACTAAGCCAATTCCCAGATTAAAAGTGGCTTGCATATCTTCTTCGGGTACATTCCCTATTTTCTGAATCAACTTATACACAGCCGGACGTTCCCAGCCATCCCAGTTGATATCCAGCGCTAGACCTTCGGGTAAAATTCGTTTGGTGTTGCCAATCATTCCACCACCGGTTATGTGCGAAAATCCGTTTACGCCTTCCATACCTTTTAACGCAGTTATCATCGGTAAGTACGATCTGTGGACTTGCAATAATTCTTCAGCAACGGTTGAGCCAAGTTCATCCACATAATCATTCACATCGTATTCGCTGAATAACACCTTTCTAGCTAATGAATAGCCATTGGTGTGTAAGCCTGAACTTTTGAAGCCAATCAACACATCGCCTTCATTAATTCCGGCACCGTTTATCACTTCGTCTTCATCCACAATACCAACGATAGTTCCGGCCAGATCAAATTCACCGGGACCGTAAATATCGGGCATTTCGGCCGTTTCGCCACCAATCAGTGCTACGCCATTTTGCTTACAAGCGGTTGCAAAGCCTCTGATCACTTCAACCCCTACATGTTGCTCTAGTTTTCCGGTTGAGAAGTAATCCAAAAAGAAAAGGGGGGTTGCACCACATACAGCAATATCGTTAATGCAGTGGTTCACCAAGCACTGACCAACCGTATCGTATTTCCCGGCTTTGAACGCCACGATCAACTTGGTGCCTACGCCATCCACTGAGCTCACAAAAACCGGCTTTTTAAATCCGGTTAAATCGGGACGAAAAAATCCACCAAAACCACCAATATTGGAAAGCACGGCATCGCTGTGGGTTTCTTTTACCATGCCTTTGATGGAGTTTACAAGTTCTTCTCCGGCTTTGATGTCAACTCCGGCGTCTTTGTAGGTAATTTGCTTCTTGGTCATTGTGGATTGGTAACTAATTTGATGTGAGCTAAATGATGATTGCCATGCCACACGTACATGGCTAATGTGTGAAGTAAATCGGTGGGGTAATCGCCCTCAGGATGAACAAACGTTCGCGAAAAATCCGCTTCGGTCATGTCGTCTAACAGCGCGCCCCATTTGTTGTGGATGATGCGAATAAACTCTACCGAATCCTGAAGTGGAACTTTGATGTAATCGGCGGTTTTCGACCACGCATTTTCATCGTAAGGTTTGATGGTTGGATTATCCTCGGTTAACGCCAGCTTAAAACGCATCAATGCATTCATGTGGCTATCTCCAATATGATGAACCACTTGCTTAACCGTCCAACCGCCTTCGCGATAGGGTTTATTCAGTTGATCCACTTCGGCGTAATACAATTCGTTCTGGATCTTCTTAGGCAGCGATTTTATTTCTTCAATCAAAGCGGGAACGTTTTCCTGAGAATAAACTGCTTTTAAGTCGAAGGGCCCGATTGGGAATTTTCTATCCATGAGATACTAATTTTCTTTCAAGAAATATAAGATTCTTCAAAGAGTGTAAAGGGATGAATTTTCAAATCTTTTCCACACCTTCTTAGACAAACATGATGAGATTTTTAAATTTTATATATAGTTATAGAGCGTGTGGATTTGTGGATAACAAACTTTTCTTTTTTTTGAACAATGCTTGACCACACTATGTGGATAGTAATGTTGAAAAGTGAATCACTATTTTTAACGACTTACAAAAGATTTAAAAATGTTCTCCACACCCGCACAAGCTTTGTACATAAACACACATGAAATTGAGTTAACATCAAAAGTTATTCTTTTTGAATGTTGATTAGATCAGAACTTTGTGGAAACTTGTTTACAACTTTGAGTATTTCGAATTATCCCGAAGTTATACGAACTCTATCCACATAGTAATCCACATAAAAATACCCTATGAAAGTTGTTGTTCAGCGCGTGAAAGAAGCCAGTGTTACCGTGGGAAATGAGATGACTGGCAGTATAGAAAATGGCCTTCTGTTACTGGTAGGTATTCATGCAGATGATACCTACGAACAGATGAAATGGATGTGTGAAAAGATTCTTAAACTACGCATTTTTGAAGATGAGGATGAAAAAATGAATCGCTCGGTGGTTGATGTGGAGGGTGGAATCCTAGTGGTTTCTCAATTCACTTTATATGGGGATGCTCGCAAGGGAACGCGTCCTAGTTTTATTACTGCAGCCCGACCTGAGAAAGCTGAACCTATGTACGAGCAAATGATCGAGTACTTTAAATCGAACTCTAATCTGGATATTCAAGGCGGGAAATTTGGGGCGATGATGGATGTGCATTTAATTAACGACGGTCCGGTTACCCTGATATTGGAGAAGTAAATTGGCAGTCATTTTCATTTTTATTGATGGCGTTGGACTCGGAGAACGAGGGGCTAAAAATCCATTTTCGATTTCAAACTACGAGAGCTTTCAGATTCTTTCCGATGGCGATTTTTTTGAAGATCCGAAAGTCATTCATCGAACAGATCACTTGTTCAAACCCATTGATGCCAATTTAGAGGTAGAGGGATTACCCCAAAGTGGTACCGGTCAGACAACTTTGTTTACGGGAGTGAACGCCAGTAAAGAAATAGGTAAGCATTTCGGGCCGTATCCGCATTCGGGCATCAAACCATTGTTGAAAGAGCAGAGTGTTTTTCATGCGGTAAAGGAGCTGGGAAAAACACCGTACTTCTTAAATGCCTATCCGCCCATTTTTTTCGAAATCGCAGAAAAGAGAAACCGATGGAGCTGCACCACTTTAATGACAAAATCGGCAGGACTTCGACTCAATTCCATCCAAGAAATAGAAAACGAAGAAGCACTCACGGCCGAGATCGTTCAAAATGCCTGGCGCGATCAGTTGGATATCGACATCCCGAAAATCACAGCAACCGATGCAGCTCAACGATTATTGAATGTTGTTCCGGAGTATGATATGGTGCTATACGAATATTATCTCACCGATAAAGCCGGACATAATAAAAGTGAAGCCGATGCAGAGCGGGTGTTAAAACTATTGGATGAATTTCTGCATCACATCCTCAAAAATATGCATTCAACGGATACCTTAGTTATCACCAGCGATCACGGAAATCTGGAAGATTTGTCGGTAAAAACTCACACCAGAAATGCCGTTCCACTTATGGTGTATGGAAACAAAGCCGATCAATTTTCGAAAGTTGAAAGCTTGGTGGATGTGAAAGAAGGAATTTTGAAGGTGGTTTAGAATGTGGCTTAGATGTGAAGGACTGAAGTCCTTCACTCGGGTAATTATGTGCTAAACAAAATTAGAATATCACCTCATGTGTCTAATTCTCGTTCCGAACCACTGGTTCGGAATGCATATTTAGAACCACCGGTTCGATTTACAAATAAAATTAGTTCGTATATTAATCACCTAAAAAATAAAGTAATAGGGATCAAACCTTCTTGGCCTAAATAATTTCTGGCAGAAGAATATCTCCAATCTTCAGGTTTGTCAACATAACCACGAACAACAGGGTTAAAATGAATGTAATCCAGTTTTTGAACCATCATTGAATCAGAATTTATTTGTTTAGGATGGAATCCTTCTTCCCAAACTTGAAAATCTGATCGAGTTTTATGCTTTAGCTTTCTAAATCTTATCTCATCTAAAAATCTTGATTTATTTAACTCTTGAAGCGAATCTACTATCAATCTGGCCATATAAGATTTAGTGAGGCGTAGTTTTTCCGATAGATTTTCACCAGAAACAACGGCATGAAAATGATTTTCCATGATGACGTATCCATACAAAGTTACTTCTCGATTGTCTTGTAAATACTTAAGGTTATCAAGAACAATTTCTGCAATGCTTGGAATTGAAAAGAGTTGTAATCCTCGTTTTGCGGTACTTGTTATGAAATATGGATAATGTTCTTCGTGAACTTTATATCTACTTCGTCCCATAGTTTTTTATTAGTAGGATGTGGTTCAAAGTAAATCCTTACAAATTATTTTAAAGGTATGTGAACCAGTGGTTCACAGAGGCATTCCGAACCAGTGGTTCGGAACGAGGGGTAATGTGGCTTAGATGTGAAGGACTGAAGTCCTTCACTCGGGAAATGTAGAGGGTAAAACCTCATCTGTCTTCTCCTAAAGGAGAAGGACTCGTTGATCATGACTTTATACATTCTCGAATTGAACACGCTTTGAATAACATTGATTTTCTAATTCCCCTCCATTGGAGGGGTGGCCACCGAATGGTGGACGGGGTGGTTCGGAACGAGGTTTTCGAGGTTTAAGACACCCGCCTTCACGGGAATAACAGTGATTTTTTATAGCTACGTATAAAAACATCGATGTATTTACTACCTTCGATTTATGAAAAAATTCTTTGTTTACAGCATTGGGAGTCTGATAATTCTGTACGGACTCCTACTTATCCCAAACTCGTCGGATATTCAAATCGAAACTAAGGGAAAAGAAACACCTTTTGTTTGGAATCAAGATGAGCGATGGAATGCCCTGGAAGAGCAATTCAAGCTGGTTCGAACGGCTTCATCAGCAGAAATTGATTCAACGGTTGATGATGAGATCGTATCCATCAACAAACTCTTGGTAGAACTTGAAAAAGACTCATTTGAACCCACTGATAAGCGACTTGATTTGTTGCTGATTCAGTTTTTTGAGTTGGCACCTTATGTTGCTGCTCAGGCTAACCAAGATCCTCGATTCTTTTCCATTTACAATCGGGCTCGGAGGGTACTCAAAAAGGAATCCATTTTATGGGATGTTAACCAATTCGAAACCCGAGCAGCTCTGTATAAAGTGCTTTTTGGGATGCGGGCTACGGTTGAAGAAGTTCTTCTACAATCGAAAAATGAAATTGAACCGGTGATTGATGTAACCAACGAGCCATCGACTACACCTTCTACAACGTTATTTGGTATCAAAGTACATAGTGGCGATTTGCTCGTGTCTCGAGGTGGAGCTGAAGTATCAGCATTGATCTCGCGTGGCAATGATTTTCCCGGCAACTTCTCACATGTGGCGCTTATTTATGTGGATGCAGAAACAAACGAGGCTTTTCTTATCGAGGCGCACATCGAACGAGGAGTAGCAGTTGCTTCCGCAGAAGAATACATGAACGATGGTAAGCAACGATTCATGGTGTTACGTCCGCGTGCGGATTTGCCCGAATTAATGGCAAACCCGATACTTCCACATCTGGCAGCGAAAGATATGTTCGAGGAAGTTCAGGAGCGCCACATTCCCTACGATTTTAAAATGAACTTTTTCGACCCCGAAGCCATGTTTTGCTCTGAAGTTGGTTCGTTTGCATACAAGAACCGTGGTATTAAACTTTGGGAATCAGAATCGACGATTTCCTCAAAAGGAGTCATTAGTTTATTAAACACTTTTGGTGTAGAGAATTTTGTAACTCAAATGCCTTCTGATCTGGAATATGATCCCAAGTTATCGGTAGTATCTGAATGGAGAAACACCGAAGCATTGTACGAAGATCATCTCTACAACGCCGTAATAGATGCGATGCTTGAATGCGCTGAAATGGAAGTAGAGATTGAACCTAATTACTGGATCTTGCCGGCTGTCAGATTGGTGAAAGGCTACAGCTTGGTACAAAATTTGAGGGGTAAAGAGGGACTGGTTCCGGAAGGTATGAATGCAACTCAAGCCTTAAAAAGTGAAGCCTTTATTAACCGTCATGCTGAATTGAAAGAAATGACGGATCAGGATATCCGGAACTTTGAACAAGAAGAAAACTATCTACCGCCTTATTGGGAGATGTTTGAGTTTGCCCGCCAAAATGCGGGGTGTATCGAAAATCAAGAGTAATCATGAAAAAGAAAATTCAACTAGTATTGGGAAGTGGTGGTGCGAGAGGAATCGCACATATTGCTGTTATTGAAGAACTGGAAAAAACGGGCCACGAAATTGTAGAAATTGTTGGCTGCTCGATGGGAGCTGTAATCGGTGGTATTTATGCCGCAGGACAGCTACCGGAGTACAAAGACTGGCTTTTTTCGTTGGATAGGAATCAGGTGTTTGATTTAACGGATTTCACATTCAAGAAAGAGGGCTTTGTAAAAGGAGAGAAGATTTTTGCCAAACATCGAGAAATGACGGGCGATCTGAACATAGAGGATTTTAAGATTCCGTTTACCGCTATTGCCGCTGATGTGAAAGAGGGAAAAGAAGTATGGTTTAAGAAAGGTGATCTGTACAAAGCACTTCGGGCATCTGTTTCAATACCGGGTGTATTTGTACCTGTTGAGCATAAAAATCGCTTATTGGTTGATGGAGGGATTTTGAATCCGTTGCCTTTAAATGTGATGAAAAAAAGAGACGATGCTACTTTAATTGCTGTAGATTTAAATTCGATTGGAAATCCGTTAATCGAAGAAATTGTAAAGGATGAGGAGAGATCGCCAAAATGGTATGAACAACTTATACCGGATAACATCATCCAAAAAACTCGTTTTGAAACCAAAAAAGGGGATTCACTTTCGGTGTTTGAACTCATGGAAAGCACTTTTATTCTCACACAGGATCGTCTTAAAGATTTAATGATTAAAGTGTATCCACCAGATGTGTTAGTAAACATCCCAAGAAAAACATGCAGTACCTTTGAATTTTGGAAGGCAAAATATGTATACGATTGCGGAGCTGAGGCTTTCCGAAAAGCATTAACTGAATTACCCGATTAGGCAGCGAACTGTGTAAGCATAATTTGAGAATGACTCCGATTTAAATCATATTCTCGTCATAATTTAAATGGAGTCATCAATGAGTAAACCTTACATCTTAGCCATCGACCAAGGCACCACCAGTTCACGCGCGATTGTGTTCGATCATTCAGGATCGATAAAGTCTGTTGCCCAAAAGGAATTTAAACAACATTTCCCCAACGATGGTTGGGTTGAACATGATCCGCTGGAAATCTGGAAAACCCAGGCGGGAGTCGTAGCCGAGGCCATTTCGGCCGTTGGTGCTAACGGCAAAAACATTGCTGCTATTGGGATTACCAATCAACGTGAAACCACGGTAGTGTGGGATCGCGAAACCGGAAAACCTATCTACAACGCCATTGTCTGGCAAGACCGACGAACGTCGGATTATTGTGATTCGCTTAAAGAGCAGGGCTGGACCGAAAAATTCAAAGTCAAAACCGGCTTGATCATCGATAGTTACTTTTCGGGGACAAAAATTCGATGGATTCTGGAAAATGTAGAAGGAGCTCGCGAAAAGGCAGAACAAGGCAAATTAGCTTTTGGTACGATCGACTCCTGGTTGGTTTGGAATTTCACCGATGGGGAAACGCACATCACCGATGTGACGAATGCTTCCCGAACCATGTTATACAATATCCGTGAAGGAAAGTGGGATGAGGAACTTCTTGATTTGATGAATATCCCCGCAAGCATGTTGCCCGAAGTAAAAAGCTCGAGCGAAGTGTATGGGCATACAAAAACCACCATTTTTGCTCACGAAGTGCCCATTGCAGGAATAGCAGGCGATCAACAAGCAGCCATGTTTGGGCAAATGTGTATACAACCGGGGATGCTAAAAAACACCTATGGCACCGGTTCATTTATTATGTTTAACACCGGTGAAGAAGCGATCACTTCAGAGAATAATTTGCTCACAACCATTGGTTATAGAATAAATGGCAAAACCACCTATGCACTTGAGGGTAGTATATTTATTGCCGGTGCTGTAGTTCAGTGGTTACGTGATGGATTGGGAATCATAAAATCTTCCAGCGATATCGAAAAACTGGCGCTAACCGAAAAAGATAATGGCGGTGTTTATTTGGTTCCAGCTTTTGCAGGATTGGGTGCGCCACATTGGGATCAGCGAGCTCGTGGTTCCATGTTTGGCTTAACCCGAGGCACAACAGCCGGACACATTGCCCGTGCAGCGCTCGAAGGTATTGCTTATCAGGTTAAAGATGTGCTTTCGGCTATGGAAGCAGATTCTGGAATTACGATCAAAGAACTGCGTGTGGATGGCGGCGCAACCGTTAACGATACTTTAATGCAATTCCAGTCGGATATTCTGCAAATTCCTATTGTCAGACCAAAAATACTGGAAACCACGGCACTCGGAGCGGCTTACTTAGCAGGATTGGCGGTAGGCTTCTGGAAAAATACGGACGAAACCAAAACACAATGGCAGGAAGATAAACGCTTTGAACCATCGATGAGCGAAGACCAAGCGAAAACATTGCTACATAAATGGAACCGAGCCGTTGAGAAAAGTAAAGTTTGGATTGAATAAACAATGGAAATATAACGACCACATCTGTCATTCTCCGCCAACTGGCGGAGGAAGGACTCTTTAGATAACTCGAAACCATAGCACCGAGTACTCCTCCTGCTTGTAGGAGGTCAATAAATAAGAATGCCTAATCGAATTTAAATCAATAACATTAACCACCAAACCATGAATAGAGCGCAGTTTTTAAAAACCATAAAAGATCAGAATCAATTCTGGGACGTGGTGATTATTGGTGGTGGTGCTACGGGATTAGGCTGTGCGGTGGATGCAGCTTCTCGTGGATACTCTACTGTATTGTTAGATATGCATGATTTTTCCAAAGGGACTTCTAGTCGCAGTACAAAGTTGGTGCATGGTGGTGTTCGGTATCTACAACAAGGCGATGTATCGTTGGTGATTGAAGCCTTAAAAGAACGGGGTCTACTTATTCAAAACGCCCCACATTTAGTGAGCCACCAATCGTTTATCGTGCCAAGCTATAAGTGGTGGAGCGGACCGTTTTATGGCGTGGGGATGAAGGTGTACGACATGCTGGCCGGTAAGCTCAACATCAAGAAATCGAAAAGCTTGAGTGAAGAAGAAACGCTTGAAAAAATTCCTACGCTCGAGACAGAAGGCCTACTCGGTGGCACCATTTATTACGATGGCCAATTTGATGATTCCCGTCTCGCGTTAAATCTCGCCCAAACAGCCGCTGATCACAACGCGTTACCCATCAATTATATGAAGGTGACCGGGTTGCTCAAGAATACAGTCGGTTTAATTGAAGGGGTTTCTGCTTTAGATATGATTGATGGGGAATCACATAATATTAATGCTCGTGTAGTGATTAACGCGACGGGAATTTTTACCGATTCCATCATGAAAATGGATGACGAAGATCACTCAAACATCATTCAGTGTGCACAAGGAATTCACTTAGTGTTAGATAAGGAGTTTTTACCCGGCGATGCGGCCATAATGGTACCTCATACTGATGATGGAAGAGTGTTATTTGCTGTTCCCTGGCATGGAAAAGCACTGGTTGGTACAACAGATACGCCCATTGCTAAACCTGATTTAGAACCTCGCGCTCTTGAAGAAGAAATTGAATTTGTACTTCGTCATGCTGCTCGCTATTTATCGAAAGATCCAACTCGAGAAGATGTAAAAAGCGTATTTGCAGGACTGAGACCGTTGGTTAAACCGGATGATTCTAAATCCACATCTGAAATTTCGAGAAGTCATCATCTTCAGGTAAATGAATCTGGTTTGGTAACTATCACCGGGGGCAAATGGACTACCTATCGCAAGATGGCTGAGGATACCATCGATCAGGCAGTACTAGTAGCCGGATTACAAGAAACACCTTGCGTTACTGAAGATTTACGTATTCATGGCTGGCTCAAAAATGTGGATATGAATGATCATTTGTATGTGTATGGCTCGGATCGAGTAGGAATCGAAAAACTAATTAAGGATGAGCCCGAATTAGGCATTCAAATTCACCCAAATTTACCGTATTTAAAGGCCGAAATTATTTGGGCAATCCGAAATGAAATGGCCATCACTATCGACGATATCTTATCCCGCAGAACCAGAATGTTATTGCTTGATGCACAAGCAGCGATTGAATCTGCCGAGTTAGTGGCCGAGTATCTCGCCCATGAATTGGGTAAAGATCAGGCTTGGGTTAAACAGGAAGTAGCAGAATTTAAAGAGCTAGCAAAAGAATATACTATAACTTAAAAGATCAAAAATGGAAGCATATTTAGGAGAAATATTAGGCACTTTTCTACTCATTTTATTAGGGAATGGGGTTGTGGCAAACGTTTTATTAAAAGACACCAAAGGAAACGGTGCCGGTTGGGTTGTAATAACCTTAGCTTGGGGATTTTCGGTATTTGTTGCGGTTTTTGTAGTTGCAGGAATCAGCGGAGCGCACATCAACCCTGCTGTTACTATCGGTTTAGCTCTAGCGGGTAAATTTTCTTGGGATTTGGTAATGGGATATATCTTTGCACAAATGATAGGCGCTATTTTAGGCGGATGTGTGGTTTGGCTTCACTACAAAGATCACTACGATGTAACGGAAGAAGCTGATCTAAAACTCGCGACCTTTAGTACGGCACCGGCTATACGAAATACCATCTCAAACTTGATCTCTGAGGCAATCGGAACCTTTGTGTTGGTGCTCGGCGTGTTATATATGGCTGCTCCTGAAGTTGGTTTAGGGGCATTAGATGCATTACCAGTTGCATTACTGGTTGTAGTTATTGGGATGTCGTTAGGTGGAACTACTGGCTATGCTATAAATCCTGCCCGTGATTTAGGTCCGAGAATCGCGCATTTTATCTTGCCAATAAAAGGTAAAGGAGATAGCGATTGGAGCTACAGCTGGATCCCCGTTGTTGGTCCGATTATAGGCGGGGCACTTGCTGCATTTTTATTTCTTCAATTACCATTTTAAGCGGTGGATATGAGAGGCAATAAAAAAAGATCGTGGACTTTTCTGCTTGCAGAGTTTTTTGTGGTGTTTATAAGTGTGTCGGGTGCATTTTATTTAGACACCGTGAAAGAGGATCGACAGCTTAGGGAAAATCAGATTAAATACTACGAGACATTTCTGTTAAATCTGGAAGTAGGTGCTTACAAAATTGAAATATTGAACAACAGCATTTCAGCTATTTTGGAAAAGCATCAAGCCAACTCTGAGGAGCCAATTACGATAGACAGAAATTTATCGTTTATGAACAATCAGTTAGTAATTCGATCTGGTTTCGAAGAGCAGAATTTTTCTGTGATTACGCCTCAATATTTGCGCAATTTAGATGAGGGCTCAAACCTAATCACACGTGTTCAAAATCGTTTGGCAAATCTGGAAGCGCGCACCCAAGAGTATTTGTTTTACACTAATGTTGATAAAGCAGCTTTTAAAGAATGGTATTTAGATGAGCTGGTTGGAATTACACAAGTTTTGGCAGCTTTAGATCAAGCAGTAAACGAGGGAGCTATTCCTGCAACTAAACAATTTCTTGAAGAGTTGAAATAAAAAAGCCCTCAAAGAAAGAGGGCTACAAAAAGTTGTTAGGAAAGAGCCGATTTAATTCGGCCGAAGATATCGTTCACATCTCCGGTGCCTTCTATAATTTTGGCTTGTCCGCGATCGGCATAGTAAGCAAGTACCGGCGCAGTTTCTTTTTGATACACTTTTAAACGATTTTTCAGGCTTTCTTCGGTATCATCACTTCTGCCTTCCCCTCTGGAAAGAACACGTCGAACAAGCTCTTCTTCAGGAACAGTAAGTGCGATTACCTGAGCTTTACCGGTACCTTTTTCATTCAGAATTTTATCAAGCGATTTGGCTTGAAATACCGTTCTGGGGAAACCATCGAAAATACAACCGTTAGAGTAGGTGTCTTCTTCTAAAGCTTCGGCTACGATTTCAACCACTACTTGATCTGGAACGAGTTCGCCAGCGTCGATAAAAGACTTCGCTTTTAAGCCAACTGGGGTTTCGTTTTTGATGGCTGCTCTAAAAATATTCCCGGTTGACAGATGTGGCAAGTTGTATTCTTCAACAAGTTTTGCAGCTTGCGTTCCTTTACCGGCGCCGGGAGGTCCGAATAATATAATGTTCATGGTAAATGTGTTGGGTAGGTGTGAGGAGTACAATGCAAGTAGCCCAAAACCTGAGTTCAGGTTTTGAGCTATTCTAACATTCTAAAGTAATGGTAAAATTACTTCTTCTTGCCTTTGGTATCGCGCTCTTGAATACGAGCAGCTTTACCACGTAGTTCGCGCAAGTAGAATAATTTAGCACGACGTACCTTACCACGACGTTTTACATCAACTTGTGCAATAAATGGTGAGTTGAATGGGAAAATACGCTCAACGCCAATGTTACCACTCATTTTACGTACAGTAAAAGTGCGGTTTGGGCCACTGCCACGCATGGCAATAACAACACCCTGATACTGCTGAATTCTTTCTTTCTCACCTTCTTTTACGCGATAGTGAATATTCACTGTATCGCCGGCGATGAATTCTGGCAGATTATCAGCTACGAGCGATTGTTCAACTAATTTTAGCTTATCCATGGTTCTTATTGTTTAATCTCACCCATGTGAGATTGATTTGTTAATATTCTTTCTTAATCTGATTGTATAAATCCGGTCGTCGTTCTTTTGTCCGTTTAAGGGATTGCTCTTGTTGCCAGGCTTCAATCTTCTTGAAATTACCCGAACGTAACACTTCCGGCACATCTATTCCTTTAAAACTTGCAGGCCGTGTATACACCGGAGCTTCCAGCATACCGTCCTGAAAGGAATCTTTTAATGCACTTTCTGCATCGCCAATTGCACCGGGAAGTAATCGAACAATGGCATCAGTTATAACCATTGCCGGTAATTCACCACCCGAGAGCACAAAATCACCTATCGAATATTCTTTGGTGATAAGAGCATCCCTTACTCGCTGATCTACGCCTTTGTAATGTCCACAAAGGATTATGATGTTCGTTTTTAACGAAAGTTCATTCGCATCTCCTTGATCAAACACATTACCATCAGCGGCTGTAAAAATGAGCTCATCATAACTACGTTGTGTAGTTAAATGCTCGATACAACTAAAAATGGGTTGTGGAGTTAGCACCATTCCAGCGTCGCCGCCATAGGGGTAATCATCCACTTTTTTGTGTTTGTTCTCGGTGTAGTCTTTTAAGTCATGCACATGAATTTCCACCAACTCTTTATCACGTGCACGTTTAACAATGCTGTGATTGAGTGGGCCTTCTAGTAATGCCGGAACTGCTGAAATGATATCAATACGCATAGGTATTAATCCTCCAGCAGGTCTAAGTTTCTACACCGGATCGTAGTTGATGCGTCATCAATCGATTCCACAAATTGATCCACAACAGGAATCATAAATGAACCAGATGTGGTAGCTACAACTATTACAAGTTGAGCACCATTGTCC
Source organism: Balneolaceae bacterium (assembly GCA_034669965.1). GTDB lineage: Bacteria > Bacteroidota > Rhodothermia > Balneolales > Balneolaceae > HXMU1420-13. The sequence goes on along the minus strand of JAXMOK010000008.1, from coordinate 91,490 downwards.
AGAACGTCGATAACCAATCCTCTTGATTGGTTGGTAGAATCGATGACTTCGTAATCAATGTAGCCGGCTTCGGTTTCTAGGTGCAGTTGCATTTGCTCTGCGATTTTAGTTTCTACAAAAATCGGTTTTCCACGAAGGGCGTCGGCAGCGCTACGATCAGCGATATGGTCAAAATGTACAAAGAACGAAAAACGGCCATCCGCGCCTTCTGTTCTCACATGAGAAACTCGGCTCGGATAATAGTCTCCACGGTTGTTTTGCAAGTACACCATTTCAAGTTTCACAAACTCTTCAGGGGCTATAGCTTCAGTTTGAATCTTTAGCTCGCCTTTAAGTCCATGCGATTTAGCTACAAAGCCAATCGAAGTAAAAGGTGATGTACCGGCACCTGCAACCATAGGAGCCTTAATTATTTATTCTGCTTTTTTAGCTTCCCAAGCAGCAAGCACAGTTTTGCGCTCCTCAGCTTCGGTTACAAATCCTTCAAGATCGGCTAGATCTGTGTTAGAAATATGATCAGCAGCTTCTTTTGCAGTCATATCAACAGAAGTTTTTGCGGCTTCTTCGCTTGCCTCTTCAGCAGGCTCTTCGGCAACTTCTTCTTCTTTAGTTTCTTCTGCAACCGGCTCTTCTTCTATCTTCTCTTCTTCAGCTGGTGCTTCTTCAGTTACTTCCTCAACTGCAGGCTCTTCAGCCGGAGCTTCTTCGGTAGTTTCTGCTACTTCTTCAACTGCTTCAGTTTCTTCTGTTGATGTTTCCTCAACAGTTTCTTCTGTTGATGTTTCCTCAACAGTTTCTTCAGCCACTTCTTCAGTAGTTTCATCTGCAGCTACTTCTTCTTCAGCAGCAGCTTCTTCGGCTACTTCTTTTGCAGCTTCCGCTGATTTGGTTTCAACCTGCTTTTTGAATTCTTTTTCTTCGGCATCAAGAGCAGCTTTTACTTGATCGCGACGAGTTACTTCGTCACCTTTCTTAGAATCGCGGTATGCCTTCCATTCTTCCATTGCCGCTTCTACTTCTTCATCACTTTTGCCCCACATTTTTAGGTGTCGCTTGTAAAGAACACCTTCGGTGCGAAGAATTTTGCGTACAGAGTCGGTTGGTTGAGCTCCGGTATCTAGCCAATACATGATACGATCTTCGTTCAGTATGGTCTCTTTCTTTTCGGTAACGCCATCAAATCGTCCTACTTGCTCAATAATACGGCCATCACGTGGTGAACGGCTATCGGCAACTACGATATGATAAATAGGACGACGAATACGCCCTTTACGTTGAAGTCTGATTTTAATCAATGGTTATCTCCAGTGAGTTATGTTGTTATCTATTCTTTAGGAGCTTGGTATAATAATTTGTCATTTCGAATTCGGCGAATGCCGAAAGAGAAATCTAAAATTCCATTTTATAGATCATTAGATGTCTCACATTCGTTCGACATGACAATCAAAAAAATGGTTATTAAACCACGCTCACACTATGTTAATTTCTATTTACCAAATGGTAGACTCTTAAGACCTTGCATGGCTCTACCCATTTTGCCCATTTTGGACATGGTCTTCATCATCTTTTTCATTTGTTCAAACTGTTTAATGAGATCGTTGATCTCCTTAACAGTGGTGCCAGAACCTGCGGCTATTCTTCGGCGTCTGCTTCCGTTGAGTATTCCTGGGTTCTGACGCTCTTCCGGCGTCATAGAATAGATTATTGCTTCGATGGGCTTAAAAGCGTCATCACTGAGATCTGCATTTTCTATTGCTTTGCTGGCGCCGGGGATCATAGAGACGAGGTCGGTAAAGTTCCCCATCTTTTTGATCTTTTGAATTTGATCGAGAAAATCTTCCAGATCGAATTTTTCAGAGCTGATGCGTTTTTGAAGGCGGTCGGCCTCCTCAGCATCAAATTCTTTTTGAGCTTTTTCAACGAGTGAAACCACATCACCCATCCCCAAAATACGCTGAGCCATACGGTCAGGGTAGAACGGCGATAGTGCATCCAGCTTTTCGCCGGTGCTTACAAATTTGATTGGTTTGTCAACTACCGATTTGATTGAGAGAGCGGCACCACCACGGGTGTCACCATCAAGCTTGGTAAGAACCACGCCATCAAAATCGATACGATCGTTGAATGCTTTTGCTGTGTTAACAGCGTCCTGACCTGTCATAGAATCTACAACAAACAGGATTTCATCGGGCTTGATTGCGTCTTTGATATTCGCAATCTCGTCCATCATTTGCTCATCTACAGATAAACGTCCGGCAGTATCGATGATCACCGTATCCATAGCCAAACTCTTCGCCATCGCAACGGCTTCTTTGGCAACCCGGATAGGGTCTTTTTGTTCGATCGAATACACCGGAACGTCGACAGACGTAGCGAGCGTTTTTAACTGGTTTACGGCAGCAGGGCGATAAACATCGGCGGCAGCAAGAAGAGGATTCCTTTTATGCTCCTGCTTGAGATATCGGGCAAGCTTTCCGGAGAAAGTGGTTTTACCCGACCCTTGTAAACCTGCGATTAAAATTACGGTTGGCGGAACATGTGCTGTGGCGATATCCGATTTCTCTCCACCAAAAGTAGTAACCAGTTCATCGTACACAATTTTTGTGAACTGTTGACCGGGATTTACTGAGGTGAGAACATCGGAACCAAGCACTTTGTCTTTAACGTCCGCGGTAAACTGACGAGCAACCTCCAGGTTCACATCGGCATCCAACAAGGCACGACGAATTTCACGTATAGTCTCGGCAATGTTTACCTCGGTAATACGTGCTTCGCCTTTTAGGCTTTGGAATGCTTTATCTAAATTGGAGGATAGATTCTCAAACATGAATCTTTAATTCTTTCTAAACAGGTTTTTTCGTCAGTTTCAGAGCCTACAAAAATAAGGCTAAAAAGCGGGCTTATCAACACCAATGTGGATAATTATTTTTGCCCTTGCTTCGCGGCGGGAATTATAAATTTTAAATTAAAAATTATGAATTGAGTGTGTTATTGTGACTAGGTGATAAAGTAATAGGGGCATCACTTTCTGACAGCTAGAGTCCGTCCGACAGATGTTGCAAAAACTAGTTCGAGTGGACGTTCAAATATCTGCACCAGCGGACGCTGGCGCCAGATGAGTCCAAAACCTAGCCGAACAATTGATAACTGTAACAATTGGTGTGTTTCTTACTCAATTAAAGCACTGGGTTATTTTTATAGTGAACTACTATGGGAAACAAATACATTTATCTCTTGCTTCTATTCTTTCCGCTGGGTGTTAATTATTTCGTCTTCGAATTTAGTGGCAACACCGTAGGTATGTTATTTCTGTGTTTCTATTTGATTGTGTATCGCCCGTATTTAGATAGTTTTCGATTGTATGAATTGGGTGAAATTGATGAAGATGAAATGCAGAATTGGCTTATACCGTTCTCAAAAGCCTATTGGTATCCATTCACACATTTTCGCAGTCTTTTCTTCTAAATTTATGAGCACTGACGATTAACCACTTAACAATACTGAGCCGAATCACCTTAGTTCGAGCCTAGTTCGAGCGTAGCAACTGGTTCAAGCGTCCGCTTGGACCAGGAATCTTGCAGGTGCTTCATCACTAGCCTGTTTTGTTGCACCAGCGGACGCTGGCGCTAGTAGAGGGTCGACACTAGATCGTTTTTTATTATGTACTAAAGTAATTACTTTCAGCGCTTTATTAACCAAGTTTAGATCGTATGAAATGTCCCAATTGCCACTCAGCAATGAAAAGAGAACTAAAGGAAGATCGTGTACCTGTTTACCAATGTGTTGCTTGTGAAGGCACATGGGTTTCTTCCAGTGAGTATGCCGATTGGGTTGAAAGCCAAAGTGAGGTTCCGGTAGTTGAAGAAATCTCACAAGAGTCGATTAACTTGCCGGTTCTTGGTCCTCGAAAGCCCCTTCTTTGTCCGGATTGTGGAAGAATTATTCGACGATATAAAATTTGGCCAAATTTAGATTTCTATTTAGATCGTTGTGGTGGGTGCAATGGTATTTGGTTTGATCAACACGAATGGGCAGTGTTTAACGAGCATTGGTCGGTTCGCAATCTGAATCTCTTTTTTACGGATGAGTGGCAACAGAAGCTAAAGAAAGAAGAAATGGCTTCCCGATTCGAAGAGATGTATTTGGAGAGGTTGGGTGAGCGGGATTATTCAAGAATTAAGGAAATTAGATCATGGATCTATTCTAACCCAAATAAAGAACAACTCATTGCCTATCTGATAGACCATTCACCTTATGAGAGTTGATGAATTCTTTCTGACAGATATTTCGGGGATAGACTTCCTCAACCTAGTTCGTGCGCCTGCTCGGTCACTTGCGTTTCTACCTAACCTAGTTAGAGCGCCCGCTCGGACTAAAGTATTTTTGCTCCAGTCGAGTGAGCACCAGCGGACGCTGACACCAGAAAGAGCTCAATCAAATTGTTTGATTAACTGGTACGTGAATTCGATGATTTCTTTGTAGTTCTCTTTGGATATTTTTTCATCGATTCCGTGAAACCGAGTTAGGGACTCATCATCAATTCGAATGGGGTAAAAACGGTAAACGTCGTCTGAAATATCATAGAAATAGCGAGCATCGGTTCCCCCGGAAATCAATCCCGGTACAACAATTGTATTTGAAAAAGTGGATCGAATAGTTGTTGCTAGCGTTTCATAATTCTTCGATTCCACCGAAGATACCGGCGAAGGATTTGTTAAGAAACCAACCGTCTCTATTCGAACTTTATCACTTATGGTTTGTTCTATATGTTCTCTTACCGTTTCGAGGGTTTCGCCGGGCAATATTCGAAAGTTGATGGTGGCTTCTGCAACGGTTGGAATCACATTATTCTTAAAACCTCCATCAATAATGGTTGGTGCAGTAGAAGTGTGGGCATTCATGGCTTCTAGAATCGGTTTTTTAAACAACCACGGATTTGCAAACGCCACTTTTTGAAAAAAGGGCAGCTCTGCACCTAGATGCTCAAGCTGATAGGTAACAGGCTCAACTAATTTGTAGGGTAATTGATTGCTCTCCAAATCAACAATGGCTTGAGCAAGAATCCCAATGGTGTTTTCACGTGGTGGCTGAGAACTATGTCCGCCGTTGGTTTCAACAATTAGGCGAAATGATGCGAACCCCTTTTCAGCCAAATTAACCACAGCAACTGTCTGATCAACTCCCGGAATTAAACCGTCAGCCAAAAACCCGCCTTCGTCTATAGTCAGCGCTGCTTGCACGCCTTGTTGTTTTAAGTACTCAGCAATTTTCGCTGCCCCATTAGCACCGCCCACTTCTTCGTCGTGACCAAAAGCCAAATAAATGGTTTGTGATGGCGTAAATCCTTCTTCTAATAACATTTCCACAGTTTCTAACACGGCCATTAGTGTGCCTTTGTCATCCATGGTACCGCGACCAATTACGTGAGAAGCTGTAATTTTTCCTTCAAAGGGAGCGGCTTCCCATTTTTCCAGCGTTGGCTCATCAACCGGAACAACATCCTGATGCGATAAAAATATGAGTGGTTTTTTTACTTCATCTTTTCCTTTCCATGTATACAACAAGCTATAAGAACTGATTTTTGTTAATTCAAGGTTTTGGTGAACAAGCGGAAAAGTTGTTTCTAAAAAATCATGAAAAGATGTGAATGCAACTGAATCCGGTTCGGCATCTTCGCTGTATGAAATGGTTTTAAAAGTAATCGATTTAGATAAATGCTGGATTACATCTTCATCAATTTCGGGACTAACCATTGCAACAGCCGCCGCCTGTTTTGAGGTAAGTGTGAATGTGTTGTACAGTAATACACCAACTATAACTAGTATTAATACGAGTAATGACAGAAAGAACTTTTTCATAAACAGACTATATTTGTTAACCCATTTGAGTTTATCCGTTCAGAATATAATTCGTCACTAATGATATTCCGAAAAAGCATTGTTCTTATTTAGTTAAAAGTTTTTGGGGGATACAGAATCTTAAAACTAGATTCAGCGGATGCTTGGATATTCTAATTTCAGCAGCGGAAACTGGCAATTAACAAGAAGAACGAGAGGTATATCTGTTAGGTTACTTTTGTATGAAATCTCCGTCCTGTTAAGTACATTTGTAATAACTGAACACCAAAGCTATGATTACAAAAGAGAAACTAAAGTCACATATCGAGCACTTTCCCGATGAAATGACCATTGATGAATTGATAGATCGGCTCGTTTTTATCGATAAGCTGGAAAAGCGAATTCAGGAATCGGATCAGGGAAAATCCATCTCTGATGATGAGCTCAAAGCAGAAATGAGCAAGTGGTTCGATTAACTTGGTTAGTATCAGCTCAAAAGGATTTGCAAGATATCTATGAGTTTATCTCTCTCGATTCCAAACGTTATGCAAAAATTCAAATTGAAAAAATTGTTGACAGTGCAGAGATACTAAGGCTTCAAAATAGAGCTGGAAAAATTGTTCCGGAAAAAGGGGATGAGAATATTAGAGAAATCATCGAAGGAACGTATAGAATTATCTACCGAATTAAGTCGGAGTCTCATATTGAAATATTAATGGTACATCATTCCGCACGAGATTTAACACGGAGAGAGATTTAATTCATACGATTCTTTGTACCAGGGGAACAAAAATCTGCAATAGAAGTACGCACGCAACCATGAAGAAAATCAGATTACTTCCCATACTTGTATTGCTATGCGGCTCATTAACATTTGCACAAACAGGCTCTACCGGCGTTCAAGACCGTGCCGATGATATGTTTAACGAGCTTAATAACGGCGAGCTAACCCTTCGATTTGTCAATGCTTTAACCGGTGAGTACATAGCAGATGCCATGGTAATGATTGGCATTCAATCCTATCGAACGGATTCAAATGGCAAAGTTCGATTCAAAACTGATATTGATAATGGGCAACTTTCAGTCACCTTTAGAAAACCCGGTTTTATTACCACCGAGTTTAACCTTGAAATCATGGTTGGGTCGGTTTTTCAGAATCAAATCTCAATCTCGCCGGATTTACTGCCCGAGCAATATCGTATTGTGCTGGATTGGGCAGATCGACCAAAAGACTTAGACGCTCATTTTATCAAAGAAGGTGAGTATCACATTTCTTATCGCCATAAAAAAACCAGCGACGATGGTGTTGCTCGACTAGACCGGGACGACAGAAATGGAAATGGTCCGGAAACGATAACGATTAATCGTATCAGTTCCTCTGGCAGTTACACCTATAAAGTACATGATTACACCAATCGAAATAAACGCCGCAGTTCTGATTTATCTAATAAATCGCGAGCAACTGTTCGGGTGTATGGGGATAATCGCCTTATTAAAACCTATCGAATAAACGCCAATCAACGCGGGGACGAATGGTTGGTGTTTAAGATCGAAAATGGATCTATTGTTGATATTGATTCCGTGAATTGACGTTATAGCCGTAGAATAATTGCCCCTATCATTTTAGCGGAATAAGTAAGATTTTCAGCCATCACTTAATCAACAAAAAGTTATAAGATTATGAGCGAAGGCTACGGTTTATTAAAAGGGAAAAAAGGAATTATTTTTGGCGCTTTAGATGAGCGCAGTATAGCATGGCGAATTGCGCTGGCTTGTAAGCGGGAAGGGGCAGAGTTTGTGCTGTCGAACGCACCTATTGCACTTCGAATGGGCGCTCTTGATGCTTTAGGTGAAGAGACCGGAGCCCCGATTTTTCCATGCGACGTAACCAGCGATGATCAGATCAAAGAGTTGGTTGAAAAGACCAAAGAGCATTTTGGTGGTGGCGTAGACTTTATTTTGCACGCTATTGGGATGTCGCCAAACATCCGAAAGAAAAAAGAATACACTGATATTAACTACAAATGGTTTCAGCAGTCGCTAGATATTTCTGCGATTTCTTTACACCGAATATTGCACCATGCTGATGAAGGTGGATTATTAAACGATGGTGGTTCGGTAGTTGCACTATCGTACATCGGAGCGCAGCGTATTTTCAGCAAATATTCGGATATGAACGATGCAAAGGCGTTACTAGAAAGTATCGCCAGAAACTATGGAAGTAGATTAGCTAGCAGAGGAATTCGAGTGAATACAGTTTCTCAGGCGCCTACAAAAACTTCGGCCGGTTCTGGAATCAAAGGTTTCGACGGCATGTACACTTTTGCAGAGAAATTAGCACCACTTGGTAACCCATCTGCCGACGAATGTGCGGATTATTGCCTAACCTTGTTTTCTGATCTAACCCGAAAAGTAACCATGCAGAATCTATTCCACGATGGTGGTTTTGTTACCAATGGTATTTCGGAAGAGATGATGAACGATCTTGCTAATCTGTACTCAGAAGGCGAAGAGTAAGGTATAGTTTTTGTTCCATTGATAAGTCATTCGCGCGAATAAGGAATCTTGAGATTGAGATTCCTGCTTTCACAGGAATGACTGTATAATTAATTCACACTAAACCCGCTCTACCATGCCAGAAATAATCCTTGGTATCGATCCCGGCTCACGGGTAACCGGATACGCGGTACTTACCGAGGAGAATGGCAAGTTGATAGCTTTGCGTTGCGATGTGATTCGGATGGCAAAAATCCCGGAGCATTCTGATCGACTGAATTATATTTTCGAGCAGATTTCCGGCATCATTAAATCCATCAAACCCACCCAATGCGCGGTAGAGACTCCGATTTATGGGGTAGATCCGCAGGCGATGCTTAAACTAGGTCGCGCACAGGCCGCTGCAATATTGGCGATCAAGCAATGTGGTTTGGAAGCAGTGGAATATTTCCCGAAAGTGGTGAAGAAATCCATCACCGGAAATGGTAACGCCAGTAAAGATCAGGTGGCTTTTATGTTAAAGAAAATGGTTCGTTTGCCCGATGAAAAGCTCTCGAATGATGCCACCGACGCACTTGCTGTTGCCTGGTGCCACATGATGAACAACCAAAGGATTCCTTCATCCACCAAAAAAACTCATCAGAATAATAAAAAAGGGGATTGGGCCAGTTTTGTGGAGCAAAACCCGGGTAGAGTTAGAAAATAAATTACAGCCATATACATGATCGCATTTTTGAAAGGACATATTGAAGAAAGCACCGAAGACGCCATTTTTTTGGATGTGAATGGTGTGGGGTATAAAGTAGAAGCTTCTACTCAAACCATCGATCAATTAAGGGGAGCAGGTAAAGATATTAAACTACTTATCTACCATCACATCACAGATAGCGATCAAAGATTGTTTGGTTTCTTCACGAAAGATGAGAAGAACCTCTTTGAGCAGTTGATCACTGTGAAAGGAGTTGGCCCGAAATTAGGGCTCACTATTTTAAGTGGACTTCCGGCATCTAATTTAATAGCCGCAATTACTGGTGGTGATGCCGTTGCACTTTCTCGCGTTCCGGGAATAGGAAAGAAAACCGCAGAACGAATAATTGTTGAGCTACGCGAAAAACTGAAATCTTTTGATACAGGCAGCGTAACCGGCGCCACAAATGCTCAAGCCGGAGTTTTTGAAGAAGCGGTTCAGGCATTGCAGGCTCTTGGGTTTAAACAAAAAGAGTCGGAGCAAGCAGCGATGTCAGTTATTAACGCCGGGGAAGTAAGTGATTCATCTGCCGTGATTCGAAAGTCGCTAAGTTTACTTAATAAATAGCACTTCCGGCGCTTTATAAGTAGGTAACAATTTCTTCATTATACATTCCACGCTATGATTAGTATAATTGTAGAATTGTTTTCCCATTAACAAACCAAATAATTCGGTGGCAAAAAAAACGATTCTTGTAGTTGACGACGAACAAGACCTTCTTGATCTAATTGAGTACAACTTAAAAAAGGAAGGCTTTAAAGTACTTAAAGCAGAAAACGGGCAAGAAGGTATCGAAGTTGCCAAAGAGCACAAACCGGATTTAGTGCTGCTTGATATTATGATGCCGAAGATGGATGGCCTTGAAGCAGTAGAAATTATGCGCAAAGATGACGATCTGAAGCGCATTCCTATCATCTTTTTGACTGCACGAAGCGATGAAAACACCGAAATTGAAAGCTTAAACAAAGGTGGCGATGATTTCATCACCAAGCCAATTAGCACCACAAAGCTTGTTTCTCGAATTAAAGCGGTTATGCGTCGCTTTGGCGAAGCCGGAGATACTTTAAATAAATTGGAAGTGCATGATCTGGAAATAGATAAAGATCGATACATTGTGAAAAGAGGGGACGATGAATTTCAGTTGCCAAGAAAAGAATTTGAGCTGCTTTTCTTCTTAGCAAGCCGAAGAGGCAAGGTGATGGATCGCCAAACCTTATTGAACAAAGTGTGGGGCGATAATATTTATGTGGTAGATCGCACGGTTGATGTTCATGTGCGAAAAATAAGAGAAAAACTAGGCGATCATTACATCGAAACTGTTAAAGGTGTAGGATATCGATTTAAGGAATGAGCAGGCAAAGAAGAAAAGACAAAGCGTTATATAAGCTTGGTCTGAGGATTTCGTTCTACACCGGGTTTATCTCGGCAATTCTTACGTTTGTGATCATCCATTTTGTTGGGCATGTAGCCATCAGTAATTCGTTACTGTTATCGGGCCTCGTGTTAGTGGCAACTATGCTAACCAGCTATTTTGTTGGTTATAAACTTCAATATCGGCGGATAAAAGTGCTTGAGCGTGTTTCGAAGAACATCTCTAAAAAACGCTTTGAAGAAATTGAAGACCTACGCACCCAATATGATGATGAATTGGATTACATCATCAAGCACCTAATCAAGTCGAGCCGGACGGTAGAGCGTGAAATTCAGCGCCTAAATCGAATCGAAAATTATCGGAAAGAGTTTATCGGGGATATTTCACATGAGTTAAAAACGCCGATATTCGCCATTCAGGGATTTATAGAAACATTACTTAATGGTGCACTTGAAGATGAAGAAGTAAATCGGAAGTTTCTTGAAAAAGCCATGCGAAATGTTAATCGCCTTATCTTTCTAACCAAAGATTTGATGGAAATTTCGAAGTTAGAAACCGGTGAATTGAAATCGGATATCGAGAATATTTATCTATTCGAGATAGTGAACGACGTGGTTGAAAGCCTCATGTATAAAGCAGATAAAGAAGAAGTAGATTTAATTATTCACCCTTTTGATCAGAACATTCAGATTAGAGCGGATAAAAATCAATTGAGGCAAGTTCTCATAAATCTGATAGAAAACGGTATTAAGTACAATCAAAAAGGCGGAAAGGTAGAAGTGGGCATTGAACCCAATGAGCCGTCTGATTTAAAAATTTTCTTATTTGTGAAAGACACCGGAATGGGGATTGACAAAACAGATATCCCACGGGTTACCGAGCGCTTTTTTAGGGTTGATAAATCTCGATCAAGAGAACGTGGTGGTACCGGCTTAGGGCTTGCTATTGTAAAACACATTATCGAAGCACACGGCGAAAAACTTACAATTACCAGTGAACCCAACAAAGGTTCGGTTTTCTCTGTAAGTTTGTCTAAAATTGCCTCCTGATTTTTCCAACTATTAAGTAGAATTATTAAAACTAATATTATTTATGGTTTATGCAGTAATTATGGCCGGTGGATCCGGCACTCGTTTTTGGCCTAAAAGCACAAAATCACTTCCGAAACAATTCTTGAACCTTTTTGGGGAAGGAACCATGATTCAAAATACTGCCAAGCGTATTGAGTCGGTTATACCTCAAGAGCGGATAATGGTGGTTACCAACGAGAGTTACGTAGACATTGTTAAGGAGCAGCTGCCTAAAGTTCCTGATGAGAATATTGTTGGAGAGCCGGTTGCAAAAAATACAGCTCCATGTGTAGCCATTGCTGCAGAATTACTGTACAAAAAAGATCCCGATGCAACCATGGTTGTGCTTCCTGCCGATCATCATATAACCAATGCTGATGGATTTATGAATATCTTGAACTCAGCCATCGAAAAGGCACAATCTGGACAGCATTTAGTAACCATTGGTATCAACCCGGACAAGCCGGAAACAGGCTTTGGTTACATACATGCCGAAAAAGCATCGGAAGAAGTATTTGGGGAAAATGCAGTACACCCTGTACAAGCATTTACAGAAAAACCAGATTTATCTACCGCTGAGAAGTTTTTAGAATCGGGCGAGTATTTCTGGAATAGCGGCATGTTTGTTTGGAAAGCAGCTACGGTATTGGTTGAAATCGAATCTCATCTCCCGGATATGTTCGAAGAACTAAAAAAAGCGAGCGAAGAATTGTATACCGATTATCATGGTGCCTCGATTAAGGATTTCTACTACAGCTGCGAATCAATTTCGATTGATTATGGCATTATGGAGCGCTCGCAATCTGTGTTTGTTGTACCCGGAGAATTTGGCTGGAACGATGTAGGAAGTTGGTCGGCGGTATATGAGCTTGCCGAAAAAGACAAACTAGGCAATGCGGTTCAAACTATGTTCGCGAGCTTTGCAGCTTCAGAAAACAATTTAGTAATGTCTGACTCCGAAAAAATGATTTCACTTGTTGGCGTTGATAACATTGCCGTGGTTGAAACCGAAACAGCAATTTTGATTTGTAATTTGAATACCGCTCAAGGTGTAAAACAAATTGTGGAACACTTGAAATCTGCCGAAGATCTCAACAAGTTTCTTTAGCGAAGAGGTATCGTCTGCATATCAAACGCTAATTTGATGTGTGGCGGCAACTTCTTATTTGTTGATTCATGATCCACATAACTGTTCATGTGGATCAAGTACGCCTCGGGAATGTTAGTTTGCTCGATTATTTCTACAGCTTCCGGTATGGTAAGATGTGTTGGATGTTCCGGCTCCCAGCGCAAAGCACTTAAAATGATAGTTTCACATCCATCAAGCAGTTCATGCGTCGAATCCGGAATGTGCTTTACATCGGTAAGGTATGCGGTATTGTTGATTCGGTAACCCAATATTTCAAGAGAGCCATGTGAAATCGGTAGGGGAGTAATTTCTACATCCCCAATATTCATCGGCGCTGTAATTTCTTTTAAATCCAGAGAAGTAGAACCCGGATATTTGTTTTCGCCAAACATATAGTCGAATCTGCTTTTTATAGATTCACAAGCAGATTGGGTGGTATAAACTTCTATGGGGCCTTTCTTCTTGTAGTTATACATTCTCAGTTCATCAAGCCCGCCGATGTGATCCATATGCTCGTGGGTAACCAGAACAAAATCAACCGATTTTATACCGCTTCGGATGCTTTGCATTCGATATTCCGGCCCAACATCAATCAAAAAAGAACACTCGTTTGTCTGGATCCAGATAGAGCATCGCATACGCTCATTCCTTGGGTCATGGTATAGTTCTTCGCGCATAAATCCACCGGCTACAGGCACGCCCATCGAAGTTCCGGTACCCAAAAAGGTGAGCTTCATTTAACCCATCTCCCAGTCACGGTCGTCAGCAACCGGTGTTACTGATAGTCGATCCCATAATTTTATAAGCTCTTTTCGAACAGCCGGCTTGATATAGGTTTCTGCTAAATCTACCTGACCCAGAACTTTTGCAATGGTACCGAGTTGAGCTTCCGCTGGTTTGTTTTTATTCACCATCACAAGTTTATCTCCTTCAATCACACAATCGGCACCTCTAAACGACCCACGCTCTTTTCTAAGTGTGTATCCTGATTGCTCGAGAATTTGCTCTAACTCAAGAAGTAGTTTATCTGGTTTCAAAGTGAAATTCCTAAAGTGAATTGATGTCCTGAAAGATCATAATCGTACAAGTTAACATCAATATCATAAGCTCTAAAGATATAATCATACCCAAAACTTAGAGTGCGGCTTCCGACAGCATTCAACCAGTTAATTCTTGTACTCGCCGAATAATAGAATAGATTTCCACCAAAGAACCCACCATTGGAGTTGCTGAACCCATACCCAACTATGCCTGTAACACTTGTTTGAAGCGCGCGACTAGGATTTGCATTAAGGAAAAGACCCGTGCCACCGGAAAAAAAAGATTGGTTAAATCGGTCTTCATAAAAATCGTTGTTAGAGGTAGTTAAGCCTGTGTTTAATTGAATAGGAAAGCCAAATTGAAGCTTTTGTCTACGAACTAACGCGAGTCCATTTGTGAATTTAATGTTTAGATCAAAAAATGAGCCGTCTTTAATACCAGATAATCGATTACCAAGTAATACATTAGCAGAAAGCCCCATCGACTCAAATCCAACGGCCAAAATAGGCTGTTCCACATTTAGTTGTTCCGGTCCACTTTCTGATGAATTGCCTACATAAGTGAAATTAGTAAGACTTGTTCCAATTCGTAAGATTGATTTTGGTTGGGTAATCGTTTCTCTTTTATCGGAAACGGAAAACATTTGAGCTAGTGCAAATTCTGTATGAAAGAGAATTCCGATTAGTAAAAGAGTAATAATTTTTAAGTGCATGGGGAATGAATAAAAAACAGTTTAACTTTGATTGGTAACAAATCATTCAAAATTTACGCGATGAAGATTATACTAACTATTCTGCTAACAGTTTTATTCTCTGGTATGGCAAACCTCAATAATTCTATTTACGACTTTTCACTCTCAGATATTGATGGGAATGAAATGAATTTAGATCAATATAAAGGTAAGGTATTGTTGATTGTAAACGTTGCTTCAAAATGTGGATACACTCCCCAATACGAAGGCTTGCAAGCTATTTACGAAGAGTACAACGATGATGGTCTTGTAGTTGTAGGCTTTCCAGCCAATAACTTTGCTGGTCAGGAGCCCGGTACCGAAGAAGACATCAAACAGTTTTGTACGCTCAATTATGGTGTAACATTTCCTATGACCGAAAAAGTATCTGTTTTAGGTGAAGATAAAGCACCCCTGTTTGATTACTTAACTACGCTTCCCAATAAAGATTTCGAAGGTGACATTAAGTGGAATTTCGAGAAATTCTTAATCGACAGAGAAGGAAACCTACAGCGAAGGTTCCGTAGTAAGACAAAGCCCGAAAGTGAAGAACTAGTTTCAGCGATTAAAGAATTACTTTAAAAAAAATGAAAGAGGTGTTGACTATGCATTCAATACCTCTTTATATTTGATGCTCTCAAAGAGATGGTCCGGTAGTTCAGTTGGTTAGAACGCCTGCCTGTCACGCAGGAGGTCGAGGGTTCGAGTCCCTTCCGGATCGCAAGCCACTAAAGTTTACTTTAGTGGCTTTTTTTATTTATCGGTTAGTGAAACCACCTTCGTCCCACCAAGACCAGCAGCAACAACTAGTAGTTTGTTTCGGTAGGTTACATGATTCACTGATTCAACATCCCCAAATTGTAGTTTACCTAACATAGTTATTTCGAAGTCATCATTTTCAAGGTCGTCTGCATCTTCACTTAGTTCAGCTACATAAACACCTGCCTCACCATTTGATATAAATATTTTGTCGTCATCCACAGTAACGGCATTGGTTGTAACAACATCTTCAGATAATCCCATGGAAGATGCATCCGGCCGGGGAATATTGTGTGTAACAGTTCCTGTCCTCAAATCCATCAGCTGTACACCTTCATCTCCTGCAGCGATAAACGCATAGTTGTTCACAATTTCTAGCGTGTTTTTAGCCTCCGGTTTACTTGCACCGGCAAAAGGATACTCTGCAATTATTTGATAACTCAATTTATTTATGAGATAGATTATCCCATTGCCATCGTTATTAGTGTCACCTGCCAGCACTACTAAATAATCATCTGTTATATCAACCCATCTAGCGCCATCTATTTCTACGAAGGCTATTTCATTGCTTAAGTCTTCGTCAAAAACTGTTAGGCCTCCATCGCTACCGCTTGTTACATAAATTTGATCATCATCCATATGAATAGAATTGGCAGCAAAGCTCTTTAATGATCGCTCAGTGTTTTCATCCTCTTGGATGTTAAATCCATTTATTCCGAGAGACTGTATAGCTGATCGATCGGTTCCATTTACAATTGATGAATTATCTGTAGCTATTGCCGCATAGAGAATATTATTGCTCAAGTCCACAGCGTTTACATCGCTATCTGTAAAACTCACATTAGACCGTACTTCTATATTTTTCCCGTTGCCGGTAACTTGGGCAAAGTCGATGCTACCAATATAATTATCTCCCTTTTGATTGTAGCTGATCAGCCATTTTGCTTTAGAGTTATCATTGCTCACCATTGTTGCTTGAAGAACATTCCCATTGACTTCAGGTGAACTTAATTCTGATTTTAATGTTAAATCAAATGTAACTTTTTTAGCTTTTTTTGATCGGAATCCATTCGTAACAGTTGTATCTATCAGAATAACTTCTTCTTTAATCTGTTGGCGTTGGCTCAATACTTCTGCATCGTTTACAACTACTATGCGCTGATCATCGGCGCTGTTGCCAAAAAATGAACAACTGGTTAATACGGTAAGGATCAAAATTACCGTCAATGTTGATTTTCTCATCTCTTCTCTTGGTGTGATTTTGTTGAAAAATTATACGTTATAAATTTACGTATCTTTAACAACATATCTTATCGGTAAATAATTCACATAAATTAAAAAATAATAAAAACATAGATGAGTAATTACTCTTCATATGATGTTATTGTAGTTGGTGCTGGGCACGCAGGTAGCGAAGCAGCAGGAGCTGCAGCTCGTTTAGGAGCTAAAACACTATTGATAACAATGAACTTAGAAGCAATTGCAAAAATGTCCTGCAACCCGGCAATGGGCGGTGTGGCAAAAGGACAATTAGTAAGAGAGATTGATGCCTTAGGTGGATTAAGCGGTATTATAAGCGATGAATCTTCCGTACAATTTCGAATGTTGAACCGAAGCAAAGGCCCGGCGATGTGGAGCCCTCGCTGCCAGAGTGATCGGATGCTATATGCCCAAAAGATGCGGGAAAAGCTTGAAAGCATTCCTAGTTTAACATTCCGTCAGGATAATGTAGTTGATTTGATCACCGAAGGCGGACAGGTAAAAGGGATCATCACGCAAACAGGACAGGAATTTAGAGCGAATTCGGTTGTGCTAACAAGTGGGACTTTCTTAAATGGCTTGATTCATATTGGGGAAAGTAACTATGGCGGTGGAAGATCGGGGGAGAGAGCGTCAGTAGGAATTTCTGCTGCCTTGGAGAAATTGGGGTTTGAAATTGGAAGATTGAAAACCGGAACCCCTCCTAGAGTAGATGGTCGTTCAGTGGATTACTCAAAACTCGAAATTCAATATGGCGATGATGATGCTTCTCCGTTTTCTTTTATGACGGATGGCGAACTGCCAAAAGCCAGCGATCAATTAACATGTTGGATTGGTTATACCAACGAGGCTGTACACGATGTTTTGAGAACCGGTTTCGATCGCAGCCCAATGTTTAATGGGCGGATCAAATCTATTGGCCCACGTTATTGCCCAAGCATTGAGGATAAAATTAATCGGTTTGCGGATAAAGATCGTCACCAATTGTTTCTTGAGCCCGAAGGCTGGAACACTTACGAAATGTATTTAAATGGATTCTCAACCTCGTTGCCTGAAGAAACTCAGATAGAAGCTCTTCGCACAATTCCAGGGTTTGAAGAAGTGGTTATGATTAGACCCGGTTACGCCATTGAGTACGATTACTTTCCTCCGCATCAGGTTAAAAGAAGCTTAGAAACAAAGATTGTAGACGGGTTGTTTTTTGCTGGACAAATAAATGGTACTACAGGGTATGAAGAGGCAGCATGCCAAGGATTGATGGCAGGAATTAATGCGGCACTAAAAATTCAAGAAAAAGAACCTTTCGTTATTAAAAGGTCAGAGGGATACATCGGAGTATTAATTGATGACCTAATCAATAAAGGCACGGAAGAGCCATATAGAATGTTTACTTCTCGAGCAGAACATCGAATTCTTTTGCGCCAAGATAACGCAGATTTACGACTTACAGAGCTTGGTTATAAAATAGGCCTAGCTTCTCAGGAACGCTATGATAGATATTTAAAAAAGGCGGAAGAGATAGACCGGTTACATACTCTTGTTTCAAAATACACGGTGCGTCCGGAAAAAATGGACCCAATGTTAGAGCGGCTAGGTACTTCAAAACTTTCCCAGCCGGTTAAAGCTCATACGGTATTAATGAGGCCTCAAGTTGATTTATACGCTATGATTGAAGCGGACGAGGAATTAAAGTCGCAGATAGAAAGCATAACGGATAATAAATATGTTATTGAACAGGTAGAAATTCAGGTCAAGTATTCCGGTTACATCCAGAAAGAATATGAAATGGTAGATGAGCTGAGTAAAAAAGAAACCTCGCCTATTCCAGATAAAATAGACTACACCAAATTAAAGAGCTTGTCTACTGAAGGAATGCAGAAACTATCGAAAATACGACCCGAAACCATCGGTCAAGCCTCGAGAATTAGCGGAGTGTCCGCAAGTGATGTGGCTGTACTTATGGTTTATTTAAAGAATTAGGTTTCACGTGAAACACACTATAATTAGTAAAAGCCTTACGAAAGAAGCTCATGAAGAGGCGAGGGAGTTATTTCAGAAAAAACGTGGCAAATACTTAGAGTATATAAGTCAAGTATTCTGGTGGAATAAAAGAGTAAACCTTATCAGCCGAGATGTTTCACATGAAACCATGGTGAAACATGTACAACATTCATTGCTGCTAGCAATCACCGATGAGGTTAAAATTGCAGAAAGCATTCTCGATACCGGATCCGGTGGGGGATTGCCGGGTATCCCATTAAGCATGCGTTATCCGGATAAAAAAATTAGAGTGAATGATATTGTTTCTAAAAAGATGATGGCAGTGAAGCAAATCGCTCGAAAGATGGGGTGTGCCAATTTTGACACGATAATTGGATCTATTGCGCATCAGCAAATTGAGCCGGGTGAATTAATTGTAAGCAAGCATGCATTCAAAGTAGATGAATTATTGGGTTACCTAGAGGGTAAAAATTGGTCTCAAATAATATTCTTAAAAGGAGAAAAAGAGGCGCACGATGAGATTGAGGGCGTAGAGTTTGGCTTGAATTGTGAAATCATTCAACTAGATAAAACAATTGATGATCCGTTTTATAAAGGAAAGGCAATCGTAAAAGTGAAGAAAATAGATGAAGAGCTCTGAGCGAAGATTAAAGCTAATGCTGCTTCTCCAAAAACCGGGAGAGAAACTTACCGTTGAAGAAATAGCAAAAAAATTTGGGGTTAGTAGGCGTACTATATTTAGGGATTTCAATGCGTTACAAGAAATAAATGTGCCGGTTACCTGGGATAAATATGCCGGCTATGGAATGATGAAAGGCTACAAGATCCCGCCTTTAATGTTCTCTGAAAAAGAATTAGCCACTATTATTGTTGGACTTAACTTCGTTAAAACCCAAATTGATAGTGGGCTAAGTGAAGATGCCGAAGGTGTAGAATTGAAAATTAAAAATGTTCTACCCGTTGAGCTAAAAGACTTTATGAATTCTCTTAGTAGCAAAACAATTGTTGATCCATTTCAAAAATATGGCGGTATAAAAAGAGATGGGGGAGATTGGTACACGCTTAGTAGTGCGATCTCGCAAGAGTTGCGTGTTGAGTTTACTTACGAATCGAGTAAGGGTGAAAAAAAGACACGAAAAGTAGATCCATACATTTTAGTCTATTTCGAGGATCATTGGAATATGATCGGACGATCGCATCTTAGAGGGGATGCGCGTAATTTTCGCCTTGATAGAATGTCGGAAGTAAAAATAGTGAACGAGAAATATGAGCTAAAATCAAAAATCGACATAGAGGGCTTAATTTTTCGATCTAACGAGTTTGAGCAAAAAATAATACTAATACTCGATGATGCCGCCGTCAATCGATTTAAAGCAAATCTGCCGGCTAAAATATTTAAGGAATCGCAAGAAAATACTAAAAAAATTAAGATCGAATTTTTCTTTGATAATTTGGACTTCATCAACCAATGGCTTCTTCAATTTGGTGCTGACCTAAAAATTGAAGGACCATTAGAATTGAAAGAAAAAAGAGCCGCGCTATTGAAGAAGATGTTAGAGAGCTAGCACACTTCAATTTCAAAAAATCGAAAGCTCTGAGTGAGTCGTAAGTTCTTCTAGAAATTTCATCCCCATATACGAGTTACCTTTTGGGTTCAGGCCCGGACTCCATACTGCCACCGAATAATTATTTGGGTAAACTGCTACGATCCCACCGCCAACACCACTCTTTCCCGGTAAGCCCACTTTAAAAGCGAACTCGCCCGATTCATCATAGAATCCACAGGTAAGCATTAACGCATTGATACGCTTCGTCTGGCTTTTGGGAATCACACGTTTTCCATCGGATATTTTACAACCACCATTTGCGAAGAATCCGAATGCTCGAGCAAGTTGCTCGCAACTGATCTCAAGTGAACACACATCAAAATAGAAATCCAACACGTCTTCCGGCTCGTTTTCAATATTCCCAAACGATTTGATAAAATTACACATTGCTACGTTTCTATAGCCCATCGATTTTTCAGAATCAGCAATGTGATCGGAATAAATTAAATCGGGTATATCACTGATATCACGAACGAAATCCAAAAACTCATCGTGTGCATTATCTAAGTGAGAAATAAGAATATCGCAAATTACGAGCGCTCCAGAATTCACAAAAGGATTACGTGGAATCCCCTGAAAAGTCTCGAGAAGAATAAGTGAATCGAACTTGGTGCCGGAAGGCTCAACATCGAGGCGTTTCCAGATTTTCTCCCCAAGTATTCGATAGGCCAACGTAAGTGATAGCACTTTAGAAATACTCTGAATCGAGAACTTAACTTGATGATCGCCTAAGCCATATTTATCACCATCAACCGTAATCAAATGTACCCCAAACTTAGTTGGATCTACATTAGCCAGCTCAGGTATATAAGTTGCCAGCTGCCCACGATCCTTAAGGTTATCGGTATATCGATACGATTTCTCTATGATTGATAGGTAATCCATCACGTTGTTTTAATTTGGATTAAGTGTAGATCCATGGGTATATTCCGGCCAATCAATATCAGGTGAAGCAAAGAAATTGATGTTGTTTCTACGTAGATAAAAAGCCTGGTGTGCTAATCGTCGCCGATACTCTTCCCATTCGCGTAGAGACTTTTCTGTCCAGCCTAATTCAGAAATACCTATTAATCTTGGGAAAGCCAAGAATTCCAGTGAATCTGCAGTTCCAAAATTCTCAGACCACAATGGCGCCTCAACTCCGATCACAAATTCACTTGGGAAATAATCTTCGGGATTCCAAGTGTACGCATCCTTAACCGAAATATAACCGATCCAGTTATAGCCAAAAGGAGAAAGCGTATCGTACTTCATGTCGAGATAAGTTTTCTCAGCAGGAGAAAGAATTAGCTTCATATTTTTGTTCATCGCCATTTCGGCTTTTGCGGGATGAACCCAATACTGAGCGATGGATGTAGAATCTAACTCAGCCTGAGCAACTTCTGTCCAGCCAATCATTTGTTTACCGTATTTCTGAACAATTTTCTCAACGCGATTAATGAAATACACATAATCCTCGTCTTCGGTAACATGACTTTCATCCCCACCAATATGAAAATACGGACCCGGCGAAATCGCTGATATTTCACGAATCACATCATCCACAAATTGATAAACGGTATCGCTACGAGTATTGAAGGTTGAAAAACCAACTTTTTTACCGGTATAAAGCTCTGGTGTAATTCCATTTCCGTTTAAAATGGGATAGGAAGCAGTTGCGGCATTTGAATGCCCCGGCATGTCAATTTCAGGGACGATTGTTATATATCGATCAGCCGCGTAATTGACAATTTCTTTGAATTCCTCTTGGGTATAAAACCCACCCGGACCTCCACCAACTTCAGTACTACCACCAATTTCGGTTAGTAAAGGCCACGATTTAATTTCGATTCTCCAGCCCTGATCATCCGACAAATGCAGATGAAGGTGATTAATTTTATAATAAGCCAAGATGTCGATGTAATTCTTCAAATAGTCTACACCAAAGAAATGCCGTGAAACGTCTAACATGGTGCCTCGATATGAAAATTGTGGCTCATCAATTATCTGTCCAGCGGGAATAACCCATTGGTCATCCTCATTATTATCAATTAGCTGAAGAATAGTTTGTGCTCCGCGAAATGCGCCTTCAACCGTGTTGGCCGATAAATAAACCGCGTTTTGTGTGATGTCTAATTCGTAGGCTTCGGGGTTATCTGAGTCGAGGATTTTTAAGATGAAATAAATAGATGATGGACCAATTTCATTCGTTTTTATTGAAGGATCTAAGCCGGTTCTTTCATTAATTTTGTTTACCAAATATTCGCCGATCGAACGCAATTCTGATTGAGAATCATCCAATTGAATAACCAGGTTTTTGTTCAGCTCAAATTCACCGGAAGCTGATGTTACTTGTAATGGCTTCGGGATAAGAGGCGACGAGTTTAAATCGATATTCTTAACAGAAGTAACATTACTCGACGAACACGAATTGATTAGAACTACACTTAAAAATAAACAGAAGCGATGGATTACTCGATATTGGAACATCACGGTTGAAAATGGTTAGGTAATTTTGGCTAAGATAATGCAGAAAAACGATTAAGAGTGGTTCAATTTGTAATTGAAATGTCAGATCAACTTAGCCTTCAAGAATCTCTTCAATAGAAAAATCGGCAAAGAGCATGGTCTCATCGCGTAGATCCTGAGCATTAATTAAACTTCGATAAATACCCCATTTCGGACGCACAAACTCCCCGTTTTCTCTCCAGTTGATGATGTTTTCGTTGGAGTACTCAAACAAAAGCAAATCATCACTGATTGTCTTGATATCCAACTCATAGCTTCCGGAATATCCATAGGTGATCTTCTCAGTTACCTCAACCCAAATTCCTAGAAACGGCTCCAAGCTTACTTCTGCCAAGGTGATTTGCTTATCCACTTCTGCGTAGCGCAACTGGAGAATATCAGGATTAGATTTACGGGTTGTAAGTGTGTACATGGGCATGCTGTCGAATTCGCCACCCACTGATTTTAGCTGATGAATATGTGTGAAATTTGGTGACGATTGAAAGCCAACAGGCAGTTTAAATTTCCATGAATAAATAACCGTTTCGCCCTCAACACCCAGTAAGTTATTCGGAGATTGATTGTAGGATTTTATTTCATTTCGCTGACGATCAAAGTTAATGCACCTATCATTATCCGGCTCTACGTGGATGTGAAATCGAAATACATTGGCTCCCAATTCGTTATCAAATACTTCATCAATATGTCGGCCAAATTCAGCATGGTTACAATCAGGTGCTTCAACCGGGTTTGCACCAGGTGCTAAAATGGAGGTGATTAATTCATACGTATCTCCGGGTCCACCAGCACTAAGAACTACTGCACCGGTGGAAGTAATTTTTCGGAGTGGAACAGTTAGGGTATTGTTAGAAATATTCGGATCGAAATAGTTTTCATCGTATTCTGATTTAACAAAAATTCGTGCAATTAAAAGTGTTGTATCAGTATTAAATCCTATGGTTTTATTAACCTCACTTTCCAAGGCCTGACCGTAATCAAAAAATAAAGCCCCTTCAATTTTTTGATTTAAATCATCAGTATCCGACCATGTAATTAAATCCTGAGTAGCGTTTACCGAAATGTCGGTGGTTACAGGACTTTGGTCCTCAGCACAGCTTAAGGTGCCGATCAACATTACGATAGTGAGATGAAACATGCTTTTATTACTCATTTAGAGAAACTTCAATCCAGATAGGGTTATCGATAAAATATAAAATAGAGTGAATTTTGAATAACTAAAATCAAAACCCGTAACTCAAGATTCTCGCATAATCTTCTCGATCTTTTTCCCCTTGGCAAGTTCATCAACCACTTTATCCAAATAGCGGGCTTGTCGTGTTAGTGGCGTCTCGATGTCTTCGATTCTATACCCACAAATCACGCCTTTAATCTGATCAGCATTCGGGTTCAGTTTTGCTTGATCGAAGAATTCTTCAAAGGTCGCTTTTTGCTCGATGAGCTCCTGTAATTTGGTTTCATCAAAACCGGTTAGCCATTCGATAACTTGATGTAATTCTGCCTTGGTTCGGCCTTTACTTTCAATTTTGGTAACATAATGCGGATACACCCCGGCAAAAGTTAAAGCGGCAATTCGGGCATCATGTTCAGGAGTAGTAGTTGGCATGTGGAATGGGATTAATGATTCCGAATTAAAATAAATACCGGAATGAAATACAAAAGATTATGAGAGGTTACATTATAACGCACATAGCATTTTTTTTAAGGGAACTATAAGAAATCATCAAATGAGGAAGTATCATGCAGATAATTTTTTTTGTGATCCAGTATAGAAACTATATCGCTTCTGATTTTTTATAAGTACGTTCTCGGTTCAAATAAACAAATACTAGTATGCGATTTCTACTGATCGCTTTTTTCTTGTTACCATTTACGATGGTGCGCGGTCAATCTCTTACCGCCAACTCCATTGAAGAGTTATCGAATCAATACTTTCTGGAGGGCATGAATCAGTTAATCGAATTCCTGCATATTCCAAATTATGGTGGGAATCCGGCTGATATTGAGAATAACCTTAAATGGTTACATAGTGTGTTTAAAGAATTGGAGTATGAACTAAACACAATGAATTCTTTCGGTGTGGATCACCTATTTGCAGAAAAAATTATCAATCCCGATAAGCCGACCATTCTATTCTATTTACAAATTGATGGACAGCCCGTAGACTCAACTCAATGGATTCAGGAAAGTCCGTTTATTCCCGTTTTGAAAGAATGCATTATTGATGAGTGCACTGAAATTGATTGGGAAAGTTTAAACAACGGGTACAACCCTGATTGGAAAATATTCGCCAGGTCAGCATCAGATTCTAAAGGACCGGCAATTGCATTCATTCAATCACTACAAATATTACAAGAACAAGGTTTAGAGCCGGCGTTCAACATCAAAGTAATAATGGACTTTCAGGAGGAATTAGGCTCACCCACGCTACCAGAATTAGTTGAAAGGAATCCGCAAATATTTGATGCAGATGCATTACTCATTATGGATGGCACCAGACCCCCGGGAAATCTCCCAACCTTAACTTTTGGTGCAAGGGGAATTGCTACGATGAAGTTGACTGTGTTCGGGCCGAAAAACAATCTGCACTCCGGTCAGTATGGGAATTTTGCACCTAATCCTGTTTTTGGTTTATCAAGGATATTGGCATCAATGAAAGACGAGAATGGGAAAGTGCTTATTCCCGGGTTTTACGACAGCATTGAGCTAAGCGATGCCTATAAAGATCTGATAAATAGAGTTCCGGAAGATCGAGATGAATTACTTTCAACTTTGGGAATATCAAAGGCAGAACAGGTAGGAGACACTTATCAGGAAGCATTACAATATCCCTCTTTAAATGTTCGAGGACTGCGCGCTGCATGGACGGGCGAAGAGGTTCGAACCATAATCCCTGCCGAAGCGATTGCAGAAATTGATATGAGATTGGTTCCGGAAACTCCGGGAGAACAACAAGTTCAAAAGGTGATAGGGCATATCGAGAGTTTAGGATATAAGGTGCTCGATCGAGAACCGACAGACCATGAAAGACGAACCCACGATAAGATTATCAAGGTGGAATATAGGATCGGTTCGTTACCCTTTAAAACGCCCTTAGATTCACCACTGGGGGATTGGCTTGGTAATTCTATGAAGCATGTATTTGGTGAAGGAAACTACTATCGGATGCAAAATACCGGTGGCTCACAACCCATTGCTCCATTTATTTCAACACTGGGCATTCCGGCTATATCCGTTAGAATTCCCAATCCCGATAATAGCATTCATGCACCGAACGAGAACCTCCGACTAGGAAATTTCAAAGAAGGATTGATGATGTGTTTAGGCATTCTAACTACCGCGTATGAATAGCTTATCAACAGAATTAATAGGTTTTGTTGTTGTGATTTTAACTGTTGGCTTTGTTCAATCTATCAACAAAGTGGAACATAAAGCGGTAAAAATTATTCTGGATTGGTTCCCGGCCATATTATTTGCATATGTAATTCCGGCAGGCTTTACCCACTTGTTTAATTACGATTTATCCACCGTGTATTTACACGATTTAAGTCGGTCATGGATTATCCCTTTTACCATTTTAACGGTAATGAGCGCCCTTTCATTTAAACAGCTGAAGATTGTTGGCGTAAAACCAATTATCGTATTTGTGTCCGGTTCGTTGGTAATTGCTACGCTTCCTGTTTTATTAGTAATCATTTTCGGGTGGCTTAATCCCGAAAACACCGAGCTTTTTATAGGTCAGGAATACTGGAAGGGACTCGCTCCGATTGTTGGTGGATGGATTGGAGGGAGTACCAGTCAGCTCATTCTTAAAGAGCTTGCCGAAACACCCGAGGCTTTATTCCTTTCCATTTTGGTGTTGGATAATATATTGGTGAATATCTGGACGATCTTAATGTTCCAGTTTATCAAGCAAAGTAATCGCTTGAATGAACGTTGGGGTATCGACCCGGAATTCCCGATAGTTGAACCACCAACAGCTAACAAAGAAATCTCTTTATGGAAGATAAACGCCATAACACTTGGTGTAATTCTGGCAATAATGATCGGGACCTACTTTATCCCGATGAGTTTTCTTATGAGTATTGTGGTGCTTTCGATCGTAGGATTACTTTTGGGAAATATTATTCCAATCTGGAATCATGCACTAGTTCTTAAAGTAGCCGGAATTAGCATCGTTTTGATCATGGCCATATTGGGTTTAAAGTTGAATTTCAGCAACCTAAGTTTGCCGTTTAATCTGATAATTCTGGTGCTCATCTGGTTGATTCTACATTTTGTAACGATGCTTGCAACTGCTCGACTTTTAAAAACAAACATTGCGTGGGTGGCCATTGGTAGTATGGCAAATTTAGGCGGGATTTCCACAGCGCCGGCAGTTACCTCTGCCTATAAAAAAGAACTAATGCCACACGCCATCGTGTTGGCCATCTTGAGTATGGTAACCGGAACCAGCTGGGGAATGCTAACGATTTACTTATTTGGGTTGCTGTGATTTAAAAAGTCATTCTGAAGCTACTGCTGAAGAATCAGCATTATGTAGAATAGATATTGTAAATGATATTTCGATGACCCATTGCTTAAAAGCTCAGGAAGACGTTAAAATTATCAAAGTTATCTACTGTCTACTTCAGGGGCACTTTTAATAGAATGAGCCAATAGTTCAACAAAGAAACCCCGACCAACTTAATGACCGGGGTTTAATTTCCGTTTAGAAAGAATCAGGTGTTAGACTTCCTCTGCCTCATCTTCGTCTTCATTAACTACACGGGTTACCGCGGCAATAGCACCGTCGCTATCCAGACGCATAATGCGAACACCTTGCGTATTTCGGCCCATAGTACGAATGCCCGAGCAGCTCATTCTAATCACTTTACCGCGTTCGGTAATAATCATCAAATCATCTTGATCGGTTACTTCCTTCAAGGCAATTAAGTCGCCGGTTTTTGGGGTTACTTTTAGTGTGATTACCCCTTTACCACCCCGGCTTTGCTCACGGTAATCATCCACCAACGAACGTTTTCCGTAGCCGTTTTCTGAGATGGCTAGCACCGTTGCTTCGTGTGAATTCTTAATCACCACCATATCAACGATTTCATCGCCTTTATCCAGGTTCATGCCACGCACACCCGAAGTGTTACGCCCCATTTCGCGAACATCGCTTTCATGGAATCGAATGGCACGTCCGTTTCGGTTGGCAAGAATGATGTTTGAATCACCATCGGTAAGCGCCGCACCAAGCAAACTATCATCATCTTTAATATTGATGGCAATAATACCGTCACGACGAGGTCGGCTGTAAGCTTCCAAAGAAGTCTTTTTGATTTGCCCTTCTTTTGTGCTCATCACAATAGAGTGACCTTTAACGTACTCTTCGTCGTCGAGTGTTTTAACCGGAACGAAAGCTTTAATCGTATCCTCTTTGTCGATTTCGATCAGGTTCACAATTGCACGTCCACGCGCTAATCGTCCACCTTCCGGAATTTCATACACTTTCAACCAATAGCACTTTCCTTTCTCGGTAAAGAACAGGATGTAGTTGTGGTTGGTGGCCACAAATAAATGTTCTACATATTCCTCATCACGCGTTGTGGTGCCTTTCATTCCTTTTCCGCCACGGCGTTGTCGGCGATAACCACTCACAGGCATTCGTTTGATGAAGCCTTTGTTCGAAATGGTAACCACCACATCTTCATCGGCAATCATGTCTTCTACGTTGAAGTCTTCGGCAGAATACACGATTTGCGTACGGCGCTCATCACCATAACGTGCTTTCAAGTCTTCAAGCTCTTCAATCACAATCACAGTTTGGCGTGCTCGATCAGAGAGAATCACACGGAATTCTTCAATTTTATCCACGATTTCGCGGTACTCGGTGTCGATTTTATCCCGCTCAAGTCCAGTAAGTTTTTGAAGACGCATCTCCAGAATCGCTTTGGCCTGAATGTCGGTTAATGCGAATTTCTTACGAAGCTCCACATTAGCAATCTGTGGGTTTTTAGCCGCACGGATAGTTTTAATCACTTCGTCCAGATTGTCGAGGGCAATTTTTAATCCCTCTAAGATGTGTGCGCGAGATTCAGCCGCTTCTAAGTCGTAAATGGTACGACGAATAATAATCTCGATGCGATGCTCCACATAATGGTGGATCAACTCTTTCAGTTGCATCACTTTTGGTCGGCCTTGAACCAGAGCCAAATTGATGATACCGAAAGTGGTTTGCATCTGCGTGTACTTGTATAGCTGATTTAGCACTACGCCGGCATTGGCAGAACGCTTTAGGATAATCACGAGGCGCATACCTTCACGATCCGATTCATCACGAACTTCAGAGATCTCAGTGATCTTTTCATCACGAACAAGCTCTGCAATTTTCTGCACCAAGGTAGATTTGTTCACCTGATAAGGAATTTCAGTAACAACAATCTGCTCGCGGCCACCACGTAATTCTTCGGTATTGGCTCGTGCTCTCAACGTTACTTTACCGCGGCCGGTTTCGTAGGCTTCTTTTACGCCTTCATAGCCGTAAATAATTCCACCCGTTGGGAAATCCGGAGCGGTAATGTGCTCCATCAATGCTTTCGTTTCGATCTCTGGATCATTCACATACGCAACAATACCATTCACCACTTCGGTAAGGTTGTGCGGCGCCATGTTGGTGGCCATACCTACGGCAATACCGGAAGCTCCATTCACCAAAAGGTTTGGTAGCGCGCCCGGAAGAACCACCGGCTCTTGCAAGGTGTCATCAAAGTTTGGCTGGTAATCAACGGTTTCTTTGTTGATGTCGGTCAACAACTCTTCCGCAATTCGATCCATGCGCACTTCCGTGTAACGCATAGCTGCAGCAGAGTCACCATCCACCGAACCAAAGTTACCCTGTCCATCCACTAATGGATATCGGAGGGAGAAATCCTGCACCATACGAACGATGGTGTCATACACGGCAGTGTCACCATGTGGGTGATACTTACCCAGAACCTCACCAACAATACGAGCACTTTTTTTGTACCCGCGGTTGTGCAACATTCCCAGTTCACTCATCCCATATAAAGCACGGCGGTGAACCGGTTTTAGTCCGTCGCGAACATCCGGCAGCGCACGTGAAACAATAACCGACATCGAATAATCGATGTAGGATGACTGCATTTCATCTTCAATGGTTATTGGAATTATTTTTTCTCTAGCCATAAAACTCGTTTAGTAAATATGTAGAATGATTCGGGGGTTCGGCAAGCTCACCCACCGTACTCTTATTAAAATTGTTAGATATCTAGTTTTGCGTATTTCGAATTACGCTCAATGAACTCGCGACGAGGTTCCACATCGCCTCCCATAAGGGTAGAGAACATTTTATCTGCGCCCGCAGCACTTTCGATAGTTATCTGCTGAAGCGTACGCGTTTCGGGATCCATGGTGGTTTCCCAAAGCTGATCCGGGTTCATCTCACCCAAACCTTTATATCTGGAAACGTCAAATTTTCGACGACCTTTTCTCAATTCCATGATAAGTTTATCGCGCGTATCGTCGTCCCAAGCATAGTCAATTTTCTTTCCTGCAGTAATTCTATACAATGGCGGAGTTGCCACGTACACATACCCGGCTTCCACTAATGGGCGCATATAACGATAGAAAAAAGTAAGCAGCAACGTACGAATGTGCGAGCCATCCACGTCCGCATCCGTCATAATGATGATTTTGTGATAGCGAAGTTTTTCAAGTTCAAATTCCTCTTCACTATGTCCAATCCCTGAACCAAAAGCGGTGATCATGGCCTGAATCTCTTTGTTTTCGAGGATCTTGTTGATCTTGGCTTTTTCCACATTCAGAATTTTACCACGAAGCGGTAGAATAGCTTGGAACGAACGGTTACGACCCATTTTAGCAGATCCACCCGCAGAGTCACCCTCCACCAGGTAAATTTCGCAATGCTCAGGATCTTTGATGGAACAATCGGCCAATTTACCGGGAAGTCCACCGCCGCTCATTACACTCTTACGTTGCACCAACTGTCGAGCTTTTCGTGCAGCTTCACGTGCTTCGGCAGCAAGCACCACTTTTTCGATAACCTTTTTGGCGATTTTCGGATTCTGTTCCAGGTACTCATTCAGTTGATCATACACCGTTACTTCAACAGCGCTCTGAACTTCGGAGTTACCCAATTTCGTTTTGGTCTGGCCTTCGAATTGAGGCTCGGCTACTTTTACAGAAAGTACAGCTGTTAAGCCCTCACGGAAATCCTCACCCGAAATCGAAACTTTACTGTTCGATTTGATGATGTTGTTTTTATCGGCATAGCTCTTTAGCGATCTGGTAAGTGCACGACGGAAACCGGAAACGTGCGTTCCACCTTCACGAGTGTTGATATTGTTCACATACGAGTGCACATTTTCTGAGTACGAGTTGTTGTACTGCATGGCCAATGCAACCGGCACACCTTCGATTTCGCCTTCTATATATATAGGCGTCGGCATGGTTGTTTCGCGAGCTTCATCCAAGTAGCTTACAAAATCGCGGAGCCCACCTTCGTAGTGATAGGTTTCTTTGCCTAACGCTTCGTCTTCCTCGCGCTCGTCAATAAGTTCGATGGTCACTTCCGGATTCAGGAATGCCAACTCGCGCATACGCTCAGCGATGATGTTAAATTTAAACTCAACGGTTTGCGTAAAAATACTTGCATCAGGCGTAAAACGAATAATCGTACCCCGTTTGTCGGTATCTCCAATTACTTCAAGTGGTTTTTTGGTAATCCCTTTTTCGAAGGTCATTACGTGAATTTTTCCATCACGATGAATCTCAGCCTCGAAAACAGTAGCTAGTGCATTCACACAGCTAACACCTACCCCGTGCAAACCACCGGATACTTTATAAGTGTCTTTATCAAATTTACCGCCGGCATGAAGCTTGGTAAGCACAACCTCAACCGCTGGGATACCCAACTTTGGATGCATGTCGACCGGTATTCCTCGACCATTATCCTCGATGGTCATTGAGCCGTCTTTATTAATCTGCACAATAATCTGATCGCAGTGCCCAGCGAGCGCTTCATCGATACTATTATCTACAACTTCGTTGATTAAGTGATGGAGCCCGCGTTGCCCGGTATCTCCGATGTACATTGCCGGGCGTTTTCTTACCGCCTCAAGACCCTCTAATACCTGTATATTGGACGCCTTGTAGTCGGTTTTTTTATTCTCTGCCATATAAGAAGGGTGATAGCTTTGTTAGATGAGTATTTTAACGCCAGAAAATAGGGCTATTACGCGCAAAATCAAAAATAGACGACCTTGTTATCGAAAAAAGAAAAGATTGAAAGCCACAGGCGAAATTTGAAAAAAATCAAGTTCAATTTTAATGTGGATAATTTCGGTTTTTGGTGGAAAACTCAAAATTTTAGAACTTTTCGTACTACAAAGGATTGAATTAAGGTAAAATTCCCTTATCTTTGGAGTCTATCTGCAAAACGAAAAGTGAAAACCAATGTCGCGAAGAGACGATATTACTGGCAGAAAAGCGATGAACGGATATCGTTCATCCAAAGCCAACAATAAGACGAAACACCGTTTCCATTTAAATTTACAAAAGCGCCGCTTCTACGTTCCCGAAGAAGACAAGTGGATTACGTTAAAAGTATCTGCTAAAACGTTGAAGACCATCAACAAAAAGGGAATTACCGAAGTGTTGAAGGATGCGCGTAAGAAAGGAACCCTTTTAAAACAAGTATAATCCATGGCAAAAGGCAACAGAGTACAAGTGATTCTTGAGTGCACAGAAAAACCGGGTTCTTCTCGATATGTGACTACGAAAAATCGCCGTACACAAACAGAACGTATGCAACTGAAAAAGTACAATCCTGTACTTCGCAAGCATACCACTCACAAAGAAATTAAGTAACTGAGATATGGCTAAGAAACAAGTATTCGGTTCAGAGGCATTACAAGCCAAAGCATCAGCACGACGAATGGCGAAAGTAGTGATCTCCACAAAAAATGCGAATGGTAAGTTCTCTTACCAGGAATCAATGGTTGATCAGGACAACGTAAAAGACTTTATTGAAAAGAATAAAGCCTAAGTAACTTCCTGAAGATTTTAAGGTTACACAAGCAGATTGTGTAACCTTTTTTTTTGCTTATTTTCCACTTTCAAATCACACTACTATGTCGGTTAAAGATCAAATTTTCTCGGACCTAAAAGATGCAATGAAAGCCAAAGATGCAGACAAGCTAAGAGTGCTGCGTTCTATAAAGGCTAAGATGATGGAAGCAGAAATTGCAGAGCGCAAAGGAGGCGATGCCAGCTTATCTGACGAGAAGGCTATCCAAGTGCTAACAAAAGCTGCAAAGCAACGTAAGGAGTCGATTGAACAGTTTGAAAATGGTGGCCGTGAAGACCTGGCTGCTAACGAAAAAGTAGAACTGGAAATAATTGAAGCTTATCTACCCGAGATGATGAGTGAAGATGAAGTTCGTGATATTGTAAAGCAACGCATTGCTGCCGTTGGTGCTACAGGTCCACAAGACATGGGCAAAGTGATGGGCCCGCTTATGGGGCAATTACGCGGCAAAGCAGATGGATCTCTTGTAAGCCAATTGGTGAAAGAGGAGTTAAACGGCTGATATGCACATTCTCGATCTCATTATTGCGATACCTTTGCTGTACTTTATTTATAAAGGAGCTGTAAACGGGATCGTGAAAGAGATATTGAACATCGTTGGGATCACGTTAGCCATCTTTCTCACCTTCAAATACATGGACGCCTTGGCGGTGATTATCACCCCGTTTTTTGAGGAGTCCGCATCAACCTATATCCCATTTATATCTGCGGCGCTAATCTTTTTGGGCACCTTAATTATTGTTGCCATTATTGGTTATCTCACCAAAGAACTGCTCAAAGCAGTGAAGTTAAGCACAGTAAACCGAGTATTAGGCGCTATTTTTGGGTTAATTAAAAGCGGGTTAGTGGTGAGTACCATTTTGCTATTGGCAGCAGGGTTCAACATCCCGAATGAAGAAACTCGCAATGAATCTGCGCTCTATCCGTACATAATTTATATGGGACCTTGGGCCTACGATGCCGTTGCATTTATTTATCCCGGCGCCGAAAATTACACCGACACGATTCAAGAGAATCTGAGTAAATACAATCCGATAGAAAACCTACCAATCTTAAACGATAACTAAGAACGCACATGTCATTTCTACCAGTAGAACAACAACTGGAGATCATCAAAAGAGGAACGGTTGAGATTGTTCCTGAAAACGAACTCGTTGAGAAGCTCAAAAAATCACACAAAGAAAATAAGCCGCTTAAAATAAAGCTGGGCGTTGATCCAACCCGGCCTGATTTACACCTCGGGCACTCGGTAATTCTTAGAAAACTCCGCCAATTTCAGGATTTAGGGCACGAAGCGATTCTGATTATTGGTGGTTTTACAGCCATGATTGGTGATCCTACGGGGCAAAATACTACTCGCCCACCTCTTACAATCGAGGAAGTTCAAGAAAACGCTAAAACGTATATCGAGCAGGCTGCAAAAATTCTGGATTCCGAAAAACTAAAACTTGTTAACAATAACGATTGGTTAGGCGGGATGGATTTTATGGATGTGATTCGACTCACATCTAAAATGACGGTTGCGCGAATGATTGAGCGGGACGATTTTTCGAAACGATTTGGCAACAATGAACCCATTTCACTGCATGAATTTTTATACCCGCTAGCTCAAGGACAGGATTCTGTGCACTTGGAATCGGATGTGGAGTTAGGTGGAACCGATCAGAAGTTCAACTTATTGGTTGGTCGTCAGCTTCAAAAAGATATGGATCAAGAGCCACAAGTTTGCTTAATGATGCCTTTGTTGGTAGGTACGGATGGCTCGGCGAAGATGTCGAAATCGTACGATAACTACATCGGTATTGATGAAAATCCAAACGATATGTACGGTAAGTCGCTCTCAATTCCAGATGATTTGATCTACACCTATTTCGAGTTGGTGACTGATGTACCGGTTGCGGATCTACCGGCTGTCAAAGAAAAAGCAGAAAAAGATCCTAGAAACGCTAAGCACGATTTGGCCTTCGCGATCACGGCATTATATCATGGAGATGAAGCCGCAAAAGAAGCTCGCACGCATTTTGAGCAAACGGTGATCAACAAACAAGTACCTGATGATGCTCCTGAATTTGAGATCACAAACGGTGAACCTACGAAAATCATGGACATCATTTCTGAGTTGAAATTCTCGCCGAGCAACGGGGAAACTCGCCGTTTGATTAAACAAGGCGGCGTTAGCTTAGACGGCAATAAAGTTCAAGATGTGCACATGGAACTAAGCCTAAATGCCGGCGACGAAATAGTACTGAAGGTTGGCAAGCGCAAGTTTGCGATTCTGAAGGGAGTTTGATGCTTAAAATTAGCTCGTATAACATCAACGGCGTTCGTGCCGCACATCGTAAAGGCTTTGTGGATTGGGTGGAGCAATCAAATCCGGATATTATTTGTATACAGGAATTACGCGCGGATGAGTCTCAAATCCCACCGGAATTATTGGAACTGAATTATCACCAATACGTTTTTTCGGCGGAAAAGAAAGGGTATTCGGGCGTCGCCATCTTCAGTAAAAAAGAAGTGCCGGTTATTACAAACGGCATGGGTGTTGACTGGATTGATAGCGAAGGCCGTGTAATCACCGCCGAGTATGATTCGTTTCGTGTAGTCTCGTCGTATTTCCCTAGCGGGACGACCGGTGATATACGACAGGAAATGAAAATGAAGTTTTTGGCCGATTTCCAGCGTTGGGCGGCGAAATTTATTGGTGACGCTAAGCCAACCATTATTTGTGGAGACTTCAATATTTGTCACGAAGCCATCGACATTCACAATCCAGATAAGCAACATAAAACCTCGGGATTTTTACCCGAAGAGCGTGCCTGGGTAAGTGATTTTTTAGCGACGGGATTTGAAGACGTATTTAGAAAACTTCACCCCGGAGAAACCGATTTATATAGCTGGTGGAGTTACCGCGCCGGATCGAAAGGAAAGAATAAAGGGTGGAGGATCGATTATCAAATGGCCACCCCCGAACTCGCTGAAAAAGCAACTATGGCCGTGATCGAAAAAGAGTGGGATATCTCTGATCACGCACCTGTTACCATTACCTACGATATCTAATAATTGACAAACACCGCATTTGTTTGTTTAATACTAGATTAATTAACTAACTATTATGCCGACTCATTATCAAGGCACGGAAAAAGAAACCCGCACGCTAAATACGTTCATTAAATTGATGCGATCAACCGAGAGTTTGAACAACAGGCTGTTGCGGCATCTTTCCGAAAATGATCTGACGGTAAGCCAATTCGGCGTATTGGAAGCACTACTGCATGTGGGGCCTCAAAACCAGAAAGAACTTGGTGCACGTCTGTTAAAAAGTGGTGGCAACATCACTATGGTTATTGATAACCTGGAAAAAAGCGGTTGGGTAGAACGAAAGAAAAACCCGAAAGATCGTCGGGCAATGATTATTAGTTTAACAAAAGAAGGAGCCCGCTTTATAAAAGACTTCTTCCCTAAGCATTTAGAGCGTATAGTAGCTGAATTTGAAGTACTAATCCCTGAGGAACTGGAGCAATTAGGTGAGCTTGCAAAAAAAGTAGGCGTACAGACAAAATAAAACACCGAGCTATCGGTTTATTGTGTGTATTTCAAAAACTCCATAAATCCCTCAGGGGGTAAGCTTGATCCGCTTACTCCCTCTTTTTTTTCAGCGATCTTCTTTTCCGATGCTGAAAATGACGTTCAAGTTCTATCCGGAGATGGAATATTTGTTCCCTCAATCAGAATAAAACCTGCCTGAACGGTTGAAACCGTTCATTTGGGAAAGACCACTCTACTACCAAACGAACTAAAAGTAATGCTGAGGCTTCGTCCGAAGCATCAACGGAAAGTGTGAACCAGCAAGTAATGGAGTGTTAGTTCTAGGTATCGTTGATCCTTCACCCGATGAATCGGGATCTGGATGACTTGATAGTGACTTGTGATCCAATTCACAACAACACGCAGGGTTAAAACCCTTGCTTGATTATGTTCGAGTTTAGACCACGGTCATAAACAAGAAGGGACTTTAGTCCAGTAATGTTGATTTGTGGTTCCATTGGAGCTGAGTCAGTTTTAATATCGAAGCTCCCTAGTTCATTGAACGGTTGAAGCCGTTCATTTGGTAAAGACCACTACCACCAAACAAGCTAAACGTCATGCTGATCCGCGGGCTGGCGGAGAAGCATCAACGGAACGTCCGAGACAGCAAGAAATGAAGTGTTAGTTCAAAGTATTGTTGATCCATATATCCAAGTATTTCCCAAGAGAAGGACTTCAGTCCTTCGCAACAACACACAGGGATGACTTTGAAATTATCGCGAAAGGTGGGTAATCAAATACCACCATTTTTCTCCGAATGATGGCTATTCCTAAACAACAAATTGCAGGATTAAAAACCCTTGCTTGATTATGTTCTAGTTTAGACCACGGTCATAAA
Organism: Balneolaceae bacterium; assembly: GCA_034669965.1. Classification (GTDB taxonomy): domain Bacteria; phylum Bacteroidota; class Rhodothermia; order Balneolales; family Balneolaceae; genus HXMU1420-13. Next base: position 54,398 of record JAXMOK010000008.1, on the reverse strand, counting down.
CAAGAAGGGACTTTAGTCCCGTAATGTTGGTTTAGGAAAAGAAATTTAATCTCTATCAATAACGAAGATCGCTAGTTTGATGAACGGTTAAAACCGTTCATTTGGTAAAGACCACTACCACCAAACAAGCTAAACGTCATGCTGATCCGCGGGCTGGCGGAGAAGCATCATCGGAGAGTCCGAGACAGCAAGAAATGAAGTGTTAGTTCATAGTACTGTTGATCCTTCACCCGATAAATCGGGATCTGGATGACTTGATAATGGCCCATGATCCATACATCCAAGAATTTCCCAAGTGAAGGACTTCAGTCCTTCACAAAAAAACCCTACCGACGCTTTTTTCTTTTAGGACTGGAATTTCGAGCAGCTTTATTCTTATTGCGATTTGCAAAGAACTCTTGCTTTCTACGCTGTTTCTCTTTCTCCGCTTCTTTTTTCTCCGCTGCGTTCATCGGCTTATCTGTTTGTGGAAACGGATTATCTTGCACAACCTGAACTTTTTGCTTGGTTAGTTTTTCGATATCGCGTAGAAATACATTCTCTTCTGTCTCGCAAATCGAGATGGCGATTCCATCTTCACCGGCGCGACCACAACGACCAATTCTATGCACATAGGTTTCCGGTTCATTCGGAATATCGTAATTGATCACGTAACGGAGTTTGTCGATGTCGATTCCACGCGCGGCAATGTCGGTGGCAACAAGCACACGAATTGTGCCATCTTTAAACTCACCAAGCACTTTCTGGCGTTGATTTTGCGCCTTGTTCCCATGAATAGCCGCCGATTTAATGCCTTCCTTTTTTAAGTTACGAACAATTCGGTCGGCACCATGCTTGGTGCGTGAAAACAAGAGCACTTGTTCAATATCTTCATTATTCAGAATATGAAGCAGCAATTTAGTTTTAAGATTCTTGTTCGTGCGATATACAAATTGTTGAATGGTCTCTGCAGTAGATGAAACCGGATTCACGGCAACTTTATGCGGCTGGTGCAGAATCTTACGGGATAGATCGATGATGTTTTGCGGCATCGTGGCTGAGAAAAAGAGCGATTGTCTTTTCTTCGGGAGTTGAGCGATGATCTTTTTGATATCGTTGATAAAGCCCATGTCCAGCATGCGATCGGCTTCATCCAGCACAAAGTATTTGATGTCTTTAAGGGAAACCAAACGCTGATTCATTAAATCAAGTAAACGACCCGGAGTTGCGATTAACACATCCACACCGCGCTCAATGCGTTTAACTTGCCGACCTTGTTTCACACCACCAAATATTACGGTGTTTTTGATGTCGGTGTACTTACCGTAAGTTGAAAAGCTCTCATCAATTTGAATAGCGAGCTCTCGCGTTGGTGTAACCACTAATGTGGTGATCTTAGGATGATTTGAGTTGCCGTGTTGTTCTTTCTCTTTGGCAAGATGTTGAATGATCGGAATAGCAAAAGCAGCGGTTTTTCCCGTTCCGGTTTGTGCGCTTCCGAGCACATCTTTTCGATCCAGAATTAAAGGAATCGATTTAGCTTGAATATCGGTAGGGGCCGTATAGTTTTCATCTTCCAGCGCTTTAAGTATCGATGGAATTAAATGAAGGTCTTTAAAAGTCATGTATTAGTTTAAGAAGTAGCGGGGAAATTCAATGCGTCATGCATAGTCCCGGGCGTACTGTGATTTATAGAGTAATTGTGGTGAATACAAATATAAGAGGGGCGAGGAATTTATTACTCAGCTTGACCGGCGAATGATTGCATTCTGTAGACCGTCAAGATACGAATAATAAAAATGGGTTGTGGAGGAAGTCGTGAACTTGATTATTGGCACAAAACAGAGAACGATTATAAAGCGGCGTTACTCTGTATCCGTGTGCTTTTTCTTTTCCAGGATTGCCGTACCAATGAGTGCAATGCCTATTATTATTCCGCTAATTGAGTCGAAGAAGTCACTGCTACTATATCATTGATAAGCTCCGGCTAAAATAGAAACAATTCCTAAACCGATGATAAAATGGGATGTATTCTTATTCATAATCTGAAAATCTTAGTCACGGTGATTTCTAAGAACAGTATAACGAAGTTTCACACTGCTTTAAACAGTCAACAGTTCGTCTATGGTGCTTGTCCCGCAGGGTATGCACAATAGCTGTTCTTGGTAGCTTTATTTATTATATGTCTTCCTGCAAGAGCACTCGTTATGTTCATTTATGTATTTTATAGACTCTATACAAAGTTCTTTAAGAACTGGAATATTGATATCAGCAAGTTTGTTAGCATAAATACAGGCTTTTCCCATTTTGAATTTTCCGAGGTCAGTAAGGATTGAATTACTTTTTTCAGTGTCAGAATAAATATAGAGCGAAAAGGCGGCCTTTCTCGGGGAGAATCCAAGAATGGGAGCATCGCCTTCGTGTCCGCTTTCGTATTTATAATGATAACTACCGAAGCCGATAATTGTCGGTCCCCACATTTTGGGTTCTTCGCCCGTAATGTCTTGTAGTATTTTTATCAATTCGTAACTGTCATTTTTCTTTTGTTCTGAGTTAGCAAATGAGTTAATAAACTCGTAGACATCCGCGTCTGTTTCTTTCGTTTTCGTGTTTGCCATATCACTTGTATTTAAGTTACACACAACGTTTTGGGTATGGATTGTGTCGGTTTCGAAGTGCTTTTTAGTCGAATTGTACTATCCTACTTACAAGCACTAAGCTTGAATTTATCACTTACCCCGTTATAAGGTAAATATGCTGTTTGGCGCTGAAATTATTTTTTTTACTTCTGATTTCTGTTTTTCTGTCCAAATGTACTTTTTTAATTCTGTTCTTATATCTCTCAGAACGTAGTCCAAGGTTTTCCTGTCAGTCTGTTCCAAATAGTCTTTTAGAAGTCCAAGAGCTTTGGGCTCATCCATAAAAGACTGTATTATCGCCGTACCTCTCCATTGTTTGTGGTCTGTTAGTCGAAGAAATTTTGAATAAGTCTTGACAAATAAATCGGGAAATCTTGGATAAAGAGACCAATGAACAAATGTTTCATATTCGTTCAACTTATCAGGCGAATAGAACCTGTCTAAAAGTTTTCGGTGATTGCCCGAACCTTGTTTGCCGAGAACACGAATTGGATAGATTATTTTTTCGTCACTGAAATCAACTGACTGGGCACATTTATAAATTTTGTCAAGACAGGTGTCATTAGAATATTTTTCTAACGTCGAAAACGCAATAGCATATCCGTCTGTAAAATTTATTGCTTTGTTAGTGAGAAAATCAATGGTTGCTTGTCTGTCTTCTTGGTCAAGTGTTCCTACAAACTTGTCAAGATATTCAATAAGGTCGTAGCCGGAACCCATGAAACCTTGATACTTTTTCAAAAGGTCAGTCCACCAAATTTCTATGTCGTTTCTGTCTGTCATAATTTTGACATTAACGGTTTGTATATGGCTTGTAGCGATTTCGAAGCATCGAACTTTCAATTAAGCACAAAGTTTGATACGAGCCAAAACGCTTGATTTCACTACTATTTCGGCTATTTTTTTATACATTGTTGTGCCTCTTTTTTTAGTCCATATCAAATGGTGGACATATCCAAAAAAGTCTTTTTGAAGTTGAAAAGACTCCTTTTACATTGCCACCATAATTAGAGTCAATGCGTTCAAAAAAATACTTTTCTACTATTTGTCCATCCTCCACTAGTTCAAATTTTCCTTTTTCTATTAAGCCACATAAACCATCTTTTAATATTATCTTCGTCAAATTTCTTTCTCCGAGTTTTTCCGTTTCAAACCAACTTATGTCATCAAAATCCTCTGCCTTTGTCCAAATATATTCAAAACTCAAATCATCGGTCTCTTTGAGGTAGTTGATTACTATTCCATTAATCTGTTTGATATCATCGTCAAACAAAATATTATCATTTTTCAACGAGCTCAATAAATCTGTCTTATCTACAGCTATTGAAAAGTTATTCTCAACAAATATTATTTTCTGATTTCCAATACTCTTTATCGTTAAAAACTCGGTAGGCTTCAACTCTGAGAATTTGTCCCCAATAAATCGCTCTTGTCCTGAAACATTACAGCTAGTCAGAATTAGTATGACAATTGATAATTTCAAAACTCTAATCATATCTTTCATTTTAATGAGGCACAACGGTTAGGCTAAACTGCGTTTTAATGCAGTTTAGGTTTTGTTGTAGGTATGTGCGTTAGTTTATGCCATCAACTTTCATTATTTCTCTAATTTCCATTCTCCATTTTCCATCATCAAATCTCGGGTCCGATTTCGCAATTTCTGTTGCTTCATTTATATTTTCTGCTTGTACGTGGTAATAACCTACTATCATTTCTTCTTTTTCATTGATTGGCAGATCTGTAAAATTTCCATCTTCATTCGATAGAGTTATACCACTGGGAATAAGTGGTTGGGCACTTTTCATTTTCCCTTGAGTTACTATGTCTTGAATAAAACCACCGACTTTTTGTATGTGCGCTTCTTGTTTTTCCTTTGGTAAATTTCCAACTGGATTTCCCGTGGCTTTTATAAATAGCATAAATTCTTTCATGTTTTATTTTATTATGGTTATTAATCTCGATTATTTGACATTACCTACAACATAGGAATATGCTGAACTCTATTCACTATATCCCCACTTCATCTTTAAGTGTTATTCATTTTATCCCAGTCATTTACAAGGATATGCTGAATAAACTAGATTATTCACAATGGCGCAATGTTCATTTTTGCCTTAAATAAAAGGGTGCAATTCAGGAAGCAATTAGATCATTTTAGTACGAAAGTAATCTTTCGAATAACTCTTTATCTGGGCAGAATTACTCTTCATAAATATCGAATTCGGCCGCTAGCGACTTCATCTTTTGCGCATCAGAAAAATCGTCTTCGCTCATCGTGGATAGTTGTTGCAGAAACACATCGAACCGACCATTCTTGAATAGGGTGAGCATCTTTCCGCCGTCTTTGCATTTCGCCTCGTGCCACACATTGGGCAGCACCGTGATGGTATCGCCGGGTTTAAGCCGAATGGTTTCATCATCGAAGATCAATTCCATTTCTCCTTCAAGCATGTAGAAGATTTCGGTCATAATTTTATGATGATGCCTTTTTAAATGGAAGCCGGGCTTAATTTTGTCTTCAATCAGGCATAATTCGCCATTGGTATCGTTTGATGAGACTTTGATAAAACAATGATCCTGCGAATAGTTGTAGTTCTCACCCTGTCCACTCGGTATATAATTTTTTGTCTTCATAATCTGGTGTTAAGTGCGTTTTTCCTTAGTGAATTTGTATATAGATAAATGCTGCATCGAAGTTAATCGGTAAGCACAAACTGCCAGTTGATGCCATATTTGTCTTGACACCACCCGAATTTTTTGCCAAATCCATAATCTCCTTCACCGGCATAATCGTCTAGAGGAACCATAACCTGACCACCATTCGAAGATAGTTTATCGAAAAGTGTTTGAATCAGTTCTTCAGATGTATCAGTAATGAATAATGAAACAGCCGGAGTAAATGTCCAATCGTGAGTATAATTACTTTCTGAAACCATATACTCAGCGCCATTGATGGTAAACACACCATACTTAATCAGTTCTGGGGTTCCTCCGGCTTCTCCTTCTGAGTATTTAGTGACACGAATGATTTCAGAGTTCGGAAAGATAGACGTATAAAAGTTTATGGCCTCCTCAGCTTTTCCGCACTGTTCACCTACAAAGGTCAGAAATGTTGAGGTCTTCATTGTTCAACCGAGTCTTCTGCGGCCCAAAATTGTTGGTACAGTTCCGCTCGGAATTTGTCGTTCAATTCGTAACCGGGTGCCTGTACTTCATTGTTTTGAGACATCACAATCCCCACAAAATTACGCTTTGAATCCGCCCAGAAATAGGTGTTCTCATAGCCGCCACCAATCCATAATCCGGCTTCGCCTTGATTCATCACTCTCATCGTATCGCCACTCACCCAGAGATTGTAGCCGTTGTGGCCATACGGACTGTCAACAAGCGTATGCGGAGCGTACATGTCTTCTACCGTTTCAGGCTCTAAGAAACGATGCCCGTTTAACTCCCCTCTTTTTAATAACATTCGAATGAAATCGGCATATCCATCGGCTGTTGCCACCATTCCTTCGCCCCCTAAATAGAGCGGATGATCCATGTCATAATCAGGCACATCGGGACCGAAAATATCCAACTCACCTCTTTGTGCTTCACGTAACACAGAATCACGGCCGGTAAAAGTTGGGAGTAATGTCTGGTTTTCCGGAAGTCCGTACTGCAAGCCGGAAATGTTCATCGGTTCGGTAACGCGATCCTGAACCAATTGGCTTAGGCTCTTGCCGGTGGCTTTTTCAGTAACTAATCCAAGCACAGTGGTGTTTGTGCCATAGTAGTAATCGGAGCCTGAATGTTGAATGAGTGGAAGGGTTGCCATTCGGTTGACCAAATCATCGGAGTTTTCAGCTTTTGGCAGATTCTGTTCGGCGACCAATTCATCTAAACAGGAGTATCCGGTCACTGCGTAATAAAACCCTGCTTCGTGATTAATCAGATGAAGCACCGTCATAACGGAATCGTTCGGCACTAGCTCGATGGGGCAGGCCTGATCTCTGTTCGCATAATCATACTCCGTTATACCCTTTCCCTCGCTTGAAACCGCTGCCTGGAGGTCGGTAAACTCAGGAATGTATTTCGATACGGGATCATCCAAATTGATTATTCCGTCTTCTACCAAATCAAGCGCCACAGAAATGGTTACGATTTTACTCATCGACCAAATTCTGATCCAGGTGTCGCCATCTACGGTGGTGTTCGGTAACAACTCCTCATTTACCGCACTATGTTCGTAGATCACATTTCCATTCAAATCTTCGAGTCGGGCATAAACAAAAGGGAAGAAGCCCTCGTCCACGTAATTATCCAGCAGAGAATCCAGCTTTTCGCGATCGGGGATTTGAATGTCAGGGTTTTTATCCTGATAAGAACATACCAGACCGGCGATCATCAGTAAACAGGAAATTGCGAGGAAGGATAGATTTCTTTGCATAGAATTGTACTCGATAAAGTGCGCGAAAGCGTTTATCGGATAGTACTAAATCTAAATTGAAGATGTTTGAGCTCTATCGTTTGGTAATGCTGATTACATACTTATTCGGCAACCACTTCTAATTGCTTGTTATATGCCTCGATTCTGGATTTAGCAGTTCCGTCGATCAACAAAATAACGGCCATCATGGCAATGGTGGTGATGGCGCTTGCCCGCCAGACCGGTTTATCAATAAAAAGTATCATCAGAGCCGCTACGATAATTATAATCGGGATGGCTTTAAAAACGATGGTTCGATACTCCTGAAGCGTACTGTTTACCCGTTCGATTTCAGTTTGTATAAATGCCGGGGCATCCACGTTGTAGTCGGCTTCAAATTGACTCACTCGCGTTACATTGGTGTACACCAAACCGACTCCAATAATTAGAAGTAAAATTCCCGCGACCAGGGTTGGATAAATGTACGCCCGAGCCATATCTGTTTTGCCGAGTTGCCAAAAGCCGACACAGGCAATTATAAATACGATGCCGAAAACGATGAAAAAGCTGGCAGAAAAGATCTCGGCTTTCGCCCAATCTGTGGCTGTTTTTAGTATATCCATAATTAATTCAAAGTGTATTTTTCTCTGTACGCCGATGGGCTGATTCCGACTTTCTTTTTAAATAATCGCGAAAAATAGGGCGGGTATTCAAAGCCCAAATCGTAAGCGACTTCAGAGATGGTTTTGTGTGGATTCAACAAAATATTCTTGGCTTCATCAATTAGATAAAGCTGTAAATGTTCGGTTGAGGTTTTACCGGTTTCTTTTTTGAGGGTATCACTTAAATAGCGTTGAGAAACCGAAAGGTGATCAGCAATTTGCTCGATACCGGGGATGCCATCTTCCTGTAATTGTCCGGATTCAAAATATGAGGCTAAAAACTGATTGAACTGCTCCAGCAAATCATTAGATAATTCTTTTCGATTTAAAAACTGTCGTTCGTAAAAGCGGTTGGCATATTTCAGCAAGGTGCTTAGCTGCGATACGATGATGTCTTTGCTGAATTCATCCTGATTGTTTTGATATTCGATGTAGATATTCTCCACAATCGATTCGATCTGCTTTTCTTCTTTGGGGGATAAATGCAGGGCTTCATTCGCTGAGTAAGAAAAGAAGCCATATTTCTTTATCTGATGCGCCAACTCTGTTCCTTTCAGAAAATCCTCGTGAAAGTTGATGGAAAAACCTGTTCGATCAAAAACCACACTTTCATCCCATTGCAACACTTGCCTTGGCGCGATAAAGATCAAAGCGCCATTGGTGAAATCGTATTTAGTTCGCCCATAGTTTAAATCGCCCTTCACAATCTTCTTCAAGCTAATGGTATAGCAGTCGTTGGTGATTGGAGGCGAGCTTTCGCGCGGGCAGGGCATCAAGCCATCATCGCCCGCTTTAAACACACTCAGCATGGGGTGTTCCGGGCGAGGAAGTACCAGGTAATCCAGATATTCTGATAAAGTTTTGAAGTGTTTCATAGTCGTTCTTATATCAATTTACCGATTTCCACCATTCTTCAAACAATTGTGAGCGGTCGGATAGATCAACGACTTCTCCAATTTTTGGTGTTATAACTCTCTGATTATGTTGTTTTGATAACTCCGTAATTTTGCGAAAGGGTTCATCCCAGGAGTGATTTGCAAGCGTAAATTTTCCGGAATGAACCGGGAAAATGGTATGGGCATTTAAATCACTCGCGGCTGTGAATTGCTCGCCGGGTAGCATATGAATGTATTTCCAGTTTTCATCATACTGACCGTTTTCAAGCACCGCTAGATCAATGGGGCCATATCGCTCACCAATTTCCTTGAAATGCGTTCCATAACCGCTATCGCCCCCGAAATAGTACTGTTTGCCATGTGAGCTATACACAAACGATGCCCACAGAGTTTTGGCTCGTTTAAAGCCTCTGCCCGAAAAATGACGGGTTGGGGCTACATGGGCAACTATTCCGGAATCTAATTCGATGCTATCATACCAATCGCCTTCTAAAATCTGATCCGGGTTAAAGCCCCAGCTCTCTAAATGAGCCCCATTCCCCAGGCCGGTGATCACTTTGCCGATCCTCGGCTGTAAACTTTTCAGCGTTTTCACATCCATATGATCCCAGTGGTCGTGCGAAATAAACAAGTAATCGATGTCCGGAATTTCTTCGGTAGAATAGATATCTGTTCCTTTATAGGCCTTGGTTGTAAACGAAAATGGAGATGCGTGTCCGCTTAACACAGGATCAACTAAAATGGTTTTGCCATCAATCTGTAAGAAATAGGAGGAGTGCCCCATCCAAATCATCACGTTTTGATCGGGCTCCAACGACTTCAAGTCTGTTTTCACTGATGGTATGGAGTCTTTAGGTTCCTTCGGCTTCGATGAAAATAGAAACTCCGTCAACACGCTGCTATAACTAACTCCTTCGGTAAGCACTGGTGTTTCCATTAAATTTTTAAATACACCGTTGGCATAATTCGGCGAGTTTTCTATCACAGAAAGTCTCTCGCCGGATGGGTGTTTACCAAACCTGTTGGTGTTGATGAATGCTACGGTTGCAATACCAATTATGCCTACCAATAGAAGTGATGCTACCATTATTTTTTTAATTACATCCATGATTGGGTTCAAATATTCCAGCTAAACGCGGTTGCTTTTTCCGACACTTCCCACAATTTCTCAGCTACTGCTTTATCTTTGGCATGCGGTTCAAGGTGATGCGCGCCAACAGGGCCAACCCAATTGTTACGACCCGTTGGACCATAAAAAGCAGTTTGATCTAAATCTTCCTCGGTAGCACACATCAATGCAGGGTAAGCACCATTTTCGGCAGGTTGTGTCAAAGGTGACAACTTCATCAATCCAAAGATAACTTTCATCATAAAACTACCGCTGGTACTGATAAGAGATGTCCGAGAAGAACCCGGGTGACAGGCGTACACTTTAACAGCTGTTTTGCCCGCCTTTTTTAATCGGTTTTGTAATTCGTACACCGACATAATCTGCGCTAACTTACTTTGGCTGTAGGCGTCATTCGGGGTGTAATCCTTATCCCAATTCATGTCATCAAACTTGATGGTTTTGAGACCCATATTATATCCCATGCTTCCAACGGTTACGATGCGTCCTTTAGATTTTTCGATGAGCGGAAACAACAAGCCTTGAAGGGTAAAATGTCCGTAGTGGTTTACTCCAAGTTGGGATTCAAATCCATCCACCGTGAGTTTTTGCGTCGGAACCTGAGCAATAGCCGCGTTACGAATCAATACATCAATTCGTGATACAGTATCAAGTATTTCTTGGGCTGCGGATTTTACTGAGGCCTGTTCCGCCAAATCCATTTGGATGTTGAGTACATCAATCGCATCGCCGAGCGTTTCTTTTAATTTGGTGATGGTCTCTTCTGCTTTTTTAGGATTACGATTTAACATCACCACTTTCGCACCTTTCGAAAGCAGAATACGAGCAGCTTCAAACCCGGTTCCGCTGGTCGTTCCGGTAATCACATAGGTTTTGCCGTTTAGAGATCCGATTCGATCGGGGGTCCAGCCTTGCTTACCAAATTGGGTTGTCTTCATCGTTACGTTGGTTTGTTGAATTGATAAAGACAATTTCGCAAGACTGCTTATCTAAAGCCTTATACACAATTTCGTAATGTGTATACTTTTTGGTGGAGAAGGATGACCTCACCCCAACCCTCTCCTACAATAGGAGAGGCAGCGTGTTAATTCGACTTTTGACTAGTTAATAAGTCCTCCTTTGAAGGAGGTGGCACATTGAGCGGCGCGAAATGTGACGGTGGATGTTTGTATCGATAGTTGTAAGAGGAGCGCTGATTTAAATCAACGTTTAGATAGCATTAGTTTGTCATTAGCCGGCTGGTGGATAGAATGACTTTTTTAAACTTGTTATGCTAACAACGATGTGAGTCGGAGACTTTCTATTTATTTACTTTGACTAAGTTGTCTTTTTTTGTTTCGGGTGAGTGAAAAGTACGTATCCAAATGATATCGAAAATATCACATAGAAAACGGTCAAAGTATAGATGTAAGTGTTAGCTATATCAGCATTTATAGAGAATTTTATGAGTGCAAGTCCTGCAATTAAGAAGTGGGAAAAATTACCAATGCTTAATGGTTTTGCATAGATACCACCTATAAGAACTGTTTTAGCCATCCAGTTTGTCATTGCGAATCCGAAATATAAAGCACCTGTCAGCTGTAAGCTTAATGTTAGCGTAGCATTTGGCACTTGTTCCAAAACTTTTAAAACTTCATCCGGCATGAAGGTTAAAGCAATCCCTATCAGTCCCATAAAAACTGAACTTGCTACCATAAGTAATTTTGTATTCATAAAATTAATCTCTTGATTTTTCTGAGTAATGTAAATGTATCCGTTTTGAAGGTGTAGTTAGTTATACAATGACAAATAGTGTTATGTGTATGGCGAGTATCCTATAAGGCTTGCTCAATACACCATGTCGTGAGATGTTAATCATTTCTTTTCAATTGTAAATGAAGCTGTTAATCCAACACTAAAATTACGAGGTAATTTGTCAACACCGAAAATCGCCCTTGAGTGGATTCCTTTTTCTTCGAGTACTTTTACAAACAAGTCGGACGCTCCGTTAACTACTTTTGGCGAATCATCCCAATTCACTCCCGATTGGAAGTAAGCATCTATGTGATTCAGTCCAATAATATTGTCAAATCCTATATTCTTATCCACTTGAGCCAAAACGTTTAGAGCACACAGTTCCATTGCCTTATATCCCTGTTCAGTCGAAATTTCGTTCCCTAAACGTCCTTGAAATAGATATTCTTCGTTTATAATCGGAAATTGGATTGCGATGTATGCAATGTTTTCTCGCACATTTACCGAAACGTAACTTCCGCCTGGAGTTGTTGCGTTAGGCAGTTTATATCCGTGTTTGTCTAAGTTCTCTTTAGGTGTCATTGTCTGTTTTAATTACTCACAACGTCCCCACTATGAAACGTATCCCGAGGAGCATGTTTTATAGCGATTGTTAGGCAATGAACTTTAATAGCCAATATGTTATTTGCTCCTTTCATTGGGTTGCGGAACATCCCCCTTGCTAACGCCTTTTTCTTCTGCGATCTCTTTTGCCCTCTCATAGTCCTCACTTTCCGCTTCAATTCCTTTTTGAATTGCTCCCGCAACGGGAGTAAATGATAGCGTTGTGAATAAAGGAAAATGATCTGAGCCAATAGAAGTTAATCGCTGAATAGAATTTAAGGTAAAATGATCACTATGAAATAAATGATCCAGAGGCCATCTCAACATTGGATATTTTACGTGAAAGGTATTGAACATACCTCTACCTATACGAGGATCCAATAAGCCGCTTATCTTACGGAATAGGCGCGTAGTTGAAGACCAAGCTACGTCATTTAGATCACCCGTCACTATCACTGGTTGGTTACTCTTGTCAACACTTCGTGCAATAATAATTAATTCTGCATCCCGCTCTGCTGATTCAACGTTCTCAGTGGGACTAGGGGGGGCAGGGTGGACAAAATGAGCACGAACGCTAACTCCATTTCGCAATTCTATAGACACGTGAATGGAAGGGACATCCTTCTCTACTAAATATGAGATTTCTTGGTCATGCAATGGCAATTTTGAATAGAGGTGCATGCCATAAAGGTTATCGAGCGGACATTTAACAGTAAATGGCATATCTGATTCCAAAACTTTGAGTTGCTCTTGCCACCACTGATCTGATTCTAATGTCACAAGAATATCAGGCTGGTGTTTCTTTACTAATTCTATTAAAGCTTCAGCATTTCGATTTGGGGTAAGCACATTTGATGTAATAATGCTAAGCCCCCTTTCAGACTTACTTTCATTAGATGATTTGACCTCTTTTGGCCACAGGGGTGTATAAGGCAATATCCACAATAATTGCCAAATTAAACAGAGTGCAGTTATAGAAATCAATACCAAAGTAAGGGGCAGTCGTTCATCGAGAAAAAGAATAATGGTGATTAACAAGGCTGAAGCAAAGACCATAATTTGAAGACGGGGGAAGTCCATTGCTCGAATGATCCAATGTGGATGTTTAGACAAGGGTAAACCCGTAACCAGGAATGTCAGAACCGTACAAATAATGATTATAATCAGCATATCAATTTCATTTTAAGCGCCATATCATCTTTAGTATTTAATTTTTCCCGTTCGATACAAGACTGGAGCAAATTCATCTTCAACAAAGGAATATGCTGAACGCTATTCATTATATCCCTAATAAAGCTTTAAGAGTGAATCATCTTATCCCGATGATTTTTAGGAATATGATGAATTAACATCCCATAATCTCAATGTACAAACATCAGCTTATTCTTAAAAATTGTACAAGTTATTGTGGAGCACATAAAGCTAAGAAAGAGAGTCAACTAGATCTTTCGGTTGAGGGGAATGGATCTGCAAAACTCATTTTCAGCTTGGTAATTAGACGTGAAGACTCCTCGATACCTCGGAGTGACTAATCATAATTTTTTTACAGAGAAGGAGCTCGTTGATATGACTTTAGAATTGTAAAAAAGTCCTTCTCCTTCAGGAGAAGACAGATGAGGTGTTTTCCTTGTCCTTTTGTGCCAACCGCAAAAGTCCTCCTTTGAAGGAGGTGGCACATTGAGCGGAGCGAAATGTGACGGAGGATGTTTTCCTTGTACTTTTGTGCCGCCAAAAGTACAGCAAAAGCTCTCGGCTGAATTTCTTCGCGGGCAGGCTTGTTCCGCCATTGAATAAATCCAATGGTCCATGTTCTATCCTGCCAAATTATTCTTTTCTGCCGGTGTGGATTTATTCACCTTTCAGGCACATGGCTTTACAAACCAGACTGATCCGTTCACAACTTCAATGCCGAATATTTTTGAAGATCGCTTCAACATAGGATGCATTATTAAACAAGTCATGCTGATCCGCCGGCTGGCGGAGTATGATCTGCAAAACTCATTGTCAGCTTACTAATTAGATGGGCAGACTCCTCGATTCCTCGGAGTGACTAATCGTAATTTTTTTACAGAGAAGGAGCTCGTTGATATGACTTTAGAATTGTAAAAAAGTCCTTCTCCTTCAGGAGAAGACAGATGAGGTGTTTTCCTTGTCCTTTTGTGCCGACAAAAGAACGAAAAGCTCTCGGCTGAATTTCTTCGCGGGCAGGCTTGTTACGCCATTGAGTAAATCCAATGGTCCATGCTCTATCCTGCCAAATTATTCTTTTCTGCCGGTGTGGATTTATTCACCTTTCAGGCACATGGCTTTACAAACCAGACTGATCCGCCGGCTGGCGAATAAGGATCTGCAAAACTCATTGTCAGCTTAGTAATTAGATGGGCAGACTCCTCGATTCCTCGGAGTGACTTTTGAAATAAGTATTCAGTTAATTAGTCAACCTCATTCATAATTCTTGCCAAAGGTATCCCTATGGGAGAATTTATAATTCACAATTCCTTACGACGAACGGAGTAAGGCCGGCTACAGTTCTTTCTCCAGCTTCCCAATCTGATCGCGGATTCTTGCGGCTTCTTCGAATTCCATATTTTTGGCGGCGTTGATCATGGTTGCACGAAGGTGATCGATCAACTTTTCTTTGCTTTCGAAGGTGACTTCATTCATTGCCGGCGAGGCTTTGTATGCGATGCCATCCTCCGCCACTTTAATGGATTCTAAGTAGTCCGATTCAGCCAGTTTCTCGGCTTCGGCACTATAATCGAACTTGTCTTTCGAGATCAAGGCCGGATCAACCAGCGGCTTTAGTTCTTTGATAATGGTTTGAGGCGTGATGCCATGCTTCTCGTTGTAATCAGCCTGAATCTTACGCCGGCGCTCGGTTTCATCGATCACTTTTTGCATAGAATCGGTGATCTTATCCGCATACATGATTGCTTTACCACCAACGTTTCTAGCTGCACGACCTACAATCTGGAACAACGATGTTGCCGATCGCAAAAAGCCTTCTTTGTCGGCATCCATGATGGCCACCAAACTTAATTCCGGAATATCAATTCCTTCCCGCAACAAGTTGATTCCAACCAACACATCAAAATCCCCACGACGATATTTATACAATACTTCGATGCGCTCTAAAGCATCCAATTCGCTGTGCATGTATGCAGCCGAAACACCCACATTTTTGAGATACTCGCTTAGCTCTTCCGACAATCTTTTGGTGAGGGTAATCACTAATACCCGTTCTTTTTTGGCAACTCGCTTGCGGATTTCCTCCATCAAATCATCCACTTGATTTGAAAGCGGACGAACCTCCAATTCGGGCTCCATCAAACCGGTCGGTCGAATAATCTGCTCGGCATACACACCACCACTTTTTTCAAGCTCGTAATCTTTGGGCGTGGCGCTTACAAAAATAGCCTGATTGATAATTCCTTCCCACTCATCAAAAGTAAGCGGGCGGTTATCCATCGCCGAAGGTAATCGGAATCCGTGATCTACCAATTGAATTTTACGCGAACGATCACCGCCGTACATCGCAGAAATTTGAGGGATAGTTTGATGGCTCTCATCCACCACACAGAGAAAATCATCCGGAAAATAATCGAGCAAACAATAAGGTCGCTCGCCCGGTTTTCGCGCCGATAAATACCGACTATAATTCTCGATGCCCGAGCAATAACCGATTTCCTGTATCATTTCGATATCGAACAGGGTGCGTTGTTCAAGTCGCTTGGCCTCTAAAAATTTCTCTTCATCAATCAACACTTTGGTGCGCCACTGCAACTCTTCTCGTATCTGTTTGATGGAGTCTTCGAGCCGGGATTTGGTCGTTACATAATGCGAAGCCGGGTAAATTTTAAACTCATCCACTTCTTCAATAATGTTTCCGGTATCCACATCAAACAGTTGGAGCTTCTCAATTTCATCGCCCCATTGCGTGATGCGAAGCCCTTCATCCGAATACGCCGGATACACATCGGTTACATCTCCTCGTACCCTAAAAACTCCTCGCTTAAACTCATGATCGTTGCGTGTGTAATGCAGATCTACCATATCGTACAACAACTTCCTTCTGGGGATTTCCATCCCGGTCCGAAGCGAAACAATCAGCTTTGCATACTCACTGGGCGAACCAATACCGTAAATACAACTCACCGAGGAAACAATCACCACATCTCGCCGACCGGATAGCAACGAGCTGGTGGCACGAAGTCGAAGGCGCTGAATTTCTTCGTTAATCGATAAATCTTTTTCGATGTATTTATCCTGTGCCGAGAGGTACGCTTCGGGCTGGTAGTAATCATAGTACGAAATGAAAAACTCGACGCGGTTATCAGGGAAGAAGTCACTGAGCTCGCGAAATAGCTGAGCGGCCAGGGTCTTATTGTGGCTCATCACCAAGGTAGGGCGTTGCACATTTTCAATTACGCTGGCAACCGTTCGGGTTTTCCCCGACCCGGTGATACCGAGTAAGGTCTGAAATCGATCGCCGGCTTCCACGCCCTCGGTTAGATCTGCGATGGCTGTGGGTTGATCGCCGGCAGGAGAAAATGGAGAATGTAATTTGAATTCAGACATGAGTGAGTTTTGAGGCTGATTTTTGACCAAACAGAAAGATACTGCTTTTCAATAACGCTATGAAAAGAATACAAGATTATTTCGTTCGACGATTTCTTTCTAACCCTTCCAGGGTTCTAAACCCTGGAAGGGTTAGAAAGACGGGGTAGAAAAGCCCAAATTCCCACCATCATTTTATAAGCAACATCTTTTTGGTGATGACTTGTTCACCGCTTTGAAGTTGGTACAAATACACGCCCGATGCTAAACCGGTTGCATCGAAATACCGTGAATGAATACCGGAAGACAGCAATTGATTATCAACTAAAACTGCGACGGTTTGTCCGGTTATGGTTTGTATACTTAATGAAATCCGTGATGGAGTAGCCAAACGAAATGTAAGGGTAGTGCCTGGATTAAACGGATTGGGATAGTTTTGCATTAGCCCGATGGAAGTTGGAATCTCATCCCAGAGTTGATTAGAACTGAGTTCCGTAAAGGTAAAATCGGCAACAACCGGAAGGTGATCGGAGGCAATGATGCTATCATCGGTTTGTATGCCGTACTGGGTTAGCGTGTCTGCAGGAAGAGCGGGCGTAAACAGTGAAAAAGTATTATCCAAATGCAGTACCGAGCCGGAGTACACCACGTAATCTAGCCGACCTGCACTGAACGAACTTCCGGAGCTATACCAGGTAAAGCTGGTTGGCATTTCGGGATTAAAAGGCTTGGCATCTTCAAAGGCGGAGCCATCCCAATCGGGATCAAAATCTGGACCGTGATTGGTGTTGTTGGTGATGTCGCCGGTGAGCAACGTGCGCTGTTGCTGCGCTAATCCAACCATGTTCATATCGCCCATAATAATAATGGGTGTTTTATCAGCAATATCGAAAGCTTCTCCCGATTTAGATTTTCGCACGAAAGCCATCATCGCATTTATTTCGCGTTGACGTCCGATATCGCCATTGGCGCAACAGGGTGGATGTGCCACCAGCGCCAATAAATCACGTGATCCTAAATCGAGTAAATAGGCAGCATTTCCGTCTACTGTTTGCTGTTTGGTAATTGGATATCGGCTTACAATAAGGTTGTCATTCCCTGTGTCGCCATGAAACCACTGTTCGCCTGCTTCAGAGGGTAAAAACGTTTCAACCAAAGCAGCAGCCTGCTCGCCACTGTTATTATAGATTTCTTGAAATCCGATAATATCCGGATCGATTGCACTAATTATCCGCTGAAAGTATTCTTGTTTCGATGGATCGAATAGATCGTCGCGGAGCACATTATAAGTCAACACCCGAAGATCTGAGTACAACGGTTTTTTGATTTGATAAGGAGTGGGTTCAAAATTTTTATCCGCTTTAAGCGTATAGGTGAGCTCTTGGTTTTTTTCGGGAATTTGATCGCCGGAAGCGCTCGTAACAACTACGGCTATTTTATTTCCTTTAAAAAGAGGGGACCCATCAATAGTGGTATTCAAATCGATTTTAAACTCAAACCAGGTTGAGGTTACCGTTGGCGCTGAAACTAACCCGATGTTGTACGAATTGATGTTTATGCTGCTATTTCGATGGATTGAACCGCGGCGTTGGCCAAGATTATATTCTAAATCGGCACCTATTTCGTCTTTAGTGTTACCTGTACTTGTGTTATAATCGGTGTCGATGAAGAGCGTTACGTTGTTGTTTTCTTGCAGGGTGATTTCTGCCCCAACTTCGAGATAGAAATAGAGAAAGCGTTCGTCGTTATCGATTTTAAGCACACCAAAATTAACCGGGCTAAACGCATCTTCACCATCGGTATACAATGGGTCGATTTGATCCCAATCAGTAGTGGATTCATCGATAGACACTTGTTGAGCAAACGCTGTGGATGCTATCAATAAAAAAAGGGGGAAGAAGATATGCAGTTTCAAAATTCTGGCCAATGAGTGAAGAGGGATAAGACAAAGTAAGTGGAATTTTAGTAGAAAAAATAATCGTTCGAAGTTTTAACAACCGGTGCTTAACCGACAGGTGCTTAACCCTTGAAGGGTTATTATAACGCGGTTGAAAAAACGAACAGAAATACCCGAAATCAGAAAATTGATTATTCGTAGTTTCTCGTTCTCACTCAAACAGATACTTTATCATGCCCCATCGACATAAGGAATTGCAAGATTCCCGCAAACGCATCGACGAGATCGACGAACAAATTCTCGATTTACTTGCCGAGCGTGCGACAACGGTTAAGCAAGTCATCAAAACTAAAGTCGAAAACCAACTACCGGTTTTTGTTCCACAGAGAGAGCAAGAAAAGGCCGATGCCTTTAAAGCCTTGGCAGCTGAACGAGGAATTAAACCGGAGTGGGCGGAAGATTTTCTGCGATTGATTATGAGCTCATCTCGCGATAGCCAATCTCAGGCAAAGTTTCCAATTGCAACCGAAGAACCGAAGCACATTTTGTACATCGGGGGCAAAGGTGGCATGGGGAAGTTGTACAAACGAATGACCGAGCAAACCGGACACAATGCTTACTCCATCGACAAAAGTAATTGGTATGAGCTGGATGAATGGATTGAGCAATTAGATTTGGTGATTATCACCGTTCCAATCAATGTAACGGAAGGTGTTATTGAGCGGTTAAAAGGTCGATTGAGTGAAAAAACGATTTTGGCCGATTTCACCTCAAACAAAACTAAACCCATTCAGGCAATGTTAGATGCTCATCTCGGGCCGGTTTTGGGTTTACATCCGATGCATGGGCCAGATGTTGAAAACCTATCGAAACAGCTAATGGTGGTTTGTAATGCTCGGCATGGCGAAAAAGCGGATTGGTTTGTGAAACAGTGCGAATTGTGGGGGATGCGCATTATTCAGGCTGATCCTGCTAAACACGATCACGTGATGCATTTGGTGCAAGGATTGCGCCATTTTGTGGCATTGTTACACGGTTCTTTTATGAAAGAATACGACCTGAAGCCGGCCGATATGGTGGATTATTCCTCGCCGATTTATCGGGCAGAGCTGATGATGACCGGACGAATCTTCGCCCAAAGCGCAGAGTTGTACGCCGACATTGTTTTTGCGGATGAAGAACGCCGAGAGCTGCTCACCAATTTTTTCGAACACCACCAAAAGCTAGCAAAGATGGTTCGAGATAACGATCGTGACGGCTTTATCAGAGAGTTTGAAAGCGTAACCGATTTCTTCGGCAAATTTGCAACACAGGCTCTTGAAGAGTCCGGTTATTTGATCAATAGGTTAGCTGATCGGTTTGCGTGAGGTTTTTTAGAATGGCTAATTGTTAACTTCTACAGAAAAACGCACACTAATTTTAGTGCCTTTTTCGCTACTATCAACCACAAGATCACCATCGATTTGTTCAACTAGAGCACGTATAATTGTAAATCCAATCGTCGAATTTTTTAAAGCTTTTGAGTTAAAACCAACCCCATCATCTTTAACGTAAAGTAGCACACGGTTATTTAATTCTTTAGCAAGGTGAACCGTAATTAGCCCGTCGTTTTTGCCAATAAAAGCATGATTAAAGCAGTTAGTAAGGCATTCGTTCAATATGAGAGCAACAGGAATGGAGTAGTTTATATTGAGAGATAGATCTTCAATTTCACGGTTGATCGTTATTTTTGGCATTTGTTGATCAAACCTGCTTAGTAGGTAATCAATTTGTTGATGTACATATGACTTGAAAGGAATTGCCATAAAAGAATCGTTTTCGTACAACTTTTCATGAATATCGGCGATGGTATGGATACGATTTTGGGCGTCTTTAAGAATGGAGTTGGCAACAGCAATATTCGTTTCACGGATCTGTAATTCAATTAAGCTAGTAATAAGCGCCATGTTGTTTTTAACCCGGTGATGAACCTCAGATAACATCTCTTCTTTTTGATTAATCGATTTCAAAAGATGTTCTTTCGATTCTTTTTCCAGCAGAACTCGTTCTTCAAATGCAACTTCTAGAGCTGCTGAATTCTGTCGGATTCTCTTTTTTAGGATATAAATCCAAATACCCACTATTACCGCGCCACCTGAAACAATGGGCAGAAAAAACAAAAGAAAACGCTGTAATTGAGCCGTAAAAGGTTCAACAGGCTGGATTATAAAATGCTCTATATCAGGAGTAGTAGATAAAACGCCGGCGTTTTGGAAATAACGGGCTATCATGTTCCACCTGGCTTCACTCATAAAACCAAGAGGTATCTTATCCGGTATCGAATACTCCCAGGTTTTTTCAGCCTCAAGGGTAAGGTTATCGAAATTAAAACCACGTTCATTCACTCCATTTAAGGTTAAAATGTAGTTAATCAGCTCATCCTGATTTAAACGTGCATATTCCCACCCTTTTAACGTCGCACGTTGAAATCGATCAACTACATTTCGGTTGTTCTCTAAAAAACGTTTGCTTGTAAAAAGCACATCACCATAGAAATCGACCCCACTCTGCCAAGGATAAAAAATGTCTACATCAACATTATTTGATATAGTTTGAATATCTGACGTGATATAGCCATGAATGGCGTCTACCGATGGATCGTTGATAAATCGTTCTATATCAAAACCGATAAAATTAATGGAGTCGGTTGGAATACCACGCTCGTTAAACCAGGATAGTAATTCATAACGCCCAACAATGTTACCTACCATTATGGTTGAGGTAGTCAAATTATTAAGATCTGAGAAATTCCGATTAGACCGGACTGCTAATACATAAGGTGAATACTGAAAAAAGGCATTAATTGCTTTAACGTCTACACCATTGGCATATTCAATGAGCAAGCCGGAATCATATATTGCAAAGTCTACATCTAGGTTTACTACATTATCAACTTGATTACTTTCAAGTGAGCCTTCAATAATGTTCACATGTAAGCCTTCTTCGGCGTAAAATCCTTTAATGTCGGCGGCATAATAACCGGCAAATTGAAACTGGTGATACCATTTAAGCTCGAGAGAAACGGTATCTACTCGCGAAAAATCCTGAGCTACAGCTCGTTCTTTAACTCCTAAAATTAAAATTAGTATTAGTAGAATGCCTTTCAAAAATGATAGCCTATTTTTAGTTATGCGCTGCTTTTATGAATACAAATTCTAAAGCTTTAAGTGTAATTAAATCAATTAATAAAATTAACAACCAACGTGCCTCTTAAGTATGCCAATATAGACATATTATTTTGCATGAATGGCACAAAGTGTAAACCAAATTTTATTGATCGGCACTAAAAGCGATAACAACTTTTGAGCCACTCTCGGAGCTTTCAATTTTTAAATCAGCTTCAATTTGATCAGCTAATGCGCGAATAATTGTTAAACCGACAGAATTGATTGACTCGGCGTTAGTCTTAAATCCAACGCCATTATCTTGAATAAACAGGTTAACACGGTTCTCTTCTTTATTTGATAAATGAATAGTAATCATCCCCGTATCTCTACCATCGAAAGCATGGTTCAAACAGTTTGTTAAACACTCATTTATGATTAAAGCTATAGGTATTGAGTAATTGATGTTCAATGTTAAATCATCAATTTCGCGGATAACGGTGATATTGGTAGTGCTTTCCTCTACGTAACTAAAGATATTGTCGATTTGTTGATTAACGTACGATTTAAAAGGTATTTCCATAAAAGATTCATGATCATATAGATTTTCATGAATATCTGCGATGGTGTGAATACGGAGCTGTGCTTCTTTTAAAATCGAATCGGCATTTTGATTATTAATTTCCAGCCGCTGTAATTCAATCAGGCTTGTGATCAAAGCCATATTATTTTTTACTCGATGATGCACTTCCGCTAGGATCACTTCTTTTTCTTGAAATGCTGCTAATAAATGTTCTTTTGATTCTTTTTCAACTTGAACTCGATCTTCAAACACTTTTTTGAGTTCGTCGGTTTTTGAGCTCACTTCTCGGCGCAATGTTAAAATCCATAATGCGATCATACCGGAACTGATTAATAGCACAGGTAGAATCACATTCAAATGTTGAGACACTCGAACTGATAATGGTTGAACCGGCTGTATCATGAATTTTTTTAAGTCCGGCTCTTCATTAATTATTCCAGATTCTTGAAAATACCCGGCAATTGTTCTCCATCTGGGCTCACTCATAAAACCAATTGGGATTTTATCCGGTATCGAATATTCCCATGTTAAACTGGCTTCTAGTTTTAGACGATCAAAATCGTAACCACGGTCATTAACCCCATCAAGTGTTAATATATAATTTATAATCTCATCTTCATGTTCACGTGCGTACTTCCAGCCCTTTAAGGTTGCGCGTTGGAAAGCTTCAACTTTTGAACGATTGTTTTTTAAATAAGTCCCTGATGTAAAAAGAATATCGCCATAAAAATCTACGCCATACCTCCATGGGTAAAATACATCAATCTCAATGCCTTGAGACTCCAATAAGGGTACTTCAGCGGTAACATAGGTGTTAATGGCATCAATGGTTGAATCGTTTTTAAAGCGCTCGAAATTAAATTGAATAAATTCAATCGAATCGATGTTAATACCTTGTTGAATAAAGATAGTTTTGATTATTTCAGCACCGATTTCTTCGCCCACCATTATTCGTGCATTTGCCAAATCACTCAAATTCAAATAATTTCGGTCTGCCTTGGCTGCTAGAATGCTAGGCGAATACTGAAAAATAGGATTAAGAGCTACAACGTCTGCTCCTCTGGTAAAATCGATTAATAAACCAGCGTTGTAAATTCCAAACTCTGTTTTTCCACTTATTATATCTTTGGTGTAATCGAGTTTTGGCCTACCCTCAATTATATCTACATGAAGCCCTTCTTCTTCATAAAAGCCCTTGATATCGGCCGCATAATACCCCGCAAATTGAAATTGATGATACCATTTCAATTCGATGGAAACGGTATCGAGTGCAGTGTCTCTCTGTGCTTTAGAGGGTTCGCTAGCAACAATCAATACCATAAGTAAAAGAAAGGCGCCTCTCATAAGAATTTTTTTTAGTCAGTTTCAATAAACACAATATTCTTGAAATGAAATAGGTGTAAAAGGTTAAAATAATGCTAAAAATCTATTGCTACCTTTACTATTTGTTTTTTGTCATTAATCCCAAAAAATGTTGAGTATTTATTACAATGAACATTGAAAAAACCGAGAATTTATTAATCGAATGGATTTACGACCACGACGAGCCGAAAGCCAGATATTCTTTAGGGCAAAAAGGGAATAACCTATTGGTAGGCATTGGGGTAAATCCAAGCACGGCGGTGCCCGGAAATCTGGACCCAACAGTAGCCGGAGTTGCTCGGTTTGCTGCCGAAAAAGGCTATGATGGTTGGATTATGTTGAATGTGTACCCTCAGCGGGCAACCAATCCGAACAACATGCACAAGCGGTTCCAAAAAAAATTACATCAAAAAAACATGGAAGCTGTTGAGCGTTTGGTACACAAACCGCAGGATGTTTGGTGCGCTTGGGGCACGCTCATCGAAAAAAGGCCATACCTCCCCAAGTGCATGCACGATATGTACGAGATTCTTCAATCGGCCGGCTGTTCATATTACCGTCGCGGAGCTATTTCCAAAGCCGGGCACCCGCATCACCCGCTCTACCTTCGCAAAACAGAGCCGCTGGTACCCTTCGATATGGAACACTACACCACTGCGGTCTTAAATATAAAAGTGTAATTGTTAAACTCATTCTCGATTTATTTAACATTTATCACTTAAACTTTAAAATTACACCTTTAGGCTTCCTTTTCCTTCGCGAACAAGAACGGGATCGCCGCTGGTAAGATCAATAACTGTAGTTGGCTCGATATCGCCCATTCCGCCATCAATTACTATATCCACCTGATGTTGCCATTCTTCCCAAATCAACTCAGGGTTAGTGGGATATTCCAAAATATCGTCGTCTTTTTTGATGGAAGTTGAAATAACCGGGTTGCCCAGCATTTCAGTAATCTGTTGAATAATTGCGTTATCGGGAATTCTGATCCCTACCGTTTTCTTTTTTCGGAACACATTTGGAAGAATATTACTGTGCGGGAGTAAATAGGTGTAAGGCCCCGGAAGAGATCGCTTAAGGATTTTAAAAGTGCTGGTTTCGATTTGGGATATGTGATCAGAAACTTGTTTAAAATCGGAGCATATAAACGAAAGTTTTGCCTTTTCCACTTTAGTTCCCTTAATCTGGGCCACCCGTTCAACGGCGTTCTTGTTCATAATGTCACACCCAAGGCTGTACACCGTATCGGTCGGGAATATCACCAATCCACCTGTTTTTAGGACCTCAACAACGTGACGCAATACTTTTTGATCGGTGTTCTCTTCGTATAACTTGATGAATTCTGCTGCCATAAACGCCTCTTTTTATTATTTAATTAGTATGTGATAAGGTTCTTCTCTGTACGCTATCAAAAAATTCAAAAAAAGGATGGGATGCAAACGGTAGACGATCAATTTTCAAGAATCAAAAATTTGGCCTTACCTCTTTACTAAGTCTTGACCTCACCCCGACGCCCATCACAAAAGCTAACAAACACCTTAAGTCTCCACCTTTAAAAACTCAGTTGGATGAATCGAGTCTATTTCTACGAGTGCTCGGTCTAACGTAGTAATAGTTCTAAAGAAAAAACCGAAGCCGTCATTGCGAGGAGGCTGGATTTATTATAAAAACCTGGATTGCAATCGACGCGGCAATCTCAAAAGTAATTGCATGAACCGACCTCACCCCGACCCTCTCCTACAATAGGAGAGGGAGCTCGTTGATTTGGCTTTTGAATAGTTTAAAAGTTCTTCTCCTTCAGGAGAAGACAGATGAGGTGTTTTCCTGCTTTGCAATCTCGATCCCGATTCATCGGGAGAGAGATCTAAAGGCAGAATCGAAGCCTTAAAAGAAGATAATTGGTGTATCCTTTGCACTTTTTCCCTCGTTCCGTAGGTCTCCTGCGGAACGCATACCGGAGGCTCCAGCTTCTATTTCCAATCGTTAAAGCAACTTCCGTGTGATTTCTTTGTACTTTTGGCTTGACCCAAAAGTACGAAAAGGTCAAGCTGCGAATTCTTGGCGGGTTCGTGCTATCATTGCTGAATAATTCCAATGGTCCATGTTCTATCGATGAATTTTCAGATTCCTGGCCGGTGTGGAATTATCCTCCGCAAGCGGAACGCTTCTGGTAGCGACTCACTGTTTCCGCCAACAATTCTAAGGCTGTTTTTGATTCTTGCCCGCCCTTCGTACTTCGTAAGTCTTTTTATTCGTGATTCGTAATTCAACCGCCTGCTATTCCTTCGCAACTCTAAGGTCGGATTTAGATTTTACTCAAATAGATTTTCTTGGTTTGACATCTACATTGATGACTATTGTTAAGCGCATTCTTTTTTTCAAGTCACTCCGAGGCATCGAGGAGTCTGCACGAAGAGGATTATTGGTAGATATTAGATATGCAGATCCATCGCTTTCGCTCTGGATGACCTGTTGAGAGATTTAGAATTCAGCGTAAACCTGCATACCAAAAACTCGTAATCCAAAACCCCACCTGTCTGCCGAAGGGCAGTTCAGTCTCCAGGCAAATGAGGTCTGAAAAAAAGTCGATGATTTTCTTCACGCCGCCCTTCGTACTTCTTTATTCCATATTCGTAATTCGTAATTCCACTGTTCCTCCTTTCTTCCTATCATCCGATCAAAAATAATTCGATGAAATACCTGTTCCTTTTTACCTCACTTCTTCTGTTTGCTTGCTCGCCAAATCAACCTGAAAATGCAAAACCCATTGAGTGGGGACCATCGCCCTGGCCGGAGATTCGGATAGAGCGGATAAATACCTTACTACCTCAGGCGATGGAAGCAGCTGGCGTTGATGCCTGGCTGGTTATCTGCCGCGAAAACGATAACGACCCGATGGCCGATCATATCGGTGGTGAGAATGCCGGTGGAACCGCGGTGTTCATGTTTTATTTCGATGAAGACGGCTTTCATTCTGTTGTTTTTTCGCCGGAAGGGGAAGCTACCGCGCTGGGCGAACTCGAAATCCACGACAAAGTAGTTGCCGTTGAACGAGGTTACTCGACTTTAAATCAGGCCGGTGAGTTTATCCGCACTATGAATTTCGATCAAATCGCGATCAACACATCCACTCAAAATAAACTAGCTGACGGATTATCGCACACGCAGTATTTATCACTGGTTGAAGCAGTCGGTGCCAAAGATGCTGCTAAATTTGTGACTTCCGAAGGCGTGATTTACGAATGGTTGAGTGTTAAGACTCCGGCGGAAGTGGAGATCATGCGAAGAGCGGCAGAGTTAACAGCAGCCTGGCAACTCGAAGCGTATGAAATCATTGAGCCGGGAGTAACAACAGACGCTGAAGTAGCCGCATTTCTGGATGCAAAGATGGAAGAATATGGCGTTGGCGAAGCATGGAATCCGAGCCAGAATCCAAATGTAAACTCAGGACCCGATCGCGGACATTCACACGCTACCGATAAAGTGATCATGCCCGGAGATGTAATTCAAACAGATTTTGGGATCAAACTCTACGACCGATGGGTAAGCGATATTCAACGCTTTGCCTATGTATTGAAAGAAGGGGAAACCCAAGCCCCCGACGATATTCAGTATTATTGGGAATCCGGACGAGATGGAGGATTTGCAGCATTTGAAGCGATGAAGCCCGGCGTTCGTGGCGAAGATGTAGACGCCGCTCAGCGCGCATTGATGCAAGAGAATGGCAGTGAATATGTAATGTGGAGCACCGGCCATCCCGTAGGTTACGTAGCGCATGATGCCGGCCCAAGTTTGGGTGGTTCACAAAACCCCGGCCGACGTGCATCCGCACAGCTTCTGCTTAAACCTGGAATGGTATTCGCTTTTGACGGTTTTCATGCGTGGACACTCCCCGATGGCGGCACAAAAACGATATCCGTCGAAGAAATGGCGGTGATCACCGAAACCGGCGCCGAATATCTGGTTCCGCCACAAGAAGAACTGGTGTTAATTGGGAATTAAGACCCACTTCGCTATATGTTTTTACCTCACCCCGACCCTCTCCTACAATAGGAGAGAGAGCTCGTTGATTTGGCTTTTGAATAGTTTAAAAGTCCTTCTCTTTCAGGAGAAAACAGATGAGGTGTTTTCTTGGTTTGTCATCTCGAACGGAGTGAGAGATCTAAAGGCAGAATCGAAGCCGTAAATGTAACATCGAGGTTTTTTCTCTGCACTTTTGGCTTGACCCAAAAGTACGAAAAGGTCAAGCTACGAATTATTGATGCGTCTCAATTGCATTCGCTTCATGAATTCAATGGTCCATCACGAGCATACCAATCGACAAGAACGAGCCGGTGTGAATTCATGATCTGCCATTCAGCAGAACGCTCCTTCCATCTCGCCTTACTTCATCAATAATTCTAATGCTGTTATATTGGTCATTGCGAGGAGACTAGATTGAAAACCTTAACGGGGTAATCATCGACGCAGCAATCTCAAAAGTAATTGTTGGAAAGGCCTTTATTTCGAGCCTATACAATAGGAGAGCGAGCTCGTTGAATTGTTTTTTGATTAGTTAAAAAGTCCTTCTCCTTCAGGAGAAGACAGATGAGGTGTTTTCTTGGTTTGTCATCTCGAACGGAGTGAGAGATCTAAAGGCAAAATCGAAGCTGTTAAAGTAGCTAGTTTGTGTTTCCTTTGCACTTTTGGCTTGACCCAAAAGTACACAAAAAGTCAAGCTGCGAATTCTTGGCGGGTTCGTGCTTCCATTGCTGAATAATTCCAAAGGTCCATGTACTATCGATGAATTTTACAGATTCCTGGGCGGTGTGGAATTATTCTCCGCAAGCGGAACGCTTTTGGTAGCGACTCACTATTTCCGCCAACAATTCTAATGCTGTTTTTTGATAATAGCCACACTTCGTACTTCGTAAGTCTTTATTCGTGATTCGTAATTCATCCTGCTGCTATTCCTTCGTAACCATAAGGCCGAATAAAGACGGTCATTACAAGCAGGAATTATTAGTATTTAAACCTTGATTAAATAATCCTTCCATAGTTTGAGAATTGATTCTATAGAAATACATTGTATCAATAATTAAATTAAAAGGGGTTCTATGAGGTTGGCACTTATCATCCTATTTCTAGGAATAGTCATGCACGCAGAACTGGCTGCTCAAGAGGCTTACGAACTCACTACAGCCACACGATTAGAACTCGACATCAATCTGGATGGTAAAGTAGACGAAGATGGCTGGGCTAAAGTTCCTGTTCTGCCATTAACCATGCATTGGCCAACCTTTGAGGGCGTACTCACGGAAGAAACTGAAATCCGTATCTTTTATGATGATGAGTATATTTATGTAGGAGCGATTTGCTATGATTCTGATCCTTCCAAAATTCAGGAGATCTCTTTTCAGCGAGATGCCATTTCTGAACAATCTGATGCCATCGCTTTAGTACTAGATCCTTATGATGACAATGAAAATGTAGTGGTGTTTTCTGTAACTGCAACCGGCGCCCGGGGAGACTTTTCGTTAAAAAATGATGCCCAGGGGGACGCCTGGAATATTTCATGGAACAGTTACTGGGATGCTAAAGTAACTAAAACCAATAATGGTTGGGAGGCAGAAATGAGGATCCCCTTTAGCAGTCTTCGATTTCAGGTTCAGGATGGAAAAGTTCAAATGGGTGTGGGAGCTTATCGCTATATCGCCCGAAAACGGGAAATGCAGGTGTATCCGTCCATCCCTCCCGACTGGGGTTTTTGGAGTTTTGCTAAACCTTCGATGATTCAAACCACGGAATTTGAACAAATCAACAATAAGCGCCCGTGGTATACCTCACCTTATTTATTAGGCGGTATTGGTCACCATCATGAATATGATGAAAACGACAACCCCGAAAAGATGTACGATAACGACATTCAGCTCGGTCTGGATGTACAGCATGCCTTTAGTGATAACCTGAATGCAGATTTTACCATTAATACCGACTTTGCGCAGGTTGAAGCCGATGACCAAGCGGTTAACCTATCCAGGTTTTCTTTATTCTTTCCTGAAAAACGTCGCTTTTTTCTGGAACGAGCCAGCACCTTCGACTTTAAAGCGGATGGCAATAATAATCTGTTTTACAGCCGGCGCATAGGAATCAATGAAGGTGAGTTGGTGCCCATGTTAGGGGGTGTACGTCTGGTAGGGCGGTTTAGTGATTGGGATGTGGGACTTATAAACCTCCAATCCCGTAATAAAAATGACATCGCTGCAGAAAATTTTGGGGTGCTTCGGCTTCGTCGAAATGTAATTAATAACCGATCCTATGTGGGGGGAATGCTTACTACAAGATTTAATGCCGAAGGTGATGAAAATTATGCCTATGGATTAGACGGGATCATAAATGTGACCGGTGAAGATTTTCTGAAAATAAATCTGGCCCAATCGGTAGACAGTGATGACCCAAATACGCTAAGTGCAGAAGACCGTTCTAGAGTGTTTGTACAATGGGAAAACCGCCAAGCGCGTGGCTTGGGCTATACCGTGAGTTACTCGAGTGTGGGCAAAGCATACAAGCCCGGGCTAGGCTTCGAACGTCGCTTTAATTTCCGCCAGTACAACGGAGAACTTGGTTACACTTGGTTTCTAAAAGAAGAATCAAATTTGAGAACTGCAAATATCAGTTTAGAAGCTGAAACGTCAGTAAGCAATACTACCAATAAGCTGGAAACACGATCTTTAGAGCTGGGTGGCTCGTTGGGATGGGATCGCGGTAACGCCTTGCGATTAGAAGTAGAGCAGGAAATTGACCGGGTACCTGAAGCCTTTAGTTTGTCGGACGACATCGAAATTTTAGCCCGGGAATACAACAATACAGAAATCAGTCTTTCTTATGATACGGCGCCGGTAGGCTTAGTTTTGGCCAATTTTTCCGCACAATTTGGTGACTTTTATGGAGGAGATTTAATCAACCTGACCTTCGCGCCTGAGCTGGTGGCCTCCAAATACCTGCAGTTCGAGGGCTTTTATCAATATTCGAATATTGAATTCAAAGATATGGGGGAGACATTTGAGTCTCATTTAGCACGAATTAAAACTACGCTTTCATTCAATGTAATGTGGAGTATTTCCACCATTGCGCAAGTGAACACCGTAAATGAACTCAGTGCATTGAACTTTCGACTTCGCTATAATCCGGTGGATGGCAATGACTTTTATCTGGTATACAACGAAGTGTTTAATAACAACCCGGATGCATTTCAGCCAAACTTACCCCTTTCTGAAAATCGTGCGATCCTGATCAAATATGTGCATACGTTTCGGTTATGAGTGTGTTTCCTTATCCCATTTGCGAGGAGAATGGATTAATTATAAAAATCTGGAATGCAATCGACGCGGCAATCTCAGAATTTATGACGGAGGACGACCGACCGATGACGAACGAATATAGTTGTATATCGTAATTCATCCGCTCGCTATTCCTTCGCAACTCGAAGGCCGGATTTAGAATAATAGCCGTCATTGCGAGGAGGCTCGATTGAAAACCGTGACTAGGTAATCATCGACGCGGCAATCTCAAAAGCTATTGCAAGAACCGACCTCACCCCGACTCTCTCGTACAATAGGAGAGGGGGCTCGTTGATTTGGCTTTTAAATAGTTAAAAAGTCCTTCTCCTTCAGGAGAAGACAGATGAGGTGTTTTCTTGGTTTGTAATCTCGAACGGAGTGAGAGATCTAAAGGCAGAATCGAAGCTGTTAAAGTAGCTAGTCGGTGTTTCCTTTGTACTTTTGGCTTGACCCAAAAGTACACAAAAAGTCAAGCTACGAATTCCTGGCGGGTTCGTGCTATCATTGCTCAATAATTCCAATGGTCCATGTTCTATCGATGAATTTTAAAGGTTCACGGCCGGTGTGGAATTATTCTCCGCAAGCGGAACGCTTCTGGTAGCGACTCACTGTTTCCGCCAACAATTCTAATGCTGTTTTTGGCGGTCATTGCGAGGAGAATGGATTTATTATAAAAAATCTGGAATGCAATCGACGCAGCAATCTCAAAAGTAATTGCTTGAACCTACCTCACCCCGACCCTCTCCTACAATAGGAGAGGGAGCTCGTTGATTTGGCTTTTGAATAGTTAAAAAGTCCTTCTCCTTCAGGAGAAGACAGATGAGGTGTTTTCTTGGTTTGTAATCTCGAACGGAGTGAGAGATCTAAAGGCAGAATCGAAGCTGTTAAAGTAGCTAGTTTGTGTTTCCTTTGTACTTTTGGCTTGATCCAAAAGTACGAAAAGATCAAGCTGCGAATTCTTGGCGGGTTCGTGCTCCCATTGCTGAATAATTCCAATGGTCCATGTTCTGTCTATGCATTTTATAGGTTCCCGGCCGGTGTGGAATTATCCTCCGCAAGCGGAATGCTTCTGGTAGCGACTCACTGTTTCCGCCAACAATTCTAATGCTGTTTTTGATCCTGCCCACACTTCGTACTTCGTAAATCTTTATTCGTGAATCGTAATTCACCCGCCAGCCACTCCATCGCAACTCTGAGGCCGGTTTTTCCCTCGTTCCGTAGGTCTCCTGCGGAACGCATACCGGAAGCCTGCCTGCCGGCAAAGGCAGGCTCCTGCTTCTATTTCCATTCGTTAAAGCAACATCCGTGTGATTCCTTGGTACTTTTGGCTTGACCCAAAAGTACGAAAAGGTCAAGCTGCGAATTCTTGGCGGGTTCGTGCTTCCATTGCTGAATAATTCCAATGGTCCATGTTCAATCTATTCATTTTACAGATTCCCGGCCGGTGTGGAATTATTCTCCGCAAGCGGAACGTTTCTGGTAGCGACTCACTATTTCCGCCAACAATTCTAATGCTGTTTTTTGATACTAGCCACACCTCGTACTTCGTAAGTCTTTATTCGTGATTCGTAATTCCTCCTCCTACTATCCCGTCACCCGTTCAGATCCATCGCTTTCGCTCTGGATGACAAATAAATCCACTTCCCTCAATTTCGCCAAGATCCGTAGCCTTTGTCCAGCACCTCAAAAAGCTCATGAGTGGTAAATAGCTGATCGAAGATTCGGTGTCGCTCAAAGCCGGGATCATCGGGGTAGGTACTAGGGTCGTAATCGTCTTTCTCGTAGATGATATTCCCACACATGCCTACATAACCTCCTTCGCCGGTAGAGTGGAAATGAATAAGATACAGGAGTTTAATCTCCCAGAAGTTAGGCGCGTGTATATCTCTGAACAATCCTCGAATTATATATTCGATTTCATTTTTGTACACTGTTTTTTTGGGATGATATGATAGATCACAAATCATAATGCCATTACTTACTTCCCGAAGTTGAATTACGATGTTCTTAAGAAAGCCATAATTGTAGCACAGGTCTCGGATCACACTTTCGCGAAATAGCCGGTTCTGCTGATGAGTATAAGTAATGCCCTCTACGAGAGATTTTTTATTGAAGTTTTTCATGGGTAACAATGGGTTAATGGATGCTTAATTATTGTTACACCAAGCCAATAGAATATGGGGAAAAGCGAGCCTACTCTACGGTATTCTACCCGAACTTTTGAATCAAACATAACGAATGATCCCACATCCCTGAACCACCGTGCCCGAGTATAAATGTTTAGGTCGGTTGGTAACCTGCTGTATTCAGCAGGTTTCTTGATGCACAGTAAAACTATAAGTTGTTGATAAGATTGTCAATGGCTTCGAAGAAACAATAGGCGACAGTCTAAAAATGGAATCATGGCCGGAATCGGGAGAAGGCTAAGTTATTTTATGAGGTACTTTAAAAATTTCGAGTGAAGATTAAACGCTGAGTAAAAATTTACATTCATTTACTAAATTAACTATCTGTGTGTTCTACATTTAGGGGCAAATAATAAAACTTATGCTTCGGGATATAACTTTTACGAGTGACTTATGTTATGCATCTGATCGAGAGCATAAGCCAATAGAGTTTTATTTAAACTGTTTAAGGAATAGCAAAAAGTTTGATTTAAGACTTGGGTATTTTAGCTCAAACGCTATTCGTGTACTCTCTATTGGTTTTTCTCAATTCATTTATAATGGTGGTGAAATGAGAATTATTACAAATCATTATTTATCTGATAAAGATACTTCGTTACTAAATACTGAAATAAATGAAGAGGGAGTCGATTATACCTATATAGACTCAATAGTTAACAATGATGTAGAAGAGTTAGAAAAGATTTTATCTAAAGGCGAGGAGCATTTTTTTAATTGTTTAAGATACTTACTTAATAATGGCAGGCTAGTTATTCAACCCGTTAAAAGAAAACCCAACAAATTATCGCATTATAAAGAAGGATTATTTGACGATGGTGTAGACAAAGTTTTCTTTAGTGGTAGTTGTAATTTTACCTATAGTGGTTTAATTGATAATGGTGAAAGTTTAGAAATTAAACGGTCCTGGGGAGCAGAAGCAGAACAACTGAGGATTAGAAATGGAGAAGAAGAAATTGAAAATATTTTCTCAAAGACCGATCCAAATCACGAATATTTAGCAATTGAAGAAATTGAATCTATCATATTTGAAAAAGGCTTAGATAAAGACCTTGAAGAATTAGTACTGGATGAGTTGAATCTTCATGATGCAATTAATAAGTCAAGTTTAGAAATAGGTAAGCTATTTAGTGAGCAGAGTAATCTTTTTAAAAAATGGATTAGAGAAGAATTAAAGCTTCCAACTTTTCCATATGAAAAACCATTTGACTATCAAGTTGAAGCGTATGAAAAATGGGCTGCAAATGATTACTCGGGAATATTTGCAATGGCTACAGGTACTGGAAAGACATTGACGTCACTTAACTGTGTCCTTGAAGAATACAGGAAAAATCACGATAAAATTTATCAAGCATTGATTCTTGTTCCAACTATAACGCTGGTTGAACAATGGGAAGAGGAAGCCCTAAAATTTAATTTTAACGAGGTAATTAAGATATCATCGAAGGCGGATTGGAAGCGGCGCTTGATGACAAAATTAACCTCAGCCAAAAGAAATCCGACCTCTTTTATCGCGATATGTACTTATGCTACATTCTCTAAGGATTCTTTTCAGAAGCATACAAAAAATTTACCCCCAGAGACCATATTGATTGCAGATGAAGCCCACAATATGGGTTCTAATTCTGTTTTAAACGTGCTTCCCAGTATTACACTTACGAAAAGAATTGGGCTGTCTGCAACGCCAAAAAGAATTTATGACCCTGAGGGAACAGAATTAATGGAGGAATTCTTCAGTGATGAGGAGCCATACATTGTTAGTTATTCAATGGAAAAGGCAATTTCAAATCGAGTACTCACTCAATATGATTATTACCCACATATTGTACGATTAACTAGTGAGGAGTTAGAGAAATATATTGATCTAACGAAACAAATAACCCGCCAATACTTTATTGAACCCTCAATAAAGAAAAATTCTCGTCTTGAAAAACTATTACTTCAAAGAAAGAGGGTTATTCATAAAGCATCAAATAAACTTCCGAAGACTATTGAAATTTTAATAGATCGGTTTAAAGCTGAAGGGAATTTGAAATACACATTCATCTATGTCCCTGAGGGGAAGAATTATGAAATAAGTGAAACAAATGCTGAAAGTAATGAAGAGGCAAGAATCATTGATGAGTATATAACTGGAGTAGCACAGATTGACGATTCAATATTAATAAATAAAATAGTTGGGGGAATGAAAGACCGAAAACGAATTCTAGATCAATTTAGCCGGGGCGATATTCATATACTAACCTCGATGAAATGCTTGGATGAAGGTGTTGATATACCAAGAGCACAACATGCAATTTTTTGTTCTAGTACTGGAAACCCAAGACAGTTTATACAAAGAAGAGGACGAGTACTTCGAAAGCATGAAGATAAAACTTCTGCAACTGTTCATGATTTAGTTGTAATTCCATTGGTTAAAAGTGAGAACCGAGATGAATTCCAAGTAGAAACAAATTTAGTAAAAGGAGAACTACAGCGTGTAATGTATTTTGCATCTCTTGCTAAAAATCCATTACATAGTTTCCAAGTATTTTCAGATACTTGTGCACATTATGACATTGATATATATTCAATTTATAACGACTTGAAAGATGACTAACGAAGAACTTTTAAAAATTTACCTTATAGATCCTGTATTAATTGACAATGATTACGTTTCAAAAGAAGAAGTAGAAAACTTTGATTGGAATGATAAGCGAAAAATTCCAATAGTTGAGTCTTTAAAGATAATAATTAGAGAAACAGCAAAAAATACCGGTGATCGAACAACGGTGCGATTGGTTAATCAATACTTGGATAATTCGTTATGATATTAAAAAGTGTGAGCCTTAGAAATTTTATGTGTTATTCTGGGGAAAATTTATTCGAATTTTCTGAAGGATTAAATGTGATAATTGGTGACAATGGCTACGGAAAATCAAAGATTTATGATGGCATATACTGGGTCATGTATGACAAATGCTTTGACAGTAACGGAGAAGAAAAAACAACGCAACAACTTGGAAGAGATATAGTATCTGACAAAGCCGAGCATGATGCTGATGATGGGCCAATTGAATGTTCTGTTCAGCTTACTTTCTATGACAATAGGAAAGAGTATACATACACTTTGGAACGTAAATTAATGGGAAATAAAAGGGATGATAAGATTATTTATAGCCCTTCAAGTAATGAAAAAGTCACAAAGAAAACCGCAATTCTTTCTGCACAAATTGTAGATGATGAAGATGAAATTGCACGAATCAAAAAGAGGATTCTTCCGAATAATATTAAACCTTACATGTGGTTTCAAGGTGAGCAAATCAACAATATAGTAGATTTTCGAAACTCTGAAACGTTAACAAATGCGATCAATGTACTTTCAGACATTTCAAAGTATGATGAAATAGCATCTGTTTCTGAAAGTCTTTTTAATTCAGTAGATAAAGAATTAAAAAAGAAACAACGGTCTCTAAGTACAGATAAAGAAAAAAGCGATGAGTTAGAAAAAGAGATAAATAGAAAAAAATCACAATTGTATGATTTTAAATTGGATTTGAAGAAAGCAAAGGAAGGACATCTTGATGCAAGTGGAAAAGCAGAAGACCTAGTCTCAAAGCTTGATATAGCACAAAAAATTAAAGAACTAGATGAAAAACGGTTAGATTTAGAGAGTAAATTTAATTCGACTGTAATTAAACTCAGAGAAGCTCAACAATCTTTACATAAAAAGATCTTTACAAGAGGTTGGATACTGAAAGGAACCGAAGGCCTCTTCAAGGCTTTCGAAGAAAAAAAAGCCACGTATGACGATGCCAAATTAGAGTTGAGAAATAAGATTCAAGAAGAAAAGTCCTTTCAAAAGAAACTTCAGACTAGACTCCCTGAAAATGTGCCAGAACCTGTCCATGTGAATAAGATGTTGGAGCAGGAAAAATGTTTAGTATGTGATAGAGAGGCACCAAAAGGTTCTGCCGCATATAAGGCTATTAAGTCCTTATTGGAAAAGTCAGATGAGACGCTAAAAAGTTTAGAGGCTGGTGAAAGTAGGAGATTTAACTTTTCTTCAGAATTTGAAAATCTTTATAGAACAGGCTTACAACAAGAGGGAAAAATTAAAGAAATTGATCAGGATATAAGTGAGTCTTGGAAAGAAATTGATAAGTTTTTTAGTGAAAAAGAAGTTCTAAAGAAGTCCTTTGGAGATATTGAAGCTCAACTTGAAAATTATATATCAGAGTCTTCAATAAGTGCAGCAGATTCTAAACGCATTACAAATGAAGTATTAGCTAATCAAAAATTATCAAGTAAATATAGTGCAGATATAGGTTCTTTAGAGCATCAGATAGGAATTATTGAAAAAGACATAAAGAGATTAGAAGATAAGTATGCCAAACTTGTAGTAGAAGATTTGCCGGATAAAATTCTAAAGAAATTTCAGTTAGCTACTCATCTTAATGAAGCTGCTAAATCAACAAGGAAAAGAGTTTTTAAGGAGCTAATCAGTCAACTTGAGTCTGAGGCAAATAAGCATTATCTGGATATGACAAAAGATAATCTTTCTGCAAGGGGTATAATTAGATTATCTGAATACCACGGAAATTATACTCCCGAGTTAGTAGACAATGAAGGTAACCCACTAGCACAATTAAATACCGGGAATACACTTCTTATAAAACTCGCGACAATCATGGCCATAATTTCTGCAAGAAAAAGTACAAGGGATACATATTTATATACATTAATTGCAGATGCTCCTATGTCTTCATTCGGAGAAGATTATACTCTTGGATTCTGTAAAACGGTAAGCCAAGTGTATACACAAAGTATCATCATGAGTAAGGATTTCTATAAAAATGAAAACCTAAGAAGTCAACTTTTGAATGATTCGAAAATCAATTTAGGGAAAGTCTATATCGTGGAACCTAACTTGAAAGAAAAGGAAAGACAAAATCGGCTAAACTTAGTAACCCATATCAAACAATTGAACTGATCATGGATTTCTTAGATAAAATAAAGCTTCGTGAACCTGAATATGATGAGAAATACTACGATTTCATTTTGAAGTTTACCTCTGAACAAGGGGCTTCAATGGGACGTAGTACTGAAGAAGAACAATATGAACTTGGTAAGTACTTTTCTACTCGTTATGAAATGTATATGTATGCGACCTTATTAGGATTGAGGAAGGGGTATAAAGTTCCATTAGAAAAGGGAACAAATAAGAGAAGTTTTATTGCAATTAATAGCTGGAAGCCCACAATAATTGCCGACTATATCATAATGTCTGTTCTTGCTCTTGGTGATTACGATTTTTTTAAATTGGAGGAGTTAGATATTAAAGAACTAGAAAAAATCATTACTACCATAAAAAATGATATCGAGGCGTATGCGAATGGTGGGTTTGAGATTATATATTCAAAGTCTGAAGAAGATGAAGCTTACTTTGTAGAAAATGAAAACTCGTTTATTGATTTATTAGACGAATGATTTTAAAAACTGGATTCCTTCGTCCAAAGTAGCAAATGCAACATCAACAGATTCCCTAGCAAACCTAAACTGTTTAGCGTAATCAGAATCCTTATTAGTAGACTTTTCATCCACTAGTATAACTTTTTTATGAAGCCCTCTAGCATATCCTAGCTCAAAAATTAGACCAAGAGCTAATGGATTCGATTCCTCTAGATAAGCAAAAACAATATCGCATTGCTCTAAATGTAGTGTATCCCAAAAATAGTACTGATCACTATCTCTTAATCCGTGCTCTTTAGGATTAAAAAAAGTAATACTATCAATTTGTCGAAAAGAATCAATTACTGTCTTCTGCCAATTAGATCTGAAACCACCTGCTAAATATACTTTCATGATAATGCTTGCTTAGAAATATAGTACCTTATAGGAAGTTTGTATGAGATTTTAAAAAATCTCTTTCTCGTTTTAAGCAAGGGGTAAAGCGAGAGGGCTAAAAATAATACCATGAATTTATGTTCAATGGAGTTTTCAAAAATTGAATAACTAAAAAGACAATCAATTATAAAGACTAGTACTATAAACGCATTAATAATAAAAAGATCAAAGAATAAACTAGATCGGAACATAAATAGATAAACTTTATTGCTTATCTCTTGATACATACCTAAACATATGCTTCGCACTTCATTATAATTTGTTGCCTCACCAATAAGGTTTTTCTTTTTTAAGTCTTCCTTAACAAGGACAAATAACTCATTATTTTTGAACTCTTCATTAGTTTTTCGCTTTAAGTCAAAGAAACCCCAACTTCCTATCCAAATACTTATTGACCTTAACAAGTACCCAAATCCATAAAGTGAAATTATCAGTACCAATTCATTATTGAGTATTTTTGGAAATAAAATTTCATTACTTGGAAGAATTAGTTTGAGAATAGACATCATATATATTGTAGGGGTTAGATAACCTATTACCTCTAAAAGTAGCTCAGTGATATTTTCTACTATTTTATCTCCCATAATATTTCAAATAAAACAAACTGTACAGCCCGCATAATCTTCATCTTCCTTGTCGAAGTAATCCCCCTTCTCTTCATCACCCAATAAGTTATTTAAAAGGGTTTTAGAGGTTTTGCCATTGTTAGATTGCTTTTTTTCTATATGCTTGAGTTTAATATCTCTGATACGTTCCGGTTTAGTTAACTCATCCAAAGACTCATTCTCAATCCAGGTAAAGCCATCTTTTTCGTATTTCTTTGCTTCTTCAAATTTTTCTCGATTGTTTTCATACAACCAAATCCACTCGATCTTTTGCTGATAGAAACAGAAGAAGCACCCTGAACGGGTTCTAGAATAAGTTCCTGTCTTACCATCTACTTGATACTCTAATTTCTTGTAGTATTCTGGGACCCCAACAGATTCTTCCAACATTTCAAAGACCTGATCCCGAACTATAATCTGATCACTTGGTAAAAGGTCAGACTTATCTAGCAATGGAAATTCGTATTCCTCTAATTGGGCCAGCGGGAAGTCTGTTTTCTTTAAGAAATGAAACACCGCACGATTGAAGGCTGTTACATCTAAATTCAAAAGCGCATCTACCTTCTTATTGAAGTTATGTTCGATTGAAATAGGTCGTTCTACTTCTTCTAGAATGCGGTCTAAATTCTCTGGTTTTACTTTATTCTCGTAAATGTCCTTCAATTGACCAATATTATGGTGATCCAACACAAGATCTAATACATCAAAGGACCAGATATTCTTTTTAAAAGGGAATATGGTCTGCACATTTTCTTTCCTAGAGACATAGGCTTCACGATGTTCATCCCCGCGGATAGCAACATATGAAATAGTCGGGTCGTCACCAATATACTCCTCGAAAGGTTTCAACTTTAAATCTTTTGTACACCATCGAGAATACGTTGAAGGAAGAAACCCACCATAATCTTTGAGCAAATAGTCAAATGGAGAGAGTTCTTCACTCACTTCAAAATTAGGTTTGGTCATTTTATCGGTTTCAATAGCATGGAGTTTATTCACCTCAACTCCTAAGTATGCTTCCAAGTTATCTATGAGTTCATAGGTTTCATCCAACTCACGACCAGTATCACAGCTATATAAATCTAGCTCTATTTCAGGAAAATGCTCTCGCATGTATAAGGCAAGTGCAGCACTATCCTTCCCCCCACTAATTCCTAGTACATGTCTTACGTTTTTACTCATTTATTTGCGATATCCTCTATCAGCCTGAATAATATTGCTAAATCTTTCTTTTTGTTACCGGTTAGCTGTTGACGAATATGTTTAACTTTTTCCTCATCATCAATTATAGATTTCTTTGAAACCTTAATATTTTGTTTTATTGGTTTCCTTCCAAACGGTATAAGCTCTAATTGAAAAGCCTCATCTTTATCTGTATCTACTTTTTCTTTACTGATTTCAACTAGGCTATCTAATTCTTCAAGTCGTTCAGTAAGATTATAGAATAGCTTTTCTTCCTCATCATCTTTGAGCTTAGAAATTGGCTTATCTATAACTGCAAGCCCGACGGCACTTATCCATTTTTCTCGATCATTTAGTTTTGAGAGCAGTCGGTTTAACAGTTTTTTCTGATAATCAGCGAGACGATAATCTTTGATATCCCCGAATCTCTTATTAATTGAAGCAACGTATTTTTCAAAACTCATTCCTTCTTCAAGTTCTAATACACGTAACAAATGCGCTTCAATTCTATCTAATAAATCGGTAAATGAATTTTCTATTTCAAAGATCTTTGTATCTAGAATATTAATAAAGTCAGAAATGGCTTTTTCACTCTTTAACTGATCAAGGCTGTTATATCCTAATGCTTGAGGAAAAGCCTCAAAAAAGGCCTTCTCTGGATCAGTTGCAGTTTTGATTGCATCTCTGAGTCGTCTTGCTTCAGGTGAGATTTTGTTCGTCTTTCTACCATATTCATTTAGATCGTTATAGGTAAGTAGAAACGGCCTTATGGTTTCGACAAAAACTTGATTTGAGAACTCGGCTTCCGTTGGAAGGTTTTGAAAAATTCTATACTTCTTGAACAGTTCTCTTTTCTTCTCATCAATTTCGAATGCTTTTATCTCAAAGAGTTTCGGGTTTCGGAATACAAGATTGATCACATCGTACTTCAATTCCGGTATATAGGCACCTTCGTGATAAAGTGCAAAATCACTACTCTTCATGATTACAAAAATAGGAATCCAGATTTCAATCAAGCCATTTTTTAATCCTACAGGTGGTTTTTGTAACTCAGTAATTAAATCAGTTAATGATTTTTTGCCTGACTTAGTACTTTCAAAAAACTCTTCACAAATCTGCCAAAGAGGGAAAAGTTCACTTTCTTTTTCAGGAGTATAGAAATCCCAGATACCATTTCTTTCTTCATGTAGCCCAGTGTGATGTAATAAAGAATGGTAGATTGTTTTTTCTGCCGGAAAAGTTTCCTCTTCAAAACCTAAGTATGGTTGGTAGCGATTGTCCATAAGCATTCTCAACAGTTCTTTTCTAGGTCGGTAAACCGCGGGACTTACTTTATGCTTATTAATCAACTCATTTTTGTAGGTCGGTGCTTTATGGTAAACATCTTCAATAATCTTAGACAGCTGACTATTGAACGCTCTTTGGTCTGCAATTTCGATTTCAATACCTTTATAAACCCACTTAATCTCTTCTGAAGAACTGTATATGCTGTTTAGTATTAATTGATCTAGGTTTGCAATATGTGAATTACGAAGTGCACGTAACTCTTTTTCGGCGACTTTATCGCTTTCTATATGCTTTAGCAGAGAATCAATTTTATGGATTTCAAAAATCTCGAGCTTAATCTTCTCAACACTATTAAACACTCCATAAAAAACTGGGTTTGGATTGTCTTTTGAAAGTTCTTTAACCTGTTTTTCTGTAGCCCCAAAAACTAAGTTCAAAACACCATCTATAGGCTGATCCACTTTTTCATCTACAGGTTTTTCTGATACAATAAATTCAAAGAACCGAGGTGTGCCAGTTTTATAAAAAGCTTCTTTTGCAGGTATATATGGAAAAGAAAAATGTTGCTTAACATAAGGAACAACGTCTTTTACGAGTTCTACCTTTTGAGAAGCATTTTGCAGCTCTAATTCTATATCGTAATCGGTTCCCTCAAAAAGTATATACTGATTCTTAAAACTTCTAAACCGTATTACTTTCTTCTTTTCTAACTCATCTAGAAGTTCATCAACTCCTTCGATGTTTGATACTTTCAATAAATAACTCTCTAAGAAAGATCGATCTATTTTCGCACCTGAAGCAGCAAAAATATTTAGCAAGCCTATTACTTTTACCACCTCAACATAATCAAGCACTCGCTCATCAAATGTAGAAATCGTTTCAACTCGCTCAATTGCATTTTTTAGTGCATTCCACTGTATATAATGTGGGTTGTATTTGGAGGTAAGAAAGGAGTGATGGTTATAGATTAGATAATCATAAACATCACCAACTCCATAAAACTTTCCTCCTTTGCTATCAAAACTATTAATACCACGATCGTCATCACTATGCAAGAATGAGAATAATGATCGTTCATTCTGCCCATATGCCTGTAACGCAAGCGCTAATGTTGAAGCTGATATTGGGTCTAATGGATAAAGAGATCTAGCAAGTTCTAAATCTAAGCGGCTCTTAAGTGGGAATACCTGAGCCTCAGAGATCGTAGTCACAAGACTTTTCAGCGCTTTGTTAGTTACCGACTTCGAATCATTGTGTAAATGTTCAGAAGCAATAAATAGTAACTGTTCTACAGGCTCATTAAAGGCAAGCTCCTTCAACCGCCCTTTAACCTTATCCCATTCTTTTCTTTGCTGTTGATCTAAGCCAAAAGCATATGAATCGAATGCTTGGTGTAACGTATTGATGAGGAATACATTTTTATCCTCTTCATTTGCAAATTCTGAAAGCTGCTGAATAAAATATAGCTCCGCCTCCGGATTATGCTTAGCTGCATATTCAAGATATTTACCAAACTCATCTATGATTATAAACCAGTAAATCCCGGCTTTTTTATACTTTTTCTGCCTTTTTTCAATTTCTTTAAGAACCTCTTTATCTGTTGCATTCTCATTCAAGTCAAAATGAATCGCAAAATCCTTTACCAAAGACCCATGTCGACCAACGAGCATATCAAATTCAAAAGAATCAGCCTTTTTAAGTTCTCCATTTAGAGGCTCAAATATATTTTGATCTCCTTTTAGGTTTCTTTTGAAAGCGACTAAAAAGGAAGACTTTCCGGTCCCATATGAACCAATAATGGAAAAGGAGTGAACGCCCGTTTCAAAATTGGAA
This sequence comes from Balneolaceae bacterium, assembly GCA_034669965.1. Lineage (GTDB taxonomy): Bacteria > Bacteroidota > Rhodothermia > Balneolales > Balneolaceae > HXMU1420-13. Next base: position 10,511 of record JAXMOK010000008.1, on the reverse strand, counting down.
ACAATTTGTTTGTATATCTCAATAGAGTTCGGAGTAACTACATATTCGAAATCTTTTTCAGAATCTCTCTGAATATTTACAGATGGTGAAAAGGAGGCTTTTTTTGTATCAATCATAATATGCCTCCAGTACATTTAGCTGATCGGGTTTTGAACTTAACTGTAGTACTCTATTTCCAGCATCTTCTTTATAGACTGCCCCATCGAATTTTTCTGTGATTGCTAGGATATGCATTAATAAGCTGTCAGCATCCAAAGCAAATACTAATCCAGGACTATTCTCATCATTCAATAAGTGATTAAAGTTAAATGAACTTGAGTCTTTGTATCTCGGATTCGATAGTATTGAATAAAGCACAATTTCAGATGGTAAAGATGATCTATACTCATTCTTACATTCGTACCAATCTTTCCGGTCAACAATAGGTTTGATGAGATCCAATTCAATCAATAGCGAAGAATAACTATCCTCAACGTCTTTAGAGTTCTCTTTGGAATTAGGGCGTACATAGTTTTTAAGCAGAACACCAATATCATTTTCAATGGTGTTCTCAGAATGTTTTTCTTCACGATGATTACATTCAGAAATCAAATAATTCATTAAATGTTGTTTCGAAAACTCAATCCGTTGTTTTCTAAAATGATTAAAGAAAAGATTATAAATTGACGCTTTATTTGTGGACACTAACATGTAATGTAGTAACCATAAGGTTCCAACATCTTCCAGATATGGATCTTTTCCTTGGTCATTTAATATCAGGTTAGTCAAATCCTGAGTGTGGCCGTCATCATCTAACAGTCCAAATGCATTCAACCAATATCGTATAGATGTGACCATATTCTTGCCTACACCAAGATCAATAACTGCTAGCTCACTATTAAAATCTAAACCGGCATTTTTAAACTCATACCCCTTTTTGAGCCATAAATTCCGGCACTGAAAAGTTTCATGCCCTGAGAAAGTTAGTTTTGCCATTAACTCTTTAAAAATGATGTGATGTAATTGCATTGAATATATGCATTTACATACTGGTTATCGAGTTCATCTGTATCCAGTATTAGAATTAAATTTGACAGCCTAACGTCATGGTTTTTTATTAATTATGCACTTAAAAACCGAGCATATCTATAATCTAGATATTCCTTTTTAGGTTTTTTATTACCTCTTGGAGTGAAGATTTTATTCTGATGTAACTCTTGTATTCCATATTTCAACATTGGTCCATCAATTTCTTCAAGAATATCTTTTCTTACATGGATTATATAATCAGGATCTACTCCTATTACATTTAAATCATAGGCGGAATGATGGATTTTACATAATGCCATTCCATTTTGGATTTCATTTGCTCCTTCGTCTGAATCGGGAACTATATGAGCAGCATCTAATAATCTGACATGTTTTAGTTTACAGAATGCACATGTTTCTTTATATGCTTTCATAATTCGTGCTCTGAAACCACTTTGATGTAATCGAATTTTTGTACTTCTAGTAATATATCTTCTGCGTCCGGATTCAAAGTCGAAGTCTTCGACTCGGTCAGTATTCAAACTTTTAAGTTCATCAACAACTGCTTTGAATTCCAACAAATCAGGATTGTCTCCTACTATATAGACAGGATATATAGGTACATATTGGCCTTTTTCAACTCCATGCAAATAGATTAAGGGAAGTTGTTTTTCCATGCATTTTCTCAAGCCAACGTTATCAACATGGTTGATATAAGATTTATCAAAACCACGATATTTATAACTTAAAAAGTCATTATCAATGCTGTCATTATAAGGCCCGTCATAAACTGAAGTAATAGTTAATGGGTACTTACTGTATTTTGGTTTGAATATCCCTTGAGGGCTCAAGTAATGTATTTTTTTACCCTTAAACAGAAAGCCTGTTTTAAGTATTTTAAAGGATATTATTTCACCATTTTTTTCCCGAAAGCGGTCAAGTTGCTGCATTGCAGCTAATCGAATCTGTAAATCATCATTATTCATAAATATAATTTTCAAAAAGGCAAATCGTCATCGATATCGTCAAAGCCTTTGGTGTCGATTTCGAAACCTTCTGTGCTTGGGGGTGGGGGTGATTGTGGAGCGCCGGGTGTGTTTTGCTGTCCGCTGCCTTGTTCAATCTTCCAGGCTTTCACGTCGGTGTACCAGTTGCCGTTGTATTCCCGACTTTGAATATCAACCGATGCAGTAACGTCCATGCCTTCCTGCACCGCCTGCTGATCGATGGCCTCGCCCCACTGCGTGATGCACACTTTTTTCGGATATTTACCCGGTATTTCGAGGATGAAATCCCGCTTTCGCCATGGTCCGTTTTTCCCTTGTCCGCCTTGCTCTTTTAGCACTTGTACCACTTTCCCTTGTAACCGGATATCCATGACTTGATCTTGTTTTTATTCAGAGTTAGGTGAAGCTAGAGAATTTAAAATTCAAAATGAAAAATTTAAGATGGTGAGCGCGAAATTCTAACAAGGTGATTGCCGCGTCGAGTTTAGTTCGAATTCGAAAATATCTTAAAGCCTCCTCGCAATGACCTATAGCTAATTTATAATTTTGAATCTTACATTTTAAATTTTTTCGGCTAAAGCCGAAAGATAACTTTCCCGATATTCTTGCGCTCTTCGAGGTAGCGGTGGGCTTGCTCAGCTTCTTCGAGGGTGAAGGTTTTATCCACATACGGTTGCACCCAGCCGTCTTCCACGCCTTTGAGGATGGCTTTCATCCAGCGGGCTGCTTTTTCGGGTTCGTGCCATAAATGTCCGAGGTTTACGCCAAACACACCGCGGTTTTTATCCAACAGCGAAAGCGGACTGAATTTCGGCATCGAAAGAACGGTTTTAATCAAGCTGAGTTTGGCGGCTAATCCACCGGTTGTGTTGGTGCTAGCTACCGAAATCCCAAACATCCCCAATCTTCCGGTAGCCCGGAGCGCTTTGTAACTTCGTTTCCACTCTTTCCCGCCCAATGGATCGATAATCAAATCCACGCCCTTGCCTTTGGTGAGCCCCATCAGCACTTCATACCAGTCGTTGTTGCGGTAGTCGATGGCTTGATCCAAGCCTCGATCCGCTAAGAACTCATGCTTGCGCGTACTGGCCGTTCCATAGGTTTTGGCCCCGATATGTTTGGCGATGTCCAACGCGGCAATCCCCACTCCACCACCGGCGTTGTGAATCAAAATAGATTCATCTTCGGATAATCCGCCCATAGTCACCATCAACACCCAAGCCGTGAGGTAATTCACCGGAATGGCGGCCGCTTCTTCGAAGGTGAGTCGTTTCGGCTTTTCATACACCTGCATTTCTTTTAGGGCGATCATGCTGGACTGACCTTTAAAGCGGCACAGACCAATCACTTCATTCCCGATCCATTCTTTCGATACTAATTCCCCGACTTCTTCCACTACTCCACTCACTTCGTAGCCCATTACACATGGTGTTTTGGGTCCATCAGGATATTGTCCTTTTCGAGCGAGGATATCGGCGAAATTTAATCCGGATGCTTTAACATTGATTAGCAGTTCGTCATTGGCCGGAGCCGGGTCGGCCGTTTCCTGAACGGCAAGTACGTCGTATCCGCCCGTTTTTGTGTATACAAGTTGTTTCATAGAATTTGACTAGGTTGGTGTGGTTTTGGAAGGTAATCAAATAAGGTGCAGAGGAGCAAAGGGGAAGAGAGGGGCAAAGGCACATAGGGACATAGGCACAGAAGGAGTGAAAATCATGGCCATCCATTAATCCTTTAAATCATGGTTGATAGATTGAAAGTGGGTTTCGCTGACACTTTGCTTTCTCTCATTGTGACTTTCTTAATGATATGTGTGGAAAAAGAAGTCCTCCCTTGAGGGAGGTGGCTCCGACGGTTCCTGAGCCTGCCGAAGGAGTCGGAGACGGAGGGTGTGCGATTCGCGTAAAATTTACGGAAGTCGGCAGTAGCTCTTTAGATCTCTCGCTCCACTCGAGATGACAAATAAATCATGGAAATCAATTAATCCTTTAAATCATGGTTGATAGATTGAAAGTAGGTTTCGATGACACTTCGCGTTAGCTCAGTGTGACTTTACCAATGAAAAGCAGTTATAGAATAAGTCCCTTGAGGGAGGTGTCTCCGGCGGGGAGCCGGAGACGGAGGGTGTCGCGATTCGCGAATCCTTGACCCTATTTCTGAAGATTTGAAGAATCCACATCAATTAGCGAAATTGGAGGAGAATAAACCCATGTGTTATGAGTCCAATTGAATCGTTAAGGTCAAAATTAATCGACAAAATACTGGTTACAGAGAACGAAGAATTACTTGAAGCTATCGATACTATTTTTTCAACATCGAGTGAGCCAGAAATTTATAAAGTCGATTCTTATCAGATTGAATTATTGAAACAGAGTGAGGCAGATATTAAATCAGGGGCGGTGGTATCGGAAAAAGAACTTGCTGAACGAGACCGTGAATGGCTGCCCTAGAAATTTATTGGACCCAAACAGCTGTTCTTCAAAGGGATCACGTTTTTGATTACTGGAACAGCAGAACCAATAGTGTTGATTATTCTGCAAAATTAAATCGTGCAATTCTAGAAAAGCTCAGCTACCTCAAAGAACACCCATTTTCCGGAAAGCAAAGCTCATATAATGCTCATCGGATGGTTTCAATGAATCACTATTCCATAATTTATATGTTAGATGATGATCGAATTTATATCACCGGTTTCTGGGATAATCGTCAAGACCCTAAGAAGCTCTACGATTTGTTGAAGGGGAAATAATATTTTAGTTCAAAGTTCAAAGTTCAAAGTTCAAAGTTCAAAGTTCAAAGTTCAATTGTTCTGACGTTCGACACCCCTCGAGGGGAGACTGTTTTAATGAAAATCATGGTGCATGGACTGAAAGAGAGTTCAGATGACACTTCGCGTTAGCTCAGTGTGACTTTATCAATAATAATCAGTTATTGAAAAAGTCCTCCCTTGAGGGAGACGGAGGGTGTACAATTCGCGTAAAATTTACGGAAGTCGGCAGTAGCTCTTTAGATCTCTCGCTCCGCTCGAGATGACAAATAAATCATGGAAATCAATTAATCCTTTAAATCATGGTTTATAGATTGAAAGTAGGTTCCGCTGACACTTTGCTTTCTCTCATTGTGACTTTCTTAATGATATGTGAGTAAAAAGAAGACCTTCTTTGACGGAGGATGTCGAAAAAGAAAAAAGGCACGATTCTAGTTTAGAAACCTCAATTTTGGTATATACTGCCTCAATTAATACGTTTATATGTCGGGATGGTTGAAAATATGGTGTTTGAGTGTGTTTGCGGTTTGGATTGGTGTGCCTAAAACGGCCTTGGCTCAAAATCCCGACTTCCGTTCCGTTGGCTACACTACCGAAAACTCTGGACTATCACACAATACGGTGTTGAATATTTATCAGGATAGGCGTGGGTTTTTATGGATTGGTACCATGGACGGTTTAAATCGTTTCGACGGCACAAATTTCAAAATATACCGGCATAATCCGGCGGATAGCACTACAGTTTCGGATAGTTTTATTCACGGAGTCTTCGAACGTTCTAACGGCGAGCTATGGATCGGAACCCGTGATGGGGGCTTTAATATACTAGATCCGGTTTCTGATTCAATTCAACGGCTAAATCATCGATCGGATAACCGCTATAATATACCGGATAAGCCGGCGAATTTGATGTTTGAAGATTCAAAAGGCTTTTTCTGGATGGGATTTTATACCTCTTCGGTTGGAATGTATGATGAAGCAACTCAGAAATATGTGCCGGCATACATCCAACAAAAAATTACTGAAGAGGAAGTACTTTCAATCAACCATATCTTAGAATTGAATGACGGCTCATTTATCGTATCAGGATTAAATGGTTTGTATTATTTGCCTGCTTTGGGCATTGAAATGTTCCGATCGGACCCAAAAGCTCAGATAACCATCGAAGCTACCCAATTGATTTTCAGTGAAGAAAATCCGATTCCCGAAATAAACACACTACATGTAGATAATAATGGATCTTTGTGGGGTGATTTAGTTGGCATTCAGTTTATGAAAGCGGATACGGCGGGATTTCCAGAAGAAGTAAAGGAAAGTTTAGAAACCGGAGTGGCTAAATCCTCATCGCCCAACGTGGTAGAGGAAAGAGAAGAGGTTCTATTGATAGGCGGCGGTGGCGGATATCTTCATCAAATTGATAAAGAAACCGGCGAGTATTCGTCGATATTAGTTACAGATGAAGAGGTTGTTGGTGCCGCGAAATTATTTATAGATAAACAGGGTCAGCGATGGTTCGCCACTTGGGGAGGTGGGTTTTATCTGTTGGAAGAAAAAAAAGGATTTACGGTTTATTCAACGGATGATGGGTTGCAATCTGATTTTATTCTAGGTTTTGCTGAAGAAGATAGTGGCGCCTGGATTGCAACGAACTCTGGATTGGCTTTTCTAAATGATTCAGACGAAATAACCCGGTATGATGAGCGAATTGACAGCTTAGGTGCTGTAATTATTTGGTCGCTCTGGCGGGATGATATGGGGCTATGGGTTTCAACTCGGTTTAATGGACTATACTTTATTGCAGACTCAACGTTAAACAAAGAAGAAATAACCGCACAGCATTTTACTCCGACTAATAGCGTAATACCGAACGTGAGCGTTCATCAATTAATGAGTGATTCACGAGGTTGGCTTTGGTTAGGATATCAAGGCGAGGGCGTACAAATAATTAAAAACCCAAAAGCGTGGTTACAAGGCGCTCCGGCACAATTAGTTGAGCTGAACAATGAAACTTCTGAATTATCTATAAACAGCCGGAGTATTCGTAAACTGTACGAAGATGATGATCATAATATGTGGATCGCAACCACCGACAATGGTTATAATTACATCCGGTTTGAGGAAACCGAAATCGCAGAAATTCGCACTATCGAATATCGACCGGATGAAGAACCGTCGCTTACTCATCATGATGGTCGAAGCGTTTATCAACAAAACGACAGCACCTTTTGGTTGGCTTCGTACGGAGGCGGTTTAACCCGCTGGCGATCAACTTCAAATACGTTGTTAAATTTACGCACCAACGATGGTCTGGCAAATAATAGTACCTATGGTATTCTTCCCGATAAAAACCGACGATATATTTGGGTGAGTACCAATAATGGCTTATCCCGTTTAGATACTGAATCGCTTCAGTTTACGAATTTTACAGTAGCCGATGGATTGCAAAACAATGAATTTAATACAGGAGCTTATTTGGCTCTAGAAGATGGAAGATTATTATTTGGTGGAGTAGGCGGATTTAATGTAATCGACACCGAAGCAATATCGATGGATACTATTCCACCACCGGTGTATATAACAGAAATTAACGTGTTGAATAAACCATTAAATACCGACAGTTCCGCCATTTATAAGGAAAAGATAATTCTGCCTTTCAATCAAAATTTTGTGTCGTTTGAATTTGCAGCTGTAGACTTTACTAAGCATGACAATATACAATACGCTTATAAAATGGAAGGTGTTGATGAGCAATGGGTAGAAAGCGGCACAAGAAATTTTGCGGATTATCCTGATTTAAAGCCCGGTAAGTACACCTTTCAGGTGAAAGCAGCGAACAGCGATGGATATTGGAATGAAAAGGGCGCTACGATTGGAGTTACGATACTACCACCGTGGTGGCAAACAATCTGGTTTAGAATTATTGCGGCATTATCGGCGCTAATTTCATTTTGGTTGATTATCCGGCATTATTCTCAGCGAAAACTAAAAGAACAAATCAGAAAAATGGAGGTCGATCATAAACTACAGGTTGAACGTGAGCGAATATCGCGCGATTTACACGATCATGTGGGCGCTCAACTAGCTAATATCATGTCTGGCTTAAGTTTAGTGGATAAATACAACGAAGTAGAAGAAAAAGAAAAGTCGCTCGAGTTAATGAAATCTTTGAAAGGCGATGCTCAAGTTACCATAGATCAGCTGAGAGAAACTATATGGGCGTTAAACCAAAAGGCATTGAGCCTGAAAGAGTTCGCCGATCATGTGAAAAACTATTTCAAGCATCAAAGCGCGTTAACCGAGAGACTGAAGCTATCCATTAATATCGAAGACGAATCAAATGCTGAGCTTTCATCAACACAGGCATTAAACTTATTTCGAATTATTGAAGAAGCATCGCAAAACTCGCTCAAATATTCAGAAGCCGATCATTTATGGATTACGATGCACAATGGAGGTAAGCAGATTAGCATTTTAATTAAAGATGACGGCACATTTAAAGGTAATAACGAGAGTTTTAATAAAGGTTATGGCATGAAAAACATGGTGAAACGAGCTCGCGAAATAAACGGGACGTTAACCATAAAGACGGATAATGGAACTCAAGTGCAGGTTATACTTCCGATAAATTAATGTTAAAAATACTACGTTCGGGGTATTGGGAGATTCAAAATTTTAGTGCAAGTTTCGGTTAACTAAGAAACTATATGAATTCTGATGCTCAACTAATAAAGGTAGCCATTGTCGAAGATCACGACATTTTTAGAAAGAGAATGAGTGAGCTTCTCTATTTCTACAAAGACTTGAAACTTAGCATAGTTGCCGAATCAGCCGAGGATTTTTTTGATAAGATGGAAAGGGTGCAAGATGAAGAAATTCCCAATGTTGTATTGATGGACATCGAATTACCTGGCAAAAATGGTATTGAAGCTACATTTGAGCTAAAGCGAAACCATCCCAATGTCGATATCATCATGTTTACAGTGTTTGAAGATGATGAACGGATTTTTGATTCCATTCAAGTTGGTGCCACCGGTTATCTTCTTAAAGATACTCCCATCGATGATGTGGTAAATGCAATTAGAGAGATGAAAGAAGGCGGTTCGCCTATATCTCCGAGTATCGCGCGGCGTGTTTTCGATATGATGCGCAATCATAAAGAAAAAGCTGATACCGGTGAAGTGCCCTTCGATTTGAGTCCGGCCGAGATTAAAATTCTGGAACAAGTGATCGAAGGTAAAACTAATAAAGAGATTGCCAAGTCCGTGTTTTTAAGTCCATGGACGGTTAAAACTCACATCAAAAACATCTACAGAAAAATGCATGTGAACTCACGTGCAGCGGCTGTTCGCCTGGCTTTAAAGCGCAATATTGTATAAATCTGGCTGAATTCCGTTCAAATTTACCTCGTTTGGGCGATGTTTTACTTTTTCAATTGTACACATACTAATAGTAACGGCAACTGTAATAAAGTTGCTTTGCTAATCTGTAATGGAGTACATCATGAAAAAAAGTTTACTATCACTAATCGTAGTATTGATCTATAGCACATTCGTTGATGCACAGTGGGAATCGTTGAGTGAACCGAAAGGGGGGCATATTTTAGATATGGCTCGGCATAACGGTGAGTTGTATATAAGTATAGCTAACGTAATTTATAAATCGAACGATGAAGGCTTAACGTGGGTAAACTCAAGAGGTAATTTGCCGGAATTTTCTGATATAAATTCCATTGGGGCAACAGAAAAGGCTTTATACGCCGGCGTTAATGACAGTGGTACGGGTGAGAAACTGTACGTTTCCTACGATGGTGGTGTAAACTGGCAAACCACGGGTGGTACAGCTCCTACCTTGTTAGGAGTGGATTGGGAGAGCATCGAAGATACTGCATTTGTTATGACAAATTTTGGCCGTGTGTTTCGAACGGTAGATGATGGCGCAACCTTTCAAGAAATAGCAAAAGCAGCCATCGGCCATAGTATAGATGTTTGGGGAAACGACCTTTTTTACCTTGGTCAAGGAATGGTTCGGATTTCTACCGATAGAGGCGATAGTGTTTCCGCCGGAATTGGCTCTTCAACACAGATTTCATTTCGTTTTGGGACCATGCGTTCTGCGATTCGAATTGATACTGTTTTTCTGGCAGCCGCCCAAGGAGTATTTAAATTAGATGCGGATTCTGTTTGGCAAAAAGCTAGTTCAGGAATGCCCGTAGTTAATGGGCAGCCTCAGCCATTAATTAGTAAGCTTGCCTATGTTGGAAATTGGCTTTGGGCCTTTTCAAATGAAGGGATTTATGTTTCTGCAGATACTGCCAACACATGGTCGAGATTAGATAATAGCCCGCCAACCGGATATGTTCAGCGAGTTAAAATCGATGGAACTGTTTTTCATCTGGCAACGCAAAATGGGTATTTCATTTCGAATGGGGCAACGGATTCTACCATCACTTTCGAACAACGAATTGATGGCTTGAATCATGTTTCGATAGGAGGATTGCATTCGATTAATAGCGAGTTATTGGTTTTCGGGCATCCTAATGGGGTACTAAAATCTGAGGATAACGGAGAATCATTTTCTCAATTCGGCGGTGATTTGAGCCAAGAATATTTTACAGATATAACTCTTTCGAACGATACCTATTTCGCGATCATTGGACACACTCTACATAAATCAAACGATGGTATGTCATGGGCTAGTGTTGAGGGTTCCCCTGCAATGTTTGCCATCGA
>JAXMOK010000007.1:0-140201 GCA_034669965.1 Balneolaceae bacterium | reverse complement strand
CACCCGTTCCCATCCCGAACACGGTCGTTAAGCCCTGCAGCGCCGATGGTACTGCTTTCGCGGTAGAGTAGGTCGCCGCCTCTCCCTTCTTAAAAACCCCCATTCCCAAAAGAATGTGGGGTTTTTTTATAGGTATAATTCATTAAACTATCCTATCATTAACAGAACAAAAAATCTGTACTGAATGGCAAATAGCTACGATTCTTAATCACGTAGTACTACATGAGTTATTATAAAATCTTTGCACTAAGTGTAATAGCATTAGTTATTCTGCCTTTAAAAGCCATTAGTCAAATAAATCAGTGGTCTGTTTATAGTTCATTCTCAACTATAAATGGTATAGCTGTATCTGATTCCAAGCAATATATAGCCACTACTGGCGGTGTTTTTATAGTAGAATCCGGCATCATTGAGGAAAGGTTTACTACTGTAGATGGATTACATCGTTTAGACCCAATGAGTATCATTTACGATGAAGCGAATAATCGAGTTTATCTTGGTTATGCTGATGGAGTTATCGACGTAATGGAAGCTGAATCATTGAGTATCGAATCTTTCACGGATATTAACAGAGCAGAAGGTTTTACTTCTAAACAGATTCATACTTTTAAGTTAGTCGACGGTCAACTGATTGTAGGCACTGATTTTGGGATTATCATAATCGATAGTGAAGAATTACTGGTACAAACGAATTATCTAAAAATAGGCTCTTTTGAAAGAGGAATACCTGTTTACGATATAGCTATAAATGGTGACACCTTGTACGCGGCAACTTCAGCCGGTATTGGAGTAGCAGATCTCCGTAATAATTTATTAGATCCTAACAGTTGGGATAATTATGTATTAGTTGAAGAGGGCAATACTCGTGTTGATAAAATATCTTCCATAGAAACACTAACTATTGCAATATCAGATAACAAGCTATACAAGTTTATTAGTAATAGTTGGGAAACAATTTCAGTGCCTGGAATACAAAACCCATTAGATTTGAGTACTAATGCTTCTAGAATTACTGTCAATGATAAAAACAGTGTATCAGTATTAAGTAATGACGGATCAAATGAAGTTATTTATTTTAATTCTGATCTAAACTTTCGAACGATAGAGCTTACAGGTGAGAAGTTATATATAGGTACTTTATCTAATGGTATGCTGGAAGTGGATTTAAGCGATGCATCTACCATTAACTATCTCCCTGATGGTCCCTACTTGAATTTCTTAAGTGAGCTTGATTTCACGAATGAAAGTTTGCTGGCAACCGCTACTGATGAATTCCCACAATCAGATCCATTTAATCCTATACGGGGATATTACATTTATAAGGATCAACGATGGGAAAACTATAACCGGAATACACACCCAGTACTAGAAAATTTCTCCTTTTCTACAGCATATGCTGGCCATAATGGAGAAACTTACTATGCTATTGGGAGTTGGGGTGAGGGAATTGTACTTCACGAAAAAGTTAATGATGAAATTCGAGTATTTAACACTAGTAACAGTGGTTTCTCTGGAATTTCGGGTAGTAGAGAATATATAGTTATATCAGGGATTGACGAAGATTCGAAAGGAAATATTTGGGCAGTTAGTTATTTATCGGACAAACCATTGAATGTATACGATGCAATAGATAATACATGGAAACATTTTGAATCATTACCAATCAATTCTGATGAGCTTTATTTTAGGCTGTTTAACGATTCAAAAAATAACCTCTGGATTCCACTAATTGATGTTGGCAACAACGGTCAAGGTCTACTCATTATTGATCCGGGACCAAATATTTTATCAGCGGATGACGATACGTATCGGAAACTGACAACTAGTGAAAATAACGGAAATCTTCCCGATGATAATGTCACAGCAATTGCTGAAGACAAAGATGGAGAAGTTTGGATTGGAACAACCCGTGGTATAGCACGTTTTATCTTCCCGGATTTCATTGTCTCATCCAATAACCCAAGTGAGTATCGTGCACAATGGTTAATAAACAGCGACACATCAGCCACTTCAAGATTTCTATTACGTGATGTAAATGTTGCATCAATTGCAGTAAACAGTGCAAATCAAAAGTGGATTGGAAGCAGGAATCAAGGGGTTTGGTTAGTTAATGAAGACGGTAGTGCGATTTTGAAGCGTTTTACCAGAGAAAATAGTCCGTTACTATCTAATAATATTCAGGATATTTCAATTGATCATTCTACAGGAGAAGTCTTTTTCTCGACTGACTTAGGGTTGATTAGTTATATAGATTTTGCCAAAGAACCGGAAACCAAAATGGCAAAATTAAAGGTCTACCCTAATCCCTTTGTTTATGATAAACATTCACATATAACCATCGATAATTTATCTGATCAGGCAAAAATAAGAGTTTTAGGAACCGATGGTTCTGTGTTTACTGAATTCGAAAGTAGAGGGGGACGAACCATTTGGGATGGAAAAACTTCCGATGGTAGAATGCTTTCGAGTGGAGTATATTTTATAATTGCCATCGACGATTCGAATAACCAAAAAGGAATTGGGAAAGTGGTGATTATCCGATGATGTTTCATAATACATTAGATTGAATAAAGCCAACATCGACATATCGATAGTAATTGTTAACTATAAGGTTAAAGAGTACATAGCTAACCTTTTAAATTCAATTTATAAAGCGCAGAAGCAGTTTAATCTTCAAATTATCGTAATTGATAATAATTCTGAAGATGATTCTATTTCCTATCTAAGACAAAAATACCCCGATGTTACCTACATAGAGAATAAAGAGAATGTTGGGTTTGGAAAGGCTAATAATCAAGGGTTTAGCATCGCAACTGGTTTGTACACTCTTATCATAAACCCAGATACGTTAGTTAGTGAAGATACGCTTGAAGAAATGGTTCGCCATATGCAGGCTAATGATGATTGTGGCGCTTGTGGATGTAAAATTTTTAATCCCGATGGGACATTTGCTCCCGAGTCGAAGCGAAGTGTGCCTAAATTAACTACAGCGCTTGCTAAAGTGTTAGGTTTAAACATCCTGTTTCCGAAGCATAAGATGCTTGGCAGTTATTATATGGGCTGGGTTGGAGAAAATGAAACAGCAGAGATTCCAGTTCTATCAGGTTCTTTCATGTTTTGGCGAACATCGGTGTTAAAAGACTTAGGTGGATTTGATGAACGCTTTTTCATGTATGGTGAAGATATTGATCTATGTTATCGCATTCAGCAAACCGACTTTCATATAGACTATGTTCCAACAACTTCCATTATCCATTATAAAGGGGAGAGTAGTCGAAAAGGTGATTTACGATATGTAAAGATATTTAATAAGGCATTGTATCAGTTTTTCGAGAAACACCATAGTTCTAATTATAGCAGAATCTTTAAAGGTTTCATATTCACAGCAATTACCATCCGTGCCATAGCTGCCTTAATTGCTAATAACGTTCGATTGATAGGATTTGTAGCTACCGATTTAATACTTCTAAATATTTCTGTGATTTTAGGATTTATCATCCGATTTCAATTTTCGATGGACGTGTTAACAAACGCTCAAAATTTGAAATACTTGTGGATCAACGCGTTAGCATCGGTTTTGTATGTAACTATTGGAAGTGCCCTTGATCTGTTCAAATCGCAAAAGAGTTCCATATCAAATCAACTTAAAGCGGTATTAGGAAGTTACCTGGCAGTAGCAGTGATTACATTTTTTGCCAGAGATTTGGCTTTTACACGATTAGGATTAGCCTACGGGCTTATAATTGCGACAGTGTTGATGGTTGGTTTACGATTGATTCAAATAAATATCTCAAAGTCTGAAACAAAGGTGACCGGGCGACTAAAGCGATCTAGATTATTATTAGTTGGTAATTACTCGGATGCAGCCCCACTTAAACAGCAAATTTATGCTCATCCTAACTGGAATTACGAAATTGTTGGGATGATCGGAATTGATGAGCAACACGAAGAACAAGATGGACTTCTGCCTCAATTAATCGATTATGTACGGGCATATAAAGTTGATCAAGTGTTCTTTTTATTAAAATCTATTTCCTACAAATCGATGTTGGAGCAGCTTTCCTATCTCCAAAACGAACGTGTAATTGTTAAATTGATACCCGATTCGATGGATTTTATCTTGGGTAAATCGAATGTTGAATATCTGGAAAAGATACCATTGATCGACGTTGGGTTAGAGTATTCGAAAGGGATAAACCGATGGATGAAAAAAATAGTCGAATGTTCTATTGCTGTTATCTTTTTATTGATATCCGCACCATTGGTTTTACCGAGTTTATTATTTACAAGAGATTCTAGATCTAAGATCCGAGATATAAAATTGTACCAACCTTTTATGAAGCATAAATGGAAGAACCGTTTTTTGTTGATGTGGAATGTGTTGATTGGTAATATCCAAATTGTTGGAGCTCCTTTAACCAACCAAAAGCAGAGTAAGCTTCAGTACAAACCGGGTATAACAGGATTGCGCCAAATAAACGAATCTCGTTTAAGCAACGATAGCGATGCACAGAATTATGAGCTATACTATTTGCAGAACTACTCTATTTGGATGGACTTAGACATCCTAATGAAATCGATGATAATTAAATATTCGTTGCTTGAGAAGTTACAAGATCAATCGAAAGATTAAACCTTCTGTTCAAGAATCGTTACCATTCCGGGATACCAACTTGCAAAAGTATCGTTTTTGATGTGAGCCCTTACCTCATCCATCAACCACAGATAAAAGGTTAGGTTATGTAAAGATGCGAGCGTTAACCCGAATATTTCATCGTTTTTTATTAAATGATGGATATAGGCCATAGAATATTTTGAGCATAAATCGGAAGGAAATTCTTCGTCAAAAGTCGCATGATGGGTTTTCCATTTAGCATTTCGCAGATTTACTTTTCCATGGCGTGTAAATATCATGCCATTACGCGCATTTCTGGTTGGCATCACACAATCAAACATATCTATTCCACGTGCCACGCATTCTAGTAAATTTGCAGGTGTACCAACGCCCATCAAATATCTGGCTTTTTCTGCCGGTAAAAAGTTGGTGTTCAAATCGGCCATTTCGTACATCAAAGGAATAGGTTCGCCAACACTAAGCCCACCAATTGCGATGCCTTCAAAATCCATTTCTGCCATAAACTCCGATGAGGCTTTTCGTAAATCATTGAACGTACCTCCTTGCACAATTCCGAATTGATGCTGTTTGTGTCCATAAAGTGCATCAGTTTCGAGAAAGTGTTTTCGTCCTCGCTTAGCCCACCGATGTGTTAATTCCATCGAGTTCTTAGCATAATCGTAGGTGCATGGGTAAGGTGGGCACTCATCCAAAATCATCATGATATCGGAGCCTAATACACGCTGGGTTTCTACCACATTTTCGGGCGTAAACCAATGGGTAGCCCCATCTATATGGCTTTTAAATTTTGCTCCTTCTTCTTCCAATTTACGGTTTCCGGCTAACGAAAAAATCTGATATCCACCCGAGTCGGTTAAAATGGGGCGATCCCAATTCATAAAATCATGTAATCCGCCCGCATTTTTCATGATTTCATTACCCGGGCGAAGATATAAATGGTAGGTGTTTCCAAGAATAATCTGTGCTTTAATATCCTCAATTAACTGAGTTTGAGATACCGCTTTTACCGTAGCGAGTGTGCCAACCGGCATAAAGATGGGTGTTTCAATTACTCCATGATCAGTTTTTAGTGAGCCCAAACGAGCTTTAGTAATGGCACAGTTCTTTTTAAGTGTATACAATGGACGATCTTTTTCTTAGTTATGTAGCCTTTATAAAAATGCTTATTTTCTAGGTTTGGAATTTAACGATTCAAACGGAATTTCTTGAGTAGCATTAAGCGATATAGAGAAGTAATCTTTACCAGTGTTATGGACTATTTGATAGTTCTAGCCGGTTGGTTTGTCTTCCATTACTATTACACCGATTCGATAAACGAAATACTTAGAGCGTACGAAACTAATTTTGCCACCGTAGGAATTTGGTTGAGTTTCTACTGGGTATTGATGTTTGTTATCACCGGGCTGTACAAAAAATTATATCTGGTCTCGAGGCTAGATGAGTTTTTTAAGGTATTGAAATCCACTGCGTTGGGAACACTTATCTTGTATTTCTTACTCGATATCAGTTCTAACGAAGCATTCGAAAGAGTTAAAATATTAATAGTACTGTACTGGGGATTTACTTTTGGAATCAGTGCATTAAATCGGTTTGTGATTCGTACGGTTCAACGTTTTTATGCACGTCGAGGTAGAGGATTGCACCGCACAGTTATTATTGGTACAGGCTACAACGCTAAAGTTGCCTACGACGATTTAATGCGCAATAAAACTTTAGGTATGGATGTGATGGGCTATGTGCAGGTAAACGGTAAAGCGCCCGACCCATCTACCGGCATAGAAAAGGAACAAGTTATCGGTCACCTCGATGATATCGATGATATCATCAACCAAAACCAAATTCAAGATGTGTTAGTGGCCATTGAGCCGGATCGCCGCAGTGAATTAGTTGAAGTAATTTCAAAGGTAGATAAGCCGGAAATCACTCTTAAGCTACTGCCCGACTTTTATCAACTTGTAAGTGGTTTAAATAAAACCAATCAAATTTTCGGGTTACCATTCATCGAAATCTCCCCTCAACCGATGCCGTTGTGGGAACGAATTGTTAAACGATTATTAGATGTTGCTGTATCGATTGTGGTATTGATTGCCGGTGCACCTTTGTTTATTGCCATCGCATTAATCATAAAGTTCACCTCTAAAGGACCAGCTATTTATGCTCAAGAAAGAGTGGGCAGAAATGGCAAGCCTTTTACGATGTTTAAATTTCGAACGATGTATCAAAATGCTGAGGCAAAATCGGGACCAATGTGGGCGCAAGAAAACGACCCTCGAGTAACAAACGTTGGTTATTGGTTACGCAAACTGCGTCTGGATGAAATCCCACAGCTTCTCAATGTATTAGCCGGATCTATGAGTTTAGTAGGACCTCGACCGGAACGCCCACATTTTGTTGATCAATTTAAAGTTCAGATACCTCTTTATACTCGCCGATTACGAGTGAGACCCGGTATTACAGGCTGGGCACAAGTAAAATGGAAATATGATACCTCACTCGACGATGTAAAGGAAAAGACTAAGTACGACTTGTATTACGTAGAGAATATTTCGTTAAGAATGGATATGAAAATTTTGATAGCAACCATTCTTACAATGGTGAAAGGGAAGGGGCAATAAGTGAAAGATAAAGCTTTAGTTATTATACCAACCTACAACGAAGCCGGCAATATTCACCGGATGATCGATGCGTTAATCGGCTTAAAAAAAGAAGAAGTTGATATCCTTGTTGTTGATGATGGATCACCGGATGGAACAGCACAAATAGTTAGTGATCTTAAAGTTATTTATCCAGGTAGAATACATTTGATTAAACGCGAGGGAAAGCAAGGTCTTGGAACCGCTTATATTGCCGGTTTTAAATATGGGCTCTCGCGTGGTTATGGATATTTATGTGAAATGGACGCCGATTTTTCTCATGATCCTAATGATATCCCACGTCTTATATCAGAGGTAAGAAACAGCTCGGCTGATCTTGCCATAGGCTCACGGTATAGTAACGGTATAAGTATTATCAACTGGCCGCTAAGTAGATTGATTTTATCTTACGGCGCTAATATTTATGCACGTACAATTACCGGGCTTCCAATTTTTGATACAACTGCAGGGTTTAAATGCATTCACCGCAGTGTGATCGAAAATATATCGTTAGATAATATTCGCTCGAATGGATATGCTTTTCAGATTGAATTACACTTTAGAGCATGGAAAGCCGGTTTTAAGTTGAAGGAAGTGTCCATTATCTTCAGAGAACGTGAGGAAGGAGTATCAAAAATGTCGAAGAAAATTGTGCGCGAGGCCATGTGGCGCGTTTGGGCGTTAAAAATTCGAAGTATTTTTGGCGTTTTATAGAATTATAGAAGAAATTTTTAAATAAATAGAGACTACTCAATAAAGGTAGACATACATCATGCAGTATTTAGATTTTGAACAACCAATTGCTGATCTCGAAAAAAAGATCGAAGAACTGGAAAACTTGTCATCAGCCAGCGAGGGTGTACTTAACAAAGAAGTTGAAAGCCTTCGAAGAAAAGTTGATAAACTAAGAGACAGTATCTTTTCTAATTTAACCAGATGGCAACGTGTTCAGCTTGCTCGCCACCCTGATCGTCCATATACTCTTGACTATATCGATTTGATGACCGATGAGTTTGTTGAGTTACACGGTGATCGCTACCACTCGGATGATAAAGCCTGTGTTGGTGGAATGGCAAAAATGGACGGGCAAACCGTGATGATTATCGGTCAGCAAAAAGGTCGAGATACTGCAAGCCGCCAGTACCGCAACTTTGGGATGATGAACCCTGAAGGTTACCGAAAAGCTTATCGGTTGATGAAGCTGGCTGAGAAGTTCAATATTCCTGTAATCACATTGCTCGATACTCCAGGTGCTTTTCCTGGACTCGAAGCCGAAGAAAGAGGTCAGGCAGAGGCCATTGCCAAAAACTTAAAGTTAATGGCTGTGCTAAAAGTGCCCATCGTAACTATTGTTATTGGCGAAGGAGCCAGTGGTGGCGCACTTGGTATTGGCATGGGTAACGAAGTGTATATGATGGAAAATACTTGGTATTCGGTTATTTCACCCGAATCGTGTTCTTCAATTCTATGGAAAACCTGGGATTACAAAGAGCAAGCAGCTTCTGTTCTGAAACTCACCGCTCCTGATTTGCTTAAACTAAAAGTAATTGATGGTGTAATCAAAGAGCCTACATCTGGTGCACATCGCAATTATGAATCCGCAGCTGACGCAGTAAAAGATCAGATCCTAAAAAGCATAAAAAAGCTATCTAAAATGAAGCCTGAAAAACTGGTTGAGCAACGCATCAATAAGTATTCGGCAATGGGTTCTTTTAAAAAAGCCTGAGATGATCACCTTTCCTGTTTCTGAGCCACTTATCGAGTTTGCGTATCCGCTGAGAAGTAGGTACGGCGAAACCGATAAAATGGGAGTAGTGTATCACGGTAATTTCCTCGATTATTTCGAAGTTGCTAGAACCGAAATGATAAGATCGTACGGCATTACTTACAAAAACATGGAAGACGAAGGGATTATGTTACCGGTGATTGATGCCGCATTAGCATTCAAAATTCCGGTGCAGTACGACGAACCGGTTTTAGTTAAAGTGATGATTTATGATCAACCGGGCATTCGTTTAGTTACTTATTACAAGGTTATTTCAGAATTAACAAAGAAGGAATGTGTGCATGGAATGGTTACGCTTTGTTTTATGAGTGCCGAAACCCGACGCCCCATTCGCGCCCCCAAGTATTTTATCGATAAGATGAATGTTGCTATTTCGGGTTAACACACAGTAAATGAAAAGCAAAATCTTAAAATCTAATCAACAGCTGTATTATTTTTTACTGGTAACAACCGGGTTGTTGTTTGTTTTTTCGATGGGCCCGGGCCTTTTTGGCGATTCAAAAACAATGATTTCGTGGCAGCACAAAATATTTCATTTAGTTTGTCACCAAGATGTTTTTCGTTCGTACAGCATTAATGGTGCTTCGATGGCTGTTTGTGCTCGTTGCTTTGGAATTTATTCTGCATTATTCTTTGGGTTGGTTTTTGCCCCGCTGTTGGCGCATATACGTTTTGTTAAAAGGAAACGAATGGTACAGTTAATGGTAGCAACTATCGCACTAAATGTTGCGGATGTTATTGCAAATGCAGCTGATATTTATACAAATACTTTGCACAGTAGGTTTATATTAGGAGCGCTATTCGGGCTAACAATTATGTTATTTTTAGCAGACGAGTTTTTTAGAAGAATTAATTTAATGGAGAAATCATATGGAACAACAAACATTGCCTAATTATTGGCCATCGGTAATGGTGGGTGCATTAATTATTGGTTTAATTCTATCAGTTTTAGGAATTATAAGCCAGTACATGCTAATTAGTAGCGAGCCTGTAGGATCAAGTTTTACACTACCCCAAGCAATTCAAACCTTTTCGTGTTTAGCGGGAGCCATTGGAGGTTTCTTCGCGGTACGCCATTATGCAACTGAAAATGAAATAACATTTCCGATTGGCAAAGGTGCTGTGATTGGATTTTTTACAGGTGTAGTTGGTGTAATCATTAGTACGGTAATTAGTTTAATTTGGCAATTTGTAATCGATCCTGAGTTGGATGATGCTGTGTACGAATGGGCTATTAGAAATTTAGAGGTTCAAAACCTGCCACAACAGCAAATGGATATGGCAATGAATTTTATTCCTGAGCCCGGATCTATGACAACCTTACTTTGGGGCATCGGTTTCGGAATAGTAGTTCTGGGAGTATTAAATTTACTTTCTGGAATTATTGGAGCCAAAGTTTTTGCTAAAGAAGAAGACGAATTTTAGACAACGATCAGAGAAAATTACAGATTCAGTATGGAAGAGGTAACAAATCAGGACGGGCAAATAGAGCTAGATAACCATTACATCTCTAAGCCTCTTCCTTTTGTTGAGAAAAATGGTTTCCCACATTGGCTTATGGCTTTGGTGTGGGTACTTGTTGCATTTGTTGGGTTCAACATTGTAGGAGCCATTGTTGGGGGAATTGGAGCAGTACTCACCGCGCCCGATTTAACCGATGTTCAGGCTATAATGACATCATTAGCCGAGAATGTAAACGTTCTTTTCTGGGCAAATACTGCCGGTCAGGTGCTTGTAATGGCATTAGGCACTTTATTGATCGTTAAGCTAAGTGCGGCAAGAGGCGAGCGAAAGCAATTTCTTCGCCTTCAGCTTTCCAAGAATGTGTGGCAAGTAACCGGCATAACCACCGTTTTGATCGTAGCCGTTTTCCCCACAGTAACTTTTTTGGGATGGCTAAATTCCTTTGTACCAGCACCCGATTTTATGGTAGAAATGCAAGAGTCGATGATGGAAATGATTACCAAATTTCTGAAGTCTGATAATGCACTCATCATGGGTATCATACATATTGGTTTCGTACCAGCTATTTGCGAAGAAATCATGTATCGAGGATACATTCAACGATCATTAGAAAAAAGTGGCGGAATATGGATGGCAATCCTCGTGTCTGGGTTCATATTTGGAGCTTACCATCTGCAGATTACAAATATTCTGCCACTTGCTTTTTTAGGTATCATACTCGCATACGTAACTTACATTTCAGATAGTTTAATTCCGGCTATGGTTGCACATTTAATCAACAATGGTGGACAAGTGATCGCAAGTTCCTTCTATCCCGAAATGTTAGAGCAAACCATTACTCCGGAAACCGAAATGCCTTGGGTACTCATTCTTTTAAGTATTATTGTATCTTCAGCTTTAGTATATCTCTTGTACAGAATGAAACCTAACCACGAAGCATGAGTTTATTTGATCATCCAAAGCCGAACGATATAGAAAACTGGGTATGTGTACTTGAAAGTGGAACAGAGTACGAAGTTGACATGGCGCAGAACTATCTAAAAAATTTAAAAATCCCGTCAAATATCCTATCCAAACGTGATACTGCTTACAGTTTACAAGTTGGCGAAATGTCATCGATTTATTTATATGTTCCTGTAGAATTTGAGAAGAAAGCGCGACAGGCGCTTGAAGAACTAGATGATGCCGAGTTCGAAGGATTTGAAGACGAGGAAAATGGAGATTCGATTGAGTAATTTAGTTCAGCGAATACTTTTTGCAATTCCCGCTGCAGCATTATTTGTTTGGATAACATGGCTGGGTGGTTGGTACTTTCAAATGATGATGTTGATCATTGGATTTTTTGTTATCCAGGAGATGATCAAAATGTTTGCAAATAGTGGCACTCCTACCGATGCGCTATTTCCATATAGCATTGGTTTGTGGATCATGCTCTCACCAACTATACCCTTTGCCTTCGAAATTGGGATCGGGATTTTAGTACTCTTTCTGTCGATCCAAACTTTCAACCAAGCGGAAGTTTCTCACCATAAACTGTCTACCACAATATTTGCGGGTATTTATGCACCTGTGGGTTTGCTGTGCTTCTTTTTAATTAATCAAATGGGCGATGGTACCGACGGCTTCGTGCTAAGCATGATGTTAATGTTTATGGTATGGGGAAGCGATGTGTTTGCCTATTTCGGCGGTAAAACTTTTGGGAAACGTCCATTAGCGCCATTAATTAGCCCAAAAAAGACATGGGAAGGCTTTTTCTCAGGATATGTAGGTAGTCTATTTGGCGCATCTGTTGTCTATTTCCTATTTCCCTTAACTATGCCCATCGCTTTTATTTATGTAATTCCATTATCAATTCTAACGGCTACTTTTGGTCCTATCGGCGATTTGTTAGAAAGTAAGCTCAAGCGACGTGCTAACATGAAGGATTCCTCTACAATACTTCCCGGACATGGTGGTTTCTTCGATCGGTTTGATGCCCTAATTATGGCTGCTCCGGTTGCCTATATATTTCTGCACATTCTTCATAAAACGGGCGTTATTTCCATTTAAACGAAATGATATAGGAACGGGTTAAGTTTTCTAGTTAAAATCAGCGTTTATGAAAAAAATTGTTCTAACAGGCGGAACCGGCTTTATTGGTAAAGAACTTCGAAGATTGCTTCTTCAGGAAGGGCATTACCTCACCATTGTAACGCGTAGCCCCAAAAAGTACGAAGACGAAAAAGCTAAAAATCAGCAGTTTATTGCCTGGGATGGTGACTTAATATCTGCCATGAACGATGCTGATATCGTGATTCACCTCGCCGGGGAAAATGTGTTTAGCCAGCGTTGGTCTGATGAAGTGAAGAAGAAAATCTATAACAGCAGAATTGAAGGTACTCGTACTTTGGTTGATGCCATGCGAGCTGCTGAATCTAAACCGGAATTGTTTATTTCGGCATCTGCCTCAGGCTATTATGGCGATGGAGGTGATTCCATCAAAACGGAAAATGCTCTTGGTGCTGATGATTTTCTAGCGAAAGTATGTGCAGATTGGGAAGCCGAAGCTCAAAAGGCCGCCGAATTAGGTGTGCGAGTTGCAAACCCACGAATCGGGATAGTGTTGGAAAAGGACGGCGGAGCAATGGAAAAAATGATTCCACCTTTTCAGTTTTTTGTAGGTGGACCTGTTGGCGATGGGAAGCAATATATGAGCTGGATACATCGCGATGATTTGATCAATGCACTCTTGTTTCCTATCGAAAATGAGAAAATAGAAGGCGCCTACAATGTGTGCGCACCCGAGCCGGTAACCATGAATTTATTTGCTGATGTACTTGGTGATGTCATGAACCGACCGGTACTTTTCCGAGTGCCAAAAATAGCGCTTCAGCTTATGTACGGCGAAGGTGCCAAACCCATACTCGACAGTATCCGAATGAAACCCAAAGTACTGCAAGAACAAGGTTTCGATTTCAGATACGATGATCTCGAAGAAGCACTCGCTGATATTGTTTAGTGAATTAGTCCGTCGATTTATTAATCGTCCAGCAACGTAGGCCTTCCCTCGTTTGTGCGATCAACTCGTATAAACCATCGTTATTCAAATCTGCAATCACCGGGTATTCCATGCCTGAAGTAGGTATGCTAAAAATCCGACGACCGGTTAGCACTTCCCATGCAAATAAGCGTCCGAAATCAGCCAGTGCAAGAACTTCATCTCTGTTATCACCGTTGATATCCAAAATCTGCGGCGCCATAGTTGTTGACGAAGGTTGCCCAAGATTATGAGTGATTTCCAGACCTCCCGACGGGTTAAACATCAATAGTGACCCATTTACAGATTGTGCAAGGTACAAATCGGAGCGGTAGAATCCGGAGCTGTCCCGGAGCAAAACGTTTTCTTCTACCGAGAGTTTATTCAGTTGGCTACTGGTGGCATACAATGATTTGATAGCAATAGAATCCATTTGTACACTTATCGAAAGTGAATCTGCGAGGCCAGGATCTTGCCCAATAGAGTATAAATAGCCATCCGAACCGGCACCAAGAATCTTATTCTCGAAAACAACCGGTGTAGCATTAAACCCGGCATTAATGAATGTAGGATATCCCCGACGCACCGCACCGGTACGTTGCCATCCGTGTAGAATATTTTGTGATACTACCCAAACAGACCATTCTCCATCAACCTGTGTGTGTAACGGCGCATGGCGAACGACTGCACTAGTAAATTGAGGCCAACCTCTAAGGTTTTGCCCCCGTCCATCAACCACATGAATCTTGCGACTTTCAGTAGGTACAATAATTTCCGGAATTCCATTTCTGGAAACATCCGAAACTACGATTGGGGCACTTATACGCTCACCAATTTCGATTGGGAATTGAGGTAATGCCCTTCCTAATTCGTTCCATGCATACACTTTTGATCCCGCTGCTTGCAAAATCACTGGCTGACCGTTTCCGTACCAATCATACAAAATCGGGCTTCCGATGGGCACATCTCCTTCGTTGGTTTGGGCTTGCATCACCGAGGTGCCATCAAAAGCTACGGCTTCGATACGCCCGGTTGTAGTTGAAAATATTATTTCGTCCGACGAATTCCCTACAATATTGCCGAGTACCGGTTGTCCTTCAAGTTCTTCGCTCAGTAATGGAAGTACCCAAAGTTCATCATAGGGCTGAGTTGAACCTTCTTCTGTTACCGACTTAAAAGTAAAATTAACCGACTTATTAATGTTTTGAGTAAAGCTCATCGTAAGAATATCATACCCTCCAATTAATCCATCGAGTGGGGTGTCGCGCATCATCAAAGGGTCTAAAAACTTCATGAAGTTCGACGTGTTTACCCAAACGAATCCACTCACACCTTCAGAATATTGAGCTTTAGTGGATCGAAAGGTATCATCGTAATACACGGTGCGACGACGAGTTCGATCGGCATCTACACTTTCGGCAAGTCCACGTCGTTTCGCCATAACAACAACATCTTGTGAAAAAGCGAGGTAGAAATCGGTAAACAAACTCAGGTTTCCACCCAATAAAGCACTCAATAATTTACTTTTTATGTAAAACGAGTTGCCTTGCTCTGCTATTAAACCTTGAGCAGCAAATTCCCGTAATCGTGATTTCAGAGAAACTGAATTTTCAAGATTTCTTAGAAACAGGTATTCACCATCGGTTAATAAACCGGATTCAGGAAAGGCAACAATACCGAATTCACTATCCAGCGAAAGTGCTAATTCTCGATATAATTCAGGATCGGAAAAAAAGACTGAATCTAAAGGAAAATCTGAATCTGTGTTGCGATCGGGAACAAGTGAAGGCTGATTTCTATGCAAAGAGAAAGCAGCAGCGTTTCCGGCAATGTATCGATCAAGGATAATTGGCGAGTTTTCAGTACTCAGAGAGTGTGTTAAGGCAGATTTTGAAGAGTCGATGGTGGCGATGACACCGGTTAATTCAAAACCGGTTGCAATGTCTTCATTAGCAGTAAAAATAAATTCAGCGGGTGCAAAACCATTAAACGCTTCCATAATTTGGGGTCGATATTTCACTGTAATAAATTGTTGAACCCAGCGATCGAGTTCAGCAGTATTTAAAACCATGGTGCCCGTTCGCGGCGTTTGTTGAATGTGCATGCCTTCTTGAAGCCCCATGTAGGTTCTTAAAGCACTTTCAACAGCTAAGCTAGATTCAGAAAAAACAACCCAATCATGAATCTGAGCGGCATACATCAAAGATTCTTTAAAATACAGTTTATGGATAGTGAGTCCGTTAAAACTGTAGTAATTTTGCTCGAATGGCTCGTAAAAAGCGGGGGCTACTTCATCAAGTTGCGCAGTGGTTTCTGCAATCCAGATAAACTGGGAGCTTGTGGATGCCGTAGGATATAAAACCAATCCTTTTAAATTGAGTTTCGATAGTATGCTGTCTGGCAATTCGCCTAATTGCTGAATCGCTCCCGGAGTAAGATCGTCTAAGATGGATGCATAGTCGGCAGTGCCAATATTGGCTAATTGAACACCCATTTTTGGTGTAACTAGAAAAGTGGATTCGCCCGGTATTAATTGCTCCCAGCTCTGTTTTTTAACGCTGTTACACCCCAGAAAAAGTGTTATGCAAAAAAAGGTAATGAATAGTTGAACAGTACGTTGCATAAATGGAATTATAGACCGCTTTTTTGAATATTATATACTAAGTGAGTAATTCTTATTTCGTAGATTTGTTCCGGCACTAAAGCGCCCCTAAAATAATATTTTTTGACCCATAATGAGTTTTTTAAGTCCTCTATTTTTATTTGCTGTTGCTGCCGTGGGACTACCATTGATCATTCACCTCTTAAATCTGAAACGCCCTCAGAAGGTAGCATTTTCAACACTCGCTTTTTTTAAAGAACTCCAGAAAACTACCATCCGTAAAATACAGATAAAACGGTACTTATTGTTGTTTATCCGTTTACTGGCTGTAGCTTGCCTGGCCTTGGTGCTTGCGCGCCCATTCTTGCCACCGGGAGTTTCAGGCGGTAATACTAATGCCCCGGCACTTAATGTTATTGTACTTGATAATAGTTTAAGTATGGAAAGAATTGGCCAAAATGGACCACTTTTTGAGCAAGCAAAATCGATAATCCAAACCATCGAAGAATCTGCTAAAGAAAGCGATCGGTTTATATTCCAAACAACAAATGGTGAAGCAGCATTTAACAGTGTGATCGGGCATAGCCAATTGTTAAGGCGAACTGAAGAAGCATCTATCTCGAATGCTGGGAATTATATAGGTGAACGCCTTCAGGCAGTAATTGGCATTTTGGATGAAGCCCCATACCAAAACAAACATATTTTTTTAATTACGGATGGTCAAATTAGTCAGCTTTCTGAACTGCAGGAACTGGAACAAACCCCAAATTCTACACTTACTATTTTTAGTTTGGGAGATGTATCCGTTCAGAATTCAAAAATTCTGAATGTGTCTACGTCTAGTACAATGATAGGTAGCGGATTACCGGTATCGGTAACAGTGGAAGTGCAAAATGATGCTGAGGTGCCGATCTCGAATCAGTTTGTGACGTTGGAGGTTGAAGGGAGAATAGCCGGTCAATATTCGGTATCGTTACCGGCAAATGGTATAGAAACTTATTCTTTTGAAGTTATTCCATCGCAAACAGGTACGCTAAAAGGCGCTATTCGTATTGAAGGCGATGAGTTTACTGCTGATAATTCTTATTACTTTTCGCTGATGGTGCCTGCAAGCCGATCTATAGTTTGGCTAACTGATCCCGAAGCAGCCCCGGCCGAGATCTCGTACACCAATTTGGTGCTTGATGCTTCCAATCAAAACGATTCAAAGCTGAATTATCAAAAAGTGGGGCTAAATCAGATCGAGACCATCGATTTTCAAAATACGGAAGCGATTATTCTGGATGGACTCACATCCATTCCTGATTTTATCTTTCCACGATTGCAGGAGTTTGTACAAAACGGCGGTGGTTTGTTGTTTTTCCCCTCCGAACAAGGAAGTATTCAAAACTATAACGCTTTTTTGGAGCAGTTTAACGTAGGTCAATTTCTAGGCGTAATAGGTGAATTTGCTTCGTTTAACACGATTGCACGAGGTACAGAAATTCAGGAAGATCATCCCATATTTACAGAATTGTTCGAGCTAGATAATGAAACCCCCATTCGCGTCGCTAATCCTGATGTGTTTTATTACTACAAACTTCGCCCATCAAACTCACCCGGTGGGTTTAATCTGATCACCTTAAACTCAGACGATCCGCTAATTCGCGAAAAACGATTTGGCGAAGGCAGAATTCTGATCTCAGCAATTGGCACAGGCGTAGAATGGTCGAATTTTTCGGTAAAACCTCTGTTTGCACCTTTCTTCTATCGCTCGCTATTGTATGTGGCATCGTCGGATGCAGGGGGACTACTAATGCATGAGGTAGGAAATGAATTTGTGTTTTCCGGTGATGTGAATGCTAATTCAGTACGAATTATGAACGCTAATGAGGAGATCATCCCCGAAAGTAGAAATACCGGATTAGGTACAAGCATAAATTACAAGGCGGTAAATTGGCAGCCGGGTTTTGTTACCGTTCAGGATGAAATTAAGTCCATTGATATAGCAGTTAATTTGAAGCGAATCGAGAGTGAATTCACATCAATAGATGAAACATTTAGCGAATCAATTTCAGAAAATGTGCGTTTTGTTGATGTAAATGAAATACCTGATGCGAAGCTTAATAGCGAGATTGTGGCCTCCGGTTTTGGTCGCGAAATTTGGAATTGGTTTATGTGGCTGGGATTACTTTTCTTGATACTGGAAAGCATAGTTGCCGCATTTTATAAAACAGAAGCATCCAACTAATGAAAGAAGTTCTTTTGCTTTTTTTTCAGAGTGTGATTGTGTTGTTTACTATCGCCTCTACCTTACTTGCAGCTTATTCATTTCAGAATAAGTTACGATTAAGAAATGTGCGGCTGAGCTGGCGGGCCGGAAAAATGAAAGGCTATCCGCTATTTGCGAGTGTTTTTCTAGGACTGATTACCACCCTTGGCCTCATCGTTTATTTGATGGACGATACTCGTAATTTCGGTTACTTTGCGGCTTATGTGTGGATTGGCGGAATGTGGTTCATCTCAAGCTATTTGGCTTCAAAGCATTATATCACCGATTACGGAATAGTGAAAAACATCAATGAGCCCTCGCAGACTATACCTTGGTTTCAGATTCTGGATTTTGTTGAAAAAGAAGCGTTGGCAGGTTGTGAATATACATTTACCTATTCTGAAATGGATAAGGCATTAACAAAAGGCTATAAACAGCTTAGAATTGTGGTACCGGCTACAAAACGCAAAGCATTTCAAAAAGTGGTATCTTTAAAGCTGAAATCAAGAATCGAAAGTGACCTACTTCCGGATATTGATCTCAGAAAAATTCAAGAAGAATAAAGGGAGTTTTATTGCTCGACGACGTTAAAAACACGGATATAAACAAAGAAAGAGTAATGCTGGTGGGTCTTTATGGGCCAAAAACCACACGTAAGCAGGCTGAAGAATATTTAGATGAGCTAGAAATGCTCACCGACACTGCCGGTGGTATCACCATCGAAAAAGTACTGCAAAACCGTACTAACCCGGATATTAGCTCCTATGTTGGTAAAGGGAAATTGCAAGAATTAAAGGGGCAGATGAATGCGTTGAATATCAACACCATTATTTTTGATGACGATCTCTCCCCTACACAAATCCGAAATATAGAAGCCGGAACAGAGGCCAAAGTGCTCGATCGCAGTGCACTGATTTTAGATATTTTCGCATCACGTGCACAAACCGCTGCCGCCAAAACACAGGTTGAATTGGCACAGCTACAATATTTGCTGCCTCGACTTACCCGATACTGGACTCACCTTTCGCGCCAAAGTGGTGGAATCGGGACAAAAGGGCCGGGTGAAACGCAAATCGAGACGGATAGAAGAATTATTGGCCAACGGATCGCAGCGTTGAAATCGAAACTAGAAAAGCTTGATAAGCAACGAACCACTCAGCGAAAAGGCCGAGAAGGAATGATTCGAATATCGTTGGTAGGTTACACCAATGCCGGTAAATCTACACTGATGAATGCCCTCACCGATACCAATGTGTTGGCTGAAAACAAGTTGTTTGCTACGCTGGATTCAACCGTACGAAGGCATGAGCTAGAAAATCATGAAATTTTGCTTTCCGATACCGTTGGCTTTATCAGAAAACTACCCCACAATTTGATCGAGAGTTTTAAGTCAACGCTGGATGAAGTTCGCGAAGCAGATATTCTGCTACACGTAGTGGATGGATCGTCGGTAATGGCCCATGAGTACATCGATGTGGTGGAAACTACGCTCAAAGAAATTAATGCTACCAATACCAAAACTCTGCTGGTGCTTAACAAAGTGGATATGATGGATCATGAGCAGGTGGTGATGATGAAAGATGAATATCCTGATGCGATTTTTATATCCGCCGAGCGAGGAATTGGCTTAAGTGAGCTGGAACAAAACATCGAAGCTTTGATTGAAGACGATTACTTAAGCCGAAGCATTTCAATCCCGATAAGTAAGTACAAGGCAATTGCTTTTATTCACGAAAATGCAAACGTTTTGAACGAAAAGTACGTTGAAAACAACGTCGAAATATCGTTCAGAATAGCAAAGAAAGATTTTAAGCAATTGTCGCATTTGTTAGATACTATTGGGGCTGAAAGTCAGGTTATGTAAACATGCTTGTACACGAAATCATAGATAAAAATATTGCACCACTTAAAGTAAACGACTCGGTTGCGCTTGCGTTAACAAAGTTGGATCTACTTTATGTAACCCGTTTTCCGGTTGTTGATGAGGGGCAATTAATTGGTATGGTTTCGCTGGATACTTTGATAGGAGCAGATAGCGAAGAGTTGGAAATCTCAGCGTTAACACTTCAGGAAAGTATTTCTATCCCCGAAAGTCAGCACTTATTCGAAGCTGCCCGTACAATGCTTGCCCACGAGCAATTTATACTTCCCGTGGTTGATCAGGGCCAACATTTTGTTGGAGTGATTAAGAAACGAGACGTACTTCAAGCTCTTGGCGACATTTTTAATCTGGAGTCGTTTGGTTCGGTGATTACCATCGAAATGATCCCTTACGATTTCACATTAACCGAAATTATCCGCCTTATCGAAACCGAGCAAGCGAAAATTCTTGGCGTAGCTGTTGAGCAACCTAACGACGATAACGGTTTTTACCGTGTTTCCATCAAGTTGAATATGGAAGATTCGTCGAATGTTTGTTCTACACTACAACGATATGGGTATGTGGTAACTTCACAAGTGAGCAGTGCTGTAATGGAAAGGGATTTAAGCGAGCGGGCTGACGAACTAATTCGTTATCTTGATATTTAAGTTCTAACTCGAAATTCAAAATCTGCACATGCGCTTCGTTAATCCCGGAAGCCTCCTGTACATATTTATTTTATTAATTGTACCAATTGCCGCATCCGCACAGGCAACACAATCATCTACAAATTACCTATATGAGGAAGGAATTCGCCTCTACGAAAAAGGGTATTTTGAAGAATCATCCACCTCATTCGATCGATTTATTGAACAGAACGATCAGAACGAGTTACTGATTTCAGCCAATTACTATCTCGCACGCGCTAAAACCGGCGCTGATTCTGTAAACATCGAACACTATTATCAACAGTTTATTCTCGAATATCCGGGCAGCGATTTGTCGGTGATATTGCTCAAAGATTTGGGACATCGATTTACGAATAACAGGGAATACGATCAGGCCATCGAATATTATAATCAGGCTATTGATTCTTGGATGGGGAACACAAAAGCTGCCGAAACTATGTATTGGGTAGCCGAGGCAGCCGCTGAAAAACAAGATTTTGTGCAATCGCGCTACTATTTTATGAAGCTCGCCGATGATTATCCGGATTCTGATTGGGCGGCAGATGCACTTTATGCAAGAGGGAGATTATACCTCACTGAAAATGAATATGACTTTTCGGCTATAGCGTTCGAATTATTGAAAGAGCGTTATCCAAATGATCCGGTTACACGTCGTGTTGGCACAGCGTTAGGGGAGTCGTACTATCAGCAGGCTCGATATGAAGAAGCGATTGAAGCACTCGATGCACAGATGATTTTTCTGGATGATGAATCCAAAATAAAAGCACTTTTTTTGATGGCGGAAGCGCACAATTATTTGGGCAATTTTGATGAAGCCACCAAAGATTATCTGCAATATATTCGCCTTACCGAAGGCTCCGATCGGGAAGCCCCCGCACATTATGGATTAGGTTGGTTGTATAGCCGACAGGGGATTTATCACTGGGCAGCACAATCGTTCGAAAAAGCAGTGGATGGCAGCGACGAACTATCGCGAAAAGCGTTGTATTACGAAGCGATAAACCACAAACTCGGTGGGAATTATCAGCGGGCGATGTCCACTTTTGAAGAATTTGGCGATCGCTATAAAACAGGACTTTGGGTTGAAGAAGCATATTTCGAATGGGCTGTTTCTGCTTTTGAAGCCGGAAATTATGATGCAGCCATCGAGATTATGCTTACGCTAGTTCGCAATCAGGATGAGCTTAAAGATCCCGGTAAGATTTATACCTTTTTGGGAGAAGCATTTTTTGCGAACAACGAATTTACCCGAGCTTCGCAGGCCTTTGAAGAAGCCGAAAAAGTGGCAGATATCGATCCGGCGCTTCGCCGACAAGCACGATTCCAGAAAGCATGGATTTTATTCAGAAATCAGGCTTATGAACAAGCGCAACCCATTTTTGAAGCGGTTTATGCAGAATCACCTACCTCCGAACTTGGTGCCGAAGCATTATTCTGGAGTGGCGATGCATATTACAAACTCGATCAGTTTGGGGATGCTGCCAAACGATTTAAACTGTTCGTTGAAAACTATCCCGAGCACGAAATGATTGGAGCTGCAAGGTACTCGTTGGGTTGGAGTTATTTCAAAACCGGCGATTACGATTTGGCTGTTGGTCCACTCGAAGATTTTCTGAATAATTATAATCCACCTCCAATCGCGCTATATCCATATGATGTGGATACGCAACTTCGAATTGGTGACGCCTATTACGCGTTGGGTGATTATCGCAATGCGATTCGTTTTTACAACCAAGCCATTGGCGCTGAGCCGGGCGGTGATTATGCTATGTTTCAGGTTGCGAATTCCTATTATCGCTCGAACAGAACGTTTGAAGCAGTGAGTAATTTCCGGCGCATGCTTCGTATATATCCGTTCAGCAATTTGCGGGAGCAGGCGCAGTACAATGTGGCTTATATTTATTTGAATACGTCGAATTACACGCAGGCCATCGAAGAATTTCAAACCGTGATTAATCGCTATCCGGGAACGGATTGGGCAGCTCGAGCTCAATACAATATCGGGGATGCATTTTATAACGCCGGCGAATACGACCGAGCAGTGGAAGCTTATCAAAAAGTACTAGAGAATTATCCACGATCGCGATACATCATCGAAGCTATTAACGGGATTCAGTATGCTCAGCTTTCCTCCGGTGGCACGGATAGCAGTTCGGTAATTTTGGAGGATTTTCTAAGTGATAATCCTCAATCATCAACTGCAGATCGACTCAGATATCGCCAAGCGGTAACTGTGTTCCAAACCGGTGATTATGAAGGAGCTATTCGCGAATTCCGACAGTATTTACGCGTCACAAATTCTGATGCACTCGCACCCGAAGCTTATATGAATTTGGGAGTGGCATATCAGCAAGTGGGGCAGACTGATCGTGCAATATCATCTTACGAAACGGTATTGAATGATTATCCAAATGACGATCAGGTTCCTGCGGCCTTAACCTCGTTGGGGTTACTATATTTCGAGCTGGACGAATACGAAACTTCGCATCAGTATTTTAGTGATTTGTTGCAGAAAGAGCGTCGATTTGCACAGGAAGCCTACATCGGAATGGCAAATGCAAGTTTGGCTCAAAACAAATACGAAATTGCAAGAAATGAGTTCGAAGCGGCGCTTCAAATCAACCCAAATAACGAAGCCGCAAGTGTTGGGCTCGGGAAAGTAGCCTTGGCCGAACGTAAGTACGAAGAAGCTCAACTGATTCTAAAACCAATCGCCGATCGAAATACCACCGACATTGGAGCTGAGGCTCAATTCTATTTAGGCAGAGTAGAACAAGCGCAAGATAATCTGGAAGAAGCTATCGCCGAATATGCTCGGGTAAAAGTCCTTTTCGAAGCTTTTGATACCTGGGTGGCATTGGCGATGTATCACTCTGCCGAATGTAACATTCAGCTGGGCAATCGCGGTGATGCTTTAGCCATATTAAACGAGATTATCGAATTCTATTCCGGAACCGAAGCCGCGAGCTTAGCTCAGGCCTTGCTTGATCGGACGGGGGATTCATGAAAAAAGGCGAGCTTTTAAAGCTACAAATTCCAAGTTTCAAATTCCAAACAAGTTCTAAAAGATAAGCAACGGCCTCGTTCCCAAGCTCCAGCTTGGGTAACGCATTCCGGAAGCTCCAGCTTCCTTAGAGTAACCCATCTTTAATATTCTTTAGTGCTTTTGTGGAGAAAATAAGTTCAAGATTCAATGTGTGTATGAATCAGGAGATAAGGACCAGGAAGAAATTACAAATAACGATTAACGAAAGTTGGTAATGCAGCGGCAAGTCCTCCTTTGACGGAGGATGTTGGCCGCAGAGCATCGGACCTAATTTCAAATCCTGATGGGTTCGATAGGCTCTCCCACAGTAAATCAATTTCGCGTGTTAGTGCTTTTATGGCGAAATCTAAATCGAAGTAACCATTCACGATCCCGACAGTTGTCGGGAGAAGTGATCTCAGTTTTGAGAATATTAGTAGAAACTAGATCTTGAGATTGCTTCGTCGTATTCACTCCTCGCAAATGATTTCAATAAGTTTTCGTGATTTAGTGCATTCATGTCGAAACCTCTTCCTCGCTTTTCTGGCAAATCAAAGAACGAATCACAAAAACCGAAACAATAAATTCCCTACCTTCGTCCTTCGTTGTTTAATACTCACATCGAACTGATGATCAAAAAAGTTGCCCCTGCATTTTCTTTAAACGGAACCATTACACCACCGGCGGATAAGTCCATTTCACAACGGGCGGCAATATTCGCGCTTTTACACGATGGGAAGTCTGTGATCAAGAATTATTCCCCGGCTGAAGACCCGCAAAGTACACTCGGTTGTGTGGAGTTGTTGGGTGCTTCTGTGACTCAATTGGATGATGTTGTTGTGGTTGAAGGTCGTGGCAGGTATGGCATTCAGCCTTTATCCGATGAACTCGATTGTGGAAATTCAGGCACTGCCATGCGATTACTTTCCGGAGTGTTGGTTGGATCAGGTTCCTCAGTGTATTTAATAGGAGATCCTTCGCTTTCGGCTCGAACGATGAAGCGAATTATTGATCCACTCGAAAGTATGGGCGCTCATATTTTAGCACGCAATGGTATTTTTGCACCTCTTTTTGTTACCAGAGAAGATCCGCTTATACCGATCGAATTTGAGTTACCGATCCCAAGCGCGCAATTGAAATCCTGCATTTTGTTGGCAGGTTTATTTGGCGAAACTCCCACTAAAGTAATTGAGACGGTACCGAGCCGTGATCACACCGAGCGGTTGCTGAATCTTGATGTGGAAGAGGTGGATGGCAAAAGAGTGATCAGTGCCTCACTTAAAAACAAAATTCCGAACCAAAGTTATACCATTCCTGCAGATTTCTCGGCTGCTGCATTCTGGTTAGTGGCAGGATCCATTTTGCCAGATTCCGAAATCAGATTGGAAAATGTAGGGTTAAATCCTACAAGAACCGGCTTACTGAAAATCCTGAAAAAGATGGGTGCAGATATCACCATCGAAAATAAACACGATGAAGGCGCTGAGCCTGCCGGTGACATCATAGTGAAATCTGCACAGCTTCGTAATATAGATCTTGATCCTAAGGTGATTCCAAACTGCATCGATGAACTACCTATTCTTGCAGTTGCTATGATGTATGCCCATGGAACCTCCATCATCTCTGGCGCGGAAGAACTCCGCCACAAAGAAACCGATAGAATCATGGCCATTGCCAAAATGCTGGATGCGGTTGGTGGAGTGTATGAAGAAATGGAAGATGGACTGGTAATCCGCGGGAATCCCGAGTTTGAATTTGAATCCGGTGAATTCGATTCCTTTCACGATCACCGCATTGCGATGGCATCGGCAGTTTTATCCCTAAAAGGAAAATCCGACTCCGAAATTGAATCCGCTGAAAGTGCCGCCGTGAGCTACCCAAGCTTTTGGGATGATTTGGAGAATTTGGTTGAAGGGTAGTGGTTTTGCCACTAAAGCACGGAAGCACTAAATAAGTGTTTATTTGGCATTGCCCTGATCCCACTTTCGCTCTGAATGACACGGTTTGGGGTAAGAAAAAAACTTACCCAATAACCTAAATATCGATTGTCATGCTGATCCCGATTTATGTCGGGAGAAGGATCTAAACGGATAAGTGGTTTGGTTCAGCTTTTTGCATTTGATTTGATCAGCGCTGATCAAGTATAGCGATTGGGACTAAGACAGTGGCCTCTCATCCGTCTAGGTTCTTCGCTTTCTCTTTACTCACTTTTGTGTGGACAAAAGTGACAAAAACCACCACCACTGATTTGCTCCGGGACGAAATTAGCCACATTAGACAAAACATCGATTGTCGCTAACCGCGACCGATGTTTCGCTTTTCTGATGCTTTGCAAAATTTCGTCAATTCCTGCTCAACTCAGAGTGTGGGATGTTTGGGGGCTAGCTATAAAGTCATGCTGATCCCGCGTTCGCTCTGAATGACAGAAAGTAGGTATTCCTAATTCTCATATTCCTCATTCCTAATTTAGTCGCTGCCTGACAAATCAATTGTCAATTAGTCATGTCATGATGCAATAAACTCCATTGGCATTGTGCTTGCTTAACTCACACTGAATTTAAACGAACGTGAGCGCCATGGGAGATTTTACAGAATTTGGAATAGAAGTAGAGAAGCACCTTTCAAAGCTGGGAAAAGACATCCAGCAATTTGTTGAAAAAGTGGTTCCTCTTACTCACGACGATAAAGATTTTGCCCCAGACTGCGACATACTGGAAAGCGAGGCTGAATATAAAGTTCAGATCGATTTACCCGGGCTGGCCAAGAAAGAGATTAGGATTGCACTCAAAAATAATGTACTCACCATAAAAGGTGAAAGGGATATAAAAGCAGGCGAAGGCGAAGAATTTAAACGTCAGGAAAGAAAGAGAGGAGCGTTTGCACGCTCTTTTGCACTTCCAGAAAATGTGAACGCTGCCGAGATCAGCGCTACGTTCAGAAATGGAGTACTAACCGTGGCAATGCCAAAATCAGATAAACTGAAAGACACCACCAGTATTCCGGTGAACTAAAGAGGGACAATGGAACAGAGGCACAAAGGTGCAAGGATCTCCCTCACAAAGAATATTAAACTAGAACAAAAATAATTTCGTGATTTAGTGCTTTAGTGGCCTAAATCAGAAAACAAACATAGACAATCAGACCAATGGGAAAGATAATTGGAATTGACTTAGGTACTACCAACTCTTGCGTTTCCGTAATGGAAGGAAACGAACCGGTAGTAATTCAAAACGCAGAGGGTGGAAGAACCACTCCATCTGTTGTAGCATTTAGTAAAGACGGAGAGCGCTTAGTGGGCGCGCCTGCAAAACGTCAAGCCATCACCAATCCGGACAAAACAGTAGCTTCTGTAAAGCGATTTATGGGACGCATGTTTAACGAGGTGAAAGGTGAAACCGAGCAGGTTGCTTACAAAGTAGTAAAAGGCGACGACGGAACCGCTCGTGTACAAATCGACGACCGTAAGTATGCTCCGCAAGAAATATCGGCGATGGTTCTTCAAAAAATGAAGCAAACTGCCGAAGAATATTTGGGCGAAAAAGTAACCGAAGCAGTAATTACTGTACCGGCATACTTCAACGATGCACAACGTAAAGCCACGCAAGAAGCCGGTAAAATTGCCGGACTTGAAGTAAAGCGTATCATCAACGAGCCTACTGCCGCAGCACTTGCTTACGGTTTGGATAAGAAAGATGTTGATCAGACCATCGCCGTGTATGACCTTGGTGGCGGTACTTTTGATATCTCGATTCTTGAGCTTGGTGATGGCGTTTTTGAAGTAAAATCTACCAATGGTGATACTCACCTCGGTGGCGATGACTTCGATCAGCGTATCATCAATTTCTTAGCCGATGAGTTCAAATCTAGCGAAGGCGTTGATCTTCGTAAAGATGCTATGGCGATGCAGCGTTTAAAAGATGCTGCTGAGAAAGCAAAAATCGAGCTTTCATCTTCACAAAAAACCAACATCAACCTTCCGTTCATTACTGCAACGCAGGATGGTCCGAAGCACTTAAACATCGATCTAAGCCGTTCGAAATTCGAGCAGTTGGTAGACGATTTGGTGAAGCGTTCGATCACTCCGTGCGAAAAAGCATTGAAAGATGCGGGAATGAGCAAGTCTGAAATCGACCAAGTAATTTTGGTGGGTGGATCAACTCGTATTCCTCGCATTGTGGAAGCTGTTAAAGAATTCTTCGGCAAAGATCCGAGCAAAGGCGTTAACCCGGATGAAGTAGTTGCAGTTGGTGCAGCCATTCAAGGTGGTGTGCTTTCCGGTGATGTAGAAGATGTTGTTCTTTTGGATGTAACTCCGCTTACTTTAGGAATCGAGACCTTAGGTGGCGTTATGACTCCACTTATCGAAGCAAACAGCACGATCCCAACCAGTAAGTCTCAGACTTTCTCAACCGCTGCGGATAACCAAAGCTCAGTAGAAATTCACGTATTACAAGGTGAGCGTGCTCAGGCTGCCAACAACCGTACGCTTGGTCGTTTCCACTTAGATGGAATTCCACCGGCGCCACGAGGTATGCCACAAATTGAAGTTACTTTCGATCTTGATGCCAACGGTGTGATTAACATCCTTGCCAAAGATAAAGGAACCGGAAAAGAGCAAACCATTCGTATCGAGTCATCTTCAGGATTGAGTGATGAGGAAATCGAAAAGATGAAAAATGCTGCCAAAGAGCACGAAGAAGAGGATAAGCAAATCCGCGAGCGTGTAGAGAAAATGAATCAGGCAGATGGCTTGATCTTCTCAACCAAAAAGCAGCTTGAAGAATACGGCGACAAGATTTCGGAAGGCAACAAAACAGCTATTTCTGATGCTGTTGCTAAGCTGGAAGAAGCGCATAAGTCAGAAAATCTCGAAGAGATTGATGCCGCGATGGAAGCCGTGAATACAGCATGGAGCGCCGCTTCACAGGAAATCTACGCGGCTTCACAAGCAGAAGCTGCTGCCGGTGGCGATGCTACAGGTGGCGCTGACGCAGGTGCTGGAGCTGA
Organism: Balneolaceae bacterium; assembly: GCA_034669965.1. Lineage (GTDB taxonomy): Bacteria > Bacteroidota > Rhodothermia > Balneolales > Balneolaceae > HXMU1420-13. The sequence goes on along the minus strand of JAXMOK010000007.1, from coordinate 111,231 downwards.
AGAACCAGCTGCGGATGCTTCATCGGAAGAAGATGAAGGCGCCGTTGATGCCGATTACGAAGTTGTTGAAGACGACGACGATAAGAAGTAAGTAATACAATATTAGTCATTCCGGACTTGATCCGAGATCGAAAGCCCTCATACAAAGTGTGAGGGCTTTTTTTTGGTTTGGAACTCGCGGTTGCATTCTTCACAAAATTCACATATTTCTCACTCCGTTCGAAATGACAATAGTATAGAAGAATCAATGAAATATGTGATTTATCTTATCGAAAAAAGCATCTTCCTCTGTTCCTCTGTTCCTCTGTTCCTCTGTTCCTCTGTTCCTCTGTTCCAGAATCCCGAGCCTGTCGAGGGATGACCTTCATCAGTAAAAGACCGCTCTGCAAAACAAGATTCTAAATGAAAATGCCTGTATCTTCAACCCATGAAAATTCTAGGAATTGAATCGTCTTGCGACGATACCTCAGCTGCGGTTTTAACGGATGATGGCGTGCAATCTAATGTGATTGCTTCGCAGTCGATACACATCAAATTTGGGGGTGTGGTGCCGGAGTTGGCATCGCGTGCGCATCAAAAAACCATCACCCAAACAGTAGCTCAGGCATTGAAAGAAGCCGATACTTCGATGGACGATATCGACTTGATTGCTGTGACTCAAGGTCCGGGTTTGATGGGGTCGCTGTTGGTAGGTTTGTGCTTTGCGAAAGGACTCGCATTATCCAAAAAGAAGCCGATTGTAGGTGTTAATCACATGGATGCGCACATTTACGCCAATTTTATTGATGAAGCGCCTAAGTTTCCATTTGTCTGCCTGACCGTTTCCGGTGGACACACCCAATTAGTTCATGTTAAAGCGCCATTCGATCACGAAATTTTAGGCACAACCCGCGATGACGCTGCCGGCGAAGCCTTCGATAAAATTGGGAAGATTTTAGGACTCCCATATCCGGCTGGACCGGTGATGGATAAACTGTCGAAAGAAGGAAATCCGAAGTTCCACAAATTTCCACAAGCATTGCTAAGAGAAGGACTCGATTTCAGCTTCTCGGGCTTAAAAACCAGTGCTTTGTATTACCTGCAAGATAAATCTGAAGACTGGAAAGAAGAGCATCTGAATGATGTTTGCGCTAGTATTTCGGAAGCAATTTCTGAAGTTCTTATCAAAAAAATGAAACGAGCAGTGCAACAGACGGGAGTAAAATCGGTGGCCATCGCTGGTGGGGTATCTGCAAACTCAATGTTACGCGAAAAAGCTCAAAATATGGCAAATGTGGAAAGTCTAAGGCTTCATATCCCACATATCACCTTCTGCACAGATAATGCCGCTATGATTGCCATCACCGGAAAGATGAGAGCAGATTTAGGCAAGTTTGATGATCTCGCAATGAAGCCCTTTGCCTCAATATGAGATGGATGATTAAGGATTTTGAAGTGTGAATAAGTTCGAAATCAATTCATAATTCATTATTCAAAATTCCTACATTCAACGCATGCCAGAAATTGACGCTCTTCAACTAAATTTGAATAATGATGGACTCATGGTGATGAATGCATCCCTGTTTTTCATCATGTTTGGAGTAGCCATGGAGCTTACCATTCAGGATTTCAAGGACTTGGCTAAGAATCCGAAATCAACCATCGCTGGCGTATTTTCTCAGTTTGTGTTTCTTCCGGCGATCACATTTTTAGTGGTGATAATCACGGAGCCGCATCCATCGCTTGCTTTAGGCATGATGATGGTGGCTGCTTGTCCGGGTGGGAATATTTCGAACTTCTTTTCGCAATTGGCCGGGGGAAATATCGCTCTTTCAGTTAGTATGACGGCCATCGCGACATTACTTGCCATTTTTGCAACACCTCTCAATTTTACGATTTGGGCAAGTTTGTATGGTCCGACGAATGAAATTCTCCGAGAAGTGAGCCTCGATATTTATGAAGTGTTCAAAATTGTGGTGATTATTCTAGGAATTCCACTCATTTTAGGGATGCTGGTTCGTCATTTTAAAGCTGATTTAGCTCTCAAACTCACAAAGTGGATCAAAGGCTTTGGGGTTATTTTTTTCGCAGCATTTATCTTGATCGCTTTTTCGATGAACCTCGATAATTTCATGAATAATGTAGAGTACGTGGTTGGCTACGTTTTCATCCACAATGCATTGGCACTAACGGGGGGCTTTGCAATCGCTTCGATAATGAAACTTTCATTTAATGATCGGAAGTCGATTGCCATTGAAACGGGGATTCAGAATTCGGGGCTAGGTTTGTTGTTGATTTTCAACTTCTTTGAAGGATTAGGTGGGATGGCGTTAATCGCTGCCTGGTGGGGTATTTGGCACATAATTATGGGTTTTTCGATCGGTTGGTATTGGTCGATCGGCAAGGCAAGTATTCAAAAAGTATTTTCAAATGCGTAAAAATTATCTCTGGTACAATTTATTTCGAATAGGCATCACAAAAACGGGATTGCAGTTTTTTTATCAGGACATTGATATTGTAAACAAGGAAAATATCCCGAAAGACAAACCATTTATTATCCTTCCGAATCATCAAAATTCATTTATGGATGCATTGGTGGTGTGTTCGCATATGCCGGGCTTTATCTTTTTCCTAACTCGAGCCAAAGCTTTCTCAACTCCGTTTATGAACTGGTTTTTAAGGAGCCTGAATCTCTTGCCTGTTTATAGGGTTCGAGACGGGTTAAGCTCGGTAAGCAAAAATAATGCGATTTTCGACGAATGTGTGGAGTACCTGAAAAAGGGGTATCCAATTCTCATTTTCCCGGAAGCCAATCATGATTTACGTCGTAGAGTACGTCCGCTTAGCAAAGGGTTTACCAGAATTGCTTTCGATGCCGAGGTGAAAAGTAATTGGGAGATGGATCTTCAAATGGTGCCGGTGGGTGTTAATTACACTGAGCATCGGCGATCACGAAATAAGGTGAAAGTGGTTTGGGGCGAGCCAATTCCGATGAAAAATTATCAGGAGTTGTTTGAGCAGGATGAACGTAAGGCCGCCAATCAGCTAAAAAATGATGTGGCATCCGCCATGAAAAAAGTAGCAATGCATGTTCCAAACCTGGACCATTATCCGGCGATGCAAGTGGTATTAACTGAATTGGAAAATGAGGTTGAAAATTACCTAGATCCGGAAATCGTCAATATAAATGTGGAGAAAGTGGCAGCGGTTATTTCGGATGAGGAAATTGAGGCCGGAAAGCGAGTAGTTGAAATAAGCAACAAGTATGATATATCGATCAAAACCATAAATGGGCGAAAGAAGCCCTGGGCTTTTTTGCTATTGTTGGCACCAATTTATCTGTTCAGTTGGGTAAATAATATTGCCCCGTATCTGCCGATTCGCAAAATGGTTAACGAAAAAATAAAAGATAAAGCCTTTGATGCGTCTATTAAGTTTGTGATGGGTCTGATGTTTTTTCCGGCTTTTTGGGCGTTAGTTTCACTAATTTTATGGCTTAGCGGAGTTGAATCCGGGTATATTCTGATCTATCTGGGTGTAAGTGTGTTAAGTTCTATGTTCTTTAAAACGGCTAACCTTTTTCTAAGGGAATCTCTCACAAAAAGGCGACTTAAAGATTTGAAAAAAAGCAGCCCTGACGAATATCAATCGTTCATGGATGGGATCGAAAAGCTGAACGAATTACGCCGGAAAGCACTTTAATAAATAGAATACTAACATCAAGAATAAGGATTTATGAAAAAGTTGATTGCAATTTTTACTTCCATCATCATAGTAGGCGCTTGCGCACAACCAAACGTAGAAGAAATAATTGAATCACCTGTAATCGAACGGGCTACAGCCGTGGTACATCCCAAAAACGGAAGTGATGTAACCGGAATAGTACATTTCGAAAAAACAGAAACGGGTGTATTGGTAAAAGCAGAAATTAATGGTCTGACCGGAACCAAACATGGTTTTCACATCCATCAGTTTGGCGATTGTACCGCCGATGACGGAACTTCAGCTGGCGGGCATTTTAATCCGAATGAAAACATGCATGCCGGTCCGGAAGCAATGGACAGGCATATGGGTGATCTAGGAAATATTACAGCAGAAGACGGAACGGCAATTTTGGAATATGTTGATAACACCATCAAATTAGAGCAAATTATAGGACGTGGAGTAATTGTTCATGGTGGTGAAGATGATTTGGAATCGCAGCCATCCGGAGCGGCAGGACCTCGCATCGGTTGTGGGGTAATTGGGATTCAGGAGAATTAAATCGCTCTACTCTTTTTCACGATTTCGGCTTAGCTTTACAGTATGAAATCAACCGATTTAACGAGCTTCTGGTTGAAAGAACTGGAAGCTCGTCCTGTTTTTACGTCTGTTCTAATTGCCATTTTTATAAGAGCGTTGGCTCTTCTTCTAGGATTTCAAGATTATTGGGGCGATTCTCATCATAATTTAATAATGAGTAAACTCACTTTAGATAATGGATGGGTTTACTCCGATTTTAAAGATCGTGAACTTACCTGGTTGCCCGCCTTTCGATATTGGGGAAGTTTGATATTTTGGATTACCGGATCAGCAAAACTTATCACGCTAAATATCATTAATTCAGTACTAGGTGTATTTATAGTTGGTTTTGGAACTTGGTTTGTACGAGATATCAGAGGGAATAGAATTGCTCTAATAGTAGGGATATTACTAGCACTTACACCCTATTTGATTGTGTTTAGCTACATGAATATGGCCGAAGGGTTTGGTGCATTGCTGTTACTTGCTTGGGTGATTGGAGTTGACAAAAATCGAGTAGTCCTCATTTTTATAACTGCATTTCTAGCTTCCCTAACACGCTATGAATTAGCCTTTTTCCTAGGGATTTCTACATTATATCTAATCAGAGTTTCAAAAAAGAAGGCATTAGTTGCTACCATAGCCGGGGTAGTTGTAGGTTTGTCAATCTGGAGTTGGTGGAGTTATATCAACACCGGTGATTTTTTAACTTGGCTTTGGATGCGTATTGAATCAACCACACACAGTACCACCTATTATGCAGAGGGGGCAAATGTATTCTTTCGGTTTTTACTTTTACCAATGCTAGCCATACTTCAGGTATTTCCTCTGTTTTTCGCACTAATTTGGCTCAAAAAAGTAAATATCCAACATAAAGACTATTCATTGAGTATGTTAATGGGAAGCGTGATTCTTGGGGGATTAGTATTTTTTGCCTACGCCCAAACCAACGTTATCGTTTATCCCGATCCCAGGTATTTAGTGATGATTTTACCTATCACAATCATTTGGTTTTGTATGCTTTGGGGCCAAGGTTACTTCCGACCGTTTATTTCAAAGCGATTGGTGTTGGTTATAACAGTAATTAGTCTGTTTCAATTAATAATACCCTATTACCGACAGTATAATTTGCAGCCGAGAATTGATATGGGAGTTTGGATGCATGAAAATTTAAGCGATTCGGATACCATATGGTCAGATAATGCGGTAAGTATAGTTTTGTCGGATTTAGGCATTCGCCAATTTAAATCCTCCAATCTATTGAATATTGCTGAAGTATCGAGTAAGAATAAAATTGAGAAAAAGTTGATGGATTCTAACATTGATTATCTTACTGTATTTCCTGCACCGTTTACAACCTCCTATCAATGGTATCCGGAATTGATGGGTTCGTCCACTTTTGAAAAAAATGGCATCACGTTTGTCCCCGTTTTCTTCTATGAACCGTATCAAATGCAAAAAGCTTCGGCGCACGATTTTCTACGGATGCAATTTGAAGCAGGAGCCGGATCAGCAAGTATTTGGAAACTTTATTACAAATAAGAAATGGAACTCAACCTTACTACACCCGGACTACTTTTCTCGGCAATCTCATTGTTATTACTTGCCTATACCAATCGATTTCTATCGCTGGCTAATCTGATCAGAACTTTACACGGTCGCTACAAGGAAACGGGCGATAAGGGAGCCAAAGCTCAAATCGAAAATCTGCATAAGCGAGTTGGTTTGATCAAAAACATGCAATTGCTAGGCATAGGGTCACTATTTCTATCCGTTTTTTGTATGGTTGCTTTATTTGCCGGATGGATAGTCCTTGGGAAAATCCTATTTGGCTTAAGTCTGATTTTATTGCTGATTTCTTTAGGGATGATGATGATCGAAATTCAAATCAGTGTAAAAGCATTGAATATTCACCTCCGGGATTTAGATTAATACCCATTCACGAGCGGAGCGAAGTGATCTCAAGAGTTTAATTAGAACTAGATATCCTGAGCTTGCTTGGTCGCAGGCTCCACGCAAATGGAAATAGATTTTCGTTTAAATGAACCTATTTAATGGGAATACTTACAATTTGGAGCAGGGCTGTAATATGGGACTAAAGTCCCTTCTTGATTATGACTGTGGTTCAACCAAGATCATAAACAAGCAAGGGTTTTAACCCTGTGGAATTATGGATTAAGAGTGCCCAAACTTATTTATAAATACCCAATTCACGAACGGAGTGAAGTGATCTCAAGAGTTTAATTAGAACTAGATATCCTGAGATTGCTTCGTCGCGGGCTCCTCGCAAATGGAAATAGATTTTCTTTTAAATGAACCTATTTAAATGGGAATACTTACAATTTGGAGCAGGGCTGTAATATCGGACTAAAGTCCCTTCTTGATTATGACTGTGGTTCTACAAAAATCATAAACAAGCATGGGTTTTAACCCTGCGAATTCAAGGATTGTCAGTGACTATTATTTTTCCATTCACGATCCCGCCAGTTCCTGAGCTTGCCGAAGGAGGCGGGAGAAGTGATCTCAAGAGTTCATTTTTAACCTAATATTCTGAGATTGCTTCGGAATCATTCACTTCGTTCATGGTATTCCTCGCAAATGAAACCTTTTATTGATTCTTCCGTTTTGGATATTATATTTAGACACTTATCTAATTATCTAAATGAATAGTCTTTTTAAAGCACTTAATGATCCAACCCGGCGGCAGATTCTCGATCTGTTGAAAGAAAAAGACCTGACAGCCGGTGAGATCGCGGATGCCTTCGATATTTCGAAGCCGAGCATTTCGCATCATCTCGACATATTGAAGCAGGCGAAATTGGTTACTACCGAGCGAGATGGGCAGTTTATCACTTACTCGTTGGATACTACCGTGCTTGAAGAAGCTACCCAATGGTTGTTCAATTTATTAAACTCAAATTCGTGAGCTATGGTACTTCAAACAATTAAAAAAGAATGGTATGTAGTGTTTCTATTACTACTTCCTTTTGCATTTTCAATGTACATCTGGGATGAACTCCCCGATCAGGTTCCTACGCATTTTAACATGCAGGGCGAGGCGGATGATTGGGGGCCAAAATGGGTAAATGCATTTATGTTTCCGGCTTTAGGTCTCGGAACTTATTTACTGCTCGTATTTCTACCCAAGATCGATCCGAAAAAAAGAATTGAAGCGGCACAAAAACCGATCGCTGCAATCCGCACAATCACGAGCATGTTTATGGTGTTTATGTACGTTTTCATCATGGTTGAGTCGCTGGGAACCGATATCAATTTCAGTATCTACATTCAACTTGGGGTGGGGATGTTGTTTCTAGTATTAGGCAACTATATGCAATCACTTAAACAGAACTATTTTATAGGTGTGAAAACACCTTGGACACTCGAAAACGAAGAAGTTTGGAAACGCACGCATCGATTAACCGCAAAAGTGTGGACAGTAGGAGCGCTAATAATGATCATCGCGCCGCTAACGATTTCAAACGCAGTGGCATATTGGAGTATTTTTGGAGTAGTGACTGCCGTTCTTGTTTTCGTCCCTATTATATATTCGTATGTAATCTTTCAACAGCTAGAAACTCAATCCTCATGAAACCAGTAAATCTCAAATTTCTTACTTTTTTATTTTTTGTGGCGATGATCAACACACAATCAAGCGCTCAAGAACTCGTCATCCCGCATGGTGATTTGGAAATCGGAGGAACTTTGGAGCTACCCGATGCTCATCAAAAAGGTGCACCTTTAGTAATTATGATTACAGGAAGTGGAGCCCAAGATCGAGATGAAACCATACTAGGATTCAAACCTTTTAAGTTGGTTGCCGAGCATTTAAAGGGGGAAGGCATCGCAAGTTTCCGGTATGATGATCGCCAAATGGGAACCTCAACCGGCGATTTTTCGTCCGCTACGCTTGATGATCTTGCCAATGACGTGAAAGCCATCATGGATTATTTTCAGTTTCAATCAGAGACATTGTTTGATGAATTTATCCTGTTTGGACACTCCCAAGGAGGGATCGTATCCACTCGATTGGCAGCCAACGACGATCGGATCTCAGCGATGGTGTTGATGGCAAGTACCATGGTTCCGTTGAAAGAGGTGATCAACGAGCAGGTCATCATTATGCAAAAAGCTGCAGGAAAAACCGAAGATGACATACAGCCTGTTTTAGAATTCCAAGAACTCGCATACGAGACTGCTCGGAAAAATGAAGGCTGGGACGAGCTGAAAGTGGAGTATCAAAAGCTGATTGAAAGTGAAGTGGCAAAATTACCCGAGAATCAGCGGCAGTACATTGTAGATGTTGAAGCTTTTTCGAATGCTCAGTTCAGTGCGCAGGTTACACCTCTGCAAAGTGCTCAAATGCGATCGTTGCTGCATTACGATCCGGTCGATGATTTGGACGGATTAGAAATTCCAATTCTAGCATTGTTTGGCGGAAAAGACACTCAAGTAACCCCGGTTCAAAATGAAACCGTTTTTGTGGAAGTTTGCGAAAACGATCGAATGAACTGCACCAACAAAAACTTCCCGAAAGCTAATCACTTATTCCAACCCGCAAACACAGGGTTTGTAACCGAATACGCCACCTTGCCAAAGGAGTTTGTGGATGGATTTTTGGAAGAGATTTCGGGGTGGCTTCTGGAGTTGGAGTGATTTTCAGCTATTTAAAAATCGAAGTAATTCTCTTTTGGTTTGATCTTTATTTAGCACCCAACAGCTGTAAGGAATAAAATAAACCGGCGTTTTCATCCTGTTCAGAATTTCAATATTTCGGGCAGAAAATTGTGCGGCGAAATTCCCGGGGTAGCCAATTAAGTCGATACAATAATAAGTGCCATCACGGACAACAGTTAGATCAACTTGAACTCCGGAAATACTGATATCGCTATAAACTTTCTCAAAACTGGTGCCCTTCAAAAACCCGATTACCTCGTTCAGAAATTCATCATAACCATGTGCAATTTCATGAGATTCAAGATACTCATGATTAAACTCCAGATAGTCTTTTAATAACGAAGTTGAGGGAAGTTGCTTAGGATCTAAAGAGGTAAAAAGATACTGAGTGTTCCTGGCCCTGGTGATAAGCACGTTAAAAACATCTTCACGATTCAGATAATTTATTGCTCCGAAGTGAGAATTGGAATCAAGCGTAAATGAGATAAGCATTATATCGCGCTCTTCTCCTTGAAAATGAAAAGGTGTTCCGATAAGTACCTCATGCTTGCGCAAAACATCATTTGGGAATTCTTTGCTCACACAGGTTTTAATGTAGCTTACCTGAGAACTAAAGGGAGAAGATATTCCGATAGACGGAGTAACTTTCGACGAGTGTTGACTACTTTGAGAAAAAAGGTCTCTAAGTTTATTGACTATCGATTGAGCTTCAATTTCGTTAATCCCCTTTTCATCACGTGTTCCTTCAGTTTTGCAAATGATAACCGACTGCTCTTGATCGTTGATGGGGTGCGATCGGAGTAGGTTTAATTGATTGTCGTAAAATCTTTCATTTGAAAACCGAATAATGGCCGGTTTACTTCTATAGTGTTCATTAAGAAAAGTAACTTGGTTTTGGTTCGTGATTAAATTATTCGTCCAGTCGATCAAACTCTCAGTTCGGTAATTGGGAAGGGAATCATCAAGCCCATAATTCAATCGAAGATCACGCTGTTTAGCATCGGAAAGAAAAGAAACATGATTCAATTGTTGAGGATCACCAACTACAACCAGTTTTTTTGCACGGTAGATTACCGGAATCATCGATGAAATATCACATTGAGAAGCTTCATCAACAATAACTACATCGAAAAGCTCTTTTTTTAGTGGAAGATGCCCTGAAATTTGTTTCGATGTTGTTAGCCAAATGGGTAATGCTCCTAGGATTAATTCGAAATCGATGGTGTGAATCTTCTCGTAAACCTTCGAGTAATTTTTCTCTTTTAGTGCATTGATAAGTTTGGTGAAGCTTGCACGTTGAAACTTCAGCGTATTTCTAAGCTTATCCTCTAATTTTTGCTTTATATACTTTTTTACTGCTGTGCTTTTCTGCTCGTGCAAAGCTACAAGAGAACTGTTTAGCTTCCAGACTTTAGCTGTTCTTGATTTCTTATACTGAATCCATTTGTCTTTAAAGATGGAAAAAAATCCTCGCTGATGGTTGTGATAGAATTGTCCCCATTCAATTTCTTTTTTCTCAGCTTCAATGATCTTCTTTAGTGTGATGTGTAGACTTTCCTGTAAACTGTGAATTTGCTTTAACGTTCGAATAATATCCGGAATTTTTGAACTCGACCAGTTTACCATTTTAGAAAGTCTGGTTGCCAACCCATTTCGATAGCGTTGGTTATCTGCCTTTACCACCTTTCCTTTTACACCAAAATGTCCTTCGATAACATTTGCAACCACCCTAGTAGCTTGGGCATTTTTTGATACAATAAGTATCGATTGATTATTACAAATTGCATCGAGTGCGAGGCATGCAATTGTAAATGATTTACCAGTTCCAGGCGGACCTAACACTAATGAAATTGGATAAGCATCTTTTTTGAAAATAGCATTTCTCTGGGCAGAACTTAGCGAGGCCGGAATATAAACTCGCCGTTTCGTTAGGTCTTGAAAGTGAATATCTGACAAACCAAAAAATTGGTTTAACAACGGTGAATTCACTTTTCCGTCAGCTAGGGTAGTGAGTTCGTTGAGAACCCCTAAAGATCCCTGAGGTTTATTGAAGACTCCAAAAATGAGCCCGGAAGCAATAGTTTTAGAGCCTGCTTTAAGTTTTTTTAGCGATAAAAGGTGATTCGAAAAATTGAACTTGGGATCATGATAATTGAACAGTTCATCTATGTTCCAATCGGGACAGTATTCTTTAAAAAAGTTCTCGATTTGTACTAAATGTTCAAAACCGATTGGATCAGCCGGTAAATTGGTGTCGAAAACTTCGGCGCTAAGGTTCAGTTCTTCATCCATCGAGTTCATCATGGTGATGAAGTCAGGATTCAAGTAAGTGTCAATTAATTCAACGAAATACACTTTGTTGATTTTTGACAGTTCCAGCTCATGAATAAATAAAGGGAGATAGTTCGTTGATGTATTTCCTAACATCGACTTATTCCCTTTGATGAAATAGGTGCCGGCGTACAGTGCCTTCTCTTTATGGTTTAAAACCAACTCTTTTTCAACTTCGGCAGCCCAATCAGAATCTACATGAATCTTGTCAATGTCATTATGAAAGAATTCATTTATCGTGGGGGAAAAGCGGCTTTTCGCTGATTTTGAAATAAAGTTCGTTACCCGAATTCCTTTCAGATCATGTTGATAGCAATCCCGATAAAACTGGAAAATATTTTTTAATCTATTCAATTACTGTCGGATAAAACATAGCAGAATTTTACACTCGGCGATAAGAGTAGTAAAATAAAACACTAAAAACAGGTAGAATCCTGAAATTGAAAAAGCTAAAACAATGACACCGCTTTCGATTTGGTTGACAACCAGATTAACGTTGTTCAAATGTTTAGTTGTTTTGAATCTACGCAATAAAAAAGCTCCGACGCAGAGCATCGGAGCTAGTAGTACTTCATTATTAGAATCAGAAATCAGCTATTCCTAATTCGTAATTTACCTATTCTCCCAAAGGCCCCAAAGGGATTCCTAATGAAGATGCCTATGGCACTAATTACTCACTCCGCCTTCCAGTCTTTCATTCCATCACGAATGGCATCGCCAACCTTTTCGATAGGCACACGAACCTGACTCATATCATCACGATAACGGATAGTCACTTTCTGATCCTGCTCAATCGTGTCGAAATCAACGGTTACGCAGAAAGGAGTTCCAGCTTCATCAAGGCGACGATAACGCTTACCAATCGAGCCGGCTTCATCGTATAGAACCGAGTAATCTTCGCGTAGATCAGCTTCGATTTTACGTGCGATTTCCTGAAGTGGAGCTTTCTTAATCAGCGGGAAAATACCAACCTGTACAGGAGCGAGTTCCGGATGCATTTTAAGTACCACTCGTTTATCTCCATCCACTTCTTCCTCGCGGTAGGCATCACAAAGCACCATTAGCGTACAGCGGTCGAGCCCGATCGAAGTTTCAATCACATAAGGCACAAACCGCTTGTTATTCTTCTGATCGAAGTAATCCAGCTTCTTGCCCGAAAACTCCTGATGCTGTTTCAAATCAAAGTCAGATCGGTTGTGGATTCCTTCCACTTCCTGCCAGCCAATGGGGTATTTGTACTGAACATCCACAGCCGCCAACGCATAATGGGCAAGTTTATCCTGTGGGTGATCCACAAAACGTAAATTCTCTTCGCGGATACCAATTCGTTTATGCCAAGCCACACGTTTTTCCTTCCACTCATCATACGCTTCGGCATCGGTACCCGGTTCAACAAAATATTGCATTTCCATCTGCTCAAACTCACGCATACGGAACACAAACTGTCGCGCAACCACTTCATTTCTGAACGCCTTACCGGTTTGTGCAATCCCAAACGGAACGGAAACACGGCTGGTATCCAGTACGTTTTTGTAATTCACGAAAATTCCTTGTGCGGTTTCAGGACGCAAATACACGCCATCTTCTTCGCTGGATGTTGCCCCGAACTGCGTCTTGAACATCAAGTTAAACTGGCGGACTTCAGTCCAATCAAAAGCCCCGGAATCCGGAGATTTAATCTCATTCTCGATGATGATATCGTACAGATCTTCGGTCAGGCTTTTTCGAGTTCCGGTGGTGTCAAGTAATTCCTGAATCTCAGCAGCTTTATCGGTCTTTCCATCCTTCTCGAGCTTCATGATGTACTGCTCGATCAGCATATCCGCACGGTAACGCTTTTTCGATTGCTTGTCGTCGATCATCGGATCGTTGAATCCACCAACGTGTCCGGATGCTTCCCACACTTTTGGGTGCATGAAAATGGCTGCATCAACACCAACAATATTGTTATGGCGTTGGGTCATCTCTTTCCACCAAGCGTTTCGGATGTTGCGCTTCAACTCCACGCCTAAGGGGCCGTAATCGTATACGGCGCTTAAGCCACCGTAGATTTCTGAAGATTGAAAGATGAAGCCACGGGCTTTGGCCAGAGAAACAATTTTATCGAGACTGTCTAAATTCGACATGAAGATTGGGTTCTTCGTTTTTGAGTTTAAATGAGGGCTGAAGATAGTGAATTAGTGACATAGGCACAGAGTAACAAAGGCACAAAGTGAAAAAAACTATGTGGTAATGAGCTTCAGTGCCTATCTTCCTATTCCTAATTTTCATATTCCTCATTTCTAATTCACTCACTCATGAAAATCGGTATTCTTGGCGCTACAGGCGCGGTTGGACAAAAATTTATTCGTTTACTCCAAAATCATCCATGGTTTGAGATCGCCGCCCTAGGTGCATCCGAGCGATCGGCAGGTAAAAAATATAAAGACGCGGCAAATTGGGTAGAGGATGTTGAACTCCCGGCATATGTTGCAGATATGACGGTGAATCCTTGTGATCCCAAAGCGATGGAAAACGTCGATTTTGTGTTTTCAGGATTGGATTCTTCGGTAGCTACCGAGATTGAAGGAGCTTTCGCGAGAGCTGGAATTCCGGTGATTTCGAACGCGAAAAATTACCGTCAGGATCCGACGGTTCCTTTGTTGGTACCGGAGGTAAATCCTGATCATATCGAGTTGATCAAAACGCAGACATTCACCGAAGATAGTTCAGGATGGATTGTAACCAACCCAAATTGTGTGGTAGTGCCGTTATCTTTGGCGCTAAAACCGATTTACGATGCATTCGGCATCGAAGCGATGATCGTAACCACTATGCAGGCGATTTCGGGCGCAGGCTATCCCGGTGTTCCAAGTCTCGATATTTTGAGCAATGTGGTGCCGTATATCTCGGGTGAGGAAGATAAAATCGCTCCGGAGACTCAAAAACTGTTAGGAAAATTGAGCGATAATGGGATTGAAACCCCTGATTACCCGGTGCAAGCAACGTGTACAAGAGTGCCGACGCTAAACGGACATATGGCTGCTGTGACGGTAAAGCTCACCAATAAACCGGCAAATATTGAAGCAGTACGGAAAGCAGTTCAAGGATTTAAAAACCCAATCGCAGATCTGGATTTACCGTTTGCCCCCAAGCAGGTGATCAAGCTACACGATGAAGAGCGATTCCCACAACCACGACTCCACGCCGATCACGCAAATGGCATGCAGTTACATATGGGACGATTACGCGAAGCCGAAGTATTCGATATCAGCTTTGTGTGCATGGCGCATAATACCATTCGTGGGGCCGCCGGTGGCGCGATTTTGAATGCGGAGTTGTTGGTTAAGAAAGGATTTTTGAAGTAATTATACCCCTCTCTGTCTCTCCTAAAATTAGGGGAGAAGACTTTGTAACGAGCAACCAAGTATTCCACACTCTGAGTTGTGCGGGAATTGATGAAATTTAGCACAGGATCAGAAAAGCGAAACATCGGTCGCGATTAGCGACAATCGATGTTTTGTCTGATGCGGCTAATTTCGGCCCGGAGCAAATCAGTGGTGGTGGTTTTTGTCACTTTTGTCCACACAAAAGTGAGTAAAAATATTGCATAGGATTCAATTCAGATTTTTAGATTCCTCACTTCGTTCGGAATGACAAAAAAGTAAGTTGCTCACCGCTCACCGCTCACCGCTCACCGCTCACCGCTCACCGCTCACCGCTCACTTCTTCTCTCCAGGGCCACATTAATCTTAGAGCAAAAGTCCTCTGCCTGATTCTTATGTTCTCGATCAATTTTCAGGTTGATAGTTCCATTTGAACTTCCGGGAAGAGGATCCAAAAAAACAGTCGAATCGGTTTCGATAATCACGTAATTATTAAAAAGGGTTTTCTTAAAACGAATGGATTTCAGTAAATCCACATTAATCGAATACTTGTTAAGAGTTGAAATGGAAGTCAGCGTTTGATCGTAGAGTTTGTACTCAAAAAGCAGCTCCTCTTCGTCGATGCTCAAAATTCCCTTAACAATTTTGTACGGATCATTGCCGGAAGTCGAATCCAAATCGTAATGAAAAGCGAAACTCATTCAGTTTCTCCGTCCAATTCTTTCAGCTTTTGCTCCGATAGGTGGAGATTCACATTCGATGCAATATTGGCCGCGATGTCGCGATGTTTGCGCTTCACCTTCAGGGTGCGAGTGGTGAGATCATTGCCGGGAAAATCCTCGAACACAGTTGCGCGTTTTGCGTGGACAATCAATCGCGCACCGAACAACTTTTTCTTGTATTCAATGAGGTCGATGTCCATCAAATCAATCTCGGCCGTCTTAACACCGGACTTCACCATTTCTATGAGGGTGTCTTTTTTGTGAAATTCGAAGTGGAGTTTCCCCTTCTCCACGCGCAGAATTCCTTCCAGCATCATAAAGCCGCCGTTCTGTTCGTCGTCGTAAAAAGGAAGTGCACGCATATTTAAGTCCTGATAATTAGTGAGTTAGCGCTGATTTAAATTTCCACAAAAAAAGTACGAAAAATCTGTAAGGAGTTCTTCTGGAAATGATCTCACTTAACAGCATAGAGACGACAATCATTATTTGGGAGACGAGAAGCTCCCAATGTCCTTCCATGGGTAAAAGGTGGAACATCCTTTTGCCCTTTTTTTTGTTTAAAGTTTTTGTTAGCAAGCTAAGTTTGAATTGATTTGGTTCGTGTAACAAGCTATTCTCTGTTATGGCACGATTAGTATTTTTAATGATGCTCATGTTCGGGGGAACAGCACAGGGACAGATTTTCGAAGACAATTTTTCTGATGGGGATTTTACTACTGATCCAAGTTGGTCGGGTGCCGATTCCAACTTCGTAATATTTGATCTAGCCGGGAATTCTGTACTGAGACTCAATGATAACCAAGCTGCCACCAGTTATCTAAGCACAACATCAACTGAAATTGAAGGGTTTTGGGAGTTTTTTATTCGGATTGATGGTACTGCTCCATCAGGATCGAATAAAGCCGAAGTGATTTTAATGAGCGATAATGCTGATCTATCCGCTGCATTTAATGGGTACGGAGTTAGAATCGGCGAAACCGGCGACGATGTATTTCGATTGATTCGTTACGATGCAGGAAGCGAAGGCGCTGTTGTGCTTTCAGATACCACCTTGTTTGAGGCCGGTGGTTCTTATCGGATAAAAGTAAGTCGGGATGCTGCCGCAAACTGGAGCTTGGAAGTTGGCGAAGGGTATTTAGGCGAACTCAAAAACGTAGGAAATTCCGCAACCGATAACACCTATTCGAATGCTTCCTTTTTGGGCGTGAAAGTGAGCTATACATCCAGTCGAACCGATGACTTCTACTTCGATTTTAAAATCGAAGAGCCGGCTGTTGAAATTGCACCGCTCGAAATTGAAGTGCTTGAGCAGCATTCCGACTCTGAACTTGATCTGACTTTTAATCGCGATATTGATTTCAGCACTGTGCAAACCGGTGATTTTTTGCTGAATGAAGCGATCAATCCCAACGAATTATCTGAAATAGCTCCTAATCAAATTCATATTGGTTTTGGAGATGCTTTTCCCGGTGGAGCCAATCAGCTTCGTGTTTCAGGAATCCGTTCTGCAAATAACGATACTGTGCTTACCGACACAACGCTCACTTTCTTCCGCTTCGAGGGCTTAGAAGCCGGTGATGTGCTAATCAACGAGTTTATGAAGGATCCACCGCCCGGATCAGGTTTGCCCGAATACATCGAAATCGTAAACCAGAGCGGGAAAGTCCTGAATTTAAAAGATTGGCAAGTTGGCGATAATTCAACGCTCACTGCTATTTCGGATGCTGACTATGTGCTATTTCCAGATACATTTTTGGTGATTTCTTCCAATCCCGAAGCATTGGAAACCACTTTTGGTGAGATGTTTTCGGTGGATGTCTCGCTACCCGCACTAAACAACACTTCCGATCAGATTCGCCTTTACGATGGATCTGGTGCTTTAGTCGATTCCCTCGAATACACTACAGCCTGGGGCGGTGTGGATGTAGCTCTCGAACGACGGAGTTTAGCGGTTTCAGCAGCCATTCCGGCGAACTGGGGTGATTCACCCAACAACTTAGGTGGCTCACCGGGGCAGGAAAACGACATCGAACCGGATACAGCCCCGCCCGCTATTTCTGGTTACAAAATCCTTAACGATTTCTCCATTCAATTAATCTTTGATGAAGGATTGCAGGATTCATCTGCCACAAATATTCAGAATTTCGGATTAACGAATCCGCTTTCAGCTTCTCCGATAATAATTCGTCCTACAGAAGTTGAGTTTGCAGAACCGGAAACCATTCGACTTTCTTTTGAGAACCCATTTTTTGAGTTGAACTTACTTGAGGTTTTCAATCAAACCGATTTTTTCGGGAATACAAATGATCGAATTGCCATCGAATTTGAATATGTGGTAACCTCTGATGCTACTGAAGGCGAAGTAAAAATCACGGAATTTGCCTACGATGCTCCTGAGGGATTTTCAGAATTCGTGGAAATCTACAATCCAACTAACAAAAATTTCGACCTTCAAGGGTGGACCTTCAACGACAATTCCGGCAATCGAAAGCGAATAACTGACCAACAGTTTTTCCTCAAAGCCGGTGAGTATGCCGTCCTCGCACCGGATTCTACCATTTTCGATAATTTTGGAGGAATCAAACTGCTGGATGTCCCCGGTTTTCCTGCGCTAAACAATACAACCGACGAGCTGGTGCTTCGAAATGCGGATGGTGTCTTGATGGATTCTCTCACCTATGCCAGTACTTGGGGAGGGGAAGAGGTGACATTGGAACGTCGTTCGGTAGAGGTATCAGGAATTTATAATGAAAATTGGGGAGACAGCCCGTCGTTAAACCTCGGTACTCCGGGATCGCCCAATGAAATTGCCCCGGACACTCAGCCCCCGATAGCAGTGGAAGCTAGTTTTGTTTCAAATACACACATTCAGTTAGTTTTTGATGAGCGTCTTTTTGGCGAATCTGCATCAAATCCCGAAAATTATAATTCCAATGCTGTCGAAGCAGCACACCTGGGAGATACAGTTCGAATTGGTTATAACAATCAATTTGAAGATGGCCAAACCATAGAACTTCAACTTCGAAATTTGAGCGATTTATTTGGCAACATTCAGAATGAGCAAATGTTGAGCCTGACCTACGTGGAAGTCGGTGAAGCGGCACCGTTAAGCGTGGTCTTCAACGAAATTCTTTATCGTCGAGCCGATGCCGCTTCACCGGAATTTGTGGAGCTTTATAATCCTACCGATTCCAATTTCGATCTGAGCGATTGGACCTTTGCGGATGCCGGTTCCAGCGTTCAAATTCCTGCGAACACCATTCTAAGTGCCCGAGAATATTTGGTACTCACCGATCAGGAAGACTTTGCACAAAGTCTGGATAATGGAACATATTTGGCCGGTTTTCCATCACTCAACGACGATGGTGACGAGCTGATTCTGAGAAACCGGCATGGAATCACCATCGACAGTTTGTTTTATCGATCGGAATGGGGAGGGGATGCACCCGGTATTTCTTTAGAGCGCATAGATCCAGTAGCAGCATCATTCGATGCGTCTAATTGGGCGAGTTCTACATCAGAGTCGGGCACGTCTGCCGGACTAATGAGCACCGTTTTTGAAGAGGATAATTCTCCACCGGAAATCGTATTTAGCTCATTGAATGATTCAGATCTCTTCGTTGCGTTTTCAGAAGTAGTGCGTTTTAATTCCAATACCGAGATAACAGTAAATGGATCATTGGTTAATCTGGATGATCAACAGGATTTTGTAGGATCAGAAATTTCGTTGTTGATTGAGCAGACGAATCCCAGTAAGGTAAGCACAATGGCCATCGCTTCAGTGTCCGTTTCAAACATCACCGACTTTAAAGGAAATGTAGCAAACACGATTACCGGTCAGGTTGCAGATAAACTTCTACCCGGCGATGTAATCATCAACGAAATCCTTTACAACCCACTCGCCGATAACGAAGACAATCTGCCCGATCAAAGTGAATACATCGAATTGTATAACCGATCGGAAAAAGCGGTATCGCTCGAAGGAGTGTTCATTCATGACGCACCGGATGAAGAGGGCGAGATCAGGGCTATAATTCCTGTCTCTACGCGATTTAAATGGATTGCTCCCAACAAATTTGTGCTGATGAATGCCGAAGACGAAGCTTCTGACTTTGAGGATAGTAAAACCGCTCGATTTTTTGATTTGGAAGGCACTGATGAACAATCCATACTACGTGCCGACCGATCGAGTTTGAGCTTGGCTTCGTCGGATGATGCCGTTTTCTTGGCAGATAGCACGGGAGCGACTATCGACTCGGTGTATTTTGACGAAAGTTGGCAAAACCCCAACATTTTTGATACGCGAGGAGTTGCGCTGGAACGCATCGACCCGAACGGGCCGAGTAATGACGCCAGCAATTGGTCGTCGAGTACCCACGTAACCGGCGGCACGCCATTGATGGAAAACAGCATTTACCAGGAATCGGGTGCGGCTCCGGATGAAAATGGAATTACCTTTTCGCCCAATCCCTTCTCTCCCGATGAAGATGGCTTCGAAGATAATCTCTTCATCAATTATCGTTTAGACGCCCCAGATTATCTACTTCGAGTTCGGATTTTTGATCGTTACGGTCGCGAAGTTCGGGAGTTGGTGAACAATTATCAGGCGGGATTTGAAGGCTCGATGATTTGGGATGGGCTAACGGATGATCGAACCAAAAACAGGGTGGGCATTTACATCGTGTTGTTCGAAGCTTATGATTCGGCTTCCGGTAAAGATCGCACGTTTAAAGAGACGGTGGTGTTGGCGAGGAAGTTTTAATCAATGATCAATTAAGAATGAGTCAATTAAGGAAAGTGCCTCATTGATCATTCTTAATTGAAAATTGAAAATTGAAGATTGAGTGTTGATTATCCAATCCCTAATTCATCGGCGAAATCTTCTACGTTGTCAGCGAAGTTATCCAACGATTCGTCAATAGCTTCAGCTGCTTCTTCCCAATTTTCTTCGGTAGCATCCTTTAACTCGTCGATTTCACGTTCAAGCTCTGTACGTTGGTTCGTAAGATCTTCCCAAGCTTCCTTGGTTTCTTCGGTCATATCTTCGGATTCATCTTTGATATTGCTTTCGATCTCAGCAAGCTCTTCGCGAACTTCTTCCAATTCGTCTTCAGCATTATCAATAAACTCTTCTCTACTCTCGCTGATGTCGTTTCTTACGTTCTCAACTTTATCCTGAGCGGCATCCACGCGGTCGTTCATATTCTGCTGCGATTCGTTGCTACAGGCAGTAAAAATGAGGATTAATCCTAAAGTGGTGTTTGTTATCAATGATCTAAACATAATGTTCAATTTTAATTAGTATTTGACTATTGATAGGCGATTGAGAGAATTTTGTTCCGAATTTGATAGGCTGCAATTATCAATTCAGAATTATTCAATTAAGAATGGAGGTGAAAGTGCTCTTTACTTGGCATCGAACATCCTCCGTCTCCCGACTAATCGTCGGAATCCACCAATAAGAATTAGGAATATAAAATTAGGAATAGGCTTTCATCACCCAGAGTATTCCTAATTTTATATTCCTAATTCGTAATTAATACTGAGTGTAATAAACCAATTTCTATCAGGAGCAGGTTGGTAGTATCGCCCACCGAAAGCATTTATATCAAAGCCGCGACTGTATTGCTCATCGAGTAGGTTGTCGATGCCACAGCCCAAATCGATATTCAGTTTTTCAGCGAATCGTTGCTTCCAGCCCAGTTTTAATTGTACCAATTGATAAGATTCAGAATACACCGAATTGTCATCTTCGAGAGGGATTTCGTCATTAAAAGTATGGCTGAGGATAGAGTATAAGCCGTTCTTTTGGCGCAGTTGAAGTGTATTCACCAATACATTGGGTGCAACTCCGGTTAAGTGGTTGCCGCTGAAGTCGCCATCGGAAGTGAGATATTCATCAAATCGAAAATGATTGAAGGTGTAGGCAGTTTTGAGTTCCAGATTGGAAATAAAACCCATCGGATCGTCTACCAAAATCAGCGAAGAATTCAACTCAAGACCAAACTGACGAGTACTTCCCGCATTTCTGAACAGTGCAGTTCCTCGTTCCGACTGTTGCTGAACGATAGAATCGTTGAGGCGATAATAGAAAGTGGTAGCATCGAAACCCCATCGCCCGGAAAAAGCATATCCGCGAATACCAAGTTCGAAATTCTCCCCAATTTCCGGTTGAAGATTTCTGTTGATACTTCCTTCGTTAGTTCGTACTTCTTCGATAGTGGGTGGCGAAAATCCATATCCGATTCCACCAAAAGCCGTAACCGTAGTGCTCAATTTTTTGGCGATGGAAAGGCGGGGCACAAATTGGGTATCAAAATCGATGGTGGTGTTTCCAGGTGTGTCGCCGTCAACGTTAGTTGTAAGTCGGTTGATGTCGTATCGCAGCAAATTCACGCTAAAACCGGCATTGATAATCCAGCTGTCACCCACATCAACTTGCGAAGACAAATAAAACGATGTGCTTTTTACTTTTAAAACGTCATCAAAATTGAGGGCGCCTACTTGCGAAGAATCGTTTTCGAAGTTTCGGGAAGCATAGCTCGATGCCTGATATTCGGTTCCAAAAGTAATTTGAGCAGGGTTATCACCCGCAAAGAAATCATAGTTGTAAAGACTTCTGAAACCGCCGCTTTTCCGGCTGTCGATTTTATAATCCAGATTGAAAGGATTTTCGAAATCACTCATTGTACCAAATGCCGAAGCTGAGTTCGAAAGTCGATCGGTGATTTGATATTTGTGAGTGAGTCCGAACAGAAGTGCTTCTTGTTTGATGCTTGCGTTCGCATCCACACTGCCGAGTGCAAAAGGATTACCGGGCCGAGCTTGGGTTGGATCGGTAGCAAATTGATCGGCATTTAATCCGCCGGGTATGCCGTAATTCAATTCAGAAAACAGCACATTGGCAACGATCGATCGTCCTTCTGAATATTCCACATCACCGGAAACTTCCAGCACTCGTCGATCAAGAAAAGACTGCTTGCGGTAGCCGTCGGTGTGTTGGGTGGCATATTTGAACGAAAGGGAACCGTTCTCAAGCGCATCGTGATATGCCAAACGCGAAGCATAACTTCCATACGAACCCGCCGAAAAAGAACTGCTGAGTTGATCGCTTAGCATCGGTTTTGTGCTTTCGATTAGTAGCACACCTCCATTTCCGGCACCGTACAAACTGCCGGCTGGACCTTTTATCACTTCCACCGATTGCATATTCCACACATCCAGCAGATTTAGAAAAGTACTACCTGAAGGCTCGGTGTAAGGAATACCATTCCAGTAAACTTTCACATTACGGATCCCAAACGGGGATCGTAAAGAACTGCCCCGCAGAGAAATTCGATAACTGCCCGGTGCACGTTCTTCCATCCGAACTCCGGCCACGGTGTTTAAGCCAAATAATAAACTCGAAGCATCAAGGCTGGTGATGGTCTGTGGATTTATCAACGCCACACTCACCGGAGTTTCCAGAATATTTCGATTGGTTTCGTAGCCCACAACCACGATTTCCTCGATCTCGCGCTTAACGGTGTCAGGTTCAAATTGTGCAAAAAGAATGGATTGAAACGAGAAGAAAAAGATTACTGTAAAAATTAGCCGCATGCGGAACAAAAGGATTCGATTGAGTTTAGATCATCAGCGAAAACTGCGATGAATAAGCATTGAGAAATGAATACATTTCCCATCAAAAATTAGTTCTCACAAAAGTATTGAAAAAACAGATAGCACCTATAGGAATTTTTGACTCCGGCATTGGCGGACTTACTGTGGCAAAAGCAGTTATGGAGGCACTCCCCAACGAAGACATTCTTTATTTTGGGGATACCGCACGGGTTCCTTATGGCATCAAATCGCAAGAAACTGTTCGCAAATATGCGCTGGAGATCACCCGGTTTTTATTGGACAAAGGAGTGAAAATGATTTTGATTGCTTGCAATACGGTTTCGGCATCGGCGAAAGTTGAGATCATCGAAATGGCAGGCGAGGTTCCGGTTTTGGATGTAATTACTTCCGGCTCTGCAATGGCTGTTTCGTTTTCAGATCACAATGAAGTCGCTGTAATCGGAACATTGGCAACAGTGAATTCCGGTGCTTACGAAAAAGCAATTCATCAGCTTGATAAAACTGTAAGAGTTCGACAAAAAGCATGTCCGCTTTTCGTGCCGCTCGCAGAGGAAGGGTGGACAGATAACGAAATCGCCGATAAAACCATAGCGGCATATCTGTCGGAGTTTGAAAACTCAGGCATAAACTCGTTGATTCTCGGTTGTACGCATTATCCGTTGTTCAAACCGGCTATTGAGAAATTTCTGCACGATGAAAACATTCATATCATAGATTCGGCCGAATCCATAGCGGCTTCCGCAATGCAGGATTTAAAGAAGCTGGAACTTGTAAATGAAACCGGCGGAAATTTTTCGTGTTTCGTAAGCGATCAACCTCAACGCTTTCAGGAATTGGCAGAGCGTTTTTTAGGTCGTAAGATCGAGAATGTGGAAGTGGTGAGTTTGGGATAGAAGGAAGGTGCAAGGAGTCAGGAGAAAGGATCAAAGGGGCAGAGGGACAAAGATTTATTCGCAATCGTTAATTGTCGAAAACTCAGCTTCGAAAGCGTGCCACAAAATTCTTCAATATCACTTGGGGATATTTGATTTCTAAATCATTCAAAGAATCAACTAAATCCTGAGCTGCGTCGGGCTTAAAGTAACCATGGTTTTTATACACATTAATGCGCAACGTGATGCCGGCCACATCCAGTTCAGGATGAAATTGTGTGGCGTATATGTTGTTTTTACAGCGGATCATTTGTACCGGACAATCGGGAGATGATGCGAGTAGAGTGGCGTTTTCTGGAAGTTGCTGGCACGATTCTTTATGTCCGGCCAGAGCGGTGAACGTATCAGGAATTCCATCTAGTAACGGATCAGTAGCCGCCTGGTTTTTGGTGATAGCGACAGCTCCAACCGGCTCGCTGAATTGTAGCTTACCCACATCGCCACCCAAAAAACGAGTGATTGACCCCATCCCATAGCACATGCCCAGATAGGGAATGTCATGCTCAAAAATGGTCGGGTACAATTCAGCCAATTCGAACTCAAATCGTTTTTGAATCGCTGATTTTTCGTCCTCGGAATCGCTAATGTTCGCTGGTCCGCCCCCGGTTAAAATGCCTGAATATTCCAACGGGTTGATGTCGGCTATACTTTGTTGATCCATGCGAACACGAACGAGCTCATCCGGTTGTAGATTTCCATAAGAAAGAACGGCCTCAAATTCATTGTCGGAGGCTTCATCCAAATAGCGATGTTGTAGGAGTAAAAACGGCTTCATCCTTTAAAGATAAAACCAAAACACACTTTAACTAACAAAATTTCTTTGTTGGCGCTACGTATTCTATCTTCTCAGAGTTTTTAAAAATTAATTGTATTCAGAGTATGAGAAAGATTTCGATTATGGCATTGCTGTTGCTAGCAAGTGCAAGCGTTTCGGCACAATTAACAGGCATCGACCTTTTTAATGAGATGAACTCTCCGGGGTTTATCCAATACGACGGCCAATCGAGCTTGCCGTGGTTACCTAGCGATATGGGTTATCTATCGGTGGAAGAAAATGATGATGGCACGGTTGAGTTTTTTAAGGTAAATCCCGCCAACGAAAAGAAATCGCGTTTGTTCAATCGCAGAACCAAATCGGCGATTATTAATCAATACAATGAGCTTACTGAAAGTGATGTAGAGAATTACCCGTTCAAAGATTTCGATTTTGTGATGGCCGACGAAGCAATTTACTTTACCGTTGATGGCACTGACTTCGTTTTTGATCTTGACGATAGAAAAATGCGAAAACTCATCAAACCGGAAGTGGAGCGCGCGCAATACACTGATGAGTTAATGCGAAACATGGAAGCTTCTCAGCTTTGGAATGGTACCTATTCGCACGATTACAGCAGATTTGCACACGTTAAAGGCTACGATATTTACGTGGTTGATACGGCTACCGGTGAAGAATCCCGCCTTACTTATGGAAGTGAAGAACAAATGAATGGCCGCCCAAGTTGGGTGTATCCCGAGGAATTCGGCGAACGTGAAGCGTATTGGTTTTCGCCGGATGATTCTAAAATCGCGTATTTGCAGTACAACGAAGTGGATGTGTTTCAATATCCGGTGATTCACGAGCTGGAATTTGAAACGGGGCTGGAACTGATGCGCTATCCAAAAGCTGGGGAAGAGAATCCAACGCTAAAGCTTTTTATTGTTGATATCGATTCGGGCGAAATTGAAGAAGTGCCTACGAACAGCAATGCCGATAATTACATTGTTCGACCAATCTGGAAAAACGATGGCTCCGAGCTTACTTTCCGACGAATGAATCGCCAGCAAAATCACTTGGAGTTTTTGTCCTACGATCTGGACTCTAAAAGCGTACGCACCATTTTTGAAGAAAAAGAAGATGCATACATCAGTTTGCATGATAACTTCATTCAGCTCGAAGATGGTGAATCGTTTATCTGGACATCTGAATTAAGTGGCTACAATCACATCTACCATTACAACTTCGATGGCACGTTGATCAACCAGCTAACAATGGGCGAAAACCCGGTCGGGGGCATCATAAATGTGGATGAAGACAACGATAAGGTGTACTACACGGCTTACTCAAACATGGGACTGGAAAGCCATTTTTATGTGGTAGATATGGACGGTTCAAATATGAAACAGCTTTCAGAGCGACCGGGACGTCATTCTATCAGCATGAACGATGCGGCCGAATATTATACCGACTTATTCACGGGATTTGATTATCCATACGAAGCAACGCTGTATCGAGCCAGTGGCAACGAAGTTCGAGGATTGTTTTCTACCAATATCGAAAAAGTGGTAAAACATGGATTAGAGAAACCGGAGTTGATGATATTTAAATCAGCGGATGGTAGTGAAGATTTGGTAGCAACCATTTATAAGCCGGTGGATTTCGATCCGAATAAAAAGTATCCAGTGGTGCTCCCTTTGTATGGCGGACCTGAATATCAGGATGTAACCAGCACCTACAAAAATGCGGATGGGTATCAGCAGTTAGCTCAGCTTGGATTTATCGTGGTTCGGACAAATTACCGTGGCTCCGGAAATCGTGGCAAAGAGTTCGGTACTTTGCATTACAAGAAGTTGGGTACCTACGAAATTGACGATTACGCACAAGTGATTAAAGAAGTAACCAAGCGCGATTATGCTGACGGTGATCGGGTAGGAGTGTATGGTCATTCATACGGTGGATATGCAACTGCAATGTTAATGCTTCGCTATCCTGATTTATTTCATGCTGGAGTATCCGGCGCACCGGTTACCGACTGGAGAAGCTACGATACCATTTATACCGAACGATACATGGATACACCTCAGCGCAATAAGGCAGGATATGATGAAGGTTCAGCAATGACTTACGCTGATAACCTGAAGGGCAGCTTGATGATTATTCACGGTACTATTGACAATAATGTGCATCCACAAAACAGCATTATGCTGATCGATGCACTCATCAAAGCCGACAAAGATTTCGATGTGATGTTTTACCCGGGGAATCGTCATGGAATTCGCGGTGCACATGGACAGCATTATCGAAAAATTCGAACGCGATATCTAGTAAAACATCTTCAGCCCGAACATGCAGATACTTACTTAGAGCAAAATGCGTTTTCGAATTGATTGTTTCTTTGTAAATGAAGTGACATCCCCGCGAAGGTGGGGCTCTTAAGCTATCCGTCTGACGGATTCCTCGTCTGACGGATTATTTTTTTAATGCCGATACATCATCGGAAAGAACGAAACTGGTAGAAATTTTGAGTTTCTATCACGTATCGTTGATTCTTCGTTTTCATTCAGGTTGACTCATCTACTTGATAGTAAAATGATACTTTTTCTTTGGCGATAGTAAATATTTAGGCAGATCAACAGAACGAACAAAATTGGATGCTCATCTTAAAACCTAAATAAAATCAGTAATTAAGAAACCTAGACTAAAGCATCCCGTAGGTTGAACTCGAATAAGAACCTTATCGGGATAAAAAAAGGACGCAATGAATTACCTGAAGTCTGTGGTGCTAATACTGTTTTTTATGGGATGTATGAAAAATGAAAACACTTTTGAACGTCTTGATGGATCGGTTGTAGAAGTAGATTCGGTTGATAAAGAGGTTCAAAGATTGATGAATGAAGCAAATGTAACCGGACTTGCCCTCACCGTTTTTGATGACTCTGAACCCGTATATCAACAGACCTTTGGCTATCGGATTAAATCAGAAAACCGGATGTTTGAAGACAGCACCAACATATATGGAGCTTCACTTAGTAAAGCGGTATTTGGGTATATCGTAGCTCACTTGGTTAATGATGGAGTACTCGATTTAGACACCCCACTGCAAGATTATCTAGACACTCCAATTCCTGAACTGCAATTCAATCGGGAGTGGAAAGAATACACTAATCTGAAAGATGATCTGCGGTATAAAAATATTACCGCTAGAATGTGTCTGAACCACTCGACCGGTTTCCCCAACTGGCGGTGGATCAGCAGAGAAGGAGAGTTTACACCGGAGGGGGATATCGAGATATATTTCGATCCGGGTACCGATTACTTTTATTCAGGCGAAGGGATTCGTTTACTACAAGTTGTGGTGGAAGACATCACAGGAAAAGGTTTGGAAGAATTAGCCCAAGAAATTGTGTTTGCTCCTCTGAAGATGCAAAATACCAGCTATGTTTGGCAAGAGAGATTCTGGGATAATTACAGCGTGGGGCACAATCGAGCAGAAGAATCTCAGGAAAAAGACACCGAAGACGAAGCCGGAGCGGCCGGTTCGATGGAAACCACCCCCGAAGATTACACGCGATTTCTTCATCATATTTTGAAGTTAGAACAACAAGACTTACCGATTACTGAGTTACTATTTACTCCGGCAATTCGTATCGAAACTAAGATGCAATTTGGACCGCAAGCGTTGGAGAAGACCACGAAATATGACAACATTGAATTAAGCTACGGTATGGGTTGGGGATTGCTAAAAACGCCTTATGGATTTGGTGCATTTAAAGAAGGTGACAATGGAATCCACAAACATTACACTATTCTGTTCCCCGAAACCGGGAAAGGCGTGATGATGTTGACGAACAGCGAAAATGGAGATCGAATTTTTAAAGAGCTGTTGGAAATAACAATGCGTGATGTGTACACCCCATGGGAGTGGGAAAATTATATTCCGTATGAGCCAGAAGAGCAGAGGGAGAAATAATGGCATCAAAGAAACGCAAAATATTTAGAACTATTTGGTTTTCGCTCGTTGCCATATTTATGATCTGGCAATGGAGAAGTTATCAGGCTAAGGGACTTCCAAACGATGTTTTTGAATCTTCCGAATCGATACAAGTGACCGAAAATGCCAACACAATCTCATTCATTTCTTTAGCAGATACTCTGGAAAGAGAGGTGATTTTCTTTCAGGGCGGACTTGTTGATCCGAATGCATACGCACCACTTTGCAGAAGCATAGCTGAAGCAGGATTCAGTTGTCACATAGTGAAAATGAACTGGCGAATGCCGATTTGGGGATATGAAAGAATTAATGATCTGTTTGATCTGGAGACAGGGATGTATGTATTAGCCGGACATTCACAAGGGGCTAAAATGGCCGCTCAATTTGTGCATGAAAACCCCGATTTGTTGAAAGGGTTAATCTTGATGGGGACGTCCCATCCTCGGGATTTTGACATGAGTCAACAATCTATACCAACCTTAAAACTATACGCCGAGCACGATGGTTTGGCGAGCGTTCCGGAGGTGATGGAAAACCAACATTTACTTCCACAAGAAGCTTCACTCGTTTTGATCGAAGGCGGAAACCATTCCCAATTCGGCTATATGGGGCATTTACTCATGGATAGCCGTACCGATATAAGCGTACAAGCTCAACATGATCAGATGATGACGCACATTATTCCGTTTTTGAAAAGGCTGTAAATCTTCGAACAATCCGACTGACGAATCACTCGTCTGAAGGATTATTTTTTCATGCCGAAGCATCGTCGGAAAAACGAAACTGGTAGAAATTTTGAGTTGAAATCACGTATAGTTGATCCTTGGTTTTCACTCAGGATGACTCATCAACTCACAAATAAAAACTAGCCAACTTACAACAACTTACTCGCGATGTTCGCTAGTTCTGATCGCTCGCCTTTTTCGAGATTAATGTGTGCGTAAATGGGGTTGTCGTGGAGGCGATCTACTAAGTACGAAAGTCCGTTACTTTCGGCATCCAGATACGGTGTGTCGATCTGGAAAATATCACCGGTAAAAATAATCTTGGTGTTTTCGCCGGCGCGAGTGATGATGGTTTTGATCTCATGCGGAGTTAGATTCTGGGCTTCATCCACAATAAAAACCACATTCGATAAACTACGTCCTCGGATGTAAGCCAGCGGTACAATCCGCAACTTATCCGTTTGGATCATTTCCTCGATTTTCTTGTACTGCTTACTACTTTCTTTAAACTGATTTTTGATGAAGCTCAGATTATCCCAAAGTGGCTGCATGTATGGATCGATTTTCTGATTCGCATCCCCCGGCAAATACCCAATATCGCGATTGCTGAGAGGCACAATTGGTCGGGCGAGATAAATCTGTTTGTACTCGCTGCGTTGCTCCAGCGCACTTGCTAGGGCCAACAGCGTTTTCCCGGTGCCGGCTGCTCCCGTTACAGTACACAATTTTACTTCAGGATTCATCAATGCATGCATCGCAAAATTCTGCTCGGCATTTCGCGGGATGATTCCATACGCATTCAACTGATCGATCCCCTCGATGTATTTCGTTTTCGCGTTGTAATATCCCAGCGCAGAAGCACCATGACTTTTCATCAAATAGTAGTGATTCGCAGGCGGGGTAACTTCCATCAAAGCTTTTGGCTTGATGCGATTCTTCTCGTAAAATTTACTAATCACTGCCGGATCTTCGAGATCTAAATCAGTTTTTCCGCGATAAAGCTGATCGATATTTTTAACACGTACCGTCTCGTAATCTTCGGCCTGTAAATTCAAAGCACGTGCTTTCAGGCGCAGGTTGATGTCCTTCGACACTAAAATAACCGGCGTTTCCGGGTTTTCGGATTTAAGTTTTAGAGCGGCATTTAAAATCTCATGGTCGTTCTTTTTGGAACCAAACACTTTGTTGGCATCCACATGATCTCCGCCATTGCTAATCACTTTTAGTTTACCGTGGCTTCGTCCGTTTAGGGGAATCCAGTCTTGAAGGAGATTAGCATCCGAAATTCCATCAAGGTATCGGATAAATTCGCGTGCGTGAAGATTGGTGACGGTATTACCTTTTTTAAAGGTGTCGATTTCTTCTAATACCGTGATAGGTATTGCAACGTCGTTAGTTTCAAAATTTCTTACAGCTTCGTAATCATATAGTAGAACTGAGGTGTCGAGGACAAAAATTTTCTTCGATTTCTTTCTCGGCATGGGCAAATGGGTTTTGGTAGAGCGTAACCGCCGGTTTTGTAGATGATCTATGTAAAAGAACGTTTATAGAATTAAACCAAAGCCAAGTCCATTTGCAAAGAATGTGGAAAACTTATGGCAGATTTTTCATTCACTTAATCTGGAAGAAATATAGGGTGAGTTGTCCACCTAATTATTAACAATAGCCAAAGCAATGCTCATGGCAACGCCTGCATTCAGGCTCTCAACGTACTTTTGAGGCGATTTTGTAGGTAGAATCACACGTTGGTACTCGGCATCAGTTAATTCTTTAGAAATGCCATTTGCTTCGTTGCCTACGATAAGAATGGTTTTATTTTGGATAGGAATTTTGGAAATGGAAATTGCACCCGGGTTAGCGTCAAGTAAAAGTACTTCCCAGCCAATCTTGGTTAATTCTGTGCAAATTTCACTCAGTTCACCTTGAATAAAGGGCAATATCCCTGTTGCACCCGCTGTGCTACGTACTACTTTCGGGTTGTAGATGTCTACCGATCCGGTTCCTGTGATTAGTGCAGACGCTCCATACCAAACCGCCGAACGAATGATGGTACCCATATTTCCGGGATCCTGAATGGCGTCAGTTGCAATAATTAATCCATTAGTGGTTGAAAGTTGCCCAAGTGTTATGGGCTTGGGAATCTTGCAAATGGCTAGCATCCCCTGTGGGTTATCGGTATCGGCTACCTCGTTAAAATCACGATGATCTAGCAAATGAAGTTTCTCGTTTACCCCTGTAAAGTGATCTAGTTTGCTGGCTTTAACAAAGATTGCCTCAACATCGATAACTCCATTTTGGATTACCTGATCGATAGCGCGTTCGCCTTCTAACACAAAACGTTGTTCGATGGTGCGATGCTTTCGTTGCTTTAACTTTCGAAGTAAAGTGATCTGGGCTTGAGAGGCTGTTTTCATTGTTCCGAAATGATTTTAGTGAAGTAATTTATTCCACATTTCTTTTTACGAAATGGCTATCTTCACTTCGCTAAAGTACCAATCAATAAAATAAACTGAATGGATTTTTTAAAGAAGCTTGGCATCGAGGGTGTGAATGCCGGCACAAGCACTGGGTTACAGAATTTGGAGAGCAAAGAAGTTATTGCTAGCCATACACCGGTAGATGGTAAAAAAATTGCAAACGTAAGTGTTACCACCAAAGAACAGTACGAGCAGGTTGTTGCTAAAGCAGAAGAAGCTTTTCTGATCTGGCGCGAAATGCCGGCGCCCCAACGTGGTGAAATCGTACGTCAAATTGGGCAGAAATTACGTGAGTACAAAGAACCATTGGGTAAATTGGTTACTTACGAAATGGGTAAAATCCATCAAGAAGGTTTGGGCGAAGTTCAAGAGATGATTGATATATGTGATTTCGCCGTTGGTCTAAGCCGACAATTATACGGCTTAACCATGCATAGCGAGCGCCCGCAGCACAGAATGTACGAGCAGTGGCACCCAATTGGTGTTGTAGGAATTATTTCGGCTTTTAATTTCCCTGTTGCTGTTTGGAGCTGGAACGCAATGATTGCTGCCGTTTGTGGTGATGTGATGATCTGGAAAGGATCAGAAAAGACCCCATTATGTGGCGTTGCCATCCAAAAAATTGTAGCAAAAGTACTACGTGAGAATAATCTACCGGAAGGAATTTTCAATTTAGTTACCGGCGATCGCCAAGTAGGCGAATGGATAACCGAAGACGAGCGCATTCCTTTAGTTTCTGCTACAGGCTCAATCCGCATGGGTAAAGAAGTTGCCAAAACCGTTGGTGGCCGCCTCGGCAAAACCATTCTTGAATTAGGCGGTAACAATGCTATCATTATTTCTAAAGATGCCGACATCGAAATGAGTGTTCGGGGAGCGGTATTTGGTGCTGTTGGTACTTGTGGGCAACGATGTACGTCTACTCGTCGATTGATTATCCACGATTCGGTGTACGATCAAGTGAAAGAGCGCTTGATGAGTATCTACGAGAATATCACTATTGGTGACCCTCTAGAGCCGGATACATTAGTTGGTCCGCTTATTGATGAACAAGCATTAGAAATGATGCAATCTGCACTTAAGCAGGTGGAAAAAGAAGGTGGGAAAGTAATTTGCGGTGGCGAAGTTATTGATGGCGATGGCCATTATGTGAAGCCTGCACTAGCAGAGGTTGAAAACCACTACCAAATTGTACAAGACGAGACATTCGCACCAATTCTTTATTTGATGAAAT
Source organism: Balneolaceae bacterium (assembly GCA_034669965.1). Lineage (GTDB taxonomy): Bacteria > Bacteroidota > Rhodothermia > Balneolales > Balneolaceae > HXMU1420-13. The sequence goes on along the minus strand of JAXMOK010000007.1, from coordinate 78,140 downwards.
ACTCAACGTTGGATGAAGCCATCGCTATCCAAAATGGGGTAAAGCAAGGATTGAGCTCGTCGATGTTCACATTGAATATGCGTGAAGCTGAAAACTTTTTAAGTGCGCACGGTTCGGATTGCGGTATAGCGAACATCAATATTGGAACCAGCGGTGCTGAAATTGGTGGAGCCTTCGGTGGCGAGAAAGAAACCGGTGGCGGACGTGAATCCGGCTCGGATGCATGGAAAGCGTATATGCGTCGCCAAACCAATACCATCAATTGGGGCGATGAACTGCCGTTAGCTCAAGGCATTTCTTTTGATGTTTAAAATTTAAATGCAATTACGGTTGGGGCAATTCATGAATTGCCCTTACCAATTTGCATTCATCCTGCCACCCAAATCCAACCTAGGGTAATCCAAAGCAGGATAAATCGGTAAATCTGTAGGAGTGGGGCAAAGAGGAAATTTAAAAGTAGAACTTTCCATACCACGTTATACCATTTTTCAGCAAAAAATTTTCGGTATAAAAAGAACCCGAATAGATTCAGGATACCAAATATAAAGAGGGTAATGGTAACCTCGTTACGGAAATCTTTCATCGCATTTGAGTCGAGTAAAATTGCGATAATATTATAAATCGCCGGTGCAATACTAGTTCCTATCAGTAAAAGGAAAGCATAGAAAACAAGGGTATGATTAAAGTGATGAATTATGGGTTTACTACTGCGTTTATTGAAATAGAGTAAATACGTAAATCCACCAAAAATAAGTGGATGAATGATCAGAAATAATTTCGAGATTACTGCTGTTGCGTCGTTATAAAGTATGGCGAAATCTTGTGGATTCAGTCCCGATTGTAACTGAAATCGGATAAGAAAATCATTGGTGATAAAACTATAGGGTAGGCCATTTAGCTGGATATTCCAGGAAGTTTTAAAGGTATTTATCGCAGGAAAAAGAAAATACCAGGCGTTGGCAATCAAAAAGAGCTTGATCGGTGAGATGTACTTTTTCCTGGCACCTTTAATGTACTCATCTACATAAGCAGCCGGCTTGAAGAAAAAGCATTTTAGAGTGCGCCAAAATTTATTTTCGATGTTGAAAACATCCACTACGAAATCGTTAACCAACGAAAAGGCCGAAAAATCTTTTTCTGAAAGTCGACGCTCTCCACAATGTGGGCAAAAAGGGGTTTCAAACGCTTTCCCGCAGCTTGCACATTCCCTTTTTTGTAGCTCTGTTCCCATAACGCTTAGATAGCATTTTCAATTTTACGAATCAATTCAGGAATAAAACCAGCGTGCTCGGGTCGCATCAATACACTACGAAGGATAGTAACATTATCTTCATCAGTTACATATTCAGAGTGAAAATGACTGAAATCGCTAGCTGGTACTCTATACAGCGATAAAAAGTAATTCTGATCATCCATCCCTTTTTGAAATACTTTCCGTGAAAGTTCCGAAATCTGTGATACGCTTTTTGTTGAATCGTTACGCGGAAAATAGGTGAGAATATCGAGCTCAGGTTTTTTGTAGGCGGTCAGCTTTTCGCTGTTTGAAATCAAATCAAAACCGGTGAGTGCAGCTTGTATGCACTTCGCTAAAATCGGTCCATAGCCTTCTTTTTCTTTGAGCGGAAAACACTGCAAAGTTGCCCAAAAAGCTACAGCTCCTGCTCCTGCTCTGGAGCATTCCAGGCTGATTTCCCCTAAATGGAGCTCATCGGATGTAAAGTAGGTATACGGCGAATCGTGTTTGTAAAATCGCCCAACCGCAGGATCTTTATAAAGTACAGCACCGCAACCATAGGGTTGTAACCCATGTTTGTGCGGATCCACCACGATGCTGTCGGATTCTTGCATGAGTTTCCACGAAGTACCGTCGATCAATTCCGAATCTTTCAGACTTCGGAAAAATCCGCCATATGCCGAATCAATATGAATGCGGATGTCATGTGCTCGTGCCCATTCTAAAGCTTGATCTAAGGGTTCAACTTCACCTAAACCGGTAGTGCCGAGTGTAACTACTAGCGTTCCGATTTCGGCGGGTTCAATTTCTGAAAACTCGAATTTACCTTCAAAGTTGATAGGAATAGTTATCGAGTCCATTCCCAGAACTTCGCACATGCGTCCATGCGTGTAATGTGCATTTTTTGAGAATGCAATCTTTTTATGCGGATGGATTTTTCTGGAAATCCAAAGTGCTTCAAGATTACCAATGGTACCGCTGGAGGTTAAATGCCCCAGAAATGTATCCCCATAACCAAAGAAATCAGCCAACATCGGCATGATTTCCTTTTCCATTTCGGAAGAGGGTGGTCCTCCATCCAGCGCGTGGTTATTCGGGTTGATGGAGCTGGCCAAAGCGTAGGCTGCCCAGGCAACTTCATGGGGACTTTTTAGCATCTGCCCGGCATACACCGGATGATGAAACGGGTAATTGCCTTTTAGGCGTTGGGTAAGTTCTTCAAAAACCTGCGCAGATTTATTCGGTTCTACGATTAGGGTTTCATCCAAAGAAAAAGCTCCAAACGATGCTTTCCATTGCTGGAGATCGTTTAGAGCTTGTGTAAGTAAAGAAAAAGTATGTGATTGCATTAACGAAGATTAACTAACAAACCGGCAGCAAGAATTTGCCGTGTTTGCAGCTCATCTGCAACTACATCATCATCATAAATCATTTCAAGTTGAAAAGAGGCGGTAAGATAGTCGTTTATTTTACCGGTTAGCTCATTTGCCCATGCAACATCAGTGCTCGCGAGGCTTTTGTTCACGTTATTGAAAGTTTCCAAACTAGAGGTATAGTTCACATTTTTGAGAATTTCCTTGCTGAAATTAACGGCTAATTGAAGACCACCCTCAGAGAAAACATTATCGCCCGGAGCAACTCCGTATCCTTTTTCCTGTACGATGGCTTCGTCGTTTACAATAGTTTGTTTGAGCGCTAAACCGGCTTCAAAACTCACATAATCGGTAGGAGTGTAGGCATAGCCAATACTCTCAGAAAAATAACCCGGCGCCATAAAATCTGAAATTCTGGTGCGTGGTTCGTTAGAATAATCGTAGCCATCATAAAACTGAGTGGTAAATGATATCTGAGCAAAGGCATTCATGGTGTTTTCATCATTTAGGATATAAGCAGCCCGATGCTTGATGGCTAAGCGATCAGCTGTTTTCCTGCTTTCCTCACCTTCGATATTGGTGATTCCATATCGCACATTAAACACGTAACCGTAGGTGAACTTACCTTGGCGATAAGCGCCATTAACTCGGGTAAAGGCCGTAGTTGATACATTATTTTGCCCACCTGCGGCCCAATTGTTAAACGTAGATTGGGAGGCATTTAGGCCGAGTACCCATGTGGTAGCCCACTCGTTGTCGAGCGTGTCGGGGATGATTATAGTTTCTTGTGCATATGAGAGACTTGATACACCTAAAATAGCAAGTGCAAGTAGTAGTTGTTTCATTTTTGGTAATTAGTTTTTTTGATTTATACGTTCTTGAAAAGGACCACTTCCTGTATCTTACTCTTATCTATAATTACTTCAATATGTTCCCCAAATTTCGTGGGTACAGAAATTCCGGTTAACTCGCACAGCACCGGGTATTTACGATGCCCGCGATCTACAAGGCTCAGCACTTCAATAATATTGGGTTCGTTTGAATAACAAATAGTTGAGAGAGCACTAAACATGGTTTTGCCGGAAAAAATCACATCATCAACAACCAATACCGATTTCTCGGTACAATTAGGAATAGGTGCTTTTTGTCCATTATCTGCAACATCATACTGATGGAGTTGGATTTTCTGCTCACTATTTTGTTTTAGATAAGTAGTGAGTTCAACAGCGGTGGCATATCCCCTGTCGTTCAATCCGAAAACGACTAGCTCATCCGCATCTCCCATTTTTTCCCAAACCTGAATGGCAAGGCGCTTAATGGTACGTTGAATATGTTGCTGGTCCATCAAAGTTATATGCTGCATGGCAACCTGTTTAGTTAATGATTTAAGGTAAATTAATATTTACACTAATTTGATTTTTAAGCATTAAATTAAAAAATCCAAACGTTATATTAACACTGTTAACCTGAACGTAAAATAACGGAACCATGAGTAGAAGAATAGGCACCATATTTACAGCACTGGCATCTTTTTCTGCCGGCGTAGCAGTAGGTTTATTAGTTACACCACAAAGTGGAAAAGATAATCGCAGGTGGATAAGCGAACATTCATCCGAAGCCAAAGATTGGGTGGATGGGAAAAGGCACAAACTACTGGAACAAAGCGAGAAAAAACTTGGGAAAATTCAGCACGATTTAAAAGATTCGATTCCCGATTTATATGAAGCTACCGAAGAATTATTTTTTGATGACGCTGATATGAATGATGTATCCTAATGAGGAAATAAAATACGAGAAAATTCTGCATACCGTTTGGAGTGAGCAACTTTTCAACAGTTCAGAATTCACAACCACGGCCTCAGAAGAAGTGCGTGTGATCAATCCCGGGTTTCTAAACCCCAGCGACGGTCCTGATTTCCTTAATGCGGCCATTCAAATTGGAAATATTATTCATTACGGGGCAGTAGAAATACATTTGAATTCCCGTGATTGGTATTCTCACAGGCATCAAACCGATAGTAATTACAATAAAGTTATTCTGCACGTTGTAGCAGATACAGGAGTTACAAGTGATGCAAAAACCACCATTGGCGAAAACATTCCTACGGTAAATATTCGCCCTTATTTGCCTAAACAAGTGAATGAGCTAATCGGAGCGCTTTCGGGAAGTAATTTGCCATGCTCAACCATTGTGAATTACATATCAGTAGATGCATTTACCGAGCAACTGGCAATATCCCAACAAGAATATCTGGATAAAAAAGTTCAGGATTTTTATGCGTTCTATGATCCTTCCGATGGCTTATCGAATGCCTGGAAAAAAGCACTGATGCTAAGTTTGGCTGATAGCCTTGGAATATCACAAAATAGATCCGCCATGGTTGATGCGTCGCATTTATGGCTGGATGCTTTAAATAATGGGCATAAATTTACAAGTGGAAAGAAATTTATGCGCGCTGTAATTAGCCAACAAAACATCAACTTTTCCAGAAAAGGAGTGCGCCCAGCGCATCGTGCCGAAGTTCGCTTAGCTCAATTGCATGGCATGATGCGAGCAATAAATGAAATGGATTTATCAGTTTTTTTAGATGCAGATATTCAACAAAATTGGAAGTTGATTCTAGAACAGTCGGGCATTGCTAAAAACGGTTTTGCTAAAATAATGTATGGCACTGTGTTTTTATCGGCACACATGGCGCTAAGTCAGCTGGTATTTTCGAGAGCACTTAAAAGCAGTGTGTTTGAAGAATGGCAGCAGCTGCAAGTGCTCATTCCTGAACACATCCGAAAAAAGTTTGCGATTTTTCCTCATCAATTATACACTTACACAAGAAAAAATTTGGGTGCAGTTCACCTATATCATGCGTATTGCAAAGAAAAGCGATGTTTGGAATGTAAGGTATTAAATAAAGCAATTTTGTCTTGACTGCATTTTTATAGCTCTTTATCTTTGGAGTCTGTAAACGATCTGAATTGCCCGGTCGTCTAATGGCAGGACACCTGGTTTTGGTCCAGTATGTGGGGGTTCGAATCCTCCCCGGGCAACTACACTCAAAAGGATGATTAGGGATGCATCCTTTTGTTTTATGTAATCCTGAATCTTTCAGTGCTAGCAATTTTTGGAAAGTCCTCTCGCAATATTCTCCGGTACCGCCAATCCGGCATTAGCTCGCGCTATTGCTAAGGAGTATGGTACACAACTTGGAAAAGTAACGCTCAAACGCTTCTCTGATGGAGAACTGTATGTGAAATTCGAGCAAAGCATTCGCGGAGAAGATATTTTCATCGTTCAACCAACCCCTCCTTCGGGCGATAACATCATCGAATTATTGTTGATGTTGGATGCAGCCAAGCGCGCATCTGTAAAACGTGTTACCGCCGTTATTCCGTATTTCGGATATGCGCGGCAAGATCGTAAAGATCAGCCCCGAGTTTCAATAGGGTCGAAGTTGATGGCAAATTTATTGGTTGAAGCCGGTGCCGACCGGGTGCTTACCATGGATTTACACGCTGCACAGATTCAAGGTTTCTTCGATATTCCACTCGATCATTTATATGCTAGCCGAGTGTTTATCGATCATCTCTCAAAAAATCCAATCGAGAATCTGGTAGTTGTTGCCCCCGATGTTGGTAGTTTGAAAATGTCTCGCTCGTACGCGAAAAAGTTAGGTGCTTCGCTTGCCTTTGTTGATAAGCGCAGGCCGAAAGCTAACGAATCTGAGATTATGAACATCATTGGGGAAGTGGAAGGCAAAAACGTATTAATTGTAGACGATTTAATTGATACCGCCGGAACACTTACCAACGCAGCTGCCGCCATGAAAGAGCGAGGCGCACTTAGCATAGTGGCTATGTGTACGCATCCAATCCTGTCTGGCCCTGCATTTCAACGAATCGAAGATTCTCCCATTGATGAATTATTAGTTAGTGATACGATACCGTTGCGCCAACCATCTGATAAAATTAAGGTGCTTAGCGTGGCTAATATTTTTGCTGAAGCAATTCAGCGAATTCACACTAATGATACCATCAGTGCTTTGTTTGATAATTAACATTACAGAAATCAAAAATGTCATTACCTGAATTAGTAAAATTAGAAGGAACCCTTCGCGAAACCAGTAAAAAGGCGAATCGCGAATTACGTGCTGCAAAGCGTGTTCCTGCCGTTCTTTACGGCCCTGAAATTGAAGAAAACGTCAATTTTTCGATCGATGAACTTCAATTAGAAAGAATTCTGCGCAAGCCGCAGACAAAATTACAAGAGCTTACTGTAGATGGTAAAGTTTACAGAACTCTTTTAAAGCGCACTGAATTTGATCCGGTGACTGATCGTCCGATCCACGCCGATTTCTACGTGCTTTCCGACAACCACAAAGTTACACTTCGTATTCCTTTCAAAGTAACCGGCGCTGCCCGAGGTGTTGTTGAGAATGGTGGACGTTTGTTCCAACCAATGAAATTCATGAGAATTCGTGTACTGCCTAAGTACATCCCGTCTGAGTTTGTGGTTGATATCACTCCATTAAAAATTGGTCAGTCTATTCACGTTGGTGATTTAGACCTAGAAGGAATTGTGCCAATTGATAGCTTAACCAGAACTATTGTAAACGTTCGTCCACCAAAAGGCGCGCTAGTTAGCGATGTACTTGATGACGACGCAGACGAAGATGCTGAAGATGCCGAAGGCGCAGAAGGTGCTGAGGAATCAACAGAAGAAACATCTGAAGAATAAAAACTGATAGGGTACCACGAATAAATGTCCATTATTGTAGGATTAGGAAATGTTGGACAAGAATATGAGGGTACCCGACATAACATCGGTTTTGACGTTGTTGATTTTATTGCCGAAAAACTCTCCGTCGACTTTAAAGCCGGCGGAGGGCCTTTCGTAGTTGCTGAAGGGCGCCACAAAGGTAGAAAAGTGATTTTGGTGAAGCCAACAACGTATATGAATAGAAGCGGTACCGCTGTAAAAAAGGCTCTTGCGAAATATAATACCGAGATAAAAGATTGCTTGGTTATCTACGACGATTTAAATTTACCGGTAGGTATAACGCGAATGAAGCCACAAGGCAGCGACGGCGGACATAATGGAATTGCTGATATCAACGAGAAAATCGGGCGAGAGTATCCTCGATTACGCGTAGGTATCGGAAATGATTTTAAACGGGGCAGGCAGGTTGACTATGTGCTTTCTCCTTTTGATCAAACCGAAATGGATGAGGTTAAGATTTCCATCCAAAAAGCTCATGAAGCTGCTCTTGCATTCGTGAGTTTGGGTATCGAAAGAGCAATGAACTTTTATAATTGAAAACCCTGCGGGGGATTCTCAAACTAACCTAAACGGAGTTATGCAAAACATAATCTTTTTCTCAATTGCGGCGGGTGTGATAGCCCTTTTATATACCGCGTTAAAATCTTCTTGGGTGTCGAAACAAGAAGTAGGTACCGAAAGAATGGGGCGCATTGCTGACAGTATAGCCAGCGGTGCAATGGCTTTCTTGAAAGCTGAATATCGAGTACTTGCCATTTTTGTGGCTGTTGTTGCTGTAATCTTGGCGCTAAGTGCCGATGCTGTAACATCAAGCTGGATGGTAGCAATTTCATTTATAGTAGGAGCGATTTGTTCCGGACTTGCGGGTTTTATCGGAATGAAAGTTGCAACCAAAGCCAACGTAAGAACTACTAACGCTGCTCGCGAAAGTTTAGGTAAAGGCCTTGAAGTTGCTTTTGCCGGTGGATCTGTAATGGGTCTTGGTGTAGTAGGATTAGGTGTGCTTGGTCTTTCGATTTTGTTTTTCATCTTCGCTAATGTTTTTGGCATCGATGGTGCCGACGCTGTAAACCGTGTTCTTGCTATCGTAACCGGTTTCTCTTTTGGTGCGTCTTCAATCGCACTATTTGCTCGTGTAGGTGGTGGTATTTACACAAAAGCTGCCGATGTTGGCGCTGACCTTGTAGGTAAAGTGGAAGCAGGTATTCCTGAAGATCACCCGTTAAACCCGGCAACTATTGCTGATAACGTAGGTGATAACGTAGGTGACGTAGCCGGTATGGGCGCCGATCTTTTCGAATCGTATGTAGGTTCTATCATTGGTACCATGGTATTAGGTGCCGCTTTTATGACTATCCCAAATTGGGCAGATAACTTTGAAGGACTTTCTGCTGTATTGCTTCCATTAGTGCTTGCAGGTACCGGAATTGTGACTTCTATTGCAGGTACGTTCTTAGTACGAGTTAAAGAAGGTGGCGATCCGCAAAAAGCACTGAACATGGGTGAGCTTTTCTCTGGCGTAGTTATGCTAGTAGCTTCTTACTTCATTATCACTTGGATGCTTCCAGAAAGCTGGACATTCTCTGGTATCGAGTACACAAGTACAGGCGTATTTATTGCAACCATCTTTGGTTTACTTTCTGGCCTTGCAATCGGTTTTGTAACCGAGCATTACACAGGAACCGGCACAAAGCCAGTTTTATCTATTGTAAAGCAATCTGTAACAGGTGCTGCAACTAACATCATCGCCGGTTTAGGTGTTGGAATGATTTCTACTGCGATTCCTATCATCATTATTGCTATCGCAATTATTGGTGCTTACAGCTTTGCCGGACTTTACGGTATTGCCATTGCTGCAGTTGGTATGCTTGCAAACACTGGTATTCAATTAGCAGTTGATGCTTATGGCCCGATTTCTGATAACGCCGGTGGTATTGCTGAAATGGCAGAACTTGAGCCTGAAGTACGTGAGCGTACAGATAAACTTGACGCTGTGGGTAACACAACCGCTGCTATCGGTAAAGGCTTTGCGATTGGTTCTGCAGCTCTTACTGCTCTTGCTCTTTTCGCTGCTTTTATTACAGCTTACGAAGCGGTTAATCCGGGATTAGAAGTAATCATCAATGTTACTAACCCATATGTAATGGCAGCTCTTTTTGTAGGTGCAATGCTTCCATTCTTATTCTCTGCTTTATCTATGAACGCTGTAGGACGTGCTGCGATGAGTATGATCGAAGAAGTTCGTCGTCAGTTCAAGACTATTCCTGAACTACGCGCTGCTCTTGATGTAATGAAAAGCAATGGCGATAAAGAATTCGCTGACTGGAGCAAAGAAGATCAAGCTACATTTGAAGCAGCTGATGGAAAAGCGGAATACGAAAAGTGCGTGGAAATTTCTACTGCAGCTTCTATCCGTGAGATGGTTCTTCCGGGCTTGCTAGCGGTAATCGTGCCGGTATTGTTTGGTTTCGTTCCTGGTTTCATCAGCGACGACCCAACACTAGGCGCAAAAATGCTTGGTGGTTTACTAGCAGGTGTAACTTCTGCCGGTGTGTTGATGGCTTTGTTCCAATCTAACGCTGGTGGTGCTTGGGATAACGCTAAGAAAATGATTGAAGAAGGCGTTGTTATCGACGGTGTTGAGTACGGTAAAGGTTCTGAGCCGCACAAAGCAGGTGTTGTTGGTGATACGGTAGGTGATCCTTTCAAGGATACTTCCGGTCCATCTCTAAACATCCTTCTTAAGTTGATGTCGGTAGTTGCTCTTGTAATTGCAACTATGATCTAATCCGACGCAGGATTTGTTAACTTAATCCCGGTTGCACCAGATGTAGCCGGGATTTTTTATTTCTATAAAATAAAGCACTATGGCCGCTACCGATCTATTAAAACTGATTTTTCATCACGACCAACGCATGGAGCAACTTGCGCCATCCTCTCAGAATAATGAAGATCCGTTGGCAATGTTTACTCAACCCGATCCAACTTATTCGACATTATATTTTAGTGGCAGTGTGGTTGATGAGCAGCAATTCGGTATCAATAGATTAAGCCGCTTCGATCATATTATTCAAACCATACAAGCAGGCCTAGGCACTCAATCGTATCAAACTGCAAAAGGAGAGTTCGCCGAGTTAAAACAAGCACTGCTCGCGATTGATAACAACGAGATGATATTGCTGGCTGATGAGACCCTTCCACCCGAAAGCATACATTCATTTTCAGGAAAAGTGTTGCGAGATATTCTCGAAAAAGGATGGATTGCCATTTACAAACGCGAAGCTCCTAATGGCTTTGATGTGCAAATTTTCAGCCGAGATAACATCTATACTAGGTTCTTTTATCCACTTCAAAAGATGCTGGAACCCGATTTCAGAGTATTTAGTATCAACGGAAAACGGGTGAGTAGCGAACGTCATTTTTACTTCGAAACCTGGACTTTGCATAAACCACCACATGGTTTCGAAGAGATTTTACCGGAGTCGATGCTCTAGAGTTTTTTACGTTTGATGGGTTCTATTTATTAACCGATTTCTTTATCTTATTTAGACCACATTTAAATAAGGATTATGTATCCCTTAAATCACAGTAAAGAAGGCGAGCAAGTTATAGTGAAGTGCATCGATTGCCATTGCGACGATGTATGCCGTTTAAACGAATTAGGATGCGTTGAAGGAGCTACCGGAATAATAATTTCCAATCAAAAAGATGTGATTTTTAAAGTGGGAGAGACGCGGCTTGCCATCAACAACAGCATTGCAAAATCAATACTGGTAAGCCCTAATTAAGTTGATGTCAACAAAACTTTCGAACATAACTAAGCCGGGATCATTTCTGATTAAAAGTATTTCCGGCGCTGAAACTACACGTTTAATGGAAATGGGAATTTTACCAGGTACAAAACTCGAGATGATTAGAAAAGCACCTACCGGGTTCCCCGTTGAAATTAAAGTACGAAGCTCGCTCTACACCCTACGCAAATCGGAAGCTGATTGTATTGAACTGGATAGCTAGTGGAACAAACACCTAAAACTATTGCCTTAGTTGGAAACCCGAATACGGGAAAATCTACCGTATTTAACGCCTTAACAGGATTACGCCAAAAAATTGCGAACTATCCGGGCATAACGGTAGAACGCAAAGTTGGTACAACAATCATAGGAGGAGTGCTTCATCATGTAATCGACCTTCCCGGAGCATACAGCTTAAACTATAAGAAGCTGGATGAACGCATCGCATACCAAGCGCTGATTGGAAGTTACGAGCACGAAGAGAAGCCGGATTTAGTACTCGCAGTTGTTGATGTGACCAATCTCGATCGAAATTTGTTTTTAGTATCTCAGCTTTTGGATCTGGATATCCCGGTTATACTGGTTTTGAACATGATGGATGTGGCTGAGCAAAAGCAGATCACCATCAACGAGAAAATGCTTTCTGACAATTTAGGAATTCCGGTAATCTCCATAACAGCGAAGCAAAAAGATGATATTGAGCGATTAAAATCATTTATCACTCAAACAGATATCAACACTCCTCAACCGTTGGCCTGGCTCGAAAGTTTTCAATTACGACAGGCTATTGGTAAAGTGAAAAAAGAATGGGTTCAGCCCTACACTAATATTCCTGCCGCAGCACAAGATACCGAAGCACTGCGATTGATTTCTGAAGGAAATTTCAATGAAGTGTTTTACCAGTTTGAAGAGAAAGTAAAAGGTGAAATCGCAATAAAACAAGCCAGAGAAATTCTGGAACAGGCTGGCGAAAATCCTATGGCCGCGGAAGTGCTTCAACGGTATGATTTTATTGATCGTTGTACCAAAAATGCCACACAGCAAACAACCGATTCCACCCTTAGTTTAACCGATAAAATCGACAGCGTTGTTACTCACAAGGTATTTGGTCCGGTGATTTTCGCCTCGGTATTGTTACTCATGTTTCAGGCCATATTCAGTTGGGCCACTCCGTTTATGGATTTTATTGATCTGGTTTTTGTGGAGACCGGAAATTGGGTGGCAAATACAATGGCGCCCGGAATACTTAACGATTTGTTAGTAGAAGGGGTGCTCGCCGGTTTAGGTGGAGTGGTGATATTCCTGCCTCAAATCATCTTCCTGTTCTTTTTTATCTACATTTTGGAAGGCACAGGATACATGGCACGTGCCGCTTTTGTGATGGATGGCTTTATGACCAAAGTTGGGCTGCATGGTAGATCCGTAGTTCCATTGATGTCGGGTTTTGCCTGTGCTATTCCAGGTATTATGGCCACAAGAACCATCGAGAACTGGCGCGATCGAATCATTACGATCATGGTTTTGCCCTTTATGGCATGTTCGGCTCGCCTTCCTGTGTACGCTTTGCTGATTGCAGCGTTCATCCCATCAACAACGGTGCTTGGCATTTTCACTTATCAGGGAATAACCTTTTTTGCCTTGTACATTTTTGGAATTGTGATGGCTTTGGTTGCAGCAGCGGTGATGAAACGCTTTTTCCCAAGCGGGCAGCAAACGCCATTTATTATGGAGCTTCCGGCATACAAAATGCCTAAGTGGGATGTAGTTTTTAGAAACGTGGCCGATCGTGGTTGGATATTTGTGAAAGAAGCAGGAAAGATTATTGTTGCTATATCTATTGTGCTGTGGTTTTTGGCTTCGTTTCCGGGAGTTGATGAACAAGAATATGCCCAATATGCTTACGATGGCGAGACCATAGAATCGTATCAGTTGCGCCACAGTTTTGCCGGTAAATTCGGGCAGATTATCGAACCGACCATTGAGCCATTAGGCTTCGACTGGAAAATCGGGATTGGATTGATCACTTCGTTTGCAGCTCGTGAAGTAATGGTTGGTACATTAAATACAATTTACAGTATCGAAGGAGATGACGAAGATATCGTTACTCTCAAAGAAAAACTCATAAACGATACCGATCCCGAAACAGGGAAACCGATTTACTCGGTGGCAACAGCACTTTCGTTAATGATCTTTTTTGCACTCGCTATGCAGTGTATGAGTACCATCGCCATTGTGCGCCGTGAAACTAATTCGTGGAAATGGCCTACCGCCATGTTTGTGTACATGAGTGCGCTGGCCTATGTTTGTTCGCTGATCACCTTTCAAATCGGGAGTAATCTGTGATGGGATTTGATCTTCAATCGGTTATAGCCGTATGTCTTTTGATGTTGGTGATAGCTTACATCGCTTCCAGATACATTCTAAAACCTATGATGAAAAGCGAAAAACACAACGATAATTGTGGTCCCGGTTGTAGTTGTAATCCGTAGAAAATAGATACAATTACAAGTTGAGTAAGCACCTATGGTTGGCTATTTTCCGAGCTACTCAAACACTCTTCAATGACCTATCTCGAAAAGCTCGAAAACGCGGTACAAAAATCACAGTCGACACTGTGTGTGGGGCTCGATCCGAACCTGAATTTACTGCCTGACGTTACTCGCGAAAAAATTGGATCAACCAGCGAGCTTGTATTGGAATTTTGTACTTCTGTGATTGATGCAACTCAAGATCACTGTGCGGCATTTAAACCAAACCTCGCGTTTTTTGAGGCACTGGGCAAAAAAGGACTGAAAGTGCTAGACGCAGTCATCGATCACATTCCTGATGATAAAATCATTATCGCCGATGCCAAACGGGGCGACATCAGTAGTACGGCCGAGCATTACAAAAAGGCTTTTTTCAATAAATTTAAAGTGGATGCGATTACCCTCAATCCTTTGATGGGTTTCGAAACATTGGATGCATTTTCTGATGATGAATCCAAAGGAGTTTATGTGTTGGCGCTTACTTCAAATCCCGGCGCCGAAGATTTCTTAAAAAAGCCGTTTGAAGGTTATGATATGATGGCCGAATATATTGCCAGCTCTCTGTTTGAGAGATCAGTAAACACCGAGTCGCATTTGGGGATGGTGGTAGGAGCAACGCAATCTGCCGAAGCAAGATCAGTGATTGAGCATCATTCTAAAGGTAGTTTATTGATACCCGGTGTAGGCGCTCAGGGCGGAAGCATCGTAGAATTAGCGAATACCCTGGCCGGACATGAAGGCATTCCATTGATTAACTCCAGCCGTGGAATTATTTACGCAGGTTCTGATCAAAAAAACTGGAAAGAACATGTTTCCAAAGCCGCAAAAACACTAAAAGAAAACCTTTCTATCATCACACAAAATTATGTCGGATAAACCAGAAATTACGGTGTTTACCGACGGTGCTTGTTCCGGAAATCCCGGTCCGGGTGGATGGGGAGCCATTCTCATCTGGAACGGAAAAGAGAAAGAGTTATCAGGTGGAGAAAAGCATACCACCAACAACCGCATGGAGATGCAAGCGGTAATCGAAGCCTTAAAAGCGTTGAAGAAACCCTGCAAAGTTTCCATCCACAGCGATAGTGCGCTTATCATCAATGCCATGACTAAAGGTTGGATTGAAAACTGGCAAAAAAAAGGTTGGCGCAAAGCCGATAAAAAGCCGGTGGAAAACAAAAAACTATGGGAGCAGATGCTGGCAGCAATGAAGCCTCATGAAGTTCGTTGGGTGAAAGTAAAGGCACATGTTGGCATCGAGCTCAACGAACGGGTAGATCAACTAGCCGTGGCGGAAAGCAGGAAATTCATTTAAGAATGGTTCAATGATCAATTAAGAATTGTTCAATTAAGAATTGTATCTCTTAATTGTATACCAGAGTTTTAGTTAGGTTTTTTTGCTAAAAATATTCTTCCTGCTTCAACGAATGTTTCAGTTTGATCAAAACGAATTTCCTTTAGTATAGTTTTTTCTTTAAGGTCTATGATTGATATAAACCTGTTACCAACATTTATTACAGCATATCTTTCTTTTTCGGTTAAAAAAATTAGGTCACTTCCCCCACCAACATCTATAGAATCGGTTATAATATTTTTATTAGGATCGTAAACCGTAACTTTCCTAATGGAGCCCAGACCCATACCTTGATCTCCTGTATCGGTATTATATACCTCTCTATTATCTCTTCGAGCTTTTGGGTTACCCCATTTAAACACAGGTAATTGCCCAATCTCAAGCATTTCATTAATATCAAAAACAGGCCCACCTAAGAAATAAAGTGTGTCGCCCCCTGATGAAAGCTCTGTATTTGGAAAATCGTGAAAAGTTAATCCATCAAAGAGTGATTCTGTTTCGCCACTTAAGTAGGAATGTCTATACAATTGATATCGATTATTTAAAGCATAGACAATTGGCTTGTGAGGATGAACTTGAACACCTTTATAGTCATGATTTTCAGCATGACTCACATTGATTTGTGACAACTCTTCAATCTCACCATCGCTATTATCAATTCGACCTAAAATTCTTATAGGGTTAAAATTGGTTTGATCTATTCTTTCTGCCAGAGTTATAAAAAAAATATTATCTCTATCACTTAATAAAAATTCAACCGGCCGATCATAGATAACTCTTGAACTCCAATTATCGAGATTAATTTCCACAACTTCCCCAATGTTTTGATAAAATTGACCTTTACCAGATGACAGATATAGCCTAGTGTTATCCTTGTTAACTGAAATTGAATAAATAGTCTTATAGTCATTATTCAGTTCATATTCCCCAGTTTCTAGGTCTATTATATACAAGTTATCGCCGCCATAGGAATGGCTATATACGAGATAATCATTTATGTCCTCCTCTTCCCACACAATGGGTTTTTCTTTGTCATCACCCCCCAAAATTCCGCAGTTAACGAACCCAATTATTACAAATACCGGTAAGCAGTAAAGTAGAACCCTGATCATTTATTTAACCCATCCAATTATTAAAGAATTAAATGTTAATTTTTATTGACGTAAGTATAAAACATGAATTATTTAAAAGTAAAAAATTCAATTAAGAATGGCATCATTTCCCTTGAGCAACACCTTAATTGATAATTGATAATTGATAATTGCTAAATATACTTCCCCGCCCAGGTACCAAGCACTTTACCAACATATTGGCTATCTGTAGAATTACTGAGCAGATGATCAGCTTCATCGAGCGAAATGAAACTCTTTGGATGCTTAGCCGCTTCAAAAATTTTCTGAGCATTATCGATCCCAACCTGATTGTCGAGCGGAGAATGAAAGATGATAAGCGCTCGATCTAGATTTCGAATCTTATCCCGCATCGATGATTCTTCGAGGTCGTCCAAAAACTGCTTTTTTATCGTAAATGGTCTACCGGCAAGTGATACTTCTGCCGATCCATTTTCTTCGATCTCATCTATTTTAAGGCCGAAATTCTCTGTCACATGAGCTGGATCAACCGGCGCAGCGATCACTGCAATAGCTTTCACCGAATCAATTCTATGCGCAGCCTGCAAAACCGCAGCCCCACCAAGCGAGTGCCCGATCAATATAGAAGGAGCTTCAAACTCGTCGGCCATATACTTGGCAGCAGCAACCAGATCATCGATATTAGAGCTGAAATTGGTGTCTGAAAAATCCCCGGAACTTTGCCCAAGCCCGGTGAAGTCAAAACGGAACGTGGCAATGCCTTCATCGGCCAGAGCTTCAGTGATATTGCCAACAGCTTTCAAATCTTTGGAACAGGTAAAGCAATGAGCAAATAGCGCATAAGCTAGTATATCTCCTTCCGGCAAATCTACTTTAGCAGAAAGGGTTTCGTTGAGTGCTCCGGTAAATTCTATATTCTTTGAAGGCATGGTTTGGCTTTTTTTCGATTTCAGTTATAATCAGGCAACGAGTAAACCTGAAATCTAATTCCATTGAGCCAAATTGATCTACCATTTTATGGGCGTTTTTATGATTTTATGCCAAACTAAAAACGAATATAAAATATGAATCCATTTCACTTAGCTTTTCCGGTAAAAGACCTCGAAGAAACACACAAATTCTATACTGAAATTCTAGGCTGCTCTACCGGTCGTTCCTCAGATCACTGGATCGACTTCAATATGTGGGGGCATCAGGTAGTGGCACATTTAAGCCCCGAAGAAGCTAAGGAATCAGCAAAAAGTGCGGTGGATGGAAAAGGTGTACCGGTGCGTCATTTTGGGGTGATTATAGAGATGGATGAATGGGAAGCCCTCGCTGAAAAAGTAAAAGCTGCCGGTATTGATTTTGTTATCGAACCGTATGTGCGTTTTAAGGGCGAACCCGGCGAGCAAGCCACGATGTTCTTTTTGGATCCATCAGGTAACGCCCTCGAGTTCAAAGCTTTTGGGGATAAGAGTCAGATTTTTGCGAAATAGACCGCTACGCGGAATTATGAATTTTGAATGTTAAATTATAAGTGAGAATCACTCCTTACCAACAAAATAGTTGTTGAGAATGCAATCTTGTTAGGGCGACTGGATTAACGCATTGTTCAACAAATAATTCATATTCTATGCTAAATAATAATTGGGAGAGGTTCATCCAGCTCCTCACAAAAACGATACTTTACGTTTGGTATATACGCTGGTTTTGGGATCCTGATAAAGGCAGTATCGATGAAATATTAAATCGAGCTGCTAAAAGAAATTCTGAATTTACTTTTGTTCAAATTGGTGCGAACGATGGATATCACAATGACCCGCTTTATCGCTTTATACGTTCATATGATTGGAATGGAATAATGGTTGAACCTCAAGTGCATGTGTTTGAACGATTGAAAAACAATCACATAGGAAATGACGCACTAAGGTTCGAGAATGCGGCTATTTCTGCAGAAAAGGGAGTCATTCCATTTTACATGCTGGCTGTTTCAACAGCACGATGGGCAACAGGAATGAGTTCATTTGATCGCAAGCATATCGAAGAACACATCGACAAAGGGTTCGTAAAAAAATGGGCAACCCGAGAAGGAATTACTCTCCCTGAAAATCGAGACGATTACATCAAATGTGTGGAAGTAAACACTATGAATTTCGACGATCTGATCGATAAGTATCGGCCGAGCAATGTAGATGGGATTATTCTTGATTGCGAAGGTTTTGATTCGATGGTGCTTTCTACGGTAGATATTCCAAAGTACAATCCATCGATTATTTTGTTCGAGCATCTCCACTTTAAGGATGAAGACTATCAGGATTTGACGAATCGGTTAACCGGATTTGGCTACGAATTGCGAAGCGATGAGATGGATACAATTGCGTTTAAAGGTTGAGCAGTCGAACAGCCGAACAGTTGAACATTGAACTTCGAATGATGATTTAGCTTTGTCTTTTCGATCCCGATTCATCGGGAGAGAAATCTAAAGAATTTGATCAAGACCGTGAGTTCTTTATTTCACTTCGTTTTAAAATCCAAAGCACAAGTCTCCCCTTGAGGGGAGTGCCGTGCCGAATGGCATGGCGAGGGGTGTCAAGTGAGGAGCGACGAATGTCCATCGACGGACGACAAATGACCAATTCTTAACACCCTCCTTCATCCGCTAGCTAGCGGATTCCACCTCCCTCTAGCGAGGACTGGTTCTGAGCATTCATGCGTTTGTTTCTTGAATCAAACTTAGAAATGACAAATTGAATCAGACCCCATTGAACGTGATAATTAATGTTTCGAAATTATTTACCAGTAACCAGTAACCAGTAACCAGTAACCAGTAACCAGTAACCAGTAACCTAAAATTTAAAGCTCCTCTTCCGCAGCCTCAATTCGCGTCGAATACTCTTCCCATTGATACATCAAATCGGTGAGTTCTTTCTTGATAGTTTCATACTCAATCGACGTTTCCTTTACGCGATCACTGTCGTCATAAAAATCCATTTGGGCCATCAACTCTTCGATCTCCAGTTTCCGCTCTTCCTTAGTTTCAATGTTCTTTTCCACTGCCTCGAGTTTCTTTTTGATTGGGCGAATCTTTTTATTCAACTCGTTCCGACGCTCGGCATCTAAGCGCCGCTGTTCCTTTCGGGATAATGTGTTGGAAGCTTGTTCCGCGTTCGCAGTTTTCTGATCAATGTTCTTCTGTTCTGCCTCTGCTTCCTCTTTTTTCTTATCCAAATAGTAGGACACATTGCCCAAGTAAGTCTTGATAGTACCGGGACGGATTTCCAGCACTTTATTTACGATAGGATCCAAAAATGCCCGATCATGAGAAACAATCATACACGTACCTTCATACTGCTGCAGCGCTTGTTGCAGGATGTTTTTTGAGCTCATATCCAAATGGTTGGTGGGCTCATCAAAAATGAGAAAGTTTGCAGGAGATAGCAGCATCTTTGCCAGTGCAAGCCGACTTTTTTCACCACCGGAAAGCACTTTTACCTTTTTGAAGACGTCATCACCCGTGAAGAGAAAACATCCTAAAATGGAACGGAGTCGGCTTTCTTTTTCGCCAGAACCGGCTTCCATCATCACTTGCAGAGGATCATAAGTAGGATCAAGATCTTCAGCCTGATGCTGCGCAAAGTACGAGTACGTTACTTTATGGCCTACATTTCGCGTTCCACCTTGAATGGGTTCTTTACCGGATAGAATTCGAATTAAGGTAGATTTTCCCGCTCCGTTTGGACCTACAACGGCCACTTTATCGCCCCGTTCTAGTTCAAAATCGAGTCCTTCAAAAACGGTATTGTCGCCGTAGCGTTTGGTTACCTGATCGAGCTGCATCACAATCTGACCACTTCGTTCAGGTTCTGGAAATCGAAATGAAACCGAGTTCAGTTCGTCTTCTACTTCAATCCGTTCGATTTTCTCAAGTTGTTTTACCCGACTTTGTACCTGTCGCGCTTTGGTGGCTTTGTATCGGAAGCGATCGATGAATTCCTGTGTCTCCTTAAGCTGCTTTTCCTGATTCTTCTGCGCGTTAATCAGCAGCTCGCGTTCTTCATCCCACTTACGCTCATAAAACGAGTAATTGCCGGAGTAATCGCTCATTTGTCCACGCCGAATAGCCAACGTTCGGGTGGTGATGGTATCCAAAAACGCACGATCGTGAGATACCACAATCACAGCGCCTTCGTAACTATTTAGAAAGTATTCGATCCATTGCAGCGATTCGATATCCAGGTGATTGGTAGGCTCATCCAGCAATAAATAGGTAGGTTTTTTCAGCAGTAATTTTGCGAGAGCAATTCGCATCAACCAGCCACCACTAAACTCGGTGGTAGAACGCTCAAAATCTGATTCCGAGAAACCCAATCCCATCAACACTTTCTCAATTTCTGAGCGAAGAGTATACAATCCGGAAGTTTCGAGTTGAGTTTGCAACGCTCCGTAGCGCTCCATCAATTTCTCGTAAGCTTCGCTTTGCGGATCAACATTACCGAGCTCTTCTTGTAGGTTATTTACCTTTTGCTCCAGTTCAAATAGCTCGCTGAACGCAGTTTCTACTTCCTCAATAACGGTGAGTTCAAAATCAGGATCTACACCATCTTGTGGCAAATAGCCCAGTGTTTCTGCATTCGAAAGAGTGATTTTTCCGCCATCAGCCTCTCTCAAGCGCATAATTATTTTAAGCAGGGTAGATTTACCCGCACCGTTTGGCCCCACTAAGCCAATGCGTTCACCGGGATTGATGATCGCGGAAACGCCATCTAATAATGTTCGTTCGCCCAGATGAAGGGTTATTTGTTCGATTGCCAGCATGAATGTGTGCTAATTTGGAGAAAACAGAAGGCCAAAGATAGGTGCATTCGCACACTTTATACAATCATAAACTAAACTAAGAGGATTGATGGAATAATCTTATTTTTGGGGCTATGGGATTACTTCTGTTTTATTTGTTTTTAGCGCTTGGCGTCTCTTTTTTATGTTCAATTCTGGAAGCAGTTTTGCTCTCCATTACGCCATCGTACGTGGTATTGAAAGAACAAGACCAACCGCGCGTTGGTTTATTACTGAAGCAATTAAAGGAAGACATTGATCGTCCGCTTTCTGCTATTTTAACGCTTAACACCATCGCGCACACCGTTGGGGCAGCAGGTGTAGGTGCGCAAGCTTTGATTGTTTTTGGCGATGCCTACGTGGGCGTTACTTCGGCTGTTCTTACATTGTTGATTCTGATCCTCTCCGAAATCATTCCCAAAACCTTAGGGGCTACCTATTGGAAAAATCTGGCGGTATTCTCGGCAAGAATCATTTCCATTTTAATTGTAGTTACTTACCCATTTGTGAAGTTGTCGGAGTTTATTACAAAAATCATCAGCCCAAATAAAGGCGGTCCTTCGATAAGTAGAGAAGAGTTTTCTGCGATGGCCGATCAGGGCGTACAGGAAGGTATTTTTGAGGAAGGGGAGTCGAATGTGTTTAAGAATTTGATTCGATTCTCATCGCTCAAAGTGAAAGATATCATGACGCCGCGCATTGTGGTGATGAAATTTTCAGAAAACCTCACCATCGAAGAAGCTCTGGAAAAGAAAGAGCGTTTGCGAGTGTCGCGATTACCGGTTTTTGCCAAAAACGAGGAAGACATCACCGGATACATCTTAAAAAACGACTTGTATGAGCAAGTGTCGGAAGGAAAGGGAGAAGCGGAACTTGCTACAATCAAACGCGAAGTGTTGATGGTTCCTGAAACGGCATCGTTAAAGATTTTGCTTCAAAAATTGATTGAGCGGCAAGAACACATTGCCGTTGTTGTGGATGAGTACGGTGGACTCGCAGGCGTTGTGACGATGGAAGATGTAATCGAAACGCTGTTGGGTATTGAAATTGTAGACGAAATTGATGCGATCGAAGACATGCAGAAGCTTGCTCGTGAAAAATGGGAGCGACGTGCCAAGAAAATGGGCATCGTTTTACCCGAAGATCAGAATGTGCCTACAACTAAACCTGAATCAAGCGAAGACGGAACGGTGCAATAACCTACTCGCGTCTACGGTCTGATCTTCGTTCACAACCACACTTAAAATTCGTTTCTCTTTAGTAAAAGAGATCATGTCTACCGCATTTTTACTTAGAGCTTTGAATACTTTTTCCGAAAGTTGATCCATGCGCTGCAACTTACACCCAATTAAGCTTATCAAGCCTTTACCTCCTTCGATGTGAACGGAACCAACTTCGATTAATGCCTGAGAAAGCTCGCTGAGTTTCTCGGTAGCATGCAATGCAATAGTGACGGAGGCTTCGGTAGTATTCACAGCATCAACGGGTAATCGGAGTTTTTCGAGCGCGGCAAATACTTTGGTTAAAAATGAATAGCCCATCACCGTTTCATAAGCGCTTACGGTAACCAGCGCCATGTTTTCTTTGAAAGATATAGCTAGAAAATCTTGAGCCGATGATGATTCACGAACAATACGAGTTCCTGCTTCATCAGCCTTAAACATGTTCTTCACAAACACAGGAATGTTTCGTTCTTGAGCCGGTTTTAAAGTCGCCGGGTGTAAAACCTTAGCCCCAAAATAAGCCATTTCGGTAGCATCGAAATATGAAAGTTCGTCGATTGGTTGAGCATCTTCAATAAAACGCGGATCGCTGGTGTAAATGCCACTTACGTCAGTCCAAATTTCGATAGACTTCGCATGAAGTGCTCCACCGATTAAACTTGCGGTGTAATCTGATCCTTCGAAGCCTAAAGTGGTAGTTGTTCCATCCGGTGCTTCTCCATAAAAGCCACCAATGATGGGTGTAAAGCCACTATCCAAAACAGTTTCAATGCTGCCACATTTTTGGTTGATAAGCGCTCGATTAGGGTTAGCAGCGCCGTATTCAGCATCGGTTTTTATCAATTTTTTAGCTTCGATGTGCTGAGTAAGCTGATTAGTTGCTAAGCCACATTGTGCCAATAAATAGGAAGAAATTTGCTCGCCAACGGCTGCGATAGAATCTTGTAAAGCCGGGTTTAATTCGTTCTTTTTGGCTGCGTATTGCAACATTTTGTTCAAAAAACCGACTTTCTCATCAATTTTTTTGAAGCAGCTTTCTTTGATAAGCCCATTTTTTTGATGCGGATTTTCATCTAGAAATTGCTCTACTAATTCGCGGTGCCGAATTTTTATTGATTCTACGATATCGAGTGCGTTTTCCAAATCACCTGTAGCAGCACTTCTGCCTGCCTCAATTAATTGTCGGGTTGTACGCGCAGTAGCAGACACCACTACCACCGGATATTCGTAATTTCGAATGATTTCAAGCACTTTTCGCCATGTTTGATGGTCGTTCATCGACGTTCCACCAAACTTTAAAACCGTAATATTCATTATCTCCTGATTGTATTAAATTTCGTCGGAATAGAGGGATTGCACATGCGGACGAAGATTGTATTGGTTTTGCATAACCTCTCCATAAGCACCACAACTGCGTATTGCTAGCAAATCGCCACGCGAAAGTTCCGGCAAATCGAGGTCTTTTCTAAACGTGTCCGAACTCTCGCAAATCGGCCCAACCACGTCATAAGTTTTCTCGCTTTTTGTGGATGTAAGTGCATCGATATTATGCAGCGCCTGATATAATGCCGGGCGAAGAAGTTCGGTCATGCCTGCATCAACAATGGCAAAATTTTTAACCCTACCTGATTTAGTATACAACACTTTGGTGATCAGGCTTCCACATTGGCCAACCACAGATCGACCAAGCTCGAAGTGTAACGTTTGATGAGTTTTCAGCTTAATCGTCTCAGAAAAAATCTCGAAATATTGTTTGAAATCTGGAATGGATGATTGATTTGGGAAATCGTAATTAATGCCGAATCCGCCACCAACATTGATCGAAGTGAGGGTATGTCCTTGCGCTTCGATGTAGTTATTAAGATCGTTAGCGCGTTGGCAGAGCTGTTCAAATGGTTCAAATTTTATGATTTGTGAACCGATGTGAAAGTGAATACCTATGAGTGTTAAGTTTTTCAGCGATGGAAGAGCATCCAGCACGTTGTCTAAGTCATCCTCGTGGATGCCAAACTTGTTTTCGTTGAGTCCGGTTGTGATGTAGTGGTGAGTTTCGGCATTCACATTTGGATTAAGTCGTAGAGCAACCTTTGCTGTGGTGTTATGTTTCGCAGCAAACTCGTTAATCACTTCCAGTTCTTGGGGCGATTCAACATTAAAGCAAAATATTCCGGTTTTCAGAGCTTGCTCAATCTCGTCATCATTTTTTCCAACACCTGCGAAAGCAATCTGCTCAGGTGCGAACCCATTTTCAATTGCTCGTTTTATTTCTCCACCACTTACACAATCGGCATCCAGACCATATTCACGAATAATGTCGAGAATTTTCGGCTGATGATTCGCTTTTAAAGCAAAATGCACTCGATAACCCCGATCGATGCCCTCTTGCTTAATCTGTTGTAAGGTGTTGCGAAGTAATTCTGTATCGTAGTAATAAAACGGCGTTTTATGCTTTTTTAAGGCACCCACCACCTCTTGTGGAAACATAAATCAGTGTTCTGAAATTGGTTCTTCTGTAGTTGATTCTTCCTCATCATCATCGTTACCTGTGGCTAGCGCTATAATTTTATCGCCGGGTTGAGGTGTAGGAGGATTATCGAGAGAGAATGGCTGAACGGTATCGTTCTGCTGCACAAAGATAGGAATAGATTTTTCGAAATATTGTTTTTGATATTCTTTAAATGAAAATTCGTTATTGATTTCGAATATCTGAATTTCGAGTTCTTCATCGTCGGCAAATTCTTCAATTTTTTCGAAATTCATCTCGTTCGAAAACAAGGTCCGGCCACCTATAAATTCACTACTGTCGTTTTCTCTTCTGTTTGAAGATGCCGATTGCGAAAGCTGAAATACCGCAGAAGTGCCGAATTCATCACGAAAACGTATGCTTGCCAGCGAGTTAACTTCGTCGTTAGGGGTAAGTGCCATCAAAATTCCGATTCCGTCAAGATCAATTTCATCGATGGCATACTCCGAGAGGATGTTACCATAATAAGTATCCAACCCAGACTTTCTAGCTTTTGTAATATTTGCCCAATTCGAGTCTGCGACTAAAACCTTGAAGCCAAGTTCTTTAAGTTTGAGAGCGAGTTTGCGACTCCAGGAGTGTGCTCCTAGGAATAAAACACCGTGTGGTTCGGGTTTTGCAACCCCAAGTAAACGTGCTACAGGTTTAGCGGTTAACCCATAAATGGTTACGGTAGCGATGATTACTATAAAGGTGTATGGGACTAGCTGAGCAGCATCTGGGAATCCTTCTTGTTCAAGCCGGAGAGCAAAAATTGCAGAAATAGCAGCAGCTACAATCCCGCGTGGTGCCATCCAAGCAATAAAGGTTTTTTCCTTAAATGTTATTTTAGAACCGATAGTTGAGAGGTAAATCGAAACCGGACGTACAACAAAAAATAGAGCAGCTAAAAACAGAATGCTGTTCATGTTGATGTAGGATAGAGCATCCGATTGAAGTCGTGCGGCTAGGAGAATAAACAAAGTTGAAATGAGTAGTACCTGCAGGTTTTCTTTAAACTCAACGATGTGCTTTACGCGCACGCTTTTCTGATTTGCGAGTATGATTCCCATTATTGTTACCGCTAGTAACCCCGATTCGTGCTGTAATAAATTTGAGGAGGTAAAGATGGCGATGAGAATCATTAGTGTAACCGGATTCTGTAAATAATCGGGAATCCAGTGCTTTTTAAGTGTGATATACATGATACCGGCTCCAAGAGCGCCGAAGAATGTACCGTCAATAATAGTGGTTACAATCACTAACCCTGCATGACCAGAAATACTTTGAAAGCCACCGGCAATAATGATTTCGAACACGAGTACGGCCATCATAGCGCCAATAGGATCATTAACAATTCCTTCCCATTTTATTACTGATTTTGCGGTATCAGTGGGCCGAACTTGCCGTAATAAAGGGATGATTACCGTTGGGCCGGTAACGATGAGAATTGCGCCAAAGAGAACCGAAATTTCCAAGCCTAAGTCTAATAAATAATACGCAAAGGTAGCTGCGAGTGCCCAGGTTATTAATACCCCAAAGGTAATGAGTTTTAAAACGGTTCCACCAATTTTTCTGAACTCGCTCATACTTAGGCTTAATCCCCCTTCGAAAAGAATAATAGCTACCGATATCGAAACAAATGGCTGGAGTAAATCTCCCATTAAAAAATCGGGATCGAGAAAACCGGTAATTGGTCCTGCGATAATCCCAAAAGCTAACAAAACTAAAATGGCCGGTAATTTTGTTTTCCATGCCAACCATTGTGCAGATATACCAAGTGCAGCAACACTCGCTAATCCAACCAGAATTTCTTCGTTCATAAATGCCTTTATATTGCGCTAAGTAGTAGTAATTTTTTTATAAAATAGATGAACTACAATTTGCAAATTATTGTAGGAAGTAGTGTTATAAAAAACATATTATCATTTTATACAAGATTTTAACAGTATACTCTACAAAAACATGCCGGCAGCAGCAAAAAAACTATCAAAAAAACTCACGGTGTTCGACGTATACGCCGTTAGCACGGGTGCGATGTTTAGCTCGGGATTTTTCTTGTTACCGGGAATCGCCGCAATGGAAACAGGGAACTCAGTAGCATTCGCCTATCTGGCAGCAGGCTTTCTCATACTCCCCTCCATGTTATCCGTAGCTGAACTTTCAACCGCTATGCCTAAAGCTGGCGGCGCTTATTATTTTCTTGATCGAAGTTTAGGGCCTTTAATGGGAACAATTGGTGGCTTAGGTTCGTGGATTGCTCTCATTTTCAAAAGTTCATTTGCGCTCATTGGAATGGGAGCCTATCTAGCTATTTATGTTGATGTACCCATAGTTCCACTTGCATTAGTGTTAACACTAGCTTTCGGGTTATTAAATATTTTTGGGGCTAAAGAAACAGCGGTATTACAACGAATTCTTGTAACTGCTCTTGTTTTGATCATGGCCTATTTTTTGGTCATGGGACTTAATTTTATTTACGGAACGGATGGTTTCTTGCCACCGCTTCAAGAACAGAATTTTTTCACAAATGGAATTAATGGGTTCATATCTACCATTGGGTTGGTATTTGTTTCTTACGCGGGTTTAACCAAAGTTGCGAGTATTGCCGAGGAAGTTCAAAACCCAGATCGATCGATTCCGCTTGGTATGATACTTTCGCTTGTTACAGCTAGTATTGTTTATGTAGTTGGGGTATTTATCATGATTAAAGTACTCCCGGCAAACGAACTATTCGATAGTTTAACCCCAGTTGCAGATGCCGGCAAAAGAGTTATGACATTTCTTCCAGGCTCAACCGGGCTCTTATTGATTGTAATTGCTGCTATTGCAGCCTTTGCTTCAACAGGAAATGCCGGAATAATGTCGGCATCGCGTTATCCGCTGGCAATGAGTCGCGATGGGTTATTGAGCCCAATTTTTCAAAATATCGGCAAGTTTAAAACGCCGCATATAGCTGTAATTGCTACCACCATTTTAATGGCGGCCGTACTTATTCTTTTTGATGTTGAAGCTGTTGCAAAGCTGGCTAGTGCTTTCCAATTATTACTGTTTTGCTTGTTAAACCTTTCCGTGATTGTAATGCGCGAGAGCAGAATTGAAGCATACAAACCGGGATATAAATCGCCCTTTTATCCATGGCTGCAAATTGCAGGAATGATTATTTCGCTTTGGTTGGTGGCCGAAATGGGGCTGCTTGCTGTGGGATTAACTGGAACACTCATCATTTTTTGTATCGGATGGTATTTCTATTACGCTCATGGAAAAGTGAAGCGTCAAGGTGCGATTTATCACATTCATGCGCGGCTAGGGCAATTGCGTTACGAAGCTCTTGAGCATGAGTTAATGACTATCATCAACGAGAAAAACCTCAACAATTCGTTGACTTATCAAGAAGTGATTGCACGTTCGATTGTGATGCATATTGATGAAGATCAAACCGATATTGAACGATTGATTATGCGTTCTACTTTAACGCTGAATGAAAGATTAAAATTAAATAGGGATAAACTCAGAGAGCAGTTAAACGATTTTGAGAAGAATTTTATCGAAATGAAGGATGGAGTTTTCTTTAAATACATTCAGCTCGAAAAGGTTAAAATCCCTGAAATGCTTGCAGTTCATTCTACAAAAGGGATAGAATTTGAACTCGATAAAGAAAAGAAAAAGGCGTTTGCTATCATCTTCTTAGCTACTCCAAAAGATAAGCCGTTGCTTCATATGCGAATAATCGGTCACCTTGCAGAGTTGATTGAGGCCGAAGGGTTCCTGGAACGATGGAAAAGTGCAAAAATCGAAAAAGCAATGAAGCAGGTACTGTTAACCGACGAACGTTTCATTAATATTCGATTGGTAGAACATACCAAAGCCGAAGATTGGATCGGCAAAAAACTAATGGAGCTAGAGCTTCCCGGTGAATGTCTGGTTACTATCATAGAGCGCGACAGCGAGATTATCATCCCAAAAGGTAAAACGAAACTACATTCGGGCGATATACTCTCGATACTTGGATATCCTAAAGATATCGAAGCACTAAAAAAGCAACTCGATTACGAATAAAGCTAAATGTTTAGCTTTTTAGTTTGGCGATAATTTCATCAACCGAAAGTTGTTCTTCGGCACTTTCATGCATATTTCTGAGCACGAATTTTCCGGATAACAGCTCATTGTCGCCAACAATCAATGCGTATTTCGCATTCTGTCGATTAGCTTCCTTCATTTGAGCTTTCATCGAACGACCTTTGTAATCCATGGTTGCAGAGATGCTTTGCTCACGGAATGTCGGAAGGATTTCGATCACCCACTCTCTAGCTTCATCTCCTAAACAAACCATAAACACATCGATCGATTTTTCATCGGCTAATTGAATATCGAGTTCTTCACAAGCGATCAGTAAGCGCTCCATTCCGGCAGCAAATCCTACAGCCGGGGTTGGTAGGCCTCCGACTTCTTCTACCAATAAATCGTAACGCCCGCCACCTGCTAAGGCATCTTGAGAACCCAAATCAGGACTGGTAAGCTCGAAAGCGGTACGAGTGTAATAATCCATACCACGAACCAGAAGTGGGTCAACCATGTATTTGATGCCCCGCATGTCTAAATACTTGCGAACTAATGCAAAGTGTTCGGCGGATTCTTCGTTCAAATAATCACTAATCACCGGTGCATTCTTGATAAACTCTTGATCTTCCGGCTCTTTTGAATCGAGAATCCTCATCGGATTTTTCTCGAAACGAGTTTGAGAGAGCTCACTCAGCTTTTCAAAATTTGGTCGAAGATATTCGCGTAGAACGTTCTTATATGCTTCTCGGCTTTCAGGATCACCTACCGAATTCAGTTTTAGTGTAAAGTTTTTGATGCCAATGCGTTGATAGATGCGCATCATAAACGAAATACATTCCACATCTGCAATGGGATCGTCGCTACCAATCACCTCTACACCAAACTGATGAAATTGACGCTGACGCCCTTTCTGTGGACGTTCGGCACGGAACATCGGCCCGATATAGTATAGCTTCTGAGCTCCCCCACGTTGCGCCAAATGATGCTGAACAAAGGCACGAACAACCGGTGCGGTAAGCTCGGGGCGCAGCACATAGTTGCTGTCACCTTTCGTAAAAGCGAAAATCTCTTTAGTTACAATATCCGTAAGCTGGCCAACACCTCGTTTTATTAACTCGGTTTGCTCCATAATTGGAGTGCGAATTTCCTCGAAATTGAAACGGGCAGCTTCTTCGTGGATAATATTCTCTAGCGCTCTCCATTTCGGTGATTCGTCGGGTAATATATCCACCATTCCGAGGTGGGTGGTATAGGTAGCTTTGGGCATGGTATTCTTAAAAAATGATTATAAGACGAAAGATAAGAGTACCAATGTTTACATATTATATTTTTGGACAAAAACTTTAGAATAGAATCAAAGTTCTTCAATTTTTTAATGATTATAAAATAAACTAAAAATTGTTGGTAAATCTTTTCTGATATAGAATGTATTTTTAATAAAATTGAGCAGAAACTAATAATTACAATTCTGTATTAGCGAGTCTTAAATACCAAAGTAACACGTAATTCAAAGTACAAAAGCTTACGAACCCATATAACCCGATTGCAATGTAAGGGTCGTTATAATATACACCTACAAAAATGGCTGAAAGCCTTAGTACTAAATAGATTATTTCAATTTTAAAAGATTTTGCTTGTTGGCCAAAAAGTATGGGTAAATAAGCCAATGGACTTACTATAAATACCATGAAAAAATTTGGGACTAAAAGTTGTGCAAATTCTCCCGCAACTCTCCATTGCTCACTAAAAACAAAAGCAAAAGCATCAGGCGCAAAAAATAAAAGAAAAGAAAATGGAAGAGCACCAATTAAGGCTAATTTTTTTAAAGTATCAGTAGTTACTTTTCGAACACTTTTATCGTCGTTATGGAGCTCTGTAACTTTCTGGCTAAATACTTGATAAGTTGAAGCACTGATTAATGTAATAGGCAAGAAAATGACTTTAATACATTGATTAAACCATCCTACAACTGAAGAATTAAAAAAAGTAATTAGAATAAGTGTAGGTAACGAAGAAGCACTTGCGTTTGTTAAGGCATGTGGTGCTGTAATTTTTGGGAAATCCTTATATCTCTTGGCAAGCTCTAGATAGCTATCACTTTCTGAAATATCATTTTTAGCATTTTTAAATCGTGGGGTTTTGGCGAGATAAAATCTTGAAAAAAACATGCCTAAACCTTCACCAACTAATCGGCCAAATATAAGACCGGTAAATCCAACTCCCATAATTCCAAATCCCAATTGGCCAAATGATGTACCAGTTGTTCTGGAAACCTTTGTAACTGCTAAGCCCCGATACCTTTTAAATCGATTAAGTAAGTTGTTATTAATGTGAAAACTACCTAAAAATAATATTGAAACCCCTGAAAGAAGAATGAAGACTCCTAGAGAGCTAGCATTAAGAAATTCAAGAAATTGGTTATAGAATAAAATTAGCAATAGAAAAATTACCGATACTAAGACAAGTAATATTCGATAACATATCTGATATAGTTTTAAGGCATTTGTGTCTTTTTTGGGTAATAATAAAGCGGCGTCATATTTTAGAGAACCAATTACTGATATAATTGAAACTACAGAAGCATAAACACCTAGTAACCCGTAGTCCTCCGGGGTATAAATTCTGGTAAGAATTGGTGATAAAAACAGCGCAATAACCTGCGAAATCATTGTACCACTCATCAATGTCATCACATTCTTCGATGAGGTATTGAAATATTTCTTCAGGTCAAATTTCAAGATGAGTTCCTTAAGGAATTAGTTTCTGAATAAGACTTCGCAATCTTTTATGTTGTAATTGTTTGCCAAATATAGTGTGTACTAATTCGATATTATGCTTTTTTTGGTCATCACGAAGTGGAGTGAGGCTCATCCCATTGCAAATTTCACTAACATGAAAATCATGAAGTTTTAAATAAGAAAAAACAGTAGACTTTTTCTGCAAATACACATGTGCTCCTAAAGCTAAAGCTTGTACAATATTTCCCACTGCTTGCTGCCGAATATGATTCATAATTACTATTTCGCATTGCTCAAGTTTAGCTTGGTATTCTTCAGGTGGGAGAAAATTATTAAGTATTTCCACATTTTTAACTCCTAGTTTTTCAGTTGCAGCCTTTTCGATTATTCGTGCATATTCTTTTTCGCCATAACTAAGTGGAATTAATATTTTTTTGTTGCCAAGTTCTAAACTTGAAAGGATATCAATTGCTTCAAGATGATTGTTGGTAAAAGTGGCAGAGTTACCAAGAAGAATATAAGCCCCATTTGCTATTGAATTGCTATTCTCTAAAGATGGATTTACATAATTCAAGTGATGTAGTTCAGCAGATACAGAGTATTTAGCTTGTAAAAGCTCAAAATCTCCTGGCATTACAGGTGTAATAGTTTTAAAAAGAGAGAATGCCTTAATACGTTCTTTATTCTTAATTCTAAGATCTAATAGTATCGGGATGTATGAGTGGATAAGTTTTTTTACTCTTTGAAATAAAGGGTATCTAAAGAGTAATTTTCGCTTTAATCGTAATGTTTTAGGTAATAAAAAACTGTCTTCAAAACGACCCAAATTAAAAATATCAGAGCCCCAACTAAATAGAGCCAAAGGGATTTTTATATTTAAGCTCGAAATTATCTTTGCATCTTCTGCTCTCAAATAATGAACTACTATAAAATCGTAAGAATTAATCTGTTCAATACTGATTTGTGATAATGAATCTACATATGTGTTCTCTAATTCTGGTAAATCAAATGTGAGCTCACAAAACTTTTTAAATACTAACTGCTTATCGTGTAGAGAATGTAGTACTCGTATTGAACTTTGGCTTTTAATTTTCACAATGAATTAAATTGCAATGGCCGGATTTCCAACCATAGTTTCGTGGTCTTTAATATCTCTAGTAACTACAGCACCTGCTCCTATTGTACAATTATTGCCTACTTTAACATTGGGTAAAATAACGGCTCCTGCTCCCACCCAACTTTCATTACCAATAGTTACACCACCTAGTATTAATGCTCCCGGGCTTATATCGCAAAAAGTGCCAATTGTAACGTCGTGGTGTATGTTAGCACGAGTATTAATTAACGAACCTTCTCCAATTCGTACGTTATTAGATACAAAAACAAAAGGCATGATGTTTACACCAGCTCCAATGCTAACATTGGAATCACCTATAACTGCTGACTTTGAAATTGTACTAAATAATTTACCACCTGCGTTCGAACATTTTTTAAAAAGCAATATTCTGTTTTTTGGGGTACCAACGCCAAGAATAAAGTGTGGATCAGTTTTAAATGATGTTGCTAAATCATCTAAAGAACTAATAATTTCAAATCTGTCTAAGTATAATGTTGAAGCTCGATTCGGCGATTCATCAAAAAATACTATTGGTCTATTTTTTATATCTATATCTGTTAATAAGTCTTTAGCATGTCCACCAGCGCCTGTAATTATCATCGTAAACTAGATCTGATAGTTGAAATTATCTTTTCTTGGTTGCCTTTAGTTAATGTATGATACAAGGGTAAGCACAAAATTCGTTTACTTATCGAGTCAGATTGGGGGCAGTTACCTTCTACATATTCTAAGCTAGACAAACTTGGATAGAAGTATCGTCTTGGATAAATATTATTAGCTTCTAGTGTTTTTATTAGACGAATATTTTGTTCTTCATTCTCTAGTACAATAGGGAAATAGGCGTAATTAAATCCAGCTACGTCTTTATTAATTTGTTGAAATTTAATGGGAAGATCAGATAAGCCCTCAATATAAAATTGGCTTTGGTGTTTTCTTGTCTGCAAAATTTCATCAATATATGAAAACACGGCTATGCCCATTGCTGCGTGGAACTCTGAGTTTTTTCCGTTAATTCCAACTCCATTGTATTTAGCGGGACCATCGTGGCCAAAATTCCGCATATAATTAATTCGTGAATGTAGATCATTATTATTCGTAAAAACAGCGCCACCTTCAACAGTATGGTATATCTTGGTAGCATGGAAAGAAGCTGTGCTAACATCTCCATATGTAAAAATTGAAGCTCCTTTATAACCTGATGCAAAGCAATGAGCTGCATCATAAATGACATTTAGATTATATTTTTTTGCAATGCTTTGTATCTGTTCTACCTCACAAGGATTTCCAAACACGTGGGTAGCTAAAATTGCAGTAGTGTTATTAGTAATTTGTTCTTCAATCTTAGCAGGATCAATATTAAAAGTTGAAGGATTTATATCAGCATATACCGGCTTACAATTTTCCCAAACTATGGAAGAAGTAGTTGCTACATACGAAAAAGGAGTTGTTATAATTTCTCCCTTTAAATCTAGCGCTTTAATTGCAAGCTGTAGCGCAATAGTACCATTAGAAACAAATGACACATTTTTTGTACCCAAGTAATTATTCAGCTTTTCTTCTAATGCCTTTACAACCGGTCCATCATTAGTTAGGTATTCTCTATTCCATATTTCTTTTAGTAAATCTTGATATTCCTCGATTGGAGGAAGAAAGGGTTTTGTTACTGGGATCATAAGAATGAAAGTACGTACTGTTTCATTAATGTGAAAAGCATTGATCCCTTTTTTTCCACGGTATGATTACTTGAGTATGGAAGAATATTTCATACACATTGTTCATCAGAGTTAAAATCGAAGTTGTATATTCAACTTTTTAAACAACCCATAAATAGAATTCTCTTATTCCAGAACTGATGAAAATACTAATGGTTCTAGACCATAAAATTCCAACTGATATCAGAGTAGAAAATGAAGCAGATATTCTAGTACAAAATGGGTTCGAAGTTGGGATCTTATCTATTGGGGATTACGAAGCGACGGAAGATGTTTACCAAAATGGATACACAATTCATCGTGTGGCAATGTCGCGATACTGGTTGAAAAAAATGCATGGCCTAGCCGGTATGATACCTTGGATGGATTGGGTGATAGAAAAACATATCAAAAGGATTTTTAAATCAAAAAAGTATGACGCCCTGCATTTTCACGATTTGTACACCTTTGGTGTAATTCAGAAACTCAGAAAAACAATGCCGGAGTTGTACTTTATTGGCGATATGCATGAAAATTACGTTGAAGTACTTAAAGATTATGATTGGCCGAATCGTTTTCCAAATAATCTGATAGTAAGTCATAAAAAATGGGAAAAGAATGAAAAAGAGTGGCTACCATTATGCGACAAAGTAATTACAGTAAGTGAAGGAATAAAAGAGCGATTAATAAGCAAAGGAGTAAAAAGAGAAAACGCAGTTTTAACACCAAATTCAATCCGATTAGATCTTTTCGATAGCTTTAAAGTTGACACTGGTGTTATTGAGCATTACAAGAATGATTTTGTTTTGCTCTATGTGGGAGGCTTTATAGGAAATAGAGGTTTAGAACATGTTATCAAAGCCACGCCTAGCTTAAAACAAAAGATACCGAATTTGAAATTGGTGTTAGTTGGCGATGGAGAAGAACGCAAAAAGCTTGAAGTGCTTGTACAAGAAATGGCAGCTACAGATACAGTGATTTTTGAGGGTTGGAAAAAACAATCTGAAGTTAAATCTTACCTATTAGCTTCTGATATCGGTTTAGTACCGTTCAAAAAAACACCACAAACAGATAACTCTAGTTCCAATAAGCTTTTTCAATATATGTACTATAAGTTGCCTATTGTTGCTACGAATTGTGATTCTGTCGAAAAATTAGTGACAAATGAAAATTGTGGCTTAATTTATGAGAGTGAAAACTCGAATGCTTTTACAGAAACTGTATTCTCGTTATATAACGATGAAAAATTAGCAAATAATCTCGGGAAGAATGGGTATAACGCTGTTGTTGAAAAATATAATTGGTTGTGTGCCGCAGAAGATATGTTGAAAATGTATAAAGAATTAAAATTGCTGAAAAAATAGAATGAAAAAGATATTGATACTAGCTCCACATGCCGACGACGGGGAATTTGGTTGTGGTGCATCTATAAAACGTTTTTCGGAAGAAGGTGCAGAAATATTTTATGCGGCTTTTTCACCATGCCAAATATCTATGCCGCAAGGGAGTAAAGAACTTCAACTTTATGATGAGCTAGAAAGAGCGGTATCACATCTTGGCATCAAAAAAGAGAATATTTTTAAATTCGATTTTCAAGTTCGAGTTTTTACAGAATATCGTCAGCAAATACTCGATAAATTGATCAATCTTAGAAAAGAGATAAACCCGGATTTAGTGTTATTGCCAAACTCTGATGACATCCATCAAGATCACCAGGTAATACATGCAGAAGGACGAAGAGCATTTAAAAATGTATCTATACTTGGTTACGAACTTCCATGGAACAATCGACACTTTTTGAGTAATTATTACATCAAAATTACAGATTCTCATCTTAATGCAAAGGCGAATGCAATTGCAGAATATAAAAGCCAAACCTTTCGACCATACATGGATATCGAGTTTTTTAAAGGGCTAGCTCGCGTTCGGGGCATTCAAGCTAATGCCGATTTTGCCGAAGCTTTTGAGTTAATTAAATGGGTTCACTAAGAACCAATATTCGATATGGCGTTCTTTTGACGAGCATTAATAGTGCCTAAACAGATATCCTGAACGGCCCAGTTAAGATCAAAGGGGATTACGTCGTACAATTTTTGCAACGGATTAAAAATCACAAAACTAGTGCGGTTCGAATCGATAGAAATGAAAAAGTCGGAATGGGTGTCAGTGTTCTGAATCCATTCCATTTCGCCAAGCTCGTGGGGTTTTCCCTCAAGAGTTTTAAATGAATAAACGGTGCGTTTTTGTTCTTTTTGCAGTTGGTGAACTTCCCCGGTTCCGGTACTTGTTGCTATTGTTTGCCTATTAAATATATGCCCACCATGTGGGTTCTTTAAACCGTCTAGTATTTTTTTAGAAGTGCCATTTTCAACATTGATCCGATAAACGGCTCCTTCATGAAAAAAAGTAGCTATTACAAAATTTGGGTCTTGTTCATCGTAAACCACCGAGTTGATAAAAGCAGCTCTTTTTGCTGTTGGTAACGAATCCTTTGATGGATCAGAAATCAATAAAACAGAATTACCTTCGGCTTTTTTTCTAGCTGCAATTTCTTTATTTCTTGTTAAGATGACATGAGTACCGGTTTGTGGATCTGTTGTTGAATTGAATCCATGTTCCCAGGCAAACCATTCCCAGCATTGTTCTTTTGTGGCTAGATCATATTCAAGTATGAGGTCAAATCCCGAAGAAGAAATCAATAAGCGATCAGGATTATCTGGTTTAAATTCTACGGTATGTATGTAAGAGAACCAAGGATTCTGAAGAGTTATCATTTCTCCATTTTCATCAAAAACATAGACTACATTCTCGGCTGCAAAACTAAACTTACTATGACCGATATGTAATGCTCTTGGTTCTTTAGTACGAATCAACACATTGCTTTCAGCGAGTATGCCATCCTCAATTTTTATTTGAGCAATACCACCGAGCGATGGAGTTCGACGTTCAACACTACCTGTTTTAGATATCGTATTTGATCTGGAAGCAAGGTAGCGTTTCCTAATGGCTTGCAAGTCAAAACTTTTGATTGAAATTAATGCGTCAATACTTCCATAAAAAGTAGTTGATCGTTGAAAAGTTGAAATGTCAATTTCTTCAGTATTCATTTAGAAGCTCCCTTAATTCACCATCTAATTTCTGAGATAATTGTTTGCGTGAAAACTTTTGATGCAGATTATTTTCAATCATTGCTGTACTGCCATCGTTAACCCACTCAGTATAAAGGGAAAGTATACGTGCCTTTATGTCTGATTTATTTGAGTAATCCATCATCGGTGAACGCTCGCAATCAGATAATATATTTGCTGCATCGCCGTCAATCGGGCCTAAAGAAATTAAAGGAGTTCTGGATGCCAAATATTCAAAAATCTTTCCGGTGATGATTTTCTTATTATCTCCGGTGTCTGGAATTATGAACAGCAAACCGGAAGCGTCAATCATTCTTCGAACGGCTGTATGATGTTGTACAAATGCCTCTATGCTACAATTAGAAAGTAGTTTATGTTCTTCCAAACTTGTAAGTACCTGCGAGTGAGTGTTCCCGATCAATGATATCTTAAGATGTTTGCCAAAATCTTTGTTCTCTTCAATCAATTCTTGTAATGCTTTCCATAAACCAATACAGTTTTGATTCTCTTTAAAGTTTCCAATGTAGGCTAGTTCAAAGTTATTTGATTTTTCAGAAGGTGTTAAATCAGAAAAATCTTCATGGTCATATCCGTTAGGTAGAAGTTTGATTTTTTTTGCACGGGCCTCGAATTCCTCTACCAAACCTGAACTTACAGTGGTAATCAAATCAGCGGAGGTAGCAACTAACGTTTCAAGCCTTCGATCTTTTTCAACGGTTGAATTAGTTCGGGGTAAGAAACTATTGTAGTAGATGTTGGTCCAAGGATCTCTAAAGTCAACTACCCATGGAATGCTTAATTTAGATGAGAGTTTGTACCCGACCAAATGTGTTGAATGAGGTGGTCCGGTTGTAATAACCAGGTCGATATTCTCTTGTGCGATGATTTTTTTTGCAGCTTTGAATGCGAACGAACCCCATCCTTTACGAGCATCCGGTATAAACCAATTTGCCCTAATAGATGATGCGAGTTTTTTGATCAAAGATGGAGAGCCTTTCAAATCTCCCATGCCTACACTTGTAACTTTTCCTCGATTTAGATTGCCAGAAAGAATATTGAAAATTCTAAATGGCTCGATAGCACTGGTTCGAATAACTTGTGTAGATTCAGGAACATCGTTCAGCAGTGTTTCATCAATATTAGGATAACTGCCGTTTTTCGGGGTAATTATGAAAGTCTTCCAGCCAAGTTGGTCTAGAAATTTCACAAATTTCAGCCATCGTTGAACTCCGGGGCTGCTTGCCGGCGGCCAATAATAAGTGATAATAAGAACCTTCTTTTTACTCACTGTTTCTTGAGCCCGTAAATCTGCGTGCAACTAAGAAAAGCGCCAGCGAAATTTGAAATATCAATGATGCCCAAGATAGTTTTACACCGGTGTAAAAAGACGAAGGTCTAAAATCTAATTCCAGTGTATGCTCACCAGCAGGTATTTGTAAACCACGGAGTAAATAATTGGTTTTATAAATGGGGATTTCTTCACCATTCAAGGTGGCGATCCATCCAACAGGGTAATAGATCTCGCTGAGAACTAAAAAGCCGGGTGTTTTCCTCGAAATTTCTAAAGACATTTCAGGACCGGTGTACGATGTAAACTCAACAGTTGCCGCTGAATCAGCGATTATTTCAGGTGTATAGTTTTCAACAACGGCTGTGGTAGAAAAGTCGACACGACCGGGAGATAAATATTCAAATGCTTCTTTTGGGTCATCTACACTAATAACCTGATCAACAAAAAAAGCTTTAGGAAGAACATTTTCCAATTCATACACCACTCCATCGTTCCCGGAATAAACAGGCGTGAGTCCCGGTACCTGTAAACCTTGGTTATAGGTGATATACTTGGTATTTAACACGGCAAGTAGATCAAGATTGATACCATATTGCCCACCAAAAATAGGCTCACCCTGTGCCATTAATACATCTTGTGCTAACGCGAGTTTAGCACCGGTATATCCACCTAAAGATGGATAGAAATAAGAAGGAATGGCATTCGAATAGGGATTATCGAGTAATGGAAAAACGCGATAAGGATACACTGAGTTTTCTGCGATGTTTTCTTGAATAAAAGTGTCAAGCGGTCGTCGTTGGCTTTCAATCAGTCGCTCTGCGCTCGCATTATTACTAACAAACTTAGATTCATCCATATATCGTTGACCAACCGAAACCATATCAATAGCTGTTAGTAGTATTACGCTCAGCGATAATATGGATGCCGAGATTTTACGGGTGAAATAGGCATAAGTAAGACCGATACCGGCTATCAAAAAGAATCCAAGTCGAAATAGATCCGCATTTGCTTTCTCAACTCGGGTAGGTACAAATTGAGTTTCTACGATACTGCGAGCACGTTGCAACACTTGTGGATTGTTCGGTGGCAGCTGATTCTGCTGGGCAATTTGAGCGGCAATGTTTTCTACTTCTCCAAATCGAGTATAGTCGAAGCTTTTTACAGTAATAAATAATAGAACAAAAATGCCGGCAACTAATCCAAATATTGGATACAATTTTTTTAAGGATTCTTGTTTTTCGCCAACCCAATCAATTAAAGCTTCTAAACCATAAACGGCTACAATACTAAAACAAAAAGACGTGACAACCAGCCAGGTTTCCGGAGCTCTGAATTTGTCGAAAAATGGTAGGTACTTAAAAGCCAAATTATTGAAAACAGCGAAGGAGCTTCCCCAAGCAAAAAATATGGCTAATATTCCCACGCCAAGAAAGATGAACATCTCCTTTTTTCTAACGCGAGCGAAAGCAATCAACATAAAAAAGACGGCTAGAGCGCCTAGGTAGTGAGGGCCTGATGTAAATGATTTTGGTCCCCAATAATCAGGAGAAGCCCCACCAAATAAATCAGGTACAGCTAATGTAAGCGTTTCGTTAACTCCTTGGCTCCAGGCAAAAGCATAATTTGTATCAAGGCCGGTTGTTCCTTTTAAATCTGAGCCACCACGAATACTATGTGGTGCATAGCTTTTTTGTGAAAGGGTGCGCTCGGCATTGTTTAACACTCCCATTACACCACCTACTAGCAAGATTGCTGTGATAATGCCCCATTTTTTATAATCGTTACTTTGTAGCCACTTTACAGAATCAAAAATCCAAAGTCCTCCAATCAAAAACATGAAATAGTAGGTGATTTGTGGATGCCCGGCACGAACTTCTAATGCAAAAGCCGTAGTAAATAATAAAAGACCCAGTAGTTTTTTAGGGCTTCTAGTAATCAGCCAGTAACCGGCGATGGTCCATGGAACAAAGGCAAGAGTAAAGAATTTGGAAGTATGCCCGGCCATAATTATTACCGGGAAATAAGTGGTTAATCCATATAAAAGACTACCAAAAACAGCTGTAAGAGGTCGGAAACCCATTAATATGAGTAAGAGGTACATTCCGGTGAGCATTACCCAATATTGAAATGCCGGATAAATCTTATTAAAGTACCCTGTGAGAACATCTAGATTTGGGACTTGCCGTTGAACCGATACAACTACAGCAGGCATGCCACCAAACATGTTAGTAACCCAGAGAGGTTCCTCATCAAATTGCTCTCGATATTCGATAACCGATTCGGCGCCTGCTCTCCATTGTGTAATATCGTGGCGCTGAATTTCTTTGCCCCCAAGTGTGGTTTGAAAGAAAAGAACAAATGGGATAACGAATAAGATAGCAACAGAAATGATATGCTGCCATTTGTTTGGTAAGCGATAGAAAAAATCGGACATGAAAGGCGTATTATTCGATTACTTTTGGAACACGGAAATAGTCGGAATCGGCGTCAGGAGCATTTTTCAGTGCATCATCATGAGAAAGTGGAGTTTTGGCTTCATCTTTACGTAAACGAGAATTAAGGTCGATTACATGCTCAAGTGGTTCTACATTTGAGGTATCGATCTCGTTTAAAAGATCCATATAACCAAGAATAGAATTCATATCTTTGGCTAGTGAGTTTACCTCACTTTCGCTTAATTTTAAACGCGCTAGATCAGCAACGTAGCGTACATCTTTTTCTGAAACTGACATATAATTGTAATTAATTTTCGTGTAAAGGTAAGAAAGTTACATCGAAAGGTTTACTGCTATTCAGGTAAAATAAATTGTACTATGCTATTTCAATTTTATCAAAGCCTTGTAATATTCGCCTACACTAAATAATATGGTGTATGATTAAAAAAACAGTAACAATAAAAAACAGTACCGGCTTGCATGCAAGGCCTTCAGCTGCATTGGTAAAGCTTGCCGGATCATTCAAATCCGACTTTTTTATCCACATGTATGGCTATAGAGTTAATGGGAAAAGTATATTAGGTGTAATGACCTTAGCTGCAGAACAAGGCGCTGAGTTATTGTTTGAAGTGTCGGGGCCAGACGAAGATGAAGCAATGGAAGCCATTGTTAATTTGGTGGATAACAAGTTTGGTATGAGCGACGAGTAGCATGCAGCAAGTATCGGAGGAATTAATTATAAAGGGATTGTCGGGTAGTGATGGAATTGCTATTGGTTCGACATTTGTAGTTGATCTCTCAAGACGATCGGTTGCTCCAAAAAAAATCAACAGTCTGCAAATACGCTCAAATGTAAAGCGCTTCCAAAAAGCGAAAATTTTGTTCTTAGATGAGATCGAAGAACTCTCAAAAAATTTAGATAAAGCTACGCGCGAAATCTTTGAGGCTCAGAAACATATTGTATCTGATGTTGAAATAGATCAAAAAGTTCTTCACGTGATTGAGACCGAGAAATTTAGTGTTGATTACGCCATTTTCGAGACGTTTGGTGGTTTTATAGAACGACTTAGAGAAAGTGGATCAGAAATATTTCAACAAAGAATTGTTGATCTAGAGAATCTGCGAAATCGATTGATCGACCTGTCTTGCGAAAATGAAGACCAAAAGAAAATCCCTAAAAATTCCATTCTAATTGTAAAGGAAATCAGCCCTACTGATTTGGTTAATTTCCATGAAATGGGGATTAAAGCCTTGGTTATGGAAAAGGGGGGGGTAACATCCCACGCATCAATAATCGCACAGTCGTTGGAAATTCCCTGTGTGGTGAGTGCTAAAAACGTGTTGCATTCCAGCAGAACCGGAACACCCGCGGTGGTTGATGGCACATCAGGTTCAATTGTGATAAATCCATCGGATCAGACACTTTCTGAATACAAGCAACGCAAAAAAGTACGATCGAAGCAGAAAAAAGCGAGGCTTCAGGTTCATGAAGAATCAGTTACAAAAGATGGTGTTGAGTTTCACTTAAGAGCCAATGTTGAGTTTATCCAGGAGCTGGAATTGGTAAAAAAAAATAGAGCGGACGGCGTTGGTTTATTGCGAACTGAAGCCTTGCTCTATGGTGGTTTTGAAAAACGATCGGAAGAAGCGCAGATCGAATTTTATGAT
Organism: Balneolaceae bacterium; assembly: GCA_034669965.1. Classification (GTDB taxonomy): domain Bacteria; phylum Bacteroidota; class Rhodothermia; order Balneolales; family Balneolaceae; genus HXMU1420-13. The sequence goes on along the minus strand of JAXMOK010000007.1, from coordinate 35,327 downwards.
AAGATTTTAAAGGAAGTCAAAGGTTCGGTAACCATTCGTTTGTTTGATGTGGGCGGAGATAAACTCAATATCCACAATCAAGATGAAGATAATCCTTTTCTTGGATGGCGTGGAATTCGCATGTTGCTTGATGAAAAGCAGATTTTAGAAAACCAATTGCGGTCGGTATTAAAAGTTTCAGGTAAATACAAAGGGCGCATTCAAATTCTTGTGCCGATGATCACAAACGTACAAGAGGTTGTTGAGGTAAAGAGAGTATTAAATGAAATGATGCAAGAGCTTCAGGATCAAAAAATTCCATTCGATAATCATATTCGAGTTGGGGTTATGGTTGAAGTGCCAAGTGTGGCTCTGCTTGCAACTCAGTTTGCCAAGGAAGTTGATTTTTTCAGTATTGGCACCAACGATTTAACTCAGTATACACTTGCTGTTGATCGGGGTAACGAACGCATTTGTGAGCTTTACCAGCATAATCATCCTGCTGTTTGGCAGCTGATACATCAAACTATTTATGCCGGTAATAATAATAATGTGCCGGTTGCTGTATGTGGCGAATTAGCCGGCGATATTATTGGTGCATCCGCATTAATTGGAATGGGAGTTACCGATTTAAGTATGTCTACCCACTCGATACCACGAATCAAGCAGCATTTACGGTCTCACACACTCGATAAATTTCGATTACTCGCGCAGAAAATACTTATGAGTTCATCTGCAGAAGAAGTTAAAGCAGAATTCAAAGCGCTTTTTCCTGACTATTCTTATGCTTAATAAGTAAGTTTCTTTTTTGCTTGAGTTAATGGCATTAATGCAGGAAACGGTTCCATAATTAAATAATTAAATAAAATACAATAAATTAACTAATTAAATTAGTTAATCATATTGTATTGGCAATTTGATTTCGGTATAAATTGTAATTCACTGAAAAAAGTAAGTATTTTTGATATTCATAAGTTAACAAAACATCTTATTGCGATGCTTACTAAGAAATTCACTCCAAAGAGAACTGTATGTAAAGTAACTTTTTCTGTACCATCAGAAATTGTGAATAATGAAGTTGCCTTAGCCGGCGATTTTAACGATTGGGATTTTGAATCCCTAAAATTGAAAAAGAAAAAAGACGTTTACCAAGCCGAAGTACGCTTAAAGCCTGAAAACGAATATAAATTCAAGTATTTAATCGACGGTGAAGTTTGGGAAAATGATTACGAAGCCGACGATTACGTGCCCAACGAATTTGGTACCGAAGATTCGGTGGTTGTAGTAGGCAAATAACAATCTTGTTTGATCACAATCTATTTAAAAAAGAGCTCTCAACTTCCTGGTTAGGTAGAGAGCTTTTTTATTTTCCGGAGCTTAGTTCTACCAATAATCATGCTAAACGCATGGCAGACGAGTCTTCACTGCATGGCTCATTGATTTTAACGGATCATCAAACTGCCGGGAAAGGGCAGCATCAACGAACTTGGGATGCAGAACCGGGAAAAAATCTTACCTTTTCGATTATCTTTGAGCCTCAAAAGGGAGATCGGCTTAGTATTCTTACACTTGCCTGTGCACTAGCTGTATGCGAATATATTTACGAAAACCTACAGGAAACTGCTTGGCTAAAATGGCCAAATGATGTGCTTGTTAGAGGGAAAAAAGTAAGTGGTTTGCTCACAGAAACCGTTTTTAAAGGCGATAAACTAGAACGCTTGGTGATTGGAATTGGGATAAATATCAATCAGCGAACTTTTGAACATGAATTAGAAAATATAGCAACTTCTTTTTCATTGCTTGATGAGAACACTCACCAAAGAGAATTGGTGCTAGCCAGTTTACTCACAAGAATCGAATATTTTTATCGATTATGGAGCTCCCAAAATTCAGAACTAATAAAGCGAATCAATAAAAAGTTAATTGGTTACGGGAAATGGATACGATTAGAAATAGAAGGGCAAGAATTGGAAGGGGAATTCAAGCTTTTAGGGATTAATGAAAAGGGGCACTTAGTAGTGTTGAATAAGGAGCTTGAAGTGAATACTTTTTCATATGAACAAGTCAGAGTCCGATTCGATTCTATCACATCTTAAAAAAGAGCTGCAAAAAAGATTTCAAGCACCCCCTTTCCTAATAATTGGAGTAAGTGGTGGCGCCGACTCTATGGCAATGCTGTATGCTTTGCACAAATTAGACATTGACGGATTGGTGGTTCACGTAAATTATGGACAAAGAGATGAAGAGAGTGACGCCGATCAGGAGCTCGTTGAACAAATTAGCGCCATGTGGAGCTTTGAATGCTGTTCGATTAAACCTGATAAGAAAAATGATTCAGGCAATTTTCAGGAATGGGCAAGGGAACAACGCTATTCGATTTTTGAAGAACTTAGAAAAGTATATAACGCTGATGCCATTGCAGTGGCACATCATTATGATGATCAATTAGAAACGATTCTTTTTAAGTTGCTTCGTGGCAGTGGGTTGCCAAAATTAAAAGGAATGGAAGAGTGGGATGATAATCGAAAAATCTGGCGACCTCTTCTAGAATTTTCAAAACAGGAGATTTTAGAATATTGTGAAGCCGAGCATATTCCTTATCGCACAGATGCATCAAACCTAGAAAGTAATTATGCCCGAAATGCCATCAGAAATGATGTGTTTTCTACTTTTGATGAATTTATTCCTGGATGGAAAGAGAATTTAGCTAAGGTTGCAGAATCGGCATCTGTTTTTGAAGAATCTATCAATGAGATATTAAAAATCTGTGCCGATGAACATGGAATTGATGTTAAAGCGATTGCCGATTATTCCGATCAACTTAAAGCAACTCTATTAAAGCAATACGTCGAACTCTATTTCAAGGTCAATCTATCTAAAGGACAGATTGAACAATTAGTGGTTTTGTACGAGGCAGAAACTGGAAAATTTGTTGAGCTTGAATCCGGAATCAAAGTTATTAAAGACCGAGATAAACTTACGATAAAGCAGGAAGCAGCTACATTTGAGTCAAAATTTATAGCATTTAAAGAAGCTGAAGTAGGTGTTCAATTTCAGTCTTGGAATTTCTCGATCACCGAAACTCAACCTAAATCGGGCTTATATGTTGATGCAAATTCGTTGCAATGGCCACTCGAATGCAGAAAATGGATATCGGGCGATGCTTTTAAACCATTAGGAATGTCTGGGACTCAAAAGATTTCAGATCATTTAACCAATCGTAAAATAAAAAGTGCAAACCGCCAAGATTCGTTGATATTATGCGATTCAGGTGGTACTATTTGTGCTATTTTATATCCGGAGCCACTTAGCAATGGTCAGGTCGGTAATATTGCCGAAACCAATAAGGAAACCGAGTTAACCACGCGGTACTTTAGTATCGAAAAATTATAGAATTATGAGTTTGTATTTACCGGAACAGGTAGAGTGTAAAGGGGAGACTTTTAAAGTTTTTATTAGCAAAGAACAGATCGATGCAAGGCTCTCACTAATGGGGCAGCAAATTGATAAAGAGTACGAAGGTAAACGCCCTATTTTTATCGGAATTTTAAATGGCTCGTATATTTTTCTTGCAGATTTGATGCGCAACGTATCGATACCATGCGAAGTTGATTTTATGAAACTCTCGAGTTACGGGGATGAAAAAGTATCTTCAGGAAATGTAACCGAGCTGAAGCATATTGATGCTAAGCTGAAAGATCGCCATGTGATATTGATCGAAGATATTGTAGATACAGGTCTTTCGATGAAATATATGATAGCACGTATGAAATCTTATTCTCCAGCAAGTGTTAAAGTAGTTACTTTGCTCCATAAGAAAGATGCGACCGTGCATGAAGTTCAAATCGATTACGTAGGATTTGAGATTCCGAATAAATTTGTACTCGGTTATGGCCTCGATTATGCACAAGAAGGGCGTAATCTGGCTCAAATTTACGTTCTTGACGATTAATTGTTTTTTCTGATACTCAGGCGTTGATCGGGCATGTTCAGTACCGTATATTTGGTGCCCTTTGGGAGAGGTGGCTGAGTGGCTGAAAGCGCTCCCCTGCTAAGGGAGTTTACCTGGAAACAGGTAACGAGGGTTCGAATCCCTCCCTCTCCGCACAACTACGCTAAAGCTTCGTTGTGCAGGCTCAACTATCGAAAACAATGTTTTCGAATGAGTTTGCTAGAAGTTGGTAGTTAACAAAGTCAATGTAAAGTTGAACCCTCATGCTTGTTAAGTGTGAGGGTTTTTTTATTTAAGTGATGTTTGAATTCAGGTAAATAACTTCAACACTTTGAGTTAGTGCCACAATTGATTACATACCCATAACTAACCTAATTATGGAGGATGTATGATTGATAAAATCACTTCGGTTTTGATTGAGGCTTACGAAACCTTTTTCAATAAATTGGCCGATTTCTTACCGAGTTTGATCGGTGCGCTTTTGATCCTAATCGTGGGGTGGATTATTGCGAAGCTGGTAAAAACGGCTGCAATCAAGTTGTTGAAACTCATAAAGCTTGATGTTGTAACTGAGAAAGCAAAAATAGATCAGTTTTTGCGAGATGGAGGCAGCGATAAAACCGCGATCGATATACTTGGCGGCATTATCTATTGGCTTATCATGTTAATTGTAATCTTGGCCGGATTAGATGCTTTAGGCCTAGGAGTTGCTTCAGAGCTATTCAACCAAATCATACTCTACATCCCTAATGTAATTGTAGCAGTTTTGGCTCTAATTTTTGGGATATTTCTTGCCGGGTTTATTGCTCAAGTGGTTTCAACTTACCTAGCTAATGTTGGGGTTGCAAATGCCAACGCCATTGGAGCAATTGCTAAATATGCCATCATTTTATTTGTGATTTCTCTTTCACTTACTCAATTAAGTATTGGCGAAGAATTAGTTACAAATGCATTCTTATTACTTTTTGGTGCAGTATGTCTTGCTCTTGGCTTAGCTTTCGGGCTGGGTGGAAAAGAGTGGGCGGCCTCTGTTATCAAGAAAGTAGCGGAAGAATCTAGAGTTGATAATTAAACTTTAAACTATATCGAAACCCTCGATGCAATGTGTCGGGGGTTTATATAATCATGCTCCGATGCTCTTCGTCGGAGCTTTTTTATTCCGAATAGATTTGATTCACCATCGATATCGCCCACGGATCTTCTCTTTTCAACTCGTTTCTAAGGGCATGTTTGATAATCCATTTTGTGGATGCACTTTCAACCGGTAGCCAGCATTCAAGTTCTTGTTGAGCTATCGCTTTATTGTCTTTGAGGATGTCGTTTAAGCAATTGGCAACCGATTTTTGTACATATTTTGAAGCGTCAGTATTCAAGCTTCTCAGGATCGGCAGCAAAGGAGTAGGATCCACGATAAAAATATCCAGTTTAGTAGCCCAAGGCAATCTTGGTCGCCCGCCTTCTGAGGCTAAACGCCGAACATGAAAATTCTCCGATTGCGCCCAAAGATTCATTTGCTGCATGGTTTGTTCTTGATGCTTGAAGATAAACGGACGTATGGCATATTCACTGGTGTTTCTTTTGGTGATTTCTTCCAATGCGGGATAGGATAACTTCGGATAGTCAAGTCCATATTTTTCCACAAACTTGGCGATGGGCATCACCCAATAGTAATTGGTAAACATTCCGGTTTCTTCTTTATTTTCCGGTCCAAGTATTTCCAGTAAAACAGGAAGGGCTTGTTGATAGTCTTTATTCAGAAAATGAAATAGCCCATCGGCAATTACCTCAACCCGATCTTTGAGTTCAAGTTCAGGTATCTGCTGGGAAATATATTCGATGAAGTCATTGTTTGGGAAGTCAGTCTGAATTACATGAATTTTACCCGCTAGCAGTGTGGCAAGGTCTTCATCGAACCATAGTTTAAGCGATTTATAGGCCATTTTATGCTCCAATTATTGTAACAACTATTTTTCTGGCACTGCCCCTATTTCTATGTTCACAAAGATAAATGCCTTGCCACGTTCCAAGATTGAAACGACCATCAGAAACGGGAATTGTAACTGAAGATCCTAACAGCGAACTTTTGATGTGAGAAGTCATATCATCGGGACCTTCATACACATGTTTGTACAGACTGACATCCTCAGGAACCGCTCGATTAAAAAAAGTCTCAAAATCTTGGCGAACGGTAGGATCGGCGTTCTCATTTATGGTAAGTGATGCACTTGTATGCTTAATGAAAATATGAGCTACTCCAGATTTTACTGCGCTCAGTTCTGGAATCTGCTCTAAAATCTCTTGGGTTATCAGGTGAAAACCTCTTGGTTTTGCCATTATCTTGCATTCTTTTTGAACTACTTTCATAAAGAAATGAGTTAATTAATTTCTGAATGTTCTTATACTGAACTAAGGTAAATTTTTAAAACTAATTGCGGTTAATTATATCAGATTTAAAAAATACAAAAACGCTCTAGTTACTACTTTTAAGGAATTCAAACTTAAAGAAGCCATGAATTTTAGCTCTTCAGTGGCATTCTATGTGATTTTCTCATTGCCGGCAATTCTCATTATATCTACTTCCATCTCCGGTCTACTATATGAAGATGATGTTGTTCGTCAAAATCTAATCAATCAGTTTGAGCAGTTGTTTGGCACTGAAAGTGCATCCGCTATAGATAAAGTTCTTGAAAACGCTAATGAAAGCGCTTCTTCAAATTGGGCTAGATTGCTTGGTATTTTTATGATAATAATAAGCGCAACAACGGTTTTTGTATCTCTTCAGGATGGTATAAATAGAGTGTGGGGGGTAAAAGCCAAACCTGATAAAAATGTGTTTATGTTCTTTAAAAACAGAGCGCTTTCGTTGGCAATGGCAAGTAGCATAGGTTTTTTAATGCTTGTTTCGCTCTTAATTGAAGCCACCATCAACATATTTAATGAGCTAGCACTTGACTTTTTTCAAGCATCCAACTTTTCTATCATTTCTATTACTAATACCATTATTTCGTTTGTATTAACGGCGTTGGTTTTTTCTTGCTTATTTAAAGTGATACCGGATGCTGAAACGAGGTGGAAAAATGTGTTTGGGGGCGCGTTATTTACTACGTCATTTTTTGTAGCGGGTAAATTTTTGATAGGCTTTTATTTAGGAAATAGCTCGCTCGGTAATGTATATGGGGCCGCCGGCTCTCTTGTTGTTTTACTTGTTTGGATATTTTTTTCTTGCTTGATTGTTCTGTTCGGAGCTCAATTTACGGCAACATATTCCAAAGCCATGGAAGGAGAAATATCCCCCGATGACAACGCTCAATTGATAGATAATTGAATATGCCGCAAGATAAATAGAGATCAAAAAGTTGATTTCTGAGAGCTTAAAATTTTAAGTATTTAATAATCATACTTTGTAGTTAATAGTCGTATCTTTAAGGCTTCCAAATTTTTCAATTACTACAAAGTTACATGCACCAAGAGCTAAGAAATATAGCAATCATCGCTCACGTAGATCACGGGAAAACTACCCTTGTTGATCAAATACTTAAACAGAGCGGAACCTTTAGAGAGAATCAAGAAGTGGAGGAGCGCGTGATGGATTCCGGCGATCTTGAGAAAGAACGCGGCATCACAATCAGCTCTAAAAACACGGCCATTAATTGGAAAGGCACCAAGGTTAATATCGTGGATACTCCGGGTCACGCCGATTTCGGTGGCGAAGTGGAACGTATCCTTAAAATGGTGAATGGCGTTATTCTTTTAGTGGATGCTGCTGAAGGTCCGCTTCCTCAAACAAAATTTGTACTTCGTAAGTCGCTTTCTTTAGGCTACAAACCGATTGTTGTAATCAATAAAATTGACCGTGGCGATGCTCGTCCCGATGCAGTGCTAGACGAAATTTTTGATCTGTTTGTGATGTTGGATGCAACCAACGATCAGCTTGATTTCCCGGTGTTATACGCAATAGCCCGAGATGGTATCGCGAAAACTGATCTGGAAGATGAAGGCGAAAGCCTCGCACCATTGATGGATAAGATTGTTGAGCACGTATCGTCGCCAAATCAACCCATCGATAAAGAATTTAAAATGTTGGTTAGTTCTATTGATTGGAACGACTATGTAGGCCGTATTGCGGTTGGACGAATCGAGCAAGGTTCGGTAAAATTAAACCAAGAAGTGGCGTTAATTGGTGGTGATGGATCGAGTAAAATGAAAGGCCGCGCCACAAAACTATTCACCTTCGACGGTTTAAGTCGTACACCTGTTGAAGAAGCTTTTGCTGGCGATATCGTGGCCATTGCCGGATATGATTCGGTAAATATCGGTGACACCCTTACGGCAGTTTCCGACATGACACCTCTTGAGTATGTTGATTTAGACAAGCCGACCATTGCGATGTATTTCCGAGTGAATAACTCGCCATTTGCAGGATTGGAAGGGAAGTACGTGACATCGAATATGATCAAAGATCGTTTGATGCGTGAAGTTCGAACTAACGTAGCTATGAAAGTGGAGCAAACCGAAAGCCCGGATGTATTCAAGGTTTCAGGACGTGGAGAGCTTCAAATGGCTATTTTGATCGAAACAATGCGCCGTGAAGGCTTTGAATTTGCAGTTTCGCGACCGGAAGTTTTGATGCAAGAACTAGATGGAATAATCCATGAGCCTGTGGAAGAAGTTGTGGTTGACGTTCATACAGATTACAGTAACAAAGTGATTGATAACCTGCAGAAACGGAAAGGTATTATGCAGGGAATGAGCCAGGAAGGAGAAAATAACCGTATTGAATTTCGTGTACCATCTCGAGGATTGATTGGTTTCAGAGGCGAGATGCTTACCGAAACACGCGGAACAGGAATCATGCACCAGCAATTTGATGGTTACGAGCCTTTTGCAGGTGAAATACCGGGACGAAGTAGAGGAGCTCTTATCGCTTTAGAGAAAGGTGATGTAACCGGTTATGCGTTGGAAGGAATTCAAGATCGTGGACAGTTTTACGTTGAACCGGGCGATCCTGTTTACACGGGTATGGTTGTTGGATTAAATAATCGAACCGACGATATGGTCGTAAACGTAGCGAAGAAGAAGAACCTTACCAATCACCGTGCCACCCAAACAGCGGATAGCGTAAAAATCTCTCAGGCGAAGAAAATGAGTCTTGAAGAGTGTATTGAATTTATTGCCAACGACGAATTGTTGGAGGTAACGCCACAAAGTTTAAGAATCCGTAAGAAATTCTTAGATCATAACGAGCGTAAACGCGAAGAGAAAAAGAAAACAAACGCGTAATATCTTTTCAATAAAAAAGCCGAAAGTAACACTTTCGGCTTTTTTTATATCGTAGATTTATTAAAAGAATCTGCCGCAGTATCAGTGCGGGGCTGTTGAAGCTTGTGCGCAGCTAAAAGCCCAATAGACAGAAACAATGTTTGGTCGTTCATTTTCCCCTAAAAGATCCCCCCGAGAAAGCCAAGGTATTGTTAAATACCAGAGAGTTATACAAGCTAGATAATGATATCGGACTTATAAATTCTGTTATTAAAGTAGAAAATGGATTTTAATCTTTTGTTACACTATCCTATCAAAAGATTGTCAAATTCTATCAAATGTGCGTAAATGAGGCTTAAAAAAGGGTTGTTAATATGCGTTTTGGCTTTTTTTGCCACTTCTCTTTTCGCATTTCAAGACAATGTTATTCCATTTAGTTGGGATGATCTTCAAGGTAAGTTTACTGTGAGGCAATTTACTGTTGATGACGGTTTACCAATAAATTCCATCAATAGAATGGTGCAACATTCAGATGGCTTTATCTATTTTGCTACAAATGATGGATTGGTGAAATTTGATGGTCAGAACTTCGAAGTATTTAATACTACAAAGTATCCTGTTTTAAAAAGTAACAGATTTAATTGGGTTGGTTCTGGCGCGAATAATGAACTCTGGTTTCGAGACATTGAGAACCACTTATATCAGCTGGATAAAAACGAAATTAAGAGATTTCAAGATATTCAAGCTTATCAAGATCTTGAAGTGCTTAAAATCGAAAAGTTGAATAGTGAATCTGTTTTACTAACTACAAACCAAGGTTTTTATGTACAAAATGGGTCATTTAGTTTTGAACAATTTCCTTTTAAAGAAACCCAAAAATTTATCGACAATAGCTTTGTTTTAAGTGAAAACAGTTTACTGTTTTTTATAAATGAGGGAGCATATTCAGTTGATAATAGAAAGTTGAAAAAGCTGATTAGTTCAACGGACTTAAAGATCGATGAATCTACAATATTTGATCAATACACTACCTCTGATGGTCATTTATGGATTCTGACTAATGACGGGAAATTGTTGGAAATTGAGTCGAGCTTTGAACAGCATTTATTTGATGATCCACAATTTTCAGGCGTTGAGTTTCGCGATATGATTGAATTGGATCAAACCGAACTACTGATTAATTCATCGATTGGGTACATAACTTTTGACAGAGGCACTAATACTTTCGGATTGACCGAATACTCATCAGAAATGGAAGAATATCATGTGAATTACACTTGGGACGAAGGGGATTTCAATAATATATATGTATTAAATGATGAGCTTTTTGTTGAAGATAATTCTGTGTTAAAAGCTTCAATGAACATCAATCAGATAATAAAGGATACTGAGGGAAGTGTATGGGTTCCAACAAACGGTGATGGTGTTTATCAATTAGTTGAGCAACGTATTATCACTTTAGATGATGAAATTATAAGTGGCATGTCAAATGTTTATGGTTTGGCAGAAAGAGGGGGAGAACTTTGGGTTACAAGTTTTGAAAATGGCTTATTTAGCATATCGAATTCTGAGATCAAACATTGGGCTACAACTTCTGATGAGGAACCATTTTTGTATGTGAGGAGTATTGCTGCAAATTCCGAGAAATATGCAGGAAGTTTCTTTTTATATCGTTTAGAGGGAAATAAATGGGTTTTGGATGAATCGATGAGTGATGTAAGCGACCTTATTGATGTTATTTATTTTGATGACAATGATAATTATTACATAGGAACAGGTCGGCAATTATTCGTTAAACAAGATGGAAGATTTGTTGAGTTTAGAGATGAGAATGGTGATTTAGTTGATGGGATCAATTTTCTAAAATATTATTCTTCTCAAGAATTATTAGCCGGTTCACATAACAAAGGTGTAGCAATAATAGGTGCGAATAGTTCGGTTAGATATATAAATGAAGCACAAGGCTTAAGTAGTAACACAATTCGAGATGTATGGTTTTCATCAAAAGATACATTATGGGTCGTAACCGAAGATCAGGGCTTAAATCGGGTAGTGCTAAATGAACTCGGTGATATAGAATCAATCAAAAACATTACTACCACAAATGGTTTAATAGATAATTCTTTGCACCGGATGATTAGAGATGATTTTGGCTTCTTTTGGATTAATTCGAATAAAGGAATTATGAGAATTGCTGAAAATGATCTTAATAACTATGCTGATGAAATAATTACTTTTTTACCGATTTATATCTTTGATAAATCAAATGGGTTAAAAAATATCGAAGGTAATGGAGGAACACAGAACGCCGGTATACTTACTGCAGATGGTAAGTTGTTATTTCCTAATCAATCAGGGTTGATTTACACAAAGCCAGAGTGGCATATCGATGTAAAATCAGTAGTAAAAAAACCTGTTTTCGAATGGGTCACTTTTAATGATACAAGCATTATGACGGATAGTGAATTTACTGTAATGCTCCCAAAATCAGCCAGAGATTTACAGGTGAAGTTTACAGTCCCGACGTTTAGCCAACCAAATAAATTAACGTTTAGATATAAAGTGCCAGGCGTGGTTGATGCTTGGCAACTTGCCGGGGTTGAACGCTTAGCACGACTTACAAATTTACCGGCTGGTAATCTTCAATTAATTGTTGAAGCACAATTTTCTGATAGCAGAGAGGTGACAACTTCGTCATTAACTATAATTATTGAGCCAAAATTTTATGAGACAAAGGCATTTATACTGTTAATCGGAATAACAATCATTCTATTATTTGTAGGTGGATATAAATTGTTGTTGGTGCAGGCTCAAATAAGGGAAAAGCATCTTAATAAAATTGTAAACGATCGTACCAAAGAGCTCACCGAAGAGAAAAAAAGAACAGAAGAGGCATTGATTCAGATTAAGAAATTAGATGAATCAAAGACTCAGTTTTTTACAAAAATTACTCACGAATTACGTACTCCGCTAAGCTTAATTCTCAGCCCATTAAACGAAATGATTAGTGGTGATATAAATTCGGTAGATAAGAAAAATCAAAACCTAGATTTAATCCATAGAAACGCGGTTCGGCTAAAAGATTTGGTTGGGCAATTATTGGATATATCGAAATTAAATGCCGGTGAACTAGAATTAGATCCGGAGCCCATTGATTTAGTTAACTACACACATTCAATAATAGCTCAGTTTGAACATCGACTAGAACAAAAAAAGATTCGGATTCACATTAATTCCGATTCGTTAAATCATCGTTGCTTAAATTTAGATAAACATGCTTGGGGACATATTTGTACTAATTTGGTAGGAAATGCACTCAAATTTACACCCAAAAATGGTGCGATAACCATTCGGTTTAGTGAAGATAAACAGTCCTATTTTTGCGACTTTTGCGATACTGGAGAAGGGATCAAAAAAAGAGACCTGCCATTTATTTTTGACAGCTATTATCAGGGTGAGTCGAGTTTGTCTAAAGTAGAGGGGACTGGTATTGGCCTTGCCATGGTAAAAGGTTTGATTGATTTGATGAACGGTTCAATACATGTTGATTCTAGTTCGACTGGAACTACATTTCGAATTGCGTTGAAGAAAGAGCTTCACAAAGTTGATGTACTAAACAAAACAAATATTGAAACTGATAAAGAAGAACTAGCAAAGCCGATCGCAAAATATCAATCTAATTTGAGCATATCGAATACGGGCAAACGAGCCAATGTATTGTTAGTGGAAGACAATGACGACATGAGGATGTACTTGCAATCAGTTATATCTGAGATATTTGAAATAAATGCTGCTGAAAATGGCCTTGAAGCACTTAAAAGACTGGATGATTTTAAGCCGGATATTATTGTATCCGATATCATGATGCCAGAAATAGATGGCTACGAGATGGTAAAAAAAATCAGGAGTTTAGATCGGTATGCAACTATTCCTGTGATATTTATAAGTGCAAAAGATAGTGTGGCCGAAATTGAATATGGGTTAAACGCCGGCGCTGATATCTATCTGCCAAAACCATTTGAAAACAGCCTGTTGATTACACAAATAAATGTGTTGTTGCGTCGAGAAAAAGCTTTGATGGAGTTATCGGGAATAGTTTCAGATCAATTATCAGAACTTGAAATGCAGGTAATTGAGATAATTAAACGGCATTTAGGTAATCCCGAACTTAACGTTGATATGATTGCTAATGCATTATCAATGAGTAGTCCAACTCTGTACAGAAAGTGGCGAAATGTAAGTGAGGAATCGATCAATTCGACCATTCTGCAATATCGGTTTGAAGAGGCTTTAGAATTGATTCAAAAGGATGGGCTATCAATTTCTGAAGCTTCTTATGCAGTTGGCTTTTCTAACCTTTCGTATTTTTCAAATGCATTCAAAAAGAAATATGGTCATTCACCTAAGCACTACTTAGAGATTAAAAGGACAACAAGCTAGAATTGAATGTTTATTTCTTAAAACTTAGTTTAGATAGAAATCCTTTTTTGGATTCATCTCGTTTATATTTTTGCTCGGTTTGTATTTTTCGTTTACACCCTTGGCAAGCTAATTTCGCCGTACCCTTGTATTCAATTTCTACAAGTTCAACAATATATCCGCCGATAATTCGAGTTTCGTTTTCTGCCGAATTGCATTTAAAGCAACGTCGTTTGTCTTCTGATACTTTTGCCACGCCTTAAGCTATTATTTTAATTGATACACTCGTCCTAAAATCCTATTTATTGTACATAGTATAAATAAACAGTAGAGATGCTAATACCCCAAATATTAGCGCTTTTTAATATAACATAGAAAGCTATGCCATTCCATAGAATTTTTGCCGTTCTATAAAGTACGGAAGAAATACTGTTTTTAAACTATCGTAATCTTTTTCATTTAAATCAGGATCTGCATGTATGATCTGTTCTGCGGCGGATTTCGCTTTCATCAACAATAATTGATCTTCTACAATATCCGCGACTTTAAAATCGGGTAAACCGCTTTGTTTGGTGCCTAAAAAATCACCGGGACCTCGAAGTTTAAGATCTGCTTCGGCTATTCTGAATCCATCACTGGTTTCCTCCATAGTTTTAAGGCGATAACTCCCCGATCTACTCACTTTTACATCCGGCAGCAAGATGCAATAACTTTGCCGAGTACCACGACCTATACGCCCACGGAGTTGATGGAGCTGTGAAAGCCCAAATCGTTCTGCATGTTCAATGATCATAATGGAAGCATTGGGTACATCTACTCCCACTTCGATAACGGTTGTGCTTACCAAAATCTGAATTTCGTTGTTCTTGAACGCTTGCATGGTTTCTTCTTTGGTGGATGAATCCATTCGGCCATGAATTAACCCAACCATGTAATTCGGAAATCGTGCTTTCACTTTTTCGAATCCCGCTGTTGCATCCTTTAAATCCAGCGCTTCCGATTCTTCCACTAACGGGTATATAATATAGACCTGTCCGCCATCAGCTAATTCCTGTTCAACAAATCGATAGATGTCGTCCCGTTTTCTTTCGCCACGGATAGCGGTCTCAACGGGTTTGCGTCCTTTAGGTAATCCGGAAATTATGGATACATCCAGATCAGCATAAACCGTCATGGCCAGCGATCTAGGGATTGGAGTTGCACTCATCACCAAAAGATGTGGGTGATTTCCTTTGCTAAGCAAATCTGCACGTTGCTTTACCCCAAAGCGATGTTGTTCATCGATTACAGCCAAACCTAGATTATGAAACTTCACCGTTTCTTGGAACAACGCATGGGTTCCAACTACAATCTGGCAATTCCCACCTTCTATATCAGTTAAAATGTCTCGCCGTAACGCCGTTTTTTGTCCACCAACGAGCAATCGTATATTGATGTCTAACTCAGCCAAGTGATCGGTTAATGTATGATAATGTTGTTCAGCCAGGATTTCGGTTGGCGCTGCTAATGCAGCCTGGCAACCGTTATCGAGCGCCATTAACATTGCCCCGATTGCTACGATCGTTTTCCCTGCGCCAACATCACCCTGTAGTAATCGATTCATCTGTTTGCCAGAACGAACGTCTCTTTTGATATCAGATAACGCCGATTTCTGACCTTCAGTTAATTCAAAAGGTAGCAGTTTGTTGAAAAAGGTAGATGTAAACGGTTTTAAGTTGCCAAACACCCGACCTGTATCACGTGCAACAACCTTATGTTTTATTTTGCACATACTAAGCTCAAAAAGAAAAAGCTCTTCAAACTTAAAACGTTCTAAAGCTCGTTTGTGTACTTGATGTGTATCTGGATTATGAATGTTTTTAAGAGCCAACCATCTTTCAGGTAAATTCAGATCATTCAATATATATGTTGGTAGGAATTCTGTAATCTCGGTTTGGTTTAATAAATGCATTACCCACTGTTGAATGAGGGAGGAAGTAATTCTTGCCTTGCTGAATTCTTTATTAGCTGGGTATATAGGTATGATCTTTGAAAAAGCTTCGAGGTCACCATCATCAGAAATCGAACTTATTTCAGGATGGGCCATAGAGATTGTTTTCCCATATCGTTTAGCTTGCCCAAAAAAAGCGAGAACTGCGCCTTTTTTAAATTGTCGTTTTAAATACGAAGCCCCTTTAAACCAAACACCTTTTATAACGCCGGTTCCATCACTAAGCGAAACTTCTAATCGTTTCTTCTTTCCAAATCCAACTTCATCGATTCTAACAATGTGTCCTGAAACGGTAACTTCTTCACCTGATCCCGCCAAATGTTGTACTCGTTGAATGTTCGAGCGATCTAGATATCTACGGGGAAATAAATACAACAAATCAGTAGGCGTGTAGACGCCGGCACTTTGAAGTGCTTCTAGTCGTTTGGCACTTAATTGAGGAAGTTTAACTAAATCAGATGACATGCTGATATATCACTTTATACTAATTATATTTAGTTTTGTAGACCAATAATGTAGCTTTGCGGTATGATTTGGGTAGGGTATCACTTTTTCAGAATATTTGTGAAGATTTATTTTGATTAAAAACTCAGAATATCGCTATATTAGCAAGCTCTCGATTTGATGGCAATAACCAAACATTTGAACTGTGCCAACGATACAACAACTTATTAGAAAAGGTAGAAAAAGCAAGGTACGCAAAACCACAGCTCCGGCAATGCAAAGTTGCCCACAAAAGCGTGGCGTTTGTACTCGTGTTTATACAACTACACCTAAAAAGCCGAACTCGGCACTTCGTAAAGTAGCGCGTGTGCGCTTAACCAACGGTATTGAAGTTACCGCTTATATCCCGGGTGAAGGTCACAACCTTCAGGAGCACAGTATTGTGCTGATCCGCGGCGGGCGAGTAAAAGATTTGCCTGGTGTGAGATACCACATTATCCGTGGAACACTGGATACAGCTGGTGTAGAGGGTCGTACTCAAAGCCGTAGCTTGTACGGAACAAAACGACCAAAAGGGTAACCCAAACGATTTAAGAGTAATCGAGTATGCGTAGAAGAAAAGCAGAAAAACGAGACGTACAACCAGATCCGATATTTGAGGATAAATTGATCACTCGTTTTGTAAACAACCTGATGCGAGACGGCAAGAAAAACGTTGCCCGTAAAATTGTATATCAAGCATTTGAGCTTATTGAAGAAAGAACAGGCGAAACCGGTCTCGAAATATTTCGAGCGGCACTTCAGAATTCTACTCCGGTAGTTGAGGTGAAGTCTCGTCGTGTTGGTGGGGCAACCTATCAGGTACCGGTTGAAGTTCGTCAAGAGCGCGGTACTGCATTAGGAATGCGTTGGTTGATAAAAGCCGCGCGTTCAAGAAACGACAAGTCAATGTCATTGCGTTTATCCCGCGAACTTATTGATGCCTCCAAAAATGAAGGTGGCGCGGTTCGTAAAAAGGATGAGACGCATCGTATGGCTGAGGCTAATAAAGCATTTGCTCATTTTAGATTTTAAAAATATTCATTAAGAAATGTCTGACGTAACAACAGCAACAGATCCAAAAGTATTAGCAATGATGCGGAAAACCCGAAACATCGGGATTATGGCGCACATTGATGCCGGTAAAACAACGGTTACTGAGCGTATCCTTTTTTATACCGGACGTAGTCATCGTATTGGTGAAGTGCACGATGGTGCAGCTACTATGGATTGGATGGAGCAAGAGCAAGAGCGAGGTATTACTATTACTTCGGCGGCTACTCATTGTATCTGGAAAGATCACCGTATCAATATTATTGATACTCCAGGTCACGTTGATTTTACAGTAGAGGTGGAGCGTTCACTACGTGTGTTAGATGGTGCGGTATTCGTGCTTTGTTCAGTAGGTGCTGTTCAGCCACAATCTGAGACAGTTTGGCGCCAGGCTACCAAATATAAAGTGCCGTGTATGGCCTTTGTAAACAAAATGGATCGTACCGGTGCTGACTTTTATAATGTAGTTGGCCAATTGGATGAAAAGCTTAACGCGAATCCAATTCCAATTCAGATTCCGATCGGTAGCGAAGAGAATTTTAAAGGAGTAGTTGATCTTATCACTATGGAGGCGATCGTTTGGGACGAAGAATCGCTAGGTGCTAAGTACGAAGTTATCGACATTCCTGAAGATATGGTAGACGATGTTGCGAACTACCGTATTCAAATGTTAGAGGCTATCGCAGATCATGATGAGTCTCTAATGGAAAAATACTTGATGGAAGAAGAGATTTCAGCTGAAGAGATCGTTGCTGCCATCCGTAAAGCAACTATTGCTAAAGATATTACTCCGGTAATGGCTGGTACTGCTCTTAAGAATAAGGGTGTTCAGGCAATGTTGGATCGTGTATTAGATTTCATGCCTAGTCCGCTTGATGTTGACGCTGTTAAAGGTATTGATCCTAAAACAGACGGCGAGGTTACTCGTGAGGCTGATCCTTCAGCTCCGTTTTCTGCGCTTGCATTCAAGATCATGACTGACCCTTACGTTGGTAAGTTGACGTTCACTAGAGTTTACTCAGGTACGTTGGAAAAAGGATCGTATGTTCTTAACAGTTCAACCGGAAAGAAAGAGCGTATCGGTAGATTGTTGGAAATGCACGCCAACGACAAAAAAGATTTAGATAAAGCACAAGCTGGTGATATTGTTGCGGTTGTAGGTGTTAAAACGGTTCATACCGGTGACACTTTTTGTGATCTTGATAATCCGGTAATTCTTGAGCAAATCACTTTCCCTGAGCCTGTTATTAAATTGGCAGTAGAGCCAAAAACAAAGGCGGACAGCGAGAAGCTTTCAACAGGTTTGCAGAAGCTTGCTGAAGAGGACCCAACTTTCAAAGTAAGTACTGACGAAGAAACTGGTCAGACTACTATTGCTGGTATGGGTGAACTTCACTTAGAGATTATTGTAGATCGTTTGAAGCGAGAATTCAAAGTGGAAGCAAATGTAGGTGCGCCACAAGTATCTTACCGTGAAACTATTTCTGGTAACGTTACTCACCGTGAAACTTACAAGAAACAGACTGGTGGTCGTGGTAAATTCGCTGATATTCAGTTTGAAATTGCTCCAATGAGCTACTTCGATAACTACGAAGGAAAGCAAGATCGAATCAATCGCGATGAAGGATTCATGTTTATCAACGAGATTGTTGGTGGTAACATCCCTCGCGAATTTATTCCTTCAATCGAAAAAGGTTTTAAAGCGGCATTAGGAAATGGTATTCAAGCCAGCTACTCTGTAGAAAATGTTGGAGTTCGCTTGTTTGATGGTTCTTATCACGATGTGGATTCGG
Source organism: Balneolaceae bacterium (assembly GCA_034669965.1). Lineage (GTDB taxonomy): Bacteria > Bacteroidota > Rhodothermia > Balneolales > Balneolaceae > HXMU1420-13. The sequence continues at coordinate 16,399 of JAXMOK010000007.1, read as the reverse complement.
ATCAACTATCATTCGAATTAGCTGCAAAGCAGGGTTTTAGAAACTCAGCTAAAAAAGCAAAGCCGGTATTATTAGAGCCGGTGATGAAAGTAGAGGTTACTACTCCGGAAGAGTATATGGGAGATGTTATTGGTGACCTTAATTCACGACGTGGAATCATTCAAAGTATGAACACAGATCCTAATGGCTCTGTAGTTAAAGCAAATGTTCCTCTAAGTGAAATGTTTGGCTACTCAACCGATCTTCGTTCATTAACACAAGGTCGTGCGGTATACTCAATGGAATTTGAAGAGTATACACAGGTACCTGACAAGCTTGCTCAAGAAATAATTGAGAGCCAAGCTTAATTAGAAATTTTAACGATAAACTAAGTACACAATGGCAAAAGAGACCTTTCAACGCACCAAGCCCCACGTGAATGTGGGCACCATTGGTCACGTAGATCACGGTAAGACTACATTAACGGCAGCGATCACCACTGTTATGGCGAAGACCTGGGGTGGAGTTGCGCAAGCGTTTGATCAAATTGATAATGCTCCGGAAGAGCGCGAGCGTGGTATTACCATCGCAACGGCGCACGTAGAGTACGAATCAGAAGTGCGTCACTACGCGCACGTTGACTGTCCTGGTCACGCCGATTATGTGAAGAACATGGTGACGGGTGCGGCGCAAATGGATGGTGCTATCTTAGTAGTAGCAGCTACCGATGGTCCTATGCCACAAACTCGTGAGCATATCTTGCTAGCGCGTCAGGTTGGTGTGCCTCAGGTAGTAGTGTTCATGAACAAGGTTGACCTTGTGGACGACGAAGAGTTGCTTGAGCTGGTTGAGCTTGAAGTGCGTGAGCTACTTTCTAGCTACGAGTTCGACGGCGATGAAATTCCTGTGATCCAGGGTTCTGCCCTAGGCGCCCTTAACGGCGAAGAGCAGTGGGAGCAAAAAGTAATTGAGCTGATTGCAGCTGTTGATGAGACGATTCCTACGCCAGAGCGTGATGTAGACAAGCCGTTCCTAATGCCGGTTGAGGATGTATTCTCAATCACAGGTCGTGGAACTGTAGCTACGGGTCGTATCGAGCGTGGTGTGATCAAGATCAACGAAGAAGTTGAGATTGTAGGGATCGTAGAAGATCCGATGAAGAGTGTAGTAACGGGTATCGAGATGTTCCGTCGCTTGTTAGATCAAGGTCAGGCGGGCGATAATGCAGGTATTCTGCTTCGTGGTATTGCCAAAGAAGACATTCAGCGTGGAATGGTACTTTGTAAGCCAGGCTCGATCAATCCGCACAAAGGATTTGAGTGCGAGGTATACGTACTGAGCAAAGATGAAGGTGGACGACACACTCCATTCTTCAAAGGCTACCGTCCACAATTCTATTTCCGTACCACGGATGTAACCGGAGCGTGTGAGCTTCCGAGTGGTGTAGAGATGGTGATGCCGGGCGACAACGTGAAGTTGAGCGTTGAATTGATCCAGCCAGTAGCGATGGAAGAAGGCCTGCGTTTTGCGATCCGCGAGGGTGGACGTACCGTAGGTGCCGGTGTGGTAACTAAAATTTTAGATTAAGGAGTTCTGATCCGTGGCAACACAACAAAAAATCAGAATCAAGTTGAAGTCATACGATCATAATTTGATCGACAAATCAGCTGAGAAGATCATTCAGACTGTAAAGTCTACTGGGGCAGTGGTTTCGGGACCGATTCCATTACCAACCAGAAAAAGCATAATTACTGTTAACAAATCTGTGTTCGTAGACAAAAAGTCTCGCGAGCAGTTCGAATACCGTGCGCATAAGCGATTGATCGATATTCTTTCAACAGGTTCACAAACAGTAGATGCATTAATGAAGCTGGAATTACCTTCCGGCGTTGATGTAGAAATTAAAGTTTAACGAGTAGGATCAAGAACACAATGCGTGGATTGGTTGGAAAAAAAGTTGGGATGACAAGTGTCTTTGACGAAATCGGTCGCAGTATTCCTGTGACAGTTGTTGAAGTACCAACCGCTGTTATAACCCAAATCAAAACAGAAGAAACGGATGGCTACAATGCTGTTCAGCTTGCTAGTTTTGACCGAAAAGAAAAGAATATCTCAAAATCAGTTAAAGGTCATTTAGACAAGGCTGGTTCTGAAGCAAAAGCAGTAATCATGGAATTCAGAAATTATATTCCTGAAGGCCTTGAGGCTGGTGATGAACTCACTATCGAAGACGTTTTTAGTGTAGGTGACATTGTTGATGTTGCCGGTACTTCAAAAGGTCGTGGATTTGCCGGTGTAATTAAGCGTCACAATTTTAGTGGTGTCGGTGATGAAACTCACGGTCAGCATAACCGACTTAGAGCTCCTGGTTCTATTGGTGGTGCTTCTGATCCTGCGCGTGTATTTAAAGGAATGCGTATGGCCGGGCAATATGGTAACACTCGAGTAAAAGTGAAGAACTTGAGTATTGCGAAAATTTTACCTGAGTCGAGCGTGATACTGCTAACAGGAAGTATTCCTGGCCCAAATGGTGGCTATGTAGAAATCCTTAACAAAAGCAGTGAAGGATAAGCGAAATGAAATTAGATGTATTTAAAATAGACGGTTCGAAAAGTGGTTCTAGTGTTGAGCTAAACGATAGTATCTTTGCTATCGAGCCTAACGAAACTGCTTTATACGAAGATGTTCGCCGTCATTTAGCAAACAAACGACAAGGAACTGCCAAAACTAAAGGTCGTTCAGAAATTACAGGTAGTACAAAAAAGTTATACCGCCAGAAAGGTACCGGTAATGCCCGTCGTGGTGATATCAAGTCCCCGTTATTAAGAAAAGGTGGTACTGTATTCGGTCCTCAACCACGTGATTATAGTTTCAAGCTTAACAAAAAAGTTGTACAACTGGCTCGTAAATCAGCTCTGTCGCTTAAAGCAACTGAAGAAGCTATTACCGTGTTAAGCGATTTTACTTTTGAAGCACCTAAAACAAAGCAAGTAATAGATATGCTTGCAGCTTTAGAGCTTTCTGATAAAAAAGTACTCTTGCTAACTAAAGAAACTGATAAGAATATTTTCAAATCGGCTCGTAATCTTCATAATGTGTATGTAGTTGAGGCAAATAAGCCAAATACTTACCAAATCATGCACGCTGATGTTGTGTTGATACAAGAAGGTGCAGTTGAAGTATTAGAAAATACACTTACTCCAAAAACTGCGGAGGTTGAAGCATGAGCATTTTAATTAGACCAGTGATTACTGAGAAATTAAGCCGTCTTCAGGAAGTAGAAAATAAATTCACTTTTGAAGTAACTAAAACTGCAACAAAACCAGAGATTAGAGCTGCTGTAGAGGCGCACTACCCAGGTGTTAAAGTTGCAAAAGTTAATACGCTGATTATGCCTTCTAAACCAAAAGGCAGACACACAAAAAGCGGCTTTCAGGCGGGAAGAACCACAACCTGGAAAAAAGCAATCATAACCTTGAAAGAAGGCGAAATAGATTTCTTCAGCGAAATTTAGGATTAGAGATCAATGGCTACAAGAAAATTAAAACCAACAACTCCAGGAACGCGACATAGAATCGCACCGGTATTTGATGATGTTACAACAAATACTCCGGAGAAATCACTTACTGTAGGTTTACACAAATCTGGTGGACGTAATCATCACGGTCGAAAAACTTCTCGACATAGAGGTGGTGGACACAAACGTCGTTACAGAATTATCGACTTCAAACGCGATAAATTTGATATACCGGCAGTTGTTAAAACGATCGAATACGATCCGAATAGAACTGCACGTATCGCATTGTTAGCATATGCTGATGGTGAGAAAAGATACATTATTGCTCCTAACAAGCTAAAAGTTGGCGATACTATTATTTCAGGAGAGAAAGTATCTCCGGATTTAGGTAATGCACTGCAACTTAGAAACATGCCACCGGGTACTTTTATTCATGCAATTGAATTGAAGCCGGGCAAAGGTGCTATTATCTGCCGTAGTGCAGGTACAGGCGCTCAGTTGTTAGGTAAGCAAGATAAATACGTAAGTGTGAAGCTTCCTTCAGGTGAGGTGAGATTAATTCTCGGCACTTGTATGGCAACAGTTGGTTCTACCAGTAACCCGGATCACATGAACACCACTATTGGTAAAGCGGGACGTAGCCGTTGGTTAGGTCGTCGCCCTCAAACACGTGGTGTTGCAATGAACCCGGTAGATCACCCAATGGGTGGTGGTGAAGGTAAGTCTTCTGGTGGGCACCCTCGTTCGCCTTGGGGCCAGATGGCAAAAGGTAAAAAGACACGTTCTCGTAAGAAACTGTCTAACAAGTACATCATCAGAAGAAGAAACGCTAAGAAATAAGTAATTAAAGTATGCCACGCTCATTAAAAAAAGGGCCTTTTATTCATTACAAACTTCAACGTAAAGTTGATGCTGCTCAAGAAGGCGGTAGTAAAAAAGTGATTAAAACATGGTCCAGAAGCTCATTGATTACACCAGATTTTATCGGTTTAACAATAGCTGTACATAATGGAAAGCAATTTATTCCGGTATTTATTACTGAGAACATGGTAGGTCACAAATTAGGTGAGTTTGCGCCAACGCGTACTTTCCGTGGCCACCCAATGAAAAAAGCTAAATAAGGTAGAGTAATAGATGGATACTCCAGTATTTGAGGCTCGCGCCATACAAAGACATTTGAGAAGAGCTCCCCGCAAAGTTCGTTTGGTAGCTGATGCGGTACGTGGATCTCAGGTAAGTAAAGCATTAAAGCGACTTGAGTTCACAAACAAGGGTTCGGCTGGTGATGTAGCTAAAGTAATTAAGTCTGCAGCAGCAAACCTTCGTGATAAATTTCAGGAAGAGCGCTTTGATAATGACGACTTAATTATCAAAACAATCTTCGTGGATGAAGGCGTTACGTTAAAGCGTATCCAGCCGGCACCACAAGGTCGTGCGCACCGAATTAATAAGCGTTCTTGCCATATCACTGTAGTGGTAGCAAAGCGCGAAGAAGAATTAGTAAACGAATAAACGAGGCAATACCTTGGGACAAAAAACACATCCAATTGGTTTTAGATTAGGGATTATTCGCGGTTGGGATTCAAACTGGTACTCTGAAGATAACCAGCCTAACTTAGTACTTGAAGACACTAAACTTCGCGAATACCTACAAACACGTTTACGCAACGGTGGGTTGTCGAGTGTAATTATTGAAAGAACACCGAAGAGAATTCTTCTTACGCTTAGAACAAGCCGTCCGGGAGTAATTATCGGTAAAGGTGGTGAGCAAATCGAGCTTCTACGTGAGGAATTGAAGAAAATCACGAATAAAGAAGTACAGATAAATGTAAGTGAAATTAAGCGCCCAGAATTGGATGCCAGCTTAGTTGCGCAAAACATTGCTCAACAACTTCAAGCACGTGTATCTTTCCGAAGAGCAATGAAAACTTCGATTGCATCAGCAATGCGAATGGGAGCCAAAGGAATTAAAGTAAGATGTGCAGGCCGTTTAGGTGGTGCAGAAATGGCGCGTACCGAACAGTACAAAGAAGGTCAGATTCCGTTGCACACAATACGTGCTGATATTGATTACGCAACTTCTACATCAAATACCATATATGGTTCAATTGGTGTGAGCGTATGGATTTTTAAAGGCGAGATAATCGGTGATGTAGATTTATCACCTGGTGCACAAACCAAGCAAGAAGCTGATTCTCGTGGCAGAAGAGGAGACAAGAAAGATCGTCGTCCACGTCGCCGCAACAACAACAACAGAAACCGCAACCGGGCTAACAACCAGAAAAAATAATTTTTTAGGATACCATGTTAGAACCAAAAAGAGTTAAGCGACGTCGAGTACATCGCGATAAGTTAAAAGGGAATGCCCAGCGCGGCCATTTAATTAACTTTGGTGATTTCGCATTAAAAGCATTAGAGCCTAAGTTTATTACCTCTCGACAAATTGAAGCTTGCCGTATTGCAATTTCACGTTCATTACAACGTGAAGGCCAAACTTTTATCCGAATTTTTCCGGATCGTCCTATGACTTCTAAGCCTGCTGAAACTCGTATGGGTAAAGGTAAAGGTGCTTTAGATCATTGGGTTGCAGTTGTTAAACCAGGTAGAATTTTGTTTGAAATTGCTGGTGTAACAGAAGCACAGGCGCGTGAGGCAATGAGACGTGCAGCACACAAACTTCCAATCAAAACTAAATTTGTGGCTCGCCGCGATTTAAACGGATAAGATTAGGATATGAAAGCACACGAATTAAGAGATCTAAGTACAGCAGAACTTGAAGCCAGACTTAAAGATGAAGAGTCGGCGCTACAGAACATGCGTTTTACTAAGTCTGTAACCGGGCAATTAGAAAATCCGGCAAGAATGAAAACACATCGTCGCGAAATAGCTCGATTGAAAACAGTGTTAAACGAGAAATTAAGCGCAGAGAAAGCATAATTATGTCAGAAAAAGCACAAAACGTAGAAAGAGCTACCCGCCGTGAGCGAACTGGCCGCGTGGTGAGCGTGAAAATGGAAAAGAGTATTTCTGTTGCGGTAGATCGTCAGGTGAAACACCCTATATATGGGAAATTCATCACCAAGACAACAAAATATATGGCGCATGATGAAACGAATGACGCTCGTGAAGGCGACATTGTTAGAATCATGTCTACACGTCCACTTTCAAAGAGAAAGTCGTGGCGTCTAGTAGAAATCGTAGAACGAGCTAAATAATAGGTTTAGGATAATACGATGGTACAAACACAAACAGTTTTAAATACAGCCGATAACAGCGGCGCCAAAAGAATCATGTGTATTAAAGTTCTGGGTGACTCCAGAAGAAGATATGCGCGTGTAGGTGATATAATCTCCGCTTCAGTAAAAGCTGCCATACCTGGTGGTAATGTGAAGAAAGGTGATGTTGTTAAAGCGGTGATTGTTCGCACAAAGAAAGAATATCGCAGACGTGACGGATCTTATATCCGGTTTGATGAAAATGCTGCGGTAGTAATTAATAAAGACAGAGAACCAGTAGGTACACGTATTTTCGGGCCGGTTGCCCGTGAGCTCCGCGAAAAGAGCTATATGAAGATTGTATCACTGGCGCCTGAAGTACTTTAATAGGAATTGAGTTATGCCACGCAGGTTCAATAAACAAAACAAATTAAATATAAAGAAAGGCGATACTGTTGCCCTTACAAAAGCTATAACTAGCTCGAAAGGTCAAACATCGCGTGAGAAGGGATACCAATCTCGTGTGTTGATGGTATTTCCTAACGATGAAAGAGTATTGGTTGAAGGGGTTAACATTCGTACACATCACGAAAAACCCTCTCAAGAAAACCAACAAGGTGGGCGAGTTCATAAAGAAGCTCCAATTCACATTTCTAATGTGATGTTAGTTGACCCATCAACAAACGAACCAACCCGAATTGGCCGAAAGAAGATCGAAGAGAATGGTAAAACCCGATGGGCACGCTATTCTAAGGCCAGTGGCGAAATTATTGATAAGTAAGGTGTGATAACCAATGGCAGAAGCAAGACTACACACTATATATAAAGAAGAAATAGCTGGAAAGCTTAAAGAGGAATTCGATTACTCTAATGTAATGGAAATCCCAAAGCTTGATAAAATTGTAATCAACGTTGGAGTTGGTGAGGCAATTCAAGACAAAAAAGCTCTTGATACTGTGGTACAAAATGTAGCACTAATCACTGGTCAACAACCTGTTACAACTAAGGCTAAAAAATCGATATCTAACTTCAAATTACGTGACGGTATGCCAATTGGCTGTAAAGTTACCTTACGTGGTAGAATTATGTTTGAATTCTTAGATCGATTTATCAACCTGGCTCTACCAAGAACCAGAGATTTTCAAGGAATACCTGACAAGAGCTTTGATGGCCGTGGTAATTATACTATGGGTGTTAAAGAGCACACAATTTTCCCTGAAATTGATACCGATAAGGTTACAAAGATGCACGGTATGGACATCACTTTTGTGACTTCTGCTCAAACTGACGAAGAAGCTTTAGCTTTACTAAAGCACTTCGGCATGCCATTCAAAAGAAGAAATTAAGATTTATTACACATGGCTAAGAAATCCTGGATAGCACGTAACGAGAAAAGAAAAGCAACGGTAGAAAAGTACGCTGAAAAACGCGCCGCTCTTAAAGAAGCTGGTGACTACGAAGCGCTACAAAAATTGCCAAGAAACGCTAGCCCCACTCGGGTTCGTAACAGATGTAGCATTACCGGTCGTAGCCGAGGTTACATTGGTAAGTATGGCGTTTCTCGTATCAAATTCCGTGAATTAGCATTGGATGGTAAAATCCCTGGCGTAAGAAAAGCAAGCTGGTAAAAAAGTATGAACGACCCAATAGCAGATTTTTTAACACGTATTAGAAATGCCCAAACTGCAGGGCATAGAAAAGTTGATGTACCTGCTTCTAAATTGAAGCGTGCGATGGCTAAAATCCTTGTTGATAAAGGATACATCTCTAAATACATCGACATTCAAGATGGGAAGCAAGGCATGATTCGTATGTTCTTAAAATACGATTCGTACGGCCTTCCTGTAATCAAAAATATTAACCGAGTATCAAAGCCAGGCTTGCGTTCGTACGCTGGATCTGCTGAAGTACCTCGTTCTCAAAATGGACTAGGTGTTGTGATACTTTCGACCTCAAAAGGTGTAATGACAGATAAGGAAGCCCGTAAGTTGAATGTGGGTGGCGAAGTTCTGTGCACTGTATATTAAAAAAGAGTTTTAACTATGTCTCGTATCGGAAAATTACCAGTACCTCTTACAGATAAAGTCGATTTTAGTATCGATGCAGATAATGTAATTACTGTAAAAGGTGACAAGGGAACAAGTACACTACAGATTCACCCAAATCTATCGGTAGAAAAAGGTGAAGGTGAGATTCTTGTAAAAAGAAACTCTGAAATTAAACAAGATCGTGCACTGCACGGATTGTATCGTGCTTTGATCAACAATATGGTGATCGGTGTTACCGAAGGGTACACTAAGAAGCTTGAGATTATTGGTGTGGGTTTTCGTGCAGCTATTAATGGCGATGTACTTGAACTTAACTTAGGTTATTCGCACCCAATTTTCTTTGTAGCACCTCAAGGGATTACTATCGAAGTTGATACAAAGACAAAGAAAAATCCAATTGTTGTAATTTCAGGAATTGACAAAGAATTAGTTGGACAAGTAGCTGCAAAAATTCGCTCGTTTAGAAAACCAGAGCCATACAAAGGTAAAGGTATTCGATATGAAGGCGAACAGATCAGACGAAAAGCCGGTAAATCTGCAGCTAAATAATTTGTAGGATCATGAATAAGAATCAAGCGAAAACAGAACGCAGAAATAAGATCAGACGACGTATTCGTTCAACCATTATTGGAAACGCAGAACGTCCACGACTTGCCGTGTACAAAAGTAACAAGTACACGTATCTTCAGTTAATCGATGATGCTGCCGGTGTTACTTTGGCATCAGTAAAAGGAAAAACTGGAGTGGAATCAGCTAAAGAAGCTGGTTCTGAGTTAGCAAAAACTGCCATCGACAAAGGTATTACAAAAGCCGTTTTCGATCGTAGTGGTTATAACTATCACGGAATTGTAAAAGCAGCTGCAGAAGGCGCCAGAGATGGCGGATTGCAGTTTTAAATTAAAGTTGAGTAGCAAATGCCTAAAGTAAGAAGAAAACAATCTATACCTGCAGCCAACCTTAATCTTGAGGAAAAGCTGGTACACGTAAATCGTGTAGCTAAAGTAGTAAAGGGTGGTCGCCGGTTCAGCTTTAATGCTATTGTTGTTGTAGGTGATGGTAATGGTGTTGTTGGCCACGGCCTTGGAAAAGCAAACGAAGTATCTGATGCTATCCAAAAAGGCTTCGATAACGCTAAGAAAAATCTTATCCGCATCCCTTTGACCAAAACTAAGAGTATTTACCATCCGGTAGTTGGCAAAGCTGGTGCTGGTAAAGTATTACTTCGCCCTGCATCTGAAGGTACTGGTGTAATTGCTGGTGGCGCTGTTAAGAATTTGTTAGATGTTGCGGGTGTACACAACATCCTTTCAAAATCACAAGGTTCTTCTAACCCACATAACATGGTTAAAGCGGCTTTCCAAGCTCTTAAAGAACTAACCGATCCTGTTGAAGTTGCTCAGCGTCGCGGTGTACCATTAAATAAAGTTTTTGAAGGTTAATCCCTCTAACGTATTGAATAATGAAATTAAGTAACCTAAAAGCTCCGGCTCCAAATAAGAAAAATACCAAACGTGTTGGACGTGGTGAAGGTTCTGGTAAAGGACAAGAATCAGGTAGAGGTATGAATGGTGCGAAATCTCGTTCAGGATACTCAAGACGCCCATGGTTCGAAGGTGGTCAGATGCCATTACAACGTCGTGTACCTAAGTTCGGATTCACAAATCCAAACAGAGTGGAATATCGTCCGGTTAATCTAGAAAAGATTGCCAACTATATTGAAGCTGGTAAACTTGAATCAACAATTACAATCAACGATTTGGTTGATGCTGGTTTAGTTAAGAAAAACCAATTGGTTAAAGTATTAGGTAGTGGCGAATTTGACACTAAAATTGAGCTTGAAGCACATGCTGCAAGCAAATCTGCTGCAGACAAGATCGAGAAAGCAGGCGGTACATTAACTATTATCAAATAATCATCTAACAGTTCTCGCAGCGAATGAGTCTGATCGAAAATTTCCGGAACATCTTCAAAATCGAAGACCTGAAGAACAGGATTTTCTATACAATAGGAATCTTGATGGTTTATCGAGTAGGTAGCTACATTACTTTACCGGGTGTTGATGCAAGTGCATTGCTTGATATCACATCGGGTGCTTCAAACAGCCTTTTAGGTTTGTTTGATATGTTTGTAGGTGGTGCCTTTTCACGTGCAGGTGTATTTGCACTTGGTATCATGCCTTACATTACTGCGTCAATTATTATTCAGTTGATGGGAGCTGTTGTTCCTTATTTTCAGAAATTACAGCGAGAAGGTGAAGAAGGGCGACGTAAAATTACTCGACTCACCCGTTATGGAACCGTAGGTATTACAGCGCTGCAAGCGATTGCGTTCTCGATTAACTTGATTGCAACTGCGCCACAAGCCATTGTTGTTAATCAATTGGCTTTTACAATTACCTCGGTAATCGTACTTACTGCCGGAACCACATTTGTTATGTGGTTAGGTGAACGAATTACAGATAGAGGTATTGGTAACGGTATATCATTAATTATCATGATTGGTATTATTGCGGTGTTACCGGCCAATTTGATAAATGAAGTTACAACCAAAAGTAATGCGATTATTGTATTAATAGAGATTGCAGTGTTGGTATTAATTATAGCCGCTGTGGTATTGTTAACTCAGGGAACACGAAAGATTCCTGTACAATATGCAAAGCGCGTGGTTGGACGTAAAGTTTATGGCGGCACAACTCAGTACTTACCATTGCGTGTAAATGCTGCTGGTGTAATGCCAATTATCTTTGCTCAATCAATTATGTTTATTCCGAGCACAGTTGGTTCGTTCTTCCCAGAAAACGAAACAATTCAGATGTTAACCGCTTGGTCGGTAGATTACTCTGGTTTACTATATTCCATAGTATTCTTTTTCATCTGTGTGTTCTTCACATTTTTCTACACAGCTATCGCCATTAACCCTAAGGAAATGGCTGATACTATGAAAAGACAAGGTGGCTTTATTCCTGGTGTACGTCCGGGTAAAGCAACCGTAGAGTTCATTGACAATATTTTAACTAAAATCACACTTCCTGGATCGTTGTTTCTATCCTTCGTGGCTATTCTGCCTGCTATTGTGATCAATTTTGGGGTAACACCTGGATTTGCACTTTTTTATGGCGGAACTAGTTTGTTGATTATTGTTGGGGTTGCTTTAGATACCCTACAACAAATTGAAAGCCACTTGATGATGAGACATTATGATGGATTCATGAAAACAGGAAAAATCAAAGGGCGAAGAAGAGCCTGATATGATTTACCTGAAGAGTGAGCGTGAAATAGAAAAGATGCGTGCAAGTGCACAATTGGTTTCACACACTCTTGCTGAAGTGAGCAAATATATTGAGCCCGGCATTGAAACCGGAAAATTAGATGTAATTGCTGAAGATTTTATAAAGAAACATAATGCCAGACCTGCTTTTAAAGGGTACGGTTCGGCAGATAATCCGTTTCCTGGAACACTTTGTATTTCTGTAAATGAAGAAGTTGTTCACGGTATTCCTGGTAAACGTGTGTTAAAAGAAGGTGACATTGTTTCGATCGATTGCGGAGTAGAGCTTGATGGCTACTTTGGTGATCATGCGTATACATTTGCCGTTGGTGAATGTGATGATGAAACATGGCATCTTTTGAAAACAACGCTTGCATCCCTTTACAAAGGGATTGAAGAAGCAAAACACGGTAAACGGATTGGTGATATTGGATACGCAGTACAATCTCATTGTGAAGCAGAGGGATTTGGCGTAGTTCGAGATTTGGTAGGCCACGGATTAGGTCGATCATTGCACGAGGATCCAAGCGTGCCAAATTATGGTAAAAGAGGTCGCGGTGAACGTTTACGTTCCGGAATGACCTTAGCAATCGAACCCATGATAAATATGGGGACGTGGAAAGTTAAAACACTTAATGATGGCTGGACAATTATAACAGCAGATAATAAGTACTCAGCACACTTTGAACACGATATTGTAATTCGTGAAGGAGAGGCTGACATTTTAAGTACTTTTGATTATATTGCTGAGCTATCAAAAAATCCTGATAACGTAATTCTATATGGCTAAACAAGAGCCTATTAAACAAGACGGAGAAATCTTAGAAGCTTTACCGAACGCACAGTTCAGAGTAGAGCTCGATAACGGACATGAAATCTTAGCTCATGTATCTGGTAAGATGCGTATGTATTACATCAAAATTTTACCAGGTGATCGAGTAGCAGTTGAAATGTCGCCGTATGATTTGACAAAAGGTAGAATTACTTATCGCTATAAATAACTTCAATCAAGATGAAAACTAGATCTTCTGTAAAAAAGCGTAGTTCGGACGATAAAATTGTTCGTCGGAAAGGACGTCTTTACGTTATCAACAAAAAGAACCCACGTCATAAACAACGTCAGGGATAAGCATACATATATATGGCACGTATAGCAGGAATTGATTTACCTAAACAAAAAAGAGGCCTTATCGGTCTTACCTATATTCACGGAATCGGACGTACTCAGTCTGCCCACATTTTAAGTTCTCTTGAAATTGATGAGAGCATCAAAGTGGTTGACTGGACTGAGGAACAAGTAAGTGCAATCCGTAATTTTATAGAAGAAGAATATAAAGTTGAAGGCGCTCTTCGTAGCGAAGTAAACGGAAATATTCGTCGTTTGATTGAAATTGGAAGTTACCGTGGAGTTCGTCATAGAAAAGGTTTACCAGTAAGAGGGCAGCGCACGCAAACAAATGCGCGTACTCGTAAAGGTAAAAAGCGTACTGTGGCCGGCAAAAAGAAAGCAGTTAAATAATCTTATTTGAATTAAAATGGCAAAGAAACAACCAAAAGCGGCAGCTAAGAGAAAGAAGAAAAATCAGGTTAGCGACCCTAACGGAATGGCTTTTGTAAAAGCAACATTCAACAACGTGATTGTAACCATTACAGATGGTAATGGTAACGTGTTGTCTTGGTCGTCAGCTGGAAAAGAAGGATTTCGCGGTTCAAGAAAAAATACCCCTTACGCTGCACAATTGAGTGCAGAAACTGCATCAAAAACTGCACATGATATGGGTTTACGCAGAGTGGAAGTATTTGTAAAAGGTCCTGGTTCTGGTCGTGAAGCAGCCGTTCGTGCAATGGCAAATGCTGGTCTTGAAGTTACCCAGATTATTGATCGTACTCCAATTCCACATAATGGATGCAGACCACCAAAAAGAAGAAGAGTTTAACCAGTTATATTATAGACAATGGCAAGATACAGAGGCCCAAAACAAAAGAAAGCTAGACGTTTCAAAGAGCCAATTTTTGGTGCAAGTAAAGCATTAGAAAGAAAGCCTTACGGTCCGGGACAACATGGTCGTTCAAGATTTCAGAGAAAATCTGAGTACGCTATCCAGCTCGAAGAGAAGCAAAAAGCAAAATACACTTATGGATTGTTGGAAAAGCAATTTCGTAATCTATATGAAGCAGCTACCGCCGCCGATGGTGTAACCGGTGAGAACTTATTGCAAAGTCTTGAATCAAGATTAGATAATACTGTTTTTCGATTGGGTTTTGCTAAGACTAGACGTCAAGCACGTCAACTTGTAAGCCATAAACATATTACGGTGAATGGTCAAACTGTGAACATTCCTTCGTATGTAATTCGTCCGGGTGATGTGATTTCACTTCGTCCGAAGTCAAGAAATTTAGAAGTTGTTGATGATTCCCTAAGTTCTGCTCCAAGAAGCAAATATAAGTGGGTTGAAATTGACGCTAAATCCCGTAGTGGGAAATTCCTATATGTTCCTCCAATGGAAGAAATTCCTGAGAACATTAACGTTCAGCTCATCATCGAGCTTTATTCTAAGTAATTTTAAAGTTTTACCGTTTTATTATGAGTAATTATAGCATTCAAATGCCCGAAAGTCTGGATGTAGTCAAAGACGACGATAGCTTTGGTACATTCGTTCTTCAACCACTAGAAAGAGGTTTTGGGGTTACCATCGGTAATTCGTTTCGTCGAGTTCTGCTTTCATCATTACCAGGAATTGCAATCACTGCAATCAAAATTAATGGTGTTGATCATGAGTATTCGAGCATTACCGGAGTAAAGGAAGATGTTTACGAAATCATTCTTAACTTTAAGCAAGTAAGATTTAAGCAAATTGAGCAGTCTGGTGGTGTAATTCATCTCACGAAAAAAGGTGGTGGAACACTTACAGCAGCTGATATTGATGCAGCTACTGCAGAGTACGATGTGCTTAACACAGACCTAGTTATTGCTAATCTTGCTGATGATGCTGAATTGGAAATCGAACTTCGTGTAGGGCGTGGCCGTGGTTATGTTCCTGCAGAGGAAATGTCTTTTGAAGATGAAGACATTAATTTAATTGCAATCGATGCAATTTTTACTCCAATTAAGTCAGTAAAATTTAATGTTGAGAATGTTCGAGTTGGTCAACGTACTGATTATGAGAAATTGGTAATGGATGTTGAAACTGACGGTTCTGTAAATGCTAAAGAAGCATTAACACTTGCCGGAAAGATTCTAAAAGAGCATATCGAGAAATTCATTACTGAAAAAATTGAAGAACCATTTACTCAAGAAGAAGAAGAAGTAGATGCTGAAAAACAACGTGTAGCTAATTTACTGCGCACCAGTATCGAAGATCTTAACTTGAGTGTTCGTGCTTACAACTGTTTGAAATCTGCCAATATTAATTCAATTGGCGAATTGGTTGCACGAGATGAACAAGACTTATTGAAATTCCGAAACTTTGGTAAGAAATCTCTTACTGAATTGATTGAAGTAATTGAAGAGAAGAATCTTCAGTTCGGAATGGACGTATCTAAATATCTAGACTAAGAAGGAAATTTGTTATGCGCCATAAAGTAAAAGGCAGAAAACTAAGTAGAACTTCTGCTCACAGAAAAGCAACCCTGCGAGCTCTTGCAGTTGGGCTTATTACTAGTAAGGACAAAACTAGAATAAATAATACAAATCGTATTGTAACTACAGTTGCAAAAGCAAAAGAATTGCGTCGATTTATTGAGCCATTAATTACGAGATCAAAGGAAGATAATCTTTTGAACAGAAGAATGGTTTTCGCAGCTTTACAACACAAAGATGCTGTAAAGCGATTATTCGCTGAGATTGGTCCTCAAAGTGTAGATCGTCCTGGCGGATATACAAGAGTAATTAAGCTCGGATTTCGACAAGGTGATGGTGCTGATATGGCTATGATCGAATTAGTAGATTTCAATGACATTAAGCCGGAAGGAAAGACTGCCAAGAAAAAGCGTACACGTCGTGCGGGTAAGTCTAATGCACCAACTACTACTGAAGCACCTAAGGCTGAGGCTGCAGATAACGCTTCTGAAGAAAATGAAGATGCGGCAAAAGCTGCTGAGTAATACTTTATTGACTTATTGAAAATGGTGATGCCAAACCGGCATCACTTTTTTTATGGAAAATGAAAAAATAATTCACTTTCCACTTGACAACGGCATCCAAAGAGCCGTATCTTTGGAATCTGTCGCGGAAATTCTGAGACAGTTGTTTTTTGAAATATTGAAGCATAAAACAGATTGTTTGTGCGAGCTTAAATAAGCTTGATATTCTTTTGAAGATTGAGGAAGCGTAGGGTCGAGCTCACAGAGTATATATATAAATTTTACAATGG